>NZ_MUNR01000004.1 GCF_002001045.1 Rhodanobacter sp. C01 | reverse complement strand
GGACGGGCTGGGTGCTGGTCGGCGATGCCTTCGCCTTCCTCGACCCGGTGTTCTCCTCCGGCGTGTACCTGGCGATGAGCGGGGCGGAGCAGGCGGTTGACGTGGTCGATCGGGCCTTGCGCGAGCCGAAGCGCGAGATGGCGCTGTTGCGCAAGCTGGAGAAACGCCAGCGCGCCGGCATGGCGCGCTTTTCATTCTTCATCTACCGCTTCAACGGGCCGGTGATGCAGCAGATGTTCCGCCAGCCGCGCAACACCTGGCAGCTGGAGCAGGGCGTGATCTCGATGCTGGCTGGCGACTTGTTCGACACGCCGAAGGTGCTGTGGCGGCTGCAGGTGTTCAAGCTGGTCTATGCAATCTGCGGCCTGCGCGACTGGCGGCGCTGGCGTGCCGAGCGCCGGTACCGGCTGGCGCAGGCACGCCTGCAGTTCACCGGAGGCACCACACCGCTGGACAAGGTCTGACACTGCACCCTCCCCTGCTCAAGCAGGGGAGGGTTGTGACCGAAGGAAATTCCCTTTTTGGAGGGTGGGCGCTCTGGATTTTAGCGCAAGCCCGGGCTATCCCTCCCAGCCTTTCCTGCATGCAGAGGGAGGAGTTCGGCGGCGCTCGCGTTACCATGCACGATCAGACCCGAATCCAAGCCCATGGCCAAGCTCTACTTCTATTACTCGGCAATGAATGCCGGCAAGACCACCACGCTGCTGCAGAGTGCGTACAACTATCACGAGCGTGGCATGCGCACGCTGATCCTCACGCCGGCGCTGGACAATCGCTACGGCGAAGGTGTGGTCGCCTCGCGCATCGGCCTGAAGGCAAATGCGCGCCGTTTCGGCGGCGACGAGAACCTGTTCGCGCTGGTGGAGGCCGATATCGCTGCACGCAGCGCCTTGCATTGTGTCTTCGTCGACGAGGCGCAGTTCCTGACCAAGTCGCAGGTGTGGCAGATCAGCGATGTGGTCGACAAGCTCAATATCCCGGTGCTGGCGTTTGGCCTGCGGACTGATTTTCGTGGCGAGCTGTTCGAGGGCAGTCGCTATCTGCTGGCCTGGGCGGATAATCTGGAGGAGATCAAGACGATCTGCCATACCGGTCGCAAGGCCACTATGGTGGTTCGGGTTGACGAACAGGGACGTGCCGTGACCGAGGGACCCCAGGTCGAGATCGGTGGCAACGACCGTTATGTCTCGGTGAGCCGCGCCGAGTTCAAGAAGATCAGCGAGGGCAGCGGCCGTATCGAACTGCAGCAGACGGTGCTCCCGCTGGGCGAGAGCCACTGAGCGGCGTCCATAACAAGGAATCCCATGAACACTCCGATCATCATTCCCGCCTGGCAGCGTCCGCACTGGCAGCCCAGCGCCGAGGAAATCTTCCTGCAGTTCTATGTGTTCGGAAAATTCGATGCGATCCGCGTGCCGTCCGAGCCATACGGAAGTCTTGGTTTGCCGGCGGGCGTCGAGTCCAACAACCACTACCACAGTGCATTGCGCCAATGGGAAGGTTACCCGCTGAAAGGCGCGATGGGCCGCATGTTCAAGGAGGATGCGCCGGTGGCCTACCAGCGCGCTTTCGATGCACCCGAAGTGCTGATCGTGCGCGGCCGCTTCAAGGACAGTGCGGACACGGGTTATCTGCGCGACACCCTGGGTGTGCTGGCCGGCCTGCTCGACATGGGCGGCGTGGCGATTCTCGATCCGCAGATCCTCAGCCTGCTCGATGCGGATGCTTGGCGCAGACAGTACCTGGTCCATGAGGGCGCGCCGGTCCGCAACCATCTGCTGATCCTGCGCGACAACGATGCCAGGCCGGATCATTCATGGATCCACACGCGCGGCATGCGCAAGTTCGGTCGACCCGACATCAGTATCCGCAACGTGCCCGATCGCGTGCTCGATCGTGCCGGCATGCTGTGCGAGCGGCTGGTCGAACTGGAAGCGCTCGGCGCGCACTTCAGCGAGGGCCAGTCGCTGGCCATCGAAGGCATCCCGGGCGGCGTCACGTTGCATCTCGGCGGTGGGCTGGAGCACCCTGACTTCAACAACACCTATGTGGAATTTCGCTGGCCCGATTGAGCGGCGATCCCTGTAGGAGCGACTTCAGTCGCGATCGCTCTTTCCGCATGAAACGAAAGCATCGCGACTGAAGTCGCTCCTGCACCGCTCTTGTTTGACCGATCGGTGCTGGCAGTGCGGACACCAGAAGGTCGAGCGTTGCCCCAGCACCACCTGTCTGATCGGCGTGCCGCAGACGCGGCATGGTTCGCCGGCACGGCCATAGACATTCAGTTCGCGGAAGAAGTAACCGGGCGCACCGTCGGGATTGAGGAAGTCGCGCAAGGTGGTGCCGCCGCGTTCGATCGCCCAGCCCAGAATGCGCTTCACCTCGGCAGCGAGTCGCGCATAGCGCGCACGCGAGATGGAGCCGGCAGCGCGGCGCGGATCGATGCCGGCGGCGAACAGCGCTTCGCTGGCATAGATGTTGCCCACGCCGACGACGATGGCGTTGTCCATCAGAAATACTTTTACGGCTGCGCTGCGGCTGCGCGACGTGCGCCACAGCAGGTCGCCGTCGAAGGCATCGGTCAGCGGTTCCGGGCCCAGGCTGGCGAGCAGTTCATGCGTCTCGCCGGGCGCCTGCCAAAGCAGGCAGCCGAAGCGGCGCGGGTCGGTGAAGCGCAGGATGCGCGCTGCCTGTGATGCGCTGCGTTCCAGCGCGATGTCGACATGATCGTGCTTGCCGATCGGGGCATCCGGCGGCAACACGCGCAGTACACCGGACATGCCCAGGTGCAGCAGCGCGCTGCCGGCTTCGGTCTGCAGCAGAAGGTATTTCGCGCGCCGTTCCACGGCATCGATGCGCTGCCCGGGCAGCAGCGTGCTGATCTCGGCCGGGATCGGCCAGCGCAGGTCGGGTCGACGCAGGATCACGCCGGTGACGCGCCGACCGATCAGATACGGTGCGATGCCGCGGCGGGTGGTTTCTACTTCGGGCAGTTCGGGCAAGGGAGGTTCCGCGGCTCAGTGGCTCAGTGCAGCTCGGTGATCTGGAGCGCCGGCGATCGCGGCATGTAGCGCGTCGATACCAGTGCAACCCGCTGGCCGACACGCACGTAATGCTGTGGCCCGGTCACCGAGGATTCGCCGAACTCCAGCGCATGTCCATCCAGTTCGAGTACTGCCTGCGGGGATGTCAGGCCGATCTTCGCGGGATCGAAGTCGCTGGCCGGGCGCCAGCTGAGCACGTGCGCCGCGGCTGTGCCGGCCAGTTCATTCAGCCGACCGTCGATGGCCCGCGCCGGCGTGCCATCGATGCGCCACCAGTGTCCGTCGCGCTTTTCATAATGCATGGGCGACGAGCCGCGCAGGGTCAGCGTGATGTGGTTGATGCCAGCTGGATCAAGCGCGAGCAGGGTGCCGGGAGCGGTCTGCGCGTCGCGCCGCAGCTGCCAGCCGGCCAGCGCCAGCAGCGCGACCACAACAAGCAGCAGAAACAGGCGCTGGCGCGTGGCACGCTTCATGGCTCAGTGACGGCGCCGACGCCACACGATCAGACCACCGATGAGCAGCAACAGCAGCGGCAGCACGAGCAGGAAGCCGAAGCTGATCGCGTTCAGTCCGGCCTGCGAGATCTCGATCAGCCGATCCGGTGCACCGCGTGGCGGCAGGTCGACCAGCTTGTCGTCGCCCAGCAGCCAGTCGAACACACGCTCGCCCAATGCACGGTTGCCGCCGTTGCCGAGGAAGGTGTTGGACAGGAAATCGCCGTCGCCGATCACCACCACGCGCTGCTCGCTCTTGTCCGGACTCGGTGACAGCCGGCTCAGCGCGAAGCCGAAATCGAGCGGCCCCTTCAGTTCGCCGGCAGCCGCGTCGAAACGGATATCCGAGGGCTTGTCGTTATCGATCGGGTGGAACTCGGTCCAGCTCTGTGCGCTGGAACGCAGGAATGGTTTGGCCGCCCACCCCGCCTGGGTCACCTGGGCCAGTGCGGACACCTGCGGGAACAGCGTGGTCAGCGTGAAGCCGCGTGTGATCGCCTGCGGCGGATAATCCCCCAGCGCGATCAGGCGCGGGTCATGCAGGCCAAGTGCTGCACCGGAGCCGTCGACCAGCACGCCCGGCAGCACGCGCAGGCCGAGTGCCGTGGCCAGTGGATCGAGGCCGAGATCGTCATTGGTCGGTTCGGTCAGCCACAACAGATTGCCGCCACCCTGCACGTAACGAACCAGCACCTGGACCTCACCCGATGGCAGCGCCAGTGCCGGGCTGGCCAGCACCACCAGGTCGGTGTGCTGCGGCACGTCGGTGGCCTGGGTGAAATTCAGCGGCACCGCGCGCATGCCGCGGCCTTCAAGCTGGTTGATGAAAGTGCCGAGGTCGGCATTGCCCGGACCATCGGGGCGGCGTTCACCATCGCCGGTGACGAACGCGAGGATGCGGTCGCTGCCGCGGATCAGCCGTTCCAGTGCATTGGTGAGGCTGCGTTCGGACAATTCATCCAGTCGCTGCTCGCGATCCTTGTAATGCAGGATCAACGCGCCATCGACAGTGATGCCCAGCTCGCGCATCTTCGCCGGGTCCTGCTGCGGATCGACGAAACGCAGGCTGAGATCCGGCTTCACCGTCTGATAGCGTTGCAGGAAGCCGGCCACGGTCTGGCGCAAGTTGCCCTGCGGATTCGCGTAGCTGACGATATCCACCGGTCCGTGCAACTGGGCCAGCACGGCACGGCTCTCCGCCGACAGGCTGGTGCGGCCGTTGGCAGTCCAGTCGGCCTCGTGTACATAGCGCGTGCTGAGGTAGCCGATGGCGGCTGCTGCCAGCAGCAGCAGCAGCGCGAACAACCAGTCATCCAGACGTCTGAACAGTGTGCCCATCAGCCACGCTCCCTGTCGGCGGCCAGCCGGCGCGAAGCCAGCGCCAGTGCCAGCACGATCAGCAGCACGAACCACACGATGTCGGTGGTCGATACCAGTCCGCGCAGCAGTGGCTGCAGGTGGCTGCTCATGGCCAGCCAGTTGATCACGCCACCGTTGATGCCGGCCATTTGCGCGCCGAGGTTCACGCTCCACAGCGCCAGCGCGATGACCAGTGCCGCTGCGGCGGCGAGGGCCGGGTGCGAGGCGAATGTGGAGCAGGCGACGCCGGCTGCCCCAAGCGCCGCCAGCATCAGCGCGAGACCGAGCGTGGCGGCGCCCAGCTTGCCCCAGTCGAAATGGGTGGTATGCAGCAGCGCCAGCGGCATCGCCAGCGTCAGCAGCAGCCACAACAGCAGCCAGCCCAGCACGGCAAGATACTTGCCCAGAACGATGTGCCACGCGGGCACGCCGGCGGCGAACAGCAGCGGCAGCGTGCCGTTGCGACGTTCGCCGGAAATCACCGACATGGTGATCAACGGCACCACCAGAAACGCCAGCTGGGCGAGTTGACCCAACAAGGGAACGCCGACCAGATCGATGAAGCCCGGACCATCCGGTTGCGCGGCGCGCTGGATTTGCGAGGAAAGGAAGCTGCCAAGCATCAGCGTGAAATTCCATGCCAGCCAGGCCACGGTCAGCGCAGCCAGCACCCAGGCGAGGGGGCGCACCAGCAGTCGCCGCCATTCCAGTCGTGTCACGGCGGCCGTGTTCGTCAGGGCATGACTCATGCGGCGTGCGCCGGTTGCGTATGGCTGTTCATCGCGATCTCGAAGAAGCTGCGTTCCAGTGCCGCGTGATCGCCGCTGTGCACCGGGCCATCGTGGCGTAGCGTGCCGTCGTGCAGGATCGCCACGCGATCACACACCGCAGTGACTTCGGTCAGCAGGTGGGTGGACAGGATGACTGCGGTGCCCGCAGCGGCCTGTTCGCGGATCAGGCTGCGAAGCGCGGCGACCTGCACCGGATCGAGCGCATTGGCCGGTTCATCAAGGACCAGCAGAGCTGGCTTGTGCAGCAGTGCACAGGCCAGCCCGAGGCGCTGACGCTGACCTTGCGACAGCACACCGGCGAGGCGTCGGGCCAGTGGCTGCAGTTCCAGGCGCTCGATGATGGCGGCACGGGCCTGTTTCAGCACCGCACCGCGCAAGCCGCGCAGGTGACCATGCGCGTCGAGATGCTCGCTCACCGTCAGTTCCGGCCACAGCGGGGCACGTTCAGGCAGCCAGCCGATCAGCTCGCGCGCCAGTTCCGGCTGCTCCAGGAAATCCATGCCGTTCAGCTGGATGCTGCCGCTGTCCGGCCGCAGCGCGCCGGCGATCATCGACAGGGTGGTCGACTTGCCGGCACCGTTGACGCCCAGCAACCCAAGCACCTGTCCGCGTGGCAAGGTCAGGCTCAGGTTCTGCACGGCTGGCCGGCCGGCGCGGCGCCGGCTGAGCTGGTCCAGGCGCAGCATGGGGGTCGCGGATACGTCGGTTGGCAAGGTCATTGCCTGATTGTCACGGTGCCCCCACTGTTTAGACAACTGGCGATTGCCAGTCGCGTGAACTAACGACGTATTAGCTTCTCCCCCTTGACGGGCTGATACTATTGTGGGCTAGGCCATGCTGGCGGGTATGGAAGACCCTCGACTAGACTGAATCCATCCCTTACCCGGTGCTTTCCATGCTCGATGCAGTGCTCAATTTCCTGAACAACGGCCTCGCCAGCGCAAGCTGGGTCCAGATGCTCGTCTACGTTCTGATCATGACCCAGCTCACCATCTTTACCGTGACGCTGTATCTGCATCGCAGCCAGACCCATCGTGGCGTGGACTTCCACCCGGTGCTGGCGCACTTCTTCCGCTTCTGGGGCTGGCTGACCACCGGCATGGTCACCCGTGAGTGGGTGGCGGTGCACCGCAAGCACCACGCCAAGGTCGAGACCGAGGAAGATCCGCACAGCCCGATGATCTACGGCATCAAGAAGGTGTTCTGGGATGGCGTCTCGCTGTACCGCGACGCCTGCGAGTCGAAGCAGGACATGGAGCAGTACGGTCGCGGCACTCCGGATGACTGGGTCGAGCACAAGGTCTATGGCGCGCACCCGTATTGGGGTCCGGCGCTGATGCTGGTGATCAATCTGGCCCTGTTCGGCGTGATCGGCGCCGCGATCTGGGCGCTGCAGATGGTGTGGATCCCGTTCTGGGCGGCTGGTTTCGTCAACGGCATCGGCCACTGGGCCGGCTACCGCAACTTCGAGAGCGCAGACACCGCGCGCAACCTGATCCCGTGGGGTTTCTGGATCGGCGGTGAAGAGCTGCACAACAATCACCATGCCTTCCCCAGCTCGGCCAAGTTCGCGCTGCGCAAGTGGGAATTCGACATCGGCTGGGCGGCCATCTGCATGTTCCGTGCGGTCGGCCTCGCCAAGGTGCTGCGCGTGGCACCGTCGCTCGATGTGCGCCCGAACGTGCGCCTGCCGGACGCCGAGACGCTGAAAGCCGTGCTGACCCACCGCTTCCAGGCGATGACCGACTTTTACCGCGGCGTGATCGTGCCGACCCTGAGCGACGAAGCGCAGCACGCCGGTGAAAGCCTGAAGTCGATGCCGCGCCGTATCCGGCTGGCCATGGCCGACGGTGGTCGCTGGCTGGACAGCGAAGGTCGTGAGCGCATGCAGGCCGTGCTGGCCAAGCGTCCGACCCTGACCATCGTGTTCGAATTCCGCAACCGCCTCGCGGCGCTGATGGAGCAGCGTGGTGCCGAGCAGACGCTGAAGGGTCTGCAGCAGTGGATCCACGAAGCCGAGGAAAGCGGCATCCGTGCGCTGCAGGAATTCGCGCAGCGGCTCAAGGGCTATGCGGTCGCAACAGCCTGATCGCGTAATCGCCAAAGCACCTGGAACAAGCCCGCCACATGGCGGGCTTTTCTTTTGTGCGGAGCTACGGCGTGCGAGAGTTGTGATGCAGGTGTCGAGTATTTCTCAGGGAGCGGGTATGGCTTTGCGGGTGGTCTTGATCGGCGCAACGGGCGTGTTCGGTTCGCGTATCGCGCAGCGGCTGGCGGGTGATCCGCGCTTTGTATTGATTCTGGCGGGCCGACAACGGTCGGTACTGGAAGCTTTGCGCGACGAACTGGGCGACATTTCAGCGCAGGTCGCAACGCTTGATGTCACAGACGTCGGGCTGTCCACAGCGTTGGTGCGGTTGGCACCGCAGCTGGTGATCCATACCGCTGGCCCGTTCCAGAGCCAGGACTATCGAGTCGCCGAGGCCTGCCTGGCCTGTGGCAGTGACTACATCGACCTCGCCGATGGTCGCGATTTTGTCAGCGGCATCGGACGCCTGGACGAACGTGCCCGCGAAGCCGGTCGACTGCTGGTGAGCGGTGCGTCGAGCGTGCCGGCGCTGAGCAGTGCGGTGGTCGACGCGTTGCTGCCGCGCTTCGGTGCCTTGCAGTCGATCGAGCATGCGATCAATCCCGGCAATCGCACGCCGCGTGGCGATGCCACGGTGGCCTCGATCCTCGGCTATTGCGGGCGACCGATCCGGGTCTGGCGCGAGGGTCGCTGGCAGCACGTCTACGGCTGGATGTCCGGCAAGCGGCAGCTGTTTCCGTTCGGGCATCGGCACGTCGGTGCCTGCGAGGTGCCGGATCTGGAGCTGTTCCCGACACGTTACCCGCAGGTGCGCACGGTGTTGTTCCGCGCCGGACTGGAGTTGCCGCTGCTGCAATGGGGTACCTGGTGCGCGGCGTGGCTGGTGCGGCTGGGCTTGGTCCGCAATCTCGCCGTGTACGCGCCACGCCTGCGCCGCCTCAGTGAGTGCTTCATTCGCTTCGGCTCGGATGTCGGTGGCATGGTGGTGGAGCTTGTCGGTCACGGTATCGATGGTGCGCCGTTGCGATTGCGCTGGTGGCTTGATGCGGCCGCAGGCGATGGCCCGCAGGTACCGGTGACGCCTGCCGTGGTGCTGGCGCAGCGGCTGGCCGATGGTCTGGTCACGGCGAAGGGCGCGCAGCCATGCATGGGCCTGCTTACACTGGATCAGCTGGTAGATGGCTTCGCCGGCTATGCGCTGCGCACCGGGCTGGAGGTACTGGATTGAGTGGAGTCAGTCCAGAAACCGTACGGCAAGCGCGGCATCAGGCAAACGGCATTGCTCGCGTCGTCCGAACAAGCGGTAGCGATGCCGCGCAATCCAGCGATAGGCCGGGTCGCGCAGGAACCGTGGCACGGCGCGCAACAAGCCGCTGACGAACGTCCAGCCACCGCCTAGTTGACGCAGCACGCGCGAGATCGCATCCGTATCGGTATAGCCATGGCCGCCCTGCACCAGCAGGAAGGACGACGGGTCATCCGGCGAAAGGCCATGCGTCCGCAGCAAGCTGCTGCCGTGATTGCCCTGCATCGCCGCGAGTCGGAAGCAGCCATCACGGTCATGCCGCAGGATGAAGTCGACCCAGCGACTGCACAGCAGGCAGACGCCGTCGAACACGATGACCGGTCCGTCTTCAGTCGTCATCGACGATCTCCAGCCAGCCGCGGTAGGCGACCAGGCGGCCGAGCAACGGCAACCGGGTGTCGATGTGGAAGGCGTAGCGCCCATCCTGTGCACCACTGCGCGACAGCACATTGCCGAACAGCGCGCGTGGCAGTGGCAAACCGAACATGCGCGCACTGCGCAGTTGCCAGTCGATGGTCCTGTCATCGCGGAGCAACTCGAAACGCAGCGTGATCGGACCCAGTTGTTCGCTCAGCAGCATTGAGTTGGTCACGCAATCGAGTACCGAGCGCATTTGCTTGCCGGCGAAACGGCGCGTCCAGATCTCGCGTGTGCCGTGGCGCTCGATGGTGACTTCCAGTGGTTGTTGCAGGCCGGGTTCCGGCAGTCCCAGCAGGCGCCGCAACCAGCGAATGGGCACGTTCATGGCGCCTTCCACGTCGGCGGCGCCGCGTGCCAGTACGTGCAGCGTGTCGCCATGCATCTGCTTCACGGGCGTGGCCAGCAGGTGCCAGCGTTCACCGAGCAGGGCGGGGAACAAGGCCGGATCCGGGGTCATCGGGAAATGATGCGGGATGCGCTGTACTGACGGCAAGCGGGCAAAAGAAAACCCGCCACGAGGGCGGGTTTCTTCGAGGCGCTGGACCCCTGCCTTCGCAGGGGTGACCAACACCAACGGTAACCCACGCGCCAAGCGCGTGGACTGTTGGTCACTTGATCTTGCCTTCCTTGTAGATCACGTGCTTGCGCACGACCGGATCGTACTTCTTGAACTCGAACTTTTCCGGCGTGTTCTTCTTGTTCTTCTGCGTGGTGTAGAAGTGGCCGGTGCCGGCCGAGGAGATCAGGCGGATCTTGTCTTGGGTCTTGTTAGCCATGATTTAAATCCTCAGACCTTGTCGCCGCGGGCGCGCATCTCGGCAATCACGGCTTCGATGCCATTCTTGTCGATCGTGCGCAGGGCGTTGTTGGACACACGCAGCTTGATCCAGCGGTTTTCGCTGGCCACCCAGAAACGACGCTCATGCAGGTTCGGCAACCAGCGGCGACGGGTACGGTTGTTGGCGTGCGAGACGTTGTTGCCGCTCTGCACACCCTTACCGGTGACTTGACATACACGGGCCATGACGACCTCCGTTGAATGACTTCAGAAGCCGTGGCTTTGAAAGTCGGTTTAGCACCCGTTAGCCAGGGTGACATCGGCCCAGCGGCGCTGTGCGCCACGCGATGCTGGAGAGTGTTGCCACGCATGATCGTGAGGTCCGTACCGCGTGGCGGACTACCCGAAACTCCGGGTCGATCGAGGCGAGCCGCGTATTCTCGCAGAAAAACAAGGCTGTGCGCAATCTTTCCAGGGGCGCTGGATTCCACCCGGCGTGCGCCGCGGGGGGATGTATGGAACAATTGTCCTCTTTTGACCGATCAAACCCGAGGGATTCCCGATGGCAGAAGTAGGCACCAATGACCTGGCCAACGGCCACGACGACCAGCCGCAGCTGGTGTTGCAGAAGATCTATGTCAAGGATGTCTCCTTCGAGGCACCGAGTGCGCCGCAGATCTTTCAGGAAATCAACGAGCAGGAGCAGCCGCAGGTGCAGCTGAACCTGGCCCAGAAGGCAACCGACCTGGGCAACAACCTGTACGAAGTGGTGCTCAGCCTCACCCTGACCTGCACGGTCGGCCAGCGCACCGCGTACCTGGCCGAAGTGGAGCAGGCCGGCCTGTTCGGCGTCTCCGGCTTCAACGCGATGGATCATGCCGGGATCATCGGCAGCTACTGCCCGAACCTGCTGTTCCCGTATGCGCGCCAGGTGATTTCCTCGTTGGTGATCGAAGGCGGTTTCCCGCCGTTCCTGTTGCAGCCGATCAATTTCGACGCGCTGTTCGCCGAACAGCAGCGTCGCTCGATGGGTGGTGATCAACCCCCGGTCATGCTCAACAGCTGAGCGATCCGACATGGCTGAACGTCCGACTCTGGCCGTCCTCGGTGCCGGTTCCTGGGGCACCGCGCTGGCGGCCTTGGCGGCGCGCAACGGGGTGCCGACCCGGTTGTGGGGGCGCGACCGGCAGGCGCTGGCGGCCATGGCGGCCAGCCATTGCAACCAGCGTTACCTGCCGGACGTCGAACTGCCGCCCGAGCTGAACTACGAAAGCGATCTGGCTACCGCCGTGCGCGGTGCCGGCATCGTGCTGATCGTGGTGCCCAGCCATGCGTTCGCCTCGATGCTGGCCGAGCTGGCGCCGTTGCTTGACGCGGGTACGGCGATTGCGTGGGCGACCAAGGGCTTCGAGCCGGGTACCGGTCGTTTCCTGCATGAACTGGTCGCTGCGCAGCTGCCTGGTCGGGCGGCTGCGGTGATCACCGGGCCATCGTTCGCGCGCGAAGTGGCCGCTGGCCTCCCCAGCGCGGTCACGGTGCACTCCGAAGACAATGCCTTTGCGCATCAACTGGCCAGCCTGCTGCATGCGCCGAACCTTCGCGCGTACTCCGGCAGCGATATGCTCGGTGCCGAACTCGGCGGTGCGATGAAGAACGTGCTGGCGGTCGCCACCGGCATCGCCGACGGCATGCAGTTGGGCCTGAACGCTCGTGCCGGCTTGATCACCCGCGGCATGAACGAGATGCTGCGTCTCGGCGTGGCGCTCGGCGCACGGCCGGAGACCCTGATCGGCCTGTCCGGCCTCGGCGACCTGGTGCTGACCTGCACCGGCGATCTGTCGCGCAACCGCCGACTCGGCCTTGCGCTGGGGCAGGGTATTGCGATCGACGAAGCAGTACGCCGGATCGGCCAGGTGGTGGAGAGCATCCTCACTGCCGATGAAGTGGCGAGGCTGGCCGACAAGCACGGGCTGGACCTGCCGATCAGCGCCGGCGTGCGCGCCGTGCTGCACGGCGAAGTCACTCCGGTCGACGGGCTCAAGGCGCTGATGGCACGCGAGCAGAAACCGGAATACCCGCGCGGCCTGTTCGGTACTGCCTGACTCTCCCGTGAGCGGCGGCACAGGCTGGCAACATTGCCTGCCAGATGACGCCGCACGGAGCTCCGGCACTGCTAAGCTCAATGTTTTGGTTGTCGCCACGGATCGCATGCGCATGCAGCAACCGGACGAGAAGCAGCACGCCGATACATCGCCAGCCGGTGACGACGAAGCCTTGCCGCAGGCATGGCGACGGCTGTTGGCCATGCCGAAACCGGTCGCGGTCGAGGATCGCGGCGTACTCGGTTTCTTTCTGGATGTGGTGCCGGAGGAAGGGGCCGCGTTTGCCCGGCTGGATGTGGCGCCGGTCTTGCTGAGCACGGCCGAACACGGCCGCTACACGCGACCGGTGCCGATGGACAGCCGCCACCTGGCGCAGTCGACCTTGCCGCCGCATGAGCAACGGCTCGCCGCCACCATGCTCGGTTTGCCGCAGAACGTGCGCAAGAGTCGCAGCTATGCGCGCCTAGGCGGCCATGTGGGCGACACCTTGCTGGCCGAGATCCTTGATACCGCGCCGTGCTTTCTCGGCGGTCTCGCCGGATTGCGCCTGTCGCGCGGCAAGTCGCATCAACTCAACTGGCATTGGCAGATGGAGTCGGACGGCAGCCAGCGCCTGTTGCCGCTGCTGCCGCACAGCCAGCGCCTGCTGCGCATCGATGCCCTGTGGTATCTCGATGCCGAGCGCGCCACGCTGGGTCTGTTCGACGCCGCGGCCGAGGAAACCCACTGGCTGGAACTGCCACCGCTCAAGCACGAGCACGGTCGCCGCCTGCGCAATCGCCTGCCGGGTAGCCGGCTGGCGACGCGGGTGCCGTTGCCGCAGGTGTTCGGCGAGTTGCGTCGCTCACAGCTGGCGCCGAAGCCGGTGCTGATCCTGCATGCGCTGACCCGGCACGCGCGCCTTGCGGCCGGCACGCCACCGCTGGGCTATGCGCGGCTGGCGTTCGACTACGCTGGCGAGCGCCTGCCTGGCCGAGGCGGTGAGCCATTGGTCCGCCGCGTGCGCAACGGCCAACTGGTCGAGATCACCCGCCGTCGCGCCGAAGAGCTGTCCGCGATGGAGCAGTTAGAACGCGCTGGCCTTACGCCAGGCGTGGATACCGAAGGTCTGCCCTGGGACGTGGCCGACGGCCTGCCCGACGACGCATGGCTGTTCCCCGGCACCGGTTACGCCGGTGCGCTGGAGGTCAACACGCCGGCGCGTTGGCTGGCGTTGCGGCCTAAACTCGAAGCGGAGAATTTCCAGGTCGAATACGCGCCCAGTTTTCCGTTCGAGGTGCTGGAAGGTCCGGTGCGCTGGTATGGCCATGCCGTGGAAGATGCCGACGACCACGCGTTCGATCTGGAGATCGGCATCGAGCTCGACGGTCAGCGGCACAACCTGCTGCCGGCCGTGGCGCAGGCGCTGGCCGAGCATCAGCTGAACTTGAGTCCCGCGCCGAACGAGCCGGAAGATGCCGTCTGGTACGCACCGGTCGATGCGCGCCGCCGCGTGCCGGTACGGTTGAAGGAATTGCGCGGTCTGCTGGCGCCGCTGGCCGAATATCTGGAAAAGCCGCGCAAGCAGCTGCATCTGCCGCGTGTGCAGGCCGGGCGACTGGAGGAGCTGGTCGAGGCAATGCCCGGCAGCGGTACGCTGGAAGCATCGGAATCGCTGCGTGGTTTTGCCGCACGCCTGCGCGATGCCGCCGAGCGCGCCAGCGATGTGGTGCCGGACGGGCTCACCGTGGAGTTGCGCCCGTACCAGCGCGAGGGTCTGCGCTGGTTGAACGCGCTGGCCGAAGCCGGCGTGGGTGGTGTGCTGGCCGACGACATGGGTCTGGGCAAGACCCTGCAGCTGATTACCCATCTGCTGTCGTTGAAGCAGGGCGGCGCCTTGAGCCAGCCGGCCCTGATCGTGGTGCCGACCAGCCTGATTCCGAACTGGCAATCGGAGATCGCCCGCTTCGCGCCGGGCCTGCATGTGCTGACCCTGCACGGGCCGCAACGCGCCGAGGAATTCATCCAGCTCGGCGCGCAGGACATCGTGTTGACCAGCTATGCGCTGCTGCCGCGCGATGTGGTCGCCTTGAGAAAACAACCCTTCGCACTGATCGTGCTGGACGAGGCACAGCAGGTGAAGAATCCGCGCACGCAGGCACGCCGCGCACTGCTCAGCCTGCGCACCTCGCGCTATGTCTGCCTCACCGGCACGCCGCTGGAAAATCATCTCGGCGAGCTGTGGTCGCAGATCGACCTGGCCGTGCCCGGCCTGCTCGGCGACGAAGGCGCCTTTCGCCGCTTCTACCGCGTGCCGATCGAGAAGCAGCACGACGAAGAGTGCCAGCAGCGGCTGAACCTGCGGCTGGCTCCGTTCATCCTGCGCCGCACCAAGGCCCAGGTCGCAAAGGAACTGCCGCCGAAGACCGAGATCACCCGCCGTGTGGTGATGGAAGGCCGTCAGCGCGACCTCTACGAAGGCCTGCGCCTGTCGCTGGCGGAAGAACTGCGCGAGGTGATCGCCCAGCGCGGTATCGCGCACTCGGGCATCGTGGTGCTGGACGCATTGTTGAAATTGCGGCAGGTCTGCTGCGATCCGCGCCTGGTGAAGCTGGAAGTCGCGCGAGGCGTGCACGAATCGGCCAAGTTCGAACTGCTGATGGACATGCTGCCGGCGCTGCTCGACGAAGGCCGCAAGGTGCTGCTGTTCTCGCAGTTCACCGGCATGCTCAAGCTGATCGCGGCCGAGCTCGATCGCCGGCGCATCCGCTACGTTACCCTCACCGGCGATACCCGCGATCGTGCCGAGCCGGTACAGCGTTTCCAGAATGGCGAGGTGTCGCTGTTCCTGCTGTCGCTGAAGGCCGGCGGCGTGGGCCTCAACCTCACCGCCGCCGACACCGTGATCCATTACGACCCGTGGTGGAACCCGGCCGCCGAGGCGCAGGCCAGCGATCGCGCGCACCGCATCGGTCAGGACAAGCCGGTGTTTGTGTTCCGCCTGATCACCTCCGGGACGGTGGAGGAGCGCATCGAGGAGCTGAAGGTGCGCAAGGCCGAGCTGGCGGCCGCGGTACTCGAAGGTGGCGGCAGTCGCGAGAAGCTCAGCTTCGACCAGGGCGATCTGGACGCGCTGCTGGCACCGGCATGATCCGGATATATACGGCGCGTTGTCGGTGCCGAAAGATACTTGCCAAAGCAGCTTTCGACCCGTAAAACTCCGACGATAGTGTTTGACGGGGGCGACAATCACGATGGTCTGCATGGAAGCGGTGACCCGCCATTACCGGGTGGGTGGGCAAACGATTGCCGCACTGGATGGAGTCAGTTTCGAAGTGCCGCAGGGCCAGTTCATGGCCATCGTTGGCCCGTCCGGCTCGGGCAAATCCACCCTGCTCAACATGCTTGGCTGCCTCGATCGCCCCGACAGCGGGCGCTACCTGCTCGATGGCGTCGATGTCTCCACCTTCGACGACGAGCGCGCCAGCGATTTCCGCAACCGGCGCATTGGTTTCGTGTTCCAGTCATTCCATCTGCTGCCGCGACTGAGCGTGTTCGAGAACACGCTGCTGCCGCGGCGCTTCCTGCGCGGTCCGGATGACGGGCTAGAGCAGCGCGCCCACAACTTGCTGCAACGCATGGGACTGCAGAAGCATCTGGCGCACCGTCCCGGCCAGCTCTCCGGTGGCCAGATGCAGCGTGTGGCGATTGCCCGTGCGCTGTTGATGAAGCCCGCCCTGCTGCTGGCCGACGAGCCCACCGGCAATCTCGATTCGCGCAGTGCCGCCGACGTGCTGGCGCTGATCGCGGAAGTGCATGCCGGCGGGCAGACCGTGGTGCTGGTTACCCACGATGCCGAAGTCGCCGCACGTGCGCAGCGGCAGATCAGCCTACGCGACGGGAGGATCGAACATGATTCGGCGGCTTGAGGCGCTCGCGCTGCTGCTGGCAATCGTTCCGTGGCCGGCGCTGGCCACGGTATTCAGCGGCGAAGTGCAGGTGGCCGATGCGCAGGACATCTTCACACCGCCGTCGATGAGTTCGCCGGTGGTGCTGCGCTACTACGTCGCCGATGGGGCGCGGGTGAGCAAGGGTGACGATCTGCTGCGCATCGACGCCGGGCCGGCCGAGACCCAGCTGAGTACGCTGCAGGCGCAACTTGAACAGACAACCGCGAAGAACGCCAAGGAGATCGCGGATCTCGAACTCAAGCAGGCCGACGCCGAACTCGCGCTCGCTGATGCACAGGCCGAGCGTGATACCGCTGCGGTGGATGCATCGATCCCGAAATCGGTGATTTCCGCACTCAATTACGACCGCTACCAAGGCGAGATGCAACGCACCGAGCGTGCACTGGCACTGAAGAAACAGGAGGTGGCGCAGGCCATCGCCGCCGTCGCACGACGACGCCAGGACAGTGAGCTTGAATTGCGCAAGCAACGCCTGTCGCTGGCCTTCTATCAGGACCAGGTGGCTGGGGCGGTGGTGCATGCGGAGCGCGACGGTACGGTGATCCACGGCTTCGATACCGTGTTCGGCGCCGGTGGGCGTTACGAAGAGGGTTCTTCCAGTTATCCCGGCACCAACGTGGGCCAGTTGGTGGGAAGCGGTAGTGGATACACCGTGCACGGCTGGGTGCTGGAGCCCGATCGTGTCGGGCTGCGTGTGAACCAGCCGGTGCGGCTGCATTTCGATGCGCTGCCAGGCAGCGAACTGCAAGGCAGCATCGGTGCGATTGCAGGTACCTCTGCGAGCAAGAGTGACTGGGGCGATGGCCGCTATTTCGAGGTCGATATCGCGCTGCCGGCGAAGTCGACACTGGTGTTTCGACCAGGCATGAGTGTGCGGATCGACAGCGACCTGACTGATGTCGGTGATCGTGGCCGTCCGTCCGTCGCCGGGCACGACGAGCCGTTGCACGTGGATGGCGAGATCTATGCGCAACGCAGCCTGGCGATCTCGCCGCCGGCGGTGGACGGCCTGTGGCAGATGACCGTGACCCAGATGGCCGGCGATGGCGAGGTCGTGAAGAAGGGTGACATGCTGGTGGTGTTCGATGGCGGCGACGTGATCAAGAACCTCACCACCAAGCAAGGCCAGCTGGCCGAGAAACTGCGCACGCAGGAACAGCTCAGGCTGGATCTGGCCGACCGCGCACGCGAGGCCGAGCTGGCCACGGCGCAGGCGAAGGCCGACATGGAAAAGGCGCAGCGCAAGGCCAACCAGCCGAAGGAATACATCGCGCGGGTGGACTATCAGAAGCTGGTGATCGCGCGGACCAAGGCCGAGCAGCGGATGGCATTGACGGCACAGCGTGAACGCATGGCCGCCGAGGAGCGCGCCGCCGAACAGCGCATGGCCGATGCCGACGCCAGTCAGCTCGACGCCGAAGTGAAGAAATTGAAGGAATCGGTAGGCTCGCTCACTGTCACTGCGCCACGCGACGGCATCGTGTTGCACCAGGACAACTGGAGCGGTGGCAAGGTCGATGTCGGCTCGCAGATCTGGCGTGGCCAGTCGGTGGCGCAGATGCCGGATCTGTCCACCCTGGCCGTGCGTGCCGCGTTGCCGGAACGCGAACTCGGGCGGGTGAATCCGGGCCAGCGCGTGCGTGTGGTGATCGCTGGTGGCGGCGATCGCAGCATGAACGGACACATCGCCGAGGTGGGCGGCACCGTACACAGCAAATCGCGGGTCGAGGTCGTGCCGGTGGTGGACCTGGTCGTGCGGCTGGATCAGGATCCGGGCCAGCTCAAGCTCAAGCCCGGCCAGGCCGTGCAGGTGGAAATTCCCGTCGCAGCGGGAGCCTCCCGATGAACCGTCGCTGGTGGTGGCCCATGCTGTTGCCGCTGCTTGGCGGTTGCGGTCATGCAGGTGCGGATCGTACGGTGCTGGAACAAGCCCGGGCGTTGCCACTGGAGTTCAGCGTGCAGGCCGAGGGCGAGCTGCGTTCGACCAAACCGACGCCATTGCTGGTGCCGGGTTCGCAGTGGACGGCGCGTCAACTCAACTGGATGCTGCCGGATGGCAGCACGGTGGCCAAGGGCGAGCTCGTCGCGCGCTTCTCGGCCGAACAGAGCAAGCAGGATCTGGCGCAGGCGCGCATCGATCTGGAGCGCAACACGCTGGCGCGGGCTACCAAGCAGGCCGAACTGGATGACAAGAGCGGTCAGCTTGGGGTCGACCTCACCCAGGTCGCCGTGCAGCACGCGATTGCCGCGCGCTATGCCAACGCGCCGCTGGAGGCGATGGCGCGCAATGACATTCTCGATGCGGTGCAGGACGTGCACTACCTCGACGTGCGCCAGCGCATCCTGAAGTGGCGCGAGGATCAGTCGGCCTCGCGCGGCAACGCCGAGCTGGCCGTGCTGGATGCACAGCGCAGCAGCTTCGACACCGTGGCAAAGCAGAAGCAGGAGGATTTGGAGGCACTTGAACTGCGTGCCCCGCATGCCGGCGTGCTGATGCTGGAAAAGAACTGGTCGGACCAGCTGCCGCATGTGGGCAGCAGCCTGTATGCCGGCAACAGCTTCGCCAGCCTGCCCGATCTGGATGCGCTCGAGGTGCAGCTGGCGGTGCCGCAGATCGAGGCGCAAGGCATCCAGGTCGGCGACAAAGTCGAACTGCATCGCTGGGGCATGCCGACTCAGCACGTGACGGTCCGGCTGAGCTGGGTCGCCACCGCGGCGCAGCCGCGCAGCAGCGAGAACCCGGTGAAATATCTGGCGATGAAGGCGACCGTGCCGGCCGATGTCGCGCGGCGTTATGGCTGGGTGCCTGGCCAGCGTTTCGTCGGCAAGATCATCCTGTTGCATGTGGACAAGAGCTTCAGCGTGCCGAACATGGCGCTGAGCCATGACGGCAGCGCGTCCAGCGTGCAGGTACTTGCCGGGGACAAGGTGCAGGCGCGCCAGCTGAAGCTGGGCGTGCGCGGCGCGACCCGCACGCAGGTGCTGGAAGGACTGCACCAGGGTGACCGCGTGCTGCTTGATGCTGCCAATGCCAAGGAGGCGAAATGATTTCCGCACGCTGGCGCGAAGCAATCGAGGAGCTCTCGCGGCGCAAGCTGCGCACCCTGTTGACCTTGCTTGGCATGATCTTCGGTGTCGGCGCGATCGTCGCCATGCAGGGCGTCGGTGAGGGAAGCCGGCGCGAGGCGCTGAAGCTGGTCGACAGCCTCGGCCTGCACAATCTGATCGTCGAGGCGAAGAGCCAGGACGGCGATGCGCTGAAGGAAACCCGCGCGCGCAGCCTCGGGCTCACCGTCGCCGACGCACGCGCCGCGCTGGACGTGGTGCCATCGGCCGAGCATTACGCGGCCGAGAAACGGATCAAGCGCTGGGGCGTGTTCAGCGACAGTGGCCATGCCGATGCGGAAGTCAGCGGGATCAGTCCGGACTATTTCCAGCTGGCCTCGCTGCAGCTGGCCGAAGGCCGCGCGCCGAATGCGGACGATGATGCCAGTCTCGCTGCAGTCGCCGTGCTTGGTCATCAGGTCGCGCATGACCTGTTTCCCGATGGCAAGCCGCTGGGCCGCCTGCTCAAGGTCAACCAGGTCTGGTTGCGCGTGGTCGGTGTGCTGGCCGATCGCGATCTGGGCCAGGACAAGTTCGAGGGCGTCGCGCTCGGTGCCGACAGCAACCGCATCTTCGTGCCGCTGGCCAGTGCGCGGGCACGCTTCCGTTTCCAGCCCATGGAGGACGAGGTCGACCGCTTCCTGCTGCGGCTGCAGGACCCTGAAAATCTCTCCGTCGGTGCACGTGTGCTCACCGAGTTGCTCAGCCAGCGCCATGCAGGTGCCAGCGACTACCAGCTGATCGTGCCGCAGCAACTGTATCAGCAGAACCAGAAGACCCAGCGCATCTTCAGCGTGGTGATGGGCTCGATCGCCGGCGTCAGCCTGCTGGTCGGTGGCATCGGCATCATGAACATCATGCTGGCGAATGTGCTGGAACGGCGCCGCGAGATCGGCCTGCTGCGAGCGATCGGGGCGCGGCGGCAGGACATCGTGGCGCGCTTCCTGCGCGAGGCACTGGTGATCTGCGCCTCGGGCGCGTTGATCGGACTGCTGTTCGGCGCCCTGCTGGCCTACGCGATCGCCGCATTCGCCGGTTGGCAGGTGGCGTGGGCGCCGATCGGCGTGATCGCCTCGGTGCTGGCCTGCATGCTGATCGGCCTGGCCTTCAGCATCTATCCGGCACGGCAGGCGGCGGCGCTGGATCCGATCGCCGCGATCAGGGACGAGTGATCAGCAGTGCGCCCGCTCAATCGCGCGCGGCGATCTCGTCGATGTGGCGCAGCATGTCGGCCGGGTCGTCATAGACGCGGAACGCGCCGGACTGTTGCAGTTCGGCGTGGCCGTAACCACCGCTCAGCAAGCCTACGCCAAGCGCGCGTGCGCGCTGCGCGGCGAGCATGTCCCACACGCTGTCGCCGACTACCAGCGATTGATGGATGTCCACGCCGAGGCGCGCGGCGGCGGCGAGGAACAGGTCGGGGTCGGGTTTGGCGTGACGTACCTGGTCGCGCGTCACCACCGGTACCTTCGATGGATCGACACCAAGCGCTTCCAGGTTGTGGGCGGCGGTTTCCATGCGGCCGCTGGTGGCGATCGCCCATGGGATCTGTTGTTCGGTGAGATAGGCCAGCAGTTCGCGCGCACCGGGCAGCGGCCGCACCGAGCCTTGCGTGTGCTGTCGGTTGAACGCGTCGGCATGCCATTGGCGCAGGCGTTCGAGGCGATCTTCGGTGATTTCCAGCCCGGTCTCACGCAGCAGGATGTTGGCGAACAGGCCGCCGCTCATGCCGATCTTGCGGTGGATGCGCCACACCGACAGCTCGACGCCCTCCCGGTCCAGCGCCTCCTTCCACGCCAGCACGTGCTGGTAGACGCTGTCGACGAGGGTGCCGTCGAGATCGAACAGGAAGGCGGTGTCGTTGCGCGGCATGAGAGCTTCCGTCGGTGTGCGTTTCAGTGACGCGGCAGCAGCGAACGTCCCGATTCCATCACGCTCAGCGCGGCCGCGCCGAGCAGGCCCGGTTCGGGATTCATGATCGCCTGCGTCGGCACCTTCTCCATGATGTCGCGGAAGCGGCCCTTGGCCTCGAAGCGTTCGCGGAAGCGACCGCGCTCCAGCCACGGCAGCAGCACCGGGATCAGGCCGCCGGTGAGGTAGACGCCGTTCCAGGCGCCAAGCGTAAGCACCAGGTCGCCGGCAACGCTGCCGAAGATGCCGGCAAAGGTCTCCACGGTACGGGTGCACAACGGGCAGCCATCGTCCTTGGCGCGGGCGGTGATGTCCTCGGGCTTGAGGTCGTCGGGGCGGGCGCCGACGATGTGGCAGATCGCGTCGTAGAGATTCACCAGGCCCTGGCCGCAGATAAGCCGCTCGTTGGAGACGCGCCCGTACTTCTGGTTGAGATAGTCGAGGATTGCGATGTCCTCCGGCGAATGCGCGGCGAAACCGGCGTGGCCACCTTCGGTCTGCAGCACGCTGCAATGGCCGTCGCGCACCAACAGCCCGCCGACGCCGAGGCCGGTCCCCGGACCGACGATGGCGAAGGTCTGCTCGTCCTCGGCACCGATCACTGGACGCGACACCGTGCCCACGTCGACCAGATCGTCGCCTTGCAGCAGTGTCACGGCCATGCTCTGCGCGGCGAAATCGTTGACCAGGTGCACGTATTCCAGGCCCAGCGCGGCGGCGGTCTGGTGGGCCGAGATCGCCCATGGATTGTTGGTGACCTTGACCGTCTCGCCGTCGACGATGCGCCCGGCGGCGGCCACGATGGCACGGCTCACCTTCAGGCCGGTGTCGGCGAGGTATTGCTTCGCGGTGGAGACCAGCGAATCGTGCTCGGCCACGCGATAGCGCCGGATGCTTTCGGTCAGCAGGGGTTTGTCGCGTGATGGATCAGCCACCCCGAAACGGACATTGGTGCCGCCGAGATCGACGAGCAGGGTGGGGGCGGCGGGAACGTGCATCGGGACTCCAGGGGACGACGCGGAAAACAGCAAGCCTGCCGTGAATGCCGGCCAGCGTCCAGCACCCGGTCGATCCGGGTTGCTGGCGCGTGGCACCGGCTGGCCCGGACAAGCTTACGCTTTGCCCTTGGGCTTGCCGCCCGAGGCTGGCGATTTGTGGGTGTCGCCCTTGGGCTTGTGGCCTGAGGGCGCGGGCGCAGGACTGCTCGACTTATTACCTTGCAGCGCACTGAGCAGGGCCTGCCCGTTCGGGCTGCCCAGGCCGGTACAGGCGTCCCAACCCGGGCCGGCCGCATAGCTGCCGTTGTTGCCCTGGGTGATGTCGTGGAACGGCGCTTCGCCGATGCCGTACAGGGCGGCATTGGCGGCGCCCAGCGCGTGGTCGAGCTGCTGGTTGAGGCGCGCCACCAGCGCGGCCCACAGCGGCGCGACTGCGCTGGTGCCGCCGATGACCTCGCTCTGGCCGTCGACCAGCACGCTGTAACCCGTGAGCGGATCCGCGTTGCCGGCGACATCCGGCACACCGCGACCGACGAAACCGTTCGGTGCCGCGGGAACCTTCGACGTCGACTGCCATGAAGGCAGCGCGAACACGGTGCTGACACCGCCGCCGGTGGCGCCCTCGTTGCCGGCGGTCTCGTTCCACACCACCTCGCTCTTGATCGTGCTGCCGCTGCCGACAAGTTCGGTGCCGCCACAGGCCAGCACGGAAGGGCTGGAGGCGGGGAAATCCACTGTCGGCTGGCCGCTGCTGACGCCATCGCTGGAACCGTTGTCTCCAGCCGCCACGGTCACCGTCACGCCGAGTGCGGCGGCATCTTCCAGTGCAGTCTCCATCGCATTGCGCGACGCCGTACTCCAGTTGCTTTCGGGGCCGCCCCAGCTGATCGACATTACATTGGCCGGCTGGGTGGTGCTGTGTGCGGCCTGCGAGATCGCGTTGTAGAAACCCTGGTCGGTGTTTCCGGCAAAATAGACCACCAGCTGCGCCGCCGGTGCCAGTGCACCGGAGACTTCGATGTCCAGCATCACCTCGGCATCCGCATCGCCACCGGGCTGGTTGCTGCCGCCATCGACCGAGACGGCGGTGATGGACGGCGTCGTCAACCCGAGACCCTTGAAGTAGGTATCCAGATCGGTCTGCACATAACCGCCGCCAAGTTCGATGATCGCGATGGTCTGGCCGGTGCCGTCGCCAGCGGGAAAGTTGTACAGCTGCCCGACCTGCAACGGTGTGTAGGTATTGGCAGGTGTTGCTTGCGCGATGCGGAAATGCGGTTGCGCGACCGGGCGCTGATCCAGTCCCAGCACCGCGATGACCGCCGGGTCAGGCAGGACGGGCGCCTGCGCGGAGCCGACATAGGGAGCCCCGCCGGGCGTCAGCTCGTAATGGCCCAGCTGCACACCGAACGCCTGTTGCAGGGATTGCGCAGTGCCACGCAGATGCAGCGTGCGTCGTCCCGGTTCGCAGGCCAGTTCCTGCAGGCCATGTTGGCGGCTGAAGCTGCGCAGGCGTTCCACATCGGCCGGATCGGCACCGTAGCGTGCAACAAAATCTGCATGCCGCTCGCTGCGCGATGCCGACGGTGCCAGCGTGCCGAGCGGGCTCCTGCGCCGCAGGACCAGGGTAACGTCGAGCGTTTCATCCGGGGCATGCGAGCCCATGTAGCGGGCGTTGGTCGGCAGATGCCAGTCGGCAGTCGCGACGGTAGGTGTGGTCTTGCTCATGATGCTTCCTCCGGCGGGGAACGGCGGGTCTCGACGCCGAGGGTGCACCCGAAAACGTGACGGTAAAGTGTCGTGGTCGACCTCCTGACAGGTGCGGGCAATGTCGCAGTGCGGCGGCAGGCTTTCGTTGTGGCCTAAAATGATCGGGATATGACCAGTCAGGATCTGCCATGAGCTTCCCCGCCATCCGCATGCGTCGCATGCGCCGCGATGCCTTTTCCCGTGCGCTGATGCGCGAGCACACCTTGTTGCCGAGTGACCTGATCATGGTCGCGTTCGTGATCGAGGGCGAAGGCCAGCGCGAAGCGGTACCTTCGATGCCGGGCGTGGATAGGCTGTCGATCGACGAGCTGCTGAAGCTGGCCGGTGAATGCGTGCGCCTCGACATTCCGGCGCTGGCGTTGTTCCCCTCGCCGGGCTCGGCGGTGAAGAGCGAAGACGCTGCCGAAGCATGGAATCCCGACGGCCTGATGCAGCGCGCTACCCGCGCGCTGAAGACGAAGTATCCGGAGTTGGGTCTCATCGGCGATGTCGCGCTCGATCCGTACACCACACATGGCCAGGACGGCCTGATCGACGACACCGGCTACGTGATGAACGAGCCCACTGTCGAGGCGCTGATCAAGATGTCGCTGGCGCAGGCCGAAGCCGGCATGGATTTCGTGGCGCCGTCGGACATGATGGACGGCCGCATCGGCGCGATCCGCGACGCGCTGGAAGAAGCCGGCCACATCCACACCCGCATCCTCGCCTACTCGGCGAAATATGCTTCCGCCTTCTACGGCCCGTTCCGCGATGCGGTCGGTTCGTCGGCGAACCTCGGCAAGGGCAACAAGCACACCTACCAGATGGACGTCGCCAACAGCGACGAGGCACTGCACGAAGTCGAGCTGGACATCGCCGAAGGGGCCGACGCGGTGATGGTGAAGCCGGGCTTGCCGTATCTCGACATCGTGCGGCGGGTGAAGGACACGTTTGGCGTGCCGACGTTCGTGTATCAGGTTAGTGGTGAGTACGCGATGCTGAAGGCGGCGTCGCAGAATGGATGGCTGGATGAAAAGGCGGTGGTGCTGGAGTCGCTGACCGCGATGAAGAGGGCGGGGGCGGATGCGATTCTTACTTATTATGCGATCGATGCGGCAAGGTGGTTGCGCGGGGAGTGATCCGGTTTTTCAGATGGCGGGATGTATTCAAAGACGACGATGCGGGGCTGCCATGGCAGGTCACGAAAAAAAATCTGAAAGTCTCGTTTGCCGTGCTGCTGTTCGCCACGCTCTGCCTTTGCGCGGGGTTCGCACTCTGGGATCGCGTAGTGGTCCACGTGCGTGAGCCGGCGGTCACGCACGGGATGGCGGCCTCCGCGCCAGCAGGTGCCGCGTCCATTCTAAGTATCCCGCCGAAACGATCGGGCTTGACGAGACCGGCACGCATGTCCACCGTTTCCTCCAGAAGGCTGAGTACACTTTTGTCGCGTTCGGCGGTGAACTGCTCGGTGCTGATCGCGGTGAGTGGGGTGGAGAGCTGGTTTTCCGTGACGCTAGCGGTACGGTGCATCCAGTACTACCGCGTAATGTGCATGGCATCGTGAGGATGCCTTTCGGGGTAGTCGTATTTACTGGATTGGCGCATATGGGGCAAAGCGCGGGTGCCATCTTTCGCATAGAGAAACGCAACGATGGTGCTGTTGTTGCGACACGAATGCATTCCCTTCGCGGTGCACCGGGCGATGTCCGTTGGACAACATCTGGTGATCTGGTTTTTTCAGTTCACTACGTGTCCCGTGATGGTCTGTTCGATGGCGTGCATGCGCAGTGTCTCCTTCTGGACAGATCAGGCGATTTGCGAAGGCAACCCTGCTTGATGATCTTGGGTGGATAGCCACTCAAGCGCAAAATGAATATCGGGGTTGGTTCAGTTCCGGATGTGTCGTGGTGCCTTGCAGAAGCAAGAGCTTTCGGGCGCCTACGACGCTCGAGTTACTTTCTCTTTGCGTGGCCAAAGAGAAAGCTAACCAAAGAGAAAGGCTACCCTGCTTTGCGCTTGCCGGGCATCGTGCCCGGCAAGTCCGTGGATATTGGGGTCGGGTCCAGTTTTCGCGATAAGGCGGTGTGCGTTGCAAAGGCAAGACCTTTCGCTTGCATTTGAACTCGACGGCGCCGTGCTGGCTGATCGGGACGAAGCGATCGTTTCCGGCGCGTTGAAGGTGCTGTGGCTGTAGACGAGCTAACGCGGCGCGTCAGCGCCGCCCCATACGATGCGAAGGCCAAGATTTCCCTCGACACCGCGTCGATGCACAGCGTCAAGGTTGGTCAGGTAACTCACTTCGCCGAAGAGGCTGACATGGCGGGTCAGATGTGCGCTGATGCCGCCGCCAAATTCGAAAGCGGTGCTTGCCAGGTTGGTAGGGATGTTGTCCATACCAGCGAATACGGTGTTGTAGGTGCGATTGAAATCGCGCCAGAAGTTGGCCTTCAAGTACGGCTGCCATACCTGTTCACCGTGCACGATATTGCTTTGCAACCGTAAGCCGATGCGCCCGGTGATCGCATTCGTGGGCGTGAATGCCACGCTGGATACCGGATCCTGGAAGGTATCAGTATTGATGTGTTGCCATATGACTTGCATCTGGGGTTCGAGCGTCAGCCGCTGCCCCAGTTGCAATGGCTTGCCACCTTCCAGTGATGCCGTGAACAGTTTGCCGTCTGTACTGTTGTGGAATCCCTGGATCGAGTCGATCGATGTGCGCAGCCAGGTTTCCATGAGCACCGCGTCGACATAGCCGTTGGCCGGACCGATGTGTGTCCAGTAGGCACCTATGCTATTGGCGTCCACACTCAGATCGCCGGTACGCGTATCTGGGAAGCCAGCGACATTGCCGTCGACTTGACCGCTGGCATGGGTGTAGCCGATGAATGCACCGATGTGGTCGCGATCGCCATCATCGCCTTCGCGTGCGTAGAGATCGTGACCAGCCTGGACACCATTGAGGTCACCGTCGAAGCGTGATGCGGTCGCGCCTTGCTGCGCCTGGTCATTGTGCAGTCCGATCACGCGTACCCATGCTGCAGGCACCAAGCCGTCGCCGGTAACAAGCAGCTGGCCGCCTTGCCGTTCGTCGAAAGTGCCGAGTTGGGTGAGGCCCATTTGCTTGGTCAAGGCGGGGATATTCGAATCCAGCGCGGTTTCCGGACGGAACAACGGTGTTGGCGGATCTCCCGCAGGTACCGGAGTCGGCAGTGCTGGGGTGCCCAGGGCAGCGATTGGCGTACTCGGAGGAGGAGCTGGAGGAGGCGCAGGTGACGGAGCTGGTGCCGGTGCCGGAGCGGAAGGCGGAGGAGGTGCAGGTGGCGCACTCGAGCGCAGGTACCAATTCTGCGATGTCCCGTCGCTTACGCCGCCTTCGAACAGGTAATACGTATAGGCGCCGGCTTGCACTTGGCCGCCGCTGAGTGCGAAGGCCGTCGGCGCGATCGTCGCTCCGTTGGCGGCTTCCACCAGGAGGATGCCGTCGTTGGCAGTGAACCCGCCAACGCCACCCACATTCGTGACATGGATATCGGTGCTCCCGCTTGCCGTGCCACCGCTGATCACCAGCCTGTCGGCGGGTGAGTTGTCGGCACCGAGCACGGTGTTGAGCAGCAGACTTGCCTGATTGCCGGTGTAGTTGCCCACGATGGTGAAGGTGTTCGCGGCAGGCATGCCGCCGTTGGTCAGGTCGATGGTGCCGGCATTGGTGACGTTGACGAGCTGGCCTGCCGTGAAGGGTTGTATGACGCCGTTGGCGCCGTTGCCGGCCAGAAGCATGCTGTCGGCATCGATCGTCACGTTTCCCGTGCCGGAGGTCGCGTCACCCATGACCAGGGTTCCATCCATGGTCAGTCGGGTGCCATTGGTGACGGCAACCGATTCCCAATTCGTGAATCCGGCGATGCCTGTGACGGTGGCATCATCGAATGTGAGCGTGTCCGATGCTGATCCGGCACCACTCACGGTACCGCTGAGATTGAACGTGCCGCCTTGCACCAGCGCCGTGTTGAACGCGCCCGTTCCGCTCCAGTCCCAATCGGTGCCTTGTGCCAGCAAGGTCTTGAAATGGGTGAACGCGTTCGTCGCACTCCCCGAGCCTTGCAGGATGACGGTGCTTGGAGCGCTGCCGCTGCCGCCATCGGCGGAGCCGATGATCACCGAACCGGTTTGCAGGATCAGTGTATTGACCCCGTTTCCCATCTGCACGGCGACGCCGGTGCTTTGCAACAGGCCGGCGTTGATGATGGTGCTTGCGCCGTTGAGCGTACGTATGGCGGCGCCTTGCTGACTGATGATTTTTCCACCGGCCAGGTTCTGGATACTGGCGGTGAAACTCGATCCGACGGTGTTGGAGAAAACGGCGTCGGAACCGGAGCCCTGGGCCTGGATCGTGCCGCTGTTGACCAGACTGTCATTGTTGCCCTGCATATAGGCGGTCGGGCTGTTCGCGCCAGTGGTCAGCAATGAGCCGGTATTGGTGATCGTTCCGTTCTGTCCGAGGATGGACATCGCTCGCGCGTTGCTGCCGGACGTGCTCACCGATCCGTTGTTGATCAGGGTGTTGTTCGCCTGGCCCAAAATCGTCTGGCCCCATGCGGCAGTCATGCCATAGGCATTGGGCCCGGCCGTGCTGATCGTGCCGTTGTTGGTCAACGTATTGAAGCTGCCATTGGCGGCCATGCCGTCGTTATAGGCGCCGGTGGTCGTGATGCTTCCCTGGCTGGCATTGGTGAGGCTGTTGTTGTCGCCGACGCCCAGCAATGCGGCGCCGCGATTGGTGCCGGTGCCGCCGCCACCAGTGAGGGTGATGGCGCCGCTGTTGGTGATCTGGCTTGCATGATCGACGCTGAAGGCCACCGGGCTCAGGGCGCGTGTGTCGGCGAAATTCACGCCCTGGCTGATGTTTATGGTGACGTTGCTGCTGCCCGTTTGCGCAATCACCGGCGCAATGCCCGTGCCGCTACAGGTGACCGTGCTTCCACTCGTCGGTGCACTGTTGGTGCATGTGGCATAGACGGCGCTTGCCGGCAGCATCGACAGCCATAGTGCCGGTGTCGTGGCGAATACGTAGAGCGGTCTGAGACGCCTTGTCCCCGATTTACGGTTTGAACAATCGCTGCGCGGCATGCACTTTCCCCCGATGTGAGGTGGAGCGACGGATGCACTGGATCGTTTGACATGTCCCTGACGCGGCGAAGCGTACATTCCGGGTGCATGTTTTTGCGTTTCTCGCGGTTTTATGCTGATTCGAACGTAAACGACGCGTGAAAGGTTGCCATGCGCTGGATCCGGGCGTTGTCATGCAAAGCGCAGGCGCAGCGATGCCACGAGGTCTGTTTATCGTCGGGTGCAGTCATCATCACCTTGGCGCTTGTGCGTATTGCGCAACACCGTTGCCGAATGACCAGTTCTCCTTCGCCACCTCGACCAGATTGATGAACACATCTTCGGGGCGAAGACCCGGATCGGCGGAAAAATTCACGGCGATGCCACGGTACAGCGCCTGCTTCTGCTCCACCGTGCGACCGCTGTTGCAGGTGATCTGCACGATCACCAGATCGTCGCTGCGCGCGATGCCGAGGTAGTTCGGGTCGCAGTCGAACTCGTCGGCATCGTGCTGGCTGATCAGGATGAAGCGGTCGTTCTCCGGCACGTTGAAGGTTTTGCGCATGGCCTGGTAGATGCCGTGGCGCAGGGCGGCGAGATGGGTGGGCGACTTGCCGCGGCGGAGCGAGATGCGAACCAGTGGCATGGTGGACTTTCCACGAGGATAAAGCACGATGGATGGGGATGGGTGATGCGATATCATGTGCCATTGGCAGCCATGGCACGAGGGCAGCCATGGCACGAGACATCCTGCATATGTCCGCCATGCAACCAGTCCTGACATCTGCTGTGTTCTTCTCTCGATACCCATTCCGAGTCCGTCAGCCATGACACCCACGCGTCTTGAAATCACACGCCCTGATGACTGGCATCTGCATCTTCGCGATGGCGAGACGCTGACCTCGGTGATCGGCCACACCGCGCAGCGCTTTGCGCGCGCCATCGTGATGCCGAACCTGAAGCCGCCGGTGACGACGGTCGCGCAGGCGGAAGACTATCGTCGACGAATTCTGGCGAGCTTGCCCGCAGGTATGCGCTTCCAACCGCTGATGACGCTGTACCTCACCGAGAGCACGCCGGCCGAGGAGATCATCCGCGCCAGGGACAGCGACAGCGTGTTTGCGGTCAAGTATTACCCCGCTGGCGCCACCACCAATTCACAGTCCGGCGTGCGCGAGCTGTCGCGGGTGTATCACGTGCTTGAATCCATGGAGAAGCACGAACTGCCCTTGCTGCTGCATGGCGAGGTCACCGATCCGGACATCGACATCTTCGATCGCGAGCGCGTTTTCATCGAGCGCTACCTGATGCCGCTGCAGGCGCGGTTTCCGGCGCTGCGCATGGTGCTGGAACATATCACCACCCGCGACGCGGTCGACTTCGTCAGCCGCGCTCCGGTCAACGTGGCGGCCACGATTACCGCGCATCATCTGCTGCTCAACCGCAACGCGTTGTTCGAGGGCGGTATCCGCCCACACAACTACTGCGCCCCGATCCTCAAGCGGGAGACGCATCGTGCCGCCTTGCTGCAGGCGGCGACCAGCGGCGATCCGCACTTCTTCCTCGGCACGGACAGTGCACCGCATCCCCGCGAAGCGAAGGAAACGGCCTGCGGCTGTGCGGGTCTCTATACGGCCCATGCGGCGCTGGAGCTGTATGCCGAAGCGTTCGAGCAGGCCGGTCGGTTGGATCGGCTCGAGGCGTTTGCCAGCTTCCACGGTCCGGACTTCTACCGCTTGCCGCGCAACCAGGATCGCATCGCACTCGAACGCACATCGTGGACCGTGCCGGAGGAATATCCGCTGGCCGGATCCAGCTGCAAACCGATGCGAGCCGGCGAGTCGGTCGCGTGGTCGGTGGTAGACGCTGCTTCCTCCTGATCGGCTGACGCGGAGCTGCCCGCGTGGCGCATCGTCTGCCGGACTGTCTCTCGGCGCAATGACCGATCAGTGAGTAGCGCCTGGTTGCGCGCGCAGTGCCGCCAGCATTTTCTGCCCCGCGCGCCCGTCGACCGGCATGCCTAACCGGCCCTGCTCGGCACGGATCGCGACGCGGGTCTTGGCACCGATCAGGCCATCGGGCATCCCGATGTCGTAGCCACGGGCCTGCAGCAGGGTTTGCAGTTCGCGGTTTTCCGCGCGCGACAGGCCGGGATCATCGGTGGGCCACGGCGTAACGAAACCGATGCTGTCGTTGTGGTTGCCGACCAGGGTGGACAGCTGCGCGATCGCCAGCGCGTAGTTTTCGCTGGCGTTGTAGCTGTAGATGGTGTCGAAGTTCTTGCCGGTCAGGAACGCTGGGCCTTGCGTACCGGTGGGCAGCAGCAGGCCGGTGTCGGGCAGGTTCGGCGGCAGCGGCTTGCCGTTGGCCTGGGTGATGCCCTGTGCGATCCAGTACGCGACGTCGTGCTTGTTCTTGCGGGTCGAGCTGCCCGCGTAGCCGGCCGGTAACTTCACCTCCAGGCCCCACGGCTCTCCCGTGCGGTAACCCGCCTGATGCAGGAAGTTGGCGGTGGAGGCCAGCGCATCGGGCACGCTGCCGACCACATCGCGGTGGCCGTCGCCATCGAAATCGACCGCGGTGTGCAGGAAGGTGCTGGGCATGAACTGGGTCTGCCCGAACGCGCCGGCCCATGAGCCGTTGAGCTTGTCGGGCGCGATGTCGCCGTTTTGCAGAATCTGCAGCGCCGAGGCGAACTCGGTGCGAAAATACGCCTGCCGCCGCCCGAAGCACGACAGCGTGCCCAGCGACTGCACCAGCGGTCGCCCACCGGTGATCTTGCCGAAGTTGCTCTCCACACCCCACACGCTGACCACGATCGCCGGATCGACGCCGTAGCGGCTCTGGATCTGGCGCAACAGGGGTAACCATTGCTGGTACGCGGCGCGGCCATCGGCCACGCGCTCCTTGTCCACCAGCATCGCCATGTAATCCCACGCCGGCAGCGTGAATTCAGGCTGCTTGTCGAGCAAGGGCAGGATGCTGCCGTCCGGCGTGAGGTTTGCCGTGTAGTGCTTCCACGTGTCATCGCTGATGCGCGCGAAGCTGTCGCCGTGTCGCAGCCCGGCAAGACACTGGTTGAACTCGGTCTGGCTGAGTACCGGCAGGGTCGTGTCCTGCGCATGGGCGACCGATGTCAGGCATGGCGCGATCAACAGGCAGGCAAGCGTCAAGGTGAGGCGGTATGCGTTGGACATCGGGCATCCTTGTACAGCTGACGGTAGTGCAGGCAACGATCATAGCGGCTTGCACTGGGTAGCTTGAATAATGCTCGTCAGTAGGCAAACTCGCGGAACACCGGATCCACGCTGCCGTTCCACGCACCGTAGAACAGTTCCAGCTTGCGCTCGGCGGGGGTCTGGTTGGCCTGCACGATCTCGATCATCGGTTCGAGGAAGATGCTCTCGTCGGCGCCGTTCTTGTTGAGGCGGGCGCGGCGCTTGAGGCCGTGTCCGGCGATCTTCAGCGCTTCCTCGGCGAGGTCGCGCACGGTACCGTTGCGGAACGGCAGCTTCAGCGCATGCTTCGGCACACCGTCGCGCAGCGCATGGCGTTCCTCTCGGCTGAAGTCCTTGACCAGATCCCACGCGGCATCCAGCGCCTCGTCGTCGTACAGCAGGCCGACCCAGAATGCGGGCAGTGCGCACAAGCGATTCCACGGACCGCCGTCGGCGCCACGCATCTCCAGGTACTGCTTCAGGCGAACCTCGGGGAACGCGGTGGTGAGGTGGTCGGCGAAGTCCTTCATGTTCGCCTTGGCGCCGGGCAGCATCGGCAGTTCACCGGCCATGAACTTCTTGAAGTCCTGTCCGGCGAGATCGATGTACTTGCCATCCTGGAAGCTGAAATACATCGGCACGTCGAGGATGTAGTCGACATAGCGCTCGTAGCCGAAGCCGTCGGCGAACACGAAATCGAGCATGCCGGTACGGTCCTTGTCGGTATCGGTCCAGATATGCGAGCGATACGACAGATAGCCGTTTGGATGTCCCTCGGTGAACGGTGAATCGGCGAACAGCGCGGTAGCGATCGGCTGCAGCGCGAGGCTGGTGCGGAACTTCTTGATCATGTCCGCTTCGCTGGAGAAATCCAGGTTCACCTGCACGGTGCAGGTGCGCGTCATCATGTCCAGGCCGAGCGAACCGACCTTGGGCATGTATTCGCGCATGATCTTGTAGCGGCCCTTCGGCATCCACGGCATCTCGTCGCGCCGCCACTTCGGCTGGAAGCCCATGCCGAGGAAGCCGAGGCCCATGCCGTCGGCGATCGAGCGCACTTCCTCCAGATGCGAGTTCACCTCGCAACATGTCTGGTGGATCGTCTCCAGCGGTGCGCCGGACAACTCCAGCTGGCCGGCCGGTTCCAGCGTGATCGAAGCCTTGTCGCGTGACAGCGCGACAGGGTTCTCGCCTTCGCGGGCCACGTCCCAGCCGTAGCGGGTAGCAATGGTTTCCAGCAGCAGCTTGATGCCGCGGTCGCCCTCGAAGGTCGGTGGCCGCAAAGTGTCGGTGAGGAAGCCGAACTTCTCGTGCTCGGTGCCGATGCGCCACGCCTCGCGTGGCTTCTCGCCCGCAGCGAGGTAATCGGTCAGTTGCTGGCGGTCCCGGATCGGGGTGCTCTTGACGGCACTGGGTATGGACACGGGCAAGGCCTCGCTGGGTGAGCGAGTCACTATGGGGGTGTTGCGTGACAACGAAAAGGGGGTAACGACAAATAATTGGACGGGGCGGTACAGATGACAGCGCAGACTGGCCTTCGTCAGCCGCACGCGCGGCCCAGCTTTTCAGTTCATCGTGGCGGTGGTTGGGCAGACCAGTCGTTTCTTCATGGAGTCGGGCAAACCTTTGCTTTTACCAAGACTGGCAACCGTGACGCCGGGTTTGCGAATCGCCAAGTTTGCGCGACATGGCTCAGCGCCGTGATCGAGCAAGAACTGCACCATGGCAGCATGACCGGACGCGGTGGCTGCTGCCAATCCGTCCGAGGGATCAGCGCCGTGATCGATTAGGCGTTGCACCATGACTGTGTCACCCCGAATGATGGGTAATAGCAGCAGATTGGCGCCTTTAGGCCATTGTGCTTCAAGGTCGGCGTGGTGGTTAAAAACAATGTCCAGCGTTTTTACGTCATCACACATGACAGCGATACTTAGTGCGGGGGCATCGTGGCCGCCCGGAAACATCAGCAATTCGTCCAACTCAAGAGCAGTTTTCGGGTCTGGGTTCGTCGAATCCCACTTCGGATCCTTCTTCACATCCGCAACGATTTGGTCATGGAAGTTGCGCTTTAGACCTGGCATCGAACCTCGACCATCCACTAATGCGCCGTCGTCCAACAGGCTATCTACGATCGTAGATAGCCTGGCATAGGCCGCGATGATCAGCGCGGACTGACGCCAGCGTGCGGCATCGACTTTATTCATGGTACCCAGCTGCTGTCGCACTTGAGGAAGTTTGCCATCGATCACGTTTATCAAGAGGCTGTTGATGGCAGGAGGCACGTCCAATTTGCCTTGTAAGGCGAGCTTGCGCATGAGATCGGTCTGGTTTGTACACATCCGTACGGGCGATATTGGTTTCACATCAGCCACGGCTGGCTTGACAAGTAGCAGTCCAATTACAAGTAGTGCAATGCGCAGAAGCATGCGTTTCCTCCCTGACGCCAGTGGCCGATATAAGCTGAAGCAGGATGGTTGTGCAAGTACGCAAAAGCAGAAAGGCCGGCATGTGCCGGCCTTTCTGGATGACGCTTAACGGACGATCAGCGCTTCATCGAATTGAAGAACTCGTCGTTGGACTTGGTGTTCTTCATCTTGTCGAGCATGAACTCCATCGCGGCCAGCTCGTCCATCGGGTGCAGCAATTTGCGCAGGATCCAGATCTTGGCCAGCATGTCCGGGTCGATCAGCAGATCCTCGCGGCGAGTGCCGGAGCGGTTGATGTCGATCGCCGGGTACACGCGCTTCTCGGAGATGCGGCGGCTCAGGTGCACTTCCATGTTGCCGGTGCCCTTGAACTCCTCGTAGATCACCTCGTCCATCTTGCTGCCGGTCTCGGTCAGCGCGGTAGCGATGATGGTCAGCGAGCCGCCTTCTTCCACGTTACGCGCGGCGCCGAAGAAACGCTTCGGACGCTGCAATGCGTTGGCGTCGACACCACCGGTGAGCACCTTGCCGGAGCTGGGCACCACGGTGTTATAGGCGCGGGCGAGGCGGGTGATCGAGTCGAGCAGGATCACCACGTCCTTCTTGTGCTCGACCAGGCGCTTGGCGCGCTCGATCACCATTTCGGCGACCTGCACGTGGCGCACGGCCGGCTCGTCGAACGTCGAGGAGATCACCTCGGCGCGCACGGTGCGTGCGATCTCCGTCACTTCCTCCGGGCGCTCGTCGATCAACAGCATGATCAGGTGCGCTTCGGGATGGTTGTACGTGATCGCCTGGGCGATGTTCTGCAGCATCATTGTCTTGCCGGACTTCGGCTGGGAGACGATCAGGCCGCGCTGGCCCTTGCCGATCGGTGCGATCAGGTCAAGGATGCGGCCGGTGATGTCCTCGCTCGACCCGTTGCCGCGTTCCAGCTTGAAGGCCTTGCGCGGAAACAGCGGGGTGAGGTTCTCGAACAGCATCTTGTTCTTCGACGCCTCCGGCGGATCGCCGTTGATGTCGTCGACGCGCAGCATGGCGAAGTAACGCTCGCCTTCCTTCGGATGACGCACGCGCCCGGTGATGTAGTCGCCGGTGCGCAGGTTGAAGCGGCGGATCTGGCTGGGCGACACATAGATGTCGTCCGGGCCGGCCAGGTACGACTCGTCGGCCGAGCGCAGGAAGCCGAAGCCGTCCTGCAGGATTTCCAGCACGCCTTCGGCCCAGATGCCGCCGCCGGAGCGTGCGTGCGCCTTGAGCACGTTGAAGATCACATCCTGCTTGCGGGCGCGGGCGACACCTTCGTGCACGCCCAGCGACTCGGCGAATTCCAGCAGCTGCGGCGCCTTCATGCGCTTGAGTTCGGTGAGGTTGATCACCCGGTCGTTGCTGCCCGGATCGGCGTTGTCGTCGTCCACCGGCAGGCCGTTCGGGTTGGGTCGCGGATGGTTTTGCGGACGGCCTTGCTGCTGGTTCGGATTGCCGCCACGCTCGTTGCGTCGACGCCGGCCACGGCCTTCGCGACCTTCGCGGGGGCCATTATTGGGGTTGTTCGGACCGGGGTTCTGGCCTTGCCCTTGGGCGCCCTGATTCGGGTTCTGGCCTTGGTTCGGGTTTTGCGTCTGAACCTGGTTCTGACCCTGACCCGGGTTCGACGCCGGATCCTGATTCTGGTTCTGGCCCTGATAAGCGACGGGCTCGCGCGGTTCCTGCGGTGCCCGTTGCGGCGGTGCTTCGTTACGTGGTGCTGGTGCCTGGGCGGCTTGCGTTGGCGTTGGCCGTTCGGCTGGCACCGGAGGTGGCGTTGGCGCGGCGGCGGGTGGCGTCTTGTCGCTCATTGCAGCCTTCTCTGCGTTGGCCGCCGCGATCGCTGCAGCCGTGCGGCGCGGCGCGCGCGGACGCGGTTCGGGCTTGCCTTCGGCAACAGGCTTGGATTCGGCGCTCTTGGCGTCGTTCGACATAGTGTTTTCGGTATCGGACACGGGCAGTCCTCGCAGGGCGCCGTTGAATTACAGGAGGGAGGGTGTGCGTCGCGCGGAAGGCGCAAGGGGACAGGACTGTCCCGACGGACGCGATGAATCTAGCACCCGCTGTGTATCGGCGTAAAGCCTGGCGAACCGGCCGCATTCAGCGGGCCGGCTCGGTGCAGCGGGTTTGCAACAGGCGGATCAGGTGGATCGGTCAGATGGCCTTGTCGATCATCTGGGTCAGCTGGCCCTTGCTGACGGCGCCGATCTGGGTCGCCTCGACCTTGCCGTTCTTGAACACCATCAGGGTCGGGATGCCTCGCACGCCGTAGGTGCGCGGGGTCTGCTGGTTGTGGTCGATGTTGACCTTCACGATGCGCAGCTTGCCTTCGTACTGCTGGGCCAGCTCATCCAGCATCGGCGCGATGGCCTTGCACGGGCCGCACCATTCCGCCCAGAAATCCAGCAGCACCGGGGTATCGGACTTGAGCACCTGCTGCTCGAAGGCGTCGTCGTTCACATGGGTAATCAGGTCGCTCACCGGGGATCTCCGTGGCTGAGGCAAAAAACGAATGGGTGGAACGTGGGGTGGCAAATGGCGAAAAACAAGGAGATGAGGACGCCAGGGGCCGTCATCAGCTACACTCGGGCGCCCATAAAGCGCGGGTTGGGCAGGAAGGAGAGGTGCCGTGGCGGCAAGTCTTCATTCCAGCGCAACTCCGGGCACGATTCAAGGGCGGCCTGCAAGGCTGCCCGTCAGACCGCCGGCAAACACGGCGTCGCCAGCCGCGGCGCGACCTTGTTGACCCTGACATTGAGCCGCTTCGCGCACCCGTCCTGCACCGCCCTTCGCCGACGCCCCGCGTCCGGCGCCTGAAGCGGGTGCAGCACATCACGCCGCCGTCAGGCAAGGTTTCCAATTCCCTATGTCACAAACCGTACTCACCGATACCTTCTTCGCCAACTTCGATTTGCAACCGCTGCTGCAGCAAGGCCTGGACGACAGCGGCTTCACCCGTTGCACGCCGATCCAGGAAATGACCCTGCCGCTGGCGCTCGCCGGGCGCGATGTCGCCGGCCAGGCCCAGACCGGCACCGGCAAGACCTGCGCCTTCCTGGTCGCGCTGATGAACCGACTGCTGACCACCCCGGCCGTGGCCGACCGCAAGGACAGCGACCCGCGCGCGCTGGTGATCGCGCCGACCCGCGAGCTGGCGATCCAGATCGAGAAGGATGCCAAGGCGATCGGCCGTCATACCGGCCTGCGCACCGCGCTGATCTACGGCGGCGTCGATTACGACAAGCAGCGCCAGCAACTGAAAGATGGCTGCGACATCATCATCGCTACCCCCGGCCGCATGCTCGACTACCACAAGCAGGGCGTGTTCAATCTCAACAGCGTCGAAGTGATGGTGATCGACGAGGCCGACCGCATGTTCGACCTCGGCTTCATCAAGGACGTGCGCTTCATCTTCCGCAAGCTGCCGCCACGCGAGCAGCGCCAGGTGCTGCTGTTCTCCGCCACGCTGAGCCATCGCGTGCTGGAGCTGGCCTACGAGCACATGCACGAGGCCGAGAAGCTGGTGGTGGAGAGCGACAACGTCACCGCCGACAAGGTGCGCCAGCTGGTCTACTTCCCGGCCAAGGAAGAGAAGATGCCGCTGCTGCTGAACCTGATCGACCGTGCCAAGCCGAGTCGCAGCATCATCTTCGTCAACACCAAGGCCGCCGCCGAGCGCATCACCGAGCGCGTCAAGCGGCACGGCTGCCGCGTCGGCGCGATTTCCGGTGACGTGCCGCAGCTGAAGCGGCAGAAGCTGCTGCAGCGTTTCCAGGACGGCCAGCTGGACATCCTGGTGGCCACCGACGTGGCCGCGCGCGGCCTGCACATTCCCGCGGTCAGCCACGTGTTCAACTACGACCTGCCGCACGATGCGGAAGATTACGTGCACCGCATCGGCCGTACCGCCCGTCTCGGCGCAGAAGGTGACGCGATCAGCTTCGCCTGCGACCTGTACGCGATGTCGCTGCCGGAGATCGAGACCTATATCGGCCAGAGCATCCCGGTGGCGCCGATGGATCCGGAACTGCTGATCATGCCGAAGCCGCGCGAGATCGATGCCGAGTTCGCCGCGAATGCCGCTGCCGATAGCGCCGCATTCGGCGACGTGGTGGCGCCGCGCCCGGGCGACAAGCCGAGCCGTTCGCGGGGTGCTTCCGGTGGCCGCGACGGCGAGCGTCGCCATGGCGAGCGCAGCGCTTCGCGCCCGCCACGAGAGCGCAAGCCGGCTGCAGAAGTTCATGTGGAAGCCGCGGCCAAGGTGGTTGATGCGAAAACCACGCCTGCTGCAAATGACGTTGCAGGCACCGGCGCTGCCGAGGGTACGCGCAAGCCGCGCCGTCGTCGCGGAGGCCGCAATCGCCGCCGCGAGGACGGTGCTGCGGTCGTCGAGGCAGGTGGTCAGAACACCGCGGCAGCGGTCGAAGGCAATCGCGCGCCGCGCGGCGAGCGTCGTCCGCCACGCGAGCGCAATGCAGGTGAGTCAGGCGCCGCGGGCAACCGGCCATCGCGGCAGGTGGCGGTGACGGCCGGCGTCACTGCCGGTCACGCGCACCCGAAGAAGCCGGGCCTGTTCCGCCGGCTGACCCGGCTGTTCACGGGGCGTTGAGCGTCGTGATCGTCGTGGACTGAATCCACGGCGATCGAACGAGGTGCGAAGTCCGCATCTTGGCATCGGCTTCCCTTATCCTTGTCGCTGACAAGACGCCACGCAGGTGCGGGGATACGCGGTGATCCATTTTGACCAAGTCAGCAAACGTTACGAGGGCGGCCACGAAGCGCTCTCGCAGCTGTCGTTCGAGGTGCCGACCGGCGAGATGGCCTTCATTACCGGTCATTCCGGTGCCGGCAAGAGCACCCTGCTCAAGCTGCTCGGCCTGATCGAGCGGCCTTCGCACGGCACGATCAGCATGGACGGCAAGAGCCTGACGAAGATCCGTCGCAGCGGCATTCCGAAATGGCGCCGGCAGATCGGCATGGTGTTCCAGGATCACCGCCTGCTGATGGAGCGCACCGTGTTTGCCAACGTCGAGCTGCCGCTGGTGATCGGCGGCATTGCCAAGCCCGAGCGTGCCCGGCGGGTGCGCGCGGCGCTGGAGAAGGTCGGCCTGCTCGCCTACGAGCGCCAGCTGCCGGACACCCTGTCCGCTGGCGAGCAGCAGCGCGTCGGGATTGCCCGCGCCATCGTGGCACGGCCGACCCTGCTGATTGCCGATGAGCCGACCGGCAACCTCGATCCGCAGTTGGCGGTGGAGATCATGGGTCTGTTCGGCGAGTTCCAGCAGGTCGGCACCACAGTGCTGATCGCCAGTCACGACCTGCCGCTGATCAAGCGCATGAAGAAGCGCGTGATCGTGCTCGACCATGGCCGGCTGGTGGCCGACCTGGCTGCGCAGGAGGTGCTGTGAGCATGCCGCCCGAAGACATCCACGCGCCCGTTCGCGCACCGGCTTCCGATGCGCCGCCGCGCAACGAACACAGTCACGGTCGCCGTCTTGGCAGCTGGCAGGAGCATCACGGCTGGAGCGCGGCGTCGAGCTTGCGCCGGCTCGCCTCGCGTCCGCTCGGCAGCCTGTTGACGATCGCGGTGATGGGCTTGGCGCTGGCGTTGCCGCTGGCGTTCTACCTGCTGCTGGGCAACGTGCAGAAGCTGGGCGAGGCACTGGGCCAGAGCCAGGCGATCAGCGTGTTCATGCAGCCTGGCCAGAATGCGCAACAGGCGCAGATGCTGGCCAGGCAACTGGGTGACCGCGCCGAGGTGGCTGCGGTGACGGTGAAGACTCCGCAGCAGGGCATGGACGAGCTGGCGAAGATGCAGGGTTTCTCCGGTGCGCTGCAGACGCTCGACGACAACCCGTTGCCATACGTACTGCAGCTGCAGCCCAAGGCGGAGACGAGTGCCGCTGCGATCGAGCAACTGGTGGCTGATGTGCGCGACATGCACAGCGTCGAGCTGGTGCAGGACAGCGGCAGCTGGCGGCAGCGGCTGGACGCGCTGCTCGGCGTCGGCAACCGCGTGGTGCTGATCCTGGCTTCGCTGCTGGCATTGGCTGCGCTGCTGGTGGTCGGCAATACGGTGCGCGTGGACATCGCCAGTCGCAGCGAGGAGATCAGCGTACTGCTGCTGGTCGGAGCCAGTAGTGCGTTCGTGCGCCGGCCGTATCTGTATGCCGGCATCTGGTATGGCCTGTTCAGCGGCATTCTGGCGGCCTTGCTGGCCGTGCTGATCGAGTTCGCGCTGGCCGGGCCGGTGGCGCAGTTGAGCCGGGCCTATGATGGCAAGCTGCAGGTTGGCGGCTTGCCGCTGTGGCTGTTGCTGGCAGTTCCGCTCGCTGCCGCTGCCCTGGGCTGGCTCGGCGCGCGACTGGTCAGTGCATGGCAGTTGCGCAGGTTGGGATGATGGGTATGGCCGAAGGTGATGCGAATCGCAGCGCTTGATGCTGCGGTCGATGCACTATCTGCGTGGAAGCGATCACAGGGGGTGGGGTCGCAGGTTCATCGGCAAGGATCGCCGCAGGTCGGGTGGATGAGCAGGGCATGAGCACAAATATCAGCAACCGTCTGCTCACCGAGGCGCCACGCGTGCTGGTGGTCGACGGCTCGCGCGTGGTGCGGCAATTGATCACTCGCGTACTGCAGGCCGAACTGCCCGGGGTCGAGGTGGTGGGGTGCGGCAGCGGTGCCGAAGCACAGCAGGTGCTTGGCGAGGGCGTATTCGATTTCATTACCATCGCGTTGCGTCTGCCCGACATGGACGGACTGGAGCTGGCGCGCTTCGTGCGCGAATCCGCACCGCAGGCCTATGTGCCGATCGTGGTGGTTTCCGGCGATGTGGACGATCGCCTGCATCGCCGTTCGCTGGGCGAGCATGTCACCGATTACTTCGACAAGTCGCTCGGGTTCCAGGCACTGGCCGCGTTCATCCGCGGCTATGTCGGTCCGCAGACCTCGGCGGATGGCACCGTGCTCTATGTCGAGGACAGCCGCGTGGTGGCGCTGGCGACCCGGCGCATGCTGGAGAAGATCGGCCTCACCGTGCGTCACGTGGTCAGCGTGGAGGATGCGCTGGCGATGCTTGAGACCGATCGCGCGCTGGGCTGGGTCGGCGCCGACGTGGTGCTGACCGACGTCAGCCTGAAAGGTGAACTGACCGGTGGTGACCTGCTCAGGCACATCCGCGGTGAGTTCGGTTACGGCAAGGGCCGGCTGCCGGTGCTGGTGATGACCGGTGACGAGAACCCGGCCAATCAGGCCGCCCTGATCCAGGCCGGCGCCAACGACCTGGTCGAGAAGCCGGTCGAGGAAAAGCTGCTGATCACCAAGCTGCTGTTCCAGTTGCGCGTGGCAAAGCATCTGCGTGAGCGTGCGAACGACGCATGAGCGAGCAGCAGACCCTGCCCGAAAGGATCCGGCTGGAGCCGTCGTGGAAGGCGCGCATTGGCGATTATTTGCAGCGCCCGGAAATGCAGGCGCTCTCCACGTTCCTGCGCGCGGAGAAGCAGGCCGGCAAGCGGATCTATCCGCCCGGGCCGGAAATCTTCGCTGCCTTCGAGCACACCCCGTTAAATGCGGTGCGCGTGGTGATCCTCGGTCAGGATCCGTATCACGGCCCGGGCCAGGCGCATGGTCTGTGCTTCTCGGTGCGTCCCGGCGTGCGGGTGCCGCCATCGCTGGAAAACATCTTCAAGGAAATCCAGCGCGACCTCGGCATCGCACGACCCGACCACGGCTGCCTCACGCCGTGGGCCGATCGTGGCGTGCTGCTGCTCAACAGCGTGCTGACGGTGGAGGAGGGTCGCGCCGGTGCGCATCAGGGCAAGGGCTGGGAAGGCTTCACTGACGTGGCGATCGATGCGCTCAACCGTGAACGCGAAGGCCTGGTATTCCTGCTGTGGGGTTCCTATGCCCAGCGCAAGGGACAGTTGATCGATCCCCGCCGGCACTGCGTGCTGAGTTCGGTGCATCCGTCGCCGCTGTCGGCGCACCGTGGTTTCCTCGGTTGCGGTCATTTTTCTGCCGCCAACCGCTATCTCGAAGCCCGCGGGGAGGCGCCGATTGACTGGTCATTGCCCCCGCGTTCCGCATGGCAGGACGGTTTCACGCCCGCTTGAATGCCGATGAGCGACCCTCATGTCGGGGTTGAAGAGGGGCTGGACAATGGATGCAAATATATATACTATACGGTTCATTATAGCTCGGTACCTTCCGGGCTGAACCAATCGAGGATTTAGCACTCCAACTACCCGAGTGCTAAACTTCGATATCGTTTCAGGAGGTTCCACCCATGTCTCAAGCCTTGGTGACCGCCAATTTTCCGCTGCCCAGCGTCGTCGGCAGTCTGGATGCCTATATCTCCGCGGTCCATCGCATTCCGGTCCTGAGTTCCGAGGAGGAACAGGAGCTGTCGCGCAACTTCCTCGAGGAGGCCGATCTGGCTTCAGCGAAGAAGCTGGTGATGTCGCACCTGCGTTTCGTGGTGCATGTGGCCCGTGGCTACAGCGGTTACGGCCTGCAGCTGGCCGACCTGATCCAGGAAGGCAACATCGGCCTGATGAAGGCGGTCAAGCGTTTCGACCCGGATCAGGGCGTGCGCCTGGTCAGCTTTGCGGTGCACTGGATCCGTGCCGAGATGCACGAATTCATCCTGAAGAACTGGCGCATCGTGAAGGTCGCCACCACCAAGGCGCAGCGCAAGCTGTTCTTCAACCTGCGCAAGAGCAAGAAGCGCCTGGGCTGGATGAATGCAGCCGAGGTGCGCACGGTGGCGCAGGACTTGGGCGTGCCCGAGGCGACGGTGCGCGAGATGGAATCGCGTCTGTCCGGCCGCGATATCGGTTTCGAAGCGCCGGCGGATGCCGACGACGATGCCAAGCCGGCACCGGCGGCATTCCTGATCGACGAAGGCGCCGACCCGTACGAGAACGTGGCCGACGCTGACGATGCCGACAACCAGATGTCGACGCTGTCGAGTGCGCTGAAGAATCTGGACGAGCGCTCGCGCAACATCATCCAGCGCCGCTGGCTCGACGACGACAAGGCCACCTTGCAGGATCTGGCCGACGAGTACGGTGTCTCAGCCGAACGCATTCGCCAGGTCGAGGCAAACGCGATGAAAAAGATGCGTGGGCTGTTCGCTGCCTGAGTGACCTTCGCCATGCGTCACGCCAAACGGCCTCCCTCGGGAGGCCGTTTCGTTCGGCACATCGATATGCCTCAGCCCACGGGCGGCTATCGCCGTGCAAATCGGCCATCCTGCCGATTTGTCGTTATGCTCGGTCTCAAGTACTGCACTTGGTAAATGATTGATGCCGCGTATCTTGGTCATCGAGGACGACGACGTCACGGCGCGCGAGATCGCGGCGGAACTGGCCAGTCATGGCATTGATACCGACCGGGTGGCAGATGGGTGTGAAGGTCTGGCTCGTGCGGCAGATCCCCGCTATGACGTGATCACGCTGGACCTGATGCTGCCCGGCCTCGATGGCCTCAACGTGATCACCCAGCTGCGGGCGCAGGGCATCGCCACGCCGGTGTTGATGATCAGCGCGCTCAGTGATGTGGATGAGCGTGTGCGCGGCTTGCGTGCCGGCGGCGACGACTACCTGACCAAGCCGTTTGCCCCCGACGAGATGGTAGCGCGGGTGGATGTGCTGCTGCGGCGGCATCGCCAGCAGGCGCAGCAGACCCTGCTTCGTGTGTCCGATCTCGAGCTTGATCTGGTGCGACATGTGGCACGCCGTGGCGACACGGAGTTGTCGCTGTTGCCCACCGAATTCAAGCTGCTGGAATTCCTGATGCGTCATGCCGGGCAGGTGCTGACCCGCGCGATGATCTTCGAGACCGTGTGGGGTTTCCATTTCGATCCCGGTACGAATCTGATCGATGTGCACATCGGCCGCCTGCGCAAGAAGATCGACACCGCAAGCTGTGCGCCACTGATCCATACCGTACGCGGCTCGGGGTACAGCCTTGCGCAGACTGACTGACAACTGGCGTTCCACCACCGCGCGGCTGATCCTGATCTACGGCTCGTTCTTTGCGCTGTGGGGCATCGTGGTGATCGGTCTGATCCACTGGCAGGCGGCCAGTTATCTGACCCGTGTTTCCAACGAGCTGATCGGCCGTCAGGCGGATTATTTCTCGATGCTGGACGAGCCCACGCGCCGGCACGCGCTGAACGACTACGTTTCGCTGGAGACACGGCACCTCAACGCATGGGGACTGTTCGATGCCCATGGCAGGTCGCTGGCTGGCACCATCACCGCGCTGCCACCTGGCATCCCGGTGAATGGCGCGGTGGTCATCGTGCCGCAGGGATTGACACGCACGGATGGCCACTCGCACATGAGCGTGCGCGCCGCGGCGGTGCGCCTCGACGACGGGCGCATCCTGCTGGTGACGCGGGATACCAGCATCGTCGACCGGATCGGCACGATCATCCTGCAGGCGTTGTTGTGGGGCATCTCGCTGACCGTGGTGCCGGGCCTGTTTGGCGGCTGGCTGCTCAGCCGCGGACCGCTGCGTCGCATCCACGCCATCCGCGAAGTCACCTTGCCGATCATGCACGGCGATCTGACCCGGCGCCTGCCGGTGAGCCGGCGCGGCGACGAGCTGGACATGCTAGCCGGCATCGTCAACGCGATGCTCGACGAGATCGAGCGCCTGCTCGGTGAAGTGAAAGGCGTGTGCGACAACATCGCACATGATCTGCGCACCCCACTGACCCGCTTGCGCGCAAGGATCTACCGGCTGCAGCAACAGTTCGACGAGGACAGCAGCGAGAGCACGACGCTGGAGGCATGTCTGTCCGATACGGACGCCCTGCTGGATCGCTTCCGCGCGCTGCTGCGCATTTCGGAGCTGGAGAATCAGCAGCGTCGGGCCGGATTCGATCAGGTCGATCTGGCCGAGATCCTGCGAGAAGTGCATGCACTGTATCTGCCGCTGGCCGAGGATCGCGGTCAGCAGCTGGCGCTGGAATTGCCGCAGTTGCCATCGATCCGGGCGGACCGTCACCTGCTGCTGGAAGCCTTCAGCAACCTGGTCGGCAATGCGATCAAGTTCACCCCTTCGGGTGGTCGTGTGAACATCCGCGCCCGCACTGCCGAAGACGGTCCGTGGGTGGATGTGTGTGACAGCGGACCGGGCATCCCGGTCGATCAGCGCGTTGCGGTGACGCGCCGTTTCTATCGGGCCGAGAGTTGCCGGAGTACGCCGGGCTCCGGACTGGGCTTGAGCATCGTCAGCGCGATCGCGCGCCTGCATGGCTACACTCTGGAGATTGCCGACAGTGAGAACGGTGCGCGCCTGAGTCTGCACTGCCGCGACGCGGCCAGCGCATAACAGCGAAGCTCAAGGTCGCCGTCAGTGTGATCGGATGCAGTCTCGACGTGGTGCACCGACCGAATATGAAAATATCTTCATGCGCGAAATCGATACCGGCGAGTTGCGGCGTGTCAAAATTTGACGCTACGCAACATTCTCGCTGGATACTCCATGCTGGGCATCGTGCGGATCGCCTTGTCGCGACCCTATACCTTCATCGTTCTTGCATTGCTGATCCTGATCATCGGACCACTCTCCGCACTGCGAACACCGACTGACATCTTTCCGGACATCAACATTCCGGTGATTGCGGTGGTATGGCAGTACACCGGTCTGTCGCCGGACCAGATGGAGGGTCGCATCACCTCGCCATACGAGCGTGTGCTGACCACCACGGTCAACGACGTCGAGCATATCGAGGCGAAATCGATCGCCGGCTTCGGCATCGTGAAGATCTTCTTCCAGCCGGGCGTGAACGTCGCCACCGCCAACGCACAGGTCACCGCGGTCTCGCAGACCCTGCTCAAGCAGTTGCCCGCCGGCATCACGCCGCCGCTGATCCTCAACTACAACGCCTCGACCGTGCCGATCATCCAGCTGGCATTGTCCGGCAAGGGGCTGAGCGAGCAGAACCTGGGCGACCAGGCTCTGAACATCCTGCGTCCGCAGCTGGTCACGGTGGCCGGTGCCGCGGTTCCATACCCGTATGGCGGCAAGACTCGCCAGGTGCAGATCGACGTGGACCCGGCTGCACTGCAGGCGCGCGGCCTGTCGGCGGCGGACGTCGCCAATGCGCTGGCGGCACAGAACCTGATCGTGCCGGTGGGCACCGAGAAGATAGGCACGTTCGAATACACCCTGCTGCTCAACAACTCACCCAACGAGCTGGACGACCTCGGCAACCTGCCGGTCAAGACGGTCAACGGCACCACCATCTACATCCGCGACGTGGCGCACGTGCTGGACGGAAGCGCGCCGCAGACCAATATTGTGCACGTGAACGGTGGCCGTTCGGTGCTGATGAGCGTGCTGAAGAACGGTTCGGCATCCACCTTGGCGATCGTGGCCGGCATCAAGCAGCGCCTGCAGGATGCCAAGGCAACCCTGCCGGACAACCTGCAGATCGCGCCGATCGGCGACCAGTCGATCTTCGTGCGCGCGGCGATCAGTGGCGTGGCGCGCGAAGGCATCATCGCGGCCGCACTGACCAGCCTGATGATCCTGCTGTTCCTCGGCAGCTGGCGCTCCACGGTGATCATCGCGGTGTCGATCCCGCTGGCGATCCTTGCCTCGATCGCCGCGCTGTCGGCGATCGGCGAGACGCTCAACATCATGACCCTTGGCGGCCTGGCGCTGGCGGTGGGCATCCTCGTCGACGATGCCACGGTGACCATCGAGAACATCAACTGGCACCTGGAGAACGGCAAGCAGGTCGAGCCGGCGATCCTCGACGGTGCCGCGCAGATCGTCACGCCGGCCTTCGTCTCGCTGCTGTGCATCTGCATCGTGTTCGTGCCGATGTTCTTCCTCGAAGGCGTGGCGCGCTTCCTGTTCGTGCCGATGGCCGAGGCGGTGATGTTTGCGATGATTGCCTCGTTCATCCTCTCGCGCACGCTGGTGCCGACGATGGCGAAGTACCTGCTGCACCCGCATATGGACGAGCAGGGCAATCACCTGCAGGAGCAGCGTTCGAACCATCCGCTGGCGCGCTTCCAGCAGGGCTTCGAGCGCCGCTTCGAAAAGGTCCGCGGCGGTTACCACGGCCTGCTGGCACTGGCGCTGCAACACCAGCGCGTGTTCGTCACCGGCTTCCTTGCCTTCGTGGTGTTGTCGTTCGCGTTGGTGCCGATGCTCGGGCGCAACTTCTTCCCCGACGTCGATGCCGGCCAGATCCTGATGCACGTGCGTGCGCCGGTCGGTACGCGGCTGGAACAGAACGCGCAGCTGTTCGCGCGGATCCAGCAAAGCATCAAACAGATCATCCCGGCCGACGAGCTGGGCACCCTGGTGGACAACATCGGGCTGTCCAACAGCAGCATCAACAACACCTACAACAACACCGGCACGATCAGTGCCGCGGACGGCGACATCCAGATCGCGCTCAACGAAGGGCATCGCCCGACGGCCGAGTACGTGAAGACGATGCGCGAGCAACTGCCGCATCAGTTCCCGGGCGTCAGCTTCTCCTTCCCGCCAGCCGACATCGTGAGCCAGATCCTCAATTTCGGCTCGCCGGCGCCGGTCGACGTGCAGATCCGCGGACCCAACCTGTCAGCCAACTTCGCCTACGCCAACAGCCTGCTGTCGAAGATTCGCCGCATTCCCGGCGTGGTCGATGCGCGGATTCAGGAGTCGCAGGCCAATCCCGGTTTCAACATCAACGTGGACCGCACCCAGGCGCAGCTGCTCGGCATCACCGAGGGCGACGTGACCAACAGCCTGGTGGTGAACCTGGCCGGTTCCAGCCAGGTTGCGCCCACCTACTGGCTGAATCCGCAAAACCGCATCTCCTATCCGATCGTGATGCAGACGCCGCAGTACAAGCTCGATTCGCTGGCGGCGCTCAACAACCTCTCGATTACCGGCAAGAACGGCCAGTCACAGGTGCTCGGTGGCCTGGCCACGATCAGCCGGCATAACACCAACGCGGTGGTTGACCAGTACAACATCCAGCCGGTGGTGCAGATCTTCGCCAGCACGCAGGGCCGTGATCTGGGTGGTGTGTCGTCGGACATCCAGAAGCTGCTCGACCAGACCAAGGCGCAGTTGCCCAAGGCCGCCCATGTCGACCTGCTTGGTCAGGTGCAGACGATGAACAATTCCTTCTCCGGCTTGCTGTTCGGTCTGCTCGGTGCGCTGGTGCTGATCTACCTGCTGATCGTGGTCAACTTCCAGTCCTGGGCCGATCCGTTCGTGATCATCACCGCGTTGCCCGCCGCGCTGGCCGGGATCGTCTGGATACTGTTCGCCACGCATACACCACTGTCGGTGCCGGCGCTCACCGGCGCGATCATGTGCATGGGCGTGGCCACCGCCAACTCGATCCTGGTGGTGAGCTTCTGCCGCGAGCGGCTCGCCGCGACCGGCGATGCGCATCTGGCGGCGCTGGAAGGAGGCTTCGTGCGCTTCCGTCCGGTCTGCATGACCGCGCTGGCGATGATCATCGGCATGGCGCCGATGGCGCTGGGTCTGGGCGAGGGCGGCGAGCAGAATGCTCCGCTCGGCCGCGCGGTGATCGGCGGCCTGATCTTCGCCACCTGCGCCACCCTCATTTTCGTTCCCGTGGTCTTCCGCATCATCCATGCGCGCGACGGCCACGCCACCGCTCCGACTCCGTCGGGAGAGCCCGTCCATGTCTGATTTGAATCATCCGGCCCCCACGTTGCCCGCGCCAGGGCGCCTACGCCTTGCCGGCCTGATCGCGCTGATCGTGATCGTCGTCGTCGTCGCCCTCGGCGTCATTTCGCGGCTGAGCCAGGCACGCGAGCTGAAAGCCTGGACCAACGAACAGGCAACACCCACCGTGAACGCGATCATGCCCGACGCCAGCACCGGTTCAATGCCGCTGGAGTTGCCCGGTCGCATCGAGGCCTATACCCAGGCGCCAATCTATGCGCGCGTGGGCGGCTACCTGAAGTCGTGGAAGGCGGACATCGGCACGCACGTCAAGGCCGGACAACTGCTGGCGGAGATCGACACGCCCGACCTGGACCAGCAATTGCTGCAAGCCAGGGCTGACCTGGCCAGCGCCAAGGCCAACGAGGCGCTGGCGGCCACCACGGCCAAGCGCTGGCAGGCCATGCTGGATTCCGATTCCGTGTCAAAGCAGGACGTGGACCAGCGCACCGGCGACTACGATGCCAAGCGCGCCCTGGCCAATGCCGCGCAGGCCAACGTCGACCGCATCGAGGCGATGAAGGGCTACGCGCGCATCGTGGCACCGTTCGACGGCGTGGTCACCGCGCGCAACACCGATGTCGGTGCCCTGATCAATGCCGGCAGCAGCAGCGGGCAGGCGCTGTTCGTGGTGTCCGACGTAAGCAAGCTGCGTGTCTACGTGCAGGTGCCACAGAACTTCGCGCCTTCGGTCGTCCATGGTGTCAGTGCCACGCTCGGCGTGCCGGAGTACCCGGGTCACACTTTTGCGGCCCGCTTCGATGCATCCGCCCAGGCGGTCAATGCCAGTTCCGGCAGCACCCTGGTCCAGCTTGCCGTGGACAATGCCGACGGCAAGCTGATGCCCGGCAGTTTCGCCAGCGTGCGCTTCAAATTTGGCGGTGACCGCCAGTCGCTGCGCATTCCCGCCAGCGCGTTGATCTTCGACGCCAGCGGATTGCACGTGGCGACCGTGGGTGCCGGCGACCGCGTTGCGTTCAAGCAGATCACCATCCTGCGCGACTACGGCAAGACGGTGGAGATCGGTTCCGGCCTGACCGCGCAGGACAAGGTGATCGACAGTCCGCCGGATGGACTCAACGACGGCGACGCCGTGAAGATCGCCGACAACAAGCCGGATAATGGGCCGGAGAACCAGCCAAAAGCGGCGAATGACCATGCGAAAGCCTGATTTTCGCCTCCTTGCCGTGGCACTCGCGCTGACGTTGGCGGGCTGCAATTTTGCGCCTGCCTACAAGGTGCCGCAGGTGCCGGTGGCGTCGAGCTACCAGGACATCGCCGATCAGAGCAGCGGTCCGTGGCAGCAGGCGCAGCCGTCCGATCAGCTGCCCCGTGATCACTGGTGGCAGCTCTACCACGATGCGCGACTGGACCAGCTGGAACAGCAGTTGCTGGCCAGCAATGCCGATCTCGCTGCCGCGCTGGCGCATTACCAGCAGGCGCAGGCGTTCGCGCGTCAGGCACGCTCCGAACTGTTCCCGCAGATCGGTGCCAGCGCCAACGGCCAGCGCGACCACCAGTCGGATACCAAGCCCTTGCGCGCCCCGTTGACCGGGCCCAGTGCCTCGCCGGCGAACTACAACTCCTTCACCGTGGGTGCCGAGGTCGACTACGAGTTCGACCTGTGGGGCCGCGTGCGCAATACCGTCGAAGCGGGCAAGGACACGGCACAGGCCGCGGCTGCCGACCTGGCTTCGGCGCAGTTGAGCCTGCAGGCCCAGCTTGCCGACGACTACATGCAGTTGCGTGGGCTGGACCAGCAGATCGATTTGCTCAGGCAGAGCACCGATGCCTTCCAGAAGGCCCTGCAACTGACCGAGAACCTGCACCAGGGCGGTATCGTCTCGGGGCTGGACGTGGCGCGTGCGCAGACCCAGCTGTCCAGTGCCAAGTCGTTGTGGTCGCAGACCCTCGCGCAACGTGCGTTGGTCCAGGACGCGATCGCGGTGCTGGTCGGTGCCTCGGCCAGCCAGTTCACCCTGACGCCGGAAACCACGCCGATCGAGCTGCCGCAGGTCCCTGCCAGCGTGCCCTCGATCCTGTTGCAGCGTCGGCCCGACATCGCCGCGGCCGAGCGACGGACCGCCGCGGCCAATGCACAGATCGGCATCGCCCGGGCCGCCTATTTCCCTTCGCTCGGCCTGAGCATGCAGGGCGGTTACCAGAGCGCTGCCTACCCGGGGCTGTTCAATGCGCCAAACCAGTTCTGGGCGATCGGTCCGACCCTGCTCGAGACCCTGTTCGACGGCGGTTACCGCAGGGCGCAGGTCCGCGCCGCCCGGGCGGCCACCGACGAAGCCGGCGCAACCTACCGCGGCGTGGTGCTGAATGCCTTCGCCCAGGTCGAGGACAACCTGGCTCAGATCGACCATATTGGCGTCGCACGGGGCGACCAGCGCGACGCGGCGAATGCCGCACAGCATTCGCTGGACATGGCGATGGTGCAGTACAAGGCCGGCGCGGTGAGTTATCTCGACGTGACCCAATCGCAGACCGCGGCGCTGGATGCGAAGATCAGCCTGCTCAGCCTGGACACCCAGCAACTGCGGGCGAGCGTGCAGCTGATCCGGGCACTGGGTGGCGGCTGGTCGGTCGATCAGCTGGCCAACCGGAACGCTGCCGTTCCGGCAAACAACGCCCGCTGACCGGGCGTCAGTGGGTCGTGGGTGTCCTGCCCAGCGCCATGCCTTTCAGCACGTTCAATGCCTGCGACAAGGCATAGTCGCCGGTCGCCAGCTTGGCATCGTCCGCACTGCCGTCGTCGTTGATGTCGTTGCCGAGCTTGGCGTTCTCGTTGACCAGGTGGTTCGGCAGGTCGGCTTCGGAGCTGACCAGCACCGGCGCGCTGTCCGCCCTGCTCACGGTCAGGTCGGCCAGCGCGATGTCGGGCTTGATGCCCTCGGCCTGGATCGAGGTGCCGTTCGGCGTGTAGTAGCGCGCCGTGGTGATCTTCACCGCGTGGTCGGCGTCAAGCGGCAGCACGGTCTGCACCACGCCCTTGCCGAACGTGCGCTGGCCCATGATCAGCGCGCGATGGTTGTCCTTCAGCGCGCCGGAGACGATCTCGGCGGCCGAGGCGGTGCCGTTGTTGACCAGCACGATCATCGGCGCGCCGTTGAGCAGGTCGCCGGGGTGCGCGCTGAAGCTCATGTTGGCGTCCTGCAGCCGGCCGCGGGTGGTGACGATGACGCCGGAGTCGAGGAAGTCATCGCTGACCGACACCGCCGCGTTGAGCAGGCCACCGGGGTTGTTGCGCAAGTCCAGCACGGCGCCCTTCTGTGCGCCGTTCTTGGAGATCAGCGCACCGAGCTTCTTGTCCAGATCGCCGCCGGTGTCGTCCTGGAACTGGCTGATCCGGATGTAGGCATAGCCGGGCTCCAGCTCGCGCACCTTGACGCTGCTGATGGCGATGTTCTCGCGGACCAGGTTCAGGTCGATCAGCTTGTCGCTGTTCTGGTGCGCGATGGTCAGGCTGATCTTGCTGCCGGGTTTGCCGCGCAGCTGCTTGAACATGTCGTCGACATTCTGCGGGTCGATCAGCGTGCCGTTGATCTTGACGATGCTGTCGCCGGCCTTGATGCCGGCACGTGCCGCCGGGGTATCGTCGATCGGCGAGACGATGCGCAGGCCGCCGTCCTCCTGCAGCACCTCGATGCCGAGGCCGCTGTACTGGCCGGTGGTGTCCTCGTTGAGCTGGGCCAGGCCATCCTTGTCCAGGTATTCGCTGTGCGGGTCCAGCCCGCTGAGCATGCCGGTGATCGCCGCCTTCATCAGGGTCTTGTTGTCGACTTTCTCGACGTAGGCCTGGCGCACCACCTCGTAGACGCGGCTGAAATTGCGGATGTCGTCCAGATCCACTTGATCGGCGACGGAACTGGCGCGCGCCGGAGCGGTAGCGCTGCTGCTGGTGGCCGGCAGATCGACCGGCGGTGCGGCCAGGCTGCCGGCCGGGGCCGGCACGGTCTGCGCGAATGCATGCGGCACCGTCAGCAGCAGTGGCATGGCCACCAGCAAGGCGATCGGGCTACGGTTGGAAAGGCGCATGCGGGTGGCTCCGTACGAAAAGCGGATGTCGCGCGGCGGCGCGGCGGAAGAGGTGAACCATAGCCTTGGACAGCCGAACAGGGGCGTAATTCATCGTGCCGCCGTGCGTGGATGGCATGGCGCTAGCCTGCGGCGCCGCGACAGTGGCGTCAACGGCGCTGGCTCAGCCAGCTGCGTGGATCGACCGGCTGGCCACCCTTGCGCAGTTCGAAATAGACGCCGGTATTGACGCCGGTGGGCGGGCTGGCGGTGCCGATCGCCGTGCCAGCCTCGACCTGGTCGCCGACGCCGTGCAGCATGGTCTCGTTGTTGCCGTACATGCTCATCCAGCCGTTGCCGTGGTCGATGATGACCAGCATGCCGTAGCCACGCAGGAAGCCGGCATAGATCACCCGGCCGCGGGCCACCGCGTGGATCTCGCTGCCGCCATTGGCCTTGATCAGCACGCCGCTGCCATAGCTGTTGACCACGCCGCTGGCCGGCCATGGCAGGTTGCCGCGGATGTTCGCGCTGGCGTTGCCCACTTCGATCGGCGGCGGCGGCAGTTTGTGCCCGGGGTGTTGCTTCGCGGCCGCCGCGCGGGCTGCGGCTTCACGGGCAGCCGCTTCGCGCGCAGCCTGGTCGATCGCCTTCTGCAGCTTGTCGACCAGGTTGTTGAGCGATTGTGCGTTCTGCTTCAGCGCAGCCAGCCGCTCGGCCTGGTCCTTGTATTGGGCATCGGTTTCGGCCGCAAGCTTCTGCTGGGCGGCGCGCTGCTGCGTCAGCGTCCGGGCCTGCTGCTCGCGCTGCACCTTGGTCGCCTGCAGTGCCTGCCGCTCCGTGGTGATCGCACTCTCCAGATCCTGCAGCTTGGCCAGATCGGTCATCAGCTGCTGCACGCGCTGCACACGGTCCTGCTGGAAATATTTCGAATACACCAGCGCCCGCGAGATGCGGGCGACATCCTCATCGCCAAGCAGCAGGCGCAGGTCGGAACCCTGGCCGAGGGCGTAGGTGGCACGCAGCAGGTCGGCGATCGCCGCGTGCTGGCGGTCCAGGTTCTGCTTCAGGGCGGTGCGTTGCTGTTCGAGTTCATCCAGTTGTTGCTGCTTGGCGCCCAGTTCGGTGTCGGTCTGGCGCACCGCCCGCGCCGCATCGGCCAGTGCGGTGGCCTGCTTGGCGAGCTCTGCATTGGCGCTGTCGCGGCGCGCCGCGGTATCGGCCTGCTGCTTCGCCAGGGCCTCCATCTTGCCGCGCAGGTCGGCCAGCTTCTGCTTCGCCTCGGCCTGCTCGGTCTGGCTCTGGCTGTCCTGGCGCGCCAGCGCCGGTGGGGCCATGACGGCGCCGGCGAAGGCGATGGCGGCCAGCAGGCCGGGGATGAGCGCGGGAATGGAGCGGGCAGGATTGGGCATCCGCTGATTATCACCGAGCCGGGCGACGGGAGCGAGCAAGCCGGGACGCGGGTTGCCGGCCTGCTCGGGCTGTCTTGTCTCTCCTGGGCAGGCGGTGAATGAGCACTTGAGGCGATTCACCAGGTTCATGCACTGCCCATGCATGAATAAATGAAGAGAAGCAAAAACGTATAGCCGTCCAAACTGTGTTGTCCAAATTGTTTTGACGCGGCGCAGCAGATGTGCTTTAGTCGGACCACACCATGCGTGCAGCGACGGTGCCGAGGGCACTGCAGGCTGCGCATGCCCAGCACATCCATCCGCCGCGAGGGCAAGATGGCCCAGCCAGACAACAAGACGTTGTACGACCCGACTTTCGAGCACGACAGCTGCGGCTTCGGGCTGGTTGCGCAGATCGATGGGCGCGCCAGCGCCTGGGTGGTCGACACCGCGTTTGCTGCGCTGGCCAGACTTTCCCATCGTGGTGGCGTGAATGCCGACGGCATCAGCGGCGATGGTTGCGGCGTGCTCATCCATCGGCCGGCGTCGTGGTTGCGCGCCATGGCGACGGAAGCTGGCTTTGCACCGGCCGAACATTTTGCCGCCGGGCTGGTTTTCCTTGACCAAGCCGATGGCACCACGGCAGTGGCGGTATTCGAGCAGCATCTTGCCGCAGCTGGTTTGACGGTGGCTGGCTGGCGTGAGCTGGCAGTCAACGCGGAAGCTTGCGGCCCGCTGGCCAGTGCAACTTGCCCGAGGGTGCGCCAGGTCTTCGTGAATGCCGCGGCCGGGATGGATGACGATGCATTCGAGCGCGCGCTGTTCCGCGCACGGCGGCGTGCCGAAACGGCGCTGGTGGATGATCCGCAGTTTTACGTGGTGAGCCTGTCCGCGCAGGTGATCGGCTACAAGGCAATGGCGGCACCGGGCCGGCTGCGTGAGGTATTCGCGGATCTGCGACATCCGGCGCTGGCCAGCGACGCGGTGGTGTTCCACCAGCGCTTTTCCACCAATACCACGCCGCAGTGGCGGCTGGCCCAGCCGTTCCGTCTGCTCGCGCACAACGGCGAGATCAACACGATCCGCGGCAACCGGCGCTGGATGCAGGCACGCGAGGCGGTGCTGCGCTCGCCGCTGGTCGACCTCACCGATATCGGCCCACTGGTGCGCCAGGACGGCTCGGATTCGGAGAGCCTGGACAACGCGCTGGAAGTGCTGCTCGCCGGCGGCCTCGACATGCTCACTGCGATGCGTGTGCTGGTGCCACCGGCGTACGCGGCACGCGAGGATCTGGACGAGGACCTCACCGGGTTCTACGAGTATTACGCGTTGCACAGCGAACCATGGGACGGCCCGGCCGGGCTGGTCATGTGCGATGGCCATTACGCGGTATGCACGCTCGATCGCAACGGCCTGCGCCCGGCGCGCTGGGCGCGGTCGGACGACAATCATCTGATCGTGGCTTCCGAAGCCGGCCTGTGGGACATGCCGGCTTCGCGCGTGGTGGCCAAGGGCCGGCTCGGGCCCGGCCAGATGCTGGCGGTGGACTTCGCCGGCAAGCGCCTGCTGCACGATGCCGACATCGACGCGATCAACAAGAGCCGCGCACCGTTCCGCGAATGGCTGCGCGCGGGCGTCAGCTATCTCGAATCGGACCTGATCGATCCCAGCCTGGCGGCCGAGCCGCTGCCGGCTAGCGAGCTGCGCCGCTACCAGAAGCTCTACGGCCTGAGCCGCGAGGAACGCGAGAGCGTGCTGAAGGTGCTTGCCGAGACCGAGGCCGAGGCGACCGGCGCGATGGGCGACGACACCCCGATGGCGGTGCTGTCGCGGCAGATCCGGCCGCTGTTCGACCGCTTCCGCGAAGGCTTCGCCCAGGTCACCAACCCGCCGATCGACCCGCTGCGCGAACGGCTGGTGATGTCGCTGGTCACCCAGTTCGGCCGCGAGGGCAACCTGTTCGAATTGTCGGCCGACAACGCGAAGCAGATCCTGCTGAATTCGCCGATCTGTTCGCAGCGCAAGCTGCGCCAGTTGCTCGCGTTGCCGCAGTTCGTCGACGCCACGGTGCAGATCGACTTGTGCTATCCGCTGGATGAAGGGCTGGAGGCGGCGTTGCGCCGGTTCTGTCGCGAGGCGGAGCAGGGCGTGCGCAACGGCGCCGGGATGGTGTTCATCACCGACCGCTATCCGCGCAAGGACACGCTGCCGGCGCATGCGCTGCTCGCGGTGGGCGCGATCCACGCGCATCTGGTCGAGAACGGCCTGCGCTGCCAGTGCAACCTGCTGGTGGAAACCGCCACGGCGCGCGATGCGCACCAGTTCGCCTGCCTGATCGGTTTCGGTGCTACCGCGATCTATCCGTGGCTGGCTTACCAGAGCCTGTTCGAACTGGGCCGCGACGGCTACATCAAGCGTGGCGACGGTGCGCCGCGCGAGATCGGCCGCAGCTACCGCCGTGGCATCCGCAAGGGCCTGCTGAAGATCCTGTCGAAGATGGGTATCTCCACCATCGCCGGTTATCGCGGTGCCCAGTTGTTCGAGATCGTCGGGTTGGCGCCGGAAGTCGTCGCGCTGTGCTTCGCCGGCACGCCGTCGCGGATCGGCGGCGCCGGCTTCGCCGAGCTCGAGCACGATGCGCGCCTGCTCGCAGCCGATGCATGGAACGAGGCGCAGCCATTGCGTGCGGGCGGCATCTACAAGTTCGTGCATGGCGGCGAGTACCACATGTACAACCCGGACGTGATCGACACCTTGCAGACGGCCGTGCGCACCGGCGCGATGGCCGACTATCGCCGCTATGCGCAGCATGTCGATGCGCGGCCGCCGTCCGCGTTGCGCGACCTGTTGCTGCCGCATGCCGTAGGTGCGGCGATTCCACTGGAAGAGGTCGAGCCGGCCGCGGCCATCCTCGGGCGTTTCGATTCGGCCGGCATGTCGCTTGGTGCGTTGTCGCCGGAGGCGCATGAGGCGCTGGCGATCGCGATGAACCGGCTGGGTGGTCGCAGCAATTCCGGCGAGGGCGGCGAGGATCCGGCGCGCTACGGCACCGAGAAAACCTCGAAGATCAAGCAGGTTTCGTCCGGTCGCTTCGGTGTCACCGCCGAATACCTGATCAACGCCGAGGTGCTGCAGATCAAGATCGCGCAGGGCGCGAAGCCCGGTGAAGGCGGCCAGCTTCCCGGCCACAAGGTGGATGCGACGATCGCACGGCTGCGCTATGCCAAGCCCGGCATCGGCCTGATCTCGCCGCCGCCGCATCACGACATCTATTCGATCGAGGACCTGGCCCAGCTGATCCACGACCTGAAGGAAATCAACCCGAGTGCGTTGATCTCGGTGAAGCTGGTCTCGCATGCGGGGGTCGGCACGGTCGCCGCCGGCGTGGTCAAGGCCGGTGCGGACCTGATCACCATCTCCGGCCACGACGGCGGCACCGGTGCCAGCCCGCTCACCTCGATCAAGTACGCCGGCACACCGTGGGAGCTGGGCGTGGCCGAGGCGCAGCAGACCCTGCGTCGCAACGGCCTGCGCGGTCGCGTGCGGCTGCAAACCGACGGTGGCCTGAAGACCGGCCTCGACGTGATCAAGGCGGCGATGCTCGGCGCCGAAAGTTTCGGCTTCGGCACCGGCCCGATGGTGGCGCTGGGTTGCAAGTACCTGCGCATCTGCCACCTCAACAACTGCGCCACCGGCGTCGCCACGCAGAACGAGGTGCTGCGCAAGGAACACTTCATCGGCCTGCCCGAGATGGTGATGAACTATTTCCGCTTCGTCGCCGAAGACGTGCGTGGTCATCTCGCACAACTCGGCGTGCGCAGCCTCGGCGAGCTGGTCGGGCGCAGCGACCTGCTGAGCCAGGCCGAAGGCAGCACGCCGGTACAGCGGCAGATCGACCTGTCGCGGCTGATCGCCAGCGATGGCCTGGGCGTGGACGTGGACAGCGCATGCACGCTACCGCGCAATCCGATGCGCGATGAAGCGGCACTGGCCACGCGTATCGCGGTCGATGCCGCACCACTGATCGAACTGGGTAGCGGCGGCACGTTTCGCTACGCCATCGAGAACACGGATCGCGCGATCGGTGCGCGGCTGTCCGGCGACGTGGCGCGACGCTGGGGCGACCACGGCATGCCCGAGCCGATCACCCTGCAGCTGGAAGGTAGTGCTGGCCAGAGCCTCGGTGCATGGAACGCCGGTGGTGTGCACATCGACCTGACCGGCGAGGCGAACGATGGTGTCGGCAAGGGCATGACCGCTGGCCGCATCCTGGTGCGGCCATCGCCGGAATCACCGTTCGCCAGCCAGGAGGCCTCCATTCTCGGCAATACCTGTCTGTACGGCGCCACCGGTGGCGAGCTGTTTGCCGCCGGCCGCGCCGGTGAACGCTTCGCGGTGCGCAACTCCGGCGCGCTGGCGGTGATCGAGGGCGCCGGAGATCACTGCTGCGAGTACATGACCGGCGGCGTGGTCGCCGTGCTCGGCTCGTGCGGACTGAACTTCGGCGCGGGCATGACCGGCGGCTTCGCCTACGTGCTAGACCTGCAGCGTGATTTCGTCGACTGCTACAACCACGAACTGGTCGACATCGTGCGCATCACACCGGAAGGCATGGAGCATTACATGCAGCATCTGCGCGGCCTGATCGCGCGTCATGCCGAACTTACCGGCAGCGCCTGGGCGCGGTATCTGCAGAACGATTTCCGGGGGCTGCTTCAGCGTTTCTGGCTGGTCAAGCCGAAGGCGGCGAGCCTGGCTGCGCTGGCCGACGAATTGCGGAGGGCGGCATGAGCGACAAATTGTTCCGCTTCCTCGACCTCCCCCGCCAGCCGCCGAAGGCCGTGCCGGTGGCGATCCGCGTGCTTGGCTACGGCGAGATCAGCGGCGATTTTGCGCCGGCCGCGGCGGTGGGTCAGGCCGAGCGTTGCCTCGATTGCGGCAACCCGTATTGCGAACATGCGTGCCCGGTGCACAACTACATTCCCGACTGGCTGAAGCTGGTACAGGAAGGGCGATTGTTTGAAGCCGCCACCCTGATGCACGAAACCAATCCGCTGCCGGAAATATGCGGCCGCGTGTGTCCGCAGGACCGCCTGTGCGAAGGCGCCTGCACGCTGGAGCAGACCGACTTCGGCTCGGTCACCATCGGCAGCATCGAACGTTCGATCACCGACGAGGCCTTCCGCCAGGGCTGGCGCCCGGATCTGTCGGGCGTGACCGAAACCGGCCGCCGCGTGGCGGTGGTCGGTGCCGGACCGGCCGGCCTGTCGTGCGCGGATCGGCTGCGTCGCGCCGGCATCGCGGTGGACGTGTTCGATCGCCAGCGCGAAATCGGCGGCCTGCTCACCTTCGGCATTCCGCCGTTCAAGCTGGACAAGTCGGTGGTGCGCACCCGACGTGACGTGCTCGAAGGCATGGGCGTGCGCTTTCATCTCAATGTGGAAATCGGTCGCGATATCGCGTTCGACAACCTGCTCGCCGACTATGACGCGGTGTTCATCGGCACCGGTGCCTATACCTTCGTCGATGGCGAACTGCCCGGTCGTGAACTCGACGGCGTGCATGACGCACTGCCATTCCTGATCGCCAACGCCAGCCGCCTGCTCGACGACCAGCCGGTACCACCCGCGCTCGATCTCAACGGCAAGCATGTGGTGGTGCTCGGCGGTGGCGATACCGGCATGGACTGCAACCGCACCTCGATCCGTCTCGGCGCCGCGTCGGTCACCTGTGTCTACCGGCGTGACGAGGCAAGCATGCCGGGCTCGCGGCGTGAGGTGGGTTACAGCCGCGAAGAGGGCGTCAAATTCCTGTTCCATCGTCAGCCGCTGGAGTTGGTCGGTGACCAGGGCACAGTGCGCGGCGTGCGCGTGGTGACTACCGAACTGGTCGACAATGGCGACGGCCGGCCGCGTCCGAGCAACGTCGTAGGCAGCGAGACCGAGTTGCGCGCCGACGTGGTGATCCAGGCGTTCGGCTTCCGTCCCAGCCCGCCGGCATGGTGCGCCGAATACGGCATCGCGCTGGATGCAAGCGGTCGCATTCTTGCTGGTGGCAAGGGCAGGCTGCCATTCCAGACCGGTCATACGAAAATCTTCGCCGGCGGCGACAACATGCGTGGCGCCGACCTCGTGGTCCGTGCCGTGCATGACGGGCGCGAGGCGGCAGGTTCGATAGCGCAGATGCTGAGCGCATTGCCGGTGACGGAGATCGAACAGGTCGCCTGACTGCAACGTGCTGTCCAACCGTGTGCCGGGTTCATTAAGCTCCAACCTGACGATGGCCAACGGCGCGCTGCGTGCTCAACAGACTCTGGTTCGGATTTTTCCTGGTGGCCGCGGTGGCGGCGCTGTCGCGCTGGCTGCTCGGTGGCGACGAGACCGTATTCGCCGCGGTGGTCGGTTCGTTGTTCGACATGGCCGATCTGTCGGTCAAGGTGATGTTGCTGCTGTTCGGCACGCTGGCGCTTTGGCTGGGTTTCCTGCGTATCGCCGAGCAGGCCGGACTGGTCGATCACCTCGCGCGCATGCTTGGACCATTGTTCGCGCGGCTGATGCCGGGTGTGCCGCGCGGACACCCGGCGATCGGCCTGATCACGCTGAACTTCGCCGCCAACGCGCTGCAGCTGGACAACGCCGCCACGCCGATCGGCCTGCGTGCGATGCGCGAGCTGCAGACGTTGAACCCATCGGCAGATACCGCGAGCAATGCACAGATCCTGTTCCTGGTACTCAACGCCTCGTCGCTGACCCTGCTGCCTGTGCAGGTGTTCATGTACCGGGCGCAGGCCGGCGCGCACGATCCGACCCTGGTGTTCCTGCCGATCCTGCTGGCGCACTTTGCCGCCAACCTCACCGGCCTGCTGTCGGTGGCGTACATGCAACGCCTGAAGCTGTGGGATCCGGTGGTGCTGGCGTGGCTGGGTGGCGGCGCGCTGCTGCTCGGCGGCTTCATCGCGCTGCTGGCCTCGCTGACGGCCGTGGCACTGGCCTCGTTGTCCGCCTTGCTCGGCAACCTGCTGCTGTTCGGGGTGATCATCGCGTTCCTGTGTGCCGGCGCGTACAAGAAGGTGCCGCTGTTCGAGAGCTTCCTCGAGGGTGCGAAGCAGGGCTTCGAGGTCGCTAAAGATCTGCTGCCCTACCTGATCGCGATGCTGTGTGCGGTCGGTGTGCTGCGCGCCTCCGGCGCGCTGGATTTCGCGCTGGATGGCATCCGCTGGCTGGTGCTGCACGCGGGGCTGGATGATCGTTTCGTCGATGCGCTGCCCACCGCGCTGGTGAAACCGTTCTCCGGCAGTGCGGCCCGCGCGATGCTGATCGAAACCATGCATCACTCGGGCGTGGACAGTTTTCCCGCGTTGCTTGCCGCCACCATCCAGGGCAGCACCGAGACCACGTTCTATGTGGTGGCGGTGTACTTCGGTGCAGTCGGCATCAAGCGTGTGCGGCATACCGTGGGTTGCGCGCTGCTGGCGGATCTGGCCGGTGTGCTGGCCTCCATTGTCGTCTGTTACTGGTTCTTCGGCTGATGTGTCTGATTGCTTTCGCCTGGAACATGCATTCACGCTGGCGTCTGCTGCTGGCCGGTAACCGCGACGAGTTTCATGCGCGTCCCAGCGAACCATTGGCGCGCTGGGAGGGTGCGCCGATCATCGGAGGTCGCGATCTGCAGGCCGGCGGTACCTGGCTTGGCTTGACCGCGGCAGGGCGCTGCTGCGTGGTGACGAACGTGCGTGATCCGCGCGATCCGCAGCTGGGCGTTTCACGCGGCATGCTGGCGACCGATTATCTCGGTGGCAGTGCGGATGCCAAGGCGCACGCACAACTGTTGCTGCGCTCAGCGGCGCGCTACCGGCCATTCAACCTGCTCACCTTCGATGCGCAGAATGCGTTCTATCTGGGCAATCGTCCCGAGCCGCGCGTGCAACCGGTAATGCCCGGTGTGCACGGCCTGTCGAATGCCGACTTCAATACACCGTGGCCGAAGACGCGTGCACTGATGAAGCAGCTGCAGGACTGGATCGACGATGGCGGCGAAGACGATTTCGCGCCGCTGTTCGCCGCACTGGCCGATGAGCGTGTCGCACCGGATGCGCAGCTGCCGGATACAGGCGTCGGGCTGGAACGCGAGCGCTGGCTGTCGTCGGCGTTCATTCGCGGCGAACTCTACGGTACGCGTGCCAGCACAGTGGTGGCGATCGATCATCACGGCAACGGAGTGATCGTGGAACGTCGCTTCGGACCGAATGGCCGGTTCGATGGCGAGACGGCGCTGCGCACGACAGGAACGTAGTCGATCCGTTGAGCGGCCAGCGCCTACGCGCGCTGTCGACATGGATCGCCTGCCTGCAGCGTCGGCCGTTGGCTAGCCTGTCGTCCATATCCATGGACGGGAGAGCTGCATGCGCATCGGATGGTTGTTGCCGTTCATCGCGATCGGTATCGCTGTACTAAGCACGACGGACGTCCGCGCGGCCGATTGCCCCAGCTGGTCGCCAGCGCAGGCGCGGCAAGAGATGAGTGCGCTGCATGACCGGCTCGACGGCTGGAACCATGCATATCGGGTCGACGGCCAGTCGCCGGTCGATGACGCCGTCTACGACCAGGCATTGCAGCGCCTGGACCATTGGCGGCGCTGCTTTCCGGCGCAGGCGCCGGCGGAACTCGCCCATTTGGCCGACGCCACCGGGCGCGTACGCGCACCGGTGGCGCAGACCGGGCTGGCCAAGTTGCCGGATGCCGTGGCGCTGGCCGCATGGATGCACGCGCATGATGAGGGCGATCTGTGGGTGCAGCCGAAGGCCGATGGCGTGGCAGTCACCCTGCTGTATCTGGACGGCCAGTTGCAGCAGGTGACCAGTCGTGGCGATGGCCAGCGCGGCTCGGACTGGACCGCGCTGGCACTACACATCGACGCGATTCCGAAACACCTGCCGAGCGCACCGGCCCGCGTGGTGCTGCAAGGCGAGCTTTACTGGCGCCTGCCCGGTCATGTGCAGGCCAACGATGGCGGCGCCAATGCACGTTCGGCCGTCGCCGGAGCGTTGGCGCGGGACACACTGGATGCCAAGGCTGCCGCACAGATTGGACTGTTCGTGTGGGACTGGCCCAGCGGGCCGGCCGACATGCGGGCACGACTGGCCGGCTTGCAGGCGATGGGGCTGGCCGACAGCGTGACGTACACCCATTCGGTCAAGACGATCGACGACGTCAAACGCTGGCGCGAACAGTGGTATCGCCACGTCATGCCGTTCGCCGCCGACGGCACCGTGGTACGCCAGGGCCATCGGCCGCCGGCAACAACCTGGCAGGCCACGCCACCGACCTGGGCGATAGCCTGGAAATATCCGGCGGCATCGGCGCTGGCCGAGGTGCGTGCGGTGACTTTCACCGTCGGTCGCAGCGGTCGCATCACGCCGGTGCTGGAACTGGTGCCGGTACAGCTGGACGACCATCGCGTGCAGCGGGTCAGCGTGGGTTCGGTGGCGCGCTGGCGGGAGCTGGATATCCGCCCCGGCGATCAGGTCGAGGTGGTACTCGCCGGCCTGACCATTCCGCGGCTGCAGTCGGTGGTGTGGCGCACGCAGCAGCGTGTTGAAGTGACACCACCTGATCCGGGCAAGCACGATCCGCTGAGCTGCTGGCAGGTCGCGCCCGGTTGCGAACAGCAATTCCGCGCGCGGCTGCTGCGGCTGGGCGGCAAGCAGGGTTTGCAACTCGACGGGTTGGGTGCGAGTACGTGGCAGGCATTGATAGACGCCGGGCTGATCCATGGACTGCTCGACTGGATGGACCTCACCCCTGTGCAGCTTGCTGCCGCGCCTGGGTTTGGGCAGGCGCGTGCCAGCACGTTGGCACAGACGTTTGCCAGCGCCCGCCAGCGTTCGTTTGCCCGCTGGCTGCATGCACTCGGCATGCCGGCCAGCGGCAGCGCCGAGCTGTCGGACTGGGCCACCCTGAGTGCGCGAAGCTCAGACGAATGGCAGGCCATCGATGGCATTGGCCCAGGTCGTGCGGATCGATTGGTCGAGTTCTTCAGTCATCCCGAACTGCGAGCCCAGGTCGTGCGATTGCATGCGGCTGGTGTACAGGGTTTTTGAGGCTTGCCGTGAAGCCTGCGGCTCAGCTCTTCAGCTCGCCGTCGAGGTAATACCAGCAGCCGTGTTCACGCACGAAGCGGCTGGTCTCGTGCTGCCGTTGTGCGCGACCACCGCCGAGGCGGTAGCGGGCGACAAACTCCACCGTCGCGTGGTCATCATCCACTGACTCATGCCGCCGGATTTCCAGCCCAAGCCAGCTTGGTGCCGGCTGTTGTGCAGCCAGTCGCAAGGAGGCCGGGCGCGTATCGGCATGCCAGCTTGCCAGCAGGTAGTCCTCGCGCCGCAGCACGTAGGCACTGTAGCGCGAGCGCATCAGTTGCTCGGCACTGACGGCTGCTGCAATGCCGTCGTGCAGGGGGCCGCAGCATGCGGTGTAACCGGCTGGATTGCCGCAGGGACAGGGGGTCAGGATGTCGATCGACTTCATGCCGCCTTTGTACCCGCTTCGACGCGATTGTGCAGTCATGCTGTGACGGTGGGGATTCAGCCGTGCCGCCGTCGCCACACGCGGCAACGGTTGTTGGCCGGCATCGCGATATCGTCGATCAGGGCGAAGCCGGCCTTGCCTGCCAGCGCGTCGACCGCTTCGGCATCGCGGATCGCCATGTGCGCGCCGCGGGCCTGCAGCCATTGGTCGAACAAGGCGTTGCTGTCGCTGCTGTAACGGCCCGCATAGTTGAACGGACCATAGATGATCAGCACGGCGTCGGACGTGGCGACGGAGGGCAGCTGCGCGAACAGATGCTCCACTTCAGGCCACCCCATGATGTGCAGGGTATTGGCGCTGAATATCGCGTCATAGCGTTCAGCGGGCCACGCACCGGTGACGTCGAACTCCAGCGGAGGTGGCGTGTTCGGCAAGGTCGCCTCGTCCAGCCACGCGCGGATACCCGGCAGGTTCTCCGCGCGGTCCGAGCTTTGCCACGTCAGCTGCGGCAGGGCCGCGGCGAAATGCACGGCATGCTGGCCGGTACCGCTGCCGATCTCCAGGACATGCCTGTGGCCGGAAAGATACCGGCGTAGCACATCGAGAATCGGCTCGCGGTTGCGTTCGCACGAGGGCGAATGCGGTTTCTCCATCAGGCCGATATCGATCGCACAGGTGCGATCAGACCGGGCGGCCGCGCAACACGCGTGCCGGCAGCATCAGCAGGGCGCCGAGAAAGGCGAACACTGCGCCGACGGTGAAGCCGACCAGCCGGAATGGCAACAGCAGCAACCACACGATCGGGTACAGCACCAGCGCCAACAGGGCGAGCGGCCAGCAGAACACCAGGAGCAACAGCCAGAGCAGGAAAGCGGCCATGACACGACCTCGTGCAGGTTGGATGAGCGGACTCTAGCGCAGGCGACGGCAGCTGCACAGATGACTCTTGCCACCCCTGCCGTCCACGGTCATGTCATGCCATCGGATTCACGCCGATCAACCACAGATGCAGCCACAGCACAAAGACGATCCAGACCACGACGCCGATGATCACGGTCAGCACGTCACCCTTGATCGATCCGGCCGGATAAACGGTGCCGCCCGCGCGGTCGCGCCGGCGCGATACGGCGAACAGCACGATCGCCCACAGCAGGAACGTACCGAACAGCACCACGTCGTGCAGCATGCCGGTGGCGAGCAGGTGACCGAAAGCCCACACCTTCACCGCCAGCACCTGCGGATGGTGCAGTTTCGCCTTGATGTGGTTGCGTGGCACGCGCGTGGCGAAAAACAGCACGAACGCGATCAGGGTGAACAGCGCATTGAGATGGCGCAGCGGCAGCGGCGGCACATACAGCAGCACTGGGTGCTGGCGGGCCAGCCCGAAGCCCCAGCAGATCAGCACGAAGCCGACGATCGACGTCAGCGCGAACAGGCCCTTCCAGCGTTTCACGCCCAGCCGGGCGATCTGCCGGTCGCGCCAGTCGTTGGCGAAGATGCGCAGGGAGTGCATGCCGAGAAAGATCAGCAGGCCCAGAATCAGCACGGACATGACGGCTACCTCGCGGATGGGGTTGCTCGAGTATAGGCGCCTACCGGCTTCCGTCAGATGGCATGGGGCTCGATCCGGATGACCAGCGCCAGCGCATTGGGGTGCAGCTCGAGCGGACTCGCCGGCGCAGGCCGCCACGCATCGCCCACGTGCAGCGGGCCTTCAGCGGTGTCGATCGCACCACGGGCGCAGTAGACCAGCACGGTGGATGGATCAGGCATCTGCGTGCCCGGTTCCTGCCACACCCGTATTTCGCCATGCGCCTGCGCACGCCGCACCATCAGGTTGAAATCGCGCGTCGGCCCATCGATCAGAGTCACCGCCACCTTGGCCTCGCCGGCAAACGCGAATGGAGTGAACGGTGTGGTCAGCGCATGTACGCGGCCATCGTCCAGCGTCATCGTGAAGCCGTTGCCGTCGAGCAACGCGATCTGCCGGTCGATGCTGGGGAAGCTGGAGAACGGCGCGGCGCTGTCGACCTTGGCGATGCTCACCCGCCACAGGAAATCGTCGCTGCCGGCACCATCCGGATGGACGGCTATTTCACGCGTGCTGCCCAGGCCGTTCTTCCATGGCTGCGGCGGGCAATCGGACAGGCGGATGATCATGGGGTGCGCTCGATGATGCGTTCGAACGGCGGCAGCGCCTTCAGCATGCTGCTGCCGTAGCGTTTGGTCACCACGCGACGATCCAGCAGCACGATGCGGCCGCGGTCGGTCTCGTTGCGGATCAGACGGCCACAATACTGGGTGAGCAGGCGGGTGGCCTCGGGGATGCTCACTTCGATGAATGGGTTGCGCCCGCGCGATTCCAACCATTCCGCATACGTGGCCCCGACCGGGTCGGTAGGCACCGCGAACGGCAGCTGGGTGATCACCACCGTCTCGCACAGCTTGCCCGGCAGGTCGAGGCCTTCGCCGAACGAGGCCAGGCCGAACAGGGTGCTGCCCTTGCCGGCCTCGATATCGGCGCAGTGTTCGGCAATCAGCTGCGACTTGCCCAGCGAGCCCTGCGCGCGCACCTTGCGCACCTGGGCGATCGGCAGTTTCTGCAACACCCGATCGAGTTTCACGCGCGAGGTGAACAGCACCAGGTTGCCGGCATCCCAATCGAGGTTGTCGGCCAGCCACTCGCTGATTTCCTCGGCGTGTGCTTCGCGCGCGTCGGGCAGGGTGCGCATCGCCGGTACTTCCAGTCGCGCCTGCGCGGCAAGATCGAATGGCGACGGCAGACTCAGGCACACCGCATCGTCGGGCAGGCCCACCGCATCGGCGAAACCGCGGAAGTTGCCACCGGCACTCAGCGTGGCCGAGGTCATCAACACGCCGCTGGCATTGCCCCACAGCACGCTGCGCAGCAAGCCGCCGGCGGAGACTGCCGAGGCATGGCAGACCAGTTGCTGATCGCCGCTCAAGGTGACCCAGCGTGCCAGCGGCGGCACGCCATCGGTGTCCTCACCGGCCCACGCGCGCCAGCAGCTGGCCTGCTTGCCGATGCGCTCCAGGGCGATGCCCAGTTCGCGCGACAGCGCCTCCTGGGTCGGGCCGCCGTCGGTCATCTCGACCACCGCGCGACGCACCGCGGTCAGCCAGCGCTGCACCTCGCCGGTGTACAGGCTGAGTGCGCGCGCATGCTCCACCCATGCTTCCGGCAACTGGCCCAGCGAACCGCGGTACATCGGCTCGGTTTCGGCCGGGTCGGGCAGCCAGCCGAGGCGGATTTCCTTTTCCAGCTCTTCCAGCGTGTTGCTCAGTTCCTGCAGCTTGGCGTCGCCGGCATCGAGCGACAGCTTGCCCAGCGTCTGCTTGTCGGTGAGCGAATAGGCCGCGTGTACCTGCCGGCCGAGCCGGCTCAGCTGGCGCACGCTGACGTTCATGTAGACCTCGCTAGCGCCACGGTCGATCGCCTTGCCCGGCACGTGATGGCCTTCGTCGAAGATGTACAGCGTCTCGTCCGGCCGCGGCAGGATCACCCCGCCCCAGCCTTCGTCCTCGCCCGGCATGGTGAGATCGGCCAGCACCAGATCCTGGTTCGCCACGATGATCTCGGCATCGTCCACCGCCCGGCGCGCGGCGAAGAACGGGCAGTTCATGAACTGGCCGCACTTGCGCCCGGTGCAGCCGCCGGCGCTGGTGGTCACCATCGGACGCAGCAGGTCGCTGACGGCTTCCGGCGCGCTGTCCATGTCGCCGTTCCACTCGTTGCGGTCGAATGCGCTACGCAGTTTTGTCAGCGCCTGCTTGTCGCGCGCCTGCGGCGGCTTCGTCCATAGCGCCAGATCCGCGTCGAAACCGGCCAGGCCCATCTGCGCGGTGTCGTTGAGGCTGTTCGCCGCCATCATCAGGTTGCGCGGGCACAGGTAGCGGCCGCGGCCCTTGGCCAGCGCCACTTTCGCCTCGATGCCGTTGAGCTGCAGGTACAGCGGGATATCGCGCTGCACCAGCTGTTCCTGCAGCGCGACGGTGGCGGTGGCGATCAGCAGCTTCTTCTTCTGGAAGCGCGCCACCGCCACGCCGGCAATCAGATAGGCCATCGACTTGCCGGTGCCGGTCGGTGCCTCGATCACCGCCACCCCGCCGGTGCGGCCGAACGCCTTGGCCACCTCGGCGATCATCCTTCCCTGCGACGCGCGGGCGCGAAAGCCCGGCAAGCCGTCCTTCAGGCGTGCATAGGCGGCGCGGATGGCGTCCTTGGTGGTGTCGGCGAGCATGGGTGAAGCCTGGAACGAAGGTGGTGCATGAAGCAGGGCGAGTGCCGTTCGAAACGGCATGTGGCTCGCGTTACAAGCATGTCTTGCCGGCGGCAAGGCGACAGTTTATGGGATTGCGTCCTGGCCCACATGCATGAAGGCCGGATACGCCATCCATCGGCGTTCTGGCGAACATGCGAAGAGGTATGCTAGTCCCGGGGTGCATTTGTGATGCGGGCTGGGGGCTCCATCAATAATGGATGCGGGTGTCGTCGGATCTCTGTCGCCTGACGGGTCGCTGCAGCTGACTTGGCTGAAGCGTCTGATTGCGGCCGGCACACCCACGGAAGCAGGTGCGGCGATCGTGGCGTTGGCGCAGACGTGGCCGGATTGCACGGCGGCCTGGGTACTGTGGGGCCTGGACGAGCCGGCCAGCCATCACTGCGTGCCGCTGTCGCGGATTGATGCGTTGGACTGGTCGTGGCTGGCCGAGGCGGGCCGGGCGGAGCGACCATCCTGGCATCCGGACCGGCACCTTGTGGCGATTCGCCTGTGCCTGCAACCCGAGCCCGCGCTGCTGCTGCTGAGCCTGCAGGCGGGTCATGACGTGGATGGCTTCATCGATGCACTGGCGGGATTGGTGCAGCTTGCCGGCAGACATCTTCAGCGCGTACTGGAATGGGCCGAACTGCGGGATTCGCATCAGCAGCTCGAGCGTTCGGAGAATCTGCAGCGCGCGTTGTTCGCCATCTCCGACCTGGCCGGCTCCGAGCGCGACATGCTGTCGATGCTGCGCGGTATCCATGCCATCGTCAGCACGCTGATGTACGCGGAAAACTTCTTCATCGTGCTGCACAACGTCGAGCAGGGCACGATCCGCTTTCTGTATTTCGTCGATGTCGAGTCCGAACCCATGTTCGAACTCGGCCAGGATCTTCCGCTGAGCACGATCGAGCACACCCTGACTTGGTACGTGCTCAATGACGGCAAGGCACGCATGGGGGACACCGAGGAATTGCGCAGCCAGGTTTCCGGGCCGGTGACCTTGATCGGTGCGGACAGCTACGACTGGCTTGGTGTGCCCATGCTGCGCGACGGCCAGCCATGTGGTGCGCTGGTGGTGCAAAGCTATCAACAGGACATTGGCTTCACCGACGAGGATCTGGCCCTGCTGCAGTTTGTCGGCAGCCATATCCTCACCGCGCTGGAACGCAAGCAGACCAAGGCAGATCTGGAACAGCGCGTGCAACTGCGAACCCTGCAACTGGCTGAGGCCAATCGCGGCCTGCAACTGGAAATCCTTGAGCGTCAGCGTGCCGAGCATCTGCAGGGGGCCCTGTTCCAGATCGCCGAACTGGCCACTGCAGACATCGATCACGCCGAGTTCTACCGGCGCGTGCACGCCGTGGTCGGCGAATTGCTGAATGCGGAAAACTTCTTCATCGCGTTGCTCTCCGACGACCGCCAGCAACTGACCTTTCCCTATGCCGTGGACGCGGTGAAACGTCCGCCGGCCGCGCGCCCGCTGGGTCATGCGCTAAGCGAGTACGTGTTGCGCCGTGGCGCACCCCTGCGCGCCGACAACGCGGATATCGAAGAGCTGGAACGGCAGGGCGAGATTGCCCCGGGTCGGACGGGTTCTCCCGCCATGTGCTGGCTGGGCGTGCCGCTCATCGTCGGCGATGAGGTGATCGGACTGGTGACGGTGCAGAGCTACAGCTCGTCGGTGGTCTACAACGAAGCCGATCAGGAACTCCTCAGCTTCGTGGCCATGCAGATCGCCAGCAGCCTCGCCCGGCGCCGTTCGGCCGAGTCGCTGAAGCAGGCCTATGAACAGCTTGAACACCGGGTGGAGGAGCGCACACAGGCGCTGCGCAAGGAAATCATCGAGCGCGAACGCATCCAGGACCAGCTCAGGCATCAGGTGATGCATGACTCGCTGACCGGGCTGCCCAATCGCGGCTACCTGCGCGATCGCATCGACCGAGCGCTGGTTGCCATCAAGCATGAGCCGGGACGACGGTGCGCCCTGCTGTATCTGGACGTCGACCGCTTCAAGATCATCAACGACAGCCTCGGTCACCTGGCTGGCGACGAAGTGCTGAAGGAGGTTGCCTCGCGGCTGGCCGGCTGCGTGCGCCATCCCGATCTGGTGGCACGACTGGCAGGCGACGAGTTTGCCATCCTGCTGGAGGAGGTCGAGACTCCGGCGCTTGCGCAGGCCGTGGCACAGCGCGTGCTGGATGCCTTGGGTCTCCCGATGCTGATCGCCGGAAAAGAACTGCAGGGAACGGCGAGCATCGGCATCGCGATCGGCGACGAGCACTACCATGCGGCGGACGAGGTGCTGCGTGATGCCGACATTGCGCTGTACCGGGCCAAGGAGCTCGGGCGCAAGCGCTATGAAGTGTTCGATGAAACGCTGGCGAAGAACGTGGTCGACGTGCTGGCGATGGAAAGCGAGCTTCGCGTGGCCCTGAAACACGACCAGTTCGAGCCGTACTACCAGCCGATCTGCCGACTCAGCGATGGTCAGGTGGTGGGCTATGAGGCCCTGCTGCGCTGGAATCATCCGCAACGGGGTCTGTTGCTACCGGGCGACTTCCTGAAGATTGCCGAGGACAGCGGGCTGATCGAGACGATCGACTGGCACATGTTCGAACTCAGCTGTCGCCTGCTCATGCAGCATGCCGACGGCAGCGATACCTTCATGACGTTGAACGTTTCGGCACTGCATCTGCGTCATGCGGATTTCGACGGGCGCCTGATCCGGTTGCTCGAACGCACCGGCCTGGCACCGTCGCGACTGGTCGCCGAAGTCACCGAGGGCGCCCTGCTGGACAATCCCGAGCGCGTGCGCGCCACGCTCGACCGATTGCGCAGGATCGGTATCGGCGCCGCGCTGGACGATTTCGGCACCGGCTATTCGTCGCTCAGCTACCTGCACTCACTGCCCTTGCGCATCCTGAAGATCGACCGCGCCTTCGTGCATGAGCTGGACAAGGATGCCAATACCAGCAGTACCACCGTGGTCGCAGCGATCCTCGCGCTGGCGCGCGCACTGAACATCCAGGTGATCGCCGAAGGCATCGAGACCGAAACCCAGCGCGATGTACTGTTGGCGATGGGCTGCGAGATGGGGCAGGGCTATCTGCTTGGTCGTCCGGCGCCGATCAGTCACTGGCTGGCATGCAGCACGGCCAGTGCGTGATCCGATGATGCGCTCCTAGGCCGAGGCAGCGATCTGCCGCAGCGCCTGCTCGAACGCCTCCGGCGGCTGGCCACCGGAAATCAGATGCTGGCCGTTGATGATGGTGGCCGGTACGGAGTGGATACCGCGACTCTGGAAAAACTGCTCCTGTGCACGCACCTCGGCGGCATAGGCATCGCTGGCAAGAATCTGCTGTGCGCGCTGGGTATCCAGCCCCGCCTCGCCGGCCAGCCGCACCAGCGTGGCATGCGCGCTGACATCCTCGCCATCGGTGAAATAGGCGCGCAGCAGTACCTTTTTCAACGCGATGTGACGACCTTCCAGCTCGGCCCAATGCAGCAGCCGGTGTGCATCGAAGGTGTTGTAGACACGGCTGCGCCGGTCCATCCGGAACGTGAAGCCGAGCGATTCGCCGCGCGCACGGATCGCTTCGCGGTTGGCATCGATCTGTTCGGGCGTGCTGCCGTATTTGTGCACCAGATGCTCGGTGGCATCTTCGCCTTCAGGCACCATTTGCGGATTCAGTTCGAACGGCTGGAAATGGATTTCCGCGGCGACTTCGCCATCCAGTTTCTCCAGCGCCTGTTGCAGAGAAGCAAGTCCAATGGCGCACCATGGGCAAGAGACATCCGAGACGAAATCGATGCGGACCGGAGTGGGAGCGGCTGGTATGGACATGAGGGCACCTTCGGGAGTGTGAGCGCCATAGACAGCGCCGACTGGGGATTCGCCCTAGATAGGGTCACGCGACACTGCAATCAATCGTTGCCGGGTGTCGCCTTGCCGGTGCCGATGTACCGTCAGGATTGCGGCTTGGCCATGATGCTCAAAGCCACCGCCTCGGCGATCTTGATTCCGTCGACGGCGGCGGACAGGATGCCGCCGGCGTAGCCAGCGCCTTCACCGGCGGGGTAGAGGCCGCGGGTGTTGAGACTCTGCAGGCTGTCGTCGCGCTTGATCCGTACCGGCGAGGAGGTGCGTGTCTCGACGCCGGTGAGGATGGCGTCGTGCATCGCGTAGCCGCGGATCTGGCGCTCGAATGCGGGCAAGGCCTCGCGGATCGCAGCGATCGCATAAGCGGGCAGCGCGCTGTCGAGACTGCCCAGGGTCACACCCGGCTTGTACGATGGTTGCACGTCACCGAAGTCATGCGAGGCGCGGCCGGCGAGGAAGTCGCCGACCAGCTGGCCCGGTGCGCTGTAGTTTTCGCCACCCAGGGTATAGGCGTGGCTTTCCAGAGCGCGCTGCAAAGCAATGCCGGCGAGCGGGCTGCCGCCGCTTTCATCAAATGTGGGCTCGAACGGTGCAAAGTCGGCGGGATCGATGCCGACCACCACCGCCGCATTCGCGTTGCGCTCGTTGCGCGAGTACTGGCTCATGCCGTTGGTGACCACACGCCCCGGCTCGGAGGCGGCCGCGACCACGGTGCCACCGGGGCACATGCAGAAGCTGTAGACCGAGCGACCGTTGCCCTCGTGACTGCCCTTGCAGTGGTGCACCAGCTTGTAGTCGGCGGCGCCGAGGATCGGGTGGCCGGCCTGCGGGCCGAAGCGGGCGCTGTCGATGACCGACTGCGGATGCTCGATGCGGAAACCGATCGAGAAGGGCTTGGCTTCCAGGTACACGCCACGCACGTGTAGCATCTCGAAGGTATCGCGCGCGCTGTGGCCGACCGCGAGCACCACGTGGTCGGTGCGGATCTGCTCGCCGCTGGCCAGCGTCACGCCACGGATCTGCTGCTGGCCGTCCGCGCTAGGCTCAAGCAGCAGGTCGTCGACGCGCTGGCTGAAACGGATCTCGCCACCCAGCGATTCGATCGTGGCACGCATGTTCTCCACCATCGTCACCAGCCGGAACGTGCCGATATGCGGCTTGCTGACGTAGAGGATCTCCTCCGGCGCGCCGGCTTTGACGAACTCGGTGAGCACCTTGCGGCCGTGATGCAGTGGATCCCGGATCTGGCTGTGCAGCTTGCCGTCGGAAAACGTGCCAGCGCCCCCTTCGCCGAACTGCACGTTGGATTCCGGATGCAGGTTGCGCTTGCGCCACAGGTCCCAGGTGTCCTTGGTGCGCTCGCGCACTTCCTTGCCGCGGTCGAGGATGATCGGACGAAAACCCATCTGCGCCAGGATCAGCCCGGCGAACAGGCCGCAGGGGCCGAAGCCGATCACCAGTGGGCGGTGCGACAACGGCGCAGGTGCCTGGGCGACAAAGTGGTAGTCGGTGTCGGGCGTGGGCTGGATGTGTTGATCGTCGGCGTAGCGCCGCAGCAGCTCCGCTTCTCGCGGCGTCTCGATATCCAGCGCGTAGATCAGGGCGATCGCACCACGTTTGCGCGCGTCGTAACCACGCCGGGCGACGGTGTAACGGGTCAGCGCCGCGGCCTCGATATCCAGCCGCTTGAGGATCGCGGTGGTCAGCATGTCCTCGGTGTGATCGAGCGGCAGCTTGAGGTCGGTGAGTCGCAACATGGGCCTGGGAATCCGGAAACTGAAATCAGCTGCAGGATTTTCGCAGATATCGTGTTGCAGTGACGGTTGCAGCTTGCGCCACGGCCATGGCCGTGGCGCAAGCGTCGATCAGGCCTGGCCGATGAAATCGTTCTTGCCGATCTCGGTGCCCGCCTCGCGCAGGATGTTGTACGCGGTGGTGCAGTGGAAGAACACGTTCGGGATCACGAAGTGCAGCAGGTAGGCCTGGCCTTCGAACGTCATCTCGCCGCTGCGCATTTTCAGGACGATCGTGCGCGCTTCGCTGCCGTCGATCTGCTCGGGCTTGAACGTCTTGATGTACTCGATCGCGCTATCGATGCGCGAGTAGAGCTGCTCCAGCGTGGTTTCATTGTCCTCGAACGACTTCGGCTCGATCCCGGCAAGGCGGGCGATGCCGCGCGTGGCCATGTCGGCGGCGATCTGCACCTGCTTGACCAGCGGCAACATATCGGGGATCAGCCGGGTCTGCAGCAGCACTTCGTCGGTAACGTTCTTTGCCTTCGCGTGCTCCGCGCCCTTCTGCAGCACGTGCTTGAGATTGCCGAGTGCGCGGACGAAGACGGGAACGGAAGCCTGGTACATGGACAGTGTCATGGGGATTGCTCCGGTGGAACGTGGGGAAGCGGTTCGGACGAAAATTCGTTGAACGGCAGGGTAGGGACGATTTCGTCCGCCGCCAAGGGGGCCGCGATGGGTGCATGCCGGGTTACCCGCATGGCAATCAAGCCTGCGGCCAGCAGCAATGCGGCGGCCAGCACGAACGCGGCGCCCGGCAGATGCTGCACTGGCGCATGGTCGCTGATGAACAGCGCGAACAGGTTGGCGAACAGCGCCGGGCCGAAGATGCCGGCGAGGCTGGCCAGGCTGGTCAGCGCGCCCTGCAGGCGACCTTGCTCATGCGGGTCGACCTGGTGGGTCATCATTGCCTGCGCCGGCGGTCCGGCCAGTCCGCCCAGGCACAGGAACGGAATGCCAAGCAGAAATACCCAGGCGATTGAAGCGAAGCCGAAGAACACGTAGCCGACGATGCACAGCGTGAGGCCGGCCAGGATCATTCGCCGCTCGCCCAGTTTCGGCATCAGCCGGCGCACCAGTACCGCCTGCACCAACCCGCTGCACAGGCCGACCAGACCCAGCGTATAGCCGACCGCCTGCGGTCCCCAGCCATAGCGGTAATCGGTGTACAGCACGTAGGTGGAATTCAGCGAGAACTGCGCCAGGTTGATAAGGAAGAACACCGTGGCCAGTCCGAACACCTGCGGATAGCGGCGCAGCAGCACCACCGCGCCGAAGGGGTTCGCGTGACGCCAGTCGAAGCGCGCACTGCGGCGTTCCTTCGGCAGCGATTCGGGCAGCACGAAATAGCCGTAGCAGAAGTTGATCAGCGACAACACCGCCGCCACCCAGAACGGCAGGCGGATATGCAGGTGACCGAGGAAGCCGCCCAGCGCCGGTCCCACGATGAAGCCGATGCCGAAGGCAGCACCCAGCGTGCCGAATGCCGCGGCGCGCTTTTCCTTCGGGATGATGTCGGCGATGTAGGCGTTCGCGGTGGAAAAACTCGCCGCGCAGATACCGGACACGGCGCGACCGAGGAACAGCAGCCACAGCACCGGCGCCAGCGCCATCACGATGAAGTCGATGCCGAGACCGAAGCTGGAGATCAGGATCACCGTGCGCCGGCCGAAGCGGTCCGACAGCGCGCCCTGCACCGGCGAGAATACGAACTGCATAAGCATGAACAAGGCGGCGAACGCGCCGGCCCATACCGCCGCCTTCGAGATGCTGCCGCCGATCAGCTCAACGATCAGGTGCGGCAGCACCGGAATGATGATGCCGAACGCCAGCATGTCCAGCATCACGGTGACGAAGATGAAGTTGAGCGCGGCGCGGTGGCGCGGAGCGGCGAGGGTGGGTGGCTGATCCATGGGGCGAAGCGAGGCGATGGGATGTGCACGATAGCCGAACGGCGCTGTCGCTACATGTGCGCAGGCTACGTTGTCGCGCCGATCCAGGTGGCGACGGTAGCGGGATGTTCGAGGTGCAGGTGGTGACCGCCAGCCATGTGGTTGACGGTGATGTTCGGCACGCAGTCAGCGCGCGCCTGCATCGGCGCCCCTGGCAGGTACGAGGTGGCTGGCTGCGCCAGCAGCAGCGCGGCAGGTGCCTCGATGCCGCGGAGCAGGGCATGGATCTGCGATTCGGCCAGCCGCACGGGACTGGGCCGGGTCAGCCGGGGATCGCTGCGCCATCGCCAGCCGCCGTCGGCCTCGATCAGCCCACGTTCGACGATCGGTTGTGCCAGCTCGGCGGGCAAGCCGCTAACCATGCTGCGCGCGTTGGCGGCTTGCGCGATGCTGCGGAAGACACGCAACGGCTTGGTGTTGTCGCCCCGTGGTGCGAACGCGTCGCGGAAGCGCTGCAGCGTGTGTGAACCATCATCGCCGAGCGGGCCGAGGCCTTCGATCAGCCGCAGGCGCTCGATCCGTTGCGGTGAGGCGGCGGCTACCAGCGCGGCAATCCCCGCACCCAGCGAATGGCCGAGCAGGCTGTAGCGCTCAAGCCCCAGGGCATCGGCGGCGGCGAGTACCACCTGCACGTAGTCGAGATAACGATAGCTGGCGCCGGCAGCCAGGTGATCGGAATGGCCATGGCCGGGCAGCTCCAGCGCGATTACCCGGAAGCGGGCCGCCAGCAGCGGCGCCAGCAGCGCAAAGCTGCCGGCATTGTCCAGCCAGCCGTGCAGGGCTAGGAGTGGTGGCAGGGCTTCATCGCCCCAGACTTGCGCGCTCAGGCTCAGGTGCGGCAGCGCGATGCGGCACTCGCTGGGTGCGCTCACGCGATGGATTCCGGCCAGCCACGAATATGCCGTCGTACCAGTGCGGCGAGACTGCGCACCTGTTCGGCACTGTCGTTGAGTGCAGGGATATAGCGCAGCGCTTCGCCGCCGGCCGCAAGGAAGAAATCCCGGTTCTGCATGGCGATTTCCTCCAGTGTCTCCAGGCAGTCCACCGCGAAACCGGGGCAGGCCACGTCGAGTTTCTTCACGCCGTCGGCAGCGAGCTGGCGCACGCTGGCGTCGGTGTACGGCTGCAGCCATTGCTCGCGACCTACGCGCGACTGGAAGCTCAGAATCACGTCATCGGCACTCATGTGCAGCCGTTCGCGAAGCAGTCGCGCGGTGGTCAGGCACTGGTTGAAATACGGATCACCCAGTTGCACGTAACGCTCGGGAATGCCGTGGAACGACAGCAGCAACTTGTCGCCACGGCCATGCGTCGCCCACCAGCGCTCGATGCTGGCTGCCAGCGCGTCGATATGCCTGGGATCGTCGTGATAGTCGTTGACCAGGCGCAACTCCGGCGGCCAGCGCAGCGTCTTGAAGGTGTCGGCGACAGCATCGATCACCGAGCCGGTCGAGGTGGCCGAATACTGCGGATACAGCGGCAGCACCAGCAGTCGGCGCACGCCTTCACGCTGCAATTGTTCGATCGTATGCGCCACCGACGACTCGCCGTAACGCATCGCTAACGCCACGCGGAGCGTGCCCGGCTGCTGCCGCTCCAGTTCGGCTTGCAGGCTCGTGGCGAGTGCCTCGCTGCCGAAGCGCAGCGGCGAACCCTGCTCGGTCCAGATTCGTGCATAGGCGTGCGCCGAACGTGCAGGACGGATCCGCAGGATCACGCCATGCAGGATCAGCCACCACAGCCAGCGCGGGTAGTCGATCACGCGCGTATCGCCGAGGAATTCGGCCAGATAAGGGCGCACCGCTTTCGCGGTGGGCGCGGTCGGCGTACCCAGGTTGACCAGCAGCACGCCAGCCTGAACGGACGGAACACCCGACGCGTCGGAATGGCTGGCAACGCCGGTATAGTGATTGCTGCGTGGCATCGTGGCAGTCGTGGCTGAATCAGTCGTGGAGTCTGCCACAAGCCTTGGTGCGCCGCGGTGTACCACCCCCATCCCCGAACCAAGTGGAGCCGTCCATGTTCAAGACACCACTGCATCGTCTGCTGTTGATTGGTCTGACCTTGTTGCTGCCGGCCATGGCCGTGCATGCCGAAGACCCGCCGCTGGTGCGTGCGAAGAATGCGGTGCGCGTGCTCAATGACATCATGCAGGCGCCGGACAAGGCGATTCCGCAGGATCTGCTGCGCGATGCGCGGGCAATCGCGGTGATTCCCGACATGCTCAAGGTCGGCTTCGTGTTCGGCGGTCGTCGTGGCGAGGGCCTGATCTCGGTCAAGAGCCCGGATGGCACCTGGTCCAACCCCAGCTTCATCAGCATGACCGGCGGCAGCGTGGGCTTCCAGGCTGGCGTGTCCTCGACCGACGTGATCCTGGTGTTCCGCACCCAGCGCGGCGTGGATTCGATCGTGCGTGGCAAGTTCACGCTCGGCGCCGATGCTTCGGCAGCGGCAGGTCCGGTCGGGCGTACCACCAGTGCCTCCACCGACGAACAGATGAAGGCCGAGATCTACTCCTATTCACGCTCCCGCGGTCTGTTTGCGGGCGTGGCGATCGATGGCGCGGCCTTGCGCATCGACTACGACGCGAATGAAGCCGTGTATGGCGCCGGCATCACTCCGCGGCGCATCTTCGAAGGTGGCGTCAGCAACGTGCCGGGGCCGGTGGTCGATTTCCGCGACCGGCTTGAGGAGTACACTTCGCGTCAATGATTGCGAAGTGTCGGCGCGAATCGCGCCTGGATGACTTGGCTGGAATCCGCCTCGAGGTTGACTATGGGTTTTGACAGTATCTGGCATTGGCTAATCCTCCTGGTAGTCGTATTGCTGATTTTCGGCACCAAGAAGATCCGCAACCTCGGGCCGGATCTCGGCGCGGCGATCCGTGACTTCAAGAAAGGCCTCAGCGGTGACGACGAGGCGAAGCAGAAGGAAGAGGAGGCCGCGCGCAAGGCTGCCGAGCAGCTGCGCGCCGATCCGCCGGCGGCCGCCAACAGCAGCACGCAGAGTCAGCGCGACTCCAGCGAAACCAAGTAAGCGCGCGGTAGGCGGAGCGCGGCAATGATCGAGATCAGTCTCGGCAAAATGGTGCTGCTCGCCCTGATCGCGCTGATCGTGCTCGGTCCCGAGAAGCTGCCCGGCGCCGCGCGTACTGCCGGTGCGCTGCTGAGACGTGTGCGCAGCGGCTGGGACAACGTGCGTGCCGAGGTCGAGCGCGAGCTGGAGATCGAGGAAATCCGGCGCACCGCGCGCGAGGCGGCGACCCAGGCGGAGGCCGCGCAGAACGCGATGAAGGGCACGCTGCAGCAGGCGCATGAGCCGCTCGCCGATGCCGCGGCGATGATCAAGGACGTGTCGAGCAAGGACGCGATGGTCAAGGCCGAGTCGCCAGCGGTTTTATCGGACGAGGTGGCTCACGACGAGCCAGCCAGCCAGGTGCAGGCGGAATTGCCACTGGGTGAGCCATCAGCCACCCCGCACACCCGGGAGACCTCGCATGGCGGCGCCTGAGTCCGACCCGTCGATCGCCGAGGACCTGCAGCAGGGACTGTTCTCGCACCTGCTGGAATTGCGTGCGCGGCTGCTCAAGGCGGCGGCAGCGCTGGTCTTGGTGCTGGTGGCGCTGGTGCCGTTTGCGAATCGCTTGTACAGCGAACTGGCCGCGCCGCTGGTGGCACGCCTGCCGCAAGGGGCGCACCTGATCGCCACCGGCGTGACCAGTCCGTTCATCACGCCGCTGAAACTGGCCTTCTATGCCTCGCTGTTCATCAGCATGCCTGTGATCCTTTACCAGCTGTGGGCGTTCGTCAGCCCGGGCCTGTACAAGCACGAAAAACGCCTGGCCCGGCCGCTGCTGGCAGCCGCGCTCGTACTGTTCTACACCGGCGCGGCGTTTGCCTATTTCCTGGTGCTGCCAGCCGCGTTCCGCTTCCTCATCGCGGTGACGCCGCAGGGAGTGGAGATGATGACCGACATCACCCAGTACCTCGATTTCGTGATGCTGATGTTCTTCGCGTTCGGGCTGTGCTTCGAGGTGCCGGTGGCGGTGGTGATACTCGCCGCGGTGGGCGTGGTGGATCTGGACAAACTGCGCAGCGGCCGGCGCTACGCCATCGTCGGTGCGTTCGCGATTGCCGCGCTGATCACGCCGCCGGACATCACCTCGATGCTGATGCTCGGTATCCCGATGTGCCTGCTCTACGAGCTGGGCGTGCTGGCGGTGCGCTGGCTGGTGAAGCCGGGATCGTTGCGGCGCGACGCGGCCTGATAATTCATCGTCGATCAGTACAGATCGATCGGATCGACGTCCAGCGACCAGCGTACCCGCCGTGCCGACGGCAGTGCGATCAGTGCCAGCTGCCATCTGCGCAGCATCCCGTGCAGCGTGCTGCGACTGCCGGCTTCCAGCAGCAGCTGAGCACGATGACGGCCTGCGCGCAGCGGCATCGGCGCCGGCATCGGACCGGCGATCTGCAACTGATCATTGATCGGTAACGCGGCGTTTGCGTCGACGAGAAAGGCATCGACGTGCTCGCGCAGCGGTGCCTCGGCGCGCAGCAACACCTGATGGCTGTAGGGGGGCAACTGGATCTGCCGGCGTTCTGCCAGCAGCTCGCGTGCCGCAGCGGCATAGCCTTGTGCCAGCAAGCCGCGCAGCAACGGATGTTCCGGCTGGTGGGTCTGCAGCAGTACGCGTCCTGGCTTGCGCGCCCGTCCCGCGCGTCCGGCCACTTGCACCACCAGCTGGGCCAGCCGCTCGCCGGCGCGGAAATCCACGCTGTGCAGGCCTTCGTCGACGCCCACGATCGCCACCAGGGTGAGGTTGGGCAGGTCGTGGCCCTTGGCCAGCATCTGGGTACCGACCAGGATCGCCGGTTGGTCGTCCTTGAGCGTGGCCAGCAGTTGCTCGAAGGCGTCGCGCCGGCGGGTGGTTTCACGGTCAACGCGCAACACCGGCACCTGCGGGAACTGTGTGATCAGTGCTTCCTCCAGCCGCTCGGTACCCTGGCCTTGCGGCTTCAGCTCGGTGGCGCCGCAGGTCGGGCAGGCGGCCGGCATGCGGGTCTGGTAATCGCAATGATGGCAGAGCAGCTGGCGACGCCCCGCGTGCAGGGTCAGCGGACGTTCGCAGCGCGGGCACTGCGCATGCCAGCCGCAGCTGTGGCATAGCAGCACCGGCGCGTAACCGCGACGGTTGCGGAACACCAGCGCCTGCTCGCTGCGCGCCAGCGTGTCGGCGACCGCCGTCAGCAACGCCGGCGACATGCCGTGTTCCAGCCGTTGCGCGCGCATGTCGATGATCTGCACCTGCGGCGGCCGGATCGCGCCGGGACGGGCGCGCAGATGCAGGGTGCGGTAACGGCCGGCCTCGGCATTCGCCAGCGATTCCAGCGACGGCGTACCCGAACCCAGCAGCACCGGCACACCCAGTGCGCGTGCGCGCACCAGGGCCAGGTCGCGCGCGTGATAGCGGAAGCCTTCCTGCTGCTTGTAGGCGCTGTCGTGTTCCTCATCGACGATGATCAGGCCGGCCTGTGGCAGCGGCGTGAACACCGCCGAACGGGTACCCAGGATCACTCGTGCGCTGCCGTTGCGGGCACGCAACCACGCGCGGGCGCGATCGCCTTCGGACAGGTTGGAGTGCAACACCTCGACGATCACGCCGAGTCGCTCGCGCAGGCGACGCACGGTCTGCGGCGCCAGGCCGATTTCCGGCACCAGCAGCAGCGCCTGTTTGCCCTGTGCCAGCACCTGCTCGATCAGCGCCAGATACACCTCGGTCTTGCCGCTGCCGGTGACGCCGTCGAGCAGGAACGGCTGGTACTGGCCGAGGCTGGTGCTGACGGTCGCGACGGCTAGTTGCTGCTCGTCGTTCAGTTGCGGAGCGGAAGACGCCGGCAACGGGCGGTCGAGTGGTGCTCGTTCGCTGCGTTCGAGCAGGCCTGCGCCTGCCAGCCGACGGGCCGCCTCGCGCCAGCCGGGCAGGCGTTCGGTCAGCTCCTGCGCGCTCATTGAGCCGGCGGCCAATTGCGCCAGCAGTGCCTTGCTGCCACCACGGCGGCTACCGGCATCGTGAGCGCTGAGACCGGCGCTGCTCAGCGACCAGTACTCATCGCCTAGTGCCGGTAGCGGCTTCGCTTCGCGCAGTGCCAGTGGCAGCGCATTCGCATAGGCCTCACCCGGTGCACCGAGCCAGTAGTCGGCGGCCCAAGCCAGCGTCTGCATCAGTTCGGCATCGAGCAGCGGCACCTCATCGAGTAGCCGGATCACCTGCTTCAGCCGGTTGCCGCCGAGCGTTGTTTCGGCCTCGACCGCCACCACCACGCCGACCTGCTTGCCGCGCCCGAACGGCACCAGCACCCGGCAACCCACGCGCGCCTCTCCAGCCGCAGGCGGCAGGTAGTCGAACAGGGTCGGCAGGGGTACCGGCAGGGCAACGCGAAGGACGGCGGGCATGGCTATCTCGTGGGCGGGTCAGTGTACCCGTGCGGCCCGAACTCCTAAGGCATGCCAGGGGCGACAGGGTCGAGGTGAATCTGCCGCCAGTGCTTGCATGCACTTTCTGCCCGGTGGTCGAGAAATCATAGGTAAGTAGCTCACCGAGGAAGGTTTTAGTGCTTATCCACAAGCGCTGTGGATAAGTCTGTGGATGCAGCGGGGAAGGAGTGCCTCAAAGCGCGTTGTGGCGCCTTTTTCGACACGCTGACCAAGTTTTGGTCATGCAAAAATATATTTCATTTTCAATGACTTGAAAATATACGTCAGCGGATGTTCATGCAACTGACAAATGCCGGTGGTCCAGCTTGACAGGCCCATGACGCTGTGCAAAACCCGCGGCAACCCGGCTTGGATGGTGCGCCGTGAACGCCAGTGTCAGACCCTGTTTAGTGCGCCACTCCCAGTACGAGCGCAACCAACAGGGCAATCCCCAACAGCCCGAAATAACACCAGCTGACGCACCAGAATTTGAGCACGGTCATCGGCCAGCCCTGGCGGTAGATCCGTTTCTGCATGACCAACAGGTATGTGGGGATCCACAGAATCAAAGCAGTCTGCAACAGGCCCATCGCGTAACCGGTCCAGGCGGCATGGGGGCGCAGCCAGGTCGACAACATGCCCGTCACGGCGATCAACAGCAGGCTGAGAAAAATGAACGCATGGCTGTGCAGGGCGACGATCAGATGCTCCATGTACAGCCGCCGGCGGAATACGTAGAACAGCTTGAGCAGGATCGCGAACACCGGAATCAGTACGAACATGGTCGGCGGCAAGGTGCTGAAGACACCGCCGATCATCCGTTGCAGAGCCTCTTGGCGGCGCAGGGGATCGTCCCCCAAAACGGCGTGACGGTTGTCCTGGATGTGTCTGGCAAGCTCGGTCAGGCGGGCGTTGACCATATCCGGCAGCCAGGCGATCTGCACGGGCGTCGATTCCTGCCCGATGGCCTTTTGCCCGGCATCATCCGGCACGGTGGCAGCGGCCCTCATGGTATCTGCGGGCTTCACAGTCACGCTGGGGAGGGGCTCCGCGACGGATGCGGCTGATATCGGTGCAGCACCGAGTTCGAGCAGGCGCCGACTGGCTTTCTGGCGCAGATCCTGCGCGGCGACATTGGTCTGATCCAGCAAGTTCGGCGAAAGCAGGCCGGTTGCGCGGGCGTTCTGCAGTCCGTCCAGCTGCTTCTGCAATGCCTTGCGCACCTGCGCCGGGCTGCCGGCATTCTCGATCGCGTTGCTATTCACACTCACCAATGGAAAGCCGTGTGCGGCGACCTTGCTGCTGATCTGGTCGATCACCAGGTGGAACACGAAGAACGACAGCACGCACAGCACGAACATCAGCCGGAACGGCGCGATGTAGCGCACCCGTCGACCGCTGAAATATTCCAGCGTGAGAAAGCCGGGCTTGAGCAGCAGCGGCGGCAGTGTGTGCACGATGCGGCCGTCGATGTGCAGCACGGTTTCCAGCGTCTCCTCGGCCATTGAGTGCACCGGCTTGAGCACGCTGTGGATCGACTGGCCGCACTCGTGGCAGAACTCGCCCTGCATGCTCGCGCCGCAGTTGGCGCAGTGCAGTCCCTCGTAACTGGTCAGCTGCTTCATCGCGGTCCCCTTCCGGTGCAGCGTGGGATCTTCGCACATGGAGGCGATCCGGCGGGCGTGACAAATGGCTCAGGTAGAATGGCCGGCCCTGGAGTCTGCTGTGCTGATGAAACCCTTCCGCCCCGAGCGCGCGCGCCTGTTGCACGAGATGCGCGCTACCGTACGTCTCGCGTTGCCGTTGGTCTGTGCCCAGCTGGCGGCGATCGGCAGCAATGTGATCGACGCGGTGCTGTCCGGGCACGTCAGCGCGCATGTGCTTGGTGCGGTGGCGGTGGGTGCCAGCATCTGGTCGCTGGCGATCGTCAGCGGCATCGGCATGATGATGGCGGTGCCGCCGTCGGTGGCGCAGCTCGATGGTGCCGGGCGCCGGCACGAGGTCGGCGCCGTATTCCGGCAGGCGTTGTGGCTGGCGCTGGGAATGGGTGTGGTGCTGTGGTTCGCGGTGCGTCATGCGGCGCCGCTGATCGACCTCATCGGGGTGACGCCGAGCCTGCGTGATGACGTGCAGCGGTTCCTGCATGCGATCAGCTGGGGTGCGCCGGCATTGACCTGCTACTTCGCGTTGCGCGGACTGTCCGAAGGCTTGTCGCTGACCCGGCCGTCGATGTACTTCAGCCTGGGCGGCCTGGTGCTGCTGGTGCCGCTGGGCTACGTGCTGATGTTCGGCAAGCTGGGTATCCCGCCGCAGGGCGCGCATGGCTGCGGCATCGCCACCGCGACAGTGTTGTGGCTGGAGCTGCTGGCATTCGGCATTTATGTGCTGTGTCGTAGCAACTATCGCGGACTCGGCCTGTTCGATCATTTCGAATGGCCGGATCTGCGACGGATCGGCCAGCTGGTGCATATCGGGCTGCCGATGGCGGTGACCCTGCTGGCCGAGGCCGGCCTGTTCGTGGCGACTGCGCTGATCGTCGCAACACTTGGCGAGGACGTGATCGCCAGCCATCAGGTGGCGATCAACATCGCCTCGCTGTTCTTCATGATTCCGCTCGGCCTGGCGATGGCGATCACCGTGCGCGTCGGCAATGCCGTCGGCCGTGGCGACGAGCGTGGGGTGCGTTACGCCGGTTTCTGCGGGATCGGGCTGACCTTGATCACCCAATTGCTGTCGGCCGGCCTGATGCTGGGACTGCCGCATTACATCGCGGCGCTATACACGCATGATCCGAAAGTGATCGCACTGGCGGCGCAGCTGATCATGCTGGCCGGTCTGTTCCAGTTTTCCGATGGCATCCAGGTTGCTGCCAACGGTGCTCTGCGTGGGCTCAAGGACACCCGCGTGCCGATGGCAATCACGCTGTTCGCCTACTGGATCGTAGGCATGCCTGTGGGCTGGTGGCTGGCGTTCCATCACGGTCTGGGCGCACGGGGCATGTGGATGGGTCTGATCGCCGGTCTGACCGTGGCGGCGGCCATGCTGTTCATGCGCTTCTGGCGCAGTGCGTGGAAGCAGCGCTGGCGTCGCGTCGCGGCCACTATGTCGGCGCCCGCCTGAGCGGTACGCTAGGTGACATCACTCCAGGAAGATCACGCATGCCCCCACCGCTCCCGTCACCCCGCCGCAATGGTTTCTGGGCTTTCCTGTGCAAGTTCGGGCGTGGCATCAACGTGGTCAGGCTGCTGATCATCAACCTGGTGTTTTTCACCGTGCTGTTCGTGTTGCTGTTGCTGCTGACTGCCGGCGTGGCCGGCAGCCGGATGCAACGCACGCTGCAGGACGACAGCGTGCTGGTGATCAAGCCACAAGGCCAACTGGTCGAGCAGTACAGCATCGATCCGTTGCAGCGTGCGTTGTCGAGCCTGTCCGGCAACGAACCGAAGCAGGTGCAGCTGCGCGACCTGGTGGGCGCGATCGATGCGGCGGCGAAGGACCGGCGGATCAGCCGCATCCTGCTGTTGCCGGACGATCTGCAACAAGGTGACGGCTTTGCCGCCCTGCGCGAAGTCGGCGCAGCGCTGGATCGCTTCCGCGCCGCTGGCAAGCCGGTGATCGCCTGGGCGGTGAATCTGGACCAGGGCCAGTATTATCTCGCGGCGCATGCGGACCGGTTGCTGGTCGATCCACAGGGTGGCGTGATGCTTACCGGACTGGCCGACTATCGCCTGTTCTACAAGGACCTGCTCGACAAGCTCGGCGTCGATGTGCACCTGTTCCGGGTCGGCGAATTCAAGAGCGCGGCCGAACCGTACATCCTCGATCATGCCTCGGACGCGGCCAAGCAGGCTGACAGTTACTGGATGGGCGGTTTGTGGGACAGCTACATCGGCGAAGTGGCCACGCTGCGAAAGCTGGATCCGACTGCTCTGCGCGCCGACATCGACAATCTGCCGCAGGCCATCGCCACGACCCAGGGCGATCTGGCCCAGCTGGCAGTGAACGAGCATCTGGCCGATGGCCTGGCCACGCGTGCGGAGCTCATTGCCATGCTGCGCAAGCAAGGCGTTCCGGCGGACGACAAGGGGCACAGCTTCCGTCAGGTCGATCTGGCGCGCTATGCCGCCAGCCTTCCGGGCGACGGCAAGCTGTTTGAGCCTGGCGTGGCGGTCGTGGTAGCCGAGGGCGAGATTGCCGCCGGCAAGCAGTCGGCCGGCTCGATTGGCGGTGAGTCCACCGCGGCCTTGATCCGTGCGGCGCGCGAGGATCGCAAGACCAGGGCGCTGGTGCTGCGGGTCAACTCCCCCGGTGGCGAGGTGTATGCGGCCGAGCAGATCCGTCGCGAGGTGGAGCTGACGCGCGAGGCGGGCATCCCGGTCGTGGTGTCGATGGGCAACGTGGCGGCCAGCGGTGGCTACTGGATCTCGATGAATGCGAACCGCATCTTCGCGGAGCCGAACACCATCACCGGCTCGATCGGCATCTTCGGCATGTATTACACGGTGCCCAACACGCTGGCCAAGCTTGGCGTCCAGAGCGACGGCGTCAGTACCGGACCGATGGCCGGCGCATTCGACATCACCCGTCCGCTCGATCCGAAGGTCGGTACCGTGATCCAGGCGATCATCGACAAGGGGTACCGTGACTTCGTCGGCAAGGTGGCCCAGGCACGCGGCAAGAACTTCGATGCGATCGATGCGATTGCGCAGGGTCGCGTGTGGACCGGACAACAGGCGCTCGACCGTGGCCTGGTCGACCAGCTCGGTGGTCTGGGTGATGCGGTTGTCGATGCAGCCAGTCTGGCCAAGCTGGGCAAGGATTATCCGGTGCGTTACCAGGAGGCGCCATTGGGTGGTTTCGCGCGCTTCCTGATCAATCTCAACCACGATGCCAGCATGCACGTGCTGCAGTCCTGGGGCATCCGCTTGCCGGACTGGTTTGCCCAGTTGCCGGCGCTGGCGCCGGAACTGCAGCTGCTGCGCAGCGCCAAGGCCGGCACGCCGAACATCTATGCGGACTGCCTGTGCACGCTGCACTGAGCGATGATCAGGGTTGCCTTGCGCCTGGTTGTGCCTGAAGGGGGTAACCAGGGCGGCGTTCTTATTGCTCCTGCGCCTCGATCTGCTTGCGTTGCTCTTCCGCCTGCTTGTCGACGATCTTCTGCACATCCCGCGCGTGCTGCTCGTCCGCCTTCATGGCATCCCACGGGGTGGCAACCTGGGCCGGTTTGGCCTGGGGCTGTGGTGGCTTGTCGGAACATGCACCGAGGGCAAGTACGCAGAGCAGGATCGGCAGCGTTTTCATGGCAGTTCCCGCATGGGGCGACGTGATGAGTGTCCTGCCGTGCGTGGACGCAGGCAAGCATCGCATTGTGGCGAAAGCCTCGGCCGAGCTAGGCGCGCCGGCACCGACGTTTTAAGCTGCGTGGATGAACAATCGTATCGATGCCTGGCAACTGCAAGGCCACACCGCCCTGATCACCGGTGCCAGCAAGGGCATCGGCTACGCCACCGCGCGTGAACTGGCCGGGCTCGGAGCCGACCTGCTGCTGGTGGCGCGCGACGAGGATTATCTCGAGCAGGTGCGCACGGAACTGGCGGATGACTTTCCCGAGATCGATGTGCTGGCGTTTGGTGCCGATCTGACCGAAGCCGAGGAACGCCTCGCCGTGTTCGACTGGATCGCCGACCTGGGCGCACCGCTGTCGTTGCTGGTCAACAATGCCGGTGGCAACCAGCCGAAGGCCACCCTCGACTACAGCGTGGACGAGGTGCTCGGCATTCTCGGGCAGAATCTGCTGTCCGCGTTCGAGATGTGCCGGCTGGCACATCCGCAGCTGGTGCAGCATGCGAATGCCGCGATCGTGAACGTGGGTTCGGTCTCCGGCATTACCCATGTACGTACCGGTTCGCCATACGGCATGAGCAAGGCGGCACTGCACCAGCTCACTCGCAACCTGGCTGCGGAATGGGCGATGGATGGCATCCGCGTCAATGCGGTGGCGCCCTGGTACATCCGCACCCAGCGCTCCGAGCCGGCGCTGGCGGATGTGGATTATCTGGACGAGGTACTCGACCACACGCCGCTCCGGCGGATCGGCGAACCGGAGGAGGTGGCTGCCGCGATCGCGTTCCTGTGCCTGCCGGCGGCCAGCTACATCACAGGCCAGGTGCTGGCGGTGGACGGGGGGTTTCTCAACGACGGCTTCTGAGCAGCATCAGAACTCGGCGACGTGTTCCTCGGCGGCAAAACCCAGCGTCACGGCGCCTTCGCCCACGTTGACCATGCCGGTAATGCTCATCGGCGCTTCCATCAATTCGACCCCGGTTTCCTCGCAGGTGGTTCGCAAGGCCGCATAGCCGGGCAGTTGCGAGAGCACGGCCAGGTCGCCGCCGTAGCTGACGCACATCACCGGCACGAGCAGGCCCGCGCGTACCCGCTGTGTCGCATAGCCGAACAGCACCTCGGCACCATGCTCGAAACCACGGACCTTGCCGACCGGGCCGGTCTCGCCGCGGAAACAGCGCAGCAGCGGCTTGATGTCCAGCGCCGTACCGACCATCGCACTGAACAGGCTGACACTGCGGTCGCCCCGCTTCTTGATGCGGTTGCGCAAGTGGATCAGGTCGCGTGGCAGCATGTAGCCGTAACTGTTGTTGGCAATATGGGTGAGGCGTTCGCGGATCGCGGCCGGCGGTTGATCGGCGGCGATCAGCCGCGCTGCTTCGTAAATGGCCGGTGCGGTCCCCGCGAAGACGTTGCGCGTGTCGACGACGCGCATCATGAACGGGCCCGGGATGCTGGCCTGTTCGCGCACCTGACGATAATTCTTGAGGATCCCAAAGCTGGCCTTGTTGACGTGCTCGTTGATCGGGCTGCGCGTGGCAGTGATGGTCAGGCAAAACACGCAGTCCTGCTCCAGCACCAGCTTGTCGAGGAACAGCTTCTGCACCTCCTCCACCGGGCACGGTTCGGTTTCCGCCGAGTGGCTGCGGCTGCCGAGCCGGCGGTCGATGAAGCGCTGCAGCTCTTCCGGCCGGCGATCATCCATGAAGGTTTCGCGATCCACCTTCACGGTGATCGGCATGATCGCGACATTGTGTTTTTCCAGGAACTCCTGCGACAGGTCGCAGGAGGCATCAATGGCCAAGCCCATCCGCATCACGTATCCCCCGTCATGAATGGCAATCCGAACATAACATGCAACAAGGGACTGCAGCGTCGGCCGAAAGTTGCCCGGATCCGACTGCCTGGCGAGCGGAATGGCCATGCCGCCGGCCATGAACAGCCTTTACTATGAGGCGACCTTATATATGGCATCCAGCTGGCGTGGCGTCGCCGGTAACGTGTACGAGTACCACTTCACATGAAAACCAAGCAAGAAATCGTCTCCAACTGGCTGCCGCGTTACACCGGAACGGCACTCGGACAATTCGGCGAGCACATTCTGCTGACCAACTTCGGTCACTACGTGGAACTGTTCGCACAATGGCATGGGGTGGAGGTGCAGGGGCGCGACCGGCCGATGCCGAACGCCACGGCCGACGGCATCACCCTGATCAATTTCGGCATGGGCAGCCCCAACGCGGCCACTGTGATGGATCTCCTGAGCGCGATCGAGCCCAGGGCCGCGCTGTTCCTGGGCAAGTGCGGTGGCCTCAAGAGGAAGAACCAGCTTGGCGACCTGATCCTGCCGATTGCCGCCATCCGCGGTGAAGGCACCAGCAACGATTACCTGCCGCCGGAGGTGCCGGCATTGCCGGCGTTCCAGCTGCAGCGCGCGGTGTCCACAATGATCCGCGACCTCGGCCACGACTACTGGACCGGTACCGTCTACACCACCAACCGCCGTGTGTGGGAGCACGACGATACCTTCAAGGATTACCTGCGGCGTACTCGCTGCATGGCCGTGGACATGGAAACCGCCACCATCTTCGCTGCCGGCTTCGCCAACCGGATTCCCTGCGGCGCCCTGCTGCTGGTATCCGATCAGCCGATGATTCCGGAGGGCGTGAAGACCGAGGCAAGCGACCGCAGCGTCACCTCGCAATACGTCGAGGCGCATATCCGGATCGGCATCGAGGCGCTGAAATTGGTGCGCCGCAATGGGCGCAGCGTGAAGCATCTGCGTTTCGAGGAAGATGCAGAGGCGGAGTGATCCAGGTCGCGAGAACCTGAATCGGGCATAAGCAGGGGTGAGTTTCCCCGAGTACGTGGCGGCGGCAGTCGATGTGCCGGAAACATGTTGCGATTGGCCAAGCCCAAGCCAGGCGGCAGTATCGCGAGATTGCCCATCACGAAATGGGCCAAACGGGGACGCGAACATGCGCGTATCGCAAGTTCTTGCTTGTACAAATTTTGTTGACAATACGTAAAGCAGGCATGATAAAGACCTATGGGCATTTGGGCTGGTGCGTGGGTGGATGGCGGCCAGCGCGTCACAGAACAGTTCAATGCCGCAGGTATGACCAGCCGCGAGAGGTATGCTGCGTGTTCACGTAGTGTTATTTGCCTGTTAGTATCGGCTTGGATCGGGAGTTCGCGGGTCTGAAGTTCGTCGGCTTGGGAGATCGGGCCAGGTTGCAGTTTTTGGGCAGAACGTTTTCTGACCCATGGCAATAATTAATCGGAGGGTGTCTTTTATGAAACTTGGGGTCACAAAACTTTCTTCGGCAGTTCGCGTGGCGCTTTCGCTGGGCGCTGTCATCGCGGTTGGCGCATCGGGTACGGCATTTGCCCAGGACACGAGCAGCCAGTCCACCACCACCAATGGCAACCAGCCCGACCAGCAGAAGGCAAAATCGCTGCAGACGGTTGTGGTCACCGGCTCGCTGGTCCGCCGCGTCGACTTGGAGACCTCCAACCCGGTCGTCACCATTGACCGCGCGCAGATCGAGGCCACCGGCAAGATGACGCTGGGCGACTTGGTCCAGCAGTTGCCGGCGATGACCGGCGGTGCTGTCAATCCGCAGGTCAACAACGGTGGTGGTACTGGCGCCTCCGGGATCAACCTGCGTGGTCTGGGTACGGTTCGCACCCTGATCCTCGTCGACGGTCAGCGCGTGCTGAATACCGATCCGAACTCGATCCCCGCCAACATGATCGAGCGCATCGAAGTGCTGACTGACGGCGCCTCGGCGACCTACGGCTCCGACGCGATCGGCGGCGTGGTGAACTTCATCCTGCGCCACGATTACCAGGGTGCGCAGTTCACCACCAACGTCGGCGAGTCCGACCACAACGACGGCGACCAGTCGGGCTACAGCTTCACTTTCGGACAGACGTCCGACAAGGGAAGCATCATGGGCGGCATCGAGTACAACAAGCAGGACGGTGTGGAAGCCGGCAACCGCAGCTTCTCCAAGAATTCGGTGTCGCTCTATGGCACCGTCAATACACCGCCCACGGCGAACATCGGTGGCTCGTCTTCCTCACCTTACGGTCATATCCAGTTGACCCCGGCTCTGCAGTCGCAGTTCGGCTGCGGCTATGTGGCCCTGAACCCGGGCGGCAACAGCCAGGTGGTGAGCACGGCCAACTACCACTGCTACCAGAACAACGGCGCGCATAGCGACAAGTACAACTACGCGACGGTCAACCTGATCATGACCCCGCAGGAGCGTACCAACGCCTTCCTGATGGGTACCTACAACCTGAGCGACAACGTTCAGGCCTACCTGAACGCGTACTTCAACAAGACCACGTCCGAATTCCAGCTGGCGCCGGCCGTGTATGGTTCGGCCTATGGTGCAGACATTTCGGCCAACAACTACTGGAATCAGTTCGGCACGGAGTTCTCGCAGAGCGCGAACGCGTTCAGTGCGCGTCTCTCTTCGCTGGGCAACCGTTCCGCGTCGTTCGGAGCCAACAACGGCCAGTTCAACACCGGTGTGAAGGGCAGCTTCACTGTATTCAGCCAGGCGTGGAACTGGGATGTCGGCCTCGATTACGGCCATTCGGACCTGGTCACCACGACCCGTGGCTTGCCCAACACGAACAAGCTGTATACCGGCGCGTCGTACATGGGTGCCGCCGGCCTGGCTTGCGTACCCAATGCCACGACCGCAGCCCAGGGCTGCCCGACGGGCGTCACCGAATCCATGTTGCAGTTCAATCCGTTCGATCTGAACTCGGCGGGTTCCGTGGCAGCACTGCAGTCAGCTGGCGTACCCGCGGTCAGCAACACGTACAGCCAGGAAAAGGTCTGGCATGCAGGCGTCAACGGCGGCCTGTTCGACCTGCCGGCCGGCACGGTGCAGCTGGCGGCTGGCGCCGACTATCGCCAGGAACACCTCACCACGATCGTCGACCCGCTGCTGAACATCGATCCGACCACCGGCACCTGCGTGCTGGGCAGCCAGTGCGGTTCCAGCCTGGCGGGCGGTTACAACGTGAAGGAAGTCTACGCAGAGACCTTCATCCCGGTGCTGTCCAACCTGCCGGGCGTGAAGTCGCTGAACATCACGATCGGTGACCGCTACTCGCGCTTCAGCACCTTCGGCAGCACGAACGACTTCAAGTTCGCGCTGGAGTACAAGCCGATCGATGATCTGCTGTTGCGCGGCACGATGTCGCAGGTATTCCGTGCCCCGAACATCACCGAAGTCTACGGTGCCCCGGCTAGCTCGGCGCCGAAGATCTCTTCCGACCCTTGCGATGGCTACACCGGTACTCCGGTCAACCCGGCTTGCGTGAACGTCCCCACCAGCGGTCCTTACGCTCCGTTTGTAAACCAGAATGTGCTGCAGCAGTTGCAGTTGAACGCAGTCATCTCCGGTTCGGCCTACGCGGGCTTCCCGATCAAGCCGGAGCAGGGCAAGTCGTTCGACCTCGGCACGGTGTACAGCCCGTCCTGGGCACCGGGTCTGTCGGCAACCGTCGACGTGTGGCATCTGTACCTGAACAACGACATCACCAGCGTCAATGCGCAGGAAGTGCTGAACCTGTGCAGCGCGGGGCAGACGGAATATTGCCCGCTGATCACCCGCAGCGCGACCCCGGGTCCGAGCCAAGGCCAGATCACCAATATCCTGCAGCCGACGGCCAATCTCGGTACCCTGAGCACCGGCGGCATCGACATGTCGCTGAACTACAAGCTGCCGCAGTTCTCGTTCGGCCAGTTCACCGCCGGCATCAATGCCACCTACCTGAAGTACTACAACCAGGATACCGCGCCGGGTACGGCGGGCGATGTCGTCTACCACGATGCCGGGCACTTCCTGCCGTACGGTTCGGGTGCGGAAGCCTCGTGCCCGGGCGTCGGCACCTGCCTGTTCCCCCGCTGGCGCGCACAGGGCTTCGTGGACTGGCAGCTGGGTAACTGGAGCGCCTCGTGGCGTCTGCGTTACATCGGCCGCTTCCAGATGGGTTCGAAGTCGCCGTCGCAGGACGTGTTCCCGGACGGTACCTGCTATTACGGCAGCTACTGCACGATCAAGGGTGCTGTCTACAAGTACGCTGCGACCGTGTACAACGACTTCTCGTTCGGCTACAACATCGAACCGATCAACACGCGCATCGACTTCGGCGTCAACAATGCGTTCGACAAGCAGCCACCGGTCATGTACGCGAACAACACGCTCAACGCCAACACCGATCCGAGCGATTTCGACCTGATGGGTCGTTATTTCTGGGCCCGCGTGACGGTCAAGTTCTAAACCAGCGAAACCTGCGTTAACCTTGAGGGCCGCGTGAATCGATCACGCGGCCCTTTTTTATGCCATGACCCCAGAATCCATCCAACAGATCGTCGCCTCGATGACGGCCGGCAATCCGCTCGAGGCGGAACGCCTGTGCCGCGCACACCTGCGCGAGCAGCCGCATGATGAGAACGGGCTGGTATTGCTTGCTCTGAGCTTGCAACACCAGGGCCGCCTGGCAGAGGCCGCAAACGCCTACTATCGTCTGACCGAGTTGTTTCCTGACAGCAGCCTGCACTTGTGCAATTACGCCACGGCACTGCGCCAAACGGGTTTGCTGTCGGAGGCGGAGGCGACCTACAAGACGGCGCTCAAACTGGATTCGCGCAACATCAATCCGAAAATCCAGCTGGGTCTGATGCTGCTGGATCGACACGATTACCTGGCAGCCCGCGAATTGCTGCTTGATGCCTTCGAGCTCGATCGCAGCTTGCCGATGGCGCGCATCCATGCGGCGCGGGCCTGCAGTCTGTGCCAAGACTTCCAGGGGGCTGAGGACCTGCTGAAGCCCTGGCGCAATTGGTTGCCCATCAACGACGAGGTCTTGCAGCTGGAATTGGCCAGGCAGCTGAACCTGCTGAGCGACGCCCCATCTGCGGCGGTGTTGCTGGAGGATCTGGTCGGCAGAAATCCATCCCACATCGAGGCCAAGGTGTTGCTGGCCAACATGTATGAGCGATTGAATCGTGTGGCCGAGTCCGAGTCCATGTTGCGGTCGGTCGCCAATTCTGACGAACTGGCATCCAGCGAGGCGCATCGCAACGAAGTGGACCATTTGAAGGCCACGCTCGCACTGCGGAGCGGGGATGTGGTTGCAGCACGGTCATTGCTGGAGCATGGCGGTCCGCGTCATGCGAACGACTATACCCACCATTTCGATCTGGCCAGGGCGTATGACAAGCTGGGTGAGACGGAACTTGCGATGCATTCACTGCGAAGCGCCCATGCGATCCAGGCGAAAGAGCTGGCGCATGCATCGCCAGAGCATTTCGAGGCCGGTGCCTTGGCCCTGCCGGCGGCGATTCCCAGGGTAAGCGCCGAAAGCCACGCACGGTGGGCACGGGTGATCGCGCCCGATGCGCGCAACTCGCCGGTGTTCATCGTGGGGTTCCCGCGCTCCGGCACGACCCTGCTCGAGCAGATGCTGGATGCGCATCCAGGCCTGCAGTCGATGGACGAGAATCCGTTCTTCAACCGGCTGGCCGACAAGCTGCGCAACCACCACCCGGACATCCTGTCGAATCTGGATCTGCTGCAGCAGCGCGATTGCGACGAGCTGCGCAAGAGCTATCTGCTCATGGTTTCCGAGACGATCCAGCGGCGCTGGAGCGCGCAGCTGGTCGACAAGAACCCGCTCAACATGATGTGGGTACCCTTGATTCACCGGCTCTTTCCCGAAGCGAAGTTCATCCTGGCGCTGCGCCACCCCTGCGATGTGATCCTGAGCTGTTACATGCAGAATTTCCGTTCCAGCATTCTGGGGGCGGCCTGCGCCAGTCTCGATCGGCTCGCTGCGGCGTATGTGCAGGCGATGGAGTGCTGGTTGGGGGACGAACGCATTTTCCAGCCGCAGGTGCTGGTATCTCGCTACGAAGAACTTGTGACGGACTTCCCGGGACAGACCCGGCGCATCGCGGACTTTCTCGAACTGGAGGACGCCACCCCGATGCTGCAGTTCGACCGGCATGCGCGTGACAAGGGCTACATCGCAACGCCCAGCTATACCCAGGTCATCGAGCCGGTGAACCGGAAAGGCCTGCATCGCTGGGTCCGCTACCGTCGCGAATTCGAGCCGCTGCTGCCGGTACTCGAACCTATGCTGCGACGTTGGGGGTATTCAGCCGATGTACCAACTTGATTAGTATCCATCGATTGCCCTCACTGCCTCTGCAGGGTGGTTGTCCCTGCTGCACCGTTAGCAGGCACCGAGTCGTTTGCCACACCATGAAGAAGACTGCCCCGGATCTGCCACGATGAATGATTCCACCGTTCGCCGCTGGAGCCGAGTGCAACGGCATCTTGCTGACGGGAACATGCCGGCAGCGCGGGCCGCCCTGGAATTCCTGTTACAGCGTGACCCGGGACATGCCCCGTCGTTGTTGACGCTGAGCAGCATAGCCCGGGCTGAGGGTCGGGTTCGTGATGCCACGGCATGGGCCTTGGCGGTGTCCCGAAACCTGCCAAGTGACGGCAGCCTGATCGTCGACGTTTCCGATGCATTGCGACAGCTCGGTGAAACGCTGGCAGCGCGCCACTGTCTCGATCACCCGGCGCTGGCAGGAACGAACGACGGCAACGTCCTGATGCAAATGGCCATTGCGCGCAAATTGCTGGGCGAGCATCCGGAGGCGCTGGCGCTGTTCAACCGAGCCGCTGCGGCTGGAATGGGCACGGTCGAATTCCGGTTCGAGCGCGCACAGGAGCTGATATTCAACGGGCACATGAACGAGGCGGAGGCCGAGTTGCGGACCTGCCTTCGTCTGACGCCGACGTTCGGACGTGCTGCACTGGCGCTTGCCCGGTTGCGCCGGCAGACAGCCGAATCCAATCATCTGGACGACCTGAAACATCGATTGCAGGCTGTCGGGCAGGGTACGGAGGATCAGGGGGCACTCGAGTTCGCCCAGTACAAGGAACTGGAGGACATCGGGAGATACGACGAGGCATGGGGCGCATTGAAACGCGGCAATGCCATCATGTATGCACACCAGCGCCATGACCCCGAGTACGCGTGGCATCTGTTCGACAGCCTGATCCGGCGTTGCACGCCGCAACTGCTGCAGCCTGCCGAAGTGGTCCATGAGGGGCCGCAGCCGATTTTCATCATTGGCATGCCGCGCTCCGGAACAACCCTGCTCGATCGCGTGCTGGGCAACCACTCACAGGTTGTTTCAGCAGGTGAGCTGGATGACTTCGGCCTGCAGTTGCGCTGGATAGCGGATCATCGGACCACGCTGGATGAACATGTCGTGCAACGCCTGCCCGATCTGGACTACCCCGAGCTCGGGCGTCGCTATCTGGCCCAGACCCAATGGCGCGCGCAAGGTGCACGGTACTTCATCGACAAGTTGCCACGGAACTGGATGGTCGCCGGCCTGATTCGTCGCGCGTTGCCCCAGGCGCGCATTCTTAATCTGGTGCGGGATCCCATGGATGTCTGTTTCTCCAACTACCGGGCGTTGCTGGGAGAAGCGTTCCCGTGGAGTTACGAATTGCACGCGCTCGCCGAACACTACCGGCAGTACCGCCGCGTGATGGAACATTGGCATGCAGCCATGCCCGGGCAGATTCTCGACGTGCCCTACTGCGAACTGACGCGTGATCCGGAAACGATGGCCCGCAAGGTGCTTGATTACTGCGGGCTGGAATGGGAAGCCGGTTGTGCGGATATAACCCGCAACAAGGCGGCAGTCGCCACGCTGAGCATGTCGCAAGTGCGCGAACCGATCCATACGCGCTTCTTCGAGGAATGGCGCCATTACGAAGAACAGCTGTTGCCGTTACAGCAGGCGGTCACCACGTAGTGTGCCGAGGCAAGCGTGACGGCTCACCCCGTCCACGAGTGGTCGAAGGGCGTATTCCCTTCTTCGCGGTGGAGTGGTCGACTACCATGGGACTGATGCGCACAGGCAGCTCGTTCAGTTGTGCGTTGCCGGCGTACAGCTCAATCAACCCGAGTGAACACAATCAGTGAAACTGCCTGTCCCATTTATCCAGTTGCCGCTGCAATTCGATGCCGAGGTGCTTGCACGTGAGATCGCGGCGTTCGGAGAGGACGCCTGGCACGAGCACCCGCAGAAGTATCCGGGCAATCTGTGGTTGCCGCTGATCGCGGCCAATGGCGACCCCGACAACGAATCCTTTGCAGGCGCGATGCGGCCGACGCCATATCTTCTGCAGAGTCCGTACCTGATGCAGGTGCTATCGCGCATTGGCGCCGTCTGGGGACGGACCCGCCTGATGAAGCTTACCGGCCAGGCCGAGGTCAGCCCGCACTTCGACGTCAACTATTACTGGCGCGCACGAGCACGCGTGCACGTGCCGATCGTGACCAAGCCAACCGTGCGATTCATATGCGGGGAAGGCGAGGTGAACATGGGCCCGGGTGAGTGCTGGATCTTCGATACCTGGCGCCAGCATCAGGTAATCAATGGCTCCGACGACGAACGGATCCATCTGGTCGCGGATACCGTCGGCAGCGACGAGTTCGGGGAGTTGGTACGGGACGGCCAGATGCCGGGCAACCACGTACCCGAGGGCTGGCGCGCGGAGGTGGTTGCGCCGACTGGCGAGCTGCACTCCGCATTGCGCTATGAATCGGTCAACCTGCCTGCCGTCATGACGCCCTGGGAGATGCGTGAGCACATCAGCTTCCTTCTGCACGAGGTGCGCCCGCATCCGCAACTGGAGCCAGTGAAGCAGGTGACCTCGCGCTTTCTTGCCGCCTGGCAGGCGCTATGGTCGGAATATGGAGCGGATCCGGCCGGTTTGCCGGCTTATCGCAAGGCACTGAACTCCTACGAACAGTGGCTGAAGGGTTCCGCGGCGTCGTTGCAACTTATCAATGACTCGTCGTTGGTGGTCGCGCTTCGGCTCATGGTCCTGTCGGTGGCGATTGGTGACACCAGCCATGCATCCAGTGGCGATGAATTGCGCCAGAGTGCGATCTCCGCAATTCCAAGGCCACGTATGGACGGGACTGACCGGGATCCGGTCTACGATCGTCCGGTATTCATCGTTTCATCACCCCGCTCGGGTTCTACCCTGCTTTTCGAGACCTTGGCGAGGGCATCGGGGCTTTACACGATCGGCCGTGAAAGTCATTCGCTGATCGAAGGTACCCCCGGCCTGGGCGCAAGCGAGCTTGGTTATGACTCCAACCGACTTGACGTGTCGGCAGCGACGCCAACGCTGGTCGAGGCGTTGCGGCGCCGCTTTCTCGCCGATCTGCACGACAGGGACGGCAAGGCGCCGGGCCAGCGGCCGCTGCGGATGCTCGAGAAAACACCCAAGAACGCATTGCGCATACCGTTCCTGGCGAAGGTTTTTCCGGAGGCCCGGTTCATTTATCTGCACCGTGATCCGCGCGAGACCCTGAGCAGCATGATCGAGGCGTGGCAGTCTGGCGGTTTCCGCACTTATCCGAATCTTCCAGGCTGGACGGGCTTGCCGTGGTCCCTCTTGCTCGTGCCGGGTTGGCGTGACCTGATCGGGCGGCCATTGCCCGAGATCGTGGCGGCGCAGTGGAATACCACCACGCGCATCCTGCTCGATGATCTTGATGCACTGCCACCGGGACGTTGCCATGTGGCGCGCTATGACGCGTTCCTTGCGGACCCTGCGGCGGAGGTGGCGCGACTGTGTGGCGAGCTTGGATTCGACTGGGATCGCCCGCTCGACAGTGCGTTGCCGCTTTCGCGCTACACCGTGACCGAGCCTGCTCCAGACAAGTGGCGCCGGCATGAGGATCTGATCAACCGGGTACTGCCCGGTCTGCAGGTCACGCTGGACCATGCCGAACGGTTCGCCGCTGCCGCCAGGGCCAGATAGGCCGGCGGCGGCCCGGTTCAGAACCGGGCCAGCTCCGGCACGTAGGGAAGATAGGTTTTCCAGCGCCCCACCGACGTGCCGTAGATCGGCTGGCGTGCCTGCCATACGCTGGCCGAGCTGATCGCGGCAGTCGCCGTAGTCGCGGAAGGCGTTGTCTTTGCGGCGGAGGCAGGCAGACCGATGAAATCCCGCAGCGCGCCGAGCGCTGCTACGGGATCGGCGACCATGGCTTCGTAGTTGAGGCCGTGCACCGGCACGCGCAGACGCTGCTGCCAATGCTGCATCAGCCGGTCATGGCTGCGGATGAAATCGGCGATGTCGTCGAGGTCGCTGGCGAAGCCATACTGCGGATGCGCGAAGCTCTGCGACCAGATCGACAACGCGGTATCGCGCGGGTCGCGCCGGCAATGGATGATCCGGGCCTGCGGGAACAGTGCTGCGATCAGGTCGAGGTAGCGGAAGTTGTTCGGGTTCTTGTCGATGTACCAGCGTACGCGGGGATCGTCCTGGACGGCGTGCACCCGATAGAGCTCGGCCGCCTGACGCAGGGCGCCGGCATCGCGCAGGAGATTGCCCGACTGCAGCCGTTCGACGATGAAGTCGAGCATCGGTAGTTCGCCGCGGTCGCGCAGGTCCGGATGCCCGGCAAGTCGCGTCGCCGCCAGGGTGGTGCCGCTGCGCGGCAGGCCGACGATGAAGATAGGTACGAAATCGGGCGCCGGCGGCAACGGTGTTTCAAACGTGCGTGCACGCAGTCGGGCCTCCAGCCAGTACCCCCATGCCTCGCGCGACCATGGCTGCGCCTGTTTTGAAAGCCGGTTGGCCGTATGCAAGGTTTGCGCCGCATCGGCATAGTCGCCGATATCGTCATAGGCCTTGGCGAGACCGAAGCCGGTTACCGCGCGCGCGTGCAAGGAGGCGGCAGAGTTTTCAAACTGCGTGATGAAACGCGCGAAGTCGGGATCGGTCCGGTCGGTATAGCGCCGGGTGGCGGCAAGCGCGCCGAGCACGAAGTTCGTATCTAGGTCGACACCGGCCTCCAGCGCCTCGATGTAGTGTGCGCGCGCGCGATCGAATTCACCGAGCTCCCGTGCGAGATTGCCTGCCAGCACATGAAGCTCGGCGCTGACCTTGCCGCTGGCGAGAGCCTCCTCGCACAGGGTGGCGGCCAGTCGCTGGCGCTGGCACTGCTGGATGAACCGGGCACTGTGCACGGTGGTCGCCGCCTCCAGACCCGAATGGCGGCACAGGTCGGCCATCAGCTGGCTGGCGGCATTGAGCTTGCCCTGGCTCTGAAACAACTTGGCGAGTAGCGGCACGGCTTCGGGATGCATCGGGTGATGGGCCAGGATGTCATCCAGCAACGCGTGGGCAGGGCCCACCTGGCCTTGCTGCCAGAGCGTCTGCGCACTGCGAAAGCGCTCGGCCATGTCGGGGTGCGGAAGGGTTGGCGTCACTTCGGGGAATGCCGGGTCTTGGTCATGGGAAAGGTGTCGCCGTTGTAGCATGCTTCGACGCTTGAATTGCATGCTGGCGGGCATGAAGTGCTGCGGTCAATCATTTGTCCGGGAAGCGCAGCAGTTCCGGGACATGGGGCGCGTAGGAACGCCAGCGTGCCACGGAGTGCGCATGGATCGGCTGGCGTGCCTGCCATGCGCTGGCGGTACTGATCGCATGGTCAGGGCTCGGGGTGGCGAGCAGGTCGTGTCCGGGCAATCCAAGCCAGCGTGCCAGTCCGTCCAGGCAGGAACCGGGGTCGGCGATGAGTTCCTCGTAAAGCACGGTATGGATCGACGCGGCATGACGCGCAAGCGCATGTGCATGCATGCGCTCGCAGCCCTGGATGAGCGCGGCGATATCGCCGAAGTCGTAGGCATAGTCGTGCGCGGGGTCGTGGAACGACTGCGACCACAGCGACAATGCGGTATCGCGCGGGTTGCGTCGGCAGTGGATGATGCGCGCGTTCGGCCACAGCGCGAGGATCAGGTCGATGTGCAGCAGGTTCAGCGGTTGCTTGTCGATGAACCAGTGCGCGTCGGAGTCGTCCTGGCGCAGCTGCGCTGCATAGGTGCTTGCGGCTTGTTCAAATGCGGCCGGTTCCCTGGCGCCAGCCTGTTCCAGCCGTCGAGCCACTGTCGCCAGCCAGCCCAGCTCGCCGCGATTGCAGACCAGCGGATGGCGTGCGAGCAATTCGGCCAGCAAGGTGGTGCCGGAGCGCGGCACGCCGACAATGAACAGCGGCGTCCACTCGTCCGGGGCGGTCAGCCGGAATGGAAGTGGCCTGGCTGCCAGGCGTGCCTCGACGAGGCGCCGCCAGCGCTTGCGCGACCAGGTCGAGTGCGCATGGGCAAGCGCATTGGCCTGGCGCAGATAGTCCGCCGCCTGCGCATGGTCGGCGATGTCGTCGTGGGCCTTGCCCAGGGCGAACAGCGTCGTGATACGTGCCTTCTCGCCTAGGCCCGGTTGCTGCAGCACGTCGCGGAACAGCTCGAAGTCCGGATGGCTGTCGTCCTCGTAGCGCTGCAGGCTCGACAGGCCGATCGGAATATTCCATTCCACCGCTTGCTGGCTGTGCGTGAGCGCGAAGGCATAGCGCTCGCGCACGCGTTCGAATTGACCGAGCTGGATGCCCAGCATGCCGGCATAGGCATGGATTCGCGGATCGCTGGTGCCTGCGGCGATCTCGGCCTCGCAGATGGCTGCGGCATCCGCTGTCCGCTGCATGTCGTCGAGCATCTCCACCGCCCGGATGACCGTATCGACATCCTGTCGCGCGCGTGCGAACAGGCTGCGCATGACAACAGCCGCGGTGTGCGTGCGACCTTGCTGACTCAGCAGGCTCGTTAGCAGAAAGGTGGCCGCAGCGTGCGCCGGCTGTCGCACAAGCAGCTCATGCAGCATGGTTTCAGCTTCAGCCGATTCACCGCGTTGCTGCAGGATGCCGGCCAGTGCGAAACGCAGATCGATTGAGCCTGGATGCGTGATGAGCGCAGCAGACAGCACGGCATGTGCCGCTTCAGTGTCGCTGCGCAGTACCAGTGCGCGTGCACAGGCCAGCCACTCCAATTCAGGCACACCGGCGAGAGCCTCCAGCAGCTCGCGCCGGGCGGCTTGCATGCGCCCCTGCGCGCGCTGCCGTTCGTAGGCAACGAGATGGCGCTCACTTGCATCGGGTGTCGGTGCGGAAGTGATGGTCATGGGGTACTGTCACGCTGCCATGGTGGCAGCTCAAGCGCCGCCCGCAACGGATCGAGCAGGGCGCCGTAGCGCGGTGCGCGCCTGGTGTCGTGGAGCGGCTGACGCACCTGGGTGGCGCTGGGCGAACGCACCTCGCGCCGGTTTTCATTGAAGCTCAGACAGGTCGGCTCGAACGGCAGGCCGCAGAAATCCAGCAATCGACGGATGTTGGCTTCCGGATCGGCCAGCAGTTGCTCGTACTCATGCTCGAACACCTGCGACGGATGCAGCGCATGCCAGTGGCGGATGCTGCGGTCGAAGTCGCGCCAGAAGGCGGCTACGTCATCGAAGGTGCGTGTGTACTCGCTTCCGGCCAGATGCTGGCGGTAGCAGGAAAAACAGGTTTCCAGCGGGTCGCGCCGGCAGGCGATGATGCGTGCACCTGGCAACATGGCGCGGATCGCGCCGATGTACATCCAGTTGTTCGGCAGCTTGTCGGTGAACACGGGGCGTTGCCGACGCCAGTGCCGGGTACGCTCCATATAGCGCTGCCCCAGGCGCGCCCAGTCGGCCGGCTGCATTGCGCGCACCCATTGCGGGAACGGTGCGCCGCGGCGGCGCGACTCCTCGGCCAGTACCAGCGGCAGGTCGGGCAGTTCGCCGGCGCCTTCGGCCGATGAATGCGACGCGAGGATCTGCTCGACCAGGGTCGAACCGGATCGTGGCAGGCTGACAATGAAGATGACCTCCTTGCCGAGTGGCTCCGTGGCAGCCGCGGGCGGTGGCGTGAAGGCTTGCCGGATTGCCGTGATCCCTGCGGAAAAGGCGTCTGCGTTCCACTGCTGGCGATGCCTGGCAATGGCATTGGCCTGGGCCAGCGTGGTGAGCGAATCGGCATGGTAGTCGCCATCGTCCAGGGCCTTGGCCAGCGCGAAACCCGTCGCGATGCGGTCGTCTTCGCTGGCACGTGGCTGTTGCAATGCGGCCTGCATGTGGGCGATGTCGTCACCGCTGAAGCGTACGGTCCGCAGGTCGGCGAGGCCCCACCATGCGATGCCGGTCCAGGGCCGTTCCGCGAGCACCTTGCGGTATTCCGCTTCTGCTTCCCCGGTATGGCCGCGGGTGCGCAGCATGTCGCCCAGCAGCGCGCGTGCGCCCACGTGATCCGGCGCCAGCGCAACCGCATGCCGCAAGGCACTCGCTGCTTCGTCATTGCGCACAGAGCGGGTCAGCATCACGCCAAGGTTGTACCAAGCGATGGCCAGGTCGGGTTGAAGCTCGCAGCCATGGCGCAACGCGGCGATCGCCGCATCATAGTCGCCGGCACTCCCGAGCAGGGTGCCCAGGGTGTTGTGGTACAGCGCATCCTGCGGGCGTTGCGCCAATGCCAGACGCATCGTGCTGATGGCCTGCTGGGGCCGCCCACGCAGGCTGTGGATACCGGCCTGCATGCGCAGGACTTCGGGGTGCTGCGGATCCGTCGTGACGGCGTCGGCGAGGCGGCGCTCGGCTTCGTCCACCCGGCCTGTCTCAAGCGCTTCGCCGGCGACCATGATGTTCACGCGGGCGGTGGGGCTCAGTCCCTGTAGGCGAGGAATCATGGCTGCTTTTTTTGACCTCAGGCGGGCAGTGGCGACCCGGCGTCCATGCAACGGGCGCAAGCCGTATTTCGAAACAAGGCATTCCCGGCGCGGCAGGGGAATGCGTCACCGCGTATTATGCCGGTTAGTTCAGTTCGTCGCGGCGCCGTATTCAAGGTCCGCGACCCATCCGGTAGTGAATCAGGCAATGAAGAACGAGTCAGATCAGCGCGTCGCGGACCATCGTGAGCAAGCCCGCTCGGGGCTGAGTCGAGGAGATGTGGGGCTGGCAGAGCGATCCTATGCGCAGCTGCTCGAAACCCACCCCGATGATCTCGAGGCGCTGCGGCAACTGGCCAATATCCGGCTTGCCAGTGGCGCGGTGGACCAGGCCATCGAGCTGCTCGTCAGCGCAGACCATGCACATCCCTCGGATGCAATCACATTGCACCAGCTGGGCGTGGCACGGATGACCGGCGGCGATTTCCCCGGAGCGGTTGCCGACTTGCGTCGTGGACTCAAGCTTGCGCCAAACATGTTCGTGGCACGTTTGCGCCTGGGCATGTTGCTGGATCAACTGGGTGAGACCCACGAAGCCCTGGTGGCCTCTTTCATGGCGATCAACGAGGCCCAATCGCGGGGGCGCTGGCTAAGCGACGAGACGACCGCGCCGGAATACCGGGTGGCCGTGAAACAGGCCATGCAGTATGTCGATGCCGGGCGTCGCCGTCTGTTCGACAATGTGCTGGAGCCTCTGCGGCAGCGCTATGGCAAGTCGGAACTTGCCAGGGTGGAGCAATGCCTTGCCATCTACCTCGGCGAGCGGGACGCTGCATTGCCCGATCCGCGACAGAAGCCCAAGTTCCTGTATTTCCCGGGTGTACCGAGCCAGCCGTACTATCCACGCGAGCGCTTTCCGTGGATGGCGGAACTCGAAGCCAGCACCGCGATGATCCGTGAGGAACTGCGTACGGTGCTGGCGCAGCCGCGGGACCTGGAGTCATTCCTGCAGACGGATTCGCCGCAGGATGCGGCCGACCTGCTGCGCTCCTCCGGTACCGAGGCCGCTGCCTGGGATGCCTATTTCTTCCATCGTCACGGTGAACGCTATGACGAGCATGCGGCCCGCTGTCCGCAGACTGCCGCGCTGCTTGATGCGTTGCCGCTGGCGCACGTCCGCGAGCATTCGCCGGAAACGCTGTTTTCGGTACTGCGACCCGGGACGCATATCCTGCCACATCGCGGTGTCACCAATACCCGACTGGTCACGCACCTGCCGTTGATCGTGCCGCCCGAGTGCGCGTTGCGCGTGGGTGGCGAGACCCATGCCTGGCAGGAAGGCCGCTGCGTCACCTTCGATGACACGTTTGAACACGAAGCCTGGAACAACAGCAACGAAACCCGGGTGGTGCTGATTCTGGACACCTGGAATCCCGACCTCGGCGAGGCCGAACGGGCGGCGGTCGCCGATCTGGTCGGCGCGATCGGTGACTTCAATCGGGAGTGCGAGCTGTTCACACCCAAGGCGTGAAGCCCCGGGTGTGATGATCGAATGCAGTACAGCCTGTCACCATCAGAAAGAGCGTCCTCACCGGGCGCTCTTCTTTTAGCTCTGGTGCCCTGATCAGTAGCGCGGCACGCGCGAATCCACTTCACGCGCCCACGCGTCCATGCCACCTTCCACGTTGTGTACGTCGCTGAAGCCGTGGGCGGCGAAGCGTTCGGCCATGCCGCGGCTGGAGATGCCGTGGTGGCAGATGAAGGCGAGTGCAGTGTCCTTCGGCAGGGCGGCGAGGCTTTCGAAGCCTTCGTCTTCCAGCACCCGCGCCTGCGCAAGCGGGGCGGCCTGGGCGCGGCCGGCGGCGGGGCGTACGTCGATCAGGACGATGTCGTTGGCAGCCAGCCGAGCCTTGAGCTGCTGCACGCTGAGCGACTTGATCTCCTGCGCGCCGGGGAATTTCAGGCTGAGACCTTCGCCCTGCACGGTGGATACCCAATCGATCACGATGCCCTTGGCGCGCTGCGCGCTGGCCGGATCGAAGTGCACGTCGAGGCCGTTGGCGTGGGCGACGATGTCGTGCTCGGCGCCCGGGGCAAGCTGGAAGCCGGCACTGTGATCGGGGCCGATTTCCAGATGCAGCGCCAGTCCTTCGGCGTTCGCCGTGCCCTGGCGGATGGCCTCGGCGGCCGCGTCGGTGATGGTGATCTGCGGCGGCGTCCGATCCGGCGCCGAGACGCCGAACAGGGTGTGCAACTCGCCGCTGCCATACATCTGGCGGATGATGTCGGCGCCACCAACCAGCTCACCTTCCACGTACAGCTGTGGAATCGTCGGCCAGTCGCCGTAGGCCTTGATGCCCTCGCGGATTTCCGGATCCTCCAGCACGTTGACCGTGTGGTAATCCGGCAGCAGCTCGTTCAGCGTGTTGGTGGCGGCTGCGGAGAAGCCGCACATCGGCTGCTGGCGGTTGCCCTTCATGAACAGCACCACGCGGTGGTCCTTGAGCAGGGTTTCGATACGTTCGCGGGTGGTGCTGTCGAGGGACATGGGAGGCTCCGGCAAAGAAGACAATGATACGCCGCCCGATATGCGGTGATCCCGCTGGCCTTCAAGGTGCGTGCGGTTCAGGCTGCCCGATGCAATTCGCCCAGATCACGGCGGTGGACGCCCAGCGGCGCCAGCGCCAGTGCGGCGCCCGGTGAGGGCCACACCAGTTCGCGGCTGGCACGACCCAGCGCGGCGGGCTGTTCGCTCCAGTGGATCAGTTCCATCGCGCCGGTGTGATCCTCGATCAGCGCGGTGCAGTGTTCCACCCAGTCGCCGTCGTTCAGATAGAGCACGCCGCCCAGCTCGCGCACGTGGCCAAAGTGGATATGCCCGCAGATATGTCCGTCGAAACCGCGCTCGCGGGCGTCGCTGGCGACGCGCTCCTCGTAGGCGCGGATATACGCCAAGGCCTTGCCGATGTGCGATTTGACGATGATCGACAGTGGCAGATAGGGCAGCTCAAGCCGCTGCCGCATGGCATGCAGGCGGCGGTTGCTCCAGCAGATGAGGCGATGCATGGCCTCGCCGACGTGTTGCATCCAGCCGCGACCGATCTGTTCGGGGTCGAACTCGTCGCCGTGGCTGACCCGGTAGCGGCGCCCGTCGATGCCGACATGCACGGCGTCCAGTTCGATCTGCACGCCACCCAGGATCTGGCCATGCAGGCCGCGCAGCGGTGCATCGTGGTTGCCGGGGATGTAGATGACCTCGACGCCGCGTTGCGCAAGGTCGAGCACCTCGGCGATCACCGCGCTGTGCTCCGCCGGCCACCAGGCGCGTCGGGCCAATGCCTCCATGTCGATGATGTCGCCGACCAGATAGAGCTTTTCGCATCGAAGCTTGCGTAGGAAGTCGAGCAGGTAACCGGACTTGCAGTCAGGCGTGCCCAGATGCACGTCGGAGATGAAGGCGCTGCGGCAGCGGAGGGTGGTCATGGCGCGTACTCCCGGTGGATGCCGGGGCTGCAGTTTGCAGGCGCAAGGTCACCGAGGGATGGCGAACAGGTTGCAGGACGGTTGCCGTGGAGCGGGTCAGTGTGACGGCTGCAGCGCCGTCCGCACCACGGGCAGGATCGCATCGACCCATAACGCATATTGCGCGGCCGAGGGATGCAGGCCGTCGTCGGCGACGAGCAGGGGGGATTGGCGCGAGATGCCGGTGATGTCCACGAAATGCGCGCCGATGCGCGCGACCTCGTCGCGGGCAATCGCGTTGTAGCTGTCCAGTTCGCTGGCGATGCGAGCGCTGTCGCGGTCCTGCTCGCGCGCGAAACGGGTAACTCCCCAGTCCGGGATCGATACGACGACGACACGCGCGGCGCGGTGGCCGGCGAGGGCGATGGCGCGTGCCAGCAGGCTGGCGAACTGCTGGCGGTACTCGTCTGCCGCCCGGCCGCGATACTGGTTGTTGACGCCGATCTGCAGGGTGACCAGATCGTAGGGCGGGGCAAGCGTCGCTTCGTCCATGCCTTGCGCCAGCTCGTCCGTGGTCCAGCCGGTGACGGCGATGATCTGCGGGTCGTCGATCACCACCCCGGCCTGGCGCAGGCGCTGCACCAGCACGGCTGGCCAGCGCCGGTCGGCGGCCACGGCTTCGCCGATGGTGTAGGAATCACCCAGGGCGAGGTAATGCGGTGTGTGGGCGGCAGGCATCATGCGCTTCGCCAGGGGTGGCTCACGCCACCGCGGCGTGCGGGGACTGCTCCCGCGCCATCCGCGACAGCACCCGCTCGATCCGCACGAACACCTCGCGCAATTGCGCATGTGGCGGCAGCAGGGTCAGGCGGAAGTGACGGCTGTGCGGCACGTTGAAGCTGGTACCGGGAACCACCAGCACCGATTCCTCCTCCAGCAAGCGCAAGGCGAACGTTTCGTCGTCGAAGGTTGCAAAGCGGTCGGCACGCACCTGCGGAAACGCATACAAGGCACCTGCCGGTGCGACCAGTTCCAGATACTCGCTGGCGGCGACGGACTGCACCACTACGCGGCGGGCCTCGTGCAGGCGGCCGCCGGAGCGGGTCAGCGTGCCGATCGTCGGCGCGTCCTGCAGCGCCGGCAGCACTGCCCATTGCGCGGTGACGTTGGCGCACAGCCGCAATGCGGCAAGCAGTTGCAACGCATCGCGGTAGGCCGTGCTGCGTGCCGGATCGCCGGACAGGCTCATCCAGCCGACCCGGTAGCCGCAGGCGCGATGCACCTTGGACAGGCCGCCGAAGCTGAGGCAGGGCAGCTCGCCGGCAACCTTGGCCAATGGCTGGAAACTCGCGCCGTCATAGAGGATCTCGTCGTAGATCTCGTCGGCGAGCAGCAGCAGGCGGTGTCGCGCCGCGATCGCCACGAGGCGTTCAAGCAGCGCGCGCGGATATACCGCGCCGGTCGGATTGTTCGGATTGATCAACACCAGTGCACGGGTGCGTGGGGTGACCAGCGCCTCGATCTCGTCGGGATCCGGCAGGTGGTCGTGACTGGCAAGACAGTGATAGTAGCGTGGCTGGCCGCCGTTGAGGATCGTCGCGGCGCTCCACAGCGGATAGTCCGGGCTCGGCAGCAGCACTTCGTCGCCGGGTTGCAGCAAGGCGCGCAGGCTGAGGTCGATCAGCTCGCTGACGCCGTTCCCGATGAAGATGCGTTCCGGCTCGACGCCCTTGGCGCCGCGTGCGCGCTGCTGCGCCGCGATTGCTTCGCGGGCGGCTTCCAGCCCCTGTTCGTGGCCGTAGGCCTCGCTCTCATGCAGATGGCTGGCAATCGCTTCGCGCAGATGGGCGGGTGCCTCGAAACCGTAGCGGCCGGGATTGCCGATGTTGAGCTTGATGATGTCGAGGCCGGCAGCCTCCAGTTCGCGAGCGCGCCTGGTCAGGGCGCCACGGATTTCATAGCGCACGTCCGCCAGGTGCGCACTGGGTGTGATCGAGGCCAACGCCGGCATCCTTCAGTAGTCTGGGACCGGCATCAGCACCGGCAGACCGATGCTAGCAGCGTGATGCAGTGCAGCGCGAGCGTCATCCGTGGCAAATCCCGGTTCATCGGCGGGCCATGCGCGGGCAGGGCATAATCGCCGGACCGTGCCCACCGATTCCCCCGAATGAGTGATGCCGAAACGATCGAACGCCTGCGGCGCATCGGCTGGCGTGGTGAGGTGCTGCCGGCCGCCGGCCTGCGGCTGGCGCGGGTCGTGGCCCAGCATCGTGCCGGCTACGAGCTGCATGACGGCGAGACCCTGTTCGGGGCGCAGCCCGACGGGCGTTTCCTCAAGCGCGGCATCGACCCCGCCGAGCGACCGGTGGTCGGCGATTTCGTCGAAGTGGAGAGCGGTACGCCACCGCATATCGTCAGCGTGGCACCGCGCCGCACGGTGTTGTCGCGCGCGGCGGCCGGCGAACGCTACGAGCGTCAGCTGATCGCCACGAATATCGACTACGTACTGGTACTGACCGGGCTGGACGGAGACTTCAACCCGGCACGGATCGAGCGATATCTGTCGCTGACCGAGGATTCCGGTGCACAGCCCGTGGTGCTGCTGAGCAAGCTCGACACGCGCGAGGACGCGGCCGCGCAGATCGAGGCGCTGCGCGTGCGGCTGCCCGTCGGCACACCGATCCACCCACTGAATGGCAAGGATCCAGCCAGCGTGGCCGAGCTGGCGCCATACCTGCAGCCGGGCGACAGTGCCGTGCTGGTCGGTTCGTCCGGTGCCGGCAAATCCACCCTGACCAATACCCTGCTCGGCACCGCACGCATGGCCACCGCCGAGGTGCGCAGCCATGACAGCCGGGGTCGCCACACCACCACCCATCGTGCGCTGCTGCAGCTGCCCAGCGGCGGCTGCCTGATCGACACGCCCGGCATGCGCGAGCTCAAGCTCACCGGCGAGGAAAACCTCGACCTGTTTGCGGATATCGAGGCACTGGCCGAGGGGTGCCGCTTCGCCGACTGTGGTCATGGCAGCGAACCGGGCTGCGCGGTGCAGGTGGCGCTGGATACCGGCGAGCTGGCACCGGACCGCTGGCGAAACTACCTCAAGCTGCACGATGAGCGCGAGGAACAGGCGGCGACGCTGGAAGCACGCCTGCGCCGGCAGCGCGGCGGCCGGCCCATCGAGCGTCCACACGGTCACCGCGGGCAGCGCGAACGGGATTGATTGCTGCTTGGGAGGATCAGTGGCTCCCGGGCCTGTGCACGGCGCGCTGCAAAGCATCTAGTATCGCGGCATCGTTGCTCGGGGATGCAGGCATGCGTCGGTTGTCATCGTCGCTTACGTTTTTCTACAAGCGGGTCTTTCCGGTGCTGTGGATCGGCTTTGTGCTGACCGTCTTCGGCCTGCAGTTCTGGGCGGCGACCCATGCCGCTACGGACGAACACTCGCCACCCTTCTTTCCGCTGGTGCTGATGCCGCTGTTCATGGTCGGCGTCATGCTCGTGCTTTATCGCACCCTGCTGCATGACCTGCTGGACGAAGTCTGGCTGGACGGCGACTGGCTGGTGGTGAAAAACCGTGGCGAGAAAATCCGAGTGGCGCTGGGCGACGTGATGAACGTCAACGCCACCACGATGACCAACCCGCGCCGCGTCACCGTGATGCTGCGCACCGACTCGCGTTTCGGCCGCAACCTCACCTTCATTCCGGCCAGTCCGCGCAGTTTCCTGGCGGCGTTCAGGCCCGACCCGATCGCCATCGAGCTGATCCAGCGCGTGGACGCCCTGCGCGGGGCTGCGCGATGAGCACGCCAGCCAGCACTGTTGCGCCCGAACTGCAGCGTTACGCCGTGCTCGACCAGCGCCTGCTGGCGGCGGTGAAGGGTATTCGCATCCTGCCGACGGTGGCATGGCCAGCCTCGCTGGAGGACCGCATGATTGCGGCCTATGGCCAAGGCCGGTTCGCGTTGCCCGATGTGACCTACGCGCGACCCGATCTTGGCGTCGCGCGCGCCGAGCTGGAGGCGATCGAGCGTGAAGCCGGCGACGGTGGTCCGTCGGGCACCGATCCGATCGGTGACTACCTGCGTCGTACTGCCGAATCGTGGCGTGTCGCGGCCGAGATGCTGGAGGCCGTGGGCACTTCGGGCATCACGGCGCCATCGATTGCGCTGTACGGCAAGCCGGGCGATCTGATTCCCGGCAGCCAGCGCAGCAATCTCGATGCTGCACGTTACTTCGTCGAGCTGTCCGACGAACTGGGTGCCGATCTGCTGGCGGACGACAGCAGCGTGGAGATGCCGGCCGACCAACTGCGCAACGAGCTGGCGACCACACTCGATGCATTTTTCGGTGCCGGCCTGATCAAGGTCGAGGTCGATCCCGAACTCACTGCCAAGGCGGCCGCCGGCGCCACCCGCATCCGTCTGCGTGGCGGTACCAGCTTCAGCGAGTACGACCGTCACCAGCTGCTTGCCCACGAGGCCTTCGTGCACTCGCTGACCGCATTGAACGGTCGCCAGCAACCGCTGCTGGCCTCGCTGGCGCGTACCTCTCCACGGGTCACCGCGACGCAGGAGGGGCTCGCGGTATTCGCCGAACTGATGTCCGGGGCGATCGACATTGCCCGGCTCAAGCGCATCAGCCTGCGCATCCTGGCGATCGACATGGCGCTGAACGGCGCCGATTTCGTCGAGGTCTACAAGTATTTCAGCGCTTGCGGGCAGAACGTGGCGGACAGTTTCCACTCCGCCCAGCGGGTATTCCGCGGCGTGCCGCCAAGCGGCGGCGCGGTCTTTGCCAAGGACAACGTCTACCTGTCCGGCCTGCTCACCGTGCACACGTTTTTCCGCTGGGCGTTCAGGCAGCAACGGATGGACCTGTTGCGCCACCTGTTTGCCGGCAAGCTGACCCTGCACGACGTGATCGCATTGCAGCCGCATTTCGAATCCGGGGCGATCGTGCCGCCGCGCTGGCTGCCGCCATGGATGCAGCATGTGCACGGACTGGCCGGCAAGCTGGCTTTCTCGGTCTTCATCAACGGCATCCACATGAACCGTGTGGATGCCGATGAACTGTCGCTGGGCCTGTAAACGTGCCGCGGCCGTAACCCAGCAACACCGGTGGTGCGGTCCGGCGCAGTCGGGGCCGGTGCTAACATGCCGGTTGCGCCCGCCGTGGCCATCCCTCCCCCCATTTCCAGCGATCCCATGGAAACCCCAGAAGACCTTCGCCTAGCTGCGCTCGAATACCACCGCCACTCCCGCCCCGGCAAGATCAAGGTCACCGCGACCAAGCCGATGGTGACCCAGCGCGATCTCGCCCTGGCCTATTCGCCGGGTGTGGCCTATGCCTGCGAGGCGATCGTCGCGGATCCCAACGCGGCCAGCGAGATGACTGCGCGCGGCAACCTGGTGGGGGTGATCACCAACGGCACGGCGGTGCTGGGCTTGGGCGACATCGGTCCGTTGGCCGGCAAGCCGGTGATGGAAGGCAAGGGCGTGCTGTTCCAGAAATTCGCCGGCATCGACGTGTTCGACATCGAGTTGAACGAGCGCGATCCGGACAAGCTGGTCGACATCATCGCGGCGATGGAGCCGACCTTCGGCGGCATCAATCTCGAAGACATCAAGGCGCCGGAGTGCTTCATCGTCGAGCGCAAGCTGCGCGAGCGGATGAAGATCCCGGTATTCCACGATGACCAGCATGGCACCGCGATCATCGTCGGTGCCGCTGTGGTCAATGCGCTGGAAGTGGTAGGCAAGAAGATCGAGGACGTGAAGCTGGCCACGGCCGGCGCTGGCGCCGCCGGCATTGCCTGCCTCGACATGCTGGTGGCGCTGGGGCTGAAGCCGGAACACATCCTCGCCTACGATCGCGAGGGCGTGCTTTATACCGGCCGCGACCAGATGGATCCGGACAAGCAGCGTTACGCGCGCGACACCACCAAGCGCACGCTGGCCGAGATCGTCGAGGGCACCGACATCTTCCTCGGCCTGTCCGCCGGCGGCGTACTGAAGCCGGAGATGGTCGCCACGATGGCGGCCAGGCCGATCATCCTCGCGCTGGCCAATCCGAATCCTGAGATCTCGCCCGAGGACGCGCAAAAGGTGCGCCCGGACTGCATCATCGCCACCGGCCGTTCGGACTATCCGAACCAGGTCAACAACGCGCTGTGCTTCCCCTACATCTTCCGTGGCGCGCTGGATGTAGGTGCGACCGGCATCAACGAGGCGATGAAGACCGCTTGCGTGCGCGCCATCGCCGAGTTGGCGCGGATGGAGGCCGATGATCTGGCCAGTGCCTACGGCGGCGATGTGCCGACCTTCGGTGCCGATTACCTGATTCCGCGTCCCTTCGATCCGCGCCTGCTGGTGATGCTGGCACCGGCAGTGGCGCAGGCCGCGATGGATTCCGGCGTGGCCACGCGTCCGATCACCGACATGGAGGCGTACAAGGAGAAACTCGGTCAGTTCATCTATCGCACCGGTCTGCTGATGAAGCCGGTGTACGAGCGTGCCCGTGCCGACCGCAAGCGCGTGGTCTACGCCGAGGGTGAGGAAGAAACCGTGTTGCGCGCGGTGCAGACGGTGATCGACGAGAAGCTGGCGTTCCCGATCCTGATCGGCCGTCCGGATGTGATCGAGACGCGCATCCAGCGGCTTGGCCTGCGCATGCGTGCCGGCGTCGACTTCGAGCTGACCAATATCGACAACGACCCGCGCTTCAACGAGTACTGGCAGCAGTACCACGCGCTGACCGAGCGTCGCGGCGTGTCGCCGGCAGCGGCGAAGAACCTGCTGCGTTCGCGGCCCACGCTGATCTCGGCGCTGATGGTCGAGCGCGGCGAGGCGGATGGAATGATCTGCGGTCTGGTCGGCCGTTTCCACAAGAAACTCGGCTACCTGCGCAGCGTGTTCGGTCTCGATCCGGGCGTGCAGTGCACCTCGGCGATGACCGGCGTGATCAACGACAAGGGTGCCTGGTTCTTCCTCGACACCCATGTGCAGGTCGATCCCAGCGCCGAGCAGATCGCCGAGGCCACATTGCAGGCCAGCTATCGCCTGAAGCTGTTCGGCATCGAGCCGAAGGTGGCCCTGCTGTCGCACTCCAACTACGGCAGCCATGACAACCCCAGTGCAGCGAAGATGCGCCAGGTGTGGCAGATCCTGAAGTCGCGCATGCCGAAGCTGGAGATGGACGGTGAAATGCAGGCCGATACTGCGTGGGACGAGGCGCTGCGTCAGCGCATGTTCCCCAGCACCACGCTGAGCGGTCGCGCCAATCTGTACGTGCTGCCGAATCTCGATGCGGCCAACATCACCTATAACATGGTGCGGGTGATGACCGATGGCGTGGCGATCGGGCCGATCCTGATGGGTCTGGACAAGCCGGCGCACATCCTCACGCCGGCTTCGACGGCGCGCCGGGTGGTCAACATGACCGCGATCGTCGCGGTGGACGCGCAGATTCGCGCCATGCAGGGCGAGCGCCGCAGCTGACAGGCATCGCCGGGCTCTCGCGAGGAGTCCGGCATGCCTTCCGTGCGCCTGCGAATGGGCATCCATTTGGCGCTCATGAGCCACGACGGCTAAACTCAGGTGTTGCCCTGCCGCTTCCCCGACGGTGGGAGTCCCCTCAAGCTTGGCGCCGCAACGGCGCCGCGGAGAATCTTCAATGGATCAGCTCGACGATATCCTCAACCAGGACATCGACCCCACCGAAACCCGCGAGTGGGTCGATTCGCTCGATGCGGTGATCCAGCACGATGGCACCGAACGCGCGCACTTCCTGCTGGAACGGATGGTGGATACCACACGTCGCTCCGGCGGCTACTTGCCGTTCGACCCGACCACCGAATACGTCAACACCATCGCGCCCGGCAATGAGGCGAAGATGTCCGGCGATGCCGCCATGGAATGGCGCATCCGCACGCTGATCCGCTGGAACGCGATGGCGATGGTGGTGCGTGCGAATCGCAAGCCGGGCGAACTGGGTGGTCATATCGCCAGCTTCGCTTCGAGCGCGACGCTGTACGACGTCGGCTTCAACCATTTCTGGCGCGCGCCGAGTGCCGACCACCCGGGCGACCTGGTGTTCCATCAGGGCCACTCCAGCCCGGGTATCTATGCGCGCTCGTTCCTCGAAGGTCGTCTGGCCGAGGATCAGCTCGACCTGTTCCGCATGGAAGTGGTCGGCAAGGGGCGCGCGCTGTCGTCGTATCCACATCCGTGGTTGATGCCGGACTACTGGCAGGTGCCGACGGTGTCGATGGGTCTGGGCCCGATCCAGGCGATCTACCAGGCGCAGTTCTTCAAGTATCTGGAACACCGCGGCCTGGTGCCAAAGAGCGACCGCAAGATCTGGTGCTTCCTCGGCGACGGCGAGACCGACGAGCCGGAGTCGCTCGGTGCGATCTCGCTGGCCGGTCGCGAAGGCCTGGACAACCTGATCTTCGTGATCAACTGCAACCTGCAGCGTCTCGACGGCCCGGTGCGCGGCAACGGCAAGATCATCCAGGAGCTGGAAGGCGTGTTCCGTGGCGCCGGCTGGAACGCGCTGAAGCTGGTCTGGGGCAGCTACTGGGATCCACTCCTGGCGCGCGACACCAAGGGCGTGCTGCGCAAGCTGATGATGGAAACCGTCGACGGCGAATACCAGGCGTGCAAGGCGTTCGGCGGCGCGTATACGCGCGAGCATTTCTTCGGCAAGTATCCGGAGACGCGCGAGATGGTCGCCAACTTGAGCGACGACGACATCTGGCGGCTGAACCGCGGCGGCCATGATCCGCACAAGGTCTATGCGGCATACCACGCGGCGACGAATACCAAGGGCATGCCGACGGTGATCCTCGCCAAGACGGTGAAGGGTTACGGCATGGGCGCGGCCGGCGAGTCGCAGAACCCGACCCACCAGCAGAAGAAGCTGGACGAGGAGGCGGTGCGCCACTTCCGCGACCGTTTCCAGATCCCGATCAGCGACGACAAGCTCAAGGACGTGCCGTACTACCATCCGGGCAAGGACTCGCCGGAAGTGCAGTACATGCTGGATCGTCGCAAGGCGCTCGGCGGCTTCCTGCCGCAGCGCCGGCGCACGGCCGAGGCGAAGCTGAAGGCGCCGGAGCTGGCTGCGTTCGAGCAGATCACCAAGGGCACCGGCGAGCGCGAGATCTCCACCACGATGGCGCTGGTGCGTGGCATCAACCTGCTGCTGCGCGACAAGCAGCTGGGCGAGCGCGTCGTGCCGATCGTCGCCGACGAGGCGCGCACGTTCGGCATGGAAGGCATGTTCCGCCAGATCGGCATCTATGCGCCGTTCGGCCAGAAGTACAAGCCGCAGGATTCCGACCAGCTGCTGTACTACCGCGAAGACCAGAAGGGCCAGGTGCTGCAGCAGGGCATCAGCGAGGCCGGCGGCATGGCCTCGTGGATGGCCGCGGCGACCAGCTATTCGATCAGCAACCAGGCGATGCTGCCGTTCTTCATCTACTACTCGATGTTCGGCTTCCAGCGCATCGGCGACTTGTGCTGGGCGGCCGGCGACATGCGTTCGCGCGGCTTCCTGATCGGCGGCACCGCCGGTCGCACCACGCTCAATGGCGAGGGTCTGCAGCACGAGGACGGTCATTCGCACCTGATGTCCGGCGCGATCCCGAACGTGAAGTCGTATGACCCGACGTTCTCGTACGAGGTCGCGGTGGTCCTGCAGGACGGCACGCGCCGGATGATGCAGGAGCAGGAGGACATCTACTACTACATCACCGTGATGAACGAGAACTACAGCCATCCCGACCTGCCCGTGGGCAGCGAAGAAGGCATCATCAAGGGCATGTATCTGTTCAAGGACGGTGGCAAGCCGAAGAAGGGCGAGCCGCGCGTGCAACTGCTCGGCTCGGGCACCATCCTGCGCGAGGTGATTGCAGCGGCCGAACTGCTGGAGAAGGACTTCGGCGTGAAGTCCGACATCTGGTCGTGCCCCAGTTTCATCGAACTGCGCCGCGATGGCTTCGATGCCGAGCGCTGGAATCGTCTGCACCCGGAAGCCGAGCAGCGCGTGCCGTATGTCACCGGCCTGCTCGACGGTCGTCAGGGTCCGGCGATCGCCGCCACCGACTACGTGCGTGAATTCGCCGACCAGATCCGCGCGTTCATGCCCGATGGCATGCGTTACACCGTGCTCGGCACCGATGGCTTCGGCCGGTCGGACACGCGTGCGCATCTGCGCGAGTTCTTCGAGGTCGATCGTTACTGGATCGCGCATGCCGCACTGGCTGCACTGGCGAAGGACGGCAAGGTCAACGCCAAGGACGTCAGTCGCGCGATCAAGGAATACAAGCTCGATCAGGACAAGCCCAATCCGCTGACCGTGTGAGCTTTCTGAAGACCCGCTGACCGGCGGGTTTTCTTTGTCCGGCAGGGTGGTTTTTTGCCTGGATTTTGCCCGTCCATTCACGAACGCGTGACTACGCTGGCGTGTGGCTGGAGGCCATCTCGGTACAGGGAAGGAATGCCGGCAAAATCACGAGTCCGAGGGTACAGGCCATGCAAAAGATCATGCGTCACTGCGCGCTGGTCGTCGTCAGTGCGACAGCCCTGTTGCTGGTGGCTTGCTGTGGCCCCAGAGGTTGGGTCATGGAACCCTCCGCTCCAGCGCAGCCATGGCGGGCGGAGCCGGCACCGGCTCCGGAAATGGAAACGAGCCGGATGAATCTTTCGGCCGATGCCGTGTTTGCGTTCGGCAAGTCCGATATCGCCAGTATCAGTGACGAAGGACGTGACCAGCTCGACCGGCTGGTGGCGCGGCTGCAGCGGATCAGGGATGTCCGTGCCGTGCATCTGATCGGTTATACCGACCGCATCGGTAGCGATGGCTACAACGACACCTTGTCGCGCAGACGCGCCGAGGCCGTCCGCAGTTATCTGGTCGCGCATGGTGTCTCGGATGCGATGATCACCACCGAGGGCCGTGGTGCTGCCGACCCGCTGGTAGCGTGTCCGGATCTGTCGGGTAGCCGGCTGCGTGCATGCCTGGCACCGAATCGTCGGGTCGCGGTCAGCATCGTGGCGATGAGGCATATCGAGCGCTAGGCATCTGCTGTCCTGTCCGGTCGTCCGACTTCTCGTGAAGTCGGTAGCCGGACACGGCGGCTGCGTGCGGCAAGGATTATTCGGACAACGCGTCCTGGATCGCCTCCAACCCGTGGCCGCGCGTCTCGATGCCGCCGCGCGCAAGCATCCAGGCCGCCGCGGCCATCGGCAGCGCGATCAGCAGGGCTGACAGCATGAAATGGCCAAACAGGCCAAGCACGCCCAGCACGGCCCCCAGGATGCCACCGAACTTCGAGCTTCCGGCGATCAGGCCGGCGCCCGTGCTGCGCAGATGCACGGGATAGATTTCCGCTGCATATGGGATCAGGGTGGCGATCACGCCGCTGACGCTCAGCAGCAGCGCCACGGTACCCACTGTGGTGATGGAGGCGGAGTGCATGTCGGCCAGATCGATCGCGAAAAAGAACAGCAGGGCCAGCGCAGTCAATCCGATGAAAAGCACCAGCGTGCGTATGCTGCTCCAGCGCTGGTAAAGCCCCACCACCACGCCGACGCCGGGCAGTGCGAGTATCGCGGAACGTGCCAGCAGCGCGCTGCTGCCATGGGCATCGATGCCCAGTTTGCCGAGGTTGCCGGGAAGCCACAGCAGGAAGCCGAAGTTCACCAGTCCCCAGGCAATCGCGCAGAGCATCAAGCCCCAGGTGATGGATGCATGGCGGCCGCGCAGCAGGTCAGGCAGGCTTATCCTCGCTGCTCCCTGCGGCTCAAGCCGCGTGTCTTCCAGCGCGTGCCGTGCATCCGAAATGACCGGTGCAATGCCGCCAGAGAATTTCCGCAGCACTGCAAGCGCCTGGTCCTCGAGACCTTCCAGTGCAAGGAAGCGTGGCGATTCGGGAATGTAACGGTTGAGCAGGACGATCAGCGCGCCAGTAGGCAAGTTGAGCAGCCAGAGCGCGCGCCAGCTGTAGCTCGGCTCGAACAGCGTCGCCGCGCCCGAGGCCAGCAGGTAACCGGCCGACGTGCCGATGCCGCCAAGCGCCACCAGCAGCCAGCCACGGTGCGCCGTGGGAATCATCTCGGCCATCAGGGTGAAGGTGATCGGCAGCATGCCGCCGGCGGCGGCACCCATCATGAAACACATCAGCAGGTTCCAGCCGAACGCCGGCATCGCGCCGCAGATCGAGGTGCCCATGAACATCAGTGCCGACAGCAGAATCGTCGAGCGACGGCCGAACAGGTCACCCAGCCGACCCCACACGATCGAGCCGACCGCGGTGCCGGTCAGCGCCGACAGCGCCAGCCATCCGGCGGTCGAGGCGGTGATGCCGTATTCGGCCGACATGCCTGGCATCACGAAACCGATCGTGGCCGGCTTCATCACGTCCACTGCCAGCGCAATGGTCAGCACTGCCACCAGTTTCCAGTGCTCATGATTGAGTGGCACACTGTCGGCGACATGGAAAGGCAGCGGGCTGCGGTCGGCGTGCAGGGTTCGCCGCATCAGCGCCATCCGCGGCATCAGTCCGTAGCCTGCCAGCAGCACCCCGAGCGGCACCAGCACCATGCCGATCCGCATCATGTTGTCCATCGGCATGCCGGCGAGGTGGTAATGCATCGGTGCGGCCATCGCCAGCATCGGCAGATGCGCGAGCACGCCGGCGACCACTGCGGCGCAGCCCAGCCAGAACGCAACCGGATGATGGAATGCGATGTCTTTCGAGGGCATGAGGCTGCCAAGGATGAGTGCAAGCACCCAGCTTAGCAGTGGTTCACCTGACCGGTGTCGTACGTGACGGCAGGATCAGGGGAGGCCGGAGTTGCAGGAAATACGGAAGTCCAAACAAGGAGCCCGCCGTGGCGGATTCCGGTCAATGGCCGGGTCCATTCGTCCAGAGCGGATCAGGCCGAGGCCGGCTATTCCTCGTCGCTGCTGCGGAATGCGCGACGCAGCAACAGGAACGCACCGATCGTTCCCGCGACGATCGCCACGGTGGCAGCCGGATGACGATTCACCTGGCGGCGCAGGCGGCGGTAGTGATAGTTCGCCTCGTCGGCGAAATCCTCGGCGGCGTTGGTCAGTCGCTGGCCGTAGCGGTTGCCACGCCTGCCGAAGCGCTCGCCGAGGCTGCGGCCACGATCGAACAGGCTTTGTGCAGTGCCCGCGGCACCATCAGCGTACTGGCGTACACGTTCACCGGCATGTTCGCCGGCATCACGGATCTGGCGCTCGATATCGCGGTTGCGCATCTGCTTGCTCCTTCGGTATCTGGAATCGCAGATTGCCAGCAGTGCCGTGAGCAGCGCGTGGACAGCGTGGGCGCATGCAGTGGTTCGTTCATTCAGCGGGTGGTGCGGATCATCCGCCGAGGCTGTACTCGCCACCGTGCTGCAGCGCGCGCTGGTACGCCGGTCGCGCATGGATATGCTGCAGGAAGGCGGTCAGTCGCGGGTAACTGGCATCCAGTCCGCCGCGGGCCGCGAAGGCTTCCAGTGGAAAGCTCAGCTGGATGTCGGCCGCGCTGAACGTGTTGCCGGCAAACCATTCGCTCTTGCCCAGTTCGCCTTCCAGATAATCTAGGTGCAGCTTCAGTTGCGGATTGATGAAGCTGTCCTGCACCTTGTGCGCAATGCCCTTGGCGACGGGTTTGACGAAAAACGGCACTGGCGTGGTTTCAACGCGACGAAACACCAGTTTGAGCAGCAGCGGTGGCATCGCCGAACCCTCGGCGTAATGCAGCCAGTAGTTGCAGCGCAGCCGCTCCGGTGTGCCGTGCGCGGGAATCAGCGTACCGGCACCGTAGCCATCGGCGAGGTATTCGATGATCGCGCCGGATTCGGCCAGGGTGAGCTCGCCATCGGTGATCACCGGCGACTTGCCCAGCGGATGCACGGCGCGCAGTTCCGGTGGCGCCAGCATGGTTTTCGGGTCGCGCTGGTAACGCTTGATCTCGTACGGCACACCGAGTTCTTCCAGCAGCCACAGGATGCGCTGCGAGCGCGAGTTGTTCAGATGGTGGACAACAATCATGCTGTGCTCCGACGATGTGGGTATGCGGGAGCGCACCCTGTGCGATGGTTCTTGCGAGACAAGATCGCGAGCCATCGCACGCAGGCCGCGTTGGTGCCGATGGCGATGCCGTGACGGTATCAGTAAACCTCACCCACACAGCAACGCAGACTGCCACCGGCCTTCTCGATCTCGCTCAGGTCCACCGCGCCGAGAGCAAAACCGCAATCAGTCAGTGTCTCGCGCTGATCGTCGGTGAGCGCACCGGCGGCACGGGCGCTCATCCATATGCGCCGGTCGGACAAGGTGATCGCATTGGCGGCGAACGCCAGCTTCTGCGTCGGGGTCAGCCAGATCGCGCGATCGCCGTAAGCCCTGGCGATGGCCTGCGGCACCGCCTGATCGCGGAAACCGTCGGTGGCGATGATTGCGGCGCGGCTGGCCAGCAGGGCCAGTACCACATTGGTGTGGTATTCGGATTCGGCCAGTTCGAAGCAGAACGTCAGGCGCAGGTCGAACGCCTTGTGCATCGCCTGTGCGCCAGCCATGTCGCAGCGTTCGCTGAGGCCGCAATAGCCGATCCCGCGCGCGTGGTCGATGATCAGCGAGCCGGTCAGTTCGGCGACCAGGTCATCGCAGCCGGACAGGTCGATCTCGTCGTAACCCAGAACGTCGCCGAAGAACTCGCGGATATCGTGACGCTCGGCCTCTCGCTGGCGCACTGCATGACGCATGCGGCCTATGATCAATCGGCCTGGTGCGGTGGCGAAGACATTGTTCGGAAACACCGCGTCCGGCGTGGCCGGATTGCCGGGAAACGTGATTACCGGAAGATCGGCGCGCAAGGCCTGCGCCAACGCGCTGTGCTGGGCCAGCGCCTTCAATGGATCGACCGCGAGGTTCATGTCCATGTAGCGGTTGTCGCGCGCCGACTCCTCCGCCAGCGTGAACTCGGCGGGTGCGACCAGGTACGCCGCACGCGCGGTGGCTGCGGCATTCGGCAATGGTGCCAGCGTGGCGAAGGCTTCGAGGAATTCGGTCGGCGAGGTGGTGATCACGTTGCGGCTCCATGAGATCCGGGTTCGGCACAGGCACCCAGGTCAGTGTCCGACGGGGAACCAGGATCAAAGCGTATCTGTTGCCGCCTGTGGCGCAGGGGATTCGACATGTAGTCGCTGGCGCCGGCGCAGAGTGGGGAACATGGCCATCCACAGTCCGACCACCAGCAACGTGCCGATGCCGCCAAGCACCGTGGCGTTCACCGCGCCCAGCCACGCCGCCAGCATGCCCGACTCGAACTCGCCGAGCTGGTTGGACGTGTTGATGAAGATCGCATTCACCGCGCTGACCCGGCCACGCATGTCGTCCGGTGTATCCAGCTGCACCAGTGCGCCGCGGATCACCATGCTGACCATGTCGAACGCGCCCAGCGCGAACAGGGCGAGCAGCGACAGCCACAGCGTGGTCGATATCGCGAATACCAGGGTGGCCACGCCGAAGCCGGCAACCGAGGCGAACATGATCGCGCCGACCCGTCGCTGCATGTTGTGCCGCGCCAGCCATACCGACATCAGCAACGCGCCTACCGCCGGCGCCGCGCGCAGCAGGCCGAGTCCCCACGGGCCGGTGTGCAGAATGTCCTTGGCGAAGATCGGCAGCAGCGCGGTGGCGCCGCCAAGCAGCACGGCGAACAGGTCCAGCGAGATCACGCCCAGCACGTCCTTGCGTTCGCGGATGAAATGCACGCCGGCGAACAATGTCTTCAGCGTGGCTGGCTCGCGCCTGGGTGGCGCCTGCTCGTAACGCAACTGGCTCATCAGCGTCGCGGCGACCAGATACAGCACGGCAGCCACCCCATAGACTACGCCAGGCCCGGCCACGTAGAGCAGGCCGCCCAGCGCCGGGCCCATGATCATCGCTGCCTGGCCGGCCGAGGCATTCACCGCCATCGCCCGTGGCAGGATCGACGCCGGCACCAGCGCGGGGAGCATCGACTGCAGCGCGGGAAACTCGAAGGCCTTGGCCACGCCGATCACGAGCACCAGTGCGAGGATGCCGATCTCGTGGATATGCCCGGTCAGGGTCAACCCGGTGAGCATCACGATCGCTACCCATTCGATGACCTGCCCGATCAGCACGATGCGTCGGCGATCAAACTGGTCCGCCACATGGCCGGCTGGCAACGCCAGCAAGACCGAGGGCACGAACTGCACCAGCCCGATCAGGCCCAGGTCGAACGCACGGCCCGTGGTCGCGTAGATCTGCCAGCCGACCGCCACCGACAGCATCTGGAAACCGAAACTGGAGGCGATCCGGGCGAACCAGAACGCGACAAAGGCGCGATGCTGCAGCAGCGAATCCGCTGGCGGCGTGTTGGATGATGACATCGGGAATCCTTGCAGGTTTCCCATTATCGGCCCACCCATGCCACCGGCAAAGCGCCATTGCCTGCCTCGCCGTTCAGCTGACAGACGGGTGAATTGACACGGTGTTGCCATTTTGCCAACTACCGTCTGAACCCTTGGGTGGTTCGGGGCGTGTCCCATGAGCAAGCACGCGAAACGCGTTTATACCGATCAAGCAAGCATCCAGCAGCTGGAGTCACTGGTTGACCGGCTGCCGGTCCGTGGCCATGTCGTGCTGGTCATGAAGGACGGCAGCAGCTGCGATGGTGTGGTTAGCACGCAGCCGAACATGCAGATGTTCCGTGATGCCGAGGAACACGAGGGCATCAACGCCACGGTGCAACTGCAACGCCCGGACGTACCGGAGTGGAGCCGGCACGTCTGGCTGGATCAGGTGCTGCGGGTCGAGCACCTGGATCTGAGCATGGTGGGCGATAGCTCTGAGTTCAGCTGAGGTCGTCGGCAAGCCGTGGTGGCGCAGCGAGCAGTCGAGGCTGTGCGTGCAACATCTCAAGTCCGAACAGCGGTCGCAGCCAGTTCATGCGACGAATCGCGAACTCATGCAGCAAGGCGCAGCCACCGATCGTGCCAAGCAGGATCAGCGCCGGCTCGGTGACCGGACCCAGCCCCAGCGGCATCAGCTGCCACGCGAAGAACAGCAGCAGGCTCTGATGCAGCACGTACCACGGGTATACCGCCTCGCGCGCATGCGGCAGCCAGCGAAACGGGCGGTTGAGCAGTACATGACCCCAACCGAGTACGGCGGTGATCGCGATCCAGGTGTAGCTGTAGCGCAGCCAGACCGCGAGCAACTTGGCCACAACCAAGGCGGCGTGGTCATGGATGAACTGACCTGCGAACCGGTCGAGGCCAAGGTACCCCACGAAGCAGGCCAGCATCACCGCCAGCGTGACGTGGCGCAGGCGCGACAGCTCCGCCCACAGGCCGTTGTCGGTGCCCAGCAGGTAACCGTAGAAAAACATCGTGGCGTAGAGCGCCAGCGCGTAGCAGTCGCCGACCAGCGCATGCGTTTCCGGATAGCGCCAGGACAGCAGCACGCCATATGCGAACAACGGCAGCACCGGATGCACCAGCAGGCTCGCGCCGCGCAGCTGCAGACAACCCGCGCGCAGGCGCTGGCCGAGACGTGATTCCAGCGCAGGCAACAGCGCCAGCAACAGCATCGTGTAGACCCACAGATAGGGCAGGTACCACAGGTGGGCCCAGGTCAGTCCGTAGTCCTTGTAGCTGTGGGTCCAGTAGTGCAGCAGAAATGCCCCGAAGCCCGGCGCGATCGCGTTGTCGGTCAGCCCCGCCACGTACGATTGGATCGGGATCACCACCAGCATGCCGAAGATCAGCGGAAGCAGCAGGCGCAGTGTGCGTCTCCACGCTATCCAGCCCAGCCCGGTCTTGCCGCGCATGAAATGTACCGCCAGCCCCGAGATCATGAACAGCAGTTCCATCCGCCAGCGGTTGAGGAACAGCATCGGGTACTGCAGCCACGTGGCAAGGTAGTGGCTGTGCAGGGGCAGGCCTTGCCAGTCAGCCACCGGCGCCACGTACAGCATGCCGGTGTGATAGAGGATCAGCAGGCCGAAGGCGAGTACGCGCAAGGCATCGATATCGTGGCGGCGTGTCATGCGGAAATTCCGGTGGGGAGTGCCGCCATGCTGGTGCGCTGCTGTGCCTCCTTCCAGCGCCAAGTGACTGATGGACGGGCGATAGTGACGAACGGTGGGCAGCTGGGGACGAAGCCCGGAGCAATCGGCAGCGTTGCCCGTAGAATCGCCGCATGACGAATCACGCGACTTTCGATTACCGGGACTTCCAGCGCTGGCGACGACCGTTCGAGGTCGGTTTCTGGCTGGTGATGTATGTGTTGAACGCGACGTTCAACAGCGTGACATCGGCGATCGATCATGCCGGACAGCCGACATGGCAGCCGTGGTCGTGGGAATGGAGTAGCGCGCTGATGTTTCTGGCCCTGCTGCCGGGGGTGATCGCCGTCGAGCAGCGCTGGCCATTCCGTTTCGATACCTGGCGACGCAGCCTGCCGCTGCATCTGCTGGCCAGCATTCCGTTCAGCCTGATCCATGTGGGCGGCATGGTCGTGCTGCGCAAGCTGACCTATGCCAGCGCAGGCCTGCACTACGATTTTGGCCCATGGTGGTCCAACTTCGGCTACGAATACCTCAAGGATGTGCGCACCTATTTCTCGATCATTGCCATGCTGGCGCTGTACCGGCTGTGGCTGCTGCGCCTGCAGGGTGAGGCACGATTGCTGGTCGCGCCCGAAGAAGGTCCGCCGGTGGAGCCGGTCGAGCGCCCCGAACGCTTCCTGGTGCGCAAGTTGGGCCGGGAGTTCCTGGTCAATGCCAGCGAGATCGAGTGGCTGCAGGCCTCGGGCAATTACGTGAACCTGCACGTGCGCGGGCGCGACTATCCGCTGCGTACCACCATGGCGGCCCTCGAGGAGCGGCTCGATCCTGCACGTTTCGCGCGGGTGCATCGTGGCTACTTCATCAACCTCGACTATCTCGCCGAGATCGAGTCGCTGGAAACCGGCGACGCGCGCCTGCTGATGCGCGACGGTGCGAAGATCGCCTGCAGCCGGCGCTACCGTGCCGCGCTGCGCGACCGCTTCAGCCAGCCGGACTGAGCCAGCCAGCCGGAGTCAGCCAGAACAGGACGGTGGTGGTTGCATGACGGCGGCAGCTCGTTCCAAGCTAGCCGCCTGTTCCCACAGGTAGACCGCCGATGAAACCCTCTCTTTCACACACGGCCGCCATCGCCTTGTGCGCCGCCTGGATGCTGCCCGGCTGTTCGCAACAGGGTGCGGCACCGGCGTCCGGGACGGCATCACCGCAGGCATCGGCCGAATCGGCGGATGTGGCACGCAACCTCGATACCTACCGCCAGCTGCTGCGCATCCACAACGACGAGATGGCAGTGACCATGGGCAAGGACATCGTCAGCCGCTACCCGGACAGCGCCGCAGCAAAAGAGGTGCAACAAACCCTGCCGGAAATCGAGCAGCGCTACACCGTGGCCAGCGAGAAGAACCGGCTGGCCGCATTGTGGCTTTATCAGGTCTCGCCGATGGCCGGTGGCACCCAGTCCACCGCCACCATCGTCAACAGCCTGCCCTCCGGTGGCGCCGACCGCGTGCAGCTGGTGCTGCGCCGGCATACCAGCTGGGGCCAGAGCGCGTTCCTGTATGGCAGCAAGCCCGGTTTCGTCTGCCGCGGCAATTGCACGCTCGCCGTCACGGTGGATGGCAAGCCGGTCCACATCAAGGCATTCGCGCCGCCGACCGGCGAGCCGGCACTGATGATGGTCGATGACAAGGGTTTCATCGCCATGCTGCAGAAGGCAAGGAAGATCGGCATGGATGTGACTTTCGCCGAAGGCGAAAAAAAGCAGACCCTGGTTTACGAAGTCGGCGGCTTCGATCCGACCAAGTGGGCCAGCGTCGGCAAGGGAAAAAAGAAGTAACCCGGCGTAAGCCGGTGGTCGAGTCGTGCGTTATCAGTCGGAACCACACAACCTGGTTCACAACCGGACTATTGCCATGAAAGCCATTCATCTTTTGTCGGGATTGCTCGGCGCCGCATTGCTCGCTGCCTGCAGCAGCGTGCCGTATGCGCAGCGTCAGGCACAGCGTCAGGCGGAGTATGCGGCGGCGGCCGGTGCACCCGTGCGCAGTTTCCACTTCTTCAGCCCGCTGTATTCGTGGGAGGCGCTGAGCAACCAGCAGCTGGCGGTCTATGTCCGCCCCAACCAGGCGTGGCTGCTCGATGTGGACAACTGCCCGAACCTGACGTTTGCGAACGTGGTCGGGCTGACATCCAGCTTCCACGATGTATCAGTGCGTTTCGATCACGTGCTGACCGGGCGCAACTACTTCCCTTGCACGATCACCCAGATCCGCCCGATCGACGTGGCCCGTCTGAGGAACGCGCAGAAGGCCCAGCGCCAGATCGACGAACAGCCGCGCGAGCCAGCCGGTAACCAGTGACATGGGCACCCGGGCGAATCGCGCAGTAATGTCCAGCGCGTGCCTGCTGTTGACCGGCTGCGTGCTGGCCGGGTTGCTCGCCGCCTGCGCCAGCATGCCGTCTGCCCAGGATATGCAGCAGCGGCAGGCCGCCTACGGGGCCGCTGCCGGTGCGCCGGTACACAGCTTTCGCATGGTCGCGGGCGAGTCGGTCTACTCATGGGAGCCACTCGACGATACCCAGCTGGTGGTCTATACGCGGCCCACGCGCGCGTTCCTGCTGGATACCTGGCCGTGCAGCGGATTGACCGTCACCAACAGCATCGGATTTACCTCCTTTGCCGGCGAAGTGTCGGTGGGCTTCGACAAGATACTGACGACACGCGGCTATCTTCCCTGCGCCATCAGGCAGATCCGTCCGGTGGATATGGCGCGTTTCAGGCTCGAGAAGGAAGCACGACGCCATGTTGAGGTCATGGCCCGTGACAACAAGGACGGCACACCAGCGTCGCCTGTGGGTGGCAACTGAAGGAGCGATCGTCAGGGATCGGTTGCACGTCCAGTGCGGAATGCGTCGGCAGCCGCTTCAGTGCAGAAACAGTTTCCCGCTCATGCGCGCCAGGGGCTTTTCCAGCATGTTCTGCAGCGAACTCGGCAGGTTCAGTGGTTTCAACAGCATCTTCACCGTCATTCCTGCCGGGATATGCCGACGCAGCAGGCCCTGCGCACGGTCGCTGATACGGCGAAATTCCGTCTCGTTGCCCAGGTGCTGTGGATAGCACTGGTTGAATACATGACGCAGCGCGATGTCGCTGTCCTCGCCCTTGATCTCCTTGACCCGGCGCAGGATCGCGCGGAACACCTTGTATCGACCGAAACCCTCGCGCTCCCGATACAACCGGTAGTGCTGGTAGAAGTGCTTGTAGTGGCGCACTTCGTCGCTCTTGATGTGGTTGGTCAGTTGTTTCAGTACTGGCTCGTCGGTGATCTCGTGCAGTGCGCGGTACAGGCTGGCGGTACCGGTCTCCACCACGCAGCGCGCGGCCAGTTCCAGTCCACGGCAGGGTTCGAGCTGTTCGGCCGTGCACACCGCGCCGTACTCGTTCCAGAACGCATTGAAGCCGCGATCCCAGTCGAACTCCGGCCACACGCAGCGTACATAAGCGGTCAGCGCGCGGCCATGCTGCAGCTCCTCATGCTCCCAGTAATGGCGCAGCCAGGTCTGCAGTTCCTGGTCATCGGCGAAATGGTCGATCAGGTTCTGCGTATACAGATCCGAGCCGCTCTCGACGAACGACGAGCTGCACAGCAGGAAGAACAGGTCCTCGTTGTGGCGCACACGCGCGACATCGATACGGTTGAAATCAAGACTCTCCAGAGTCCATGGCAGAGCGTTGGAATGGCTCAAGCGGGCATCCTGTTTTGCATCGCGGCGGGACAGCGGCCTCGAAGGCTGCCATCGCGTGACGCGGTGCCACAGGATACGGTTACTGCACCGATTGCGGATTAACGCGCGCCGACTTGCCGTGTTGTCATCAACGGTGATTGCTCAGCGCACCACCGTCACCGGCACATGGGCGCGCGCCAGCACATTGCCGGATACCGAGCCGAGCAGCCAGCGCGCGAGCGCGCCGCGCTCGGTATGCCCGATCACGATGTGATCGACGCCATGCAGATCGATCTGGCCCAGCAGCACATCACCCGGACTGCCATACGTCATCTCGACATCCACCAGGCTGGAGGCGTCGGGCACGATCGTGGTCAGTTCATCCAGCAGCTCCTTGACGCGCTGGGTGCCGGAGTCGGCCATCATCAGGGTGGAGGCATCGGCACCGCCTTCGGTGACCTGCAACACCGAGACCACACGCACCCGGCTCCCGCTGCAGCGAGCCAGATCGATGGCGAATTGAAAGGCACGCCGGGAGGCATCGGAGCCGTCGTAACCCACCAGTGAATACTTGACCATGGTTTTCCTTCGCTGCGTTCCGGCATCGGAGAGTCATGCCGAGTCTAGGCAGTGTTTCCGCCATCCCACAAGCTCGTCACGGGCTTCGCGGAACCGTCGCCAGTCTGCGCGGACGCCTGTTACCGAAGTATCAAGGCCGGAAACCTGAACGGCTGCTCATGGCTCTGCACACCGTTATCACGTCATGATGCACACGCTGTGTCCACCACGCAGTGGGGCCGATTCGCCGAAAAGGCGCGTTCGGGTCTGCGTCGGGAATTTCATTCAAGGAGATGACTCATGATCAAACGTACTTTCGGAATGGCTGCCCTGGTGCTGGCCTGTGCGACGGCGGCCACGGCATTGCCGGTTTCCAGTGCACATGCCGACGAGGCTACGGTGAAATGCCATCTCAGGTTCAACCTGGCGGGCTGGTCGCTGATCTACAAGCATGCCGAAGGCAACGGCACCATCCGTTGCGACAACGGTCAGCGTGCCAACGTCAAGATCAGCGTGGTCGGTGGCGGTATCACCGCCGGCAAGTACCGGATCAATGACGGCAAGGGCGAGATCAGCAATGTGCACGGTATCCGCGAAGTCTATGGCGACTATGCGCAGGCCGGAGCCGAGGCTGGCGTGGTCAAGAGCTCGACCGCGCAGGTGCTGACCAAGGGCACCACCTCACTGGCACTGGCCGGCACCGGCGAGGGTGTCAACCTGGGTGTTTCGGTAGGCAAGTTCACCATCGAACCGCGCTGATGCCGTAGCGCTTCCCGGCAGACGTGATGTGATGACGAAGGGCGCCGCATGGCGCCTTTCGTTTTTTGTGCGCGTAAACTCCGAGCTTGTATTTCTTCCCTGGTTCTCCCTGCTGGAGTTTCGTCATGCGCCGTCTTTCTTGTCTGCTCGTATTGACCTTGCTGTGTACCCTGGCGAGCTCGGCCTTTGCCGCCGGGCCACAGGTGGGCGACTCCGCTCCCACGTTCCATCTGCAGGATCAGAACGGCCACTGGCACACGCCGGCCGATTTCCATGGCCACTGGCTGGTGCTGTATTTCTATCCGAAGGACTTCACCCCGGGTTGCACCACCGAGGTATGCACGTTCCGTGATGACATCGCCAGGCTGCGCAAGGCCGGTGCCGAGGTGGTCGGGGTGAGCCTCGATGACGTGAAATCGCATGCCGAATTCGCCGCGAAATACCACGTGCCGTTCCCGCTGCTGGCCGATGCCGATCGCTCGGTAGCCACCAGCTACGGTGTACTCACCGAACACATGGGCATGCATTACGCCAAGCGCACCACCTTCCTGATCGACCCGCAGGGAAGGATCGCCAAGGTCTATGTGGATGTCGACCCGGAAAAGAATTCCGCCCAGGTGATGAGCGATCTGGCCACGCTGAAGGCGAAGTCCTGATGCCGCTGACGGTGCGTGTCGAATCCTCGCCGGCGCGGCGCTTCGCGGCTTGGGCCATCGCCCCGTGGGTCCTGCTGCTGATTGCCGCGCTCGGTTGCGTGCAGTATCTGCAGCATGGCGAGTACGCCTATCTGCTGGCCGCACTGATCGTCGTCGTGGTCTGTGCCGGCTGCATCCTGCGGCAGGCGTGGGCGCGGCCGACCATGCGCGTGATCGCCGTGCTGCTCGCCTTGTGGGCCCTGGCCACCGGCGTGCTGATGCTGCAGCACTGGGACGATTTCGAAACCGCCCGCCAGCATGCACTGACGCAGCCACAAGTGGCCGAGATGGCGATCTGGATGATCAACCGTGCTCAGCGGATCTGGCAGGTCGGATTGGCGTTGAAGGCACTCGCGATACCCTTGCTGCTATGGCTGGCGTGGCAGCTGGGCCGGCCGATGGTACGCGCGCAGTTTGGCCGCCGCTGACTTTCTGGTCACTATGGGTTTCGCGGTGCATGCTGCAAGCGTTGGGCTCCGGTTTTAGACTTGGTATCACACACTGTGGGGGTGCATGGATGAAACGCATATTGTTGGGGTTGTTCTGCGTGCTGCTATCGGGCGTGGTGATGGCCGACGAGCCGAGTGCCGTGCGCAAGAGCGTGCAGGCCAGCATGCTGGTTTCGGGCACGGTCGAGGTGGCGACAGATGGCAGCGTGACGCATTACACGCTCGACCATCCTAAGGCATTGCCCAAGGTCGTCACCGGGCTGCTTGCCCAGGCCGTACCGGCGTGGCGGTTCCGGCCGGTCATGGTGGATGGCAAGCCGGCAGCCGCCAAGGCGCCGATGAGTCTGCGCGTGGTGGCCAAGCCGCAGGGGGATGGCAATTACAGCGTCAGTGTCGTGGCCGTCTGGTTCGGCGACGGCGTAAAGAATCAGTCGGAGGTATCGGCAGAAACAATCAGCTACAAGACCAGGGCGCAACCCGTCTATCCACGTGACGCGGCGGATAGACAGGTGTCGGGTACGGTGTACGTGCTGCTGAAAGTAGGCCGTGACGGCAATGTCACTGATGCAGTGGCGGAGCAGGTGAATCTCCGGGTCGTTCCGAGCAACACTAGCGAAATGGTTTGGTGCCGAAGGGTTCTGGCCGATGCCGCCCTGTATGCAATGAAACGGGACAGATTCAACCTACCCACCGTGGGCGAGGATGTGAACCGTTCTTTCTGGGTGGTCAGGATTCCGGTCGCTTTCGATACACATGTTGCCGTCCGGGAGGCGGCCTACGGCCAATGGCAGGCCTATGTGCCTGGTCCCGTGCAAAGGCCGGACTGGGCGTCCGGGCGTGATTCGCTGGGGAGCGCAGATGCCGTACCTGAAGGCGGGGCGCTCTTGGCCGACACATCACTCGACTTGCTCACCCCACTGAGCGGCGGCTGAGTCCACGACATCCATGAAAACGCCCCGCTTGTCGGGGTGTTTTCATTCCAGGGTATCGCGTATTCAGCATGGGTTGGTCTGTCGGCAGGTATCGCTGCATTGCCCCGCTTCATGGAACCTTTCCGATGCCTCTGTCTCGTTCGTTGTGCCTCCTGTCATTGCTGATCGCGTTGCCGTTGCATGCGCAGGACATGGCCGCCACCTGCCACGCCACCAGCAGCTACGACGTCACGCTGAAACCTGACAGCCTGCTGTTCGATCGCCCATCGCCGGCACCGTTCCACGTTGACCTGCAGCAGGGTGCCTTGCGTACCGATGGTGTCGCCGTGCCATTGAATGCGGAGGATCAGGATCGCCTGGCGCTGTTCGAACGTGAATTGCGCGCATTGGCGCCGCGGGTGCGCATGGTGGGCGAGCACGGAGTGGACATGGCGGTGCAGGCCCTGCACGCCGAGGTTGCCGGCATCGGCCTGAGCGATGGGACCCGTGCGGAATTCGAGCGCCGGCTGGCCGCTCATGCCAGCGATCTCAAGCAGCGCATCGCGGCCAGCCGCAGCACCCATGACTGGCAGGGTGATGCGGTGGACCAGTACATGAACCAGATCGCGTCTGACCTGGTGCCGCTGCTGGCGGCCGATCTCGGCCAGCAGGCGATCAATGCGGCGTTGAACGGTGACATGCAGACGGCGGCAAGCCTGCGCGACCGTGCCACGACGCTGGCCACCGAATTGCAACCGCGCCTGCAGCAGCGGATGCAGGCGCTGCGCCCGCAGGTCGAGGCCCTGTGCCCGTCGATCCAGCGATTGGCGGAGCTGCAGCAGGGCGTGCGCGGCAGCGACGGTCGGCCGTTGAACCTGCTGCAGATTGGCCAGTGAGCTGGATTGCCCGGGCAGAGCGCAATCTGCTGCCAGCTGACCACCGTGCGCCTGATCGACGCGGGTTAATCTCCGGCTAAGTCGCCGGGGACGATGATGGCCCCGTGATCCAGCCATCATCCAGCCAGGAGGACGCCATGCTGCCGCGCCCCCTATCCGCCATGTGCAATGCCCTGATCCGGCGCAGCATCGACTTGCAGCTGCTGTATCGGCATGCCGCCGCGGGTTGCGAACCGGGGTTGCGCATGGTGCTGGGCGAGAACGTGCATACGCTGGGGCTGCTGATCGCTGACCTGCAGGAGCAGCTGCGTAACGGCGATGTCGAGCCGCGTGAGCATGGCAGCTGGCGTGGTGTCGTGCATCGCCATGTGACGGGCTGGCTGGTGCGCACGGTGGCGCGGCGCGACGGTGCCTGGATTCGCGCCCTGTCCCACCATGAGAGCGCGCTGCTGCACGCGTTCGAGCAGGCCATCGAGCGCATGCCGGCCGAATCGGCACTGATGCTGCGCCGGCAGCTGCCACGCCTGCGCGGCATTCATCTGGACATGCACAGCCTGGCAGGCAGCGCACGCTACTGACATCGTGGTGATGGCGGTTGGCTGCAGATGGCGTCGGCCCGATGCGTGTCACCTTGTCAGACATGGAATCCCGATGACGAGCGGCAATCGCCATCACCGGCGTCCGCGTGCGCCGGCCGATGGCTGCGAGGGGCCGAAAACAGGGCGTTGCCGGAATATGCCGCGAAACAGATCGGGATGCCACGTGCGGAGATGGCGCTGGAGCAGTGTGGATGACGGGGGCGATGCCGCGTTTATGCTCGGCGACACCGTGAGGTATTCATGGCGTGCGCTTTTCCGGTAACCCACGTTGTGTGCCGAATCGCGGTGTGGTGGAGGGAGCGACCGGATTTCATCCAGACAGGGAGCAGGTCATGCGCATTCGTCTCATCGTTGCCTTGTTCGTGTTCAGTACCGCCGTCCAGGCGTCCACCAGCATGCGCGTGGGCAGCCAGGTACTCGTCGTCGGCGACAGCGCGGTGCGGGTCACCGAGTTGCTGGGCAAGCCGTCATACAAATCCCGCGGCCGTGGTTCACGCAGCAGCGGTTCACGCAAAAGTGGTCGTGGCAGCCATGGCCGCAGCCGCGCGGCAGCCACGCCAGGCAAGGATGCCGGTGGCGAGAAGTGGCAGTACCGGCGCGGCGACCATGTGACCATCGTGACCCTCGTCGACGGCAAGGTCAGCAATATCGAGGACGAGCGGCGCTGAGCCACGCCCGCATGGCGGCCTGCGGGCCCGTCATGCGATAAATGCGGGGACATGCCGGAGGCCGCATCGTGAGCATTCCCCCATCAGCCAACCAACCTCGCCCGTCAGGGCCAAGCTTGCTGCGCGTGCGCCATGCCGGCGGGCACAGCCAGGTCACCAATGTCGAGTTGTTCTTCGATCTGGTCTTCGTCTATGCGGTGACCCAGTTGTCGCACACCTTGCTGCATGGCCTGAATGCGACGGGTGCGCTGCAGGTGCTGTTGCTGTTCCTTGCCGTGTGGTGGGTCTGGGTGTTCACCAGTTGGGTCACCAACTGGCTGGATCCCGAACGCCCGCTGGTGCGATTGCTGCTTCTGGTGCTGATGCTGGCCGGGCTGCTGCTGTCGATCGCGCTGCCCGAGGCGTTTGGTGCACGCGGCCTGCTGTTTGCCGGTGCCTACGTCTTCATGCAGGTGGGGCGCACGTTGTTCATGCTGTGGGCGCTGGGCGATGCCGCACCGGCGAACAAGCGAAACTTCCAGCGCATCACGGTCTGGCTCGTCCTGTCCGGTGCACTCTGGCTGGCTGGCGGGTGGCAGGATGGCCAGTGGCGCTGGGCGCTGTGGATCGCCGCGCTGCTGCTGGAATACCTCGGGCCGGCGCTGGCGTTCTACGTGCCCGGCATGGGTCGATCAAGCACCAGTGACTGGGACATCGATGGCGGCCACCTGGCCGAACGATGCAGCCAGTTCGTGATCATCGCGCTTGGCGAGTCGGTGCTGGTGACCGGGTCGAGCTTTGCCGACACCTTGTCACAGCCGCAGGCGCTGCTGGCGTTCATCAGTGCCTTCGCCGGCAGTGTCGCGATGTGGTGGATCTATTTCGATCTGGGTGCCGAGCGTGGCAGCCGGGCGATCCGGCAATCGACTGATCCGGGACGCACGGCGCGGGTCGCCTATACCTACCTGCATCTGCTGATCGTCGCCGGCATCATCGTCTGCGCAGTGGCGGACGAATTGACCCTGCACGCTGCCTCGCAGCGCGTCGACACGACCAGCGGCGCCGTGCTGCTGGGTGGTCCGGCGCTGTATCTGTTCGGCAATGCGTGGTTCAAGAAGACGGCGAACAATACCAACCTGCCGCTGTCACATCTGGTCGGGCTCGGCTTGTTGGCCGCACTGGCGTTGACGTTCACGTACTGGTCGATAGCGCGGCTGGGCATGGCGACGACCGCGGTGTTGATGCTGGTGGCGATCTGGGAGGTATGTTCGTTGCGCACAGTACGCCGGATGCTTGGCGGTTCGCCCACGCACTGAGTCATGGAGTTGTCGCCATCGGCGAATTCTTCATGGCAGATTTGCTAGGCTGGCGCGGATTTTTTCGCGAGGCGCCAGCCATGCATGATTTTCTGGAACGCCTGTTCGGGCACGATCTTGCCGAAGCCGTCATCACGAACGGACTGCACCTGCTGGAAGCGTTGCTGATTCTCTTGCTGGGCATCTGGCTGGCCGCACGGCTGGCCAATTTCACACAGCGAGCGCTGCAGCGTGCGCAGGTGGACACCACGCTGAGCGGCTTCCTGCGCAATCTGATCTACGGTGTGCTGGTTGCGGTGCTGATCGTGATGGCGTTGACCCAGGCCGGCATCCCTTCAGCGCCCCTGGTCGCCGCACTGGGCACGGCCGGACTGGCGGTCGGTCTGGCGCTGCAAGGTTCGCTGAGCAACCTGGCCTGGGGTGTGCTGCTCGTCGTGTTCCAGCCATTCCGTGTCGGTGACTACGTGACTGCCGGTGGCATCGAGGGCACGGTGGAAACCATCAACCTGATGCACACACTTCTGATCCTGCCGGACAACCGCGAGGCGATCGTGCCGAACGCGAAAATTGGTGGCGACGCCATTCTCAATTTCAATCGCCGTGGTACGCGACGCTTCGAATTGAAGTTCGGTGTCAGCCATCGCGACGACATCGACAAGGTGATGGGCGCCATCGCGCAGCTGTTCGAAGTCGATGCCCGGATATTGAAAAATCCGTCGCCAGGCGTATCGATCGACAGCCTGGCCGGCGAGAAGGTGAACCTGGTACTGCGTGGCTGGACCCGCGTCGCTGACAACTCCGCGGTCCAGGCCGACCTGCTGTGCGCGATCAAGCAACGGATCGACGCACAGGAGATCGGCATTCCCACCACGCCGCTGGACATCCGCTTGGTCCAGGGCGTGGTCCCGTCCGTCGCGAAACCGGACTGAGCGGCCGCTACTGCAGCGTCACCGGTCGCCGGTTGTCGCTGGAGACGCGGTCGATCAGTTCGTTGTACGGATCGATGCCGGCGTCGAACGGCTTGCTGTCGACGGTCACGGTGATCGTGCTGTCGCCGTTCGCCACCATCTGCTTCTTCAGGTACAGCGGTTTGCCATCCTTGCCGTCGGCTGGGGCAGCGAACACGCCGATATCGATCGGGATGTCCGGCGTGGCATCGGTTTCCTTGCCGGTGCCGTCGACGTAGACCTTGCCGGCGTGCACCTTCATGGTCACTTCGTACTTGCCGTCCGGCAGCTTCTTCGCGGTGGCCTCGGTCATGCGGTTGTCGAACAGGGTGATCTTCCAGAAGAAGTCATCCAGCAGGGGTTGCCACTTCGGGCCGGCGGCCTTGGTCAGGGCGTCCATGAACTCCTGCGAGGTGGTGTAGGGCGGTTGCTGGAAACCCTTGTTGATGAGGAACTGCTTGAGCATCGCGTCAAGCGTGCTTTCGCCGATGTAATCCTGCAGCGCGTAGAACACCAGCGAGCCCTTGCGGTAATGGATGTACTGCTGGTTCTCCACCTTCGCCAGGGGCTCCTCGGCCAGCTTCTCGGTGGCGCGACCTGTCAGGTAATTATCCAGTTCGTATTTCAGGAACTTGTGCATCTGGTCGGCGCCGTACTTCTGCTTCATCACCATCAGCGCGGAGTACTGCGCCAGCGATTCGCTGAGCATGGTCGAGCCCTGCATGTTCGCGCCGATCACCCGGTGCGCCCACCATTGGTGTGCCACTTCGTGGGCAGTGACGTAGTAGACGTAGTCGATCTTCGACGTGTCGCGCAGGTCGGCGATGAAGCCGATCGACTCGGAGAACGGAATCGTGTTGGCAAACGACTGCGCGAAGGCGGCGTAGTTCGGGAATTCCAGGATGCGCAGCTGGCGGAACTGGTATGGCGTGTAGTTCGCGTCGTAGTAGTCCAGTGCATCCTTTGCGCCCTGGATCATCCGGTCCACGTTCCATGCGTGTGCCGGGTTGTAGTACACCGAAATATCCACGCCCTTCCACGGCACCTGCTTCACGGCGTAGCGTGCCGACAGGTACGAGAAGAACGGCAGCATGGGTTTGTCCATGGTGTAGTGGAAATAGTGCCGACCATTGGCCGTCCATTCCTTCTGCAGGTAACCGGGCGCTACCGCAATCTGGTCGGCCGCAGTGGAGACGGTGGTGTCGAAGCTGATCCAGTCCGCGTCGTTGCTGATGTAGGTATCCGCACGCGCCTTCTCGTCGCCGAGCTTCGGCATCCTCGGCACCTCGCCTTTCAGGCCGTACTTGCGACGGTCGTTGCGATCGGTGATCTGCGCTTCGGTCTGGTAGCCGAACTGCGGCATCACGCTGTTGTTGAAGAAGGTGCCGTTGTAGGCGAGAAAGGTTCCTTCCGGACTGTTGGTGAAACCCTGCGGGGCGTATTCCAGATCGAAGTCGAAGTTCATCGACGCCCCCGGTGCCAGCGGCGTCTTCAACTTGTAGATGGTGTAACCGAGGTCCTTGTCCTCGCTCAGCGTGTCATGCGGTGCGAAATCCAGCGACTTCAGCGTGAAGCCGTCGGTGTAGTTCACATGCAGTTCGCTGATGGGCGTGTCGTGCTTGTTGACCAGCGTGTAATGCCCGCGAATCTCCAGCTTGCGCTGGTATGGATAGATGTCCACATCCGCCTTCACTGCGGTGATGCGCGGTTGCGGAAGATCCTTGTACTTGGCGTATTTCTTCTCGTAGTCGGCGCGCTGCTGCAGCTTGTCGCTGCTGCTCTGGTAATGGTTGAGCACGTTGGTGTTGTAGTAGATCCACGCGCCGCTGCCGACGAAGGCAAGCAGGCCGAGTGCCATGGCGATCCTGGTCGGCGCATGCAGCCGCGTCCGCGCTTCGCGGATCCGCTCGCGCCATGTCTGGCCGGTGCCGCGCACCCAGAACAGCGCGGCCAGCACCAGCAGCACCACCGCGCAACTGGCCCAGTAGAAGTCGAACCACAACGCGGCCTTGAGGAAATGCCCGAAGCCGTTCATGTCCGAATACGGCGTGGAAGGCACATTGCCGTAGTTGTACAGATTCTGCTCCCAGTGCAGCAGGCCGAAGCCGATCTGGCAGACGAACCAGACGATGGTCAGCAGATAGCCGAGGAACTTGTTGTTCGACAGTACCTGCAGGAACAGCGCCAGCGCCGCCAGCAACGCGAACTGGACCGTATCCAGCGCCAGCGTTTCCAGGTACAGGCCAAGCTCCAGATGGGTATAGCCGTGCGCCAGCTGCCAGCCGATGCCGACCAACGAGCCGATCAACTCGAACACCACGATCACTGCCAGCAGGGCACCGAGCTTGGCGATCAGGGGGATCCAGTCCGGCAACGGAAATGCATCGGTGACTTCGGCCGAGCGCTGGCTGCGCTCGCGCCATACCAGTTCGCCGGCGTAGAAGGTGATGATGATGAACAGCAGCCACTGGAAGCTGCCATGCACGCCTTCCAGCACCTGGTGAGTGACCGGCCACGTGGCGGTGCCATAGATCTGCCCGGACAGCATCAGCACGCCGAACAGGTTGGCCAGACCCAGCACCAGCATGATCAGGAACGGTACGCCGCGCAGTACGCCGAGCGTGTCGAACCCGAATTGCGTGCGCAGCTGGAACAGGTGTGCGCGCAGATCGTCGGCGAGGTGCACCTTGGGCAGCGTCAACGCGGCATGGCTGGCCTGAGGACGCAGCATCGGCGGTTCCGCGCGCTTCTTGCGTCGTGGCAGTTGCAGACCCTCGCGGTTCGGCCGGAACAGGGCGAACGTGGCGCCGAACATGGCCAGGCTGACGCCGATCCACAGCAATCGATTGAACAACAGCACGCCAGTCAGTGCGGGCAGTTCATGATTGGACTGGTAAGCCGACCAGTAGCGGGTGACCAGTCCCACCGTGCGGCCACCGAACGGATCGAGCATGGCGGCAACGAAGAGGTTGTTGACGTCCTTGGTCAGCTGGCCAACGATGCTTTGCAGCACGAAGTAGACGATCACCCCGATATAGGTCGCCAGCAGCGAGCGCGTGGTGCTGGCCAGCAGGAACAGCAGCGCGGCGATGAACAGCATGTCCGGCACCACCATCACGCCGAATGCCCACGCGTAGCCATGCCAGCTGGCGGGGCCCAGTCGTGCGGCGTCGATCCACGGCATCATGCCGCCGAGGGCAATGCCCAGCACGCAGGCCAGCATGATCGCCAGCGAAGCGAGATAGCCGGCGGCGAAGCGTCCACCGAGATAGGCGCGGCGACTCATCGGCGTGGTGAAGAACAGCTCGGCGGTACGCTGGTCGAAATCACGCAGCGCGGCGCCGGCGACGAACACCGTGACCAGGAACATGCTGAGTACGGTGAGTGCGCTGAGCAGCCTCACGATCACCAGTGGCGCATTGCGCAGCACATTGCCGCTGGCGCCACCGAGGGTCACCGCGTCGGTAGTCACCAGGGTGAAGGCAAGCGTGCCGAACACCGCCGCGATGATCCAGAACAGCGGCGCCTTCAGCTGCTGGCGCAATTCAAATCGGAGTATCTCGAAGAACATATTCCCGTCCCTGTAGTGGAAGACTGCCGAAACAGCGGCTGGCGTCAGGCGGCCTTGGCGGTGGCCTGCACACGCAGGCGGCCGAAGTAGACGTCTTCCAGATCGGGCGCGACGGCCTCGAAACCTTCCTCGGGCCGGGCATCAGCCAGCACATGCAGCTGAGTTCGACCGCCGGTAAGGCGGGTGGACAGGATGTTCATGCGGGCGCGGTAGCCGTCCAGCTCCGCCTTGTCGATCGTGCGTCGCCACACGCGGCCATCGAGCGAGCGGATCGCCTCGACCGGTTCGCCGCTCAGCAGCACCTGGCCCTGGCCGATGATCGCCATGCGCGAGCACAGGTCGGTGACGTCTTCCACGATATGCGTGGACAGGATCACCACCACCCGCTCGCCGATCTCGGCCAGCAGGTTGAGGAAGCGGTTGCGTTCCTCCGGGTCGAGGCCGGCAGTGGGTTCGTCGACGATCACCAAGCGCGGGTCACCGATCAGCGCCTGGGCGATGCCGAAGCGCTGGCGCATGCCGCCGGAATAGGTGCCGAGCTTGCGCTTGCGCACGTCCCACAGGTTGACCTGGCGCAGCAGCGATTCGACCAGCTCGCGCCGCTCGCTCTTCACGGTGACGCCCTTGAGCACGGCGAAGTGTTCCAGCATCGCCTCGGCCGAGACCTTCGGATACACGCCAAATTCCTGCGGCAGATAGCCGAGCAGGCGGCGGGTGGCCTGCTTGTCGGCCATCAGATTCATCTCGTCGAGCTTGATCGTGCCTTCGTCCGGATCCTGCAAGGTGGCGATCGTGCGCATCAGTGACGATTTGCCTGCACCGTTGGGGCCGAGTAGCCCGAACATGCCGTTGGGGATATCCAGCGACACGCCGCGCAGTGCCCGAACTCCGTTGGCGTAGGTTTTCGACAGGTCGCGAATCGTCAGCATGGTTTGCTTCCTTGTACCGCCCGGCGCGGTGTTGGCTGAGCTCCAGATTAGGGCATGGATGGCGTGGCTGCGTGCGCTCAAGGTCATGCATACGCATGCGCATGGTTGGCGCCGGCACGGGCTTGCCATGCTTTCGTGCAATACGAATCGGGCACAGCTTCGCTATGATTGAGGTCTCTATGCGTCCGCCATCCCCGAGCGGCACGCCTTCCATCGCAGGAGTCCCCATGGCCGATCTCAAAGAAGCCCTTGTTCCCGATATCGGCCATGCCGACGTGCCCGTCATCGAAGTACTGGTGAAAGTCGGTGACCGCGTGGAGAAGGAACAGAGCTTGATCACGCTGGAGTCGGACAAGGCCACGATGGAAGTGCCCGCACCGTTCGCAGGCACGATCAAGGAGTTGAAACTGAAGGTGGGCGACGAGGTGTCCGAGGGCGCGCTCATTGCGATCATCGAGGTGGACGGCGCGGTCGCCTCACCTGCCGCCGAGGCGCCGAAAGCCGCTGCTCCGGTGCCAGCGCCTGCACCTGCGCCAGCCAAGGTGGCAGCGCCGCAGGTCGAAGAAAAGCCCGCGCCGATCGGTGGTCGCAGCGTGTTGCCCGGTAACGTGCCGGAGGGTGACGTGTCGCCTGCGGCGCGACCGCCGCTGGATGCACGCCTGGTGATGCCGGGCGATGCGCCGTACGCCAGCCCGGCGATCCGTGCCTTCGCGCGTGAGTTGGGCGTCGACATCGCCCAGGTGAAGGGTTCCGGTCGCGGCGGCCGCATCCAGCGCGAGGACGTCAGCGCCTATGTGAAGCACGCGCTTGCTTCCGGCGCACGCCCCACCGGTGGCGCCGCGGCATCGCTCGGCGGCCTCAGCCTGCTGCCGTGGCCGAAGATCGATTTCGCCAAGTTCGGCGAGATCGAGGAGAAGCCGCTCTCGCGCATCCAGAAGATTTCCGGCGCCAACCTCGCGCGCAACTGGGCGATGATCCCGCACGTCACCCAGCACGATGACGCCGATATCACCGAGCTGGAAGCGTTCCGCAAGAAGCTGGGCGAAGAGAACAAGGACCTGAAGGTCACCCCGCTGGTGTTCCAGATCAAGGCGGTGGTGGCGGCTCTGAAGCAGTTCCCGCAGTTCAACGCCTCGCTCGACGAGAGCGGCGAGAAGCTGATCCTGAAGAAGTACTTCCACATCGGCATCGCGGTGGATACGCCTGACGGCCTGGTGGTGCCGGTGATTCGCGATTGCGACAAGAAGGGCCTGCTCGACCTGGCCCGCGAGCTGGGCGAGATCTCGAAGAAGGCGCGCGACAAGAAGCTCGGGCCGGCCGAGATGTCCGGCGGCTGCTTCTCGATCAGCTCGCTCGGCGGCATCGGCGGCACCGGCTTCACGCCGATCGTCAACGCGCCGGAGGTGGCGATCCTCGGCGTCTCCAAGGCTGCGACCAAGCCGGTGTGGAACGGCAAGGAGTTCGCGCCGCGGTTGATCCTGCCGCTATCGCTGTCCTACGACCATCGCGTGATCGACGGCGCGCTCGCCGCGCGCTTCGCGTCCTTCCTGGCCACCCAGCTCGGCGACATCCGTCGCCTGCTGCTCTGACAGGAGACGGATGATGGCGAACACGATTGAAGTGAAGGTTCCCGACATCGGCGGCAATCACGATGTGCCGGTGATCGAAGTGCTGGTGAAGGCCGGCGACAGTGTGACCAAGGATCAGAGCCTGATCACGCTGGAGTCGGACAAGGCCACGATGGAGATTCCTTCCAGCGCCGCCGGCGTGATCAAGGAACTGAAAGTGAAGGTGGGCGACGAGCTGTCTGAAGGCGCGGTGATTGCTGTACTCGAGGTTGCCGGCGATGTCGCTGCGCCCAAGGCTGAGGCCGCGCCGACCGAAGCCCTCAAGGCGGCTGCACCTGCCCCCGCTCCGGCCAAGGCTGCGCCGGCGCCATCGGCGGCGAGCGCCTCCGGCCGCAAGGCCGACATCGAATGCAAGCTGGTCGTACTCGGCTCCGGTCCCGGTGGCTATACCGCCGCATTCCGCGCCGCGGATCTCGACGTCGACACCGTGCTGGTGGAGCGTTATGCCACGCTTGGCGGCGTCTGCCTCAACGTGGGCTGCATTCCGTCCAAGGCGCTGCTGCACGCGGCCGCGGTGATTGATGAGGCCGCGGCGATGGCCTCGCACGGCGTCAGCTTTGGTACGCCGAAGATCGACATCGATAAGCTGCGTGGCTTCAAGAGCAAGGTGGTCGGTCAGCTCACCGGCGGCCTGACTTCGATGGCGAAGCAGCGCAAGGTGCGTACGCTCGAAGGCAACGGCAGCTTCGTCTCGCCGAACGAAATGGAAGTCCAGACCAAGGACGGCGTGAAGCTGGTCCGCTTCGAGAACGCAATCATCGCCGCCGGTTCGCAGTCGGTGAAGCTGCCCTCGTTCCCGTGGGACGACGATCGCATCGTCGACTCCACCGGCGCGCTGGAGCTGAAGGACGTACCGAACAAGCTACTCGTTGTCGGCGGCGGCATCATCGGCCTGGAAATGGCGACGGTGTATTCCGCGCTCGGCAGCGAAGTGACCGTGGTCGAGTTCATGGATCAGCTCATCCCAGGTGCCGATGCCGACCTGATCAAGCCGCTGGCCAAGCGCATCGGCGGCAAGCTCAAGGGCGTGCATCTGAAGACCAAGGTGGTCGAGGCGAAGGCGACCAAGAAGGGCATCGAAGTCAGCTACGAAGGCGATAGCATCCCCGAAACCACCTTGTTCGATCGCGTGCTGGTGTCGGTGGGCCGCTCGCCGAACGGTGGCAAGATCGGCGCCGACAAGGCCGGTGTTGCGGTGACCGATCGCGGTTTCATCAACGTCGATAGCCAGATGCGCACCAATGTGCCGCACATCTTCGCGATCGGCGACTTGGTCGGCCAGCCGATGCTGGCGCACAAGGCCACGCACGAGGCGAAGGTCGCCGCGGAGGTCGTCGCCGGGCAGAAGAGCTACTTCGATGCACGGGTGATTCCGTCGGTGGCCTATACCGATCCGGAAATCGCCTGGGTCGGCCTGACCGAACGCGAGGCGAAGGAAAAGGGCCTGAAGATCGGCGTGGGCAAGTTCCCGTGGGCGGCCAGCGGCCGCGCGATCGGCATCGACCGCACCGAGGGCTTCACCAAGCTGATCTTCGACGAAGCGACCCATCGCATCGTCGGCGGCGGCATCGTCGGCGTGCATGCCGGCGAGCTGATCTCCGAAGTCGCGTTGGCGATCGAGATGGGCAGCGAGGCCGCTGATATCGGCCTGACCATCCACCCGCATCCCACGCTGAGCGAGTCGATCGGCATGGCGGCCGAGGTGTACGAAGGCACGATCACCGACCTGTACCTGCCGAAGAAGAAGTAAGTCGCGCCGCCGCGATAAAACAAAAACTCGGGTCGCCCCGAAGGAGTCGTGATGAGTCACTCGCAGATCCGGATCGGCGCTGCCGTCGCCTTGTTGGTGGGGCTGACGGCCGCGACGAATGTCAGTGCCGATGTCGGCCGGGGTGATCGCTACTCCGGCCATCCCTGGGCCTCCCGTTCGCCGGTGCTGGCCCAGCATGGCATGGCAGCGACCGAGCAGCCGCTGGCCTCGCAGATCGCGATCGACATCCTCAAGAAGGGCGGCAGTGCGGTGGATGCCGCGATCGCGGCGAACGCGGCGCTCGGCCTGATGGAGCCGGTGTTGAACGGCATTGGCGGCGACTGCTTCGTGATCGTGTGGGATCCGAAGACGCACAAACTCTACGGCTACAACGGCTCCGGCCCGTCGGCAAAGGGCCGCGATCTGGCGAAGATGCAGGCCGAGGTCAAGGCCGCGTATCTCAAGGCCGGCCTGCCGGTGAAGGATCACATTCCCGCCGTCGGCTCGCTGCCGATCACCGTGCCTGGCACGGTCGATACCTGGGGCGCGCTGCACGACAAGTTCGGCAAGCTCTCATTGGCCGACGATCTGGCGCCGGCGATCGGCTATGCCCAGAACGGTTTCCCGGTCACCCAGCTGGTTGCCCAGTACTGGAAGGGCAACATGGCCGCGTTCGAGCGGATGCACGGGCTGATCGAGGAAAGTGCCAATGCGCGCCACACCTATTTGATCGACGGTCACGCGCCGGCCGAAGGCGAGGTGTTCCGCAATCCCGATCTGGCCCGCACGCTGACGCTGATCGCGCAGGGCGGCCGCGATGCGTTCTACAAGGGCGCGATCGCGCACACCATGGATGCCTACTTCAAGCGCATCGGCGGCGACCTGCGCTACGAGGACTTTGCCGGTTATCACGGCGAGTGGGTGACGCCGCAGTCGGTGAACTACCACGGTTACGACGTCTACGAACTGCCGCCGAACGGACAGGGCTTCGCCGCGCTGGAAATGCTGCAGCTGCTCAAGGGCTTCGACCTGAAGAAAATGGGCGTGGGCAGCGCCGACGCGCTGACCGCGATGCTGGAAGCCAAGCGCCTCGCCTATGAGGATCTGGCCAAGTACTACGCCGATCCGCGTTTCGTCGATGTGCCGATGAAGGGCCTGCTGTCCGAGGGCTACGCCGACCAGCGGCGGAAGCTGATTCATCTCGACCACGCCAACGCGGACATCGGTCCCGGCGATCCGAAGCTGTTCAACGGCGATACCACGTACTTCACCACCGCCGACAAGGACGGCATGATGGTCTCGATCATCCAGTCCAACTACCGCGGCATGGGTTCGGGCCTGGTCGCCGACGGGCTCGGCTTCATGTTCCAGGATCGCGGCGAGCTGTATTCGCTCAAGCCTGGCGCGGCGAATGTCTACGCTGCCGGCAAGCGGCCGTTCCACACCATTATCCCGGGCTTCGTGATGAAGGATGGCGCGCCGTACATGTCGTTCGGCCTGATGGGCGGCGACATGCAGCCGCAGGGTCACATCCAAGTGCTGACCAACATGATCGATTACGGCATGAACGTGCAGGACGCCGGCGATGCCGCGCGTTGGCGCCACTACGGCAACGCCGAACCCACCGGCGAAGCCTCGCAGGGCATCGGCACGGTGGAGATGGAGTCGGGCTTCGACCCTGGGGTGAAGGCCGAACTGGTCAAGCGAGGCTACAAGGTCGTGCCGGGTACCGGCAATTTCGGCGGCTACGAGGCGATCATGTTCGACGCCAAGCAGCACGTGTACTGGGGCGCCACCGAGATGCGCAAGGATGGCGAAGTGATCGGGTATTGAGGTGACGGGTGCAAAGTGCTCGCTCGGTGTGGCCTGAACAATTCGTCATTCCAGCGAGGAGCTTTTCAACAGCGAACTGGTCAAGCTGGAATCCAGTGCCTGCAGCACCTTGCAACGACAGTGGATGATCGGTATTCACCGTTGAAAAGCACCTCCAGCTTTTGCTGGGATGACGCAAAGACTTATTCGGACCATACATGGCTACGTTTTGATCAAACGCTCAATGCTGGTATCGACAACTATTCCGACGAATCGACAAATAGAAACGCCAGCTTCCGCTCCCGCGGCAGCTGCTTGATCTGCCATTCCGCACGCGAAGCGCTGGCGCGATCCGGATAGCTGCGAAATCCCAGCAACCGCAGCGGCGGGTTGGCGCGGGTATAGCGCGCGCCGCGGCCGGCCACATGGGCGGCATAGCGTGCATCGAGGCGGTTGCTGATGCCGGCGTAGTAGCTGCCGTTGCGGCATTCGATCAGGTACAGACACCAGCTGCCGTTCGCTTCCAGGGGTTGTGTCTGAGCGTTCAATACGGCGTACCGTCCAGCCGCTCGCGTTTCAAGGCGCGGGCATACCAGAGGAATTCGTCGAGGAAGCGATCGAGCGTGTGCGTGACATGTTCGTTCTGTGCATGGCCTTCTTCGTCGAGCGATGAAGCGATGCGCGGAATCGTGCACTCGCTGGGGACGCTCGGCATGCCCAGTTCGGCCAGCGTGGCACGCAAGGCGACGGCCGCGCGCACGCCACCGAACTGGCCGGCGGAATAGCAGACGATGCCGGACGGTCGCCAGAAATACTCTTCGAGGAAATGATCGAGCAGGTTTTTCATCGCTGGCGGGATGCCGTGGTTGTATTCGCCGCTGACGATCAGGAAACCGTCGACGCGGCGATACAGCATGGCCAGGTTCTCCAGCATTTCGGGCGCCGTACCCGGTGCATATTCCTTGTACATGCGGTCGAGCAGCGGCAGCTGCACTTCCATCGGATCGACCAGGACAGCCTCATGGCCGCGTGCCGCTAGCGCCTGCATGACCAGTTTCGCGGCGCGTATGCCCATTCGTGCATGACGTACCGAGCCGAGCAGGACCGCAATCGACATGGGCTGGTTCTTGACGGTCATGCTCGATCCGCTGGTTTGTCCGGCAGGACAATTCTTCGCCGCCAGATTACTCTGCCGTGATAACGCCATGAAGAACCAAGAGGTCACCATGTCATTGAAAGTATGTATTGCCGGCGCCACTGGATGGGCCGGTTCCGAACTGACGCGCGGCATCGCCGCCGCCGAGGATCTCGTACTGGTCGCCGCGGTGGCGCGCAAGCACGCTGGGCAGAAACTCGGCGAGGTGCTGGGTGAGCCGCGACTGGCGGCGCCGATCTTTGCCAGCGCCGCCGAAGCGCTGGCGCAGCCCTGCGATGTCTTCGTCGAATACACCAAGCCCGACAACGCGAAGGCGAACATCCTTGCCGCACTGGAACACGGCGTGCATGTGGTGGTCGGCACGTCGGGGCTCACCGACGAGGATTACGCGCAGATCGATGCGCTGGCGCGCGAGCGCCAGCGTGGCGTGCTGGCCTGCGGCAACTTTGCGCTCACTGCAGTGCTGCTGATCAAGTTTGCCGAGATGGCGGCGAAGCTGATTCCGCAATGGGAGATCATCGACTATGCCTCAGCCGGCAAGCCGGATGCGCCCAGCGGCACCGTGCGTGAGCTGGCCGGACGGTTGGGCAAGGTGCGGCAGCCGACACTGGAGGTGCCGCTGGAACAGACCATTGGCATGCGCGAAACACGCGGCGGCACGCTGGCCGGTAGCCAGGTGCATGCGCTGCGCCTGCCGGGTTTCGTGATCGGGGTCGAGACGATCTTCGGCATGCCGGATCAGACATTGAGCCTGCGCCACAACGCCGGCAGCAGTGCGAAGCCTTACGTCGGTGGCGCGTTGCTGGCGATCCGCAAGGTATCCGGTCTCATCGGCCTGCATCGTGGACTGGATGCGGTGCTGGATATTTGATCGGCAGTGATCGGCCGGTGCATATCTCCGGTGTCAGTCGCGCCCATGCCTGTGCTGCTGCCACGAGCCCAGCAGCCATGACATGCCGATGCAGCCGGCGAAGGCCAGCAGCCATCGGATGGCCGATGGATCGGGCGCGGGTAGTGTCGCGCTGATCGAGGGCAACCACGCGCTACCGTAGATCACCGTCGCCCAGCAGCCGGCGAGCGCGAAGACGATGACGAGGGAGATCGTCAGGGCAAGTTCGAAGCGGGTGCCGGATGTCGGTTTGGCCGTCATGCCTGCACCGGCCAAGCTGGCCACGTGCCGGGCGAAATCGGGCGGCAAGGACTCCTGCGGCGGTTGCCGCAATGCGCGTGCCAGCATCCGGTAGCGCAAGGCCTTGGCATCATCGCCTGCGGGGTCGAGGTGCAGACGCTCGCGCCGCATGGCGCGTTCCTGTGACAGCCATTCGCGTTCGTGGGCTGGGTCGTCGAAGGACGGGATGGTGTCGTCGATGTCGTGGTTCATGCTGCAACTCCGGTCCGGGCTTCGAGTTCGCCGCGCAGGCGCAGTCGTGACCGGAACAAGTGGCTCTTGATGGTGCCGCTGGCCAGCCCGGTGATCCGGGCAATTTCGGGTATCGTGATTTCTTCAAGGTAATACAGGGTCAGCACGGTCCGCTGCAAGGGCGGTAGCGCCTCGATGGCGGCATGCAGGTGCTGCGTCGTTTCCGCGTCGGCACAGGCGGCTTCGAGGTCGAAGCCGTCGCCGATGTTTTCCACCAGCGCATGGTCGTCGCCGTCACCGGTGTTTTCCAGCAGCGGGATGCGCTTGTGCTGCAGGTGGCGCAGCGCGATCGTGTATGCCACGCGCCCGATCCACGATTTCAGCGCGCTCTCGTAGCGATACTGGTGCAGGCACTGGTGCACGCGCAGAAAGGTGTCCTGGCACAGCTCCCGTGCGTCCTCGGGGTGGCGCACCATGCGATGGATGATGTGCCAGCACAGGCCCTGATACTCGCGGACCAGGCGCTCGAACGCGCCCGGCCGGTTGGCCAGCACGGCGTCGACCAGTTCGCGGTCCGGGCTGCTGCGGATGTCTTCCATGCCGCAAGGGATACGCGCATTGCCACAATGGTTGCAAGCGGATGGCTGCAACCGTCGCGAGGGTGGCCGTATCTATGCTCCCGACAGCCAGTCATTCAGCCATCAACCCAAGGAGAACCCCATGAATTTCGGCGACTTCATCCCGATCAGCCTGTTCATCTGCATTGCCTACTCGATCAAGGTCTGCGTCGACGCCATGGTGCGCCGGCACATGGTCAACGCCGGCGGTTCCGAGGAACTGGTCAATTCGATCCTGCGCGACGAGGCACTGCGTCGGCGCAACTCCTCGCTGCGCTGGGGCATCGTGCTGGTGTCGGTCGCGGTCGGCTTCGGTCTGATCCAGTGGTTCAACTGGCAGGAAGTCACTCCCGGCCTGGTCGCCGTGCTGGCCGGTGCCACCGGCCTGGGCAACCTGGCATTCTTCGCGATCTCGCGTCGGCTCAGCTGAGTTGCGTCCGACGTGCCGATGCACGGCGCGTCGGACTCGCCATCCTCGGCAGAAATCCCCTGCGCTTCGCCGGAAGGAAAGTTGCGTGCATTCCAGAATCCTGGTCGCCTTGCTTGCGTTATTCGCATGCTTCAGTTCCACGTCCGCGGTGGCCCAGACGTCTTCATTCCGGTTCCTGGAAAAGCCGGGACCGTATCCGGTGGGGCTGAAGGTGGTGAATCAGTACGATCACTCCCGAAGCTTCCCTTCGACACCCAAGAGCCCTGGAAAGCCATCGATCAGGGATGGCGCCCGTCCGCTGCAAACCCTGATCTGGTATCCGGCGCTGAAAAGCCAAGCCAAACCCATGACTGTTGGGGATTATGTCCGGCTGGCCGACACCGAGATCCAGTTCAACGCTCCAGCTGAAAAAGACAACCGGTGGCGTTCATTGTTGAAGACATCCTTCGCTATCCAACTGTTGGCGGTACGGGAAGCGAAAGCATCAGAAGGTCATTATCCGGTTCTGATTTATGCACCCAGCGATTCTTCTGTCTCCTGGGAGAACGCCGATCTGTGCGAGTACTTGGCCAGTCACGGTTACGTCGTTCTTGCGAGTCCGTCGATGGGCGTGTCGACGCGTGACATGACGGACGACCTTGACGGGATCAATGCGCAGGCTGGCGACATCTCTTTCCTCATTGCGTTTGCCAGAACGCTTGCCGATGCGGATTCGACCAGGGTCGCCGTGGTGAGCTGGAGCTGGGGAGGCATATCGAGCCTGTTTGCCGCGGCACGGGACTCCCGCATCCGCGCCTTGGCAGAGATGGACGGCAGCATGCGTTATTTCCCGGGGCTCGTGAAGAAAGCCGGTGATGTTCATCCAGAGCGAATGGACATTCCGCTTGTTTTCTTCACGTCGGAATATCCGAATTTTCTTGAAGATTTCGAGAAATATTATGACGGCCCTCCAGCGGACAGGGTGGGGCCAAACGTTCTGAACGCCTGGATGCACGGCGATCTCTTCACCATCAACATGGTGGGCATGGCGCACGGGGAATTCAGCTCCATGTTTCGACGCAGGAAGAGTGCGCAGCGCTTTGCCGAAGATCAGGTGGCCGACTACGGACAGGATGATGCCAACACGAGTTACGCCTGGGTCGCGCGCTATACCATGAATTTCCTCGACGCTTACTTGAAACACGATGCTGCTGCGGCTGCCTTCCTCAAAAGAACCCCGGCCGATAACGGTGTCCCAAGGCACTTCCTGGCGGCAAGTTTTCGCGCTGCCATGAGCAGCAAGTCTCCGTCCGGTACCAGCACAGTGTCAGGCCCATGAGGAGTGCGTCTGGAAGGCCTTCCAGACAGGGATATAGTGTACTTTCGATGACCGGTTGAGCCTGTCGGAGCCGCCCGGTCGCCTCGCACACCACGGGAAGTTGCCATCATGCTTGCCAGCGGCACGTTCGAAGTGAAGATGATCCCGCAGCCGGCCGAAGAGAGTGTCGGCGATGCCAGCATCGGTCGGATGGCGCTGGACAAGCAGTATCATGGCGACCTCGCGGCGACCGGCAAGGGCCAGATGCTGGCCACTCGCACCGCGGTCGACGGTTCAGCCGGCTATGTCGCGCTGGAGCGGGTCAGCGGTACGCTGCATGGGCGCAGCGGCGCGTTCGCACTGCAGCACAGCGGCACAATGACGCGCGGTACGCCGCAGTTGGTCATCACGGTGGTGCCCGATTCCGGCAGCGATGAGCTGCAGGGGCTGGCCGGCACACTGGCGATCACGATCACCGGTGGCCAGCATTTCTACGATTTCGAGTACACGCTGCCCGCCACGGACTGAGCGAACATGGGCGTCGGCCCAGCACGGCACGGTTCGGTTACTGGCCCGCTGCCGTTTCGTCCGGCACGGCATCGACGAGATGTTTCTCCAGTTCCTGCAGGTTGTTCTTCAGGCTCGCGTTGGTCGTCTTCATCTGCTGCAGTGTGTAGAGAAACGCCTGGGGATCCACGTCGTGGTCCAGGTCGAGGTCGGTCTTGAAATTGATCACCTTGGGCATGTCCAGCATCAGCATGCTGTCGTGCTGCACCCAGTCGTTCAATTCACGCTGGGCTGCGTAGGCGGCGGAATACTTCTTCAGGCTGGCCGATTCGATCCAGCTTACCGACTGATTCGCCACGGCCACATCCCAGGCTGACGAAGGCAGGCTTGGCCAATTCAGATTGAGCAGGAAGCCCGCTTTTTGTGCACGGATGTGCTGGTTGATCGTGGCTGCCGGCAGGCCGCTTTTCAGGTCGGCGATGACCATCGCGTCGAGCTTCCCGACAGCCTGCAGGGTCGCGTCGTTCCGTCGCAGCGAATCGCGTGTCTCGGCGAGATTGTGGCGCAGCTCGGCCGTCATCTGCAGGCTTGCCGCCTCCGCTGCATGCGTGTGGTGTGCATGTTCGATCCATGCCTCCAGCCCGAGTGCGGTGAGGATGCTGAGCACGATCATCAGGTAATGCTTGATGAAGTCCTTCAGCGAGTGGATGCGGACTCTGGGCAGTTCGAAATGCATGTCACTGTTCCAGTCACGGACAATGCGGGGCACACAGCGTACACGATCTGCGTGGCACGGCTGGCGATGGCGTCTGCGCACCCCGCCACAAGTCATCTACGTGCTTTCGCGCCTGCATGCTATTTTCGCGAAAGGGGGGCCACGTGCCCGACATGCCAGGGACACGGGACCATGCCATTGCCTAGCGTCAGCGTCGAATCCGTCACCAAGCGGTTTTCAGGACATACCGCAGTCAACCGTCTTTCGCTGGAGGTTTCCGCTGGCGGCATCTTCGGGCTGCTCGGGCCGAACGGCGCAGGCAAGTCCACCACGATCCGCCTGATCATGGGCATCCTTGAGCCGGACGAAGGCAGGGTGTCGCTGTTCGGTTCCGCGCATGGCAGCCGCAAGCTGTCGGCGCGCATCGGCTACCTGCCGGAAGAGCGCGGGCTGTACAAGAAGATGAAGGTGCTCGATCACCTGATCTTCCTGGGCGAGACCAAGGGCATCTCGCGTGCCGATGCGCGCCGTCGCGCGCAGGCGTGGCTGGAACGGCTGGGCATCAGCGAGTGGGCGCTGAAGAAGGTCGAGGACCTGTCCAAGGGCATGCAGCAGAAGGTGCAGTTTGCCGGTGCCTTGCTGCACGAGCCGGAGCTGGTGATCCTCGACGAACCGTTCTCGGGTCTCGACCCGGTCAACGCCCAGGTGATGAAGGACATCGTGGTGGAGATAGCCGCCAGCGGACGCACCGTGCTGTTCTCGACCCACGTGATGGAGCAGGCTGAGCGCATGTGCGACCGCATCGCAATCATCGCGCGCGGCGAGACCGTGGTCAGCGGCACCGTGGCGCAGGTCAAGGCGGGTTTCGGCGGCCGGCATGTGGCGCTTGGCTTCAGCCACGACAAGCCGCGTGCCGAGGCGATTCTTGCCGACCGTTCGCTGATTGCCCGGGTCGACGATTACGGTGCCTCGGCGGAACTGCAGATGGTCGATGGTGCCGACCCCGAGCAACTGTTGGCGGCGCTGGTGCACGCAGGGGTCGGCCTGCGCCGGTTCGAAGTGGTCGAGCCGTCGCTGCATGCCATTTTCATTGCCAAGGTCGGTGCCGATGCCGCCATCGCGCACGCCGGAGCAGCCGCATGAAGAAGATCATCGCCGTGATCCGCCGGGAGTTCGTCGAGCGTGTGCGAACCCGGGCGTTCCTGATTTCCACGATCCTGCTGCCGGTGTTCATCGTGATGATGGCCGTGCTACCGGGGCTGATGATGAGCGGCTCGGACCGCACCAGCCGGGTCGCTGTGGTGGATGCGTCCTCGGTGGGGCTGGGTCCGTCGGTCAGTCAGGCAATGCAGTCCGAGAAGCTGGGGGATGGCTCCTCGACCAGGGCGCGCTACAGCGTGCAGGTGTTTCCCGCCACGGCTGCGAACCTGGCTGCGGTACGCGACGGTCTGATCGCCAGTACCGGTTTCTCCGGCAAGGGGCAGAAAGACGGCTGGGACGGCGTGCTGGTGCTCACCGACGATACCCTGACCAGCGGCAAGCTGGACTACTACGGCAGCAACGTCGGTTCGCTGGATTCGATGTCGAAACTGCAGCGCAGCGTGTCCACCGCACTTGCCGGCGTGCGGCTCGGCAAGTCGGGCGTGGATGCGGCGCTGGTGAAGCGCGCGATGGCGCCGGCCGAGATGGATACCACCAAGGTGTCCGACGGCAGGCTGACCGGGCAGAGCGGTCAGGACTCGTTCCTGATCGCCTATTTCATGGGCTTCATCCTGTACATCTCGATCCTGCTCTACGGCCAGCAGACGATGACCTCGGTGATCGAGGAGAAGAGCTCGCGCATCATGGAGGTGCTGACTTCGTCGCTGACGCCGTTCCAGATGCTGCTTGGCAAGGTGCTTGGCGTGGGCATGGCCGGTCTCGCGCAGATGGCGATCTGGGGCGGCTCGGTATTCCTGGTCAGCAGCCAGCGCGTGCACCTGGCTGGCATCTTCGGCATGAGTGCGGATGCGGTGCGCAGCTTTCCGATCCCGAGCATGGCGCCGGGCCTGCTGGTGGTGTTCCTGCTCTACTTCGCGCTGGGCTTCCTGCTTTACGGCGCGCTTTACGCTGCAATTGGCGCGATGTGCAACACGATCCAGGAGACCCAGCAGTACGCGGTGTTCGTCACCATGTCGATCCTGGTGGGTTTCTTCTCCGTGTTCAGCCTGATCAAGGATCCGACCGGCAGCCTGGGCGTGACGATGTCGTACATCCCGCTGTTCGCACCCTTCACGATGCCGGTGCGCTGGTCGTTGAGCTCGGTACCTCCATTGCAGTTGGCGCTGTCGCTGGGCCTGATGGTGCTTGCGCTACTCGCCTGCATCTGGCTGGCCGCGCGGATCTATCGCACCGGCATCCTGATGTACGGCAAGAAGCCGTCGTGGCGCGAGCTGTTGCGCTGGATCAGGGCCTGACTTCCGACACCGGGCTGTCGAACAGGTCGCTCTGCGCCTGGTAGCTGTCCTGCTCGACGAAGCCGGCCAGGCCGACGCCGACGAGCCGGTAACGGCTGTCGGCAGGGCGCTCGACGCGTTCGCGCAGCGCGCATGCGATGTCGGCCAGTTCGTTTGCCGAGAGCGGTCGTTGCACCGGGGTGAGGCTGCGCGTCAGCGTGCGGAAGTCCGCGGTCTTCAGTTTCAGCACCACGGTGCGTGCCACGCGACCCTGCTCGCGCTGGTGCCCGGCCCAGGCTTTCTCGGCGAGCCGGCGGATGTGCGGTTCGAGTTCGTCGAGCAGCAGGTCGTGCTCGAAGGTGTCTTCGGCGGAGACCTGCAGGGTGAGGCGCTCCGGCTGCACCGGATGCTCGTCGATACCGCGCGCCAGCTCGTGCAGGCGGCGGCCCCAGCGTCCGAAGCGCTGCTCCAGTTCGGCCAGCGCAAACGCGCGCAGTTCGCCCACGGTGGTAATGCCGAGCACGGCCAGCTTCGCCTCCATTACCTTGCCGACGCCGGGCAGCCGGCCGATCGGCAATGGAGTGAGGAAGGCCTCGACCTGCTGCGGGCGGATCACGAACAGGCCATCCGGCTTGCGGAAATCCGAGGCGATCTTGGCCAGGAACTTGTTCGGCGCCACCCCGGCCGATGCGGTCAGCATGGTTTCCTCGCGGATCGCGGCACGGATCGCCTCGGCGGTAGCCGTGGCCGAGGGCAGGCCGCTCTTCGTCACGGTGACGTCGAGATAGGCCTCGTCCAGCGACAGCGGCTCGATCAAGTCGGTATGTCGCGCGAAGATCTCGCGCACCTGCCGCGACACCGCCTTGTAACGCACGAAATCCGGCGGTACGAAAACCAGCTGCGGACACAGCCGTTCGGCGCGGATCGCCGGCATCGCCGAGCGCACGCCGAACACGCGGGCCTCGTAGCTCGCCGCGCACACCACCGAACGCGCACCGCGCCATGCCACCGCCACCGGCTTGCCGCGCAGCGACGGGTCGTCGCGCTGCTCCACCGACGCATAGAACGCGTCCATGTCGATGTGCAGGATCTTTCGTGCGGGCGGGGCAGGCATGCGTTGATTCTATCGGTCCGGCGCAACCCATGTAGGAGCGCACCCTGTGCGCGATGCTCTGAGGTAAATGATGTCAAGAGCATCGCGCACAGGGTGCGCTCCTACAAAATGGCGGTTGCTCGACGTAGCCGTTCGGGCCGGGCGCGGCGTCGAAGGCGCCAAGCGAAGCCTCGCTGCGGATTCTTCAGTCCTCCTTCAACTGCGCCGCCACCAGTTGCGCCAGCCGTTCGGCCGCCGCCGGATAGCCGGCGAGATGCAGGAACGGCTCGATCAGCTCCAGCTCCATGATCAGGAAGCGACCGCCGCAGATCACCCCGTCGACGCGCACGTAGGCCTGATCGCCATGTCCGATCTTGGCGACGGCAGCCAGTGCGCGTTCGGCGGCGGCCAGCGTCGCCGCACTCGGCACGATCGGATCGGCGCTGCCGCCGTATTCGCCCTGCACGCGATAGTCACCAGCGGCCGGACGCTTGATCACGGCATGGCTGAACTCGCCGCCGAAATACAGCAACGACCATTCGCCGTCGCTGACGATCTCCGGTACGAACGGCTGCACCAGATAATCGTGGTCACGCGGCAGCCGTGTCAGCGCCTGCGCAAAGTTCTCGTCGCCTGCGGTGCCGCGCAGCGTATGCCAGGCGCCGCCGCTGATCGCCGGCTTGATCACCACCTGCTGCGCCGGCATCGTCGACAGCACGTCGCCCAACTCATGCGCACTGGCGAGCTGCGTCGGGATGATGCCGACGTCACGTTCAGCGAGTTCGAGCAGATAGCGCTTGTCGCTGTTCCAGCGCAGCAGGGCGCTGTCGTTGATGGTGGGGATGCCCAGTCGGTCGAGCCGGTCGAGCCAGGCCAGGAACGCCGCATGGTGCTTGAAGTAATCCCAGATCGTGCGGATCAGCACCGCATCGAACGCCGACCAGTCGACGTCCGGGTCATTCCACACGCAGACGATCGGTTCGAGGCCGAGGCGCTCCAGCGACGCCGCCAGATGGGCATCGTCCGGCTGGATGGACGGGTAATCCGTGGATGTGGCGAAAGCGAGCCGGCGAGACGCAGGGTGAGCAGGCATGGCGACATCTCCAGTAAGTGGAAAGGGCGCCCTTGCGAGGAGTCGCCTGCCGAGCGTGGCGGACCGGGATCCGCTGCAGCACCCCTCGGCAGCGATGACGCGGCGGGATCACCGCTGCGTACAAACCGGCAGCGCACATGGCGCTGCCGGCGACAGTGTTCCGAGGTGGATGATGCTTGTCAATTTGCGAGGGACTAGATCGTCGGTGGCCAAGCGGTGTCGTTCAATTCGACGATGTGCGTGCTGCCGGGGTGGCCGATTGCACCAGAAACAGACGCACACCGGCCTGTCCGCTGGGCAGCTCGATCGCGGCACCGTCGACGATCTGGATGCCATCGTTTGGTGGAGTCACGGCGGCGTGCAGGGCCGACATCAGCCGGGTGGTTTCGCGGTGCCGGACGATGGCTCCCGGCAGCAGCCATGCCAGTGCCAGCAGGGACATCGCGAACGCACTGGCGCCGGCAACGCGCAGGCTGTGTCGACGCGTACGATCCGATCGGGTAGCGACGGTGCGCTGCAGGCGCCGCAGTCCACCCGGCGGCGGCTGCAGGTCGATGAACAGGCGGTCGGATTCATGCATCGAGGGACGCTCCCATCAAGGTTTTCAATCTCTCCAGCGCCTGGTGCTTGCGCGAGGCCACCGTGCCGGCAGGAATGCCCAGCACCGTCGCGATCTCGTTGCCGCGCATACCACTGAATTCCGACAGCAGCAGGATCTGTTGCGCGGCGCGCGGCAGTTGCCGCAATGCCTGGTGCAGCCGGCGCGTGGCGAGAAAATCCTGCGGCTGCCCATCGGCGGTCAACGGTAGCGACTCCTCGTCCAGCTCCTCATGTCGCCGCAGCAGGCGCCAGCGCAGGCGGTTCTTCGCCAGGTTGAGCGCGGTGGTCCACACCAGTGCATCCAGCGTGACCTCGTCGACCTTGCTGCGTCGCTCCCACACGCGCACGTAGGCGTCATGGACGATGTCCTGACAATCCTCGGCCTGCCACAGCTGGCGATAGAGCACGTTGTAGAGCGGCCGTTCCAGTCGACGATAGCTGGCGTACAGCGCTTCCTGGCGCAGTGTCATGCCGCTGATTCAGGCGTGTGGCGGCAAGCGGTCCGCGCGGACGATGAACAGGCGCAAGGCAGGCTTTTCAGGACAGGGCTGGACAGGCTTTCCTGGCAACGCAGGGATGCAGGCCCCGGGGGCTTGCGCCAGTACCACGTAGTGGCCGGACTCGGCATCAATCTGGGTCTTGAGCATGGTGAGACCGTACCCGCTGTCGTCGCCGTAGCGCACCCACAGGTTGATGTTGTTGTCATTGACGGCATGGACCGTGAAGTCGATGTTGCGTGCATAGCCAGCATCTGTTGAGGCTCTGATTGAGCCGTCTTGGCCGGCCGACGCCATCGCGGCAAGTGTCTGGTCCAGTCGGAAATGCAGCGGCCCCATCGCCTTGCGCACCGTGTCGAGCGTGGTCGACAGCGGCTGCAAGGCCGCGTCATCGCTACCGGGGCCGGTCGCACCATCGACGATCCAGAACTGCAAGTTCACTTGTGCGGACTTCTGGTCCGCAGGCGATGCTTCGCCCAAGCTGGCGATCGCTGTGCTGATTGATGCCTGCGCATCGTGAGGAGCGTAGACCAGCAGTTTGCCCGGCGCAGGCATTGTGACATTGGCCATTTTTCCCAATGCATTGCCTAATGCATCGGCCAGATTGGGGGTCTGCTCCGGCGGCACGGCATAGATTCTCAGCTCCATCGGAGCATTGGCCTGCTTGGTGTGGTCGTCGGTGGGTGCCCGGCAAGCCGCCAGCGCCAGCAACAGGGCCGAGCCGAAGATGAGTCGGAGTGCGTGCTTCATGCGTTTCCCTCGCGGTGACCGGATGGCCGCCTTCCCGAATATATACACGCCAGTGCGAATTTCTTTCATTCGTGGTTCGGGCAAATTGGAGGCCTGTCATCCGGGACTGGCTGAAACACCATCCACAATGGCAAGGTAGCGGCCATGCTGACCGAACCCGCCAATGCCTATGCCCGTCGCCTGAACACCTGGGACGCCGCGATGATCGTCATCGGCGGCGTGATCGGTGCAGGCATCTTCATCACGCCGGCCACGGTGGCGCAGAACACCTCGTCCGGCATGCAGGTGCTGATCCTGTGGGCGATCGGTGGCCTGCTGACCCTGGCTGGCGTGCTGTGTTACGCCGAGCTCGGCGCGCGACGGCCGCAGGCGGGTGGCATCTATGTATATCTGCGCGAGGCGTTCGGTCTGCTGCCGGCGTTCCTGTTCGGCTGGACCATGGCGCTGATCAACTATCCCGGCAGCGTGGCCGCGGTGGTGACCAAGTTCGCCGTCTATTTCTGCCGGGCGCTGGGCCTGAGTCGACTCTACGAAATGCCGGTCGCGGTCGGTGCGATCGTGTTCATCGTCAGCATCAATCTGTTCGGCATCCGCGCCGGTGCATGGATGCAGAACATCTTCACCGTGCTGAAGGTGCTGGCGATCGCCCTGCTGGTGGTGGCCGGCCTGGTGCTGGCGCATGGCCAGCTGGGACTGGTGCTGGTGCCGGATACCACGCAGCCGGCGTCGTCGTGGGCCTTTGCCGGCGCCTTGCTGCCGGTGCTGTTCGCGTACGGTGGTTTTCATTACCTCAACGATCTGGCCGGCGAAGTGCGCAATCCGCAACGCACCCTGCCGCGCGCGCTGGGCATGGGCATGGCCGGCGTGGTGCTCTGCTATGTGCTGGTCAACTTCGCGTACCTGGCCGGGCTCGGCCATGCCGGCCTCGCGACCAGCCTGGCACCGGCGGCGGATCTGATGCAGAAGCTGTTCGGTGTGCACGGCGCCACCGTGATCGAGGTCGGCATTGCCTGCTCCACCTTCGGCTACTGCAGCATCGCGATCGCCGGCGGCGCACGCGTATTGCAGACGATGGGCGCGGACGGCGTGTTCTTTCGCGCGACGGGACGCGTCGATCCACGCACGCGAGCACCGCAGATCGCGCTGGCTGTACTCGGCGCATGGGCGATCGTGCTGACCGTGTCGGGCAGCTTCAATCAGCTTCTCAACTACACCACGGTGGGCGAGTGGCTGGGTCACATGTTCGGCATCGGCACGCTGTTCTGGTATCGCAAGCACTTCATCGACCAGCCGGCGCCGTACCGGGTGCCGTTCTATCCGTTGCTGCCGCTGATCTTCGTGATCACCGTGTTCGGCGTGATCGTGGCCAGCGCCATTCACGCGCCGGGCGATGCCGGCATGAGTCTGCTGATCATCGCGCTGGGCGTGCCGGTGTATTACGGCTGGCAGTGGTGGTCGCGCCGGCGTTCGTAATCCTGCAGGAGCGGCTTCAGCCGCGATGCTTTCAGCGGCACGGTTCGAACAAGAGCATCGCGGCTGAAGCCGCTCCTACAGATCCCGTCATTCCGGCGTCGGACCCTGCACGTTGAAATTCATCCGGCCGCCGCATAATGGCCAGACATCTCGTCACGAGGCCTGACGCACATGAACCGTCGAGTATCTATCTGGCTGTGCCTATGCTGTCTGAGTGCCTGTCATGCGGCGAGCAGCCCTGCTGTCGAGGATCTCGCCAGTCCCGATGCCATCGCGAAGGTAACTCTCGATCAGGTGCAGCGCGTGGGTGCCGTCGAACACGCAGCCGACGGTGTGGCGCAGCAGCGTTATGTATTCCAGCCGGCGACACAACCGCAAATCGTGTTGGCACCGACCAGCGGCACCTGGGACTGGTCGACGCAGGGTGAGTTGCGTCTGCGTGTGCAGAACGCCATGTCATGGGCGGTGACGCTGAACGTGGATATCGACGGTGCCGGCGCCGGTCAGCATCTCCACGCGGTGGTGGGCGTGGTGCCCGGGCCGGCGCAGACCCTGGTGATCCCGTTGCATGCCACATCACCGCGTGCATTCGGCATGCAGGTCGGGCCGCCGATGCCGTTCGACGAAGCCGGTCATGCCATCCTGCTGGCGACCACGGTGGAAGGTACGCTGGATTTGCACGAGGTTCATGCCGTGCGTATCGGCATGTCCGCACCGCAGGCGGCGCAGACCCTGTTGCTGGGACGTGTCGAGACGGCTTCCGGCGATGCGACGCTGCGCGACGCCTATGCCGGGATCGTCGATCGCTACGGACAGTACACGCGCGGACACTGGCCGGAGAAGGTCGATTCGGACGATGCACTACGCGCCGCCCAGGTAAAGGCTGGGATCGCCCAGACTGGCATCGTGTTGAAGGATCTGGATCGTTACGGGGGGCATCTGGATGTCCATGGCCTGAAGCCGAGTGGCTGGTTCCACACGCAGAAACTAGGTGATCGTTGGCGACTCGTGACACCGGACGGCCATGCGTTCTTCTCGCTCGGCGTGAATGCCGTGGTGGCCGATGGCGACCGCACTTACGTGCAGGATCGCGAATTCATGTTCAAGGATCTTCCGCCGGATCACGGCGAATGGACGGCGTTCTACGGTGGCAGCGACAACCGCCGGACGGATCAGGGGGCAAGTGCCGGCATCGGCTACAACCACGGCCGCTGGTTCGACCTCTACGCGGCGAATCTTTATCGCGTCGACGGCAAGAACTGGCTGGCCGCGTGGCGCACGCGCACGCTCGACCGCCTGCAGGCGTGGGGCTTCAATACCATCGGCAACTGGAGCGACGATGCGCTGGGTAGTGCGCACCGCTTGCCATATACGCGCTCGATCAATATCGCGGGCAACTACGCGAATGTCTCCAGCGGTTACGACTACTGGGGTCGCATGCCAGATCCGTTCGATCCGCGCTTCGTGCAGGCCACCGAGCAGGCTGTGGTGAAGGCGACTGCGAACGTAAGTGACGATCCGTACCTTCTCGGCTACTTCGCCGACAACGAGTTGGCATGGGCCGGACAGGGGCCACAAGGTCGCTTGGGGCTGGCGATCGGTACCTTGCGTGGCGATGCAAAGAGCCCAGCCAAGCAGGCCTACATCGCCATGTTGAAGAAGAAATACGTTGACCCCGGCAAGCTGGGCGCCGCGTGGAATCTGCCGCTGACATCCTGGGACATGCTGCAGGCGCCAGGTTTCGTGCCGCCGAATCCGGACGAAGCCCACCCGGCGATCGCCGAGGATTACAGCACGTGGCTGCGCGAGTATGCCGATGCCTATTTCCGCGTGGTCGCCGAGGCGATCCACCGGCACGACCCGCATCACCTGTTCCTCGGTGGTCGCTTCGCGGTGAACACTCCTGAAGCTGTCGCCGCCTGCGCGCAGTACTGCGACGTGGTCAGCTTCAACGTCTACGCCGACCTGCCCCAGCACGGTTTCGATGTGGCCGCGATGCATAAGCTCGACAAGCCGGTGCTGATCGGCGAATTCCACTTCGGCTCCGACGACCGCGGCCCGTTCGGCAAGGGCGTGGTGTCGGTGTGGGACGAGCGGCAGCGCGGCGAGGCGTACGCAAAATTCATCGCGGCGGCGGCAAGCGACCCGGATATCGTCGGTGCGCACTGGTTCGAGTACACCGACCAGCCGGTGACCGGGCGCCTGCTCGATGGCGAGAACAGCCATATCGGCCTGGTCGGCATTACGGACATCCCGTTTGGTGGTTTTGTCGCGGCGGTGCATGCGGCGAACAACGCCGTGGATCATTGACCGTGCTTGTCGCGTTCACGTTTGCGATGCTCGCCCTCGGCGATCACCTTGTAACGGTTGAATGACTGCAGCCACAGTGCGTTCTGGCTGGCATCGCCTTCATGCGTGGCTTCGTTTTCGCTCCCGGCGTCGGGGATGCGGTTGAACGGGATGCGCATCGGCGCGGCGTCGTGTTCCAGCGCCAGCTGCATGCTGCCGAAGTAGACCTTGTTGTAGCCGAACTTCGCGTTGATGCGGTCGACCAGGGCATCGACGCGGCGAGTGTCCTGCACCGGTGCGAACAACGAGCCGCTGCTTTGCGTGCGTGGTACCAGGCGCATGAGGGTGACGCTGACCGACAGCGGCGTGGCATTCCCCGGTCCGGGCAGCGGGTGTCGTCGGTTGCCGCTGTCCAGCACGCCGTTCAACAGCCACAGCAGTTCGCGGCTGTCGTCGGTGGGGTCAAAGGCGAGGTCGCGTTCCCAGCGTTGGTCGTGGCCAATGAAGCGGATGCGTACCGCCAGTGCACCGCTGAGCATCTCCTCGCGACGCATGCGCATCGCCGCCTTCACCAGCAGTTTCTTCAGCACCGCGCGGGCACCGATGGCCGTGCGCAGTTCCGGTCCCAGTACATGCGAATGGCCGATCGAGCCGCGTTCGGTTGGAGCGGTCGGCAACCAGGCGCCACGCAGCAGCCCCCACATGCGCTCGCCTTCGATGCCGCCCCAGGCGTGCCGCAGCCGGTGCTTGTCGGCGGCGGTGAGCTGCGCCACGGTGGTGATGCCGGCTTCGTGCAGGCGTGCTTCCATCGAGTGGCCGATGTCGCACAGATCGCGCAGCTCCAGCCCATGCAATGCCTGCGGCAAGTCGGTCAGTTCGATCACGGTGAGGCCGTCGGGCTTGCGCATGTCCGATGCGGTCTTGGCCAGAAAATCATTGGGCGCGATGCCGATCGAGCAGCGGATCGCACCCCCGGGTGCGGCCAGCGCGATTTCGTTCTTCACCTGTTGCGCGATCCCTTCGGCGATGTCGCGCCGGCGCTGGCGGCCAACCAGTTCGCAGGCGACCTCGTCGATCGAGCCGACGCGGGCGATCGGAATGGCGTGGTCGATCGCCTCGATCAGGCGGTGGTGCCAGACCACGTAACGTTCCGGTCGTGCCACGCGGATCTGGATCTCGGGACACAGCCGCCGTGCTTCACGCACCAGCGTGCCGGTGCCGACGCCGAACGCCTTCGCCTCGTAGCTGGCGGCGATCAGGCTGGTGGTTTCGGCAGCCACCGGCGCCACGCCGACCGGTCGCTCGCGCAGGCTCGGATCCTCGTGCTGTTCGACCGAGGCGAAGTAACTGTTGAAGTCGACGAACAGGCTGCGCAGGCTCATGGGACATCTCGTAAGCGGTCCGATGATATAGCGCACCCGGATCTCGCGCGGGGAGACGGGCGTTGCTGCCGCTCGCGCCGGGATCGGCTAGGCTGGCGGCAACGGACCGCGCGGGGGCGCGGTCCGTTGTTGCATCAAGGGGGAGGGGTTTATGGGTACTTCGTTGTTCGACGCATTGGCCAATGTGGGCATGCTTGGCAGTTTCGTCCTGTGCATCATCGATCTGTTGCTGGGCGCGCTGCTGCTGTGCCTGGCGTTTCGGATCGTGGTCGGCTACGTGCCGTCGTACACGCGCTCGATCGCCGTGCTGGCCTTGACGCTGGTGGCGATGGCGGCAGCGGTGGTCGTCTCGGGCATGCTCCTGCCGGACGACACGTATCGCCTGCCGATCGCCGTGGCGGCGGGGTTCGTGGTTGGCATCTGGGCGGTGAACCGTCTGCTGATGTCCCGAACCGGCGGCGGCATCGGCTACGCCAGGGCCAGCCTGGTGCAACTGGTCTTCATGGGGGCGGGCTTTGTGCTGGCCATGGCCTTCAGCGCCATCATGCACGGCATGCATTGAGTGTTCGTTGGCGGCGCTTCGGCGTCGGTCAGGCCAGGCTGGTGGCAACACCGAAGCTGATCGCCATGATCGCGGCCACTGCCATGCAGGCGCTGCCGGGACGGATGCGGTGCGCATCGATGCGCGGGGTAAGCCGCCACAGCAGGATCGTGCCGATCAGCATGTCCAGCACCAGGGCGCAGCGCAGCAGGCCCGAATTGAGCAATGGCGCATAGGGCGGATGCAGGTGGCCCTCGTACGCGGCCACGCCGACGACCAGCAGCAGGCCGATCATGGTCCACAGCAGGCAGGCCAGGTAGATGCGGTTGAACACCACCGCGCAGCGTTCGGCCCAGCGCAATACCGACCAGCCGATCAGGGCAAAGAACAGTGCGCCGATGCTGCTGTACAGCACCCACCAGAGCAGGGTGCTGATCAGGGTGAGCAGGGTCGTCATACGGCTTTCTGGAATCCCAGCTTGCGCAATACTTTGGCCATCAGCCAGGCGGGGCCGATCAGCAGGTAGGCGAGATCGGTGAAGAAGCTCGGGCGGCGCCCCTCGAAGATATGCCCGATGAACTGACCCACCCAGGCCACGACAAACACGCCGACTGCCAGCCAGCGCAGCGACGAACCACCCAGCTGGCTGAACAGCAGGTTGGTGATCACGCCCATCACGGCGAATGCGATGAGCAAGGCAATCGCCAACCGGCGCGAGTGTTTCCAGTACCAGTAGAACGCCAGCACCATCACCAGCACGGACCATGCGCCGGGGCGGGCCAGTGAGGCCGGTACCGGAATCGTCCACAGCAAGGCGATCACGCACCACACGATCAGCGGCACGCAGACCCAGTGGAACAGCTTGTTGGTCGGGTTCTGATGGTCGCTGCTGTAACTGTCGAGCCAGCTCTGCATGTCGCGCATGGTGCCCACTCCGGTTAGTCAGTCGAGTTGGATGCCGGCCAGCCGCTGCAATGCCTCGGCGTATTTGGCGGCGGTACGTGCGATCACCTCATCCGGAATCACCGGACCCGGCGCAGTCTTGTTCCAGTCCTGCGTTTCCAGCCAGTCGCGCACGAACTGCTTGTCGTAGCTGGGCGGGCTGATGCCGACCCGGTATTCGTCAGCGGGCCAGAAGCGCGAGGAGTCCGGCGTCAGCATCTCGTCCATCACGTACAGCTTGCCGCTGGCATCGGTGCCGAACTCGAACTTGGTGTCGGCGATGATGATGCCGCGCTCGGCCGCATAGGCCGCGGCCCACTGGTAGATCGCCAGTGTGGCGTCGCGCACCTTGCCGGCCAGTTCGGCGCCGACAGCATTGACCACCACGTCGTAGCTGACGTTCTCGTCGTGGTCGCCGACGGCGGCCTTGGTCGATGGCGTGAAGATCGGCGCGGGCAGCTGCTGCGCCTGCTGCAGCCCCTCGGGCAGGCGAATGCCGCACAGTGAACCGGTGGCGCGGTAATCCTTCCAGCCCGAGCCGATCAGGTAGCCTCGCGCGATGGCCTCGACCGGTACCGGCTTCAGCCGTCGCGTCACTACCGCGCGCTTCTCGTACAGCGCCAGGTCGGTGCCGGGCGGCAGCACGTCGGTCAGTGGTACGTCGAGCAGATGGTTGGGCACCAGGTGTGCGGTCTTGCCGAACCAGAAATTGGAGATCTGCGTGAGCATCTCGCCCTTGCCCGGAATCGGGTTGGGCAGCACCACGTCGAACGCCGACAGCCGGTCCGTCGCGACCATCAGCAGCCGCTCGTCGGACAACGCATAGACATCGCGCACCTTGCCGCGATGGATCAGCTCCAGGCCAGGCAGGTTCGATTGCAGCAGGGTGGTGGGCACGACGCAGGTTCCACAGAGGGGGAGGCGACCTATTCTAGCCGCTGCCGCCGGAAATGCCGGAAAGTCGCACCCGACAGCCGCCTTGATGGCCGCTGCTAGAATTGGCGACCTTTAGCCCCATCTGTTGCCGATGCGAACCTTATCGATCGCGGTGCTTTGCCTGGCCGCAACCCTTCCAGTACAGGTCATGAGCCAGACTGCAACACCGCTGCAACCCAGCCGGCTGGGCCTGTGCGCGGCCTGTCATGGCGAGACCGGCCATGCCGTCATGCCCGGCGTGCCGAACCTGGCCGGCCAGCAGCTGGACTACCTGCGCATTGCCTTGAAGCATTATCGGGACGGCAGCCGTGACGTGCCGCTGATGCGTGCGGCGATCGGCCCGGTCAGCGACGCCGACCTCGATGCGCTTGCACGCTGGTACAGCGCGCAGTCACCACAGCCCCAGGCACATCCATGAGCTTCTCCTACACGCTGTGGTTCGCCTTCTTCGGCCTGATTCTCGGCCACGTACCCGGCGCGGTCACTGGCGCGGTGATCGGTTTCATCTTCGACAACCTGCGCCACAGCCAGCGCAAGAACGCCACGCCGGAGGCCGGCGGCTTTGTCGGGCCACTGTTCACCCTGCTTGGCGCGGTGGCGAAATCCGATGGCCGCGTGTCGGAGCAGGAGATTGCGATTGCCGAACGCATGATGACGCGGATGAACCTGGATGCCGAGCTGCGCAAGCAGGCGGTGGTCAGCTTCAACACCGGCAAGCAGCCGGAATTCGATGTCACCCGTACCATCAACGAATTGCGCCAGTGGGTCGGGCTGCGACGCGACCATGCGTTCCCGGTGCTCGACGTGGTGATCGAGACAGTGCTGGCCGAAGGCAATCCGGCACCGGAAAAGATGGCGATCCTGCGCCAGCTTGCGTTCGCGCTGCGAGTCAGCGACATGGAGCTGATGGCGCTGATGGCGATGAAGGGTTACGCCTGGAATGCCGGCGGCAGCCAGCGTGGTTACGGCCGTGGCCAGCAGGGATATGGCTCGACCGGCGGTGGCTACGTGCCGCCGCAGCGCACGACGCAGGGGCCGGATCCGTATGCGGTGCTTGGCATCGAGCGCAGTGCGGACGACCGCGCGGTGAAACGTGCCTACCGCAAGCTGATTTCCGAACACCACCCCGACCGCCTCGGCGACCTGCCCGAGGCGATGCGCAAACAGGCCGAATCGCGCGCCAGCGAGATCAATGCCGCCTACGACCGCATCAAGGAACAGCGCGGCTTCAAATAGCCATAGACTTGTCCGCAAATATTTCCTTGCCATTGTGCAGGAGCGGCTTCGGCCGCGACGCTCCTGGACAGATAGCGAAAGCATCGCAGCTGAAGCCGTTCCTACAAGAACACACGAACCCAACCGGCAGCCGTCATGAGCAAGCAAACCCCGATCATCGCCCCATCCATCCTCGCCGCCGATTTCGCACGACTGGGCGAAGACACCGCCGCAGCGTTGGCTGCCGGTGCCGACTGGGTGCATTTCGACGTGATGGACAACCATTACGTGCCGAATCTCACGATCGGCCCGATGGTGCTGCAGTCGCTGCGCGGTTATGGCATCACTGCGCCGATCGACGTGCACCTGATGGTCAAGCCGGTCGATCGCATCGTGCCGGACTTCGCCAAGGCTGGCGCCAGCCTGATCAGTTTCCATCCGGAAGCGAGCGAGCATATCGACCGCACGCTTGGTCTGATCAAGGAATCGGGCTGCCAGGCCGGGCTTGTGTTCAATCCGGCCACGCCGCTGGATTACCTCGACTACGTGATGGACAAGCTCGATCTGATCCTGATCATGTCGGTCAACCCCGGCTTCGGCGGCCAGAAGTTCATTTCCGGCACGCTGGAAAAACTGCGCCGGGCACGCCAGCGCATCGAGGCCAGCGGTCGCTCGATCCGGCTGGAAGTGGACGGTGGCGTCACTGCCGAAAACATCGGTGCGATTGCCGCCGCCGGTGCCGACACCTTCGTCGCCGGTTCGGCGATCTTCCATGCGAAGGATTACCGCGCCGAGATCGCCGCCATGCGCAAGGCGATCGGCTGAGCATCAGCCACAAAAATCCCGGCGCAGGAGATCGATGCGCCGGGATAAACGTCGTCGGATGACGTGAGAGGAAACACCATGGACTGGTGCGTGCCGATACGACCGCATCGGAGGGAGGGGTCACGGTCGCATCGGCACATTCCACGGCAAATGGAACTGGCACCAATCAGTAGTTCTGACCGGGCTGGTTGCGTTTGGTTCCCGGCAATTCATGAACAAGCTGAACCGGTGGTCCGAGATCGTCAGGCTCGAAAAAAAATCCCCTCGCAGAGAGGGGAAAGGAACCACCATGTCGGACGGAATGCTGGTGTCGCGCGGGCTAGATGGGTTGCCAATCGGGATCAGGCTCTGCCTGCCCCGCGTCCGGCGCGACTCCCTTCGCGCCGGACGCACTCATGCCTTCCACGGCTGAAAATCTGAAAATGTTCGTCTGCATGGTACCAACACCGATTCAGTGGATGCCGAGGATCAGGCCGAGCAACAGGGCGCCCAGCGCCAGGGTCACCCGCAAGGGTTCGAAGCTGCGCAGTTCCGCGTTCGGATCGCGTTCGGTGGATTCGGCTTTCGACATCGTTCGGCTCCATGCGTGGTGCATGGTTCACATCAAACATCCGGGGAAGGCGCTGGCGCCGTCGCAATCGGGCCGGCTTGCCGCTGGCTTGTGGCAAAACGCGGGCACCGATGCCATATGGCTTGCGCAGTGGCGCTGCGCATAGCACGCTGCGCGCACATCATCAGGGAGTACACCATGGGCCGCAGCATTGCCATCGTCGAGGACGAGCCGCTGATCCGCGCCAACTACGTCGAGGCGCTGAACCGCTTCGGCTACGACGCACGTGGTTACGGCTCGCGACAGGAAGCCTCCAGCGCGTTCGCCATGCGCTTGCCGGAACTGGTGATCATCGACATCGGTCTCGGCGACGAGCCCGAGGGCGGCTTCGACCTGTGCCGCGAACTTCGGGCGAAGTCAGCCACGTTGCCGATCATCTTTCTCACCGCGCGCGATTCGGATTTCGACGTGATCTCCGGCCTGCGTCTGGGTGCCGACGATTACCTCAGCAAGGACACCAGCCTGCATCAGCTCGCTGCGCGCATCGCCGCGCTGTTCCGCCGGATCGAGTCGCTCAAGGCGCCAGCTTCCAGCGAGACGGTGATCGAGCATGGCGCGCTGAAGATGGAATCCGAGCGCATGCGGATCAGCTGGAAAGGCGAGGAGGTTCCACTCACCGTCACCGAGTTCTGGATGGTGCACACCCTGATCCGCTTCCCCGGCCACGTGAAGAACCGCGACCAGCTGATGCGCGAGGCCGAACTCGTCGTCGACGATGCCACCGTCACCTCGCACATCAAGCGCATCCGCAAGAAGTTCATCGCGGTGGCGCCGGAGTTCGACGCGATCGAGACGGTGCATGGTGTCGGCTACCGGTGGCGGCCCTGATGAGGAGCGCCGTGATGCGGTGTCTGGTTTGGGTGGTGGCCCTGTTTGCCTTTGCGCTGCAGGTGCAGGCGTCGATGCCTACCGACAATGTGCTGGCGCATGGTGCACGCGACGGCGATGCGCCGGCGTGGGCGATTGCCGTGGCATCACCGGCCGGCTGGACGCGTGACTGCTGCATGTACGCCAAGGCGATCGGCGTCGATGCGGTGCTTTATCAGGGCGAATGGACCGGCAAGCCGCAGCGGGTGATGGTGCTCAACGTGTCGCCGCGCAAATTGCCTACCCTGACGGACGAGGTGCAGGCGGACCGCAAGCATTTCCTGCAGACCGACCCGTCCGCGAAGGTGACGGGTTTCACCGTGCAGCATCGCGGCATGCCGTGCGAGGCAACGGTCTATCAGGGTAGCGACCATGTCGATGACGTGGTGGTGTTCTGCGATCCGGGCAAGGAGAGTGGCGTCCGCCTGAGCTGGTCGATGACCTTCGACGATGCCGATCCCTTGCGGCGCCCGCTGCTCGACGATTTCATGCGGGTCGTGGTGGCCTCGCGTTACCTGCGTGATATGGCGTCGACAGCGACATCGACCGCGCCTGGTCACTGACCGGGTGCCTCGATGATCTCCGTGGCTGCACGATGACCCTGCGCCGCAAGCTGCTGCTGGTGGCCCTGTGCACGCTGGCCCTGCCGATCGCGGGCTGGTTGTATGTGCGCCAGATGGAGACGTTGTTGCGCGAAGGTCAGGCACAGGCCTTGCTGGCGTCGGCGCGCGCGGTGGCACGCAGCCTGGTGGTGACCGGGGCAGTGGCACCGGAGCAGGGCAAGGGCTGGTATGTACAGCAGGCGCCAAACCAGATCACGGTCGATGGTTACGGTGACGACTGGGCGCCGCTGACGCCGTGGAGCCAGCCGCTGATTCAATCATCGAGCCAGCGGGGCAAACTGCTGCTGGCCGAGGACGACAACGGGTTGTACCTGTATGTGGACGTGCCGGATACGCGGCGCACCCGCGCCGATGGCGACGACGCGAATGCGTTGGCGGCCGATCACCTGATCCTGACGCTGGCCAGTGCTGCCGGGCAGCGCCGTTATCTTCTGGCCAGTGCGGCACCGGGACCGCTGACGGCGCGGCCGCTGGATCCGGCGGTCGCCGGCCTGCCCGATCTGATCACCGCGCAGTGGCAGGAGGATGGCAGCGGTTACCGGGTCGAGCTGCGCCTGTCGCGCAGCCTTGCGTTGTCCGCGCTTGGCGTGGGTGTATATGACGCCAGCACGGGCGGCGATCCAATGGCTTCCGATACCCGTCCGTTGCTGCAGTTCTCCGGCACGCTTTCCGATGAGCTGGCAAAACTTGTGCCCGACCGGGTGCAGGCGCGCGTGCTGTCAGCGCAAGGCTGGCTGCTCGCGCACAGCGGCCGTCTCGATACGGCACCCGGCAGCGATGGCCAGCCAGGCTGGTTCGCTTCGCTGATCTATCGTTCGCTGCTGGCGACCCGGCTGGAGGATGCCAACCTGTGGGCGCAGGATGTGCCGCGGCTGGACACCCGCGAGGTCAGTACGGCGAGCACCGGCAAGCCAGTCAGTGTCTGGCGCAGCGGCGAGGAGCGCGGCAGCGTGGTGCTGGCGGCTGCCGTGCCGATCGAGCATGCCGGCAAGGTCGACGGCGTGCTGCTGCTGGAGCAGGCCAGCCGCACCGTGCCGCTGCTGGCCAACCGCGCGCTGCTCGGCCTGCTGCTGACGAGCTTCGGCGTGCTTCTGGTGGCCGGAGGCATCCTGCTGGCGTTCGCGACCCGGCTCAGCCTGCGGCTGGGTCGTCTGCGCAATGCGGCGGAGCGTGCGCAGCTCAACGATGGACGTCTGGATGGCCTGTTCGAACAGGGCCGCTTCCCGATGACCGATGCCACCGACGAGATCGGCGATCTGGCGCGCAGCTTCGAGCGACTGTTCGAGGTGGTTGGCGGCTATACCGACTACCTGCGCACGCTGGCCTCGAAACTCTCGCACGAACTCAATACGCCGCTGGCGATCGTCAAATCGTCACTGGACAACCTCGAACATGCATTGCAGGAGCGGGGGGCGCTGCCGCTTGAGGCGCAGCCCTATCTCGCGCGTGCCCGCGACGGCGTGTCACGGCTCGGCACGCTGGTGCGCGCGATGAGCGAGTCGAGCCGGATGGAGCGCTCGATCATGGCGGCAGAACCCGAGGACGTCGACCTGCGTGATGTGGTGCGTGGTTGTGCCGATGCATACCGTCCATTGATCGGTGCGCGCCGGCTCGATTGCATGCTGCCGGAGGCTCCCCTGCATCTTCACTGCGCGCCGGAGCTGATCGCGCAGGCGCTGGACAAGCTGCTCGACAATGCGTTGTCGTTCACGCCCGAGCAGGGCTGGCTGCGGCTGGGTCTGCGTGCAATTGAAACGGGCGCCGAGATCGAGTTGGCCAACCAGGGGCCGCTATTGCCAGAAGCGATGCAGGGACGGTTGTTCGACTCGCTGGTCAGCCTGCGCGACAAGGCCACGCCCGGCGATGCACCACACCTTGGCCTGGGCCTTTACGTGGTGCGGCTGGTGGCCGAGCGCCACGGTGGCGTGGCATCGGCGCGCAACCTCGACGACGGCAGCGGCGTGGCTTTCACCCTGCAACTGCACGGCATGCCGCGGCAGCGGCTGAGCGGCTGACACCGCGGCTGCCGCATCCGCGGCCCGTATCGGCAACGGCGTTGTCTATTGGCCGCGGCAGGCGATGGGCAGGTACCTCTGCGGTACGGTGGTTTCCGGGCCGCCACAGCGCCAGTGGATTCCGCCCTGGCTGTCCGGCGATGGATACAGCACCAGCACGTCATTGCGGATCATGACGTTTGCAGGAAGCGTATCGAATGCGATCGTGATCTTGCCATCCGATACATCCACGCTCGAGACGTACTTTCCCGCAATCGAGGTGCTCTGTGCCAGACCGGCAGATGTGTTGTCCGATGGCATGGACTGCCGGTTCGCGTAGTACTCGGCCACGGCCGTCTTCGCGCCATCGGCCAGCACCAGGCCTTCGGAAACCTGGGCGCGGATGATGTATTCCTGGTACGCGGGAATGGCAATCGCCGCGAGGATCGCGAACACGAAGGGCACCAGGCAGAAAATCGCCCAGAAGACGCCCTTCGATGGCCTGGGCGTGGTCTGGCCGGTGCGCTTCCAGCGGGCAAGCCAGCTCAGCTGGGCCTGCAGGTAATACATGGTGAAGAAAAACAGGGTGACGCCGCCGATTTCCAGCGGCAGCTCCCGGCTGGCGAGCTTGTCGCGCATCGAGCCGGCCATCGAGAAATAGGCCACCAGGTAAAGCACCCAGCCAGCCAGTGCCAGCAACCCGCCAAGCCCGGCCGTGCCGCCACCGCCGCTGGTCATCGATGCGAGGCCGGCGAAATAGAGCCCGTAGCCGATGACAAAGGCGCCGATGGCGAGGCCAAGCAGCAGCGTGGCGTGGCTTCGATCATTGATCTTGCGTACCCAGTTGGCCTGGATGAACGGCCATATGAGGCCGAAGATTCCCAATGTGAGCACGGCGAACAGCCAGACCAGACCCCAGTGCAACGACGGTGGCATGGGCATGGTGGCGCGAGCATTTTCAGCATTGGCCCGGGACTCATCCCGTTGCGCCGAAAACGACTCGATCCAGGTCGCCGGGCGGCCACCCGTTATCGGTGGTGGAGCCTGGCTGGCCGTCAGTGGCGGCGGCGTTGGCGCGTCGCCGGCCTCTGCGGGAAACAGGCTGGTCAGCGGAACCCAGCCGGCCATGCCATCGCGCCAGGCCAGCGCATCCGCGGCGAGCTTGCCTTCCTTCAGCCACTGGCGAATGTTGGCCGCACTGTATGGGCCGTACTTCTCGCCATTCTGGCCAATCCATATCTGGTCACTGTCAGTCACGTTGAATCCCCTGAAGATCGGCATGCATTTGCACAGCACCCGCCCTGCGGCAGGCATCTGCGGACTCGCCTTGGAGCTGGTGCATCGGCAAACGGCAGGATCCGCAGTCCTTCCCGCGCACGCTGGCAGCGTGGTCGGTGTACTGCAAATCGTCCGACGCAATCGTGCTGCTGCCTTGACCTGGCCCCCCTCAATGAGAGTAGTGCGGCGGTCGCCACCGGACAAGCGGGTGCAGGGGAACGTGCTCGCGGAGACGCGGGCTGATATCTTGATGTGCCCCATCCGTGGATCTGCACCGTGATCTCCCGAGACGAATTCGACGCGCTGGTTGCCCAGGGGCATACGCGCATCCCGCTGGTGCGCGAGGTGTTTTCCGACCTCGACACGCCGCTGTCGGTGTACCTGAAACTGGCTGATGGCCCGTACACCTTCCTGTTCGAATCGGTCGAGGGCGGCGCCACCTGGGGGCGCTATTCGATCATCGGCCTGCCGGCGAAGCGCGTATATCGCCTGCGCGGTCACGAGCTGGAAGTGGAGGACTCCGGCGAGATCACCGAGCGCCGCCACCTCGACGATCCGCTGGCCGAGATCGAGAAGTTGCGCCAGCAGTACGACGTGCCGCGCCTGCCGCAGCTGCCTGCGTTCAGCGGTGGCCTGGTCGGCTACTTCGGCTTCGAGACGATCGGCTATATCGAGCCACGTTTGGCGCAGTGGGATCGTGCCGACGAACTCGGCACACCGGACGTACTGTTGATGCTCGCCGAGGAAGTCGCGGTATTCGACAACCTCAAGGGACGCCTGTATCTGATCGTGCACGCCGATCCGTCTGAGCCGCAGGCGTACGCCGCCGCGCAGCGCCGGCTGGATGCGCTGGTCTACCGGCTGCGCCAGGGCGGCGCCTCGTATCCGCAGCTCACGCAATCGATCGCGCTGGACGAGGGCGATTTCAAATCCTCGTTCACCAAGAAAGAATTCGAGGCGATGGTCGAGCGCGCGAAGGAATACATCCGCGCCGGCGACATCTTCCAGGTCGTGCCGTCGCAACGGCTCAGCGTGGGCTTCAACGCGCGGCCGGTCGACGTGTATCGTGCACTGCGCGCACTGAATCCGTCGCCATACATGTACTTCGTCGATCTCGGCGACACGCAGATCGTCGGTTCCTCGCCGGAAATCCTCGCGCGTCTGAAGGACGGCAAGGTGGTCGTGCGTCCGCTCGCCGGCACGCGCAAGCGTGGTGCAACGGAAGCGGAAGATCAGGCCCTGGAAGCCGAGCTGCTGGCCGATCCGAAGGAGCGCGCCGAGCACGTGATGCTGATCGATTTGGGCCGCAACGACATCGGCCGCATCAGCGAGACCGGTACGGTGGAAGTCAGCGATTCGTTCGCGATCGAACGCTACTCGCACGTGATGCACATCGTCTCGCAGGTGCAGGGCACCGCGAAGCCGAATCTCAGCTACATGGACGTGCTGAAAGCCACGTTCCCCGCCGGCACGCTCAGCGGTGCACCAAAGATCCGTGCACTGGAAATCATCCAGGAACTGGAGCCGTACAAGCGCAACATCTACGCCGGTGCGATCGGCTGGATCGGCTGGTGGGGCGACGCCGACACCGCCATCGCGATCCGCACCGCAGTGATCCAGGACGGCCGCCTGCACGTGCAGGCGGGTGCCGGCATTGTCTATGACTCCGATCCCGCCACCGAGTGGGAGGAGACGATGAACAAGGGTCGTGCGCTGTTCCGCGCGGTGGCGCAGGCGGCGAAGGGGTTGTGAGTTGCGCTAGCGCCTGAATCAAGCTGACCCGCGAAGTGGTTCGGCTTGATGGAATGGTCAGACGTCAAGCCTCAGCTCATAGAAGCGGGTGCCGGGCAAGTGGGCGCTGTTGTACGCAGGGATCTCGGAAAAACCAAGCGAACGATACAGTCCTTGCGCCGCCGTCATGCTGGGCAGCGTATCCAGCCGGAGCGTGGTGTAGCCAGCGCGGCGAGCGGTCTGGGCAAGCTCACCAATGAGACGTTTGGCTAGCCCCCAACTGCGAAACGCAGGCCTTACATACAAGCGCTTCATCTCGCCCGTTTGCTCGTCAAGGCGCCGCAGGGCAATACAGCCGGCCGTCTCGTCGTTGATTCTGGCGATAAGCAGGGTGCCGTGAGGTGGCACGTAAGGTGACGGCAACGCAGCAAGCTCCGCGGCGAACCCCTGATACTCAAGATCCACACCGATCGCGGTGGCGTACTCAAGAAACAGTTCGCGTGCAGTTGCGGCTTGCTCTTGGCTTTCTACCGATACGAGTGTGATTGGATCTGACATGGGCATTTCAAGCGGGCCTCCGCAGGCGGACCCATTTGAAGGGAGGGTTAGGTATAACTTTAGCTCGACGCGGAGGTGTTGTTGCGATGCCAATGCTTTGGCATCTAGAACGTGCCACATGCGTTTATGAGGTCGACTACGAGCGCCTCAAGGAACGGTGCGAGTCACCATATTTCCGACTCATCGGTGCTTCCGTGAAGGAAGGAGAATCCGTGGGTTATCCTTCACCCCATGCGCGGACAACGGTTGATCTGCTGCGGTCCATGCAGTCTGGTACTGCGTTATCATGTGGGCTTCGCATTCGATCCTTGTGCAAGGAACGTCATGAGCCCATCGATGATGCGCAACAGTGCGATCGTGCTGCTGACATGGCTATGCGCATTGCCTGTCGTGGCCCGCGAGCCTGCGCCAAGCTGGCCGGATACCCCGTTCACCCGTACGCAGGCGCTGGCGGAGTTGCAGACGTTGAATGCCGATCTGCTGAGTCATCCAAGTGCGACGTCGACGCTGGAACACTGGTGCGGCACGCATCATCTGGCCACTGAAGCGAAGATCGTGGCACATCGCGTGCAGGGTGCGGACAAGCCGTTGCCGGAAGGCGCACGTGCACTGCTGGACATTGGGCCGAATGGACCGGTGCGCTATCGGCGAGTGCAGCTGGCTTGTGGTGATGTGGTGCTGTCCGATGCGGATAACTGGTATGTGCCGGCACGGCTCACTGCGGCGATGAATCAGCAACTCGATAACTCGGACGTGCCGTTCGGCAAGGTCGTGCAGCCGCTGCATTTTCGTCGCCAGACGCTTTCAGCAGAGTTGTTGTGGTCGCCGTTGCCTAATGGCTGGGACAGCGGTGCAGCGCTGCCGCCATCCAGCGACAAGCTGCTGGCGATTCCGGCGCATGTATTGCAGCACCGTGCGCTGCTGTATACGCAGGACAATCAGCCTTTCAGTCTGGTAATCGAGAGCTATACCGCTAATGTTTTGGTTCGCCCTTGAGCTGGGCGTAGGGAGCCTCGAAAGCTTTCGTCATCCCTGCGAAAGCAGGGACCCAGTGCCTTAGGATTCAATCACTGGAAGTCACTGGATTCCTGCTTTCGCAGGAATGACGAGTAAGAGTTCGGTTTTTCAAGGTTCCCTGCGTGTGGCAGGCGTCGAATCGACGCCTGCCACACGCAATACGTCGTTCGTGCGACTACAGCGTCAACGTCATGCTGGCGCGTACTGTGCGTGGCGTGCCCTGGTTGAGCATGAAGCCCCAGTTGGTGAGCCAGTATTTTTCGTTGGTGAGGTTGTCGATGCCGGCGCGGTAAGTGATCGCGTGACTGCCCAGCGTGGTGCTGTAGCGTGCTCCGATGTCGAAGGTGTGATACGCGCCGACGAAGTTGCTGTTGTCGGCTTCGACGGCTTCGTTGCCCACATAGCGTCCACCGGCGTTGAGCACCAGTCCCGGTAGCTGCGGCACCGCATATTCGACGTAGAGATTGCCTTGCACGCGCGGTGCGCTGTAGGCGCGCTTGCCGTCCACGTCGGCGGCGGCGCGCACATTGGTGGCGTCGAGATACATCACGCCGCCGATCAGGGTCCAGTCCTTGGCCAGCGACATCTGCGTGGACAGGTCGATGCCCTGGTAGCGGGTCTGGCCGTTCTGCACGTACACGTTATCGGAGTTCAGGTATTGCAGGCCGCGGTCGACGCGGAACAGCGCGAGGTTGGTGCTCCAGGTATCGAACTCGGTCTTGGCGCCGACTTCGAACTGCTTGCTGATGGTGGGCGCGAAGGTCTGGTATGCATTCACGGCGGTCTGTGGTGCGCTGCCACCCTGTTCCAGTGACTGCACATAGCTTGCGTAAAGCGAAACCTGTGCGATGGGTTTGTAGATCAGCGCCGCGGTCGGCGTCAGCGGACTTTTTTCATAACGTGCAACGACTGCCGGGCTGCCGGCATTGAACGTCTTGTCGTCATAGTCCATGGTGCGCAGCCCGAGCAGGGCCGACCACTGCGACGAGAACGTGACCGTGTCGCTGGCGAACAGCGCGCGCTGCGTGGTGGATTCCGCCAGGTAATTGCCGTGGCCGACCGCGACATTTGGATTGGCAAACACCGGTATGTTGTAGATGTCGCCTTCGCCCAGCACCTGGTCGGCGAAGTCGAGCGGGTAATGCTCGTCCAGGCCCTGCCAGGACGCACCGAACACCACGTCGTGCCGGATCGAACCCGTTTCGAACTTGCCGCTGAACATGCCCTGCCACTGCTGGTAGTTGTAGACCGAGTAGCCCAGGTAGTTGAGGTCGGTGTAACTGCCCTGGTTGTCGGTGAGGATGATTGCGCTGTCGTGGTTCTCGCGGGTCTGCCGCGCATAGCTGTAGTCGACGCTGAAGTTCCAGTCGGGCGAGATGTCCCATTTCACGCCGGTGTTGGCCACGCGGAACGAGGTCTGGTAGCCGGTGAATGGCTGGCTCACGCGCTGGTCGCCGTCGAGCGGTGCCGGGACGCGCACACCCGTAGCCATGCCGTAATCCTGGCCGAGGATGATGCCGTAGTAGGCGCCGCGCACGTCGCGATCCTGGTAGATGCTGTTGAAATGCCAGTGCAGGTTCGGTGCGATGTCCTTGGTCAGCGCCAGCGAGGCGGCATTGCGCTTGATGTGGCCGCCGTCGACGAAGGTGTCGCCATCCTCGTGCGCCAGGTTGATGCGGTAGCCCCAGCCACCCTGGCCGCCGAACGTGCCACCAAGATCGACGGCTTCCTTGAACACGCTATCGGACACGTAGCCGAGCGTGAAGCTGGTGTACGGCTGCAAGGTCGGCTGCTTGGAGACGAAGTTGAGGATGCCGCCCGGCTGGCCGAAGCCGTACATGAAGCCGCCCGGGCCTTTCAGCAGTTCGATCTGGCTGAAAGGCTCCAGTGGCATGTCGCTGCCCCAGTTAGGAATCGACAGGCCGTCCATCTTGAAGCCGTTGAGCGAGTCCACCTGCAGTCCGCGCACGGCTATGCCGGCTGCCTCGCCGGCATAGCCGGTGCCGAGTGGTGTGACGCCGGGGCTGGCGGCGAAGGCGTCGTTGATATCCAGCGCCTGCCGGTTCTGCAGCAGATCGGCGGTGACCGTGTCGATGCTGAAGGGCGTGTCGAGCAGGCTGCGCGGGCCCAGCGCGCCGGTGTTGGCTTCGTTCGCACGATAGAGGTCGAGGGTGCTGGTCGCGGTGACGTTCACCTGGCCAAGCGTCTTGGCATCCTGTGGATCGGCATCGCGCGCATGCGCGGTCGCGGCCACCAAGGCGGCGAGGGTGAGTACGACGGCGCGCCGACGGGTACCGAGGCAACGCGTGGTACTGCCGGAAAGGGCAGGGGGCATGATGAGACTCCTTGATTGATCCATGCCCGGCTGGCGGCGGCTTGCCGGAGGTTGAGGGTGATGCGGTATATGGTCAGTGCGGTGCCGGTAGCGCCCACACGCTGTTTGCATCGCCGTGGCGTGCACGCCGCAACGCGGCGTGCGCCAGACGTGCGAAGGTGATGCCGAGGACGATGGCAGTGAGGTCAACGCCGAGTACGGAAGCCGTGCCGGGCGCCCATGCATGCGTCCATGCCGCTGTGTTGCCGAGCAGATCGGCCATGGCCACGGCGATGGTCAGCGTGGCGGTCGCCGTCAGCAATTCGATGGCAGCGCGCGGAATCGGTCGCGCGAAGGCGTAGGCGCAAGCGGCGAGGAACAGGCCATAGCAGGCGAGCGTTTGCGACATTGCCGTGTCGATGCCGAGATGCGCAGCCATCAGCGTGGCCGCGAACGCACCGGAAATCCCGAGACACGTGCCCACGCAAACGCCGATGGTGGCGCGCGCCATGATCCGTGTGCGCCGTGGTTGATCGACATGGCGCCGCTTGCGTCGCGATTCGATCCACAGCAGATTGCCGGAATAGAACAGGAACGCGCCAGCGAGTCCGAGCGCGAAATACAGCCAGCGCACCGCGCGGCCCCCGTAGCTGCCGAAGTGCAGGGCATACAGAGACGAGTTGCTGATGCCATTGATGCTGAGCTTGGTGCCGACGTGCGTGGCCAGCACTCGGCCGTCGTCGCCGGATAACGCGACGGTGCCGTAGGTACCCAGCGTGTGTTGCGACAGTCCGCGGACTTCCACCACCGCATTGCGGTCGCCGTAGTGCGTGTAGTGCAGGTAATCCGGCTCGAAGTTGGTGACGCCGGTCGTCAGTGCTGTCGCACGGGCGCGTTCGATCAGTTGCTCCGGCGTGAGCATCACCGCGGGTGTACCACTCGCGGTCAGCGTTGGCGCTGTCGCGATCGCCTGGGCGAACGAACCGAACAGCTTGCCGTCGAATGCGATGACGTTGAGTGCAGCGACGGTGAGGGTGAACAGGCAGAGGATCGAGCCGGTCACCGCGAAGATGAGGTGGAACGGCAGGCTGAGCACGCCGATCGCATTGTGCGCGTCCTGCCACAGGCGTTTCATGTTGTGCCCCACGCGCATCGCGAACAGGTCCTTGACCAGTTGCGGCAGGTGGATCAGCAGACCGGATACCAGCGCCAGGCCGTACAGCACGCTGACGATGCCCATCAGGTACAGGCCGACCACGGGCAGGCCGAGTGAGTCGTGCAGCGCGTAGACGAAGTCGGCGAGGTCGCCGGAGCGTGCGGCATCGCTGGGTGCCGCCATCTGGCTGGCGCTGGCGAAGCGGGCATTGTCCTTGTCCTGCCAGTACGCGTATGCGGCGTGGGCGTCATCGCTGGGCAGCACGATGCCGAAGTCGTCGCGCGTCTCCGGATGTTGTGCGAGCAGTCGATCAATCAAGCTGCTGACCGGAACGTCGGCATCCTGCGCGCTACGCCACGGCGGGTTCTGCCATGCGGCGATGTCATCATGGAATACGGTGAGCGCGCCGGCGTAGAACGCCACGAACAGCGCGAAGCCGGCGATCAGGCCGGTCCAGGTGTGCACCGTCTGGAAGGTTCGGATGGTTGCGGATTTCATCGTTCGCGCTCCTCAGAAGCCTGCCGCATGGCGGGTCAGCCAGAGCGCAAAGAACGTAACGGCATTCGCGCTGCCGAGCGTCAGCCATGCGCGGGTACCGCTGCGGAATACGTAGGCGCCGATCATGAAAGCGATCCACAACGGGAAGAACAGGATCAGCGCGGGAATGACGTAGTCGGCCCCGTCTTGCGGCAGCGCGTGCAACAGCAGACTCAGCAGGACGGCAGCCAGCGGAAACCCGAGCAGGGTGCCGGCGAGGCAACGGGCAATCATCGGGTACCCGTACGCGTGGAAGCCGGTGCGCCACGCCACCAGGCCAGGTACGGCAGCACCACCCAGGTCAGCATCCAGGTGGTCAAGGTAGCGGCGATGCCTGCACCGGTACCTGCAGCCACATGCCAGGCCACTCCACCGCCGGTCATCGCCACCGCGGCAGCAAGGCGTGCGCTGGCGTGCAATGGAGCGGACAGCAGCTTCTGTTGCGTGCTGGCCAGGTAGATGAGGCTGGCGCCGGCCATGCTGAGCAGCAGTGCGCAAAGGATCGTCACGGGGGCAATTCCCTGGATTGTCAAAAGTGCACTGTCGGTGCCTGCATGTGAGTACATGCGCTGTGACAGCGGCGCAGTCATTAATGAGAGTCATTCTCATTTAATGAGTGGTACATGTCAAGAACTTGCGAACGGTCGAAGTCGCCTCACGGCGTGACGCGACCGTGCCTGAGCCGTGAAGGAGCACGCTCGAATCAGGGTCGGATTGCCGGAGCATGCGATGCGGCAGCGATCAGGATGACGCCATCAGCCCGCTTCGCGCACAATGAACGCCTTCGCCATCTGGCGACTGCCATTGAAACAGCAAGTCATGTCATGCCGCGCCGGTGAGTAATGCCCGCGCATATGCGTGCTTGCAAATCGACAGGATCCGAGCGACATGCTGCTGATGATCGATAACTAGCATCGACATCCGCTGTGATCCAAGATCGTCCGATGTCTTGATGAAATGGCTTAAAAATAGGGGTTTAAAGGCCTATGGCATCCGCAAGCGTCCATTGTAAGCCAGTGAAATAGCGGGTACCGTTGCGGGTATCGAAACTCCGATACCCGCACCATGTCGCTGACCGACGCTAAGATCCGCAACACCAAGCCAGGCCCGAAACCGATCAAGCTGGCGGATAGTGGTGGCCTCTACTTAGAGGTTCGTACGACCGGGGCGAAACTGTGGCGTTTCCGCTATCGCATCGCTGGCAGGGAGAACGTCTTCGCCATTGGCGAGTACCCGATCATCGCCCTTGCCGAGGCGCGAACCGAGCACTCTAAGGCGCGGGTGCTGGTCAAGCAGGGTGTACATCCTTCACATAACCGACAAGCCGAGCGGCTGTCGAACCACAAGGCGAACGCGAATACGTTTGAGGCGGTTGCGAGGGAATGGATTTCCAAAAAGGCACCAAGGTGGACCCCTTACTACCTGCGCCAAGTAGAGCGGTTCTTGGAGACGGATGTATTTCCTTACGTGGGCAGGTTGCCGATCAGAAGCGTAACGGCGGCTCATTTGCTTGAGATCATTCGCCGCATCGAGGAGCGGGGAGCGGCAACGGTAGCCTTGTTGGTCCGTCAGTGGTCTTCAGCCATCTTTAGGTATGCCGTTGCCACGCTGCGCGCCGATGGAGACCCTGCCGCCGCACTTAAAGGGGCCATTCACCGCCCGAAGGTCGAACATCACAAACCACTTTCACGCAGTCAGATTGCCGACTTTACCAAGGCGCTGGAGAAGTACGGTGGCTATCGCACGACCGTGATTGCACTGCGACTGATGTTGCTTACTTTTGTGCGCACTGTCGAACTTCGCAAGGCAGAGTGGTCGGAGTTCGACCTAGATAACGCCGAGTGGCGTATCCCCGCGGAACGCATGAAGATGCGCGAACCGCACATCGTCCCGTTGTCGAAACACGCAGTTAGTCTATTGCAAGAGTTGCATACCTACACGGGAGGGCGTGGCTCCCTGTTCCCAAACTACCGCAGACCAAAGGAGTGCATGACTGCCACCACCTTGAATCGTGCACTGGAACGTATGGGATTCAATGGCAAGGACAGCATCGGATTCTCGGCTCATGGATTCCGCGCCACGGCATCGACCATCCTCAATGAGATGGGCTATCGCCCGGACGTAATTGAACGTCAGCTGGCACACGCCGAGCGGGACAAGATTCGTGCGAGCTATAACCATGCTGAATACATGGATGAGCGTAAGGCGATGATGCAGGAATGGGCAGACTTCCTGATTGATCCGACGCGCAACGGCAGGAAAGCTGCTGCGTCTCGAAAGGTAAGGTCTCCGATCTAACGCAATCGCAGACCCATATTCTCCACGCGAAGCTGGTAGTCATCGGTTCTTTGCTTGGACGCGCCGCGTAGCAGCGTTTGTGATGTTTGTCCTATGGCATGAGAGACAGACTCGACACGATCCACTGCGTCCTGTTCGTGGCAACCTTTAGTTCTGGCTGGCATTGTCATGTGCACCACCTGCGACAGCTTCAAAGCCCCTGATCCACTCCGTCACTAGCACACGCACAAGGCCCGGCATGTCCGGGCCTTGTGCGTTCATGCCGCCAACTTGCGAAGAAACGACAATGAATTTGGTCGAAACGATGGTCTATGCCGGCGAGAAGCTGTGGCATGGCCTTAGCAGCTAATTTTCCTCCAGTAATCCATCGACACATGGAAGAAGCAAGCGGGCATTGACTGGCAGATCGAAGCATCCGAGGTCCGTTACATCTGCGGCAACAGCCATATGGGTGTTGGAAGACAAACTCGCTCCAAATAGGCCAAGCCTGGTAGTCATGACAGGGACTGAATGAGCGCGGCCCCTAACGGTTGCGCGGTGTACGGCGATGGCCATGGACAAAGACGTGGCACCAGAGGATGGGGCAGGCTCGCTTCTCGTCCAGTCTTAGTGCGAACGATTTTTCTTTGTGTCCGTAGAGAGCGCAGACCGGTACTGGCGGGATTGAAGGTTGTCCGGGACAGACTGCAAAAACCTTGAAAAAAATTCCGCTGATTACGTTTGGATAGGCGCATACCTTTGTCATCGGTCGATGTCGACCGGAACTTTCAGCTAAGGAGTTGATATGCGCAATAACAAGAAAGCAGACCCCGTCCCTATCGAAAATCACGATAAGAACGCAGCAAAATTGGGTCCAGACGAGATTCGTCCAAACGAGATGTGGCGGCGTTATGTGGAAGAGCCGGTCATCCGCTTTCGCGAACTGCTCAGCATCACGCGTGTAGGGCGCAGCAAGGCCTACACGCTGATGAATCCCCAAAGCCCTGGGTTCGATCCCGACTATCCGACCGGATTCCCGCTGTTCGATTCGCCCCGTTCGCCGAAGGCTTTCTACCGGCACGAAGCGATCGCATGGATTGAAGGCCGGGCCAACAAAAAACGCCAATTTCAGAAAGGAAACGTAGCATGAGTATTCCCCATAAATTCACCGAGGTCGACAAAGACGCCTCGCGTTTGATGATCTTCGGCCAGTCGCTTGAGACGGCTGCGGTGAATGGCAAGCACAAGAAGGACGCCGACTTCGCGGAGGCGTACCCGACGATGGAGCAACATCTGGCACGTAAGGTGCCCCAGAAGGTGGTTTTGGAGAAGTTCAACACGGCCTATGGCCACACCCTCCACCCGCTGGGTTTCCGCAAGATGTTGGATGAGGAACGCAAGCGTCGTGATGGATGCGGCGAAGTTGTGGCCTGCTCGGCTTGTGGTCAACCACTGCTTCGCGCCATCAAGGTGGCTGAGGACGGGACCGATGCAGAGGAGCAGAATCATGTCCAGTAATTTTTTTGCTCCGCGCCCGTATCCGATGGGCGCATTCCTTGTAGTCGTGCGCGAGGCAGGGTTCGAACTGCAGCGCAACGTGCAAGCGCCTGACGCAATGATTGGCATGTCTCTGGCCAGTGCAGTCACGATGGCTTGCCAGGGATTGATCACAGTGAAGCTGCCGATCGGTCAGATTCGTGCAGTGACACAGAATATGCTCGTTGTCGGCGGATCCGGCGAACGGAAGACCCCAGTGGATGGTCACGTGTTCGAACCGTTCCGTGATGTTGATGCGTTGACCGAGAAGGCGCATGAAGCTGCTCTCGAAACATGCCAAATCGAGAATGACTGGTGGCAGACCGTGAACAACAGCATTCGTCGTGAGATCGACAAGGCTTTCCGCGACGACGAAGGGATGAGTGAGGCGAAAGCGAAGCTTGCCGCGCACGCCAAGTTTAAACCGAAGAAGCCGAAGCTGCGCATTCTTATGCGCAGCGACATCACGCAGCGCGCGATCATGAATGCACTGGAAGGCGACGGTGAATCCATTGTCATCATGACCGACGATGGTGAGTCGTTGTTCAAAGGCGGCGCGATGAGCAACCTTGGCGTGCTGAACCGGCTCTGGGATTCGCCGAAAACCATGCCGCTGGATCGTGCGCAACAGGAGCACGTCTCGGTACTGAATCCCCGAGTGTCGATCTGGATCATGGTCCAAGAAGATGTACTGCGGGACTATTGCGAGAAACGCGGCAAGCTGGCCAAGGGGTCGGGACACTGGGCGCGGTATCTCGTCGGCTTCCCGCAGACGACGAAGGGGACCCGGTGGATGGCGCCGGATGAGCTCGTCTGGGAGAAGCTACCGAAATTCCACGCGCGCATCCGCGAACTGCTGGTGCAGTTCCGGGACAAGATGGCGTCGGGCAAGATCGAGCGCGAGGTGATCGAGTTCTCGGACGATGCGAAAGCACGCTGGATTCAGCAGGCAAACAATACGGAATGGATGATTCGTCCTGGCGAATACCTGAGCGACATCGACGACTTCGCGTCAAAAACGATGGAGATCATTGCTCGACTGGCTGCGTCAATGCACTACTTTTCCGGTGATGACGGCAAGATTTCCCTTGACACGCTGGAGCGTGCTATCGAAATCGTGTCGTGGCACGTGGATGAGTTCAAGCGACTGTTTGCGCCCCATCCCGTGATGCCGCCAGAGCAGGTGGATGCCTATAACTTGGCACTGTGGCTGCGCACCCGCTGGTGGCGCGGTGTGGGATCACAGACGTGGATCCCCAAAAACCGTTTGCTCCAGTACGGCCCTGTTCGTGGTCGCTACCGCTTGAACGAGGCGCTTGGCATCCTGATTGCCCAGTCCGCGATCTGGATGACGAAGGACGAGAAAACCAAGCGGTTGTTCGTCAACCTGCACGACCCGTTCTTCGCAGGCATGGCAGTAGCTTGACGCTCAAAACCCCGGTCGATTCGACCGGGGTTTTTCGTTTGGATTGACGAAACAAGCTGAAAACCCACGCTATTTTTTGCTACTAATCGCAAAATAGCGTGGATTTGCGGCCACCATATTAGAAACCAGCGCGGAGCGCCCTAGCATTGGCGTACGCGGCCTTCTCGTCTGCCGACATGCCGCGGATGCGGCCTTGCCCCAGATGGCGCTCAGGACGGCGCTCTTGGCCTTGCTCACGCAGACTGCGATGGTCCACTCGCGCATCGAAACCGTGCTCAGCCAACGCTTGGTTTTGGATGTCGGCAATCTTCTTTCGTGTGGCGATGACTTCATCGCGGAGCATCATGGGGCTCTTGCCGCCGCTGTCCTTGCGACACCCACCGATCTCTGGGTATTTCGGGTTGTACCGCGAAAACATTTGCTCTGGGGGTCGATCGATCCCGTCCTGCAACCTGTCCGAATACATCAGGTGCATGTGCGGGTTCGTTATGCGACCCAACTTGCCCTCGGGTGCGTGGATCGCAAGCTGAAAGGGCTTGGTTCCAACCAGTTCCCGGGCCAGTCGCTTCGCAAGCACGCAGTTTTGCTCCGTGCTCAGTTCATTTGGCAGGGCGATCACGTGTTCACGGTATGCCGCGCCGTTGGCGCGCTCGTGCGTGTCTGCGTTTTTCCAGAACTTGAGTGGATCTCCCTCGGCCCAGCCAGGTAGGTTCCCGTATTCTGCGTGAACCAAGTCCTCGCGGTCGCTGTATCTGCCCAGCCGTTCAATGTATACCGCGTGTTCTCTGGCGGTTCCCTTCTTGCCACTCTTGATTCGATCATGGAAGCTGGCCATCGGTGTACTACCCATTCTCTTGGTCAATAAAAAACGACGAGGGTTGTCATCTTCGTCTGCCTGGGAGATGGGTTTCAGGTTGTTTTGACTGGTGTTGGGGAGAAACGGTATGTGCGCATCCGTAATCCCCCCCTGCATCACTGGTCGTAGTCTGCTGTGCAAGCAATGCTTGTGGTCTATCTACTCAATGAATCCATCTCCATATACTTACCTCTGGCACGTTAAGAAAATACATGAGCATCCGCTGTATAGACTTGCTTATGCTCTTAGCTGTTTGAATAAGACAGCCAACGATCCATCTTATCGAACAAGGACACGGTGCCGGCAGTAGATTGGACGTCTGAATTGGCTGCCATACTTAGGCAATCAATGTTGAACTTGACTAGACATTTCGATATTACGTCAACGTCGTTTGATCGTAGGCACTCGGCATACTTCTTGATCCCTGCAACTTGAAGAGACATCCAAGCGTCCAAGTAGTCTTGGCCGTCCTTGGTCATCACAAGTGCTGCATGCATGTAGCACCAGCGGTTGTAGAGAATCTGATTGATCCCGTGCGGTACATAGTCTTCGATATAGAGGTCTTCGATGCGTCGGTCTATTTGCAGTTGCAGAAGTACATTCTTGGCTTGCGTGCGCTGTCCGTGCCAGTAGGCTTGATGCGTGGTTTTTTCGAATTGCTCGTGGTGAACGGTACAAAGCGCGACGACGCAGTCCAATACCGACAGGCATGCGGCATCACTGTCTTTGTCGCTGACATCGAAATAGCAATATAAGTGGAGTATTCGCTTCGCACGCTCGGTTATCTTTGGAAGGTGTCTTTTCTCGACTTCGATGCCAGTGGCTTTCTCGATCAAACTAATGACCTGGGACGCCCATGCGTTGACGAATTCGGGGAACTGATTTAATGATGTGACCAGCGTATACCCGAAGACGGGATGGCCCATGCTCTTGCTGATGCTAAGGCAAAGTAGTTCTAGGTCAGGCTCGACGGGAGTAATTTCTCGAGAGATCACCGATTTTTTGATGGCTTGCTCGTACCCGCCTGCGAAGTGTACAAACCCTAGCGTACGAAGATAGGTATAGACGGCCTCATCCAACGTGTTCGTTGACTGCGCGTGATACGGGACATAGGTGTTGATGGATTCTGCGAGCCTTCGATAGGCCAATGCCTTTGCTTGAAGATCATCTGGGAACCTCAAGCTCAATATTCTGCTTATATCTGCGTTCTGCTTTTCTACCGCCAGAAGCGTTTCCGGCAGGTTGCGTAGGTTGCCGTTGATTCGTGCCAGTCTGTCGTCGCTGATCTCTACGCGGATGTAGGACAGCAGGTCAGCGAAAAGCAAAGCACCAAGTTGGTCTCTGGGGTGGGGAAACGCATCTTGGAATTTGAGCTTGTGATACTTGGCTTTGCGTGGGCGACCGATGAAACTGAAAAGATGGCTGTGCCGTTCCTTGGTCAGCCGGTACATCAACTTGACGACTTTTAGGTTTTGCAGGGATCGTTCGCTCGGTTCGTTGGCTATATTTCGTCCAGTGATCTTCTGAATTCCCCTCAGGACAGTTCCTAGGTCTCGTTTGGTTTTTTCGCTTAGTTTTTCCCCTTGGAGCTTCTTGCGACAAGAGCCATTGATGTCAGCAACTAAAGTCTTGAGCGTTTCTTTCTTGCCGCTGTCGACGTCAGTATTGCCAAGGTCGAAACGACTGGGATAGAGCTGATGTCTGATGTCATCGGTCATGCCATCGCGCATAAGTACGGAGAGCCAGGTACGGCTCTCGTCTTCGGGGTGGGGTTGATGGCGATGCTCTGCGAATTTTCTCAGGAAAATTGCGTCTGAAAGCGAAACCTGCTTTCCAGCTTGTTCCGGTAGCTGAGAAAGGAACTGCACAAATTGCTTGAACTCTTGAGCCATCTTGGGTTGCCGATCCTGGCGGAGCAGAGAATGGATTGTGTGCGATGCCGTAGAACGCGTACCCGATCGTCGTCATGCGCTTCCTCATGACGATGATCGACGCAGTCATCGAGTATGGCGTGTTGCACCGCCAAGTTTCGCAGATCCGGATTGAGCCAGGCGTCGACATGTTTCTGTTTGATCAGCCCGAAGTCAGTTCCTATTCTGCTTGTCGAATTCCTTACGGTGATGGTGGAGGAAGGAAAGCTCCTTGTGTTCGAGCGGCTTCCTCAGTTGTCTTATGTTAAGTCCCAACGACTTTCGATGTTGTGCAGTCAGCCGATTGGACAAGAGCATCGATCCATTGTCTGCGAATGAAATGAGATAGCCATCGAACAGCGCGTCAATGTTGGCTTCTAACAACAGGCCGTTGCGGGGATCAAGCCGCTCGCTTTGCTTTGACTTCGACCAGGGCTTCATATGCGATGCGCGAAGAACTTGCCGAAGATCGCAGCCCGTTAAGGCACAAGCACAGTCCCAGCGCTCCTCAAGACCGCGGCGGAAGCTACCTTGCCCAAGCCGAGCCTCGATCAATTGCTTCCGGGTCGTCGCGCGCCCTTTGCCAAACAGTTCATTGATGTCATCGCTGTCCCGTTTGGTGACCTGTGCCGAAAAATGTAGACGCAGCACTCGATCGATGACGGTGATTTCCCGAGCGGCATACCGTCGCGCACCCGCGCTCAATCCGCTCGTCGCTGAATCCTCGGCAGCCTTGCGTGCGTCGGTAAGGATGTTGTGAAGAAGCCGAATCTTCGCCCTGTCGCCTACATCGAAGTAGCGGTGACCGGTGCCCCAGCGATAGTTCGGTGAGATATGCCGTCCCTCTTTGCGTGGAAGAGGCTTGCCAGACGGCGTTAAGAATAGGGTGCAGAGATTGGCGGGTGCGGAAGCTTGATACGAAATCCGCTCAAAGCGACCGTCATGGTCAGGTCGGGGCGACTTATAGTCGCGTCGATGGATGGTGACTCCCGCGTGCATCCCGATGATCCGATTTCGTCCCTCCTCGGTCTCGCTGGCATATGTGAAGGTAAATATGACGAAGTCGTCATCGATTCTGCCTTCAGATGGAGGCTTCGGTGGAATGTAGATCCGAACGCGGCTGTCGGCACACTCCGCAAAGTTCAAGCCCTCGTGGAAGCCGTCTCCGCCGTCTCTGTAACCTTTATAACGCTCGACAAACCAAGCATTAAGCTTCTTTGTAACCTGCTTTGAATATCGTTCCTGAGGCCGTAGTTCGTCCCGGCTGTCGTAATTGACACGCATCAACATAAACGTGGTCATCTATTGAATCCCCAGTGTGGCCTGGATCGGGTCAACTCCTCCGCGTCGGTGTCCGGCAGGTTTGGTGCCAGTTCGATGCCCCTCCATGCTTTAGTAGCGTCTAGCTTGAGAGCCCGGGCGTCATCGTAGCCGCTCTGGTGGCCAGTTGTTTTGCATAGGTGTCGGGCGCCAGCCTGCCAAGACTTTTCTTGGGTCGCTTCTCGTTGTATTCCCGCCGCCACGCCTCGATGACGACCTTGGCGTGAGCCATCCTGGGGAACCAGTGCTCGTTCAATCATTCATCACGTAGGCGACCGTTGAACGATTCGAAATAGGCGTTCTCGTTGGACTTGCCTGGCTCGATATGGCGCGGCGTGATGCCACGCTCGTGCTCTCTGGTCAGAATCGCGCGAACGCAAAACTCTTTGCCGTTGTCGGTGCGGATCACTTTGTGCAGGTCCCGGATCACGCGAAGCTGATCCAGGATGCGGATGAGTGGATGGGCGAGTGAAATCCGCCGGACCACGACAATCCTACGATAGTAACGGCATCATCCCAGTGATCAAAAAAAGAGAGTCGGAACAAGGAGCATGAGCCCTCACGGGCTCATGCTTACAACGAAGCCAACTATGCGTACAGCACATTGGGTTCGTGAGCTGACCCCATACCTAAGTTTGCTCACGGCGCTGACACGTGATCACTTTTCAGTGTCGTAATCAGAACTCCAGGCGTTCGCGCTGCCTGCTGACGCAGGTCATGTAGGCGACTGCGAGTCTGTCGCTCTAGGCAGGCCCGGTCGCTTCCACAAACACTTCGAGTGGCAAGATAGTCGCGCTGTGAGGAGAGTAGGGCACTCTTCTGTGAGGGGTCGGCCTGCTTAGCTAGGGCGCGGTACTGAGCAGCAACATCGAAATCAAGAGCACTTAACAAAGGGTCGGCGCAAATCGTGGTTTCTGCTGGCGCCTGAGCCTTGGCGCAGTCAAAGCCTGGTTGGTAAGTACGAGTGACTTCGGTAAGGCTCGCAGCACCTGCATTCCCGGCCTTCCCTGCATCGATTGTTGCCAGTGTTCCAGCAAACCGGCTTACTTGTGCCCAGCTTGCCTTCCAGTTAAAAGTTTAGCGGCTTGGATCTGTAATGCGTGAGGGTGAACCCTACGAGTAGTTCAACCGGGCCAAGTGGAGCAGTACGCCTGCCAGGCTCTTCAGGTCCTGGTTGTTGTGCACCAACACTCGTCTGAGATTCACAGCAGACCCGCCGCGTAGATAGCTAAGCCAGGCTGCCGGAGCTTCGGAGCCCGGCAGATCGTCTTCCCGCACTACGCCAAGCAGCTCCCGCTCGGCGGTGGCGAGACGGCAGTTCTCCCACACGCCTTTCCAGTGGCGGCGCACGGGATGGAGTAGATCCAGATGACCCAGCCCAGAGAGCGGATCCGGTAACCGGGCCATGCGGTAGCGTGTCTTTAGCAGGGGCGAGTCGTAGCTCTTACCGTTGTAGCTGACGAGCACTGTGTCTGGCTCCAGCCACTGAGCAAACGTCCGCAACATCGCCGTCTCTGCACCCATGGTGGTCGTTGTTAGCTGGCGTACGCGGAAGCGACCGTCAGTCAGCCAATCCGCGGCTCCGATCATCCACGCGCGAGTGCCAGTGCCTCCGGCCAGACCGGTCGTTTCGGTGTCGAAATGCAGCAGCCGGTCGTAAGCGACAGGTTCCTGCCAACGTGCGAACGCGGTATCAATCATGGGGGACGGGCATCCCCAATCCATGGTCGCTTCGGTGAAGAACAGCCCCGGTGCGATCTCGACCCCGGGCACGAATCGGTCACTGGACGAGGCACGCTGCGTTACGCCCTGCATGCGAGAGCGACCCTGGATTAGTCGGAGCACGTCAGGCGCGAGGGTGGGCTTCGGCAGCGCCACCGCAGACGCTTGGCCAGATTGTGTGCGCAACTGGCGCAGCCGCGCCGCCAAGGCGCTCACAGGGCCACCAGCAGCGCCAGCACGCGCAGCGCCAAGGCCTTCGGCGTCGTGGCCGCCTCCTCGTCGGCGGCAAGCACTGGCCCGACGCAGCCAGGACAGCCGCCGCGGCAATCACATCGTTCAATGAGGGTTACCGACTGTGCCACCAGATCCTCGCGGCGGTTGAACAGCGGTTCGCTTTGTCCGATGCCGCCCGGAAACGCGTCGTAGAGGTAAACCGTTGGCGTAAACGGGGCGTCAGGCGTCAGAGCGGTAGGTTGCCCGTCAGTGCCGCGGATCTGTCCGCGCCCCGTGACATCCGCACTGACGAACCACGCCCCGTCACCGCTGCCCACCGACTTCTGGAGGTCGCGCGCTTCGGCCATCACCGCAACCGTCGCCACGATGTGCAGCGCGTAAGCCGCTCCGAGAAAACCGTCGAGCGCTTGGTGACGATCTTCGAAGGCGGCATCAAGCACGACCTGCTCAAGCTGCCACCACACCGCCGTCGTGTGTAACTCCTGATCCGGTAGGTTGACCTGACCGAAGCCGATATTCTCGTGCGAGTAGAACCGGATCTTCTTGTAACCCGGCACGCGGCGCACGACATGCACTTCGCCATGGTGAGCCTGCCCACAGCCGGCGTTGGACGTGTCGAAGCAGTCAAGCACCTTGAGCTTCGTGTAGTCGATCGCGTCGGTGTAGTAGTCCACGTGGGTGCGGGTGACGTAGGCCTTGCGGCCCTCCCAGTCGAGCCGCTCCACCTGGTAGGGCACAGACTGGATCATGTGGATGGCGCCCTCGTAGAGCGTCACCGGTGCAGCGGTGTAGTCGACTTCGGCAATGATCGTCTGGCGTCCGTTGGTGCGATCGACCACCACAAAGTTGCCATCGGCGACCGAGCGCAGGGACACCGCAATCGCGGGGTAGCTGTCGGCGATCCATTCCCAACGCTCGCCTTCGCGATGCAGCACGCCTTCCTCACCCAGCACGTCGAGCCAGGGCGTCGCCACTTCGGTGCCAAACATCTCGTCGCCGATGAAGGGCAGCTCAAAAGCAGCGCAACGAATGTGGTCGAGCAGGATCAGTGGCTGATCGGATTGGATGCGGGCGTGTTCCGGGGGCGCGCCCTGAAAGAACTCCGGGTGTCGCACAAGGTATTGATCAAGCGGGTCAGAGCTCGCCACCAGCACCCCCAGCGCCGCCTGCTGCCGGCGACCGGCGCGGCCGAACCGCTGCCAGGTGGCGGCAACGGATCCGGGATACCCGTTGAGCACGACGACATCGAGGCTGCCGATATCCACGCCCAGCTCCAAGGCAGACGTACTCACGATCCCGTCTATGGTGCCGGCGCGCATCTCACGTTCCGCGGCGCGGCGCTCCTTGGGCAGATAGCCACCGCGGTAGGCTCGGATCCGTGCGGGCTTGCGCGGATCGCTGTCGAACACGTCTTTCAGATACTTGGTCAGCACTTCGACCATGGTGCGCGACTGCGCGAACACGAGGGTCTTCATCCCCGACTTGATCGCCAGGCGTGCGATGCGGTTGGTCTGCGACCGTGCCGAGGCGCGTAAACCAAGATCGGGATTGACCACGGGCGGGTTCCACAGCAGCACGTGCTTGTCGCCGGTCGGTGCACCGCTTTCGGTGATCGCAGTGACGGCATTCTCGATCAGTGCTTCGGCGTGCTCCTTCGGGTTGCCGATGGTGGCAGAGCAGAGGATGAACTGCGGTGTCACGCCATAGAACGCACACACACGCTTGAGCCGGCGGATGACATTGGCGACGTGCGAGCCGAACACGCCGCGGTAGGTATGCACCTCGTCGATCACGACATAGCGCAGGTTCTCGAAGAACTGAGCCCACTTCGTGTGATGCGGCAGGATCGCCTGGTGCAGCATGTCGGGATTACTGACCACGATGTCGCCATGCAACCGGATGGCTTGGCGTGCGTCGCCGGGCGTGTCGCCATCGAAGGTGAAGGCTTTGACGCCCAGATCGCCGGCTTGATTGAGTTCGAGCAACTCAGCCACCTGATCCTGCGCCAGCGCTTTCGTCGGAAAGAGATACAGCGCTTTGGCGTGCTGCGTCATCGCAGCGGTGATGACAGGCAGCGTGTAGCAGAGCGACTTGCCAGAGGCGGTGGGCGTGACGATGGCGACATGGGCACCGGATTGCGTCGCCGCCCACGCCTCGGCCTGGTGGCTATACAGCTGGTCGATGCCACGTGAGCGCAAGGCTTGCGCGAGCGCAGGTGGCAGATCGTCGGGTAACGGAGCAAATGATCCTTCACGGCCGGGCACTACGAAAGCACCGGTGATCCTCGCCGCGTAGCGCTTCGTGAGGCGCTGCGCCAGCGTGCCGCCGTCGCTCGGGTCGCGCAGGACCAGTGCATCGGAGGCGTAGCGATCAGGAAGAGCGTTCATGCGGTGGCCTGGGCTGATGAGGAGAACAGTGAATCCCGAAGTGATCTCACCCCGTGAGATCACTTCGGGTGACGCTGCGGCTGAAGTCGCGTTCCAAGCCGTCTGCGATCACCGCGCTAAGCCATTGATCCAACTCAAATGGTTTGGCGGGATTTTCTTTCATCTTCCATTTTCACCTAAATAGGTGAAACTATGCGAACCATGACCATCCGGATCACCCAGCGCCAATTGAATGTCCTTGCTTTCATCCGCGCCCGGATTGAGCGGGATGGACAAGCGCCCACGCTTGAAGAAATCGGCGATGCACTGAGCATCGGCCACGTCAGTGCGGTGCTCAAACACGTCCGGTCGCTCGCAGAAAAAGGCCGGCTGACGATCGAACCCGGCCATGCCCGCGGTATCCGACTGGTGCGCGAGTCCGATCCCTTGGATGCCGATACGCTGGAACTGCCGCTGATCGGTCGCATTGCCGCCGGCGAACCCCTGTTTTCGGAGTCACGGGTCGATCGCAGCCTGCGCGTGTCACGCTCGCTGTTCCGGTTGCGGCCGGACTATCTGGTGAAGGTAGTGGGCGACTCAATGCGCGACGAAGGCATCCTGGACGGTGATCTGGTGGCAGTGCACGCCACGCCGGTGGCCCGTCACGGCCAAGTGGTGGCCGCGCGCGTGGAGGGCGACCGTTTCACGATCAAACGCCTTCACTGGAAAGGCGATGTGATCCGGTTGATGCCAAACAGTCCTGGCTTCAAACCCATCGACGTGGACCCCACCGAAGACTTCGCGATTGAAGGTCTGTTTGCAGGCCTGCTGCGGGGCTGCTGATGAACGCCGTGGTTCCACTGTCCGCATTGCTCGATGCTCGTCAGGTCTGGCGTGGTCGAACTCCCGAGGTGCGGGTCGGTGATCAGCCCACCGGTTGGCGCGCACTCGATGCGGTGCTTCCAGCAGGCGGTTGGCCCGAAGCCTCGTTGTCCGAGATCCTGTTGCCCGTCGATGGCGTGGGCGAACTTCGCCTTGTGCTCCCCACACTTGCACGGTTGACTCAAGGTCAGCGCAACGTCGTGATCGTGTCGCCACCATATACGCCATGCGTGGCGGGCTGGCGTCAGCAAGGCGTGAACATGCGTCGCGTAGAATTCGTCGATGCTGGCGAGAAGGATGTGCTCTGGGCCACCGAGCAGTGCCTGCGATCAGGAAGCTGCGCCGCCGTGCTCGCGTGGCCGCATCACGCCGACGATCGTGCCTTGCGTCGTCTGCAGGTCGCCGCGGTCACCGGGCAGACGCTTGCCTTCGTATTCCGCGATCGCTCCCACCTGTCCAACGCATCGCCGGCTGCGCTGCGCCTGGAACTGGAAGCCCCGCCGCGTCCGCAGATCTGGGTGCGCAAATGCCGCGGCGGGGCCGTACCCGCCCAAGCCATTCCCTTGCCGCGTTCTGTTCATTGATGCCGGCCAGACATGCTTTGGCTCTGCATCTACCTGCCAAGTCTGGCGCTGGACGGAATTCTCCGACGCCGTCCCACGGAGGGACCGTTGGTACTCGTCGACGGGCCAATCAATGCGCGCACGATCGTTTCAGCCAATGAAACCGCCCGAGCGGCAGGCTTGCATGTCGGTCAACGGCTGAGCGCCGCGCAGGCGCTTCTGTCGCAGTTCGAAGCGATCCCGTACGACCGCGAGTCAGTGGAGCGGTGGCACCAGTTCCTGGCCGCTGTGGCCTACCGCTACAGCTCCGAGGTCAGCCTGCTGCCGCATGCGATCGTGTTGGAGGTCAGCAAGAGCATGGGCTTGTTCGGACCATGGCCACGGCTTGAATCCATGTTGCGCGCGGACTTCACCGACTTGGGTTTCCGCCATCGCATAGCAGCGGCGCCGACGGCTCACGCTGCGCATGTGCTGACCATGGTTTCCGACGGACAAGCGGTCCTGTCGTCCGACACACTGCGCAACGCCTTGCAAAGGGTGCCGATCGCAAGGAGTCGATTGCCCGCTAACGCCCTTGCGGCGTTGCCGAGCATGGGCATTCGCACGTTGGGCCAAGTGCTGGCGTTACCGCGCGACGGACTGCGTCGACGCTTCGGCGCGGAACTGTTGGCGTCACTGGATCGTCTGACGGGCGATCTGGCGTCTGGCCTGGAGCTGTATCGGCCGCCGGACACTTTCGATCTGCACATTGAGTTGCTTCACGAGGTGGAGAACCAATCCGCGCTGGTCTTTCCGGTGCGGCGCATGGTCGATGATCTGGCCGCGTATCTGGCCGGTCGCGATGGCGGGGTGCAACGCTTCCTGCTGCGTCTGGAGCACCGCGAAGGTCGCTTCACCGATGTGCCAGTGGGCTTGCTAGCCTCGGAACGTGATGGCGCTCTGCTGTTCGAGTTTGCACGTGGCCGGCTGGAACACCTGACGCTGCCTGAGCCGGTACTGGCGCTGCGCCTGATTGCCCGTGATCTACCCGCTTTCGTGCCCGCGGGACGCGATTTGTTCGACGAGCGGCCGGCGAATGCGTTGCCAATCGAGCAGGTGCGTGAACGACTGCGCGCGCGGTTGGGGGATGGCGCGGTCTATCGGCTGGGCAGCACGCAGGATCCCCGGCCCGAGCGTGCGCAGCACGAGGCTACGCATGATCAAGCGCCGATCGAGCCGCATCCACGCCCCACGTGGCTGCTTCCCCGCCCCATCCCCTTGCGCGGTGAGAACCCGATCATCCTCGCCGGTCCGGAGCGCCTCGAAACAGGCTGGTGGGATGACGGTCAAGTCTGTCGTGACTACTACGTCATCGAGACCTCACTGGGGCAGGAAGCCTGGGCGTTCTGCGCACCCGATGAGCAGACCGGCTGGATGATCCACGGGTGGTTCGCATGACGACCTACGCGGAACTCCATTGCCTCTCGAACTTCTCCTTCGGCCGTGGTGCATCCAGTGCGCGCGAGTTGTTCGAGCGTGCGAAGACGTGCAGCTATGCGGCCCTGGCGATCACCGACGAGTGTTCATTCGCCGGCATCGTCCGTGCGCTGGAAGCCTCACGCCAAACGGGCGTGCCGTTGATCGTCGGTTCGGAGATCCAGCTCGACGACGGCCCGAAGATCGTCGTGCTGTGCGAAACGAAAGAGGGTTACGTGTCCCTCTGTGGTCTCATCACACAGGGTCGGAGCGCATCGGAGAAAGGCACCTACCGCCTGACCCGTGCCGATGTGGCCAGTGGCCTGCCGGGCACGTTGGTTCTGTGGGCACCTGACTTGGTCGTCGACATGGCCCATGGCCGATGGGTGCGACAGACGTTCGGCGACCGCGCGTGGCTGGCCGTTGAGCTGCATCGTGGACCGAATGACGCACGGCGGGTGCGGGTGCTTGAAGCGATTGGCAGCGAGATCGGTATGCCGCTGGTCGCGGCGGGCGACGTGCACATGCACATCCGGCGACGGCTGGCCCTGCAGCACACGCTCACCGCGATTCGACATCGCGTGCCGGTTGCTGAGGCGGGTGCATTGATCGCGCGCAATGGCGAGCGACACCTCCGCCGTCGGCATGTTCTCGCCAAGCTCTATCCCGAGACCCTGCTTGAGGAGAGCGCGCGAATCGCCGCCCGATGCACCTTCACACTCGACGAGCTGCGTTACCGCTATCCGGCCGAACTCGTGCCCGATGGCCACACTGCCACCAGCTGGTTGCACCAGCTGACAGAGGAAGGTGCTCGGTGGCGCTGGCCCGAGGGTGTGCCGGAGAAAGTGCACAAACAGCTCGAACACGAACTGGGGCTGATCGAAGCGCTGCGCTACGAGTCGTACTTCCTCACCGTGCACGACATCGTGCGCTTCGCGCGCAGCCAAGGAATCCTGTGTCAGGGCCGAGGATCTGCGGCGAATTCATCGGTGTGCTTCGCCCTCGGTGTGACCGAGGTGGACCCGATGAAGATGAGCCTGCTGGTCGAGCGGTTTATCTCGAAGGAGCGCAACGAACCGCCGGACATCGACATCGACTTCGAGCATGAGCGTCGCGAAGAGGTCATCCAATACATCTATCGGAAATACGGGCGGGAGCGTGCTGCTCTGGCGGCCACCGTCATCTGTTACCGTGGTAAGAGTGCCGTGCGGGACGTGGCCAAGGCCATGGGGTTGCCGCTCGATCAGGTCGACCAGTTGAGCCAGGTATTTGCCTGGTGGGATGGCGACGAGTCACTTGCTGAGCAGCTTCGCGAGCGCGGCTTCGATCCCGAGAACGCAGTAATCCGACGCATCCTCAAGCTGACGGCCGAGATCCTGGACATGCCTCGGCACTTGTCACAGCACGTCGGCGGATTCGTGATCGCCGATGCGCCCCTGAGCGAGCTCGTGCCTGTCGAGAACGCCGCGATGCCCGATCGCACGATCATCCAGTGGGATAAAGATGATCTGGACACGATGAACTTGTTGAAGGTCGATTGCCTGGCCCTAGGCATGCTCACCTGCGTGCAGAAATGCTTGAACATGCTGCGCCAGCAGCGCGGACAGGATTACTCGATGGCCACGTTGCCATCCGAAGATCCCGATACCTACGCCATGATCCAGCGTGCGGACACTATCGGTGTTTTCCAGATCGAAAGCCGTGCCCAGATGGCCATGCTGCCGCGGCACCGCCCGGAGAACTTCTTCGATCTGGTGGTGCAAGTCGCGATCGTTCGGCCCGGTCCTATCCAGGGTGACATGGTGCACCCGTATCTACGTCGGCGCAGAGGCGAGGAGCCCGTCGACTATCCGTCGGAAGAGTTGAAAGAAGTGTTCGAGCGCACGCTGGGCGTGCCGCTTTTCCAGGAACAGGTGATGAAGCTGGCCATGATCGCGGCCGGGTACACAGCAGGCGAAGCGGACGGGCTACGGCGTGACATGGCTGCGTGGAAGCGACGGGGCGGCTTGGAGAAGCACCGCGAACGCATCCTGACCGGCATGACCGACCGCGGCTACACCACCGCCTTTGCCGAGAAGCTGTTCGAGCAGATCAAGGGTTTCGGGTCGTATGGGTTCCCCGAATCTCACGCTGCCAGCTTTGCCGGCATCGTTTATGCGAGCTGCTGGCTGAAGTGTCACGAGCCGGCGGCTTTCGCCTGTGCGCTGTTGAACAGCCAGCCCATGGGCTTCTATGCACCGAGCCAGATCGTGCAAGACGCCCGACGTCATGACATCGACGTTTTCCCCATCGAAGTGCAATGCAGCGATTGGGACAACACGCTGATCACTCGTCAGGAAGAAGCTCCTGCGATCCAGCTTGGGTTGCGTCAGGTGCGCGGGTTCAGCGAAGAAGCAGCACGGCGGATCATGGCGGCCCGAGCACAGTGCCCGTTCGCAAACATCGCGGATCTCTGCGCACGAGCGGCCGTGGACAAACGCCATCAGGACTTGCTGGCGCAAGCCAGCGCGTTACGGGGTCTGTCGCGGCACCGGCACCACGCGCATTGGGAGGTAGCCGGTGTAGAGAAGCAGCTGCCTCTCTTCGGTAACATCAGTCCGGCGGAGATCGAGGTGGCATTGCCGAAGCCGACACAGGCCGAGGACACGCTGGCGGACTACGCGCGAACCGGCCTGACGCTGGGGGTGCACCCCGTGGCGCAGATCAGGAATCGGTTGCGCGCCGCTCGATGCACAGACTCGCGAACGCTGCGCAAGCGCCCTCACAACAGCTATGCGCGTGTTGCGGGCGTCGTCACGATGCGTCAGCGACCACAGACGGCTAGCGGAGTCACGTTCCTGACGATGGAAGACGAACACGGCATGGTCAACGTCATCGTCTGGCGCGATGTCGCCGAAACCCACCGGCGAGTATTGCTGGAATCAGAATTGCTGGGAATCGATGGACGGTGGGAGGCGGTCGATGGCGTGTGCCATCTAATTGCCAGTCGGTTGCTCGACATGAGCGGGCTGCTCGGTGGGTTGGACGTGCGATCCCGAGATTTTCATTGAGACCTTCCGGACACGAGCACACGCACCATCTTCTATTGCGCACCCCAATGCTGGGCCAATTCAGACCAATGATGCACCAAGCGCAGCCAACATCTGGTTTACCCCCGTTCGAATAGTCTCGACGAGTTTGCCGTTGACGTCGAGTCTGCGTGCCTCACGAAGCGGCCACCTGTACTCGCAATACAACCCAGGGCGAGGACTTACCTTCTGACGCTGGCTGCGTGTGAACTCCTGATCGAACGCCTCCTTCGCCGTTGCTTCAACAATACGTGCCGACTCTAGCCGCGCCCAATAGCTTTCCCACTCAGGGCGACCGAGTTCACGCGCCGAGCCAACTTCGCGCATCCAGTAGGTGCAATAGTCCTCTACTGGCAACGGCGTATTCATCCACGCATACCCGCCTGCCATGAACCCCCAGTGGAAGTTCGGTTTAACGGACCATTCCTGAGAGCGGAGGGCAAGAACTGCGCTCACCGACTTCGGGTCACCGTAAAACTCACGTGACTGTCCCAACGTGTCGGCGGGATACATGCGAAGGCTCACATCCGCGCTGTCTTCCGATAGTCCCAGCCATGCCATGAAGATCTTTCGACAGCCAGCGATGTCGCGCCACCCTAAACCCTTGCCAACCTCGGTGCCTACGACCTGTCCTTGAACAGTGTCTAGGCGCCGCTCAAGTCGAAACACATTGTCACCGCACTGTACAAGCGTGGCGTATGGTCCAATGCGGGGAAATCGCTCCTCAACAAAATTTAGAAAATCTCCTATCAAGAGGCGTTCGGCTCCGGACACGAGATCGTGCTCGGCCAAATCCGCTAGAACTCCGAGAAGCCGTTGCCACGAGATCGAACAAACCTTCTCCCGAAACTCTACTGGCGATCCGTGGAGGTTTATCTGATGCGGCTGGTCGGTCGTCGCGCCCCACGATATTTTGTTTTCGATGACGATGACGAGATCGTTTCCATACGTGACGATTCCGTCGAGAATTTGCTGGCGATCCGAAGGAGCCATCCGAGCGGTGACCTCCGCGGCATCGGGCGCAAGCCAAACGCTGATACCAGGCACAGCGTCGCCCAAGGGCACCTCAGTACCGGGGCTAAGAACATGCTGACGCTGAGTAGCAAAATCCGCCTTTGACAGGTCGTAAAGATTCACTTCGGGTGCAACAAGTCGGAGCCACGCAGCGTGTGCAAGCGGGCTGTATCGAAGGACTACAAGCAGCGCCCGTGTTAACTGGTTCTCATGCGACGCGCCGGCGTTTTCGTATGGGACAAAAAGATTCAGGTGATTTGCCATGCCGTACTCAATTAAGCTTCGGTTTCAGTTTGTAAGACATAGGCGTCTTTGATCTCAGCATACATTGGCGATCAGCCGGGAGATCCCGTGGTGATCGCCGAACAGCTGTCCCCAAAACTCTTCGAGGTTGTCGCGGCGGGCGTTGTAGGTGCCGGGGTATTTGCGCTCGACGGCTTTGGTCCAGCCTGGCACAGCAGCAGACCAGACTCGCCATTAATGCTGATCAAGCTAGTCGTCTGGCCGACTTCGTCATATAGAGGTCACTAGGCCGAGCGCTCTGCCTCGGTCCTGGCAACTTCAGTCAGCATTTGGTTCGCCACTGCACGTCGCTAGCTTTGCCCGCGCATTCGGATGCGCCGGCGTTGTTCAAGTGCTCTCATCACCGGAGCGTTAGGCTGATCAGGGGGAATAAACGGCGGGTCATCGAGGTCCAGAACCATGCCATCTGGATCGTTCTCATCGATCTCCCAGGCTTCGCGTACAGTCAGATTATGTTTCCCGAGCGCGAGGTCCAACATAGGTTCTGGTGTGCTCTCGCGTGTAGGCAGGTGAGCAGGCACAAGCAGATAGCGCTTATGGAGCTGGAACGATTCCAAAAAACCATCCAGATTTTTTGGACTACTGGGAGACATCGTCTGAATGCGCGAAGCGGACGCGAAGAACTTGCCGGGACGCAGTGATATCTTGTCCATGTTTGGTCCGACGATCACAGCGTACGCCAGCGGGCTCTTAGCGGATATGCCACGGACAATCGCGATACGAAGAGCATTCTCCACGTCGTCCTGCCCAAAACGCTTTATGAGCCCCTCGAAGATGCTACGGGCAGGTTCCCGGTTCTTGTAGGCAAGCCCAAGGACAGGAGGATAGTGCTGGACGTCGCCAGGCGAGAACATGAACAGTGCCGCATCCCAACGCGCGGCATCCCATTTCACGACATCAATTGGGGACACCACTTTGATATCGCTATGCCGTAGTCGCTCAGTATCGAAGAAACCTTCCGGCGGATCACCTTCCCCTCGCAGCGATTCCCCTAGAGTCTTGGCGTCACTTGGCTCCTCCGGTGGAATCCAGGCCGCCGGTTTTTTGGGTGGATAGGATCGATCGTCACTCTCGATCCAGTCGTTGATCGAAAGCGCGCATTTTTCACCAAAAAGATTTCCCAGCATTACAGGAATGTTCGAGAACGTCAGCGAACGGGCAAACGCACTTTCATCCTCAAACACTACCTTGCCCCACGCCTCGTGTTCGGCCGGCATAGCGAACTTCAGCATGATGCTGAGGACCGAGTCTCTGAGCCAGTTTGGGAAGGTGAGAACCTCCTCACGATCCTTAAAGACTAGGAGCTTAGGGTGGGTAACCAGACCGACCGGCTCGCCACCCTCATCGACAAACTCAAGCTTTGGAACCACGCCCGGCATTTCTGCTGGATATACACGGATTGTCAGCCGATCGAGAAGCGGAAGCATACGGTGGTTCAGGCTGGTCGCAAGAAGCGCCTCAAGCGCTCCAAGAATGGCCTCAGCAATGCCGGTGGAGGTTAAATTATTTGCTGTCTCCAGCGTGATTTCACATCCGAGTACGCGCGACTTCAGGAAAACTCGCTCACAGAGGGCGTAGTCGGGCTTGTCTGGAAGCCCCGCTTTTGCACCTTGCGCGTACCAGTCGTTGAAGAAGCTGGTGACGCCCTCGGGTGTCTCTTCTGCCGGAATATATCCTTCGGTGCGAAGGACGTCCTCGTACCCCATCGGATAGAGCAGTGCGGCTCGTGCGAACGAAATTCCGAGACGCTCCAGCGCATCCGGAAGGCGGCATATGGCAGCGAATTCCTGTGAAGGCGTGCGCAGCAAAAGTGCTCCGATCATCCCCGCATGGTCCATTTCGACTTCTGCGATCTTCTTATGGTCTCCGTCCGTTCGCGCGCGTGCGTTTCTCACAATCAACTCGAGCTCGTGCGCGGTGAATATCTGCGGGAGCCGCCCCAATTTGAGTTCGGAGTAAAAGTATCGGCGAATTACGGCGGGGTTAACATCCGAAATGGAACCACTTCTTCGGAGCGCTTGGAGCTGGCCGGACAACGCCGCGAGTGCAAAGTTTCTGGCGGCCCACAGCAAGCCGGTTTCTTGGTAGGCAAAGCTTGAGCCAATCAGCGCGTTGATAAGCTCGTCTTCGTACTCCTCTTTGATCAGAAGATGCGCCGCGCGACCGAACCATCGGATCGCTTCGTGGGTAAGTCCCTTGTGAAGCTTCTGGTACGCTCGCTGAACATTCTTGGTTGCAGCCTCACCTTCGCCGCTGCGTCCGGCCAGAGTGTCCGTGACCGCTTCGTACAAAGTATCGAATTCGGTGCTTTCAGGTACATGCTCGCCGATCTCACCAAGCGCGTTTGCGATACTTAGGAAAGGAAAGGTGCCCAGGCCTTCCGCGTCCCGGATGACGACAGTAAATTCCTTCCAGATGTCGACCAACGAGTCGGACCGATCCGCCGCGAGACGCGCAGTCATGCGCGTCATTAGCAGCAAAGCCTTGGCGTGTAGCGCGTTATTTGGTCGGCTGGTCATAAAGCTCAGACGCTCGAGAGCATCCATTAGCACCTTAGTTCGCTCGTCTAGCTTCGCGTCCTCTTTAGACAGGTTATTGGAGGCAACGCTCATGCGCAGCAGCGGCAAGATATTGTTCAGCCGCTCAAGATCAGTGGATTCTTCCGAAGTGAGAGCTAAGCGCTCGATCTCGGCGTACAGCTCGTTTGTACGTACGTGATCTTCGAACCAGAAGTACGACGTCCATGCCCAGTCGTAAGTAGCCGCTAACTCATGAATCTCCAACTTGCGGTCTCTTGCGATGCGAACGGCCCGGTCGAAGAGGGCGTTTACTTCATGCGCCAGCCTTTGTAACCCGCGCGCCAATATTGCCGCCCGCAGGGTGTCCTCAGCGAGAGCATGCGGTTGTCCTTGATACTTCGTCCCATCTTGGATCGCCCGCTCGAGCTCATTGAGTTCCTGCTGGCGTTCGTAGTCTCTGGGTCCGACCTTCTTGGTTTGTCGCTCTGTACCGTTACCAACACCCAGCTCCTCTACCGCAATGTTGAGGCTATGATGATCGAAGACACGATCCAGCAGCCAGGTTCGATCGAGGATGGTTACAGAGATACGGTCTTGCTTCTTAAAATCGTCCTGGACGGACGCAGAGTCCTTGGCAGGAACAAACTGGTTGGTAACGAAGTAGATGTGATCGTAGTCTCTTGAGGTGCTGGCGATACTCTTTACGTCGGACTTGACCTTAGCGCGCCAATCCTTCTTTGCACTGAAAGCGAAAGCGAAACGTTCCCCAGTCTTTGGTGACCCAGGGACGAACCATCGCAGGGCGATCTCTTCTGCAACCGGATAGGTTTCAGCATCTGTCTTGCCGTCGCCGCCGCCAGTCGGTCCCGTTTGCGGACGGAGGTTTGGCGCGACAAACTTCTCGCACATTCGGTGCGCAAACGCCTCGAACGTAGCCTCCTGTTTTTGGCTGGTCAGGGTTTCAAGATGATAGGAAAGAACTTCGCGCGTGAGGCAGCTTTCGGACTCAACAGAAGAGTCCGAGAACAAGTGAGGATGTCTTTGGCGCATATACCCGGAAGGGGTATACGCGCTCGCTTTACTGATTTCCTGATCTGCTTCGGCGGCCATAGATTGACTGTACTTCACCGTGGCCGCTGGTGCGACGCCCCCGCTTTCAGTAGCGGGCAGAGCAATCCGCTGGCGGCTACGACTTTCAGTGTGCCGATTGCGGCATCGAGTTTTTCCATCGTTTACATGAAAGTCGTGGGCGGGCGCGCTTATCAATGGCGTGGTCTGATGGGGAGACTGACCGTCGAAGCGGGGCTTGGTTCGGCCGGGTGCCTGTTACTTGCTTTGATGCTCCAGATGGTCGAGCCCAGGGCTGCGAAGGTGCTTGAGCCGGCCTAGTACGAAACTAAATTACGTGCAGTCCTCAACCACCTTTCGTCATCGTTCTGGACAGCCCACCGGCTTTTTCGCAGCCACCACCCACCGCGACGACAAATCCGCCTATTCAGTACTTGACGACCAGCCTTCCTGAAAGCGGACGCTTGCGATGGGCTGAAATGGGTCGCAAAGCGACCATCGGGCAACAGCCGCGAACCAACGGTCGCTTACCGGCCAAGACTGGCCGGTCGACTACCTCAGATCTACGCCGCAAAGCGGCCACACAAAATGACTGGGGATACTCAACGTGAAAATTAAGCGACCCGCGAAGGGGGCGCTCAATTGAGTCGTTAGCCACTACCAGCGCTTGAGGTGAGAGACGGCGAATTCTGAGAATCCCGTGTAATCAGGGTAGATTGTTGAGTGCTTGTAGCCAAACATGAGCTCAAGACGTTTGCGTATGTCCTCTTTTGCCGCGGCCGAAATTCTGAATGTGTAGCAAGCACTATTTGGAATGGCGCCAACATTGGCAGAGAACTTATGCGGCCGAAGCGCAAGTGAACATGCACCACGACCCGTGTCAATTGGCCACCATCCCTGCGTATAGTCCGCGCTTTTCGGGAATTGAAAGCGTGTGTTGTTTGGACCCGTGGCGCTCGGAACTCCGCCAAAAATGAAACCTCCGTTCTGAGCTGAGATCCGAGCATCAAGACTTGGCGGCTTCCAAGCGAAAAATGAAGTTGTCCACTCCTTGGAATTTATTATTGCTGGATCCGTCCATGAGCGTGAGTAGGCATCTTCCCATTCTCGGCGATTCGCATGTTCATTGATGAGCTTATTTGTTACGTCAATGGCGAACAATCTGGCGTCATCATTTTCGCTCGATAGCTCAGCATTAGACCACTTTTGCTCCACAGCAAAGAAGACGCCAACCCAAGCATTGAAGCTCACGTCTATCAGCCGAGTGGGGGCCCCGAAGTGCTGAAGCATGGCAAGCTGGTTCAAAATTGAAAGCCGCCCCCTGCCTTGTATATTGTAAAGTCCCCAGCGGTGTAGGTTTGCTAGGATCCCCTGTTCTTCTGAACTGAATCTCGATTCGACTGGGTTTGATCCAAGTGTCAGTTTCAGGCGCCTATAGAGTGAGCTATGAAGTGCCCAGCCGGCATTGACTTGGCCGCGCCATGCAAATTGCTTGTTCTCAGCCTTTGCCTTATTGAGAATGCCATCAATTGCTGCGACGAGATCCGCGTAATTATTAATTACCGTTTCGAAGGGTGTCCAGAAAAAGCTTGCTGGCATTGCGACTATCTCCCTTGTGGTGGCTAAGGCTGGAGTCAAGCGGCGGGTAGTCGTCCGCCTTGATCGAATTGTTAGCCACCTTGCCGAGAAGCAATGATCGCTTTTTTAAATCTCTCTGGGACGGCTACGGCACAATCACTCGCGTTTTTGAACTCCGATTCGAGTTCGCTGATACTTTCATTTGGCTGAATGCCATTTGTGAGTTTGGACTCACAGCTTCTACGAAGGGAATCAAAACGCGAGCCGGCTGACTTGTGCTCTGCTGCACGAACCGAGTAGTTGGAGAAGGTTTGCACTGCTGCAAACACAACTGCAAAAACACTAAGCAGGATTGCGACAGAACGAAGCCAGAGGCTAGGCGACTTGTCGAGTGTCAAGACTACGCCGCACGCGACTATGGCCGAGAATAAAGCCGAGGCTATCCCTAAAAAAAAATGCATTCTCTCCGAGTATCGGGCAGCGTCGTAGTGTGCGTCAGCTGCAGCACTGCACTCTATCCGCCATTGATCGACTAGGGCTGGTTTGGTTTTAGGCTGGTTCATTGAGGGTCAGATCCTTCTGTAATGGCTAGCGCTTAGGTTAAGCGGCGGCGCAGCCGTCCGCCTTAAACGAATAGATAGAGCCGTTGCAGCGCGTGAAATCGGTCGTAGCAAGCGCCACACCCAAGTTTTATGATTCCGAATTGTTCGGAGCGTTCATGCCGTCGCCAATGAAGCCATCCTCGCGACTGCATGCATCTTCGCATGCGGAACACTGAATATCACCACGCGGATCACCTCATCGACAGAAACTGACCGTTCAAAGCAGCCGTTCGCGACCGGCTGCAACGGGTCAGTTCAGGCCGTTGACCTCAGCTCCAGCCTAGCCCGCCGACACGGTAGTCAGCACTGGCACAGTGGTCGGAAATTGCCGGAACGGGTGGTCAGTCAGACCGGAATACTCAAGAAACGCCTCCGCCCGCCGCCCGGGTGCATCCAGGCCGTTGCTGCATAGCGTCTTACGCCCTCGGTGGTCGGGTCGGTTAATGAAAGCCTAGATGCCCCGGATAAGCGCGGGAAGGGTGGCAGCGATGACGACATACAAGCTGTCCAGCATCAGCTTCCGGTTGTCGCGGTAGGAAGAAGCAAACTACTTGTGCTGCACCAGTTGATGTTCGTAGTAAGGCCGCACACGTCGGTCAAGGATCGCATACAGGTTCGCGTAGTCACTCGGGTCCGGATCGAGCCATGCATCGATGTCTTCTTCCTGAATCGGAACGGGACACCGGTCGTGGCCCGCCTCTACGACTTCAAAAGACGGGTCATCGGTGATCGCGGCGAATGTGTAGAACCCCGGATCGTCACCGGCTGCCTCAACATAGTTCCAGAGACAGGCCACGAAGAGTTCTTCACCGGTCGAAGGCGAGAAGAGGATTTCAACACTCTGCTCGCGCTCACCTGGTACCAGCGGTCGTTGCTGCAGATTGTGGATATACACGCTTTCGTAGAATCGATCCACGATCATAATGCCGTGGTTGTAGCCGAACACCTTGCGCCATACGGTCGAAAGCTTGTCGCGCCGCGCGTTGTACGTGCCTGGTTTCTCGATCTCATCGGCTTCTGTCCAGCCGGGCAGGCGACAACGGTAGCGCATCGGGACGACCATACGACCGCCCGTTTCAGGATCACGAATCATCACCGGAGCAAAGTGACCAGGCCAGATCCTGTCGATGCCATCGGCCGATGCTGGTAACGCCAGGTCTTCCAGCTTCTTCCTTCCTGCCTCGATCTTGTTTGTTGCGACGCGGCGGTCGTTCTCGGCCTTTTTGGTCGGCTTGCTTGACGCGAGCTTGGCGTTCGCCTCTACGAGGCGGGCTTCCTGGACGCCGATCTCTGTGGCGATCAAGGCGATAGCCTCAGTTTCTGCTTCGCGCGCCAATTCGACCGTACCGATATCCAGAACGCCACCCGTGGCATCGGTCATGGCGCGGCGCATCGCCTTCGGGATGACCTTGACCCAGTTGCCCTTCCTCTTAGTCCAGCCCGCGAGCTTCGTGAATTCCTTTATGTTGAGCTTTCCGCCAATGCGCTCGTATTTCCTGAAGTCCGCCCAGATTTGCGCCGAATAGCACATTTCGGATCCTGATCGAGCTGACCGCGATGAGCATGTTGTGTATTCCATCCCACGGTAGCAAAAGCATCAGCGCCTTGGGCAAAAAAAGAGAGGGGGACATGGAGTGCTCGCACACCGATGAAGTTGATCAGTAACCCCGACCGATCATGATCAGCGCACCGGCATCCTGATCAGCGTGAGGGAACCGGCCGGGATCGGCCAACTACAGCCACTCTGCTGGCGCAAATGGGCGCCGCAAAGCAGTCATTCGAAAGGTTTCAATTCAGCTGCCTGGCACCACCGAAAGTTGCGAAGTAAGCTCATACTGTTATTAGAAATTGTCGGCGCTTACGACTGAGGCGCCTGCTTGCCCTGGCCGCACCACTGCTGCCATTCAGTGATTTGGTCTTCGGACACAGGGGCGTTTGGCTGCTCTTTATGGAAGGCGACAACCCAGTTATTCACGCACGGACTGTTCGGATCAGGAAGCGGAGCCTGTGCCGAAGCCTTCGTGTCTCCCGATGCTGCTGCCGGCGCTGCTGCCGGTGCCTGCACAGCGGCTGACGGAGACGATGATGTGGTGGAACTCGGAATCGGTGCAGCAATTGCTGCCCTCAATTGATCCTCAACGCTTCCGCGCGGAACGCCAGCAATCTGGCCCACCGGTACTTTCGTTCCGAACACATGGTTGTAAAGACCCGGCAGGGCGTCGTGATCCTTCGCAAAGATCATCAGGACAAGACCTGTCATCGTGTCCTCGCCATGCACGAGAAACATGTGGCCGTCGGGATTGAATCGATATCCGGCTTGGACATGGAACACTTTGGCACCATGGCCGCCGAGAAAGCTTTTGCCGATCGCATCGAAGATCGCAATCAGGCCGCTTCCATCCTGAAACGTGATTTTCAGGCCGACATCGAGGTCGTGATAAACCGGATCAATCGCCGGAACATAGTCCTCCGGTGTTCCGCCTCGAACAAGCTCGACGCTCTTTACGCTTGGGTTGTTCTTCAAGGCGTCTTCGAGAGAAATGTCCGTATCAAAACGGCCCGAACTGGCAGCCTTTTCTGTCAACTCTTTGAGCTTTCCTTCGACCTGATCATTGTTCAAGCCAGGTGGAAGCGCGTTGATTATGGCAACTGGCGCGGCCTTCTCGAACTTCAAGGACATCACGGACTGAGTCAGATTGTTCGAGAACAAATAAACCGGAATGTAGTAGACGATCATCGATAGGATGAATGCGCCTACCCAGAATTTCACAAATCCCTTCATCAATGGCTACCTTTTTGTAAGTGGGAAGAACGTATTTGAATTACTCAGTTGGTCAATTTCGCATAGGCATCATTGACCTGCTGCATCATGCGCGTCGCCCACGCGATCGTTTCCCGATCTTCAGTGGCGTATTTGTCGGGGTGGTATTGGGCGCGCCGGGCTCGATACGCGAGCTCGATTTCCTTCACCGACGCGCTCGGCCTGACGCCAAGAATGTCGTAAAAGTTGGTTTGCTCATGGGTAGCGCCAGCGTGACGCTCTTCATTCCCTTGATCAGATTCGTCGCGATCCGCATCTTCGCCTTCGCCGTCGTCATAGTCATCGGGATTAAGGAGAAAGTGGCAGAACCAGGCCAGCTTGACGAACATCGCGGCCACCGGGACAGGATGACTCGGCATTATTCTGGTGCAGATAATGGTTCGATGATTTGAGAGCCGGACGGCCTGATAAATGGACTCTTGAAAATCTTCGGCGCCCGGGACGTCGGCCAAGTGTGCATAGGGTATGAAAACAGGATAAGGAATGGGCTCCCGTGGCGACTTCGCCCGAATGCCCGCTGTGGTCAATGCAAACCCAACTCTGGCATGTCCGTCATGTAGTGTCAGATCGGACACAGCGATGATGGCCTCATCGTCAGCCATACCCATGCTGAAATGGGCCATGAGCGCCATGTCCGGACTGATCCGGTCTCCTATATAAATGCTTGAAATGGGCTTGGTTTCGCCGTTCGTGGAAATAGTGAGAAAGTCTTCACAGAGGTATTGGAGCCCCTCCCACGGGATCCAGCGCGCGATCTCCACTTTCTCTCTTTTCCAGTTGTCCGACCTGACAAAGTCATCTAGTTGGCTGAAAAGCCATCCAAGCGGCATCTTTTCCGGCTGCGTCAAAGAAACGACCTTGTCGTCATTGATGTAGATCGTCGTGTTTTCAGCTCTGATCACGCCGATCGAGTTCATCGGATACACGGCCAATTCCGTGAAAGGTTCTTTGACGTAGATTGCGCTATTGGTGATGAAGAGCCCTTCTTTGGCACCGCCAAAAACGGTGTCATCAATGACAACCAGGATGTCTTGAGGCTTCACCAGATGACCGATGGATCGCAACGCCCCATCCAACTTTTTCGCCGGTATGTTCGGAGAGAAAAATATCTTGTCCGAATCCATCTCGCGCACACCGCACAGGCGAAGGTATGTATCGAGAGACATTTCCTTGTTTGCGCTTAACTGTGTGTCGATGAAGGAAGGGTAGCCTTCTGCATTTCGGTCAACATGATGTCCGTGTTCGCCGTACATTCATTCCCCCCTTTTGCTTCTTCAACGAAATTTGACTGTCCTCGTCGCACGCACCCCTTCGACGTCGGCAGCAGTGAACCAAGAGCTTATCTAACCCTTGGAGTCCCATTTCCCGCCCATGCACTCCTTGGCACGAACGACCATCACCTGCCCTTGGATTGCGGTGGGGCGCTGTAGCACGTGAATGGCTAGATAGCGTCTGCGCCCATGCGTGCAAGTGCGTTCAGAGCAGGCGCTACAGTCCGGGTGCGTGGTCATAACTGTTCCTTGTGCAGGTGTCTACCCGGCCAGCCGATGCTCGTAATAAGGGTTCCCCCTGTCATCCATAATGGCATAGAGGGCAGCCAGGTTCGACGGATCAGGGTTGAGCCAGGCGTCGATTTTCTCAGGCCTGATGTTGATGATCGTTAGGTCATGCCCGGCTGCGACCACCTCGAGCTCCGGCTCGTCGGCGGTCGCAGCGAAGGGCAGGAGATTCGGTTCCTTCGACGAGGACATCTATCGCTTGCGCGACGTGTTGTGGCCGCCGCAACCGAACTCCGTCAGTTGGGCATGCTGGTCGGCAAGCAGGTCATCGTCGATCGGTCGTGCGGTGCGTTCGATCTGGTGCACGCATGGAGCATGAACTCTTGCGGCTTATGAGTCTTCGCCGGATGGAACAGGCCTGTCTTTCAGTCCTATTCCTCCGAATGTAAATTTTTACATCTGATCACCCTATCTTATGCCGACGAGTTCACCCGGCGTCGGCGGGGTGTTAGTTGCCAAACATTAGCTCTTGCTCTTGCTCTTGCTCTTGCTCTGCTGTGCTCTTGCTAGACCAAATGGTCGGTGGGGATAGCCCGAGCTAGACCCACACCGTCCAATGA
>NZ_MUNR01000005.1 GCF_002001045.1 Rhodanobacter sp. C01 | reverse complement strand
ACCGCCGAAGCCGCCACCGCCAAAACCGCCCCAGCCGCCACCGCCGATCGAACGCCCGGCGCCCCCGGGCAGGAGCATCAGCACGCCGCCGATCAAGGCACCGAGGATGCCGGCGCCCATCGAGACCAGCAGCCACAGCAGACCGCCGGTCAGCACGGCACCAAGGGGCGTGCGCACCCAGGCACTGGTGCGCCCCAGCATGCTGCGCAGGAACAGGGCGACGAACACGCCGATCATCAGACTGTTCTGCAGTCCCGGACCAGTGGCATGTTCTTCGCTCGAAGCGCCCTGCACTGGCGGCGGCAGCGCCTCGCCGTTGATCAGCTGGGTCAGCGCCCCCACCGCGTCGCTGATGCCGCCGAAATAATCGCCCGTGCGGAATTTCGGTGCGAGGTACTCGCGGATGATGCGGGCGCTGGCCGCATCGGGAATCGCGCCCTCCAGGCCATAGCCCACTTCGATGCGCACGTTGCGATCATTCTTCACGATGAGCAGCAACACGCCATCGTCGGTACCCTTGCGGCCGACCTTGTTCGCCTCGGCCACCGCCAGCGAATAACTGTCGATGTCCTGCCCCGCCGTGGTGCCAACCATCAGCACCACCAGCTGCGCACCCTTGGCCTTCTCCAGCGCAACCAGCTGTGCGTCCAGCTGATCCACCTGCGCCGCGGTCAGCGTGCCGGTGAGGTCGGTGACATGACGGGCCAGCCTGGGCACCGCATCAGCCGCGCGCAGCCCCGCTGGCAACAGCAGGGCTGTCGTCAGGATCAGCAGCAGGCGCAGAAAGCGCCCGGACATCATCAGTGCGCCGAGGCGGCGGGTGCCGGTGCGTTGGTGCCGAAATCCACGGTCGGCGCGGTGGAGATCGCCTTCTCGTTGTCCACGCTGAAGTTCGGCTTCACCTGGTAGCCGAACATCTTCGCGGTGAGGTTGTTCGGGAAGGTGCGGATCATCGAGTTGTAATCCTGCACCGCCTGCACGTAGCGGTTGCGCGCCACGGTGACCCGGTTCTCGGTGCCTTCCAGTTGCGCCTGCAGGTTCTGGAACAGCCCATCGGCCTTCAACTGCGGATAGTTCTCGCTGACCACCATCAGCCGCGACAGCGCATTGCCAAGCTCGCCCTGCGCCGCCTGGAACTGCTGCAATTTCTGCGGATCATTCAGCGAATCCGCGTTGACCTGCAGGCTGCCGATCTTGGCGCGTGCATTGGTCACCTCGACGAAGACCTTCTCCTCGTGCTGGGCATAGCCCTTGACTGTGTTGACCAGGTTCGGCACCAGATCGGCGCGGCGCTGGTACTGGTTCAATACCTCCGACCAGGCCGCCTTGACCGCCTCGTCCTGCTTCTGGATGGCGTTGTAGCCGCAACCGGAAAGCATGACGACGAGCAGCAACAACACGAAGTTGCGCAGGGTTTTCATGGAATCACTCCAGCCCGGGGGCCCCCATTGCAGCATCACATGCCGGCGTGGCGCAATCACTATGTCGAGCATTGGCTCTGCCTTCGCTTGCAACCGTTACCTCCCGTTGCCGGAATCGGTACTAGAATCTGCAGTCGACTGTCAGACGGGCCCGGCCTGCATGGCTGAGTCCTGCCTTTTTCACGGAATGAAAAGGAGGAGATCATGAAACAGATCCGTCGGCGCATCGCCGCCCCCCTGATCGGCAGCCTGCTTGCCGCCATCGCCACCACGGCCATCAGCCAGACCGCCACCGCCCCTTTGCAGGACAAGACCTCGCAGGAGGTGCTGGACGCGATGAGTCACAGCTCCACCTGGGGCCATCCGGACCAGTACGGCGAATTCACCGGCATGCAGCGCTACGCCGCCGGCGACTTCAAGGCGGCGATGAAGTATTTCCTGATCGGCGCGCGTTATGCCGACAAGCTGTCGCAGCTCAGCATCGGCCTGATGTACCTCAACGGCCAGGGTGTGCAGAAGGATCCGGTCACCGCCTTTGCCTGGGTCGCGATCGCCGCCGAACGCAAATACCCGCAGTTCCTTGCCACCCGCGATACGATATGGGCGCAGCTCGACGCGGCGCAGCGCGAGCAGGCCAAGGCGCTGGTGGAACAGTTGTATCCGGAATACGGTGACGCCACCGCCATGCATCGCATGATCCTGGTGCTGCGCTGGAACCGCAGCGAATTGACAGGTTCGTATCTTGGTTTCGGCGCCGACTCGGTATCCAGTCTGACCCCAGCGCAGTTCTTCCAGGGCACCAAATATGGCGGCCCGATGCCGGCATGCGGAGCCAGGACGATCGATGGCGCGGCCATGACCGGCTGCGGCAACCTCTACGCGAGCTGGCGCTGGGATCCCAAGCAATATTTCAAGGCACGTGACGCCGAATGGACCGGCACGGTCACCGTCGGTGCATTGAAGAAAGTCGAGGCCTCACAGTTGCCGGTCAGCGAACCGGACAAGCAGAAGGACCTGCAGTAGCCACTCCGTCACCGCGCTGGTTCACAGCCAGCGCGGCAGCAGGATCAGCCCCCAGCTCAGCACCACCAGCACCAGCAGCACGAAGACCGCCGCCGAGCCCATGTCCTTGGCGCGCCCGGCCAGCTCGTGGAATTCCGGGCTGACCTTGTCGACCACGGCCTCGATCGCCGAATTGAGCAGTTCGGCCGAGAGCACCAGCAACGGCGCCAGGATCAGCGCGAATTTCTCCACGCCGCCATCGCCCAGCCACAAGCCGAGCGGCACCAGCACAATGACCAGGCAGGCCTCGAGCCTGAACGAGGCCTCATGCTGCCAGCCGGCGCGGAAACCTTTCATCGACCACTGGAACGCCTGCCAAAGCTGCTTGGGACCACGAAAACCCTCGGCTGCCATCTCGATGCGACCGCTCAGGAATACGCCGGCAGCTGCCGGGCGGGAATGGCGGCAATGACCGGAGCCATGGGGCAGTCGGGCGAGGATGAAAGCTCGGGGATAGGCATGGCGGTACAGAGCTCTGCATGGGGCGCACAAGCCGTTGATGATGCCACAGGCGGCGCATTCGCAGGCAGCCGGCACTGCCGTGGCCTGCCGTGGCCTGTGCCGTGCCCTGCCGCACGCCAGCACAATCGATCGCGTCCCGCAAGTTTCCGTCATGCCGCAGTGCAGCTACACCAGAATGGCGAATGGGTTACGCTTCGGCGGTTGTGATCCGTTCAGGGTCGCATGTCACAGGCGTCGCCCGGCGTCGCCATGGTTTGAATCACGTACGGAAAAGAGTATGGCAATCCAGAACCCGCCCGTCTCCCAGACGCGCTCCTTCACTACCGTCTTCATGATCGAAATGTGGGAGCGCTTCGGCTTCTACGGCATGCAGGTGTTGATGGTCACCTTCCTGATGAAGAAGCTTGGCTTCGTCGATACGAGGGCCAACCTGGTCTGGGGTGCGGCGGCTGCGCTGATCTATGCGACGCCGGCGATCGGCGGCTGGGTTGGCGACAAGCTGCTGGGTACGCGGCGCACCATGCTGATCGGCGCGACGGTGCTGGCGATCGGCTACGGCATCCTGTGGATCCCGCCGGAGGCGCTGGGCCTGACCGATGGCGGCAGCGGCCTGATGGCGTTGTTGAACCCCGCCAACCTCACCTATTTCGCGCTCGGCGTGATCGTGGTCGGCAACGGCTTCTTCAAGCCCAACGCCGGCAACCTGGTACGCAAGATCTACGAGGGTGACGACACCAAGATCGACAGCGCCTTCACCATCTACTACATGGCGGTGAACATCGGCTCGATGATCTCGATGACGGCCACGCCGTTGATTCGGGATGTGGTCGCCAGGCACTACGGCGATTCGATGGGCTGGCACACCGCTTTCGGCGTCTGCGCGATCGGCCTGATCCTGGGCCTGTTCAACTACATGTTCATGCGTCGTGCGCTCGTGCACATTGGCTCGCCTGCTGACGACCTGCCGATGAACATGCGTCGCGCGATGCCGGTCTTCGGGGTCGCTTTCCTGATGATCTTCATAGTCGCGTTCATTCTGCAGAGCGAAGCCGTCGCGAAGGTCTGCGTCTACGCCGCCGGCGTGGTGATTCTGGGCGTTTTCGCGCACCTGATCCGCAGCAGCAAGCCAAGCGAGCGCGCAGGCCTGATCGCGGCGCTGGTGCTGACGGTGCAGACGATCTTCTTCTTCATCTTCTACTCGCAGATGGCGACGTCGCTGAACCTGTTCGCGCAACACAACGTGGACCTGTCGTTCAACGTATTCGGGGTACACCTGTTCAACTGGATTCCCGAGCAGTACCAGAACCTCAACGCGATCTGGATCGTCGTCCTGAGCCCGGTGCTGGTGTTCGCCTACAACGCGCTTGGCCGGATCGGCAAGGATCCGTCGATCGCACTGAAATTCGCGCTGGGCTTTGCCGCCGTCGCAGTGGGTTTCTTCATGTATGGCGTCGGCGCAAGCGCCGCGGTGGCCGGCCAGGTGTCGTCGTGGACGATGGTCTGGGGCTACGGCTGGTATTCGCTGGGCGAGTTGCTGGTCAGCGGCCTCGGCCTGGCGATGATCGCCCGCTACGTGCCTTCGCGCATGGGCGGCTTCATGATGGGTGCGTACTACGTGGCTGTGGGCCTGTCGCAATATCTCGGCAGCATCGTCGCCAACTATGCGCACATCCCCGACCACATCACCGATCCGGAACAGTCGCTGACGATCTACGTGAGTCTGTTCAACAAGCTCGGCTTCGTCGGCATCGCCTGCGTGGTGATCGCGCTGGTCATGCTGCCGCTGATGAACAAGCTGTCGGCCAGCCACTCCGATCCTGCGAACAACCACACGCCGCTGCCCGCCGTGCGCAGCGAGGAATTCAACACGCCAGCCTGACCCGGCCAGCCCGTCGCGCATGGCACGGCGGGCTTCACGGATCATCGGCAAGCCTGGAAGAACAGCATGCCGCACCGGCCAGCCCAACCTGTCGGCCCGTTCGCGCTGACGCGCACCCTGGCATGGTTGCGGCTTTGCGCGATCGCCGGACAGAGCGTGGCGGTACTCGTTTGCGCCTGGTGGATGCAGCTGGCCATACCGCTGTTGCCGTTGTTGCTCGGCATCGGCCTGCTCGCCGTGTTCTCGGTATTTGCCGCATGGCGACTGCGTCAGCCATGGCGGCTGCGTGAGTGGGAGGCCATCGGCCATATTGCCGCCGACACCCTGGTGCTCGGCTACCTGCTGTACTTCACCGGCGGCGCCAGCAACCCGTTCATCACGTTGCTGCTGGTGCCGATCGCACTCAGCGCAGCCGCCTTGTCAGTGCGTGCCATCCTGGCGGTGGCCACGCTGACCGGCTTCGCCTACCTGGTCCTGCTGCGCTGGCACGTGCCGCTGCCGATCCCGATGCACGGCGAACTGCACGCCGGCTTCTCGCTGCACGTGGCCGGCATGGGCGTGAATTTCGTGATCAGTGCACTACTGCTGGGCTTCTTCATCAACCGGCTGGCGCATGCGCTGCGCGTGCAGCAGCTGGAAGTGCAGCGGGTACGCGAGCGGGCACTGCGTGACGAAGGGATTCTCGCCATTGCCACCCAGGCCGCCGGCGCCGCGCACGAGCTCAATACGCCGTTGTCGACCATGCGCACCCTGCTGCCCGAACTTCGCCGCGAGCACGCAGGCGATACCCTGCTGGCCGAAGATCTTGTGCTGCTCGAAGACCAGGTCGATCGCTGCCGCACGATCCTGCGCGAAATGGTCGCCCTCGGGAAAGCACAGCTATCGCAGGAACCCGAACGCCTCAGCGTGGCGCAGTTCATACACGGCTGCCTGGAACGCTTCCAGTTGCTACGACCAGAGGCAGAGCTGACTCTGGAACTGGACGAGGCCGCAGCGCAAACCAAGCTGCGCACGCCACCAGGCCTGCGCCATGCCTTGCTCAACCTGCTCAACAATGCGGCTGATGCCTCGGCCAGTTGCGATTCACAGGTAGTGGTGCTGCAGGTGGCGCGTGATACCGGCTGGCTACGGCTTTGTGTGCGTGATCATGGCCCCGGCTTCGACCCGGATGGTGAACCTGCGACACGGCTCGGGCACTCCCAGAAACAGGCCGGCCTGGGGATCGGCCTGGCCCTGGCCGAAGCCACCGCCGAGCGCCTGAACGGCAAGCTGACCGCCGGCAACATCGAACACGGTGCCGAGGTATGCCTGTACCTGCCGCTGGCGGTAATTGCGGACCGCTAAGCCCGGACGCGTCATCAAGCAGAACGTGCATGCGACATCGCTTCCGGCAAGAATGGGCGCGATCCATTCAGGGAAACACCGATGACCGAGTTGCCCCATGTCGTCACGACGCGCCCGCTGCTGCTGGTCGACGATGACGCCACCTTCGTGCGTGTGCTGGCGCGCGCGCTGACCTCGCGCGGCTTCGAGGTCATCACAGCGACCAATTTCAGCGAGGCACGCATGCTGACGCGCCGTCAGCACCCGCGTTACTGCGTGCTTGATCTCAAGCTGGGTGAAGAAAACGGACTGCGACTGATTCCCGAACTCCATACCTTGGTACCCGACCTGCGCGTACTGCTGCTGACCGGCTACGCCTCGATCGCCACCGCGGTGGAAGCGATCAAGCGTGGCGCGCACGACTACCTGGCCAAGCCGGTCGATGCCGACGCGGTGGTGCGCGCCCTGCTTGATGGCGACAGTGCCGAGCCCGGTGAACCCGATCTGCCAGACACACCGGAGGCACCGCTGGCGCTGCGCCGGCTGGAATGGGAACACATCCAGCGCGTGCTGACCGAATGCGATGGCAACATCTCCGAGACCGCGCGGCGACTCGGCATGCATCGCCGCACCCTGCAACGCAAGCTGGGCAAGCATCCGGTACGCGAACGGCCCGAACAAGAGTAGTGCCCGACTGGCCCTGAGTGATGGGCTCTGGGCCGTTGATACCCTCGACCATCGTCGCCTTGTATGGGCAACCGCCGGCACGCGACCATGCCGCGACAAGCCATCGGAGAGCCGGATGAACACCACACGCGACGGATTCATGGCACGCGCCGCCCTGCGCAGCGCGGCATGGGCGGAGCGCTGGTTTCCCGATGCATGGGTATTCGCCGCGCTTGGCGTGATCGTCGTCGCGCTGGCGGCCCTCGCCTTCGGCGCCACTCCTGTCGCTGCGGTGAGCGCGTTCGGCGACGGCTTCTGGAGCCTGATTCCGTTCACCATGCAGATGGCCTTCGTCGTGATCGGTGGCTACGTGCTGGCCACTGCACCGATCGTGGCGCGCTTCATCGACGTGCTGGCCCGCGCACCGCGCACGGGACGCGGGGCGATCGTCTACGTGGCGCTGGTCAGCATGCTGGCCTCGTTGTTGAGCTGGGGTTTCTCGCTGGTGTTCGGCGGCCTGCTGGTGCGTGCGCTGGCGCGGCGCAGCGACCTGCGAATGGATTACCGCGCGGCGGGCGCGGCAGCCTACCTCGGCCTCGGCGCGATCTGGGCGATGGGGCTGTCGTCATCGGCGGCGCAGTTGCAGGCGAATCCGGCCAGCATGCCTCCGGGCCTGCTGGCGATCACCGGCGTGCTGCCTTTCAGCGAGACGATTTTCCTGTGGCAGTCGGTCGTGTTGACCGGCGCGCTCATCGTGGTGTCGCTGCTGATCTGCTGGACCACCGCGCCATCGGAGGCGAATGCGCGCACCGCGCAGGATTTCGACGTCGGCGAAACCTCGACACCGGCGCTGCCGCCGCGCACGCGCCCCGGCGAATGGCTGGAATACAGCCCGCTGCTGTCGCTGGCGATCGGCCTGCTCGGCCTGGGCTGGCTCGGCCACGAGTTCGCCAGCAAGCCGGCGATCAGCGCGATCGCCAATTTGAATACCTACAACTTCCTGTTCCTTACCCTCGGCCTGCTGCTGCACTGGCGCCCGCGCAGCTTCCTCAACGCGGTGAGCCGTGCCGTACCCAGCACCTCCGGCGTGCTGATCCAGTTTCCGCTGTACGGCGGCATCGCCGCGCTGCTCACTCAGGTGCCGGGGGCCGGCGGTGTGACGCTGGCGCACCGGCTGTCGAACCTGTTCGTGCACCTCGCCTCCACCGACAGCTTCCCCGCGGTGATGGGCGCCTACTCCGCCGTGCTCGGCTTCTTCGTGCCTTCCGGCGGCGGCAAATGGCTGGTCGAGGCACCCTACGTGATGCAGGCGGCCAACGACCTGCACGTGCACCTGGGTTGGGCGGTGCAGGTGTACAACGCCGCGGAGGCGCTGCCGAACCTGATCAACCCGTTCTGGATGCTGCCCCTGCTCGGTGTGCTGGGACTGAAGGCGCGCGACGTGGTCGGCTACACCTTCATGCAACTGGTGGTACATGTGCCGCTGGTGCTCGGTCTGCTGTGGCTGCTCGGACTGACACTCGACTATGTGCCACCGGTGATGCCGTGAACGAACTGACTGCGGGAAGGGTTTCCATCCAGACAACGCGTCGCAACTGAAATCCTTCCGGCAACATCGAACCTGTATCGGCAGCGGGCAGTGCTTGCTGGCACGGATCCCCGCAGCCGTTCCGCTTCTTCCACGCTGACCACGCCATCGGCGTGGATGGTGCTGGCCAGCCCCTGGATCAGCCGGACCCTGGCATCCACAGTCCATCCAGCGCGCGCTCGAAGAGTTTCTGCCAGGCGAACGGCGGAGCTGCCCGGACACCGGCAAAGATCATGCTCACGGACTGCTGCACATCGTTGCCAAAACCGCCGGCGGTCAAACGCCGGTGACACACCTGCAGGCTCGGGAAGCTGCACAAAGGCCTGCTTGCAGCCGTTGCGTTAAGTGATCAGTCCGTTGTGGATCCCCATGAAGTGCAAGACAATCAGAACGCCAACCATCGGAAAAATGATCCGGCTCACCATCACGTTCTCCACCCCACGGCGCATCCACGCACCGGAATCACGTCAGGGCATCATGCAGTTTCACAAGTTTTTTCTGCCGATCGCAGCTGCGCTCGGGCTGGCCTGCGTACCGGTCGGCGCGTCCACGGCCGGCGCAGTGCCGCAGATCATTCCGATCCATGCACCTGTCGCGTCAGAGGCGCTGCCAACTGCGCGCGTACAGAGCACACTCGCCGACTACCAACGCTGGCTGGACCGGCTCGCCGCGCGCAATGCCGTTGCCGGCCTGGCGACCGCCGTGGTGATCGACGACAAGGTCGTGTTCGAGCGTACGGTCGGTTATGCCGATGCCGCCACTGGAGAAACGGTGACACCCGATACGGTGTTCCGGCTCGCGTCACTGTCCAAGGCTTTTGCCACCGCGATCACCGGCCTGCTGGTGGATGACGGCAAGCTCAGCTGGGACACCAAGCTGGTCGATGTGCTGCCGTACTTCAAGCTCAAGGACATGCAGGCCGCTTCCGAGGCCACCGTGGCCGACATCCTGGGGCAGCGCCTGGGCCTGCCACCCAACACCTACGACAGCATGCTCGAGGGCGACATCCCCTACGAGGAACTGGTGCGTAAACTGGACGAAGTCGACCTGGTCTGCGGCGTAGGCCAATGCTACGGCTACCAGAACGTCGCGTTCGGCATGATCGGCGACGTGGTGCTCGCACGCACCGGCGATTTCTTCTACCGCCTGGTCGACAAGCGCATCTTCTATCCGCTGGGCATGACCACCGCGAGCTATGGTCGCGCCGCACTGGAGTCCAGCAACAGCTGGGCACGCCCACACCGCGCTTCCGCCCATGGCTGGATACCGTTCGAGCCAAGCGAGACCTATTACCGCGTCGCTCCGGCCGCCGGCGTCAACGCCAGCCTGCACGACATGGAAAAATGGCTGATCGCACAGATGGGCGGCCGCCAGGACGTGCTGCCGACGTCACTGCTCGACGTGCTGCACGCGCCTGGAGTTGCCACCCCGAGCGAACTGCGTGCCACGCCATGGCGCAGCGCCAGACTGACTGATGCGCACTATGCGCTGGGCTGGCGGGTGTACCGCTACGCCGGTGAAACCCTGATCTTTCACGCCGGTGCAGTGGCCGGCTACCGCACCATGATCGGTTTCTTCCCCAAGTACAACGTCGGTGTAGTCACCCTGTGGAATTCGACCGGTCCGACCCCGAGCGGACTGATGCCGATGGTGTTCGATGGCCTGCTCGGCCTGCCGCACGTCGACTGGGCCGACATCGAAGGCACAACTCCATCGCGCAAGGCTGCCCCCAGGAAGAAGCGCCGCGCCCTCCAGCACTGAGCAGCGTCACCGGACGCTGGACCGGGCGGATGTCCGAAACGGAAACGGCGCATGCAAGCATGCGCCGCTTCCGTCAGCACCATCGGATCAGAGATTGAACTCGATCTTCAATTGCTGCGTGGTGGATATCGCAACGCCATCCTTCATCGCCGGCTTGTAGCGGTAACGATGTATGGCGTCGCTAGCCGCACGATCGAACACGTGCCTTGGCTGCGCATCGACCACGCGGATGTCGTCGGTATGACCATCGGGCGCGATCGAGAACGACAATATGACCCACCCGCTCTGGTGCGAGCGAAGCGCCGTCGGCGGATAGGCTGGGGCGGCCCCTTTCAGGAGTACCGCATCCGCGGTCTCGCCACCGGTTGTACCACCAGCAGCCGCTGCCGTCGCATCGCTGGCTTCCGGCTTGGCCGCCGTGGCCGCCGTCTGGTTTGCCGGTTGCGCTGCGTGTGCCGACTTCTCCTTCTGCTGTTCGGCCAACTGTGCCTTCTGCTGTTCGGCCAGCTGGTCTGCGGCCTGCTTGTCCGCCGCCGCCTTTTGCGACGCCGCGAGTTGCTGCGTCTTCTGCTGGTCAAGTTGCTGCTGCTGTTCCTTGTCCAGCGTCTTGCGCTGGGCATCCAGCTTGGAGCGCAAGATGGTCAATGTGAAATTGGTCGGATCGGCCTTGGCCAGCAGGTCGATCTGGCGCTGCGCTTCATTGAAGTCACGCGAGTTGATCGACTGTTCGGCCGAGTTGGCAGCGAACGGGAATGTCTCGCGCAGTGCGTCGGAGGCGACCTTGTTGCCGGGATCCTTCTCCAGCACGCGCAGGTAGAATTCGAAGGCATTGTTTCCCACCGGCGCCAGGTAACGCTGCTCGTTCATGGCTGTGCGCGCCTCGGCCAGCAACTGTCCGACGTCCATCGTGGACACGTCCACCGGCGGCGGCGCCGCTGCCCGTGTCGCGGTAGACACCGGCGTCGACGGATGACCACCCGAGTCGGCCATGATCAGCTCTTGGTGCGGCTTGATGATCAGAAACCAGGCGCCTACGGCAAGCGCCGCAATGATGGCAATGATGGCAATGAACAGGGGCCTGATGGCGCCTCGCGCTTGCCGACGCGTATTGAGTATGTATCGGGTATCCATGGTCTCTCGCTGAGTGTCGACAGATACCCGCGCTTTTTCCCCCTGTCGATCCAGGAGCGATGAGTCCCCGGACTCACCGCGGCGCGGATGAGCGAAAGGTAACTCCAATGGCGCAACACAGCAAATCGTGCGTGATTTCACGGCACGACGCGAAAATCTGCTGCATGGAGCGGAACCGGTATTGGGCACCGGAATGCGCTGGTTCGAAGATCGGGCGGGTGGCCGAGGGACAGCCGCCATAGTCGCCGCGAAATCAGTACCCCTGAAACGAAGCGTCCCGGCCAGGCCGGGACGAAGTCTTCTCGAAGTGCTCTCCCCGCGCTGGGCACCGCGGGGAGAGAAGTCGATTGCGTTTCTTGTTGGTTAATGCGTGTCGCGGTGTTGCTTACTTCTTGGCTTTGCCAGTCTTGGTGGCTTTCACCACCTTGGCGGCCGCCGGCTTCTTGGCAGCAGCTTTCTTGGCTGCCGGCTTCTTGGCAACCTTCTTCACGGCAGCTTTCTTGGCAGCGGCCGGCTTCTTCTTCGCAGCAACCTTCTTGGCTGCCGGCTTCTTGGCAACCTTCTTCACGGCAGCTTTCTTGGCTGCCGGCTTCTTGGCAACCTTCTTCACGGTGGATTTCTTGGCAGCCTTCTTGGCGGCCGGTTTCTTTGCAGCGGATTTCTTGGCAGTGGCCATAGTTCGTCTCAGCTCCTCATCAGTTGGCAGTGGTTGCCCAGTAAAAGCGTGCAGGAACGCCTCAACCAACAAGTCGCTGTTGGTAGCGTGCCGAAGATTGTTCACTTGACGGTGGGTGCGCAAATCGGAAAGCCGCCGCAAAACATGCAGCGGAATCGAGACAGTGATCTTGCGTACTGCATTGGCCTTTTCACCGTGCTCGATATACGGCTTGATGAATTTCGTTGTCGCCATAAAGCGCGTTCCCCGTGATCTGTTGCGAAAGCTATCCCTGAATATTTCGGCTGTCAATTGATTTTATCCATGAAATCAAACCACTTCACCCACCCCACGAGCCGCCCTGAAGCCCGCCACAGCAACGATTCAAGGCATGAATCTAGTAAGTTTATATGGACGTCCATACGTCCGTACAAAAATCCACCTTAAAACATGACAACTCGTGAAACCCTTGTGTATCAAGGCTTCCGAGACTAATGGTGTGCCGCTGCGTGGAAACAGTGCCACGAATATATCGTCCATATGGCGGCACGTTTTCATATCTTCCCGGGGCCGGATATGCCAGATGAACGGAGCCGGACCGGACCGAAAAATCGTCCTTCCCGGGGCCAAAATATTTTCGCCGCCAGACGCAGTGAACCACCCTTTGGACACGCCCACGTGCAATCAGGCCGACCTCTCCCCACGCGAAAATTTTCATCGCGACCCACTTCGCATGCGTCTCGACGAGGTCGCATGCAGCGCGAAAAACATCATCGGCTGCATGAAACATGCGTGGCGAAAAATGCCCGGTGCCCGCCTATCGAATCTGCGTGATCGACCTTCGCACGCATCGATGCGTGATCCGAAAACAGTGCCGGCCGCACAAGGCGGCCGGCAGCAGGACAACGCGATGGCTAATGCTCAGTGATCGTCGTTCTCAACCAGCTCCTCGTATTCGCTCGCGCCGAGCAGCTCGTCGAGTTCCGCACGGTCGCTCGGGCGCACCAGGAAGATCCAGCCTTCGCCATACGCGTCCTCGTTGATGGTTTCCGGCTTGTCGTTGAGCAGCTCGTTGACCTCGACCACCTCGCCTGAAACCGGCGAATAGATGTCCGAGGCGGCCTTCACCGACTCCACCACGGCAGCGCCGGTGCCCGCCTTCACCGCCGAGCCGATTTCCGGCAGCTCGACATAGACCAGATCACCGAGCTGGCCTTGTGCATGGTCGGAAATACCCACGCGAACCAGGCCGTCGTCTTCGGCGCGGGCCCACTCGTGGGACTTGAGGAATTTCAGATCGCCAGGAATCTCGCTCATGATCAGGTCCAGTCGTTGTGTTCGGATGAGGGTGCAAGCGGCGATTCTAGCCACATCCACCGTGGGGAAAAATGTGTCATGACGGCGAGCCGCTCAGATCCCTTCGCAGGGCTTGCCGTCACGAACGAACGGGTACTTGACCAGCCGCACCGGTATTTCGCGGCCACGGATGTCGACATGCACATCGCCCGCCGTGCCCGCCGGAATGCGCGCAAACGCCACCGCCTTGTTGAGGGTCGGCGCAAAACTGCCGGACAGGATCTCGCCGTCGCCGTTCGCGGTCAGCACCTTCTGGCCATGGCGAAGCACGCCCTTGTCGTCCAGCACCAGCCCGACCATCACGCGCGGCACGCCAGCGGCCTTCTGCTGTTCCAGTGCGGCACGACCGATGAACGCGCGACCTTCGTCGAGTGCGATCGTCCAGCCCAGGTTCGCCTCCCAGGGTGAAACCGTCTCGTCCATGTCCTGACCGTACAGATTCATGCCAGCCTCCAGCCGCAACGTGTCACGCGCGCCCAGCCCGGCCGGCGCAACACCGGCGGCCGCCAGCGATTCCCACAGGGCGACGGCATGCTCGTTCGGCACGATGATCTCGAAACCGTCCTCACCGGTGTAGCCGGTGCGCGCGACGAACAACGGCATGCCATGCGGCCCCTGGGCAGCAGCGGCAGCGAACTTGCCGAGCTTCTCGATGCGCGGACGATCGACCTCGTGAAGCAGACCAAGCACCTTGGCGCGTGCACTTGGCCCCTGCACTGCGATCATCGCGAAGTCCGGGCGTTCCTTCACCTCCACACCGAACGTCTGTGCCTGTTGCTCGATCCACGCCAGATCCTTCTCGCGGGTGGATGCATTCACCACCAGCCGGAAGTGCGCCTCATCGAAGAAGTAGACGATCAGGTCGTCGATCACGCCGCCCTGCTCGTTGAGCATGCAGGAATACAGCGCCTTGCCGGTGACCTTGAGCTTGTCAACGCTGTTGGCCAGCAGGTGACGCAGGAACTCCCGCGTGCGTGCGCCGTGCAGGTCGATCACCGTCATGTGCGAGACATCGAACATGCCGGCATCGCGGCGCACCGCATGATGCTCCTCGATCTGCGAGCCGTAGTTGATCGGCATGTCCCAACCGCCGAAATCGACCATGCGCGCGCCTAGCGCACGATGGGTGGCGTTGAGTACGGTCTTCTCGGTCATCGCGGGACTGCCTGGCGGGGAAAGATCTGCATTATCGCCGCCGGCCCGTGTCAATCCAACCCGGGGCAATCCAAGCGATGCCGGCAACGCACTGCGGCGTGATCAGGCAGTCACCGGATAGGTCGGCTCGACATCCAGTGTGGCTGCACATACTGATGCCAGTTCCAGCAGGCGCAGATCCGAGCCGCGCGCACCAACCAGTTGCAGGCCGATCGGCATGCCATCCGGCAACGTACCCATTGGCAGACTGACCGCCGGACAACCGGCCAGACTGGCGAAGCTGGTGAGGTCGGCCTGCGAATCCGGAACCGGACCATCCAGTGGAAATGCGCCCTGCGGGGTGGTCGGCAACACCAGTACATCGACCTGCGCGAACAGTCGGCGCATTTTCAGGGTGGCTGCATCGAGCACACGGTCGGCGACGGCGTAATCGGCTGCTGTCTTGCTCGCTGCATAGCCGAGCAACTGTCGGAAGCCTGCGGACACCGGGTGCTCGGTACTGGCCAGATCGGCAGCGAAGGTGCCAATCATTTCTGCCTCCATCAGCAACAGACCGGCGCGGCGGGTACGTGCAAAATCCCAATCGGCGAAATCCACCTTACGCCGATCGCCTAACGCATACGTCAACTTCGCCATGGCGGCGTCGAACACCTCGATCACCTCGGGCTGCACGCCGACCGCTGCAAGATCCGGCAACAGGCCGGTGCGCAGGTTGCCCGGCTCCCAGTCCGGCAACGCAAACGCCACACGACGCCGGCGCGAGCGTGCATCGTCGGCGTCGTAACCGGCCAGCACCTGCAGCAACACGGTGAGGTCATCCGCGCTACGCGCCAGCAGGCCGACCGCGTCGAGCCGTCGCGCCGCCGGCACCATGCCGCGCGCTGAGATTTCGCCATGCGTCGGCTTGAGTGCGTAGATGCCGCAATAGCTGGCCGGAATACGGATCGAACCGAGACTGTCCGAGCCGACCGCCGCCACCGCCAGTCCGGCCGCCACCGCGGCGGCGGCACCGCCGGAGGAGCCGCCTGCGCTGTAGCCATGGCGATGTGGGTTGTGGGTGGCGCCGAAATGCGGGTTGTCGGTCGCCGCACCCAAGGCGCCCTCATCCATGTTCGTCTTGCCAACCAGCACCGCACCGGACGCACGCAACCGGGCCACCACATGTGCATCGTCCTGCGCCGGTCGGTCGCGACCCGGCAGACCGGCGCGGGTCGGCCAGCCGGCCATGTCGAAATTGTCCTTCAGCGCCAGCGGGATGCCGTCGAGCCGCCCGATCACGCCGTCACGACGGCGCCGATCTGCCATGTGCGCCTGCTCCTGCAGCAGGCCCGAGCGCTGATCGACATACGCGTTGAGTTCGGGGTTGAGCCGTTCGATCGCCTGCTGATAGGCGTCAGCCAGTGCCTGTGGCTGCACACGCCCCACCGCCAGCCAGTGCAACAGCTGGCATAACGACGCTCGGCGCAGGTCCAGATCGGCAATCGGCGGCATCGAATTCATGGAAGCTCCTTGCAAGTTCCGGCGATTATCACCGCCCCAGGTGAAACTATTGCAAGCGGTGGCGCAGCACGCGTTGCCGCACGGCACGCGAAACCGGACAATGGACGCCTGATCCATACCCTCACGCACGGCAGCCGCCTGTTGCCCGTGCCTGCCTGTACTGCAGCTGGAGTCCGCCATGAGCGAACGCGAAACAATGGAATACGACGTCGTCGTCGTCGGTGCCGGCCCGGCTGGCCTGTCGTTCGCGATCCGCCTCAAGCAGCTGAAACCGGAAGTGTCGGTGTGCGTCATAGAAAAGGCCTCGACCATCGGCGCGCAGATCCTCTCCGGCGCGGTGATCGAGCCGCAGCCGCTGGATGCGCTGCTGCCCGGCTGGCGCGACAACCCGCCGCCGATATGCGTGCCGGCGGCCGAGGATGAATTCTGGCTGCTGAACAAGACCGGCGGCCGCAAGCTGCCGGTGCCACCGGGCATGCATAACCATGGCAACTTCATCGTCTCGCTGGGCGCGATGTGCGCATGGCTGGCGCCGCAGGCCGAGGCATTGGGCGTGGACGTATTCCCCGGCTTCGCCGCCGCCGACACCATTTACAACGAGGACGGCTCGGTCGCCGGCGTGCGCATCGGCGACATGGGCGTGGCCAAGGACGGCACGCACAAGCCCGGCTACACCGAAGGCATCGACATCAGGGCCAAGGTTACTGTGCTGGCCGAAGGCGCGCGCGGCAGCCTGACCAAGCAGTTGATCAAGCGCTTCAAGCTGGATCAGGACAGCGACCCGCAGGGTTATTCCATCGGCATCAAGGAACTGTGGCAGGTGCCGGCCGGACGCGTGACGCCAGGCAAGATCGTGCACAGCTTCGGCTGGCCGGCGGACAATCACACCTACGGCGGCAGCTTCCTGTACCACTTGGACAAGGACCGCATCGCGCTCGGCTACGTCAGCGGGCTCGACTACAGCGACCCGAACTACCAGCCGTGGGAAGCCTTCCAGCAATGGAAGAACCACCCGATGATGAAGTCGCTGCTGGATGGCGGCACGATTCTCTCCGCCGGCGCCCGCGCCATCGTCACTGGCGGCTACCAGTCGCTACCCAGGGTGGAGATGCCCGGCGCGCTGCTGATCGGCGACACCGCCGGCCTGCTCAACGTGCCCAAGATCAAGGGCACCCACCAGGCGATCAAGAGCGGCATGCTCGCCGCCGAACACCTGGTCGCGAATGAACTGAAACCGGCAGGTTTCGACGCCAAGCTGCGCGACTCCGATGTGATGGCGGAGTTGAAGAAAGTCCGCAACATCAAGCCCGGCTTCAAGAAGGGGCTATGGTTTGGCATGTTCAATGCCGCATGGGAAACCATCACCGGTGGTGCCTCGCCGTGGACACTGAAGAACAAGGCCGACTGGTCGTCACTGCACAAGCTGGGTGCACAGGAAGAACCGGAGCGCGACTACGTGCAGCGCATACTCGCCCCACGCGATCGCCTCGCCGGCGTCTACTTCGCCGCCACCGAGCACGACGAAGACCAGCCGATCCACCTGCACGTGGCCGATACCTCGGTCTGCGTCACCAAGTGCGCCGAGGAATACGGCAACCCCTGCACCCGCTTCTGCCCGGCGAATGTCTACGAGATCGTCAATGACGAGGCGGGCAAGCGCCTGCAGATCAACGCCGCCAACTGCGTGCACTGCAAGACCTGCGACATCAAGGACCCGTACCAGATCATCAACTGGGTGACGCCGGAAGGCGGCTCGGGTCCGAATTACCAGAATTTGTAACCGGGGCTAGATCACTCCCGACGGGATTCATTTTGGCAGCAGTGTGGCTGGACATGCGCCGTCACTGCCGCGCATGCCATCCCACAGCCCGCGCAACATGCAGCGCAGGTTACGCAACCGCGGCCCGATCAGCACGCCGAACAGGAACAGCTTGGCCAGCACCCGCGGCATGTCCTGGGCAATCCACAGGCGGGGCGTATGTGGCATGCGGTACAGCAGCAGCCGGTTACGCATCATGTAGTACAGCCGCAGCGGCCCATGCACCACGACCTGGCTGCCGAAAGGAAGCGCACGGCGCGCATCGCCCAGCCGATGATGCATCGTCGCCGAGCACACGCCATACAGTGCATAGCCCTGCGCGCGCGCGCGGAACCCCCATTCCAGGTCCACGTTGTCGATGAACAACCCCGCATTCATCGGGCCGACCCGATCGAGCACCGCCAGCGGAATCAGCGCACCCGAGCTGATCAGGAAATCACAGGCAATGTGCTGCGTGGCGTTCTCGCACCAGAGTTTGCGATTCAGCGGGAAGCCGATGCGCACAAAGGGCGCATCCCCATCCTCGCGCATGTCATGGAACCTCGGCCCCACCGCAGCCACCTGACTTGTCGCCGCCAGCATCTGCAAAGCCTGCAACAGGGTCGCCACCATGCCATCTCCTGGCTGGCTGTCCTGATCCAGCAGCAATACATGGCCGTATCCGTTCGAACGGGCCCACGCGATCCCGATATTCTGCGCGGCCGCCAGCCCCCTATTGTGCGACTGACCCAGCAATGCCCCGCCCCGACCCTGCAAAGCCTCCTTCAGCACCGATTGCCAGTCGCCGCTGCTCGCATTGTCGACCAGCACCACCGCGCCAACCTGCGGCGCCACGGCATCAATCAGGCTCGCAATGGCGCTGGGGTCCGGGTGATAGCTCACGATCACTGCGCAAACGTCGGTCACCGAAAGCCTAGTCATGACGCAATAGATCCCGCAGCATCGAGCGGCCACCCGTGCCATAGCGGCGATAACAGCCCGCCCGCGCCTCGCGCAGGACCGGCAGCAGGCGCTGCCAGCGCGGCAGGTGGCCAATCGCCACCCGTCGCTCGAAATGCGAGCGCTTGTGATGAATCTGCGCGGCGCGATCGACACCGTCGCTGAATCCAGCCCGCCCAAGGAACTCCTCGAGCCACCGCAACCTCGTCGCCTCGTTTGACAACAGGCGGCCACGTGGCAGCAGCAGGTCCTGCCATTTCATCGCGAGCGTACGCCGGCGCGCACCGATCTGGTTGCCGCCATGCTGGCGATAGTCGATCAGCGGCGCGTCGATGAAATCGATCCGGCCACTTGCCGCCGCGACGGCAGTCAGCCATTCGTCGTGAATCCAGTCCTGTGCCACCGGCAATGCCAGAGAGACCAGTTCGCGCCGCAACGCTGCCGTGGCACCGGTCACGAAGCTGCGGCGCAGAACCACCTCGAACGCACGACCCTCGTGGATCGCCCGCTTCTCCTGCGACGTCACCTGCAAGGCGTCGAACAGCGAGCACTGCAGGGACTCACCATGCGCATCCACTAGCCGCGCATCGCTGTGCAGCAAGAGCAATTGCGGATCATTCGCGAAACATGCAGCCATCCTGGCCAGCTTGTCAGAGCGCCAGACATCGTCCTGGTCGCACAGGAACAATATGTCGCCACTCGCCTCCCGCAGGCCTGCCGAAAAATTCCCGACGTAGCCGAGATTGCCCGGATTGCATCGGAGCTTCACGGCAATGCCGGCAGCTTGCGCTCGCTCCGCAAACGTCTGCAGGATGTCCAACGTGGCATCGGTCGAGCCATCGTCACCAATCACGATCTCGTCGGGAAGGCAGGTCTGTCCCAGCAGGCTGTCCAGCTGCTGCGGCAGGTAGGTGGCCCCGTTGTAGGTGGAGATCACGATGGAAAGGCGGGGTTGCGTCATGCTCACTCGTTGCTGCAGATAGCCAGGCCGTCACGATGACGCCATCAATATGAACCGAGTCGACCATTACCGGCCGTCATCCCCGGGCAAACGGCACACCCCGTGCCAACTCTCATGCCGGTTGGCGCCACATCATACTGAAATGACTGCCCCAGGCCCGCCACGGCGCGATCTCACAATGAATACAAGCCATCCTGAGCGATGACACCGGCTCGGGTTAGAATAGTGCGCTGCCTCATTACCGCACGCGCCCCGCAGGCGCCCGTAGAAGGAATCGTTGATGAAAATTCTGGTCGGCTACAAGCGCGTGGTGGATTACAACGTGCGCATCCAGGTCAAACCCGACGGCACCGGCGTGGTGACCGATGGCGTCAAGCTATCCGCCAACCCGTTCGATGACATCGCACTGGAAGAGGCGCTGCGCCTGCGTGAGAAAGGTGTTGCCACGGAAGTCGTGGTGATCGGTATCGGTCCAGCTGATCTCACCGCCCACCTGCGCAATGGCCTGGCGATGGGCGCCAACCGTGCGGTCCACGTCGTCACTGCCGATGCCGTGCAGCCACTGACCGCGGCGCGCGTATTCCTCAAGCTGATCGAGAAGGAACAGCCGGAGTTGGTGATCCTGGGCAAACAGGCGATCGACGACGATGCCAACCAGACTGGCCAGATGCTGGCTGCACTGTGGGACCGCCCGCAGGCCACCTTCGCCAGCAAGGTCGAGATCGCCGATGGCAAGGCCACGGTGACCCGCGAGGTCGATGCCGGCCTGGAAGTGATCGAGGCTGAATTGCCGGCGGTGATCACCACCGACCTGCGCTTGAACGAGCCACGCTTCATCAAGCTGCCGGACATCATGAAGGCGAAGTCCAAGCCAATCGACACACTCGAGCTCGACTCGCTCGGTGTCGAGACGCACGACCACCTGAAGACCACGCACTACGCCGCGCCGGCCAAGCGCAGCAAGGGCGTGATGGTGAAGGACGCCGCCGAACTGGTCACCGCGCTGAAGCAGAAAGGCCTGCTGTAATCCCCATCCCTGAGTAGGCGCCCACCCTGTGGGCGACGCTTTTCGCCACGCCATCAAGAGCAGCGCCCACAGGGCGGCTCCTACCAAAAGCTTTGGAGACACCCATGAGCAAGATCCTGGTCATTGCCGAACACCTCGGCGGCAAACTCAACTCATCCACCGCACGCGCGGTGAGCGCCGCGATCGCGGTGAAGGGCGAAACCATCGACGTGCTGGTGCTCGCCGACCATGCCGACGCGATTGCAGCCGAGGCCGCAAAGATCGACGGCGTGAGCCGCGTGCTCACTGTCACCCGCGCCGAGAACGCGCATGCGCTGGCCGCCGTGCTGGCACCGCAGATCGCCAGGGCCGCCGTCGGCTACAGCCACGTATTCGTCCCCTCAACCACATTCGGCAAGGATGTCGCCCCGCGCGTCGCCGCCCTGCTCGGCGTGGCCCAGGTCAGCGACGTGATGAGCGTGGAAGCCGCGCATACCTTCAAGCGCCCGATCTACGCCGGCAACGCGATCATCACAGTTGAAGCCGACGCCAGCCACACCGTCGTTGCCACGATCCGCTCCGCCTCATGGCCGGCGGCTGGCCATGGCGGCAACAGCGCGCCGATCGAAGCACTGGACATTGACGTATCGTTGCCCGCGCATACCCGTTTCGTCGAGCTGAAACAGGGCAGCAGTGACCGACCCGACCTGCAGAGCGCCGGCAAGGTCGTCTCCGGCGGACGTGGTGTCGGCTCGAAGGAAAACTTCGACATCATCTTCAAGTTCGCGGACAGGATCGGTGCCGCCGTCGGTGCCTCACGCGCCGCCGTCGACGCCGGCTACGTACCCAGCGACCTGCAGGTCGGCCAGACCGGCAAGATCATCGCCCCCGAGCTGTACATGGCGATCGGCATTTCCGGCGCGATCCAGCACCTGACCGGCATCAAGGATGCCGGCACCATCGTAGCGATCAACAAGGACAGCGAGGCGCCGATCTTCGAGATTGCCGACCTTGGCCTGGTCGGAGATCTGTTCAAGATCATTCCGGAGTTGGAACAGGCGCTTGGCTAAGTTTCACAGGCGACCGGGTCATCGATTCGATGCCTCCGCCATGCGCTTTCAAGCATTGACGGTATCAGTTGATCCAGATGGAAAGAGAAATATCGAGCATGTCGTGACAGCTGAAAGTATTCAGTAGATCCCAACTGTTTGGCGCGCTGTCTGGGCTGTTGCCAGTGCCGTAGCAGGGCCTATTTGCATAGATAGAGAGAATGTGGATGAACAAGGCGCCAATGGATGAAGCCTCGGCCATGCAGGAAGATGCAGCTGTGCTGCTGTGTATCGACCTGGACGGGACCCTCATCCGCTCAGACCTGCTCGTGGAGTCCGCGCTGGCGTTGATCGCACGCAATCCGCTCACCATGTTCGCCATGCTCATATGGCTGATGCGGGGCAAGGCATTCCTCAAGCATCAGATAGCCCGGCGCATCGAACTTGACGCCTCCACACTTCCTTATAACGGTGAAGTGCTCGATTGGGTTCGTGCACAGCAGAAACTGCGCACCGTCATACTCTGCACGGCCTCGGATCGTCGCCTCGCGGAATCGGTCGCACAGCATGTCGGTGGATTCAGTGCCGTGCTTTCCAGCGACGGCAGGCACAACCTTTCAGGAAGTAACAAGGCCCATGCCTTGGTGGCGCTCTACGGCGACCGCGGGTTCGACTACGCCGGCAACGCCATTGTCGATTTGAAAGTGTGGCGCCATGCGCGCTCCGCGGTCGTGATCGAGTCAGGCACGAAGCTGGCTTCAGCAGCAGCCCATGTGACCCGGGTCGATCGAAGCTTCGCCATTCCGCGCTCTTCGCTGCGACTTTGGGCAAAGGCTCTGCGCATGCACCAGTGGGTCAAGAACCTGCTGGTGTTCCTGCCGATGCTGGCCGCGCATCGCGTGCTGGATCCCGTCGCCGGCGTGAACTCGCTGCTTGCGTTCCTGTGCTTCGGACTGTGTGCTTCCAGTGTCTACCTGACCAACGACCTGCTCGACCTGGGCGCTGACCGCCTGCATCCGCGCAAACGCCACCGACCGTTCGCGGCTGGCACTCTGCCGCTGGTGGCGGGGCCGATTGCAGCGGTTGCGCTGCTGCTCGTCGGTTTTGTGCTGGCCTGGTTCGTCGCACCAGCCTTTCTGGCCGTGTTGTTCGGCTACTACGTGCTCACCACCGGCTATTCACTTCGCTTCAAGCGCATCGTGATGCTGGACGTGGTGGTACTGGCCATGCTCTACACCACCCGAATTCTTGCTGGCGCCGCAGCGGTCAGGACTTTTCCTTCCTTCTGGCTGCTCGCCTTTTCGATGTTCATCTTCCTCAGCCTGGCAATGATCAAGCGCTATACCGAACTTGCCTCTGCACTCAAGCTCGGCAAGGTGACGGCGAGCGGACGCGGCTACGACGTGGACGACATCCCGTTGATCCAGTCGCTTGGTGGCTCCAGCGGCTATCTGGCAGTACTGGTATTGGCGCTGTATATCGACAGCACAGCGAGTCAGGCGCTTTACCGGCATCCGCATTACCTGTGGCTGCTGTGCCCACTGCTGCTTTATTGGATCAGCCGGGCCTGGGCGATCGCCCATCGGGGCATCATGCACGACGATCCGGTCGTCTTCGCCGTGAAGGACAAGATAAGCCTGCTGCTGCTGGTCCTTGCGGCGATCATCGTCTTCGCAGCCGTCTGATGAGCGCCGGCGGGCACTCCTGGGGGCGTTACCCACAGGTCAACCAGACCGTGGTCGACCTGACTGATCGCCATCGGCAACTCCCTGCCGTGGGTGGCTCGCTGCTTCCCTACGGTAATGGCAGGAGCTATGGCGACAGCTGCCTCAATGCAGGCAACATCGTGCTGCGCACCCGGGCGCTCGACCACTTCATCGCTTTCGACACGGGTACCGGTGTGCTCGAGTGCGAGGCAGGGCTTCTGCTGTCCCAGATCCTCGACCTGGTGGTGCCGCAGGGCTGGTTCGTGCCGGTCACGCCTGGCACCCGGTTCGTCACGATCGGTGGCGCCATCGCCAACGACGTGCATGGCAAGAACCACCACCGCGCAGGCAACTTCGGACGGCACGTGCTGGAGCTGGAGCTGCTGCGCTCCGACGGCAGTCGGCGCATCTGCAGCCGAAACGAGAACCCCGAATGGTTTGCCGCCACGGTTGGCGGGCTTGGCCTGACCGGCCTGATTACCCGCGCCAGCATCCAGCTGCGGCGCATTGCCGGCCCATGGATGAGCACGGAAGTGCATCGTTTCGACAATCTGGCCGGCTTTTTCCGGCTCTCGGAGCAATCGGATCGCGACTACGAATACACAGTAGCCTGGATCGATTGCCTGGCCAGGGGCAAAGCTCTCGGACGCGGGCTGTTTACCCGGGCCAATCACGCGCCAGCCCACCCCGACCGGCGGCCGCCGGCATCCGCAAGTCGGTTGCGCATGCCATTCACGCCACCGTTGTCACTGGTCAACCGGCTGACCTTGCGCAGCTTCAACACCCTGTACTACTACCGGCAGCGCAGGCCCGTGGTCCACGCGACCACGCATTACGAGCCGCATTTCTATCCGTTGGACGGCATCGGTGAATGGAACCGCATCTACGGGCCGCGCGGCTTCATGCAGTACCAGTGCGTGGTCCCGCCGGTCGATGCTGACCGCCGCATCGCGCAGCTGCTCGAGGTGATCGCCGCGTCAGGCAGAGGTTCGTTCCTGGCCGTACTCAAGCAGTTTGGAAATCTTGCCTCGCCGGGCATGCTGTCCTTTCCGAGACCAGGCACCACGCTGGCGCTGGACTTCCCGAATCAGGGCACGCGTACCCTGACGCTGCTGGACCGCCTCGACGATGTCGTCGCCGCGGCAGGCGGCGCGGTCTATCCAGCCAAGGATGCACGCATGTCCGGCGCGCATTTCCGCCAATACTTCCCGGCCTGGGAAGCCTTCCGCCCGTTTGTCGACCCGCATTTCTCGTCCAGCTTCTGGCGCCGGGTCATGGAGTGAACATGCTCAACGTACTCATCATCGGCGCCACGTCCGCCATCGCAGAAGCCACCGCGCGATGCTACGCCGCCCGAGGCGCGAGGCTGTTCCTGATCGCGCGCGATGCCGCCAGGCTGGCCGACATCGCCGCCGACCTGCGCGTTCGCGGCGCCGTGGGCGTTGACCACGCGACGCTCGATGTCACCAGGCTCGACGCCCATGCCGACGTGCTCGAACGGGCATGGACAACGCTGGGTTGTATCGACGTGGTGCTGATCGCCCACGGCACCCTGCCGGACCAGGGTGCCTGCGAGAATTCGGTGGAAACCGCACTGGCGGAATTCGCCATCAACGGCACCGCCACCATAGCCCTGATGACCGCGATTGCTCCGCGGCTCGAGGCCCAACGGCGCGGCGTGCTGGCAGTCATCTCCTCCGTCGCTGGCGATCGCGGCCGGCAGAGCAACTACCTCTATGGCGCCGCCAAGGCTGCCGTCAGCACCTTTGCCAGCGGCCTGCGTCAGCGCCTGGCCAAAGTCGGTGTCAATGTGTTGACCATCAAGCCGGGCTTTGTCGATACCCCGATGACCCGCAACTTCCGCAAGGGCGCGCTATGGGCCAAACCCGAGGCGATTGCCCGTGGCATTGTGCGCGCCGCCGATCGCGGCCGCAGCGTGGTGTATCTGCCGGGATTCTGGTTACCCATCATGCTGATCATCCGCCACATCCCCGAATTCATCTTCAAGCGCATCAAACTGTGATCACGGACCACCCCATGAGCAAGATCGACAAACACGCCAAGCTGGTACTCACCGGCGCTGCCGGGCTGGTGGGGCAGAACCTGATCGTGGAGTTGAAAGCACAGGGCTATACACAGCTTGTTGCGATCGACAAGCATGCCTACAACCTGGACATCCTGCGCAAGTTGCATCCCGACGTGACCACCGTGCAGGCCGACCTCGCCGAGGACGGTGACTGGACGCAGACATTTGCCGGCGCCGCTTGCGTCGTGCAACTGCACGCCCAGATCACCGGCAAGTCACCAGATCTTTTTGTGCGCAACAATCTCGATGCCACCGCCAAGGTGCTCGATGCCGTAGGTCAGCATGCGGTGCCCTATCTGGTGCACATCAGCTCGTCGGTGGTGGTATCAGTGGCTGACGACGACTATACCCGCACCAAGAAAGCCCAGGAAAAAATGGTGGTCGAGAGCGGCATACCGCATTGCGTGTTGCGCCCCACCCTGATGTTCGGCTGGTTCGACCCCAAGCACCTGGGCTGGTTGTCGCGGTTCATGGCCAGGACTCCCGTATTCCCGATTCCCGGCGACGGCCGCTACATGCGCCAGCCACTATACGAGCGCGACTTCTGCCGCTGTATCGTACGTTGCATCGAGACCCAGCCGGCCGGAAACATCTACGACGTGGTCGGTGACACCCGAATCGACTACGTGGATATCATCAAGGCAATCAAACGCGCAAAAAACCTGCATACCCTGATAGTGCATATTCCCTACGGCTTATTCCATCTGCTGCTGCGTATCTACGCGATATTCAGCGGCAAGCCGCCGTTTACCGCTGATCAGCTCAAGGCGCTGACGGCCGGTGATGAATTTCACGGCGTGGATACCGAGCAGGTGTTCGGCGTGCGGCAAACACCCTTCGACGAAGCCATTCGCGAGAGCTACTGCGACCCTCGCTACTCGGGCATCGTTTTGCAACGGTGATGAGGTCTGTTGCACCGCCAAAAGCATGTGCCATCGAGGCAACCACTCATCTTGTTCGGCTTCAGCACATTGAATGATGCCGTGCACCGACACAGATCCGACGCATCACTAACCCGGGAAAATTGACTTCATGTCGAGAAAGAAGTCACTGGTCCACAGCCACCCCACCCGTGGTACCTCGCTGGCCATGCGCCGACTCCTGTGGCTGGCGATCCCGCTGATCACCGGCTTGCTCTTCGCCGTGGCAGCTCACCTGCTGGCGAATCGCACTGCGACGGCCACCGGGGGCTGTGCCCCATCGACTGACCATTACCTCGATGGCCGGCATATGGCACCTGGCAGCGCCATCACCTACTGCAGCCTCGGTGACCGCGACCGCACCTCACTTGCGACCAACTGGCTGCCGCAAGGCACGCGACGTATCGATATCAAAACGGCCGGCTACGGTGCCCAGCAAGAGCAGACGCTGAGTCTCCAGGCCAGCGACGGGCAGAGCATTCCCATACCCTTACCGGCACTGGGCGAGCAATGGACACCCCAGACCATCATTGTTCCATCGACCATGCGCCACCAGTCAATCCGCCTGATGTTGGTGGATGGTTCGGACAAGTTCCGCGGTTGGTCCGGCCTGGGCATCGTGAGCTACTCCAGTGTGCGTGTCGATCTGCAGGTGATGGCCAAGCTGGTCTGGATTCTGGGACTCCTGCAGTTCATGGTGGCCGAGACGGCATTGATGCTCTCACGTCGACTGCCGAAAGATCAGGCCATTGTGGCAACGCTGCTGGCACTCGGTATCGCGAGCTGTGTCACGGTCTGGACCACTTACGCATTCGGAAGAGGCGGCGCATTTGTCGGAATGGCGATCCTGATTGTCCTGCTGGCGCATGCCGCCGCGAGCTTGCAGCATGGCAGCGAGTCGCTCGCGGGGAACTTTCACTACTTCAACAAGTTGCTCGCTCCCATATCCAGTTCGGTGCTGCTTGTGTTTGTGCTGTCCCTCTACCCGTTTCCGCAGGACTGGGATACCTGGCAGTACGCGGCCGACCGTTGGCAAAGCCTCCCCATGGATATCTGGTTGCCGAAGTACTTCGCAGACCAGTTGTGGGCCGGGCATGTCGCACATCCCATGATCGGAAGCTGGCTGTCCAGCGACCGGCCACCACTCCAGACAGGCTTTTACCTGATGTTCAAGCCGCTGGCGAAAGCAAGCGGCGCGCTCTATCTGATCCCGGCCATGTGGCTGCAGGCGACCTGTCTCGTGCCGATGTACTTCATCCTGCGGGAATTCCGGAACCGTGTGAACCCCGCATCGATCATCATGCTTATCGTGTTATCGGCGCTATTTCTCTACAACGTCAGCTTTGTCTGGCCAAAGCTGGTTGCAGGGACGTTCTGTGCCATCACCTATCTGGCGCTTTTCTCCATCGCAGATCAGCCTCTTGGCCGAATTGGCAAAGGCATTGCCACAGGTCTTGGCGCATCGCTGGCCATGCTTTCCCATGGCGGCGCTGCGTTCGCCCTGTTCGGCATCTTTGCGACCTACCTGATTGACTCTCATCGCGGCAAGTGGCGGATCATCGCCGTGGCGGGCATTACTGCCCTCCTGTCATACCTGCCGTGGATGCTTTACCAAAAGCTTGCCGACCCCCCTGGTACCCGCCTCATCGCGTGGCAACTCGCGGGCGTTCATGATGTAAGCACCCATGGCGTCGGCTGGGATCTTCGCCATGCCTATGCACAACTGACGCCCGCGCAGTGGCTGCAGGGACGCATTGCCAATCTCGCACAGATTTTCAACGGCAGCATGACGGGCTTTTTCACCGACTTTCTGGGGCTGTTCAGCGAACACTCGGACAAGGCGCGCTTGAATATACTTGTGCATAGTTTTTTCCACACTTTCTATGCACAGTGGTTCTTTTCCCCATCTGTCGCATTGTGCCTGCTCGCCATCGCGTGGCGGCGCATTGGTGCAGTTCGGGCCATGCTGGTTAAGCCGTTCGTCGTGCTTGCGTCCGGACTGACATTCTGGACCCTCGTGATGTTCATGCCCGGCTCGACCATTATTCACCAGGGAGCCTATTTCCTCGACCTTCTGGGACTCATGATCATGGGCGTCCTGACATACGCCGCCAGTGCACGACTTTTCCATCTTCTTCTTGGTCTCAACGCATTCGTCATGGTCACCGTATTCGTCAGGGCCGACAGAATCACGACGTCGGCCCTGCCGCCTCTCCCGATCAATATGCAGAGTCATTTCTGGACCCCTTCCCTGGATTACGCCTACATCGCGATGGTGCTTGCCGCCATGGCGCTCAATTTCCTTGTCATATGGCAGTCCTACCGTCCGAAAGAGCATGCACCGCCCCGCGCAAAATCACCTGCCCTATCCTGCCTGAATCAGAGATTCCAACATGAGTGACATCGAAGCAAAAAGAGAGCATTGCGTAATCCTGGGCGCAGGCCCAATGGGCCTGATGGTTGCCATGGAGTTGCTGAAGCAGGGCAAGTCCGTGGATATCTACGAGCGCGACGACCGCATCGGTGGCATGTCGGCCAGTTTCGATTTCGACGGCCTCGAAATCGAGCGCTACTACCACTTCGTCTGCAAGACGGACTTTGCGCTGTTCCAGCTGCTGGAGGAGCTTGGCCTCTCCGACAAGCTGCACTGGACGGATACCAAGATGGGCTTCTACTACAACGGCAGGTTGTACAAATGGGGCACCCCGTTTGCCCTGCTGGCATTCGACGGGCTTGGCCTCGTCGGCAAGATCCGCTACGGCGTGCACGCCATGTATGCCAAGAGCATCAAGGACTGGCGACCCTTCGACGGCATCACTGCTGTCGCCTGGATCAAGAAGTGGGTGGGCGCGAGAACCTATCAGGTGCTCTGGAAGAGTCTGTTCGAGCTCAAGCTCTTCGAACATGCAGACACCATCTCGGCAGCGTGGATCGGCACGCGCATCAAGCGCGTCGCTCTGTCTCGGCGGAACCTCATGCAGGAATCAATGGGCTATCTGGAAGGTGGCTCGGCCACACTGCTTGAGAAGATGCGGCAGTTCATTGAATCCCGCGGCGGCCGGATCCACCTGAATTCGGGCATCGAGGAGGTCGTTGTTTCCGGGCAGCGCGTGGTCGCAGTGAAGATCGGAGACCAGGAGGTGCCCTGCGACACGGTGATTTCGACTGCCCCCATCCAGTACGTTCCCCGACTGGTTCCAGCGCTGCCCCCGGCGTTCGTGGAGCGGATCAACGCCATCAAGAATATTCCCGTGGCGTGCGTCATCCTCAAGCTGAGGCAACCGCTGTCTGAAAACTTCTGGATGAATATCAACGACGCCAGGATCGACATCCCCGGTCTGATCGAGTACTCCAACCTCACCGGACAGGACACCTCGATCGTCTACGCCCCCTTCTACATGCCCAAGACCCATCCCAAATGGAGTTCGGCCAACGCCGAACTCATTGAAGAGGTCTTGACCTATCTGCCGCGGATCAACCCGCAGTTCAAACGCGAGTGGGTCATGGCAACGCACTGCCACCGCTACGAGTTTGCCCAGACCATCTGTCCGACCGGCTTCTTTGACATGCTGCCGCCCATGCAGACGCCTGTCAGCGGTCTGTTCATGGCCGATACCGGCTATTACTACCCCGAGGATCGCTCGATCAACGAGAGCGTGGCGGTGGCAAAGACGCTGGCGGAAGCCGTACTCGCATGACCAGGATCGGTTCTCCAGAAAGTGTTCCGCCACATGACGTGACCGATGGAAAAACTCCCAACCGGGTGGACCGTCAGTTTCTGCTCTTCCTGATCACGGGCGGATTGGCAGCCTTGGTCAATTTCTTTTCCCGGATAGGTTTCAGTCGCTGGATGGACTACACGCCGGCCATCATCCTGGCCTATGCGTGCGGCATGATCACTGCCTTCGTGCTCAACCGTCTCTTTGTCTTTCGACATTCGATCAACCGCTTGCACCACCAGATGTTCTGGTTCGCCGTGGTCAACCTGTTCGCCGTCGCACAGACGATACTGGTCAGCCTGGTGCTCGCAGAGCTGCTGTTTCCCCGCATGGGCATGACTTGGCACGCGGAGTCGGTTGCGCACGGGATCGGCGTGCTGGTACCGGTGGTAACCAGTTTCCTCGGTCACAAGCACCTGACCTTCCGGACGAGATGAGATGCTGACGACCTCTTCGCAGCAGCCACGCAGGGCTACGATACTCATGCTGGCGGCAGTGGTGATGCTGGCCATAGCTGCTGCCCATTCCTTTTACGTATCCCTGTTCGCGGGTGATCTCCCGTTCTGGGACCAATGGTCGCAAATCAGCGCGGAGCTGGCGCCCTGGTGGCAGGATCATGCGAACCTGCACTTCCTGTTTACCGCGCATAACGAGCACCGCATCTTTTTCACGCGACTGGTCAGCATGGCTCTGCTCGCGATCAATGACGGCCACTGGAGCAACCTGGCCGAGGCGTACATCAACACACTGATTTATTCGTCTGCGCTCGCGTTGCTCTTCGCCTTTTCGGCATGGGATATCCGCTCCACACCGATGCGGCTACTGCTGCTGTTGTGCGTGATTGGCATGGGCTGCCTGCCCTTCGACTGGGAAAACACGCTGGTCGGCTTTCAGAACCAGTTTTACTTCATGCTCGCGGCCGCGACGGCCCTCCTCGCAGTTGCGGCCTACACCACAGATACATGGACAAGACTCTTCGCGCTCCTGGCGCTGGGCCTCGCTTCGCTGTTCACGATGGCTTCCGGACTCATCGCCCCGTTGGCCGCGGCTTTTGTCCTCGTAATGCGTGGCCTGCCGACAAGGGCATGGTCGGTGAGAACCGTTGTGGCCGTCGGCGGCCTGTTGGCGATAACCATGGCGGGATTGCTGCTTTTGCCGCATCTGCCTGGCGATGTACCTATGCAGGCCAAAGGCCTGCCGGAGCATGCGCATGGGATGCTTTTGGCGCTGAACTGGCCGCTTGCCAAAATCAAAGGTGGCCACCCCCTTTTCATGCTGCTCCTCTGGCTGCCAGCTTGCCTGGGATTGACCAGAGTGCTGAGGGGAACCCGGACCAGTCGAGGCGAACTCTTCCTGCTCGGCATTTTGGGCTGGATCGTGCTGCAGGCGTTCGCCATCGCCCATGCCCGAGGCCATGACATGGCTGCCATTCCTTCGCGCTATACCAGCATCCTGGTCGCCGGGGGGCTGGCCAACCTAGCGCTAGGCATGCTTTGGGCGTGTGATCCCGATGCATCGAGTGGCCTTTCCCGTACGTCCAGAATATGGCTGATCGCCACGCTGCCGATACTGTTCTCGATCATGCTGCATCGCACGCATGACGACCTGGCAGGGATGAAGCAAAGAGGAATATTCTCGCTGATCGAGACTGCAAACCTTTCCGGGTTCATTTCCACCGACGACGAGCGCTTCCTGCAACATCCCGGTCTGGAGATCCCCTATCCCTCGGCGAAGGATCTGACCCATTACCTCGCCAATCCGAAAGTGCGCGAGATGGTAACGGCCTCGGTCAGTTCAGCGGCTCGCCCGACTGCCCCATTGTCCGTGCAAGGGCCACTGACCGTATCAGCCAGGGGGCTGCGCCATGAAGAACGTGTCCTGCTCCGGTCACTCAGCGACCGTTCTCCGCAGGTGCAATTCCAGCAAATGCCCGCTGCAATCTCGATCGCAAAAGCATCGGGTGCCCATGGGCAATGCACAGTCGACGCGCTAAACGGCGACAAACCTCTTGCGACGGTCACGATGCACCCGTACGACGCATTCACCCTGCAAGGCTGGATTATCTGGCCTGGCAATCTGGGGCCAGGTAGGGATGTACTTGTACTACGTGGCAAGTCCGATTTCACAATCGAGCTGACTACAAGCGCAGACCGCAAGGACGTGATAAGAGTGATGCGATCTGCGCCCTCACTCACCCGTGGATTTTTTCTGGGCGGTGATCTGGGCGGCGTTGCACCAGACGTCTACTCACCAGCGATCGCAAGAGAATCCTCAGGCGGCTATACCGCTTATTGCGAACTCCCTTTCACCGTGACCGTCAACAGGTGACATGGGCTGCGGAGCAAGGATGGTTTGCAAGTAAAGGGCTGGAGTGCCGAATCGCCAGGCCACTCTTCACGGAATACGCACCCTGGTCGCCGGAGCAGGGCCCAGCCAGAAACCGAGCAGCAACAACACCCCGTCACCACTGAAGGTGACAATTCTGAACGCTGCTGCCAGTAGCAGTATGTCGGACTCCGGCATATGCCCGCGCAACAGCGCGAGGAAAACCATTTCGCGCACCCCGATGCCGGCCGGCGCGCCAATGACCAGAAAACCGACAACCCAGCTTGCCGCCGCCGCCGCCGGCAGCAGCCATATATCCTTGCCATTCGGGATCAATACGCAAGCGGGGATCATCAGTGCCAGTGCCATTGCCGCAAAGAGCAGCAATTGCAGTGGAAGCACCGGCAACAACCATCTCGGCGAATGCAGTGGAAACCACGCCTGCGCTCTCTCGCTCCGTCTCCGCCACCATTGCAAACCCGCAAAGCTGGCACCCAGGCACACACATTCCGCCAGCAACACTTGCCAAGCGCTCAACGTGATATTGAGCGAAGGCAATAACACGCCCATCGCGCTTGCAGCCCATACCAGCGATGCGAGAACCAGAAACCCAGCTTCGCCAAAGGTTGCCAGCAACAAGGCACGATGATTCATCCCGAGTTTGCGCAACAGCAGATGCCGTCCGACGTAATGCCCGATATTGCCAGGAAGATACTTGGCGAACTGCGTGGTTGCATAAGTGGCAAACAAGCCACGGAATGCCGGACGTACTGGCAGCAATGTTGTTTGTAGACAACACCATGCCAATCCCGCGCAGCACAAGCCTGCAACGTATACGGGAACCGCCATAACGATAAACCAGGCGAGACGATCGAAATGTGATGAGTCGAATAGTTGCGTCAGGACGCCCGTGCGCACAAATTCGGCGACGATCCAGCCAATGCCAGCCAGTGCCAGCAGCCCCCCAACGATACGAACCGCTGCCTTAGCGATCTTTGACACGGCAGAGTGCAAGCGTCCACGGAAGCGGTGATCGCACAGCAATAATCTCGAGGCGCCGCTCCAGAAGCTCCAGGAATGATGCGCGCGACCAATGCTGAATATGGCCAGGCGTGTTGCCAAATTCCTTCCAGTAACGCCCTCTTGCCATATTCAGAACACGCCAGACGGGTTCACGCGGCACGCTTACCAGCACGTAATCGCTGCTCAATTCGATCAGGATATCCAGCGCCGCGGCCGGGTCTTCCAGGTGCTCCATGACTTCACAGCAGACAACCAGATCACTAGTCTCGAATTCACCTTTGGCGTCAAGCACGTTCAGCACACGAAAGGGGATGGACACTCCCGCGACCTGAGCTCGACGGCGTGCCTCCTCAACCGCTTCCTGGGCAATGTCGCATCCCTGTACACGCCATCCAGCGGCAGCAAGACGAATGGATAGCTCGCCCTCACCGCAGCCAATTTCCAACGCTGTTCCCACCGGCGAAGCCAATCGCGCAAGATCAGCAAAGGATCGAAGGAATCCCTGCATCATCGCCCTGGCGACGGGATTGCGGGTGTTGTACTTGTCGTAGAAATTGCCTGCCGGTTGCACGACTTTTGAACTCATGGACTACCTCTCTGAATGGCTTCCTCCGGTCACATGAAAGGTGACGTTCGGGAACATTGCCACGGCAACACCAGGCCAATCTTGCCGTTCAATCCGCTTTGCTCGCGGCCGAATTACTGGTCATTTTCAATTCTACCTTGTAAATGCATGGCGACAGACGGCAAAGCAGGATCCATTACTCGCCATTTCCGGCTAATTACTGTGCAATCGCATATGTAACAATCAGGCATACAACATTGATCGCTGCCGGGGCTCGATCAAGTCATTTGTCATTTCCATATCTACTCATGTAGACACGCACACGGCAACAAATAACATGAAACTCATCATCCAGATCCCCTGCTTCAACGAAGCCGATACGCTCGCCATCGCGCTCTCGGAGCTGCCGCGCCAGGTCGATGGCTTCGACACGGTCGAATGGCTGATCATCGATGACGGATCCACCGACAATACCTCCGAGGTGGCGCGCGCCAACGGCGTGCATCACATCGTGCGTCATCGGGTGAATCGCGGTCTCGCCGTCGGCTTCATGTCGGGACTGGAAGCGTGTCTGCAACTGGGTGCCGATGTCATCGTGAATACGGATGCCGACAACCAATACTGCGGCGCCGACATTCCCAAGCTGACCGCACCCGTACTCGCTCACGAGGCTGACATTGTCATCGGCGCAAGGCCCATCAACGAAACAGAACACTTTTCCTGGATCAAGAAAAAGCTGCAACGTCTTGGCAGCTGGGCGGTACGTGTGGCCAGCAAGACCGACGTCGCCGATGCGCCCAGTGGCTTTCGCGCCATGTCCCGCGAGGTCGCGATGCGCCTGAATGTCTTCAATGCATATACCTATACGCTGGAAACCATCATCCAGGCCGGGCAGAGCAATCTGAGAATCCTGTCAGTACCCATCCGCACCAATGGCGACCTGCGCCCCTCACGACTGGTCAAGAGCATACCCAGTTATGTCAAGCGGTCACTGGTGACGATCTTGCGAGTCTTCGTCATCTACAGGCCACTGGCGCTTTTTTTCTATATCGGCTCGAGTTTCATGGCTGTCGGAGTAATGACGATGGCCCGCTTCCTTTACCACTATTTTCACCGTGGCGGCGCCGGACATGTCCAGTCCGTGATTTTTGGATCGATGTGCCTGACCATGGGCATGCTGCTCTACATGATGGGCATCATCGCCGACCTGATTTCCACCAACCGCAAACTGTCGGAAAAAATACTTCTGCAACTCAAGCAGATGGAAAGCACGCGTCAGGAAGGCAACAAGCACTGACAGTCCTCTTCGACGTCAGCCCGGGCCTGGTTCGGCGGAGGCCCGGGAGGAACGGCCGCGCCACGTGACGATTGAAGCCGCCAGCAAAAGAATCAGCAGCGTCAGCAATGAAATCCATTTTCCGTATTGTATGGAATACGGCATGTATCTGAACTTGATACTGGCGCCGGCATTCACCTTGACCGCAGGGAGGCCGCCAAGATAATTCGCTGGCTGGACCACTCGCCCATCCAAGGTCACCCGCCAACCGCGCACGATATTCATTGGCACCACCACATACCCTGCTCGCGTCCCACTGTATTCCAGATCGAAATCATGGCTTTTCAGGTTGCGCACGACAACGCTCGATGAGCTTCCACGATCAGGCCACTGATCCAGCCTCTCGACGAAATAGGGCCCCGAGGGTACCTCGGTATTCTCAAGCAGCTGGATGCCGTGGTTCGACGCTATGGTGACAAACGGACCGATACTCGATCGCAACCTGGAAAGCTGCATATCCAGACAGCCCGGCATGGCGTTGCCGTCAATCACCAGGGAGCAATTGGTGGCGTCGGCCGGCTTGTACCATGCTGTCAGTTTGTTTTGGCCGCCATCCGAATAATTCAGCGTGAAGCTGTACTTGCCGGGAGCCAGGTCCAGCGGCACAGGCAATTGAAACGACGCCATCATGTTGTCGCGGATCGATGACGCATCCAGCGCAACACGTGCCAGCGGCGCAGGGAAGTTGTCTCTATAGAGCTGCAACGCCACCTGACCTTTCAGACCGGATTCGCCGTATGTGGCCAGACGAACGGTCACGACAACTAGACGATAGTCGTGGTCAAGCGAAAATTTCTGTGTCACCGAATGATCAGGCAACGGCGGTATCGGCTGATTGGGAGGCAGTGCGCTGGCGTCTCCCTGGAAAACCGGAGTCAGGCTGTCGTAAGACAGGCCGGAATCCCCCATTGCATAGCGAATGCCCAAAGCAGCCATCATCGGGCTGGCCAGATGAAATCCTTCAGCCTCGATCGCGGTGGCCGTGGGCGTTGTGAACGGGTGGTCTGCAAGCTGGGCAAGATTGGCCACCATGAACGGGCTGTTGAAGCCGTGCGCCAACCATTCGTGTATCCCATAGGCACCCAGCGTTCCCGAAACCAGAAAATTGTTGTCCGCCACCACGCTCTGGAATGGGCCGATGTGGTCCTGGACATACGTGATCAGCTTGTCGCGAGGATAGAAATAACTGTCGGCAATGGGTCCGTTGAATTGCCTGAAAAGCGAGCCGGTATCGAGCACCTGGCAGCCAGTGAGCACCAGCATGGCGCCGACAAACAAGGCGCGAGAGTTGACGCGCCGGCGCCATTCATCCAGCGCATACGCGGCAGCGGCGGCCAACGACATGTCCAGGAGAATGATCGCCCGCGACCAGGCGTTGTTCGACAAGCCTGGCACCCATGCGAGATATCCGTCCGGGATGATTTCGAAGACCAGCGTCAGTCCGATCAGACCCAACAGCAGCGGAAACAGGCCCATCACCGGCACACGCAACCTTCGTACGATGACGATAAGCCAACCCGTGATGCCTGCCAGCAACACGACCACGCCGACATACATCGTCGACTCGACGTGCGGTTCCGATCTGGCAAAATGTGGCAGCAGGTAATGAAGGTCACCAAACAACTGCAGGGGACTGCCGCCGTGTCTCAGGGAAATATCCTGGTCCGAAAGCCAGCGGGCGAAGCTCAGCAGCGGCACGGCGCATAAGCCTGCGCTGGCGACCAGGGCAAGCACGAACCCGGCGATACGCATTTGCCAACGGGATCTGGAGTCCTTGAACATCAGGCACAGGAGATACAGCACTACCGCACCGAAACCCAGCAAGCTGACGAACGGGAATCCGCCAAGGATCAGCAGCGCGCTGAAAACGACCATGCCCAGAAACTGCTTGTATCGAGGGTTTTCCCACCAGCAGTCCACTGCCCAGAGCAGCCAGGCGATCCACATGGAGGTCATCGTGTGGGGCCAGTACAGCCACGCGGCATGAAAGCCGCACAGCATGAGGGCCAGCCCCCCGAGGAGAGCGGGCAAGCTGGAAAGACGGCGGCGTAGCCAGAAAAATCCACCCCATCCGAGCACGGTCAGATTGAAGAGCGTGGCCAGATAAAAACCCAGGGGCGGACTCGGACTGGCCGCAAAAATGGCAAAGGCCGGCGTCAGTTCCGAATAAACAAGATTCTGCATGCCCCGCTGCCCTCCTTTGGGCACCGGGTCCCAGATCGGCAGACTGCCGGCACGGAGCACCTCGCGCGCATGCAGCCAGCTGGGCAGCAACCAGTCGAGAACGTCCGATCGCTCCATGTTGCGAACGGGCACAGGAGGAACATCATCGATCCACGCGCCCTGGCTGGCCAGCAGATCGAATGGTCCCACCGTCTGATGGGCGAAAGGATTGGCACCAAGCACCGCCACCGCGACCGCGAAGCAGGCCATCATCGGCAGCAGTGTCATCCATAACCTGCCGCGCGCAGCTGCCACAACTTTCCCCGTGCTGACCTTCATAAAGCCCCTGTCTCCATTCCCTGCCCCTGCGCCATGAGAGATTGTCCCCGTGATTCATGCCGCGACCGGGGCAAGCTGTCATGGCAAACAGTCGCTAGCTTGTCATACTAGAGCGCCAGACGACCAGCGCGACGGAACATCCCCATGCGAGCGAGCAAAGTCGCGGGATGACGATCGAGACTGGCGGCCCCTTCACCGTGTCACGTGCTTGTGTCCACGGAACGGAGGCGCGTGATGAAGCGCGCGACAGAAATGGCCGCGGCCCAGACAGGTGATTCTCACGCCATGTTTGCACGAGACGTGCGGCGAGGTGCTACAGACTCAACGTTCCGTGCGGGGAGGGAAAGCCAGCTCGAATGGTGCACCGGTCAACGTAAGGTTGGGACTGTAGGCCGGATCCGTGGTGAGTTCATCGCCCCATATCGTTCGCATGCGCTCGACCTCCCCGGCAAACCTGGCCTGTTTCTCGGGCGAGTCCTCGTAACCCCGGGTGGCCGACTCATGGTGGTACAACTCGGCAAAGGGAGTCCACAGATTGCGGTAACCGAGTCGACGCACGCGCAGGCAGAAGTCGACATCGTTGAAGGCGACGCGAAGCGACTCGTTCAAGCCACCGGCTTCCTCGAACACCGAGCGCCGGATCATCAGGCAGGCAGCCGTCACCGCACTCAGACTCTGGGCGATTCGAGCCCGTCCCATCTGACCGTTATAACCGCGCGGACGATCGCAGTAGGAGTGGCTGGCCACGCCCCCCACTCCCAGCACCACGCCAGCATGCTGGATCCGGTTGCTGGGGTAGTAGAGCATGGCACCCACCGCACCGATCGCGGGGCGCATGGCGTGCCCGGCCATCTCCAGCAGCCAGTCCGGCGAGATCACCTCGATGTCGTTGTTGACAAGAGCCACCAGCTCTCCGGAGGTCTGCCGCACTGCAAAATTGTTGAGCGCCGAATAGTTGAACGGCAAGTCGTATGGAAGCACCCGGACCCGCGGGTCGGCGACAACCTGCGCGAGGTACTCCAGCGTCTCCGACTCGCACGACTGGTTGTCGACGATCACGACTTCGTAGTTTTCGTAGCGGGTCAGTGACAGGATGGAATCGACGCAGCGCTTGAGCAGATGCAGCCCGTCACGGGTGGGAATGATCAGGCTCACCTTCGGCTGCGGCGTTGGCAGCGCGTACCGGATATGCAGATGCCCGTGACCGGCGTCACCCTCTTTCACCGAGGCCTCCACCCCGATGCGCTGAAGATGTTCCTCGATCGATCTGATACCCGCCCCGCGGGCATAGCTTTTCTGATCCACACCTACCGCGGTCGAGCCTGGAATCGCTCGCCAGTGATAGAGCACATGCGGCACATGGCCGATCTCCTCCGGCCCCAACCGCTCGATGCAGCGCAGGGCCAGATCCCAGTCCTGGCTACCTTCGTAACCCAGGCGAAAACCACCGACATCGAGCACGAGTTGGCGCTGATAGACCCCAAGGTGACTGATGCAGTTCTGCGAAAGCAGCAGGTCGTAATTCCACTCGGGCTTCATGTAGGGGTCGTAGCGTCGCCCCTGCGCGTCGATCTTGTCCTCATCGGTGTAGATCAGCTTGCGCGAGGGGTGCGCCTGCAGCGACTTCACCACCTCGAACAACGCCAGCGGATGCAGCTCGTCGTCATGATCGAGCAGCGCGATGAACTCGCCACCGGCCAGGTCCAGCGCGCTGTTGGATGTCGCCGAGATATGGCCATTCACCGGTCGGTGTACGACCCGGATACGCTGGTCGGCAGCGGCGTACTCGTCCAGGATATGCGACACGTGCGGCATCGTCGAAGCATCGTTGGCCAGGCATAGCTCCCAGTACGGATAAGCCTGCGCCTGCACGCTCTCGATGCAGCGTCGCAGCCATTTCCGGGGGCTGTTGTAAACCGGCACCAGCACCGAAACCACGGGCTTGTGCTCCCAGTCGGCCACTTCGTGACGCGCCCGCTCGATGTCCTCTGGCGCCACCACATCATACTTGCGCAACCACTGGACGTAAGAGTTCGTCTCATACTCCGGCGTTGTGTAGGTCTGGTAGAACCAGTGTCCGAACCCGCGGCTGCCGGAGGCACGCAGCCGCTGGACAATTTTTCTCCAGCCGGACGGCTTGCCGGGCACCGGCCGCGCAAAGGCGATCCCCTTCAGTAGTATCCACGCCGCGCGGATCTTGCTTATGCGTCGAATCTTCAGCCCATGCACGGAGATCTCGCCGGAGGACTCGGTAGGATCGAACCGCAGGCCAAGGAGGGTATGGGAAAAACAGACCGCTCCACGATGGCGTGATTTTCCCTGTCGAATGAAGGGCAATACCAGCCCTTGCGGGTCACGAGGTACCCCCGGTCCGTAATCCGGGTACAAGCGCGCCTCGACCGGCAGGCCCGTGTGCTGCTGCATATCCACAGTGGCCATGTACCAGCCTGCAGCCAAGGGCAGTTGGCTGCTGCCGCAAGCGAACGCGGGGTCGTTGCCTGTCACGCGCCAGCGGCCGTCCGCGTTATCCACCCGCTGCAGGTGCATGACCGGTGTGAGAGTGAAGCTGATCGGCAGGAAACGGCGGCGCAAACGCGGGATCAGGCCGCGGCGCAGCAGCAACTGCAGTGCCGCCCGCGACGACTCCGCCACAGCTGCCAATTCCGCCAGCCGCAGCCGGGTTTCATCCAGGTGGGCGATCAGCGCCGACGTCCGGGACCGCTCAGCGTGAAGCTGTGTTGTCATGCGGGACCGTTCAGCATCAAACTGCGAAGTCAGTTCTTGCTCCAACGCATCATGCTCGCCCGATTGCCGCGCCATCGCCTCGTGCAAGGCATCGAATTCCCGGCCAAGGCGCTGGACGTCAAACCACTCGATGTCGAGCCGAAGCAAGGCCCCCTCGGGAACCGTGCCCTCCGGCCAGGAAAAATGGATCTGCGGGTCGTCATTCATGCGAAGCAGCTGGATACCCGCCTGACTGGGGCTGGTCATCTCCCCCACGCCAAGGGGCAGGGACTGTTCCCGCTCATCGCGCCAATCCCAGACCACACGCTCCTTGTTGTCGACCACCACCAGCGAATGAATGATGCAGTAGCCGGCGCGGCTGACTGGATCAAGTCGATACTTTCCGGCACGACCGGCAAGCAGTGGCAAATCGATCTGGCCGCGTCCCCGGGGAACATCCTGCCTGATCACGCGCGCCTCTGAGAAATCCTGATTCGACGCACCGTAGTAGAGGGAGGCAAACACGCGCTCCGCCGGCACCCCGCCTGCCACGGAACCATGCTCCACATGAGCATGCACCGCCGCTTCCGCACCATACGCAAACAGGCCCAGGTTTTCGAGCACGCGGTCACACACCACAGACAGTGCCGACCAATCCCGGCTTGTCGTCGTCTGCGCCACCAGATGTCGACAAGCTGCGTCCAGCTCCGTTGCGAGCGATGGAAGCGTCACATCCGCATCATCCTCACGCTGGGTACGCAGGCCTTGATCGACGAAGGACTCCAATGCACGCAGTCTCTCGCCGGGGGCCACCGGCCAGCCAAGCGAGAGATCCATGCTGACTCGATCGAGAGCAGCGAGCGGGTCGCTCAACAGTTGCTCATACCGGATCATGCTACGCGGCATTTTGCGGGTGCTCAGCTCGGCCTCGGCCAGATGCTGCATCCAGCTCAGCACACCAGCTGGCTCACTCAATCCATGACCACGAGCTATCGAACGAGCCACTTCAAGAGGTGCCCGGCTCACGAACACTGCATTGACGGTGATGCCCATGCCGGACAACACCTCGATCCATAGCGGCGCCAGTCGGCACATCCGCGGATCCTTCAGCCCCCACAGCGGTACGCCGGAAAAATCCCGACGCACGAAGGTCTCGATCTCGCTGCGCGCGTTGTTGGCCGCGTCGCTCTGCAACCAGTCCTTGGGCAGTGGGTCAAGACACCACCAGAGCATGTCGAAAGATGCCAGCAGCGCATCGTTGATGCGCACCGCTTCGGCGTGCTCCCAATAGCCTTTTGCATTTCCCTCGTCGGGGGTCAGCAAATGCGAACCGACATCCATGCCCACCAAATTGAGACAGCGCGTGATCGCCGAGGTGCCACTGCGATGCATGCCAAGAATCAACAGGCAGCGCGAGGGGGCCATTGGGTCAACCGTCATTCTCGACACTCCGTTCTTTCATTCCACTCAACCGGATCTTGACCGAATCTACCAAGTCGATGAATCCAGTGGATAGCCGATCCGTACGCGGCATGACCTTGAACATCAGCGCATCGATGCGCCGATCGAGGTAGGTCTCCTCTTCACCCACACGCCCCTGCACCCCAGCATTCATGAAGTAGGCGCCGGGAGCCAGACGGCAATCGAATTCGAAACTCACCTTGAATTGCGCACCCTGCTCAACCCAGATGATCGTTTGCTCGGTCCTTGCGCTGACTGCACCTGCAAGCTCGACTCCCGTGAGTGTCTTGATAAGCATGCCGAAACGAACACACGGGACGCCACGCACGAACTGCACGGCATAAGCATAGATATAGCGCTCGCCAGCGTTGAGCACGTTCACCCGTTTGCCCGCCATGGTCATGATATGTGGATCTTCGATCCGCGCCCCCTGACTGGTATACGTCAGTTCGTTGTCCGAGCGAAGGTGCTCGTCAAAATAGGCATCCATATAGGCCGCGTGCGCGGTCATCGAAGCGTCTATCACCGCCTCCTCCGCGACCGCCGGCGATGCATCCTGCGCTACAGGCTCCTCGACCTGTCGAGGCAGATTTTTCTCCCGCCGCATCTGTTCGCGCAGCTCCTGCACGCGATCTTCCGGTGCATAGAGCATCCGCTGATAACGCGAGATGACGGCTTTCGGAGTGCCGTCGGCCAACATTTCCCCGCCATCCAGAAGGATCGCCCTGTCACACAGTTCGATAACGGTACTGGCTGCATGCGATACAAAAAGAATCGTGCAGCCGCTTTGACGCAGCCTCTCGATGCGTGCAAAACACTTGCGCTGGAAAGCCTCGTCACCCACAGACAACGCTTCATCGACGACCAGCAGGTCGGGCTCAACATGAATCGCGACCGCGAACGCCAAACGTACATACATGCCGCTGGAGTAGGTCTTGACCGGACGATCGATGAAATCGCCGATATTGGCAAACGCCAGAATCTCCTCCAGTCGGTCTGCGATGGCTGCATGGGTCAGGCCCAACACCGTGCCGTTCATGAACACGTTCTCGCGTCCTGTGAACTCCGGATTGAATCCCGCCCCGAGCTCAAGCAACGCGGCCACCCGTCCACGCACCTGGACCTCGCCACGCGATGGCGCCAGCGTCCCGCAGATGATCTGCAGCAGGGTCGATTTGCCGGATCCGTTACGACCCACGATGCCAACGGTCTCGCCCCGCTCGATGCAAAAATCGATACCGCGCAGGGCCTCGAATTCGCGATACCAGCGTTGCCTCTTGTGGCGACTCAGCATCTGGAAAAGGCGATGATGAGGCTTGTCGTATACGGGAAAACTCTTGTACAGATCCCGTACTTCGATGAGCGGCTCAGAGGACATCGGCAAACCCTCGCTGGGTCGCCATGAACCACGCATGCCCCAGCCACGCGACCAGCAGGCCAGCCAGGGTAGCCAGCACCAGTCCGCTCCAGTCAGGCGCCGTGCCGGCAAGAACCACCAAACGCGCCTGGTCAATAAAGAAAGTCAGCGGATTGAGATGAAAGAGCCTTTGCATCGAAGGCGAAAGGGCACTGACAGGAATGACTGCCGACGAAAGAAAAAGCAACGCAGTAGCCACCACCGGCATGACCTGGCTGATATCGCGAAAGTAGACGCCGAGTGACGCCAGCACCCACGACACACCCAGTATGATCAGGATGAAGGGGATGAAAACAAGTGGAAGCAGCAGCAGCGAAATGTGCAGATGGTGTTCGAGCACCAGCATCAGCAATACCAAAACCACAATATTCATCATGGCGTGAAACAGGGCCGAGAGCAGCATCGGCCAAGGCAGCACATCCAAGGGAAAGACTACGCGTTTGACGAAATTCGGATTGGCAACGATCAGCGTGGGAGCACGATTGAGGCACTCGGCCAAGAAACCATGCAGGATCAAGCCGACGAAAAGAATCACCGTATACGGGTGGCCGCCACCCGCTTCTGGCGGCCAGCGGCTCTTCATTACGGTCCCGAAAGCGAAGGCATACACCCCGAGCATCATGAACGGACTGATGACCGACCATGCCATGCCGAAACTTGCTCCGCGGTAACGCCCCAGAACCTCTCGCTTGCTCAACTCCCAAGTCAGGGATCTATGCCGCATGAGTGCGGCAAACGGCCCCTCCCAACGCCGCCGATCCTGCAGCATCGTGACACCGCTGCGTCCCGGCCGTGAGGTTGAACTCATTGCAGTGCCGCCTCGAGTTCGGTGCGCAAATCAATCAAGTCCTCCACGCCAACTGACAACCGGATCAGGCCATCGCTGATACCCAGTCGCTTGCGGTTGGCGGCTGGTACAGAGGCGTGAGTCATGATCGCAGGATGCTCGATCAAACTCTCGACGCCACCAAGCGATTCGGCCAGCGCAAACAACTCGCAGCGCTCCAGCATGCGTTTTGCCTTCTTCAGCCCGCCCTTCACCTCGATCGTGATGATGCCGCCAAAGCCATGCATCTGGCGCCTGGCCAGGGCGTGCTGCGGATGGCTCTTCAGGCCCGGATAGATCACCTGTTCGACCGCCGGGTGCCTCTTCAGCCATTTCGCCAGTTCCAGCGCGCTCTCGCAGTGCGCCTTCATGCGCAGATGCAGGGTCTTCAGGCCACGCATGGCGAGGAACGAATCGAACGGGCCGGCCACCGCACCTACCGAGTTCTGCAGGAATCCCATCGACTCGGCCAGCTCGCTGCTGCCGGCGACCACGATGCCCCCCACCATGTCCGAATGACCATTGAGGTACTTGGTGGCCGAATGGAGCACCAGATCCGCGCCGTATTCCAGCGGCCGCTGGATCATCGGTGAGCAGAAGGTATTGTCGACCACCAGGATCAGGCCATGCTTCTTGGCGAACGCGGCGACTTTGGCCAGGTCGACCAGCTTGAGCATCGGATTGGTCGGCGTCTCGGCCCAGATCATCCGCGTGTTTGGCTTGAGTGCCGCTTTCATCGCTTGAGTGTCGTTCAGGTCAACGAAGCTGAAGTCCAGCCCCGCCGAACGCCGGCGCACCCTTTCAAACAGGCGATAGGTGCCGCCGTAGAGATCGTCCATCGCAATGACATGACTACCTGAATCGAGCAGGTCCAGCACCGTCGCCGCCGCGGCCAGACCGGAGGCAAACGCGAAGCCCGCAACGCCGCCTTCCAAGTCGGCCACGCAACGCTCATAGGCCATGCGGGTCGGATTCTGTGTACGGGAGTATTCATACCCCTTGTGCTTGCCCGGACTCTCCTGCACATAGGTCGAAGTCGCATAGATCGGCGTCATGATCGCGCCGGTGCTCGGGTCGGGGGACTGGCCGGCATGGATGGCACGCGTGCCGAGGCCAGGCTTGTTCAAGCTGTTCTTTGTGGTCATCGAGTTCAGCCATGGGGGCCCGTACAGGATCGAGCCTGTCAGCAGCCGCATTGAAAGATCGTGCATTCTAGCCGTTTATCCGGCAGACCATGGCCGGCCGCGCCACAGCGTATGGACGAAATTCACATTGGCCGTGCCAGTCGAGCCGCCCGATTTCATGGAACGGGCCGGCTGGAACGAGACCTTGGTGCTTCCGACTGTCCGCCTGATGCTGCGTGATGCCGCTGATGCTCAAGTACCGGAAATGCCAACCGTTTCGGTGCCGGCCCCACTTACCGGAGCATTCCGGCGTCTGAAGGATGCCAGGCAGGGCTGCTCCACCCAGTGCCAGGAAAGCGCTGCCAGAATCACCGTGACAGGCACTGCAATCACCAGGCTGAGATAGCTGTTCATCGCGGGATAGAGGCTCGACACCGCCTGCTGCACCACGAATCCGTACAGATAGATACCGTAGGAATAATCATGCTTCGGTGCCAGCCGGTGCAGCATCTTCGCCGAACCCAGCCATAGCAACCCGTAGATGAAGGCCGGGTAGAAAAATACGGGGTCGAACCGCGAATGGCGTAAAGCCAGATAAACCGTCAGCAACGCAACCACTGGCTTCCAGTCGAGCAGGACATGGTCACGAAAGGCGTACAGCAGCATGCCAAGCAGGAAAAACGGCACCGGGTAGAAAGAGTAGGCCAATGGCAGCACAAAGAACGAGCCTAGCGGCAAATATTTCGGCGGATGGTTGGCAAACATCGCGAACACCAAGCCCACCAACACCACGACGATGACTGTCCGGCGTCTGGACCCGATGCATCCAAGCAGCCCGGCGACGAGCACGATCACGTAGCATTTCAACTCCACAGGCAAAGTCCAGACCGTCGCGTTCACCAGCGACTTGAGATGATTCTCTGCGAAGAGCTGCGGCAACGGGCCACCTACAGGATCGATCAGCAAAGCGTTGTGGAACAGCCAGTGGAGTATTTGTGCATCGGAAAAATAGACGAGCACCGGCGACCGCGAAAAGATAGGCCCGACCACGAATGCGATGAAGGCTGCACAGACCATCGCGCCCGGCCAGATACGCAACACGCGCAGACCGATGAACCGGAAGATCGATGGCTGATTTACAAAGCTTGCCGAAACCAGCATGCCACTAACCATGAAAAAGGCGTAAACCGCCAGACTGCCGAACGACTCGAGATGACTGAAGCGCAGCATGGATTCCATCTCGCCGCCCTGGATTCCATAGGAATGCCCGAGCATGACCATCAGCGCAGCCGTGAGCCGAATCAGGTCGAAATTGTTGTTGCCGCGTACAAGCGTTTCCGAGAGTCGTTTCATGCGTTTCTTCGGCAAAAATGGCACAGCGACCATGCGGAGGGAATGTCAGCCACTAATTTGCGCACGGCACACGGGGTATCGCACGCAGAGTCAGTGGAGGATCTGGAACCACCAGTCGCAGACCGTCAACGACACCGTACCATTGCGTGGAATCACGAACGCAGACAAGCGTGGCCCACAGTGGATCATCGGCCACCACGTAGAACGTAGAAGGTTCCGCCTGCCCGTGCATCAACAGCTCGATCCGTGCACTTCTAGCCAACGCGAGGCGCGTAGTGTCCTCGCGCGCGAGATAGGCGACATTGATGGTCAATCGATGAGTGGCCGCATAATTCGCGACACGGCGATAGCTTTTCACAAAGCTGAGCATCCCTGCCTGCACGTTGGCCGGTTGCAGGTAAGCCACGTGCCGATACCCTGCCGCAAGCTCGTTCCACAACGGTGAACCCATGTCGGACATTCCCTGGGCTGCCGTGGTGGCATGCCTGATATTCACCGCTGCCCTGGAGAGATCGCCCAACTGGATCAATACGCACAGCAACAGAACCCAGCGAGCGTGGCGCACGCCCAATCCACGTATCAGCATGAACAGAGTGCCGATCAGCAGGAGATACCACATCGGCCACATTATCCGCGCCGCGCCGCGAAACACGCCATAGACATGATCCAGCCAGTCCGGCAGCGGATAAGCAAACAGCAGCTTCTGCGCGAAGTACACGCGGTTTCCCAACGCATAGATGAAAAGGACAAGGCAGACGCCGGTCAGAACAATCCATGACAAAGCTGGGATTGAGCCGCCCGGGATCTTGGCGGGGGTACGCCACCTGCTCACCAGCAAGGAAACCAGCGCGACGGGAAGCAACAGCAGGAAGCCCAGTCCAAAATATCCGAAGCCGTCATACGCGAGGATGTCCATATTTTGGTACGTCGCAGGCACGAACCAGGACCATTCGCCCGCCAGTACGCTGCCTGTCCAGAATGGAAACCAGAGATCCAGATGCGTGCGAATGGGTATGGTTGACGTCGACGCCGGCACGAAGTACCCCACCGCCCACATCAGCAGCATTACCAGGATCACGGCCATAGCCGTGTGCATGAAAAGCTGCAAACGGCCACATTCCCTACGCCACCCTCGTTGTATCAGATCCGCCGTCCACAGTGCCGCCAGCATGATGAAGAGGTAGGCATGCACCAAAACCGCCAGACATAGCAGCGACAACCAGGCTCGCGCGCGAAAGTCCCTGCCCAGAACCAGATAAAAGCCGGCAAGCAGCAGCCACTGGGCAGCCAGCGCCGGATGCAGATAGACGCGAACCAGGAAGATCGACGCGGTCAGGAAGAACACCGTTCCGGCCAGCTGGATCACCGGGTCATTGGTGAACCTCTGCATCAGCTTGCAGGCGAACCACCCCTGCAACAGAAAGCAGGCCATACCCCATAGCCCAAGGTACTGGAAGTTCTGATGCAGCCATGGCGACAAGGGCTTGAGTGCCAGTGCCATCAGGGGAATGCTGTCGGATAGCACGATGGTCCCTGGCGCATCGCTGCCATACGCGGGGTTTGCACCCAACGGCCATTGCCACCAGGACCCGAGGCGAAAGAATTGCCAGGCAAGGTATTGCGACTGCGTATCGATGCCGGACATCACCCAGCCGATATGCCCAGGTGCCAGCGTGTACGCGCCGGCCCATACCCAGAAAGCCAGCAACCCACATAGCAGGGCAAGCAGGAGTGTCCAGCGGATCGGCAGTTTCGACAGCATCATGGTTTGCCTTGCGACATCCTCAGGTGAAAGATTCTGTATGCGTGCAAACCCGGTCAAAACCGTCGATTCCACCGCCCGAACGCCCCGTTATCACCTCGCGCCCTAATATAACGATACGCGAAGCGCATCGGCTCTGCGGCTCGGCGGTGTGGCGATGGCGACCATTCCGGCCCGATTGGCGCCGCTGCTGTTGTTCCAGATACCGCCCTTTTGCGGCAACATGCAGCCTCTGAAGTCGTGGCCGTGACCGGCCACCGCGGTAGATCGGAACATCATGAAATTTCTGTTGTACGCCCAGATGGCACAGGACACCGTCGACAAGCAACTCGGGACGGCTGATTACAGCTACTTCTTCCTGCTGCGTGCCTTCGCCAACGTCTGCGCGACGCTTGGCGAGGTCATCCGCCTGCGCGAGGCCGCCGATGCCGACCCCATCCACGCACAATGCGTCGCGCGGAATGAACCCTGTGTCCTGCTCTCGTTCGCACCGCCGCACAAGACTCCACTCGGGCTGGCTTGCCCCACCGTGCCGGTATTCGCATGGGAGTACCCGGATATCCCCGAGCGGATCGAGGAGGCGAGCTGGATGGACGACCCGCGGCATGACTGGCGCAACGTGTTCGCCCTCACCGGGCGCGCCATCACCTTGTCCAGCCATACCGTGGATGCCGTCAAGCGCAGCATGGGGGAGCGCTTTCCGATCGTGGCGATACCCGCGCCGATCAGGTCGATCGCCTGGACGGCGGCGATGGGCCAATTGCCCGGTCCGTCGGAAGACCAGCTGCTCAGGGTCAGCGCAAGCGTTGCCGACAGCCGACGCATGGGCCTGGATGTCGCCGGCCTGATCTGCCTGGAGGAGGAAGACGGTACTGGCTTCGATCCCGCCGACGCACACATCCTGCCGATGCGCCCGTCCCTGGCGCAGAAGGCCGACGAATCCACTTCCACCAGTACGGTCATGACAACTGCACCGGACGAGCCGGAAAATGGTTCGGGCGAGTCGGCTCCGCTCGGATGCGGCTGGGACCTGCCTCCGGCGATACCGATCCGCATTCGACTACGTGGCCTGGTCTACACGGCGGTGCTGACTCCGACCGCCGGACGCAAGAACTGGGAAGATTTGATCACGGCATTCTGCTGGACTTTCCGCGACAACGAGAATGTCACCTTGATACTCAAGCTGGCCGGCACCGATCTGCAGCGCCATCATCATCAGCTGATGATGCTGCTGACCAAGCTGTCGCCACTCAAATGCCGGGTGATCGCCATCAACGGTTACCTGTCCGACGAGGACTATGCCGCCCTGGTAGGCGCTACCACGTATTACGTGAATACCTCGCTGTGCGAAGGCCTGTGCCTGCCACTGGTAGAGTTTCTGAGCGAGGGCGTCCCGGCCATCGCGCCCGACAACACCGCCATGGCCGATTACATCCGCGACGATCTCGCCTTCGTCGTAGCGAGCTATCCGGGCATTCCCACGGTCTGGCCGCACGGCGACAACGAAGTGAATCGCACCTCATATCACCAGCTGGACTGGGAGTCGCTCACTACCGCATTTCGCCGCAGTCATGAGGTCGCGCATCACGACCCAGCCCGCTATCGCCAGATGTCACGCCATGCCTGTGAAGCCATGCAGGCATATTGCGGACCCGAGATCGTGAAATCCGGGTTGCACGCCTTCCTGTGCCCGGGACTGCCCGTGTCCGGCCAGCAGCATGAAGTGCCTGTATCCGAAGTCGATCGTCCAGTGCACATGACATCGGCAACACCATGATACTGATCGTTCACACCAGTACAGCGGCAACACGGATCGCGCAGCAACTGGGCAGGCCGGAATACAGCTACCGCTTCGTTCTGGATGAGTTCCGGCCTCTGCTGGATGAGCTCGGCACCGTGATCGAGGTCGGCGAGCCGGAGCGCGAGGTGGACGTGATCCATGCTCGCTGCCGCCGCGATGGCGAGCCCTGTGTCTTCCTGTCCTTCATGCCACCCAACAAGACCCCGATCGGGCTGGCCTGCCCCACCATTCCGGTGTTTGCGTGGGAATACGAGGCGCTGCCCATAGAGGAATTCGGCGGCAAGCCACGCAACGACTGGACTCGCGTGCTGGCGAAACTGGGCCACGCACTCACCCATTCCAGTTTCACGGTGGAACGCACCCACGCAGCGCTAGGTGACGATTTTCCCATAGCGTGTGTGCCAGCCCCGTTGTGGGAGCGCATGCAGGAACTGCGAGGTCCGCGCAATGGACCGACCCGGCTGCATGTCGACGGCCTGGTAATTGACAGCCAGCGCATTGACCTGTCGGCATACCGCAAGAGCCTGCTGCTGGCTGCCGAACCCGACGTGCTGCCCTTGCCGGAAGTCCGGGACGTGGATCGCGGCGTGATCGCACTCGACGGCGTGGTCTACACCGCCATCTTCAATCCACACGATGCCCGCAAGAACTGGATGGAGATGATCAGCGGCTTCTGCGACGCCCTGCGCGACAAGTCTGACGCCACACTACTGATCAAACTGACCCATTACGATCCTGCCGACATCATCCCCACCTATCTGGAGCAGCTCTACAAGATGGGGCGCATGTCGTGCCGCGTGCTGCTGGTGCATGCTTACCTGCACAAGCCGGACTACAACGCCCTGCTGCGTGCTACGACCTACGCGGTCAACACGTCTCACGGCGAGGGGCAGTGCCTGCCGCTGATGGAATACATGTCGGCCGGCAAGCCGGCACTGGCTCCGCAACATACCTCGATGCGGGATTACGTGGACAGCGACGGCACCTTCGTGATCGACTCCAGCGTCGAACCGGGCACGTGGCCTCACGACCAGCGCCAGGCCTTTCGTACCCTGCGCCGGCGCATCCACTACCAGTCGGTGGTCGAGGCTTACCGGCGCAGCTATCACGTGGCCCGGCACGAACCACAGGTCTACGCAGCCATGGGCGATGCGGCGGCCGCGTCACTGCAGCGCTACTGCTCGATCGAAGTGGTGCGGCCACGACTGCACCGTTTCATCCATGACCGACTCGAAGCCAGCTCGCCAACGGGGCCCATGCATGCCCATCCCGCCTGAACACCGAGACCCGGGCAACGGATGTAACCGGGGCATCGTCGACACTTCCGTGATCCTGCCGGTCTGGTTGCTGTCCTTGCTGGTCACCAGGTTGATTGCGCTGCTGGCCGACCTGAACTATCGCTACCTTGAGCAGCCGCTGCGTGAACGTGGCCGGCACCTGGCCGAAAGTTTCGGGCGACGCTGGAAAACCTGGCAGCTACCTGTCGATACGCCTGCCTTGCTACCCTCACCCGGGCTGGCTGGCGAGGGGCGATAGAGTGTTGCGCATCCAGTCATCATGACCACCTGCGCAGAAGACATCCTCGACCTGGCAACCCATTACCGAGATTCAGCATGTCACATTCCAACGACACTACTGCCGGATCTCAGGCAGATCCAGCTGCTCGCGAACCATCGCCAGTGGCACAGCCCGATGTCGAGATGAGACCGGGTAGCGGCTATGGCCTGGGCCTCAAGGATGCCGTGCTCAGCGGTTGGTTCCAGAACGACACCGATGAACTGTTCCGTGGCATCCATGTCGGAACGGACGACGTGGTCGTCGATGTGGGCTGTGGCGACAGCGGCAACGGCTTCTATTGCGCGCAACGAGGGGCGCATGTCATTGCCATCGACATCGATCCGAAGGTATTGGCCGTGGTCAAGTCCAGGATCGCGCAGATCGACCAGGCCCTGTGCACGACTCTTATCAGCGACGCCAACCCGCTGCCACTGGCGAACGAAACAGCCACTCGCGTGATCTGCACTGAAGTCCTGGAGCACGTGGAGGACCCGGATCAGTTGCTCGCCGAACTTTTTCGCGTTGGCAAGCCAGGCGCCCGCTATCTGCTGAGTGTGCCGGGCTCGCTCAACGAGAACATGCAGAAATGTGTCGCGCCACCCGAGTATTTCGAGCGACCGAACCACATTCGCATCATCGATCGGCAGCAGTTCGCGGATATGGTCACCCGCAGCGGCCTGGTCATCGAGGAACAGACCCAACACGGATTCTTCTGGTCAGTCTGGTGGGCGCTGTACTGGGCATGCGAGGTGGATCTTTCCAACCCCAGCCACCCGATACTGGACCACTGGACGGAAGCGTGGGAAGGCGTTCTGAAACTGCCACGTGGACACGAGTTGAAACGGCAACTGGACTCTTTCATGCCGAAAAGCCAGATCATCATCGCGTGCAAGCCATGATGCCGGGATGCTTGCCCGGAATTGCGCAATCATGGCGCAACCAAGCCACCGGATATGTAACCGCATGAGCATCAGCATTGCCCGCGCCCTGTGGACCTACCGCGGATTCATCCTCGGCAGCGTCAAGCGTGAATTCCAGTCCCGCTACCGCAATTCGCTGCTGGGGGCCGCGTGGACCGTGCTGCAGCCGCTGGCCATGATCACGGTCTACACCGTGGTGTTTTCCGAGCTGATGCGCACTCGTCTGGCAGGCATGGATGGACCCTACGCCTATAGCGTCTACCTGTGTGCCGGCCTGCTGACCTGGGGCCTGTTCGGCGAGATCCTTCAGCGCGGTCAGACTGTTTTCCTCGACAACGGAAACATGATCAAGAAGCTGAACTTTCCGCGCATCTGTCTGCCTGCGATCACCGTGATCAACGCACTGGTGAACTTCTCCATCACGTTCTCGATCTTTCTGGTGTTCCTGCTGTTGACCCACAGCTTTCCCGGCTGGGTGTTCCTGTATGCGCTGCCGGTACTGCTGGTGCAGGTCGCCTTCGCCACGGGGCTTGGCATTATCGCCGGCGTGCTGAACGTATTCTTTCGCGACGTCGGGCAGTTCGTGAATATCCTGCTGCAGTTCTGGTTCTGGTTCACCCCGATCGTCTATTCGACCGCTACCCTGCCGAAGTCGGTTCAGCCGTTGATCAAGCTCAATCCGATGACGCCGCTGGCAAATGCCTACCAGGGCATCTTCGTCTATCGGCAGGAGCCGGACTGGCATGCGGTGTGGCCGGTGGCAGTACTCGGAGCAGGCCTTTGCCTGATCGCGCTCCTGTTGTTCCGCCGGCGGGCGGGCGAAATCGTGGATGAACTCTGATGGGCGATATTCGTGTCGACGGCCTGGGCAAGGCCTACAAACAGTACGCCGGGCAATGGTCGCGTCTGGCGGAATGGATCATGCCGGTCGGCAAGCCACGCCACATCGAGCACTGGGTTCTGAAGGACATCAGCTTCCATCTGAAGGAGGGAGAGGCCGTCGGTATCGTAGGCTCGAATGGAGCTGGCAAAAGCACCCTGCTGAAGATGCTCGCCGGCACGGTGCGGCCGAGCTGTGGCGAGATCACCATCCGCGGCCGCGTGGCTGCGATGCTCGAGCTTGGCATGGGCTTCCACCCCGATTTCACTGGCCGCCAGAACGCGGTGATGGGCGGCCAACTGCTCGGCCTGTCGGTCGAGGAAATCATGCAGCTGATGCCGGAGATCGAGGCCTTCGCCGAGATCGGCGAATACATCGATCGTCCGGTGCGCACCTATTCCAGCGGCATGCAGATGCGGCTGGCCTTCAGCGTCGCCACCGCGCAGCGACCGGATGTCCTGATCGTCGACGAAGCGCTCTCGGTCGGTGACTCGTACTTCCAGCACAAGAGTTTCGAGCGCATCCGCACCTTCCGCCAGGCGGGCACCACCTTGCTGATCGTGTCGCACGACCGCTACGCGATCCAGACTGTCTGCGACCACGCGATCCTGATGGAAGCCGGTCGCATCCGCATGCAGGGACTGCCGGTGGAAGTGCTGGACTACTACAACGCCATGATGGCCGAGCGCGACCATCAGGCGATCCGGCAGATGCCTCTGGGCGACGGTCGTGTTGCCACGATCTCCGGAACCGGCGAAGCCTATATTGTCGACGTACAACTGGTTGATGGAAACGGCCGCCTGGCTGGCAATGTGGAAGTCGGTCAACCGGTACGCCTGCTGGCCACCGTGAGGGCACGTGAAGCCATACCACGGATGGTGCTGGGCTTCATGATCACGGACCGGCTGGGTCACTGCATCTACGGGATCAATACGCATCGACTGGATCAGCCGCTGGAGGATCTCCAGCCGGGCGAGGAGGCCACCTACTGCTTCAGCTTTCCGGCCAGGCTGGGCAAGGGCAGTTACTCCGTATCGCTGTCCCTGTCGCGGGAGGACTCGCACATCGACAAGAATTACGAGTGGCGCGACAATGCACTGATGTTCCACGTGGTCAACACCCGGCAGGAAAATTTCGTCGGCTGCAGCTGGCTCGACGCCAGCGTGGAGATCACCCGCCACCCTCGATCAGGGTGACTGATACATCCAGCGCAGGGTATCCATGAGGACATGCTGCGGCAGCGCTCCGACACGGGACTGCAGCAACGCCGGATTACCCTCGAGGCGCCGCACTTCGTTGTCGCGCACAAAGGCTGGGTTCACTCTGATCTCGATGCTGTAGCCCGCTATATCCGCCATCATCGCAAGTACTTCGCGCAGCGAATGGCTCACGCCAGAGCAGATGTTGAAAGTATCGGCATCGCTGCGAGTTTCGAGCAGTCGGCGATACACCCAAGCCACGTTGCGCACATCCATGAACTCGCGCCATACGTCCAGGTTGCCGAGTTCGATGTACTGCCCGCCGCGACGAAAATGCCCGACGATCTTCGGAATGAGAAAACGCTCGTCCTGGCCCACACCGGTGTAGTTGAATGGTCGCGTGAACACCAGCGGCAGGCGCGCGGCCCAGGTTCTCGCCATGTACTCCATTGCCACCTTGCTGACCGCATAGTCGTTGGTCGGAGACAACGGGGTACCTTCATCCAGTGAACCACCAGCATTGCCATACACGTTGGCGCTGCTTGCCAGCACCACGATTGATGGCGGCACCTTCAGGTCGGCAAGTGCCGAGAGCAGGTGCCTTGTTCCAATGACATTGGTCCGGTAGATCGAATCGATATCGTCGTGCGCGACGAATGCAATTGCCGCCAGATGGATCACCGCCGATGGCTGGATGCGCTCCACCGCCGCACGCACAGCATCGGCGTCAAGCAAGTCGGCATGCTCTTGGTTTGCCTCTGGGGATGGCAAGCCATGGACTGCATAGCCTGCGCGCGCAAGTTCCGCGGCAACATGGCGGCCGGTGAACCCGTCGAGCCCGGTGACCAGCACCCGGCGTGCGGTCTCAGAAGGAGAAGCCATGCTCGTTCCTGCGCAGGTCGGCCTCGACCATCATCCGGCACAGCGATTCCAGTGACGTTTGCGTGGCCCAGCCCAGCCTGGCCTTTGCCCTGCCGGCGTCCCCGATCAACAGGTCCACCTCGGCAGGCCGCTGGAAACGCGGATTGATGCGCACCCTGGTCCTGCCAGTCCGCGTATCCACGCCACGCTCTTCATTGCCGCTGCCTTGCCAGTCGATTTCCACATCGATCGCTGCAAAGGCCAGACTGGCGAAGTCACGCACGCTCTCGGTGCGCTGGGTGGCCAACACGTAGGTTTCCGGTTCGTCGGTCTGCAGCATGCGCCACATGCCGTCGACATACTCCTTGGCATAGCCCCAGTCGCGTCGCGCGTCGAGATTGCCGAGTTCCAGCACATCAAGCTTGCCCAGCCGGATCTTTGCCACCGTATCGGTGATCTTGCGTGTCACGAACTCGCGGCCACGCAACGGCGATTCATGGTTGAACAGGATGCCACTGGCTCCGAAGAGGCCATAAGACTCCCGATAATTCACCGTGATCCAGTGTGCGTAAAGCTTGGCCACGCCATAGGGGCTGCGAGGGTGAAACGGCGTCTCCTCGCACTGCGGCACAGCCTGCACCTTGCCGAACATCTCTGAGGTGGATGCCTGGTAGTAGCGGATGGATGGATCGACTACCCGGATCGCCTCGAGCAGGTACAGCGCGCCCAGGCCGGTAATCTGGGTGGTCGTTACCGGCTGGTCGAAGGACACGCCGACGAAACTCTGCGCCGCGAGATTGTAGACCTCGCTGACCTGGTATTTTTCCAGCAGACGGATCGCCGCCCCCATGTCGGTGAGATCGAACTCGACCAGTTCGAGTTGCGGATGTTCGTAAATGCCAAGTTCCTGGATACGCCAGAAATTGGTCGAACTGGTGCGCCGGTAGGCACCCACCACGCGATATCCCTTGTGCAGCAGAAACTCCGCCAGGTAGGCACCATCCTGCCCGGTGATGCCCGTGATCAATGCTGCCTTCATGCTTGGTCCTGCATACGGTCGAGTATCTACATGCTACGGGCAAGCCGGCATCTGTCAAAGAGCATTGCGTGGCGACCCTGGATATCCGGTCAGGAAGAACTGGTGCGACTGCCTGGCTGCCATGGCTGCAGCCACTGCACATGGGCCTTATCACGCAGCAAATCCCAGATTCGGGCGGTCGTGTCCTGCCAGCTGAGAGCGATATCAGCCTCAGGCCTGCATGCAGACCGGTCTGCTGTCATGGCATGGCGCAGCACCCCGACCAGACTGTCAGGATTGTCACCATCGAAATAGCTGGCGAACGATGAAGCGACTTCACGGAACACCGGGATGTCCCGCGCAATCACCGGCACGCCTCGTCGGGCTGCTTCGACCAGCGGCAGGCCGAAACCTTCTGCCTCTGAGGCGGCGACCAGTGCGCATGCACTGTCGTAGATTTGCTCCAGGTATTGGTCGCTGGCCTGCTCCACCCAGATCAGCCGCGTGCCGGCCTGCGGATGCCTGCGCATGCGGGCGGAAAGATCCGAAGACATCCAGCCCTCGCGTCCAACCACCACGAGATTCGCTTCCACGCCCTCAGCCCACAGCCGCTCGAATGCATTCAGCACCAGGGCATGCCCCTTGCGGGGCTCGATCGTGCCGACCATCAGGAACGACGGCAACGCACGCAATCGTGTCAGCAATTGTGCCGCATCCTTGGGCAGCCCCGCGCTCGGCAACGTCGATGCAGGATCGTTTCCCGGGTAGAAATAACCCAGCCCCAGTGCACCGGGACGGAGAGGCGGCTGCTCGTCGAACCAGCGACGCACATCATCGGCAACACTCCGCGATATGCACAACAGGCCGTCCGCATAGCGGCCGATGCAGTGCAGCCAGCTTGCGTGCATCACGGCAATCCCGTCCGGAAACCATTGCGGCTTGCGCACCGGCAACAGGTCATACACCACGAACAGCATGCGCACGCCACGCACACGCCACGCATCAAGCAACGCCGTACTGGCAGGTAGCATATCGGCGACCCAATCCAGTCCGAGTAGGATATCCCCCGCACGCGGGTGAACTTCCTCCTCCGGTAGATCGGCCGGCGGATGCGCCAGCACGTGCAGGCCGTAATGAAGTGCATGTACATAACGACCGCCTTCCAGCCGCACCGGTTCGATCCGGTACTCCATCTGGTCAAGCCGCAAAAGCCCAGACAGGACACCACGCACGACTCGCTCGATGCCTGTATGCAGATCACTGCCTGCGGTTGCGGTCACATCGACATATAGGCAAGGCCGATCCAGACGCGGCTGGTTTGCCGCCAGCATCGATCGCGCCTCGTGCCAGGCCTGATCGCCTGGCGCGAACCCTGTCCCGGTTCGCTGCAAGCTGGCCAATACGCGCAGATTCTCGGCACCGGGCGCGCTTTCGACGAAATGCTCGATGGCATCGCGATATCGCAATGCAACATCGACCGGATGATGCTGCTGACTGATCAAGCGAGCTGCATTGGCAGCGAGCGTGGCCCGCAGCTCACCATCATTCCTCAATGATTCGAGCGCAGCCACCAATTCTGTATCATCGAAGTGATCGTCGATCCCGAGTACCGCATCCTCCGGCAGTTCCACTGCCGTCCCATGCCTGTTGACGATCAGAGGCAGGCCGTGGGCAAGCACGTCGAATACCGCTGCAGACGTTTCACCACGCGAATCCGTACGCAACTGCACCACTGCGTCGGCCGCAGCCAGGTAGTCGGCGTAGCTGTCCGGGCTGACGAACCCGGTGATGCAGATACGCCCTGCGCTCCTGGCCGCCTCGATGGTTGTGCTCAACGCCTTGCCGTAATCACCACCATGGTTCTCGCCGACGAAAATCAGACGGCAGCCTGTATCCGCCGCCAGGGATGAACGCGACCATGCCTCCAGCAGCCGATGATTCAACTTGGTCGGCGCCAGCATGCCGAAGCTGCAAACGACGAAATCATCTGGCCCGATGCCCAGAAGGCGACGTGCATGCCGCCTGTCGCCGCATGTTTGCCCCTTCGGGAACGGCACGACTGCAAACTTGCCGGCAACTATCGGACCGTAATGCAATCGTGACTGTCGAACCGCATAGTCCGAATGCACGATCACGCCCAGCGCCTGGCCGATGACGTCCCGATTGACCGGCCACGTGTCGAGTGTGGATGGCCGACCACGGCGCAGATCATGCAGCAGGCCAGCAAAGCCATGGCTGTCATGCAGAAGGCGCAGGAAATCATCCGGCTCGCCGACATGCTCGGCCATCCAGTTCCGCGCCGCACCAAGCCATGAATCATGCAGGACTACCACTCCCGGATGCCGTTGCAGCATTCCGAACATGTGCGCGTGAAATGGCGAATTGCCGAAGTGGTAGAGAATGCGCTCGCTGGAATCTGCGTGTTCAAGAAACCAGCGCGGCGAACGGATTGGAAAATTCGCCGCCACCCATGGATCGGTAACCTCGGGTTGATCGACGACCACCTCGATGTCGTAATGACTCGCCAGCTCGCGCAGCAGTCGAGCGCTGTAATCGGCGATACCCGAACGTACCGGAGGCAACGGCGACACATAGGTCAGTCGCGGACGCACGCGATGCGCACGGAATTTCGTCAGTCCAACCTGTGCCTGCCTCTCGATCGCAGCCAGTGCTCTGCGGGCACTGGACGGCCATGTGAACTGCCGTGTCTGGACCTGTGCATGCGCGCGCAGGCTTTCGACAAAGCCGGTATCCGCAAGCACGGCGTGCAATTTCTCTGCGATGGAGCTGCGGCTGCGCGGATCGAAAAGCGCGTCGGGCCTGCCGATGACTTCAGGCAGGCTGGCGGTATTGGAACCGATGACAGCCGCGCCACAAGCCATCGCCTCCAGGGGTGGCAGACCCAATCCTTCGTGCAGCGATGGCGCCACGAACAGGGTGCAGCTGGAATACAGCCGCATCAATTCCTCATCGCTCAGCGTACCGGTGAAGATCAGGCTGTCATCGGCCACACGGTGCCTGCGCCCGATTCTGTGCAAGTGCTTTCTCGTCAATTCGTCGCAACGGCCAGACAGCACAAGCGGATGCTGCCTGCGCATGGCCACGGGAAGCTCCGCATAGGCCTCGATCAGCGTGTCGACATTCTTGTGCGTGTCATAACCACCCGCATACAGGACGAATCCCGGCCGCAGCCGCCAGTCCGTCGCCCAGCGTGCCCAACATGCCTCGTCCACCGGCACCCGTCCGAACACAGGGTCGGCCGCACCGGAAACCACGACTACGTCTTCATCCCGGACGTGCAGGCATTCGATGGCCTCGCGTCGCGACGAGTCCGAAATTGCCAACAGCAGCCCGCAACGCTTGAGCAACCCCAGCCGCTGGTAATACCACCGGCGATAAGCCGGATCGTGCAGATACCGTTCCGGATATACCAGCGGGATCAGGTCATACAACGTGGCGACGTGGCGATGATCGTCGGCGCCCGTGCCCAGCGTCACGGTGGAGTTGTCCCCCCAACCCTCGAACAGGCTGCTATGCCAGATGCAGTCCGCCCGCAAACCCGCATAGAAGCCGGCCTGAGCCGCGATGGCAACCTGCATGCGCCCGTGGTTTCCCGGAAGGCAACCGGCAATATTGTCAGGCAGTTCGTTGATGAGTACTCGTTCGCGCGGGATCAACCCCTCGAACTGCATGAGCAGGCTGGCAGAAGATTCATCCTGGCGCCCGTTCAGGGCCAGCCACAGTTCGTGATGCGCGGCAGCCTCATTCGCGAATGCCTTCGCCATCGACAAGCTGTAACGACCGATGCCGCGATGACGGCTGTTCGATTGCGCACCCTGGAGATCCAGCACGATTTTCATCGGCGCACCCGGAACCTGCGCAGGACGCATCCCGTGCTGCCGATATTGCACTTGGTCAGGATCGACCTGTGCTCAAACTGCTCAACCATGTGGATACAACCTGGAACGAAGACGCGCATGCAGGCCGGGCACCAGTCTCGCGAGCACTCTCGCAACCCGACGCAGCAGAGGCACCCGCAGCATGGCACGCAGCAATCCACCGATTCGTCGCCGGGCCGACACAACTTGCATGGACAGCATCCGCAATGGCCGGGTCATGCGCCACGAGCGACTCCCCAGCAGCGCCGCCTGTGCGCTCTCGTATTCCATGCGCATCCTGGCATGCACCTGTGCGAGGTCCGCAAGTCGATCGCCCAGCTCGCGAATCTGCTGCAGCTGACCGTCTCTCGCCACCAGCGACTCGCGGTAATCATTCTGCAGCGAGTCGAGACGCTCGCGCACGACGGAACAATCATGCTCGACCTCTACCAGTCGGCTCAATCTCTGGGCCGCAAGCCAGTGCCAGTCAAGCGGGGCCGATACCGCGCCCGCAGTGGACACTGCGGCTTGATCGGCCGAAACAGCATGGTGTTCTTTCATAGTTCAATCCAATTCATTGGCTCAACCACTGCTCCATGCAAAGCCGGCGATTCGGCATGTGCGCCTGGTTGTTCATCCATTCCATGACGGCGCCTCATGCGCCATGTTCGCATCAGGCATGCTCATCCCGTTCGCGCCATTCAGGCGGAATCGCTGCACCAGCACATTCATGCAGGCCTCCACGGAAAAGTCTCGTGCCATGTCACGTGCCGCCTGCCTGCCCAGGCTGCTTGCCAGTTCGCGATCCTGATACAACGCATGCATGTAATGCGCGGCATGCCGGAAATCCGGGTCGGCCCAATGCTGACCCTCGGCATGTGGATACTCACCATGCCGCACGGCGATCATCCGGTAGTCCACCAGACAACTGTTGTCCTTCGTCATGAACTCCATGTTGCCCGAGTAAGCCGTGGCCACCACCGGCTTGCCCATGTGCATCGCTTCGGCGATACCCAGCCCGAAACCCTCGCAACGATGCAATGACACATATACGTCGATACAGCGATGCAGTGCCTGCAAGTCGCTGCGCTCCAGCATGTCATCACGCACCTTGATGCGGCGGTCGCGCGCTGCGACACCGAGCAACTCCATCATCAGCGTGGCATTGCGATCACCATTGCCCGACTTGATCAGCAAGGTGACTTTTTCATCCCCTCGCGGAAATGCCGCTCGGAAGGCTTCGATGACGGCATACGGATTCTTCCTGGCTATCGCCGAATTGAAGTCGAACGAGCAGAAAAAGACATAGTCGTCGTCGCGCAATCCAAAATGACCACGCTGCAGGCCGCTGTCGCTGCCTGACATCAAAGGCACCGGGACACGCGTAACCGGCTTGTTGCAGACCCGGCGCAATGACTGCTCCACGAAGGCAGACGAAACCATGATCTCGTCGACTTGATCGAGTGCATGCAACCAGTCTTCCGGAAATTTCTCGAGCTCCCAGAACCAATAGCCTATGACGTGACGGTCACCGCCATGGCGCACGCCTATGCTGTGCAGCGTATCTTTCCAATGGTCGGGGTTGACGAAGATGAGGTCCTGCGTGAACGAGGATGCTGTCCTTACGTGAGGCGCCAGCGTCTGGTCACGACGATCATGTGGAATATCGATGTCCACATCATGCAGCGACACCGGGTAGCCGGAAACAAGCAAGGCATTGGCATAAAGCCGCGCACACTCACCCAGTCCGAGCCAGCGGGAAAGGTAGCCGTACAAATTGACTCCCTGGTCGCATTCGACAGCCGGCGTCCCCGTGCGGACCGCCAGGCCGGCCGCCGTCCCCGTGGCGGAATGCTGCCAATCGCCCGTGCGCTGAAATCCGAGCCCCTGCCGAGCCGGCCTTTCCAGCACGCCACGCACCCATTGTCGGATCGGGACAGGAATCCGCAGGCGGATTGCGGTCAAGCGTGAGCTCGACAATGCCCGTATGAGAAAACCCCGCAACGTCGGACTGAGCATTTTCAGGTTTGGAACCGACACAGCCACCTCGGGTATTTCGACGTACGTGTTTCAGTCATGTGGTTCGCAAACAACGCGTTTCGACGGTCGGGTGCCCATACGTCGCAGGATCATGCGGCAGCACACGGATCGGGTCAGGGATGCCGGCAAATCAATGGCATACATGAACGCATACGTGGAGCCGGATAGCGCATGCTGACACTCTCCCAGCGCTCTATGACAGAATACTTTGGATTATTCCGGAGTTATACATGAAGACATGGCTGGTCACCGGCGGAGCCGGTTTCATTGGCGCCAATTTCGTGCTGCAGGCAGTAGCCGATGATCTGCGCCTCATCAATCTGGACAAGTTGACCTACGCCGGCAATCCGGACACGCTCGCCTCGCTCGTCGGCAACGACCGCCACATCTTCGTGCAGGGGGATATTGGCGACCGTACGCTGGTAGCGAAGCTATTGTCCGAATACCGCCCGGATGCCATCGTCAATTTCGCCGCCGAATCGCACGTCGACCGCTCGATCGATGGCCCGGCCGCCTTCATCGAGACCAATGTGGTCGGCACGCTGGGTCTGCTCGAATGCACCCGCGACTACTGGCGCGGCCTCGAAGGCGCCGCACGCGACGCCTTCCGCTTCCTGCATGTCTCCACCGACGAGGTGTATGGCTCGCTGGGCGCCGAGGGCAAGTTCACCGAGGCTACGCCGTACGCACCGAACTCGCCCTATTCTGCCTCGAAGGCCGCCTCCGACCATCTGGTACGCGCGTTCCACCATACCTACGGCCTGCCGGTACTGACCACGAATTGCTCGAACAACTACGGGCCGTACCAGTTTCCGGAAAAACTCATCCCGCTGATCATCCAGAAGGCCTTGGCCGGCGAACCGTTACCGGTTTATGGCGATGGCCTGAACATCCGCGACTGGCTGTTCGTGGGTGACCACTGCAGCGCGATCCGACGTGTGCTCGAGGCCGGCCGCGTTGGCGAGACCTACAACGTGGGCGGCAACGCCGAGCGCGAGAACATCACCGTGGTGAAGACCATCTGCGCGCTGCTTGATGCGCGCCGGCCGCTGGCCGATGGGCGCACGCGTGAATCACTGATCACCTATGTCAAGGATCGCCCCGGTCACGACCGGCGCTACGCCATCGACTCGCGCAAGTTGCAGGATGAACTGGGTTGGCGTCCGTCGCAAACCTTCGAAAGCGGCATCGCGCAGACGGTGGACTGGTATCTCGCGAACCAGTCATGGACCAAGCGCGTACTCGACGGCAGCTATCGCATGGAGCGTCTCGGCTCGTAAAGCCGAGATCATCAGGATTCGATCATGAGTCACACACAGAAAGGCATCATTCTCGCCGGTGGTTCCGGCACCCGGCTTCACCCGATCACCCGCGCGGTCAGCAAGCAGCTGCTGCCCGTGTACGACAAGCCGATGATCTATTACCCGCTGGCCACGCTGATGCTGGCCGGCATTCGCGAAGTGCTGGTGATCAACACGCCGCATGAGCAGGAGATGTTCAAGCGCCTGCTCGGTGACGGTTCGCAATGGGGCATCGACATTCGCTACGCCGTGCAGCCCTCACCGGATGGCTTGGCGCAAGCATTCACCATCGGACGCGATTTTGTCGGCGGCCAGCCCAGCTGCCTGGTCCTGGGCGACAACATCTTCTACGGCGTCGGCCTGACCGAACGTCTCAAGCGTGCTGCCGCGCGCGAACACGGTGCCACCGTGTTCGGCTACTGGGTGAAGGATCCGGAACGCTACGGCGTTGCGGAATTCGATGCTGCCGGCCAGGTCATCGGCCTGGAGGAAAAACCGTTCAAGGCGAAATCCCATTACGCGGTCACCGGCCTCTATTTCTACGACGGCCGCGTCTGTGATTACGCAGCGGCGCTGAAACCCTCGCCTCGCGGCGAGCTCGAGATCACTGATCTGAATCGCTGCTACCTGGATGACAAATCGCTGCACCTGGAGCAACTCGGCCGCGGTTTCGCCTGGCTGGATACCGGCACCCACGAATCACTGATGGAGGCCGGCAACTACATCGAAACGATCGAGAACCGCCAGGGCCTCAAGGTATGCTGCCCGGAGGAGATTGCCTACGTCAATGGCTGGATCGACGCCGAGCAGTTGCTGGCGCTGGCCGCACCACTGGCCAAGACAGGTTATGGCCAGTACCTGCAGCAACTCACGACACAAGGCCATGTGCGATGAAAGTGATTGAAACCGCATTGTCCGGCGCACTGATCATTGAACCGCAAGTGTTCGGCGATGCCCGCGGCTTCTTCTACGAGAGTTACAACAAGGGCAAGTGGCAGCAAGCCGGCATCCGGGCCGACTTCATCCAGACCAATGTCTCGCGCTCAGCCAAGGGCGTGCTGCGCGGCCTGCATTACCAGTGGCCGAACCCGCAAGGCAAGCTGGTCAGCGTGCTCGAAGGCGAGGTGTATGACGTGGCGGTGGACATCCGTCGCGGCTCGCCCACGTTCGGACAATCGGTCGGCGTGATGCTGACCGCCGACAACCATCGCCACTTCTGGATACCGGAAGGTTTCGCGCACGGCTTCTGCGTGTTGTCGGAGTTCGCCACGTTCACCTATCAGTGCACCGCGCTTTACGACGCCAAGGCCGACGCCGGCATCCGCTGGAACGACGCCGACCTCCGCATCGACTGGCCGTTGGGCGAGCCGCTGCTGTCGGAAAAAGACAGCAAGGCACCCTTGCTGAGGGATGTTGAGTCCGATCGCCTGCCGGTGCTCCAGGCGTGAAGATCCTGTTGCTTGGCGCCAACGGCCAACTGGGCCGAACCTTTGTCGACCACGGAGGCCTGGCCACTCGAGGCGACCTGATCATGGTTACGCGCGACGGCTCCTTCGGCGGTACTGATGGCAGCTGCGAGGTTTCGAATCTTGCCGAACCGGCGACGCTTGCTGCCCTGCTCGATCGCGTAAAGCCGGATGTCGTCATCAATACCGCCGCCTATACCGCCGTCGACCGTGCCGAACAGGAAGAGGAATTGGCCACCCTCGTCAACGGTGAGGCCGTCAGCGTACTCGGCAGCTGGGCCAAGGTGCATGGCGCGTTGATCATCCACTATTCGACCGACTACGTCTTTGATGGCAGTCAGTCACGGCCGTATGCCGTCAACGATCCCACCGGTCCGTTGGGAGCTTATGGCCGCAGCAAACTCGCCGGCGAACGAGCCCTGCACGACAGCGGCGCGGACCATCTGATCTTCCGCACCGCCTGGGTCTATGCCGCGCACGGTCAAAATTTCCTGCGGACCATGCTGCGCGTGGGAGCGGAACGTGAAGAGCTGCGAGTGGTCGCCGATCAGCACGGTGCGCCGACCAGCACGACGGTCATCGTGGAGGGCACACTCGCGGCTCTCGACCGCTGGTTGTGCAGCGACAAGACGGCGCGCACTTCACTTCAGGGTGTGCATCATCTCGTGGCAAGTGGCGCCACGACCTGGCATGGGTTCGCCACCTCCATCTTCGATGGAGCCGTGCAGCAACGGATCGTGGAACGCGCCCCTCGCATTACCGCGATCAGCACCGCCGAGTTTCCCACGCCTGCACGTCGACCCGCATGGTCGGTACTCGACAACGCCGGTTTCGCCGAGAACTTTGGTTTCCAGCCCCCTGCCTGGCAGCAGGGTCTGGAGGATGTCTTGTGCAAGCTTTCAGCTAGTTCCGCGAAATAGCCCGGCGCCATTCGAATAGAGGGTTGCGCAGATCATCAATGGCTTGCCATCGATCTGCGCCATCAACGTCAAGGCGTCGGACTGTATGACCTTTGCCCCGACTGGTACCAAGTGGCGCCGATCAGGTACCAGCTCAGCGGGGGCCAGTGACAAACGAATCACTGGAGTTGAGATTCCCGGTTTCCTGTGAACAAAATCAATTGCCCCTGATACTTCGCGCCAATCTTGCCCTTCACGAAAAGCAGCTCACTCACCGCGAACATATTGCTCAAGCCCCAGGCCCCCAGACTCTTTCCGCCGAAAATGCTCCTGGATGAAGCGATAGGTCAACGGATGAGTCACCGGATAAGCCAGACTCTTGCGTCCATCGAGTGGGCCGGTGGAAATCATGATCGAGTCAACCGGTGAACTCGACAGGCGAGAGATCTCGTGAAGTTCAAACGAGGCCTTCCGGGGAAACAGCGGATAGATTTCCCAGATCGGCGATTTTTCATTCAACACCGCGAGCAGACCGGGATAGTAGGGCAACGCAAACACCAGGCCATGAACCTGCGCTGCCTCGTCCAGCATGCGTGCAGCCCCCTTATCGACCATCACCGTGTCGCCCTGCACGCGCACTGCCTCGAGTTGCGACGCATGATGAAGCGCCCAACGAGGCTGCAGTGGGACGGCTACCGGCAGAGATATCAACAGCAGGACGGCGACAGTGACGTATTTGCCAGCGTTGCGGCGCCATGCGAGCGACGCTGCGGCCAGAGCAAGCGCCAGAAAGGGAAGAATCGCCTGCGCCATATGAGGGGCGTCAGCACGCGAAAATGCCACGTTGGCATACGGCACGGCGAGCGTCCATGCCGCCATGAACAGGCTTGCCGTGGGGCCTGCATCGCGTGGCATTCGACGCAGCAGAAAAACAGCGCCAGCCACCAATGCCATCGGGATGACAACGAACAAGAAGCCCAGAGTCAGTTGCGGAAGTGCAGTACCGACACTCGACGCCGCACCGATCCATGGCCACGGGATCGGCAAGGGCAGATTGGTTCCGCCATACTCGAACAGCAAGTAGTGCAGCACGCTTTCTTCAGCACCCAGGTAACCTGGTACGAAGCTCGCTGCGAGAAGGACCGGACTGTAGCCGGCTAAAACACCACCTGCCCAGCACAGCAGCCACTTCAGTCTCACAACCACCCGATCACGGTAGTACAACAGCGCCATGGCGAGCACGGTGGCAACCACGCCATACATGCCGTGATTCTGTCCGATCACCGCGGCGACCCCCACCGATAGACCAAGCTGGAAGTAACGGGTTGCATCCGGTTTGCGGAAGAGCCGGTACAGGCATAGCAGCAGGAGAGCACAGATGGCGATATCGAAAGTCTTGTGCCGCGGCACCATCCAGAGAGTAAAGAGCACAGCCACTGGCAACAGTTGCCAGAACCGCGACATGCGCCACGCTGAGCCAACCACGCCGGTCGCCAGCGCGACGCCCATGGCCGCGATCACGGCAAGCCCCGCGCGCAGTGCGAGGATGCCATGCGCCTTGAATGCCAGAAGCGCTGCGGTCAGGTAGTAGCGCCCCAACTCATAAGACATGAAGTCGCGTAGAGGTACGTCGCCGGCCATGACGCGTTGTACGCCATACCAGAGATAACCCTCGTCATGCAGGAAGTCACCGAATGCCCGATTGAGTCGATAACTCAACCAGGCCAGCGACGCGGCCAGAATGGCGGACACCACCGCAGCGCGCCGTATCGACCAGCCCCCCTCCCCAAGTTGCATGCTCAGACTCGACTCGTCAAAAGAAGGCCTGCGATCACCAGCACGAGACCAGCCATCTTGGAGGTGGTCAATGACTCACCGAAAAAGGGGATCGCAAGAAGGCCGACAAGGACGAAATTCAAGGCCATGAAAGGGTAGATTTTGCTCAAAGGAAAGCGCGAGACAGCCACGATCCAGCAAGCCGAGGCGAGAAAGGCAGCAATCAGCCCGCTCAAAACCCATGGACGCAAGAACATCTGCAGCACGTACAGGAGCAACTCCCGGCCACCAGCGGGCGAAGGCGGGGCGAGACTGGTCTGCCACTTCAGAACCAATTGCCCAAACACGGTAAGGATGATGGTGAGTGCGACGAACAGGTAACTCATCGTTTTGCCCCCTCACGCCAACCCCAGAGATAGTAGGGTGCGTCTGGCCCGGTGTTGAACAGGACATCCAGTACCGATACCGCGTGCTCGAATGGTGGATAGGGTTGATCGTACGTGGGATACCCCGAGTAGTCCTTGTATTCGAGTGCTATCCCGGCCGCCTTGAAGCATTCGTCGTCGATATAGTCCCTGGCTGCGGGACCGGACAGGTAGCTGGTGGCACCGCTCTGCCTGACCATATCGAGCAATCGCTCAAGCTTGCGGCCACTGACGGTGAACTGGCGGGAATCCATGAACTCGGTTGTGATGCCCAGGCAATCGGTGGCTATCGTGCGCGTCAGCCATTGATTCATTTCAGACAGGTTCTTCCAATGACGCCCACGATAGAACTCCTCGAACAGCGCTCGGTACAGGCCGAAGTAGGGAGCCTTGGAATAGCTGTGCAAGAGTGATTTCCAGTGACTCTCCTGCCACTTGGGACTCTCCATTTCCACTTCGTGGATGAGCCGGCTGGTATCGGAGCCGACAGGGACAGTGAGCCACATGAGCCCATCCTTGGACTTGATGCGGTTGCGCGAACGCCAATCCCTGCTGGTGAACTGGACGTCATCCAGAAAGATAAAGGTATCCACGTCATGGATGATGTCGAAATAGCCCTTCCATGGAATGTAGTTCGACTGAATGCTCGCAACCCTCACGGATTACTTCTCCTTGTTGATGCGCGCCAGCCGGAGCGCCAGCGGAAGCACACGAAGATCAGCGGCGATCCAGATGTTCGCGCTGGCGGCAGGCGCCACCAGATCGAGCAATTCGCGGTTCAATCGGTAACGTCCTCCCGGGCGATCGACCAGGAGGCACGATCGCCATCCCGCCTGCGTCGACCCGAGTGCATCCCTGGCCGGATTATCACCCACCATGAGCAGTCGTCCAGCGGACATGCCCAAGCCGGATGCCACTGCATCAAACGGCGCCCGCGCCGGCTTTTCCCCGCCATGTTCACGACTGAACACCAGCAGATCGAAAGCCTTGGCAAGCTCTCCGCAAGCAGCCAGTTTGGCGCGTTGCCCGGTGGGCGGATTGTCCGTGAGAAGGGCCAGCTTCAGACCTTGCGCATGCAACTCGCGCAGAACATGGGCCACTTCAGGGAAAACATGCGCGGTTTCCGGAGTGACGGAGCGATAGGCTTCCAGAAGGTGTTCATGCAGTGAATCATCACCTAGACGGTCGACGATGACGTCAATCAACCGTGCATGCTCTCCCTGCTCCAGCGCGATATAGGTTTGCAGCAGCAGCGTTTGTGTTTCGACCCGGCCCTCGAGACGTGCCCCCGCCAGTCGCATCCGGTCGAAAATCCAGCGTTTGTGATCGATCAGGGTGTCATCCAGATCAAACACCACGCCGCCGATGCTTCCCGGCTCGAAGAGCGGGATAGCCTGCCGTGCCAGCGAGCGCACCGTTCGGACAGGCCGCAGCGAATGCATCGCAGGCCCACCAAGCAGGAAGGCCACCAGATTGTTTCCTTCTGCCAGCGCATGCGCACTGGAGGTTCCATGCCGAGGATTGATATCGGAGACGAAATACCCTGCGCCGGGAGTTCGCAGTATTTGCACATTGAAGAGCCCGCAAGCTCCCCGTTCTAGTAGCCATTGCACCAACTGGTCCAGCAACGGCGCCGCAGCACGATCATTATCCGAGTCGCTCACGACAGCAAAGCCACTCGATGTGCGCACGCGCCTGCGCATGGTCAGAGGGGACGCACGCCCTTGAAAGTCGACGGCAAAGTCGATGGATAACTCATCGAAGGAATCCAGCCACGACACCCAGACATGTGAACTGGACAGGGGCTCGACATCGTCGGACCTCAAATCGGCAGGCGTCCGCAAGACCATTGCCTCCCTTCCGCCCCAACCTGCTCGTGGGCGACCAAACAGCGGGAAGGCTGCATCCAGCCTGAGATCCATGCGGCGCTGAACGGCAATGCCGGACTCTTCCAGTGCGGAATACAGCGCCCGTTTGTCCAGCAGTACATCGAGCAATGCCGACGGGCAGACCGCCGTTCGCGCACCGGCTTCCAGCAAGCTTGGCCCGAGCAGGGCCAGGCGCCGCAACTCGCGCTGGGTAGCAGGGATGACCAGGCTGATGCCCTCGGTTCGAACCAGGTCAATCAGAAACTCATCGAAGGTGACAGCATCAAGCGCCGGCGCGACCACGTAGCGATCCGCATAAAGCTCCCCCACCGCGTCGCAGGTGCTGTCGACCACGACCACCCGTGCACCCGGCATGGCGTGAATTGCCTCAATAATTCCCTGCCCCTGGAAACCTCCGCCCGCGATCAGCGCGACGGTCAGCGACATGACCGGGCTTCCAGGAAAATGGCGTTGCAGATGTCGGGGAGATCAAACCCCACCTCGTCCATCGCGCGCAGGATCTCCGGGGAGAGATTCATCGATGCGAGCTGTGCCGTGGTCAGCGGCTTCAACATCAAGCCTGCGCGCCCAACAACCTGCAGACCGCATTCGGTCATCAATGCCGTCAACGAGTCAGGATCGAAATAGCGCCGATGACCCAGCGCGAGATCGGCAGGGCTGAGATTGTGCACATCTGATAGAAGGCCGGCTTGATGACCAATCATTCGATGCAATGAGTGCGCATTGGGAACAGCAACCATCAACCTGCCGCCAGGTGCCAGGAACTTCGCGAAACGGCGCAATACCAGCGCGGGGTCCACTACATGTTCAAGAACAAAGCCCATCTCGATAACGTCGAAAAGGCTGTCCGTGGCAAAGTCCTCGAAGAAGGAATGCTCAAGCCTCACATAGGCTGGCGGCACTACCTCTTTCTGGAACATTTCGATGATGCTCGCCGAACCTTCGACAATCACGTACTCGCGAAGTCGACCGGCGAGTGCGTCAAGCAGTCCCTGCACGGTTACACGATGACCCACACCGAGACTGAGTAGCGAAAATTTCTGCAGGTCCCGGGTTCGCCGGATCATCTGTACCAGACCGGCGCGCAGCAGCCGAATGTTGTCATCGAAAAACTCGAATCCCGGTGCGTAGGCCGTACTGTCCTGGTCGATCAACATGTCATTTGGGTTCAATGGGGGATTGCTCGATATGTTTCACGATGTAAAGCGGCCGCTGCTGGGTCTGTACGAAAATGCGGCCAACATAGATACCGATTATCCCCAGCCCGATCATCATGATCCCGAAAAACGCGGTGAGCAGAGCGACGATTGTGGGAAACCCGACCAGGGTCGACCCGGGATCAATCAACTTTCGCAGGACGACATAAGCGGCGTTGACCAGGGAGCAAAGCAGCGCGACACCGCCGATCCAGAGGCTTGCATACAGCGGCTTGGCCGAAAATGAGGTAACCGCCTGGACAAGCAAACTCAGCCGCTTGCCCAGCGTGTACGAAGAGACACCTGCACGGCGCGTCTTCACCACGGGAATGCCCAATTGAAGGAAGCCAGCCCAATACATCATGCCAGCCAGAAAGACATTGCGGTCGCCAAGGCAAAGAAGCGCTTCCACGTAACGCCGGTTCATCAGTCGTTCGGTAACGACGCTTGGAGGTACGGCGGTATCGCTCAGGCGATTGAAAGCCGACCAGAACAAGCTTCCTCCCCTGCGCTCAAGCCAACCGCCCTTGCGCTCCTGCTGGTAGCCATACACTACATCGGCTTGCGTCTCGCCCATCTTCTGCCAGAGGTCACCGAGGAACCCCGGCGACACTTCCAGGTCACAGTCGACAAGAAACACTCGATCTCCCCGCGCATGCGCCATGCCGGCAATCGCGGCTTGGTGGTGGCCAAAATTGCGTGACAATTCGACCAGCCGGATATTCGAACGCTCCCGACAAAGCTGTCGGACCCAGCTGGCCGAGTCGTCTGGCGAGCCATCGTCTACAAAAACGAATTCAACCGATGAAATACCGAGACCGCCCAGGACCTCATCGCATAGCCTGACAAATTCACTCAGGAACGGACGGGACTTGTACAGGCAGGTGACAATGCTCAGCGCGCATGCGTTGCCCACTTGCTCTACGCCACTGGCAGACATAAGAATCTCTATTGCGAGCGTTGATGGTGAAAGCGGTCAAAACAAATGGACAGAGGTCGGTGAGTTTAGCTCAAGGGTCATCGGCGCAGCCATCCCGATCCGGCTTGAACTCTTCGCCCACCATTGCCTGCGGTCGCAGGATGCATGCCAGATGGACAGACAAGCTCAAGTCCGCCCAGAATGGATCGATGGCATAGGATCATGTCGTTCAACAAGCACCAGCGACAAGACGTCTGATGCAGACAGCCCTCGCCAACTATTGAAGGACATCGCAACTGATGCTCACACCCCTCATCCTAAGCGGCGGCAGTGGTACGCGGCTGTGGCCCGTATCGCGCAGAAACCTGCCCAAGCAGTTCCTCGCACTGGCCGGCCAAGGCACCTTGTTCCAGCAGACCATCGCGCGTGCTCAGCAACTTCCGCTGGTGGCGGCACCCATCGTCGTGGCGAGCGAGGACCACCGCTTTCTGGCTGCCGACCAGTTGCTTGAGGCCGGAATCAAGGACGCTACCATTGTGCTTGAGCCGTTGGCCCGGAATACGGCTCCGGCGATTGCACTCGGTGCCTTGCAGGCGTTGCAGCGCGACGCTGACGCCACCCTCCTGGTGCTTCCCGCCGACCACTTGATCGGCGACACCGAAGCGTTCGTCGACGCCGTGAACAAAGCGCTTCCGCTGGCTGCAGAGGGCTGGCTGGTCACCTTCGGTATCCGCCCCGAGCGTGCCGAAACCGGTTTCGGCTATATCCGGCGCGCCGCGGCGATCGACAGCAACGGCTTCCGGGTAAGGCAGTTCGTCGAGAAGCCGGACCTGGCGACGGCACAAGCCTATGTTGCCCACGGCGACTATGACTGGAACTCGGGCATGTTCCTGTTCAGGGCATCCCGTTACCTGGAAGAATTGGCTGAGCACGCGCCAGCCATGCTCGCTGCTGTGCGCGCGGCCCACGCAAAAGCCTCGGGCGACCTGGACTTCGTGCGCATCGACCACGACGCCTTCGCGACCGTGCCTGACGACTCGATTGACTATGCAGTGATGGAAAAGACCGCCCGCGCTGCGGTGATTCCGGTCAGTTGCGAATGGAGCGACATCGGCTCGTGGTCCGCCCTGTGGCTGACCGGTGACAAGGATGCACAGGGAAATCTTCTCGAAGGCGACACGCTCGCTGTGGATACGCACAACTCGCTGCTGCGCTCGCACGAGCGCCACCTGCTGGCCACGATCGGTGTCGACGACCTCATCGTGGTGACTACACCCGACGCCACCCTGGTGGCGCATCGCGACGCCGCGCAGGACGTCAAGAAGATTGTCGAAACGCTGAAGGCTGCCGGCCGCAGCGAGCATTCGATCCACCGCGTGGTGCATCGCCCGTGGGGCAACTATGACTCGATCGAGGCTGGCGAGCGGTTCCAGGTCAAGCGTATCCGGGTCAAGCCCGGCGCGAGTCTGAGCCTGCAAAAACATCACCATCGGGCGGAGCACTGGATTGTCGTTTCGGGTACGGCGGAAGTCACCTGCGACGACAAGACGTTTTTGCTTGGTGAAAACCAGAGTACCTACATTCCGCTAGGCAGCAAGCACCGCCTGCGTAATCCCGGCAAGGTATCGCTGGAGCTGATCGAGGTACAGTCAGGCAGCTACCTTGGTGAAGACGACATCGTGCGCTACGACGACGTTTACGGTCGCGCCTGACTCCCTCAGTCGAGCCGGGCCCGATCACTTAGACCGAATGGTCTCGGTTCTTGAGCAGTTCGCCATCTGATACCGAACCGCTTCGGCATCAGATGGCATTCTCTTTCAACGGACGCCCCGGAATCAGCCCGACCTGGCGAGTCAACCAGCAAGCTTGATGGCGCTCGTCAACACGCTGAGCACCCTTTGCTGGTGCGCCTCCGTCAGCCCCATCCACAGAGGCAGCCGAATCAGCTGTTCCGACTGACGGTTCGTCACCTCCAGCGATCCATGTACCCGGCCATGACGTTGCCCGGCCGGCGACGAATGCAGCGGTACGTAATGGAACACGGACCCAATGTCGTTGCGCCTGAGTTCGTCCAGTACCTTCTGCCGGTTGATCTGCGGTGCAAGCAGCACATAATACATATGAGCATTGTGCTGGCAGTCGACCGGCACGATATGGCGTCGAAGAACACCAGCGTCCTCCAGCGGCTCCAGTATCTCGTGATAATGCCGCCAGCTGGCCAGGCGCGATTGCGTGATTCGATCCGCTTCCTCAAGTTGCGCCCATAGGAACGCCGCAATGAGCTCACCCGGAAGGAACGACGACCCCACCTCCTGCCACGTGTACTTGTCCACTTCACCTCGGAAGAAGCGGCTTCGATCCGTACCTTTTTCCCGGATGATTTCGGCGCGGAGGGCCAGCTCCGGATCATTCACCAGAAGCGCCCCACCCTCGCCCGAGATCACGTTCTTCGTCTCGTGGAAACTGAAGGCGCCAAGGTCACCAATGCCGCCCAATGCGCGCCCTTTATAGCTGGACATCACGCCCTGTGCCGCATCCTCCACCACCTTCAGGCGGTAGTGCCGGGCGATCGTCATGATCGTATCCATCTCACACGCCACGCCGGCATAGTGAACAGGGACAATCGCCCTCGTACGTGGAGTGATGGCCGCCTCGATCAACCGTTCATCCAGGTTCAATGTATCTTCGCGGACATCCACGAAAACCGGCACACCGCCCCGCAGCACGAATGCATTCGCCGTCGACACGAAGGTGTAAGACGGCATGATGACCTCGTCGCCTGGCTGGATATCCAGCAACAAGGCGGCCATCTCCAGGGCAGCCGTGCAAGAGTGGGTCAGCAGCGCTTTGGTGCTACCGGTGCGCTCTTCGAGCCAGCCGTGGCAACGCTTGGTAAACGGGCCGTCACCTGCCAACCGGCCGCCGAAATGGGCCTCGGCTATGTAGTACAGCTCCTTTCCCGTCATATACGGCCAATTGAAGGGGATATGGCTCTCTTTCATTTCGTCGACACTCCATCAGCGCCCTACGACGCCTCTTGCGCCAAACTGGGATCCAAGCAAGGCAAGCAGAAACAACCTGAAAATGTGCGCATCCCAAGCTGTCGGATTGCGAGCCGACCCGTCGCACATTGCCTGGAAACAACACATCCTGAAACACGAAATTGACTACCGCGGTGTCGGCGGATGCGTGGCCCGACTGGGTGAATGCGCCGGTTCTGATGAAGCCTCTGGTTCAGCGCCAACAGGATTGTGCACCCGGTGTCACCCCGAACTCCGACAGGTCCCCCTCATCCAACAACCTGGAAAGCGACCGGATCCACAGGAATCACGGGACTCTGCGCGCTACTCCACCGTCACAGACTTGGCCAGGTTGCGCGGCTGGTCGACATCCGTGCCGCGCAACACGGCGACGTGATAAGCCAGCAGTTGCAACGGCACCGTGAACACGGCCGGTGCAATGAAACTACCGCCGGATTCCACCCGCAGCATCGCACCATGACCGGCCATGTCATCCATGCCGGCTGCACCGTCGGCAAACACGATCAAACGACCGCCGCGGGCGCGTACTTCCTGCAGGTTGGATTTTAGTTTGTCCAGCAGTGGACCATTCGGCGCGACCGCGACTACCGGCATGTCTTCGTCGACCAGGGCCAGTGGCCCATGCTTGAGCTCGCCAGCCGGATACGCCTCGGCGTGGATATAGGAAATTTCCTTGAGCTTGAGTGAACCCTCCAGCGCAACCGGATACTGCGCCCCACGGCCGAGGAACAACGCGTGCTGCCGGTGGATGAATTCCGCCGACAACTCGATAATTGCCGGCTCCAGTTTCAGTGCGCCTTCGATCGCACGTGGTAGATGCAACAGCTCGGCGCACAGCACTGCATAACGCTGCGGATCGAGTCCGTTGCGCCGCGCCAGCTCCAGCGCCAGCAAAGCGAGTCCGGCGAGCTGCGTGGTGAATGCCTTGGTCGAAGCCACCCCGATCTCCGGGCCGGCGCATGTCATCAGCTTCAGGTCTGCCTCGCGTACCAGTGAGGATTCGGGCACGTTGCAGATCACCAGGGTGCCGAGGTAACCGCGGCGGCGCGACTCGCGCAACGCCGCCAGTGTGTCGGCCGTTTCGCCAGACTGCGAGATGGCAACGAACAAGGTGTCGACAGGTACCACCGCCTCGCGGTAACGGTATTCGCTGGCCACCTCCACGCTCACCGGCAACTGCGCGTATTCCTCGATCCAGTACTTCGCGACCAGGCCGGCGTGATAGCTGGTGCCGCAGGCGATGATGTGCAAGCCGCGTGTGCGCTGCAGCAGCGCGTCGCTGTCAATACCGAAGATGTTCGGCAGCACACCATGCGGGCCAATGCGCGCCTCCAGCGTATTGGCCACCGCACTTGGCTGCTCGAAGATTTCCTTCTGCATGTAGTGCCGGTATTCGCCGCGCTCGACGGCGTCGGTGGACAGCTCGCTCTCGTGCACCATGCGCTCGACCGGGTGCCCGTCGAGAGCATGGATCTGCACCGAGTCGCGGGTGATCTCCACCACATCGCCCTCGTCGAGATACAGCATCTTGTTGGTGACCTGGATCAGTGCCTGTGCATCCGAACCAAGGAAATTCTCGCCGATGCCGACACCGACCAGCAGCGGTGCGCCACGACGCGCACCGACCACGCGACCGGGCTCGTCACGGCTGATCACGGCAATGGCGTAGGCACCTTCCAGCTCGCGCACGGTGGCCAGCACGGCCTCGCGCAGGTTCAGGCCCTGACTGATGTGCCGATCGATCAGCGCCGCCATCACCTCGGTGTCGGTCTCCGAAGTGAACACGTAACCGGCCGCCTGCAGCTCGGTGCGCAGGCTGGCGTAATTCTCGATGATGCCGTTATGCACGATGGCGACACGACCGGCCACATGCGGGTGCGCATTCGCTTCGCTGGGCACACCATGCGTGGCCCAGCGGGTGTGTGCGATGCCGGTGCCACCGGGAATCGGATCGGCGCGATACAACGCCTCCATCTCGCGCACCTTGCCCTTGGCACGCACGCGCCGGATCTCACCCTGGTCGAGCACGGCCACGCCCGATGAATCATAGCCACGGTATTCCAGTGCCTTCAGGCCGGCAATCAGCAAGGGGGCGACGTCGCGCTGGGCAGCGGCAGCAACAATTCCACACATGGCGAGTTCTCCTCATGACGAATGCGAAGCTTCCGGCCCCGCCACAAGCCATCATTCTGGCGACGTTGCATTGCTATCAGCTTTCGTGGCGCATGCCCTTCGTTCGCGGCCACACCATCGAATCAATCCGCTCAGTTCACCTTGCGCCGCAGATAGTTCAACAAGTCGATGCGGGTGATCAGCCCAAGGAACTGTTCGCCGTCCACCACGATCGCCACGTGCCCGCGCTCGAACACCGGCAGCAACGACTCGATCGGCTCGCTCACCGCGAGCATCTGCAGGTTGCTCATCATCGCGGTGGACACCGGGTCGCGGAAACGCGTCTCGTCGGCATGCACGTGCATCAGCACATCCGATTCGTCGACGATGCCGACCAGCTTGTGCCCGTCCATCACCGGCAGCTGCGACACGTCATACAGCTTCATGCGGGTGTATGCGGTGATCAGCAGTTCGTTCGGACCGATCACCACGGTGTCGCGCTGTGCAAACGGGCGCAGCAGCAGATCGCGCAGGTCACCGTGCCGTTCGCGTTCGAGGAAACCGTTGTCGAGCATCCAGTAGTCGTTGTACATCTTCGACAGATACTTGTTGCCGGTGTCGCAGACCAGGGTCACCACCCGCTTCGGGCTACTCTGTTCACGACAATATTTCAGTGCCGCGGCCACCAGGGTACCGGTGGACGAGCCACCCAGTACGCCCTCCTTGCCCAGCAACTCGCGCGCGGTAAGAAAACTCTCCTTGTCGGAGATCGCATAGGCCTTTTTCACCCGGGTGAAGTCACTGATGCTGGGCAGGAAGTCTTCCCCGATGCCTTCGACCATCCAGCTGGCGGACTTGGTCGAGAGCGTGCCTTCGTTGATGTACTGGGCCAGGATCGAGCCGACCGGATCGGCCAGGATCATTTCCGTCTGCGGCGAGTGCTCGGCAAAGAATTTGGACAGGCCACTCAGGGTGCCGGATGAGCCGCAACCAAGTACTACCGCGTCGACCCTGCCATCCATCTGTTCGAGGATTTCCGGGCCGGTGGTCTGGATGTGCGCGAGCGGATTGTCCGGGTTGCCGAACTGGTTGATGAAATACGCACCCGGTGTCTCGCGCGCAATGCGCTCGGCCATGTCCTGGTAGTAGTCGGGATGGCCCTTGGCCACGTCCGAGCGGGTCAGCACAACCTCGGCCCCCATCGCCTTGAGATTGAAGATCTTCTCGCGGCTCATCTTGTCCGGCACCACCAGGATCAGGCGGTAGCCTTTCTGCTGCGCCACCAGCGCCAGACCGAGGCCGGTATTGCCGGCGGTGCCTTCGACCAGGGTGTCGCCTGGCCTGATCCGGCCGGCCTTCTCGGCACCCTCGATCATCGACAGGCCGATGCGGTCCTTGATCGAGCCGCCGGGATTGGCGCTCTCGAGCTTGAGGAACAGTTCGCACGACCCGGTATCCAGGCGCTGTGCGCGCACCATCGGGGTACGTCCGATCAGTTCGAGGACACTCTGGTGGACCGTCATGGAGACTCCGTGGCAAGGCCCGTCACATGCAGGTGCACGCGCATTCATCAGGCAGGACACCCATCATAACCGAGCCGCCGATTCCCACCGCGATAACGCCGCGGCCCCGCGCCTCGATCCCGCAAAGGAGAGAGGCCCGGGGCCGCGTGTCACGTCAAACCGCAGGTTCAGTGGATATGGTGCGCCCGATCCGCCCACATGCGTTCGAGTCGTGCCTTGGCGAGCAGCTTCTCCTTCTTCATGCTGGCCAGGGTCATATCGTCGATGGGAAGCACGCCGATATCGGCGTCGTGCACCTTGCTGTCGAGCTGTCTGTGGTGCTGGTAGAGCCGACGGAACTCTGCATCGGCTTTCATCAATGCCTCGACATCCTCACGCTGCTGGTTTTCAAACATGGTCCGACCTCCTCACGAGTGGGTATGCGGCGCCCCGGACAGAGGCATCCGCAGACAATTGAACACATGCGCACACCCACGGCCCGCACCGGAATACCGGACTGCGGGAGGAGAAAAATACGTGGAATGCATGCATGGTTCAGGTCAGTGACCCATGCGGCAGGAATGCCCCATGGGACTTCGACCCTACTCCCCCGATCCGGGTGGTGCAAGCCCGCCGGGTGGCTTGCACAGTGCTGGCAAAATATCGGTTAAAAAGCTGTCAAAACAGCCATTTACATTTCGCAACCAGATCCGCCGCAGCGTGCGTCGAGACCAGCAACGGTTGGTGTTGATGACCCACAAAATGGCTCATCAACACCTCGTTCATTCGTTCTGGTGGCGATATCAATGCCCGTTGCTGGACTTGTCCTGCGTGGCCGGCGCGTTGTCCTGCATCTGCGAACGCATCGCCTTGGCAGCCTCTGCTGCCAGCGAGGCCTCGTGGCGGGCAGCCTTGGCCACCTTGGCCTGTGCCGCCGCCAGCTTTTTCGCCTGATCTGCTTCCGCGCGCGCCTGATCGGCCGCCTGCGAATAGGCCTGCCCCTCCTCTTGCGCTCGCGCAGCCTCTTCCTGGGCCAGTTGGGACTGCAGGCGCTGGCGCTCGAGCTCACGGCGCGCGATTTCCGTCTCGCGCCTGCTGTTGTCGAGCATGATCTGGTCGTGCTCACGGTCAAGCTGGGTCAGCTTGAGCTGGGCGTCCTGCAGCTGGGCTGCCGTCCTGGCCAGATCCACCCGCCTCTCCGCCAGATACAGCGCATGGGCCCGATCGTGCCGGCCGGCCTGCGCCAGCCGGTTGATCGCATCGTGTGCGCGCGCTTGCTCGGCCTGGGCGTAGTTGCCCAGGCTGGGATCGTTGGCGAGCTGGTCAAGGCTGTTGTTCAGGCGATTGATGTCGATATCGTCCTGCCGCGCCTGAGCCGCTCCGGTGGCCGCCAGCGCGAGTGCAATCGCGGCGAAAGTAGTGGTGAATCGCTTCATGGCTGGCCCCCCTGGGTGCTGGAGCTTGAGGCTGGCGGCTGATTGTCCGTGGGTACGGTCTGGAAACCACTACCCGGAGGTGGCGCGGACAGCACGGACGAAGCCGGTGCTGGCATGTCCTCGGTCGGCGCCGGACTGCTGGATGAGGAGGCTGCGGCGGGCGCTGCTTGCTGCTGTTCCTGCTTCTGGGCCTCGGCCTCGAGCTGCTCGCCCTGGGCGCGCAGACGGGAATTTTCCTGGATCTTGCTCTGGATCTGCGCACGGGTCGCCGCCAGCCGCGCCTTGCTGCGCGCCAGCTCGGCGTCCGCGCGCGATTCCTCGGCCAGACTGGCTGCGTCGACATACTTGCGCTCGGCCATGGCCGTCTGGGCCTGCTGGAACTTGTCCTGGGCAAAACCCAGATCGACCGGCGCGTAATCGGCCGCGCCAGCGTCACGCGCCGCCTGCAGCTGGGTCTGCGCCATGTTCATCGAATCATCGGGCGGAGGCACCGTGGCGCAGCCGGCCAGCGCCAGGGTCAACGCCAGGGCGACCGTGGTCGCGCGAATGCGGCGGGAGAACCCGGCCGGCAGGGAAAAGATGTGCACCGTCACATTCCTCGTAGTGTGTCGCGGCGTATTGTGGGCAGGCATAATCCATCATTGCAACGCGCATTTCTGAAACAGGGGACTTTCGTGGACATCGGCTACTTCCTCAAACTCATGGTAGACAAGGGCGCGTCGGACATGTTCCTGACGACCGGCGCCCCTGTGAACATCAAGGTCGAGGGGAAACTCTATCCGCTGGGCAACACCGGGCTGCCCGGCGGCATGGTCAAGAAGATCGCCTATTCGCTGATGGACGAGGGCCAGGTGCCGCAGTTCGAGCGCAATCTCGAACTCAACATGGCGCTTGCGGTGAAGGAAGCCGGCCGCTTCCGCATCAACGTGTTCAAGCAGCGCGGCGAAGTGGGCATGGTGATCCGCGCGATCAAGAGCGAGATCCCCAGCATCGACCAGCTGCAGTTGCCCAGCATCTTCCGCGAACTGATCATGGAACCGCGCGGGTTGATCCTGGTGGTTGGCGCCACCGGCTCGGGCAAGTCGACCACGCTGGCGGCGATGATCGACCAGCGCAACACCCACTCGTCCGGTCACATCCTCACCATCGAGGACCCGATCGAGTACCTGCACCGGCACAAGAAGTCGATCGTGAACCAGCGTGAGGTCGGCCTGGATACCCACAGTTATCACGAGGCGCTTAAGAACGCGATGCGCGAGGCGCCGGACGTGATCATGATCGGCGAGATCCGCGACACCGACACGATGGAGGCAGCGATCGCATTCTCCGAAACCGGTCACCTCTGCCTGGCCACGCTGCACTCCAACAACGCCGACCAGACGCTGGAACGCATCCTCAACTTCTTCCCGGAATCGGCGCACAAGAACGTGCTGATGAACCTGGCGCTGAACCTGCGCGCGGTAATCAGCCAGCGCCTGGTGATCGGCAAGGACGGCAGGCGCATTCCCGCCGCCGAAGTGCTGCTGAATACTCCGTTGATCCGCGACATGATCCGCCGCGGCCAGATCCACGAGATCAAGGAGGCCATGGATCGCAGCCTGCAGGAAGGCATGCAGACCTTCGACCAGTCGCTGTACCGGCTGTACAAGGAGGGTCGCGTTGAACTGGAGGAGGCCCTCAACAAGTCCGACTCACGCGATGGCCTGGCGCTGAAGATCCGCCTTGCGGAAGGCGGCAGCAACAGCCCGGAACTGATCGGCAACGATCCTTACGGCATGGGCTTCTAGAATCAATCAAGGAGTGAGGAGTGAGAGAAGGCATCGTTGTCTCGCTCCGCTCGCTCTCACCTCTCTCAACACTCACTTCTCGCTCTTCGGCCCATCCGGCTGCGCTTCCGGCGCGGCATGCTTGAACACTTCCAGTTCGTTGCACGCGTGATAGATCCGCTGCAACGTCGGGTAGTCGTCCAGCGGCAGTTTCCAGCGCAGCGCGTTGTAGACCTGCGGCACCAGACAGGCGTCGGCCATGCCAGGTGTCTCGCCATGGCAGTAGCGGCCGGTGGCTGCATTGTCGACCAGCATCGCCTCCATCGCCTTGAAGCCACTGGCAATCCAGTGCCGCGACCATTCGGCACGCTGCGCCTCGTCGGCAGCGAACTGCGATTCGAGTTGATTCAGCACGCGCAGATTGCCCAGCGGATGAATGTCGCAGGCCACCGTCATGGCCAGCGCCCGCACCTGCGCCCGTCCCCGCGCATCGACCGGTAGCAGCGCCGTCTCCGCTCCGGGATACATCTCGTCGAGATATTCCATGATCGCCAGCGACTGGGTGAGTACACGGTCGCCATCGAGCAAGCACGGAATCAGCTCCTGTGGATTGAGCGCCTTGTAACCTGGCGCATGCTGCTCGCCACCGTCCCGCACCAGGTGCACCGGGCGCGTCTCGTAACCCAGCCCCTTCAGATTCAGCGCAATGCGCACACGGTAGGCGGCGCTGGAGCGCCAGTAGCCGTAAAGCACCAGACCGGTAGTCATGCCTCGCCCCCTCGCGCGAAAATCGCAGTCTAGCCCCAGTCCGGGCCATGCGGATGACCGGCGACAATGGCCGATCCCGGTTCACGGCCGGTTTGCATCGGCGCGTGGGGCGCCGGACAATAGGCGGTTGCCGCCCACCTGTGGCGATTTCAACCATCACTGGAGTTCCGCCGTGTCAGTCATCCGCATGAGTGACCTCGATTTGCGCGATCAGCGCGTGCTGATCCGCGAAGACCTGAATGTGCCGATCGACGACCACGGCCAGATCACCTCGACCCAGCGCCTCGACGCCGCCCTGCCGACGATCCGGGCCGCCCGCGATGCCGGCGCCAAGGTGTTGGTACTGTCGCACCTGGGTCGGCCGAAGGAGGGGCAGTTCGACGCGGCATCCTCGATGGCGCCGGTGGCACAGTGGCTGGGCAACCGGCTTGGTACCCCGGTTCGACTGGTGGCGGACTATCTCGATGGCGTCGACGTCGCGGCCGGCGAAGTGGTGCTGCTGGAAAACTGCCGCATGAACGTCGGCGAAGGCAAGGACGATGAAGCGCTGGCGAAGAAATATGCCGCGCTGTGCGACATCTTCGTGATGGACGCCTTTGGTACTGCGCACCGCGCGCAGGCCTCCACCCACGGCGTGATCAAGTTCGCGCCGGTCGCCGCCGCTGGCCCGCTGCTGTCGGCCGAGCTGGACGCGCTGGGCAAGGCACTGGAGCATCCGGCGCACCCGTTGCTGGCGATCGTCGCCGGCTCCAAGGTCTCCACCAAGCTGACCCTGCTCGACAACCTGATCGGCAAGGTCGACCAGCTGATAGTGGGTGGCGGCATCGCCAACACCTTCATCGCGGCAATGGGCCATTCGATCGGCAACTCGCTGTACGAACCGGATCTGATCGACGCGGCGAAGAAAGTTCTCGCCGATGCGAAGCGCCGGGGCGCCGAAGTGCCGATGCCGGTCGACGTGGTGGTGGCACCCGCGTTCTCCGCTCAAGCGCCGGCCACGGTGAAGCCGGTCGACCAGGTCAACGATCACGAGATGATCCTCGACATCGGGCCGGAGACCGCGAAACGCTACGCCGAACTGATCGCCAAGGCCGGCACGGTGGTGTGGAACGGCCCGGTCGGCGTGTTCGAATTCGACGCGTTCGGCAAGGGCACCGAGACACTGGCCCGCGCCATCGCCGCCTCGCCGGCGTTCTCGATTGCCGGTGGCGGCGATACGCTGGCCGCGGTGGACAAGTACGGTATTGCGGACGATGTCTCGTACATCTCCACCGGTGGCGGCGCCTTCCTCGAATTCCTCGAGGGCAAGGAGCTGCCGGCGGTGACCGCGCTCAAGGCGCGTGCGATCAAGTAATGCTTTGCCTGTTCGACCTCGACGGCACCCTGATCGATTCCGAGCACGGCATCATCGCCTGCGTGAAGCACGCGCTGGCGAAGCTGGACGTGCCGGCGCCGCCGCAGGAGGAGCTGCGCGGATGGATCGGGCCGCCGCTGCGGCACAGTTTCGCGCCGCTGCTGGATCACGATCCGGTGCGGGTCGAAGCGGCGGTGGAGCACTATCATGAGCGCTTCCACACCGATGGCTGGCGCGAGCACGACATCTACCCCGGCATTGAGTCGCTTATCGAGCGCCTGCTCGGCGCCGGGCATCGGCTCGCCGTGGTCACCAGCAAACCACAGCGGCATGCCGCGCCGATCATCGCGCACCTGCCGTTCGGAGATGCGTTCCTGCGCCTGTACGGTCCCGATCCAGGCAGCGCACACAGCGAGAAGGCCTCGATGATTGCCGCCGCACTGGCGGACTTCGGCGCCAGCCCGGGAGACACAGTGATGATCGGAGATCGCCGCTTCGATATCGAAGGCGCAGTGGCCAACCGCGTACGCGGCATCGGCGTATTGTGGGGGTTCGGCAGCCGCTCGGAGCTGGAGCAAGCCGGCGCCAGTGCGATTGCCACCACGCCAGACGAACTGGCCGGTTTGCTGACGGCCTGACTGCTTTCCGGATCACAACAAAAAAGCCGCGGCATGCCGCGGCTTTTTGTGTCGGTCAGAGCTGCGCTCAGCGAATGACGCGCTTCACCGCATCCACCACGTGGGCCACCGTGAAACCGAAGTGCTCGAACAACTGCGGCGCCGGCGCAGACGCACCGAACGTGGTCATGCCGACCACCTCGCCGTCCAGGCCCACGTATTTGCACCAGAAGTCGGCCGTCGCGGCTTCCACCGCGACGCGGGCACGACACCAGCCCGGCAACACGCCTTCGCGATATTCCAGCGGCTGCGCGTCGAATACCTCGGTGCATGGCATCGACACCACGCGTACCGGCACGTTCTGCTGCGCCAGGGTGCGTGCTGCCTCCATCGCCAGCTCCACTTCCGAACCAGTGGCAATCAGGATCGCCTGGAACTTCGTGTCCAGTGGATCGGACAACACATAGGCACCACGCGTGATGTCGGCGACCTGCTGCTCACTGCGCTGCTGATGCTTGAGGTTCTGGCGCGAGAAGATCAGGCAGGCCGGCGCACCCTTGCGCTCGATCGCGGCCTTCCACGACACCGCCGATTCCACCGCATCGCAGGGACGCCACACCTGGTTGTTCGGGATGTAGCGCAGCGAGGCCAGATGCTCCACCGGCTGGTGGGTCGGACCGTCTTCGCCCAGGCCGATCGAGTCGTGGGTGTACACATGGATCGCGTGCGCCGGAATCAGCGCACTCATGCGCACCGCGTTGCGTGCGTAGTCGGAGAACACCAGGAAGGTGGCGTCGTACGGGATGAAGCCGCCGTGCAGGGCCAGGCCATTGGCGATCGCGGTCATGCCGAACTCGCGCACGCCGTAGTAGACGTAGTTGCCGCTGGGGTCATGGCCGTTGCCGGCGTCGACGCTGCCCTTCCACTTGGTGAGGTTGGAGCCGGCGAGGTCGGCCGAACCGCCGATCAGTTCCGGCAGCAACGGGGCAAACGCCTCGATACTCATCTGTGAGGCCTTGCGCGAGGCCACCGTGGGGCCGTCGGCCTGCAGCTTGTCGACAAAGGCCTGCGACTTGGCCGCCCAGTCGGCCGGCAGCTCGCCACTCATGCGGCGATTGAACTCGGCTGCCAACTCCGGGAAAGCCGCCGTGTACTTGGCCAGCGCGTCGTGCCAGGCCTGCTCGGCCTCGGCACCCGACTTGCGATGGTCCCAGCCAGCATAGATCTCGGCCGGGATCTCGAACGGTGCGGAACGCCAGTCAAGCTCGTCACGGGCGGCGGCAACCTCGTCCTTGCCCAGCGCGGCGCCGTGGCTCTCTTCCTTGCCCTGCTTGTGCGGCGCGCCGAAGCCGATGATGGTCCTGGCGCAGATCAGGGTCGGCTTGTCGGGCTGCGACGTGGCCTGCGTGATGGCCTTCTTGATCGCTTCGGCATCGTGGCCGTCGACACCACGGATCACGTTCCAGCCGTAGGCCTCGAAACGCGCCGGCGTGTTGTCGGTGAACCAGCCATGCACTTCGCCGTCGATCGAGATGCCGTTGTCGTCATAAACCGCCACCAGCTTGCCCAGCTGCCAGGTGCCGGCCAGCGAGGCAACCTCGTGCGAGATGCCTTCCATCAGGCAGCCGTCGCCAAGGAAGACGTAGGTGTGGTGATCGACCAGGTCATGGCCAGGGCGGTTGAAGTGCGCCGCCAGTACCTTCTCGGCCAGCGCGAAACCCACGGCATTGGCCAGCCCTTGGCCGAGCGGACCGGTGGTGGTTTCCACCCCGGGGGTTTCGCTGGCTTCCGGATGGCCGGCGGTCTTCGAATGCAGCTGGCGGAAACGCTTCAGCTGCCCGATCGGCAGGTCGAAGCCGGTCAGGTGCAGCAGCGCGTACTGCAGCATCGAGCCGTGCCCGTTGGAAAGCACGAAACGGTCGCGGTTGGCCCATTTCGGATTCGCCGGGTTGAACTGCAGGAAGTCGTTCCACAGCACCTCGGCGATATCGGCCATGCCCATCGGCATGCCCGGATGGCCGGAGTTGGCCGCCTCCACGGCGTCCATGGCAAGGGCGCGCACGGCGTTGGCGAGTTCGCGGCGGGTGGTCATCAGGTCGTTCTCCGGGCTGGCGTCGGCGAAAAGCGGCCATTGTCGCCGATCACTGGTCATCTGTCGCCAGAACTTCACCCCCGGACACTCAATACGTTTGCCATCAGTGGCTTGACATTAACCACGGCTTAATTTTGAACCCGCCGGTATTGAAACTCTTCAGGTTCAAGCCTTTCTAATGTTTCAGCACCGCCCCGAAGTAGGTGCGCCTTCTGCGTCCAACCGAACCCCCGGAACGCCGATGGCCCTAAAAAATCAGGAGTACCCCCATGAAAAAGACATTGTTCTCGATTGCTTTTGTTTCTGCCGGTCTGGCATTGGCCCCAGTGACGTTCGCCCAAGACGCTCAGCCGAGCAGCGGCAACTACCAGTCCAGCCAGCCCGTAGGCAGTGGCAACTGGCTGATCGACCTTAGCGCCGGCCGCACCGACGGCTACAGCAAGAACAGCAATTTCGGCAGCGGCTTCGGCAGTGGCTCAGGCAGCCTGTTCAGCAACAAGAACGGTCGCCGCACTGGCTATAGCGTGCTTGGTGGCTACCGCTGGAAGGTTGGTTCGGATCTGGGCCTGGGCCTTGAAGCCGGTTACGCCGACCTGGGCAATTACAAGCTCAGCAATCTGGGCAGCAGCGGATCCGTCAACCAGAGCAGCACGCAAAACGCGCTGCGCGGCTGGATGCTGGGTGGTAACGGCCGTATCAACCTGCTGCCGAAGTGGTACATCAGCGGCCACGCTGGTTACTTCCATGCGAACAACAACGGTGGCGCTTACAACGATACCCTCAGCCAGGATCTCTTCCATGGTGGCGACCGCGGTGGCTACTACGCCGGCATCGGCACCGGCTGGGATATCAATGATCACTTCGGTCTGGGCGTGAAGTACGACTACTTCCACGCGTCGGCCGGCAACATTCATGACATACCGACCGACGCGGACTTCGCAGTACGTCGCTCGACCGGCATCGTTTCGCTGGATGCCGAGTACCGTTTCTAAGCATCGAATGGTGCCGCATCAAACGGGCGCCTCCGGGCGCCCGTTTCCTTTCATATTCATGAGCTTGCCGCAAATCTTAATTCAAGCTTAATACTATACTTACAAGTATTGAATCTTTGCCGCGCAGCTCCATCTAACTGTTCAGTGCTTGCCAGACTTCGGCTTGGCCACACCCGGCGTCGTGCCCATTTCCCCAACCGGCCGGCGACCGTTCCAGTCATAACAGGAGAATCTCCATGAAAAAGACACTTATTGCCGTCGCCCTTGCTACCGCCGGCGCACTCGCCATTCCTGCTGCCTTCGCGCAGAACGCACCGGCTGACAACGGCGGCTGGTTCGTCAACGGCAACGTCGGCCGTACCGCCATCAATCAGGGCCCGTACGACAACGGTCATGACACCGGCTATGCCCTCAATGGCGGCTACCGCTGGTCGCTGGCTCCGAACTTCTCGCTGGGCGGTGAAGTGGGTTACAACGACCTGGGCAACATCCGCGCCAGGAACGTCTTCAACAGCCAGCCGGTGATCGCCCCGGGCAAGTCCCAACTGCATGGCTGGACCGCGGGTGCCAACGCGCACCTCGACCTCAGCCCGAACTGGTACATCAGCGGTCGCGCCGGCCTCTACAGCTGGACGGGCCACGGCATGAGCAACGACGTCAACCCGGTCAACAAGGGCCTGAATGACAACAGCTGGTACGGTGGCGCCGGCGTGGGCTACAACATCACCAGCAACCTCAGCGTCGGCCTGAACTACGACTACTTCGACGCGAAGAAGCACAACGTCGACCTGAGCACCGACATGGTCTCGGCCAGCGCGGAATACCGCTTCTGATCGACTGATCCATGGTCTGCAACGAGAACGGGCGCCGCAAGGCGCCCGTTCTTTTTTACCTCAGTGCGCCTGGACGGCTCACTGGGCACGCTTCCTATCGATCAGCCTTTCCACTGACCCAGCGCGGCCAGGCCGTTGTCGCGCGCGCGGGCATGCACGGTTTTCTGCGCTTCGGCGTAGTTCGCCTTCATGTCCTTCGCCCACAGCTTCAGTGCCGCCTGCTGCATGGCGCGACCGTAGGAGAACGACAGCGGCCACGGGTGCGGGCCGATCTGGTTCATCGCGTTCAGATGGGCAGTGGACTGCTGGTCGGTCTGGCCGCCGGACAGGAACACGATGCCCGGCAGCGAAGCCGGCACGGTGGTCTTGAGTACGCGTACGGTGGCCTCGGCCACTTCCTCGACGTCGACCTGCTCGTCCGAGTCCTTGCCCGGAATGACCATGCTGACCTTCAGGATGGTGCCTTCCAGCATCACGTTCTGCTCGTACAACGCATTGAACAGGCTACGCAGCACGGCTTCATGCACCTCGTAGCTGACTTCGATGCTGTGGTCGCCGTCCATGATAACTTCCGGCTCGACCATCGGCACGATGCCCGCTTCCTGGCACAGTGCGGCGTAGCGGGCCAGCACGTGGCAATTCGCCTCGATCGCAGTGGAGCTGGGGTTGTCTTCGGAGATATTGATCACCGCGCGCCACTTGGCGAACTGCGCGCCGAGCTTGGCGTATTCCTGCAGGCGCTCGCGCAGGCCATCCAGGCCCTCGGTGACCACGTCGCCCGGGAAGCCGGCCAGCGGCTGCGGGCCCTTGTCGACCTTGATGCCCGGGATGATGCCGAGCTTCTTCATCAGCTGGGTGAACGGCACGCCGTCCTTGGTCGACTGGCGGATCGTCTCGTCGTACAGGATCGCGCCGGAGATGTGCTCGTTCAGGCCCGGCGTGGTCAGCAGCAACTCGCGGTAGGCGCGACGGTTCTCTTCGGTGTTCTCGATGCCGACGGCCTCGAAGCGCTTCTTGATGGTGTTGGTCGACTCGTCGATGGCGATGATGCCCTTGCCGGGCGCGACCATCGCCAGGGCGATGCTTTCGAGATCTTCAATACTCATGACGACTCCGGTAGCGAGGGCGATGCCTGCCCGCACAAGATAGAAGCCGCCTCGCGGGCGAAGCGGCTGGTTAAAAACGGCAATTATAGGCCAGTTTGCCGAACGCGGCCGGGACCGGCATCAGCACCGGTTTACGATGCGTAGCCGGGCAGCTTGCAGGCATCCATCAGCTGCTTGCGCTGCGCCGGGTCCGCTGGCGCATTGAATGGCACGACGTAGTAGGTGGCAATCGGTTCGCCGGCACGATTGGTCAGCGACGGTCCGTAGCGGAAATTGGATACCGCGCTGCGTGCGGTAGGACCCAAGTCGCTCTTGGGTTCCACCTTGACCACCTGCACATCCATCGGCACGCCGTCGGAGCCGATCGTGTAGGTCACCGCGGCACAACCGGGCTTGTCCAGGTTGAGGCCGCTGTTCGGCGCATCCATCTGCACCTTGGTATTGAGCAGGATCCAGTAACGGTAGAGATCCTGCTGATCGACCCGATGCGCCTGTTGCGCCAGCACCGGTGTCAGAAAACCCAGTGTCAACGCCAGCAAAAGACCCTGTCGAAACGGGCGAGGCAACATTTTCATGACGATCTCCTGTGCACGGTATACATGGTGGTCTTGATCACTTTACCCGAGCTGGATTCCATGGCTCTGCCGGATGCAATGCTCCTGCCGTGAATCAGAGGTCGCGCAAGCTCTCGACCATGCCGTCGGCGCCGACCGAGAGCAGCTTCAGCGTATTGGTACCGCCTACGTGGCCGACGCGGTCGCCGTAAGTGATGACCACGCTGTCGCCCTCGGCCAGCTTGCCTTTCTCGAACAGCAGCTGCACCGCAGCACGCGTGGAGGAGGCCATGCTCTGCCTCTCGCCGTGGCTGAACTCTACCGGCTGCACGTCGCGCAACACCTGCATGCGCCGACGCGCGGCCGCGAACGGCGACATGCCGTAGATCGGCACCGCGCTGCGGTAACGCGACAGCCATTGTGCGGTGGCGCCGGATTCGGTCAATGCCACGATCGCCCGCACACCCAGCTGGCCGGCCAGCACCATCGCAGCCAGCGCAATGGCCTGGTCGGTACGGTTCATATGGTGGCTGGCGCCAGCCAGATCCTCCTTCGGCTCGAACTGGCGCTCGGCACCGAGACAGATCCGGCGCATCGCCGCCACCGCCTTGTCCGGATGCGCACCCGCCGCGGTTTCCTCCGACAGCATCACGGCATCGGTGCCGTCGATCACCGCATTGGCGACGTCCAGCACCTCGGCACGCGTCGGAATCGGCGAGCGCACCATCGACTGCAGCATCTGCGTGGCAGTGATCACCGCGCGGTTGCGCTGCACCGATTCGCGGATGATCTTCTTCTGCAGGCCCGGCAGTTCGGCATCGCCGATCTCCACGCCCAGGTCACCGCGCGCCACCATCACCACGTCGGAGGCGTCGATGATCTCGCCCAGCACCGGGATCGCGTCGGCGCGCTCGATCTTGGCCACCAGCGCCGCACTGCCACCGGCTTCGTGCAACAGCCGGCGGGCCTGGTGCATGTCCTCGGCCGAACGCACGAATGACACGGCGAGGAAGTCCGCGCCGATCTCGGCCGCCAGTTTGATATCGGCCTTGTCCTTGTCCGACAGCGCGGTGACCGAGAGGCCGCCGCCCTGCCGGTTGAGGCCCTTGCGATTGGACAGCTTGCCACCGATCAACACCTGGCAGCGCACCTCGGCACCAATCACCTCCAGCACGGTCAGCGCAATCAGTCCGTCGTCCAGCAGCAGGACGTCTCCAGCATGCACGTCCTGCGGCAATTCGTAATAGCTGACACCGACCCGCGTGGCATCGCCGGCCGGCGCGTCAGGACGACAATCCAGCACGAACGGGGCGCCATCGACAAGCGCCACCGGACCATTCGCAAACGTCTCGACGCGGATCTTTGGTCCCTGCAGGTCGGCCAGCACGCCGACTTCGCGCCCCGCCGCCGCCGAAGCCGCCCGTACGGCGTTCGCGCGCGCACGATGATCATCCGGAATGCCATGTGACAGGTTCAGGCGAACCACGTCGACGCCTTCGGCGATCAGTTTCTCGAGCATCCCCGGAACATCGGTGGCGGGGCCCAGGGTGGCGACGATCTTGGTGCGGCGCGTTTGGCTATCGGTAGTCATTGCTTCACGGGATTGGCGGTTGTCGCCAGAGCCTAGCAGAACCCGGTTCGTCCGCAGTGGGCAGCGAATGCCGCTTTCGCTCAATGGCCCAGCGTGAGATTGAGCACTTCGGCCAGTCGCCGGCCAGCCTCGCGCAGACGCAACTCGGCCACCGGCAGCTCGGCATCGACATAGGCCTGATCGATCTTGTGGCTGGCTGGATAGAACCCGGCCCCCGCCGTAATGCTGCAGGATTCCTCCGCCCATTGCGCATAGGGGTCGTCGAACGGCGCGATCGGGGGTGGCAGCGCCACCGGACCATGTGCATCGAGTGTCTGCGCATATGCCTGCACATCGAGGCCACGGGTTTTCAGCATGCCCGAATCCCATACCTTGTGCAGGTTGCTGCCCTTGCCATCGAACTGCACCTGGTAGGTGTTGCCGCCCTTGTCATCCCGCGAGCCGGCATGCAGCGGCTGATGGACATCGCCGACAAAATGCACCACGAATTTCAGTGCCTCGCGACGCGCTGCATCCGGCTGGCTGCGATCACCCAGCACGTCCACATAGTGTTGCAGCCCGGCAACCACGCAGCGCCCGTCCTTGCAATCACGCGGCGGCACATAGTTGCAATCGCCATGGACGAAATCGATGTAGTGCAGGCCGCGGGTCTGTTTCCACAATGCCGCCTGGGCCGGATCGTCCTGGATCTGGTCGGGCCAGCTGGCAATGTCGGCCAGTGAGGTGGTGTGCTCCGGAGCCAGCAGACGTTCCACCTCGGCCTCGGCAGCCGGGCTCAGGTGCCGCTGTGCCAGTTCCGCCACGACGCTGTGGCCGAGCGGACCCCAGGCCTGCGCCAGCGGCGCGACCGCGAGCATGGCCAGTGCGATGGTGAGCGAGCGACGTAACGAGGTCATGGGATCGTCCGGTTGAAAAGCCCAAGTCTGCCACAGCGGTGACCAGGCCTGGCCGCTTTCATTGTATGATTCGCGGCTGAAACTCTGGCTCCGCGGCCTGCGGTTGCCCACCCATCATCGCCTCAGGAGGACGCTCCCTCATGACCATCAAGGTCGGCATCAACGGCTTCGGCCGCATCGGTCGCAACGTGCTTCGCGCCGCCGTGCAGAATTTCGGCAACGACATCGAGATCGTGGCGATCAACGACCTGCTTGAACCGGATTACCTCGCGTACATGCTGCGCTACGACTCCGTACACGGCCGTTTCAAGGGCGACGTGAAGGTCGAAGGAAGCCATCTGGTGATCAACGGCAAGACCATCCGCCTGACCCAGGAGCGCGATCCGGCCGCACTGAAGTGGAATGAGGTGAGCGCCGACGTGGTGATCGAATCCACCGGCCTGTTTCTCGACAAGGTCACCGCGCAGAAGCATCTGGATGCCGGCGCGAAGAAGGTGATCCTGTCCGCACCGTCGAAGGACGACACACCGATGTTCGTCTATGGCGTGAACGACAAGACCTACAAGGGCGAGGCGATCATCTCCAACGCCAGCTGCACCACCAACTGCCTGGCGCCGATCGCCAAGGTGATGCACGACAAGTGGGGCATCAAGCGCGGCCTGATGACCACCGTGCACGCTGCCACCGCCACCCAGAAGACCGTCGACGGCCCGAGCAACAAGGACTGGCGTGGTGGCCGTGGCATCCTGGAGAACATCATCCCGTCGTCCACTGGCGCTGCCAAGGCCGTAGGCGTGGTGATTCCCGAACTCAACAAGAAGCTCACCGGCATGAGCTTCCGCGTGCCGACCTCGGACGTGTCCGTGGTCGACCTCACCGTCGAGCTGGAAAAGCCCGCGACCTATGCGGAAATCTGCGCCGAGATGAAGGCGCAGAGCCAGGGCGCTTTGAAGGGCGTGCTCGGTTACACCGAAGACAAGGTCGTGGCGACCGACTTCCGCGGCGAGACCTGCACCTCAGTGTTCGATGCCGATGCCGGCATCGCGCTGGACAGCACCTTCGTCAAGCTGGTGAGCTGGTACGACAACGAGTGGGGCTACTCGAACAAGTGCCTGGAGATGGTGCGAGTCGTGGCGAAGTAAGCTTGGCCATGATGAACTAGAGGAAAGGCCGGGCCCACGCTCGGCCTTTTTGTTGCTGCCGTTCGACCTCACCGCAGCGACGACTTGCCGCACGGATCATCCACGGACGCGGTCTATCATGCGCCGCATGGATACCCGATCCACCCTCGATGAAGCTGGCATCGCGCGCCTGGTCGATCGCTTTTACGACAAGGTCCGCGCCGATCCGCTGCTCGGCGCGGTGTTCAACCCGGCCGTACGCGACTGGGACGAGCACAAGCGACTGCTGACGTCCTTCTGGTGCTCGGTCGCGTTGCGCGCGAACAGCTATCAGGGCAGTCCGATGACGGTGCATCGCGCACAACCGGCGATCCGCACCGAACACTTCGAACGCTGGATGGCGCTGTGGCGTGAAACCGTGCCCGAAGTGCTGGACGAGACCGGCACCGCGCAAATGATCGAGTACGCCGAACGGATCGGCCGCAGCCTGCGCCTGGGTCTGAATTTGCCGGAACATCCACAAGCCCGACCACTCGGCATCCCGATCGTGGGACAACTTCGGAAATGAACCCGCAAGGCGCGGGTGGGTGCCCGCACCTTGCTCAGAGCATCAGCTCAACGCAGCCAGCGCCGCGTCATAGTTCGGCTCATGCGCGATCTCGCTGACCAGTTCGGCATGAATCACCTTGTCATGCGCATCCAGCACCACCACCGCGCGTGCAGCCAGACCTGCCAGCGGACCGCTGGCAATCGCTACGCCGTAATCGTTGAGGAACCGGTGCCCGCGCATCAGCGACAGATTGACTACCTGATTCAGTCCTTCGGCACCGCAAAAGCGTGCCTGCGCAAACGGCAGGTCTGCCGAGATGCACAGCACCACGGTGTTGTCGAGTTGACTGGCCGACTCGTTGAAATGACGGACAGACATAGCGCAGGTCGGCGTATCGACGCTCGGGAAAATATTCAGCACCTTGCGCTTGCCCGAAAACTTCGACAGCGTGACATCAGACAGATCACCACCAACCAGGCTGAACGCCGGCGCCGGCGTACCTACCGCCGGAAACTGGCCGCTGATGCTGATTGGCTGACCCTTGAGTGTGACGTTGGACATGTTGCACCTCGCGAGGGAAAAGGGCCTACAAGTAGAACATGGCCGCAGTCAGAAAGACGAGACCGCCCGACGGTAGCTAGGCAGTGGCATGACCTGAATCAGCTGCGTGAGCCGGCTGTGGGCCACGCCGGTACAATCACGTGTGCGATCCTGCCCAGCCACCCCATCGTCCGTATGCGCAATCCCCTGCAAGAACAGCTGCTCAAGGCCGGCCTGGTCAACAAGAACAAGGTGGCCCAGGTGGTGCGCGAGCAGACCAAGCAGCGCCAGGGCAAGGCGCCGATGGCGCCCGCCACCGAGCAGGTCGATGCGCAGCGGCTGCAGGCGGAACGTGCCGAACGCGATCGCGCGCTGGCGGCAGAGCGCAACACACAGGCACGTGCCGCCGAGCAACGCACCCAGATCCATCAGATCGTCGAGAGCCACAAACAAAAACGCGAAGGCGAAATCGCCTACCGTTTCACCGATGGGGACAAGATCCGCAGTGTGCTGGTGAATGAGGCGTTGCGTGCGCAGCTGGCCAGCGGCACGCTGGTGATCGTGCGCCACGATCAGGGCTATGAGCTGCTGCCCCGCGCCGCCGCCGACAAGGTCTACGCCCGCGATGCGGCGATGATCGTGCTCGACCATGGCCGCAGCACCGATGCCGGCAACGATCACGACGACGAGTACTACCAGCAGTTCCAGGTACCGGACGATCTCATCTGGTAGCGCCGGCTCTCCGAGGGTTCCCATCGGCCATGCCATCACCGCGCCATTTCACCATGGCGCATTCGCCCATCAAGGCGTGTGTTGTCACATGACAGGGCCCAACGTGAGCCCTGTCGGCAACGACATCAACCCTTGTATGGTGCGATCTGCTGCTCGATCGCACCGAAGATCGAAGCGCCAGCGACATCGGTGATGTCGATCTTCAGGCGGTCGCCGAACTTCAGGAATGGCGTACTCGGTTTTCCATCGCGCAACGTTTCCACCGTGCGCTGCTCGGCCAGACACGACGCGCCCTTGCCGGTGTCCTCGTTGGCGATGGTGCCGGAGCCGACGATGCTTCCCGCGGTCAGCGGCCGCGTCTTCGCCACGTGCGCCACCAGTTCGGCAAAGCTGAATTGCATGTCGACGCCACACTCGGCCTCGCCGAACCAGGCGCCGTTCAACCAGGTGCGCATCGGCAGGTGCAGCTTGTCGCCCTGCCACGCATCACCCAGTTCGTCCGGCGTCACCAGCACCGGCGACAGCGCCGAACGCGGCTTGCTCTGCAGGAAGCCGAAGCCCTTGGCCAGTTCGCCCGGGATCAACCCACGCAAGCTCACGTCGTTGATCAGGCCGACCAGCTGGATGTGCTCCGATGCCTGCGCCGGCGTCACCGCCATCGGCACGTCGTCGGTGATCACGATCACCTCGGCTTCCAGATCGATGCCGTAATCCTCGCTCGGCACCACCACCGGGTCACGCGGTCCCAGAAAACCGGCACTGGTCGCCTGGTACATCAGCGGATCGGTATAGAACGACTTCGGCACCTCGGCGCCGCGCGCACGGCGCACGCGCTCGACGTGCGGCAGATAGGCCGAACCGTCGACGAACTCGTAGGCACGCGGCAACGGCGAGGCCAGTGCCGTCATGTCCAGCGCGAACGTGCCGGCGGCGCTGCCCGCGTTCAATTCGTCCGACAACGCGTTGAGCCGCGGCGCGGCGTTCGACCAGTCATCCAGCGCCGCCTGCAGCGTCAGCGCAATCCCGCCTGCCTTCACGGCGCGGCCGAGATCGCGGCTGACCACGATCAGCGTGCCGTCGCGGCCGCCTTCCTTGAGACTGCCAAGTTTCATGCCTTTGCTCCCCGGATTGCGCTCATTACATGCAACCGTCTTCGTTATCGATCTGCGGCGGAATGCCGACACGCCACCGGCTCACCTTTCCGCTGGTATCCGTTTCGAAAATCAACACATCGCCCTTGCCATCCGCGATGCGAAGGTATTGCTCATTCAGCTGGTACTTGTGCGGCAGTACCTGCAGGCCGGAACCGTAAAGCGCGTGGATCTGCGCCACGCTCATGCCGACCTTGCCGCCACCCGGCGCGATCTCTTTCGGCGTGCCCACGTCGTAGCGGACGAAACGCCCGTGATCGAACATGAAGTCGAAGTCGCCTAATGCCTTGTTCCACGTCGGCTGCAGCAGGGAGCAGTCGCCACCCGGGTCGACCGCACCGTTCAGATCAGCCCGCCATGCGGCGCGAAACGCATCCTCGTTCATGCCGAAGCTTGCAGCACCGTAACCGGTGTAACTTCCCAGCGCGTCCTGCGCCTGCAGCGCTTTCACCTGCGCGGCCGTCATGGTTGATTTCGGCCTGCCCGAAGCCGTGGGGGCAGGCGGCGGCTCGCTGGAGCAGGCCGCCAACGCGAGCACACATGCCAACACCATAACCACCTGCTTCATGTGCGCTCCGGATTGAAATGCTTGCGAATGCCTTGCCAGCATTCGTAATAGTTCTGCTGGCGCTGTGGCATATCGAGCGCCTGCCGGGTGGGACGGATCACCTTGCGCGTCTCGAACATGAAGGCCATGGTGCCACCGATCACGTCCGGCTTGGAGAGGTCGGCCGCCGAAGCCTTCTCATAGGTGGCGGCATCCGGGCCATGCCCGCTCATGCAGTTGTGCAGCGAAGCCCCGCCAGGCACGAAACCTTCGGCCTTGGCGTCATACACGCCGGTGATCAGGCCCATGAACTCGCTAGCCACGTTGCGGTGGAACCATGGCGGACGGAAGGTGTGCTGCGCCACCAGCCAGCGCGGCGGGAAGATCGCGAAATCGACATTCGCCGTGCCGTGTGTGTCGCTGGCCGAGGTGAGCACGGTGAAGATCGACGGATCGGGATGGTCGAAACTGATCGAACCGATCGTGTTGAAATGACGCAAGTCGTATTTGTACGGCGCGTAGTTGCCATGCCAGCCGACCACGTCCAGCGGTGAATGGTCGATCTTCGCCGTCCACAACGCGCCCTGAAACTTCGCAACCAGCTCGAACTGGCCTTCCACGTCTTCGTACGCCGCCATCGGGGTCAGGAAGTCGCGCGCATTGGCCAGGCAATTCGAGCCGATCGGGCCGAGATCCGGCAACCGGAATAGTGAGCCGAAGTTCTCGCACACGTAGCCGCGGGCCAGATCGTCCAGCAGCTCGACCCGGAAGCGCACACCGCGTGGAATCACCGCGATCTCCTGCGGCTCGATCTCGATCACGCCAAGCTCGGTGGCCAGGTGCAGGCGACCTTGCTGCGGCACGATCAGCAACTCGCCGTCGGCGTTGTAGAAGAAGCGCCCCTGCATCGAGCGATTGGCTGCATACAGGTGAATGCCGATGCCAGCCTGCTCGGCCGCACCGCCATTGCCGGCCATCGTCACCAGGCCGTCGACGAAATCTGCGGGTTTGTCCGGATGCGGAAGCGGATCCCAGCGCAGCTGGTTCGGCGTGGCCGGCGCCTCGTCGAAGCGGTTGTGGAACGTGGCATGTTCCAGCGACCGGAACGGTTCATGCACCGCGGCCGGACGAATCCGGTACAGCCAGCTGCGTCGGTTGAGATGGCGCGGCGCGGTGAACGCGGTGCCCGACAACTGCTCCGCATACAGTCCATGCGCCACCCGCTGCGGCGAGTTCTGTCCTTGCGGCAAGACGCCTTCGATCGCCTCGCTGGCAAACTCGTTGCCGAAACCGGACTGGTATTCGTTTTGCTTCACTACGCTCATGAACGTTCCACCATCATGGTTACTGCCACGGCACCCGAACGCACGTGGCAGAGCCTTGGAAAGATACCACCGCGATTACTGCTAGATTGGACGTGCTGCTCTGTCAGAACGGTCTCACTCAACTTCATGAAAAGGGAGAGTCATGTCATCCGAATTCAGCATTCCAGCAGATGTCTATTCGTCTTTTCAGGCCAGTGCCAGCAGTGATATTTCCGACATTGCCACGCCGCTGGTAGAAGTGAAAGGTTGGATCAGGTTCATTGCGATCGCCCAGATCGCGATTTCAGTTTTGTATATCCTTATTTCGCTCGTTATCGCGCTGCGCGGCATCGGTGCGTTCGGTATCGGCATAGTTGTCGCGTTGCTGCCGATCTATTTGAGCGTGTTGATACTGCAAATCGTCGCCGCAGCCGAACGGGCTTACACACGAGGAGATGCCTCTACACTGAAGCTCGCCCTGAGCAAAGTGAAAACCTATTTTCTGATCCAGGCGATTGTAACGATGGCCGGCTTCATCTTCGCTATTGTCTTTACTATCTTCGCCGCCAATTTTGCCCTCGCCCTGTACGGCATTCGCCATCTTCCACACTAAAGCCAGTAGCGCGTGTCATAGGGGCCTTGCTATGCCACGCGCTATCACAACACGCCGCGCTTCATCTGATCGCGCTCGATCGACTCGAACAGCGCCTGGAAATTGCCTTCACCGAAGCCTTCATTGCCCTTGCGCTGGATGATCTCGAAGAAGATCGGACCGATCGCGTTCTGGGTGAAGATCTGCAGCAGCTTGCGCTGCTTGGTTTCCAGATCGGCGTCGATCAGGATCTTGTTCTTCGCCAGGCGCGGCACATCCTCACCGTGATTCGGCACACGCACGTCGATCACCTCGAAGTAGGCGTCCGGGGTGTCGAGGAATTCCACGCCAGCCGCACGCATCTTCTCCACCGTGGTGTAGATATCGTCGGTAAAGCAGGCGATGTGCTGGATGCCTTCGCCGTGGTAAGCGTCGAGGTATTCGTTGATCTGGCTCTTCGGGTCGCTGGATTCGTTCAGCGGAATGCGCACGATGCCGTCTGGCGCGGTCATCGCCTTGGAGACTAGACCGGTTTTGGCGCCCTTGATGTCGAAGTAGCGGATCTCGCGGAAGTTGAACAACCGCTCGTAGTAATCCGACCACTTCTGCATGTTGCCGAAGTACAGGTTGTGAGTCAGGTGATCGATGAAGGTCAGACCGAAGCCGGCCGGGTTCTGATCGGCACCTTCGATCGGCGCGTAGTCGGCGTCGTAGATGCTGCCGGCGTTGCCGTAACGATCGATCAGGTACAGCATGCAGTCGCCGATACCCTTCACCACTGGCGCACTCACCGCCTTGCTGGCTTCCTTGTGGTCGATGGCTTCGCCGCCGTTGCCGAGCACAGTGGAAAGTACTTCGCCGGATGGCTTCCTGAAGCGGATCGCGAAACCGCAGGCGCTGGGGCCGTGTGCCTTGGCGAAATCGGCGGCGAACGAATCGGGATCCTCGTTGACCAGCAGGTTCACGCCGTTCTGCCGGTACACGGTGATCGGCCGCGTCTTGTGCCTGAGGACCGCACTGAATCCCATCCGCTTGAACAGGTCATGCAACTCGCCAGCCCGACCTTCCGGCGCGGCAAACTCGACGAATTCGAAGCCGTCGATACCCATCGGGTTCTCGAACGTGGTGACCTGCATGCCAAGATTGGGCTGGGCGTTCATGGCGCTCTCCTGTGTGTCGGTGCACGATGGCAGCTCGCGAGCGTGCCACCATCGGTGGTAATCCCACGTTATAGTTACATATGTAACCATTTGCAAGGAACACTGCCGCAATGACCGCCAAGCGCAAGCCTGCCCCCGCCACCGCCGAGCACGCACCGCTGCAATTGGAACATTTCCTGCCCTACCGCTTGTCGATCCTGTCCAACACGATCAGCCAGACGATCGCCGACGACTACCAGCGCCGCTACGACATCTCGGTGACCGAATGGCGGGTGATGGCGGTGCTGGCGCGTTTCGACGGCCTGTCCGCCCGCGAGGTGGCCGAGCGCACTGCGATGGACAAGGTGGCGGTCAGCCGCGCACTGGCACGGCTGGTCGAGGCCGGGCGGGTCAATCGCAGCATCCACGATGGTGACAAGCGCCGCTCCGTACTCAGCCTCACCGAGGCAGGCTGGGTCATGCACGATGAGGTGGCGCCGATGGCGCGGGCACGCGAACGCGAAGTGCTGGCGAAACTGGACGCGGAAGAATGCGCGTGGCTTACCCGGATCCTGGACAAGTTGCAGGGCTGAGGCTCGGCATTGGGTGAACCACGCCGGCGCCTTCACGGCCAGGGTCGGTGAAGCGCAATCATCGGGACATGGCCTTCGACGTGCTCTGCTGCGGCCTGCCAGTGCCATGGAGCAATGCCATCCACCGCTGCCTTTCGGCACTTTGGGGGCATAATCGCGAAGACAGCACGCGTGGCGCGCTGGGGGCATCACCGAAGTTCCAACGGCAATGAACACGGTCGGGCCTGGGTCCGTTGACCTGCGCTCCGGCAAGGGAGCCGAATGTGCTGCGGCGGATCAACCTGATACTGCTCGCTGCATTCGCGCTCAGCATGTGCGCGGTCTCCCTGGTCGTGACATCGATGCTGCAGGAAACGCGACACGCGAGGTGCTTGCCCAGGCGGGTTTGATGCTGGACAGTGCCGCGGCGATTCGTTCCTACACGGAGACCGAGGTCGGGCCGCTGCTTGCCGACAAGATGGTCAGCGCGTTCCACCCGCAGAGCGTGCCCTTCTACGCCGCGACGCAGAATTTCCTCAGGCTGCACAAGGAGCACTCGGACTACGCCTACAAGGAGGCGACGCTCAACCCGACCAATCCGCGTGATCGCGCAACCGACTGGGAGGCGGACATCATGCAACGCTTTCGCAACGACGCAACCACCCGGGAAGTGACTGGCGCACGGGATACTCCGATAGGGAGAACCCTATTCATGGCGCGCCCGATTCGAGTCGAACCCGGATGCCTGGGCTGCCACAGCCTGCCCTCGGCGGCCCCGGCGACGATGCTCGCGCGTTATGGCAGCGACAACGGCTTCGGCTGGCAACCCAACGAAGTCGTCGGCGCGCAGATCGTCTCGGTGCCGCTCGCCAGCGCCGAATCAAGCGCCAGCAACGTCCGCCGCGGCGTGCTGACTGCCTTCGCTGCAACGTTCGCCGGCATGCTGCTGATCGTCAATGCCGCGCTCTATGTACTGGTCATCCGCCCGTTGCGCGCAATCGCGCGGATTGCCGACCAGGTAAGCCTGGGCGACGCCACCGCAGAAGAATTCCCGGGCGGCGGCGGCCGCGAGGTCACCGCACTCGCAGCCGCCTTCGGCCGTATGCGCAAGAGCCTGGACAAGGCGCTGCGGATGCTGGACGGCTGAGCCGTGACACACGATCTCTTCGTAAGCTATTCACAACCGGACCGCAACTGCGCGTTCGCCATCGTGCAACGCCTGGAGGCGCGCGGGATCAACGTGTGGATCGCACCGCGTGACGTGTCCCCGTCAGCCGACTGGGCCGCCGAAATCATCGATGCGATTGCGGGTGCACGGCTCATGCTGCTGATCTTCTCGGGCAGCAGCAACGAATCGGACCAGGTGCGTCGCGAGGTCGAGCGCGCCGTGCACAAGCAGTTGCGCATACTGCCATTCCGCATCGAGGACGTGCTGCCGTCGAAGAGCCTAGAATACTTCCTCAGCACACAGCACTGGATGGATGCGTTCCCGCCACCGCTCGAGCCGCACGTCGACCGCCTGTGAGACTACCTCGATGCCGCCCTCGGCGGATGCGTCGCCCGCGACCTCACCGCCGAACACCGGCAATCACAGAGCATAAGGCCAGCCGATATCACCCATCCGAGCGTCGGCATCGATGTCGCGCACTTGCGCCTGCTGGAGACCGAACTCGCCAGGCGTATCGGGCCCGTGGCCGGGCACCTAGTACGCCGGGCCGCACAGGGCGAGGGCGATTTCGATGCCCTCGCGCGACGCCTCGCACCGGAAATCGATGGCGAGTCGGAACAACGGATATTCCTCGAAGCCTGCTGACGGATCGGCAAGGGCAAATAGCGGATGGAACCATCGTGCACATCGTGCATCAACCGGTTGATCGACGGTGGAATTTGTTAGCGGCAAAGCGTTGAAAGATGCCCATATGGATACAAAAAGGGCAGCCAACTCTGGCTGCCCTTATATCTTTCTACCCAAAAATTCGATCAGGCCCCGTTGATGATGCGGGGTACTCAATCCGAACTTTTGTCCCAAACCATGTCGGTCACTGCATGGTTACTGACAACGGGACACCACTATTCAAAATAGCCTCTCCCGCGGGAACTGAGATCGGGCTGGTAGAGGTATTGAATGTACATACCACCGTGATGGAGCACTGCCCCAGATTTGACCACAACACGAGATTGCTCCCGTTCGACCAGACAACGTCAGCAACACCATCACCGTTGTAGTCCGAAGTCCCGGCAATCGTGTAGCCGACTACTTCCACTGGCACACTCAGAGTGACAGTTTTTTCGATGGATGCACCATTCATCAGCCAATAGCCCCAGTTTGCGCCGTCCTTGGTCTGCCAGACAAGATCGTCACGGCCATCGCCATCCAGATCGCCTCGTCCCACTATTTTCCAACCAGCGGGATACGTGGTGACGTATTTCGATGTGAAGCCACTGCCGGTGCTAAGCCACATGTAGAGATCGTTGTTCGCGCTGGTCCACAACACATCCGACTTGCCATCGCCATCGAAGTCACCGATAGCCGCCGGGTAATAGCCTGGCGTGATGTTGAAGATCCGAGAGCCAGTGCGCGTGCTGCCATCCATCAACCAATAGGCAAATTCGTGTGCTTGGTTGTCGACCCACAGCAGATCGTCCTTGCCGTCGCCATCGATATCGCCCGCACCCACTACGCTCCAACCGGCCGGATAGGTTCCCGCGTATTTCGGTGTATATCCACTGGCGCCACCAAACCAAATGTACAAATCATCGTGGGCGCTGGTCCACACGATGTCCGCCACACCGTCACCGTTGAAGTCTCCAATTGCAACCGGGTAATAGCCAGCCGCAATCGCCATTGACGCACCCTGACTTGCACCGGTTGTGCTTATGAGCGCCGTCGAAAAAGCACCCGAACCACTGGCCAGCAAACTGGCTCGACCGGCCCCAGTGACATCGTCATGCACGGGCACAACCAGCTTGTAAACGCCCGATGGACCATTCGTTATAAGGCTCCCGCCTGCAGTACCGTAGAACGTACGCGGTCCCGACTGAAGGATTGTGGAAGGAGATTTTCCATTGGCCGATGTGCCAAATTTCTGCAGAATAGTGAACACGCCATCGGGAGCGAGCTTGTACACAGCACCCTGCCCACTCAGGCTGCCTGCAGTGGTTGAACCATACAGATTGCCGTCCGAACCTTGCACCAACGGACCGGCGGCAAAGCCTTCCTGCTTTACGGTGTTGTCGAACGAATGCAGCACGGAGAACGTGCCCGTTTGATCGAGCTCGAAGACCGTCCCGAAGCCGTTCGCACCGCCACCCGTCGTAGTTCCGTAGAAATTTCCATCCGCCCCCTGAATCAGGTGACTCACGTCGGCGCCATCAGCGGCGCTGTCAAATTCGTGGATTACCGACAGATTGCCGTCCAGCGTGAGCTTGAACAGCACGTCAGTGGTAAGTGACGGTCCCATGTAGGTCAGCTGTGATCCAGCCAGCAGAGATCCATAAATGTTGCCATCCGAGCCCACCAAAAAACTGGTCGCGTTGTTGCCAGAGCCATAAAAGCTGTAAATGATTTTTTCCTGACCATCCGGCGTTAACTGAAAGATGGTTCCACCGTTGGAACCGTTGGTGCCCCCGCCGTATAGCGTGAATCCGTAGTAATTGCCGTCCGGCCCTAGCGTCACACCCATCGGCGTCGCACCATCGCTCGTGCTAAGGGTGTTGCCATAGAACGTATGCAATGTAGTGAACTGGCCATCCGGGGAAAGCTTGAATACCGTACCCTGCGGCTGCGGGCCGTTAACGGGATCGGTATACGGGCCTCCGGCATAAGTCGTCCCATACACGCTACCGTCGCTCGTCAAGCCAACCGATTGAACGAAGGGGACGCTGGCACGACTACCACCCGGAAGTTGCTGGGATCCTTCGTACAGGCCCATGTCGTGAATATCGGTGAATACGCCCGATGGAGTCACCGAATAAATGCCGCCTTGGGCGTAAGTCCCGCCACCAGATCCAAACGTGCCGTACATGATTCCGCTGGGTGCGATGGCAAAACCAAATTGCGCCGCACCCAGTCCGTCGGCATTCGGAAACTGCATGATCACCTGGTAACGCGCGGGTGACGCATGGGAGAAATTCCCCAGCCCCCCGAACAACAGCGTTGCCACAATGATCCTCCACGCTTTCGACACACGAAGCTGTGCGTCGGGACGCAACCGCGCCCCAAAATCTAGTGCCATATTTGCCCCCTGGAGAACGACCGTTGTGAAATCAAGTCGCACGCATCTTCTGCTGTTTGAACCACCTCGACAACAGCAAAAACTTACGACTGGTCGCACAAGGCGTTAGCGCACTCCATGCATCAGCCGGTTGATCAACGGTGCGATCAACAGCAGCAACACGCCCGCCCCAGCCAGAAGCCAGAAACTGAAAGTGAAGCCGGAGAGCGCCGAAGCGGCGGTCATCCCGCTCTCGCCACTGATGCGCCCGGCGAGCAAGCCCGACAGATTGCCGCCCACCGCCAGCGACAGGAACCAACCGCCCATCGACAACCCGACCAAGCGCGGCGGCGCCAGCTTGGTCACCATCGACAAGCCGATCGGCGACAGGCACAGCTCGCCCGCGGTCTGCAGCACGTAACACAGTGCCAGCGGCCAGAACGGGATCAGGCCGTGCACATCGAGCAACCGCGACAACCCGTACATCAGCCCCAGGAAGCCCAGGCCGTTGAAGACCAGGCCGAGGCCGAACTTGCGCGGGATCGACGGCTCCAGCCCGCGCCTGGCAAGGGCACCCCAGATCACCGTGAGCGGCGGCGCCAGCAACAGGATCGCCAGCGGGCTCACCGACTGGAACCAGCCGACCGGGAACACCCAGCCGCCGAACATCTGCCGGTCGACCAGGTTCTCCGCCAGGAAATTGAACGAGGTGCCGAGCTGGAAGTAGAACATCCAGAACAGCACGTTGAAGGCGAAGATGATCAGCATCGCAATCACCCGGTCCAGCTGGATGCGGTCATGCCTCAGCGCTTCGACCACCAGCATCGTGGCGACCCCGACAAACAGCAGGCCGAGCAGCCACTGCAACCCGGCGGCACCGATCCGCGACAGCAGCAGGTACACCAGCGGCACGGCCATCACCACGCCGATCAGTACCCAGACCACGCGCAGCCGATTCTCGCTACCGGCCGCCGGCCGCCCCACTCCACGCAGGCTGCGCCGTCCGAACCAGAACCACAGCAAACTCAGCAGCATGCCGACACCAGCGGCGGCGAACACCAGTTTGTAGTTCTGTTCCAGCGGGGTCGACGTGAAATACGACGCCATCCAGCCGGTAAGCAGCGGCGCCACGAACGCGCCTGCATTGATGCCCATGTAGAACAGCGTGAACCCGCGGTCGCGGCGCGGATCGTCGCGTCCGTAAAGCTGCCCGACCATCGAGGAGATGTTCGGCTTGAACAGGCCGTCACCCACGATCACCAGCGCCAGGCCGAGCAGGAGCATCTGCCGGTCCGGCAGCATGATCGTGAACAGGCCGGCAGCCATCACCGCCGCGCCGAGCAGGATCGAACGCTGATAGCCGATCAGCTTGTCCGCCACCCAGCCACCGAAGATGCCGGTGGCGTAGATCAGCGCGGTATACGCACCGAAGATGCTGCTGGCCCAGCCCTGCCCGGCGGCATCGCCATGGTAGAACTGCGCCACGATATACAACGCCAGCGCCCAGCTCACGCTGTAGAACGCAAAGCGCTCCCAGAACTCGGTCATGAACAGCATCCACAACGGACGCGGATGGCCGAGCAACTGCGGATAGTCGGGCACGTCGCCGGCGCCGGCGTCGAGGGTCTGGCTCATGCGGTTCCCTGGCTCGTCGCCGCCGATTCCGGCGGCGATCTATTGATGGATGGATCGTGCAGATGTAACCGGCACGCACGACGCCGTCAAATGCACCACCGCAGAGTCAGCTGCCGAGGATGGTGCGCACGTCCAGCAGCTCGGGGAAGAACTCCAGTTCGAGCGCCTTCTTCAGGAACGACACGCCGGACGACCCCCCGGTGCCGCGACGGTGGCCGATGATCCGCTCCACCGTTTTCATGTGGCGGAAACGCCAGAGCTGGAAACTCTCCTCCACGTCCACCAGCTGCTCGCACATGTGATATTCCGGCCAGAAACCCGCACGTTCCTCATAAATGCGCCTGAGCGTGGGCAACAACGCCTCGTTGCACTGATAGGGCTGGGTCCAGTCGCGTTGCAGCAGGGCCGAAGGCACGGCGTGGCCGCGCCGCCCCAGATAGCGCAGGAACTCGTCGTACAGGCTGGGAGCCTCCAGCACCTCACGCAGCGTGGCCTGTGCCGAAGGATCGTGCGCGAACACCTTGAGCATCTGCGCGTTCTTGTTGCCGAGCAGAAACTCGATCATGCGGTATTGCAGCGACTGGAAGCCGGACGACGGCCCAAGCACGCCGCGGAACTCCAGATACTCCGACGGAGTCAGCGTCTCCAGCACCGCCCATTGCTCGAACAGCTGACGCTGGATCTGCTTCACACGCGCCAGGATCTTCAGGCAGGCGTCAATGTCGTCAATCTGCAGATGCGCCACGGCTGCCTTCAGCTCATGGATCAGCAGCTTCATCCACAACTCGGAAACATGATGCTGCACGATGAACAGCATTTCGTCGTGATGCGGCGGCTGGCTCAATGGCTGCTGCGCGGACAGCAGGATGTCCAAGTGCAGGTAGCCGCCGTAGGTCATCTGCCCGTTCAGATCCGTCTGGATACCGGCCTCGATGTCGCGCTGGTTGTCGCCCATGGTGTTCCGTGTGCTCCCGAAAGGTTCATGGTAACGGTTGCCACGCCACGCGGTCCGATGTGCGGCAGGAAATCACGCCACGCAGGGCAGACTGGCACCTCGCTCACCGGCCCGTTGCAAGACATCGAAACAGCTTGCGGATCGCCATGGGCAGCCATTCCGTACGCGTACGAATGCTGCGCCGTACCTTGCAGCGCAACATGCCCGCCTGCTATCAAGTGCGGTCTTGTGCGGTCGTTTGTGCGCCTTGGCCCAGGCGCATATGACCACCCCCAATCCCCTTTCCTCACTCCGGAGCGAGTCGTGACCATCGCCGCCAAGTTTGAAATCGAATACTTGCAATACCTCGATGCCGAGGGCAAGCAGGTCCGTGACGATCTACCCGAGTTCGCGAAGGACCTCGGCCACATGGTCGAGCTGTACAAGCTGATGCTGTCGACCCGCGTGTTCGACGCCAAGTCGATCGCCCTGCAGCGCACCGGCAAGCTTGGCACCTACGCCAGCTGCCTTGGCCACGAGGCCGCGCACGTCGGCATCGGCAGCGCGATGAAGCCGGAAGATGTGCTGGCTGTCAGCTACCGCGAATACGGTGCCCAACTGTATCGCGGCGTGCAGCCGCGCGAGGTTTACATGTACTGGGGCGGCGACGAGCGCGGCAACGATTACCAGAAAGAACCGGCACGCCACGACTTCGCCTGGTCGGTGCCGATCGCCACACAGTGCCTGCACGCTGCCGGTACCGCGCTGGCGTTCAAGATCCGTGGCGAGAAGCGCGTGGCCGTGTGCACGATCGGCGACGGCGGCTCGTCCAAGGGCGACTTCTACGGCGCCATCAACATCGCTGGCGCGCAGAACCTGCCGATGGTGGCGGTGATCGTCAACAACCAGTGGGCGATCTCGGTACCGCGCAAGATCCAGTCCGGCGCACCGACGCTGGCGCAGAAAGGCATTGCCGCAGGCCTGTTCTGCATCCAGGTGGACGGCAACGACATCATCGCCGTGCGCAAGGCGATGGAAGACGCGCTGGAGCGTGCACGCAGCGGCAAGGGCGGCAGCGTGATCGAGGCGGTGACCTATCGCCTCGGCGATCACACCACCGCCGACGATGCACGCCGCTACCGCGGCGAGCAGGAAGTGAAGGACGGTTGGGAAAAGGAACCGATGAAGCGCCTGCGCAACTGGCTGGTAGCCAAGGGCGTGTGGGACGACGCGAAGGAAGAAGCCTGGAAGGCCGAGTGCGACGAGTGGATGGACAACGAGGTGAATGCCTACCTCGAGACCAAGACCCAGCCGGTCACGGCGATGTTCGATTACATCTTCGCCGAAGTCCCCGCCGATCTCGCCAAGCAGCGCGATTACGTCCTCTCGCTTGAAACCCAGCTCGAATCCAAGAAGGGTCATTGAGTCATGGCACAAATCACTCTCATCGAAGCCGTCACCCAGGCACTCGCCTACGAAATGGCGCACGACGACAGCGTCGTGGTGCTGGGCGAGGACGTCGGCCTCAACGGCGGCGTGTTCCGCGCTACCCAGGGTCTGCAGGAAAAATTCGGCGAACTGCGCGTGCTCGACACGCCGCTCGACGAAACCACGATTGCCGGCGTCACCGTCGGCCTCGCCGTGGCCGGCATGAAGCCGGTCGCCGAGGCGCAGTTTGAAGGCTTCATCTATCCGATGATGGAGCAGATCGCCTGCCACGCCGCGCGCATGCGCAACCGCACCCGCGGTCGTCTCACCGTGCCGGCGGTGTGGCGCGCGCCGTGGGGCGGCGGCATCCGCGCACCGGAGCATCACTCGGAAGCGAACGAGCACCTGTTCACCAACATCCCCGGCCTGCGCGTGGTGATGCCGTCGTCGCCGGCGCGCGCCTATGGCCTGTTGCTGGCCGCGATCCGCGATCCGGATCCGGTGATGTTCTTCGAACCCAAGCGGATCTACCGCCAGTACAAGGAAGAGGTGCCGGACGATGGCGAGGCACTGCCGCTGGACGTATGCTTCGTGCTGCGCGACGGCACCGACGTGACCCTGGTGAGCTGGGGCGCACAGGTGAAGGAGGCACTGGAAGCCGCCGACGAACTGGCCGCGCAGGGCATCAGCGCCGAAGTGATCGACGTCGCCACGCTGACCCCGCTCGACTTCGACACGATTGCTGAATCCGTACAAAAAACGGGCCGCTGCGTGATCGTGCACGAGGCACCGAAGACCGCCGGTTTCGGGGCCGAAATCGCCGCCCGTCTGGCCGAGGAGTGCATCTACGACCTGCTCGCGCCGGTCGAGCGCGTCACTGGTTTCGACACGCACATCCCGCTGTTCCGCCTGGAAATGAAATACCTGCCGAGCGTGGAGCGCGTCGTTGACGCCGCCAAGCGCACACTGGCCGCCAGCTAACCTTCAACGGACCCGATCCCATGGCTGATATCAAGACGTTCTACCTGCCCGACCTCGGCGAAGGCCTGCCCGACGCGACCATCGTCGAGTGGCATGTGAAGGTGGGCGACAGCATCAAGCTCGACGCCCCGCTGTGCTCGATGGAAACCGCCAAGGCGGTGGTCGACGTGCCCTCGCCGTACACCGGCAAGGTCACCAAGCTGCACGGCGCACCCGGCGACATCATCGAGACCGGCTCCGCGCTGGCCGAATTCGAACCGGACCCGAATGCCAAGCAGCGCGCCGAGGCCGAGTCGACCGGCCATCACCACGGCCCGAAGAAGAGCGTCGGCAGCACCGTCGCGGACGACAGCCACAAGGTGGTTGCCTCCGACGAAGGCGGCGAGATCGAAAACAACGGCAAGAAGGCCGATCGCGAAGACGAAGGCACCGTGGTCGGCGCGATGGTCAGCGGCAGCCACGTGCACGTCGAGCAGGCTGCCAGCATCGGCGGCGTGAAGGCGGTACCGGCCGTGCGCGCGCTGGCGAAGAAGCTCAAGGTCGATCTCAGCCGCGTGCGCCCGAGCGGTGCCGATGGCGTGGTCACCATGCAGGATGTGAAGAACGCTGCCGCGAACGGTTCGGCCGCACTCGGTGCCGCGCCGGCGCGTGCCGTTGCCGCTACTGCCGGTCGCCATCTGGCCCCCGAGCTGCCGCAGCCCGAGCCGGCACGCACTGCCACCTCGCTCGCCGGCAAGCCGGTACGCACCGCGCCGCCGAGCGTGCAGGCCAGCGGCCAGCCGGAACAGCTCAAGGGCGTGCGTCGCAACATGGCCCGCGTGATGGCCGATGCCCACGCCCAGGTCGTGCCGACCACCCTGGTCGATGACGCCGACCTGCACGCCTGGATCGGCAAGCAGGACATCACCGCCCGCCTGATCCGCGCGATCGTGTCGGCCTGCAAGACGGTGCCGGCACTGAACGCGTGGTTCGACGGCAAGAACCTCACCCGCACCCTGCATCCACACGTCGACATCGGCATCGCGGTGGATACCGACGACGGCCTGTTCGTGCCGGCGCTGCGCAACGCCGACGTGCTCGACGGTGCCGGCACTCGCGCCGCGATCAAGCGCCTGCGCACCCAGGTCGAGGATCGTTCGATCCCCGCCTCGGAACTGTCCGGCTACACCATAAGCCTGTCCAACTTCGGCATGTTCGCCGGCCGCTACGCGACCCCAGTCGTGGTACCGCCGACCGTCGCCATCGTCGGTGCCGGCAAGCTCAGCCACGACGTGGTCGCGGTGATCGGCGGCATCGAAGTGCATCGCCGCATGCCGCTGTCGCTGACCTTCGACCACCGCGCCGCCACCGGCGGTGAAGCGGCGCGCTTCCTCAAGGCGATGCTCGACGATCTGGCGTTGCCGAACTGACCTAGACGCACACGTAAAACAGACAGGGCGCCTTCGGGCGCCCTGTCTGTTTCTGTCACCAGAGCTCAGTAATCGCGCACGTCCAGCAACATGAAGCAGCGCGCGCTGTAGTCGCTGTTCTGCGGCCACGCGACCGCAGTCAGCGCCAGGGTACCCGCCGTCCACGGCTCGTTGTCGAGCGAAGCCTCGCTGCGTGAATCGCCCTCCGCGACCTGGCTGTGCACCAGCCGCACCCAGTGCAACTCGGGCGTCAGCGCTTCGCGCTTCAGCGTGGCCTCGACTGCCGCCAGCGCCTCGGCCGGAATGGTCACGGCATCGGCGGCCGTACCGCGTGCGTTGAACGGACCGATGAACACATCCCACGTACGCACGCCGATATCCCATGCGGCGATCCGCATCTTGCGATCGTCGGTGACGTACCAGCACGCCGCCAGCAGCAGATGGAAGGCATTCTGCTCGAACGCGTGCAGGGCATCGCGGCAACCGGCCTCACCACCACCGATGCCGGCGAAGCTCTCCTCGATGCGACGTTCCTCGCTCAACACCACGTCGATATCGAGGCGACCCGGCTCACCCGCGGCACCCTCATGCCACTCGGCACGGATCGCGGGGAAGTCATCGTCGGTGACCAGCCAGCCGTCCTCGTCGGCATCGAGCTCGACATCGTGCCGCTCGAACAACCGCAGCAGGTATTTCTGTAGCGCAGCACTATCCATACATATCCTCGCCCGGGTGCGGCTGAAGCCACTCTTGCAAAAACATCATTCGATCGGCGATGGCAGTTCGCGCCAAGTCAGGTAGACGCGCAGGTCGAACTCCCGTTGATGGTAGTCCGGCAACATGTACTGACACAGCTGGTAGAACGCCTTGTTGTGATCCTGCTCTTTCAGATGCGCCAACTCGTGCACCACGATCATCTGCAGGAATTCCGGTGCCGCGTCCTTGAACAACGCGGCTACGCGGATTTCCTTCTTCGCCTTGAGCCGGCTGCCCTGCACGCGCGAGATCGCGGTATGCAGCCCCAGCGCATTACGTACCACGTCAAGCTTGCTGTCGTACAACACCTTGTCGATGCCCGGCGCATTCTTCAGGTATTCCTGCTTCAGATCCATCGTGTAGGCGTACAGCGCCTTGTCGCTCTGCACCGCATGGCGATACGGATAGTGCTTGGCCAGATGCTCATCCAGGCGTTGCTGCGCGATCAGCTGGCGTACCTTGTCCTGCAAGGCGACGGGGTACGCCTGGAGATATTTGAGCAGCATCATGGAAGGCATTCTCGCATTGCGCCGGGTTCACGCGTGCCGGCGTAGAACGAACGCGCCGAATCCAGCGGAGATCATCATGCACCACAGCCGTCTAAGCACCCTCGTCCTCGACTGCTGCGGCGACGATCTCGCTGCGGCGACCGCATTCTGGAGCCAGGCGCTGGGCAAGCCGGTCGCCAATCCCGATCAGGACGGTGACGGCAAGTACGCGGAACTGGGAACCGCCGCGGATGAGCCGATCATCCTGCTGCAGCGGGTGGATCACCCCAGCCGCGTGCACCTGGACATCGAAACCGACGATCTGGAAGCGGAAATGCGCCGGCTGGAACGACTAGGGGCGAAGCGGGTGTCCTTCGTGCGCGGGCGCTGGTGGGTGATGGAGGCGCCCAGCGGCCACCGCTTCTGCGTGGTGCGCCCGCAACGCGATGCCTTCGGGCCTCACCTCAATCGCTGGGACTGACGGCGACCGGCCGTCGAAATCAGCGACGGCTTCCCCAGCAGGCGTGGCGCAAAAGCATCGCCAGCACCAGCACCGCGGCAAACGCACCGTAGCCATACAGTGCCGGCAAGACCTGCTGCCAGATGCCCCCGCTTGCGCGACCAAACTGGTCGACCGGCGGCAGCTCGACCATGTCGAAACCGATCACCGCGCATTGCACCGCGCCGATCATCGCCAGCAGCAGGGCCACGAAATCGAAAATGCGCCGGCCCGACGTCCGCGGGAGGCTTTTCGGATAGGCCCAGTAAGCCCAACACAGGATCAGCAGCCACGGTGCCAGCAGCAGGATGGCCAGGTAACGCATCGATCAATCACTCCGTCGGCTTGAGCCGCTGCACATCAATCCTGCGCAGCGAGCTGATCCAGCGCCTGACGCAGTTGCACCAGTGCCTGGTCACGTGACTGTGCATCGCGGTAGTCGGGCGTGCTGGCGACCTGCACACCGTCCAGATCCAGGATCATGCCCTGGGGCTGGATCTGCAGCACCGCAGCAGCGGCACCCAATGTCTTGAGGCGTTTCTGCAGCGCCCCAGCCGCCTTCGGATCGGCGAACGGGATCGACAGCAGCAACTCCTCGCCTTCCGCGGAGAACAGGCGAAAACGGAACTTACCATCGGCATCGCGGAAACTGGCGAAGCGCGGCATTTTGTCCTGCTTCGTGGCCGTCTTCGGCGGGGCCGTGGTGGTCGCCGAGGTACCGGCCGAACGCAGCCCCAGCGCATCGCGCAAGGCGGCAAGCTTCGGTGTGGCGATCGCGCGCGCCTTCTGCGCGCCCTGCTGCAGGATCGCCTCGATGGCGGCTGGATCGGCCATGAACGCCTCGTAGCGTTCACGCATCGGCGCCACATCGGTCTCGATGCGTTCGTACAGCACCTGCTTCGCGTCACCCCAACCCAAGCCGTCCAGCAGCGCCTGGCGGAACGCTGTCGTCTCGGCCTCGCTGGCAAATGCACGGAAGATGGTGAACAGCGCAGCGCTGTCCGGATCCTTCGGCTCGCCCGGCAGACGCGAATCGGTGACGATGCGCATGATCGTCTCGCGCAACTGCTTCTTGCCACCGGCGAACAGCGGAATCGTGTTGTCGTAGCTCTTGGACATCTTGCGGCCATCGAGACCGGGCAAAGTCGCCACCTGCTCCTCGATCAGCGCTTCCGGCAGCACGAAAAACTCGCGACCATGGATATGGTTGAAACGCTGACCGAGATCGCGCGCCATCTCGATATGCTGGATCTGGTCGCGCCCCACCGGCACCTTGTGCGCATCGAACGCGAGGATGTCGGCTGCCATCAGTACCGGATACATGTACAGGCCAGCGGTGATGCCGGCGTCAGCGTCCTCACCGGTCTCCGTATTCCGGTCCACCGCCGCCTTGTAGGCGTGCGCACGATTGAGCATGCCCTTGGCGGCGACGCAGGTGAGGAACCAGGTCAGCTCGGGAATCTCCGGGATGTCCGACTGCCGGTAGAACGTGACTCGTTGCGGATCGAGACCGGCGGCCAGCCAGGTCGCGGCGATCTCCAGCCGCGAGCGCTCGATCCGCGCCGCATCGTCGCTCTTGATCAGCGCGTGATAGTCGGCCATGAAGTAGAACGCATCGACATCAGCACGCCGGCTGGCTTCGACAGCCGGGCGGATCGCACCCACATAGTTGCCCAGGTGCGGGGTACCGGTGGTGGTGATGCCGGTGAGAACTCGAGTCTGCATAGGATTCGCTTGTAATGTCTGCGGGCCGGTGCACTCAGCGCAGCAGCGTGGATTTGCCAAAGAGCGATTCGACCAGATCTACCGCCAGTTTGGCGGTCTGGTTGCGCTTGTCGTACGCCGGGTTCAACTCGACGATGTCCAGCGACGCCATGCAACCGGTGTCGGCGATCATCTCCATGCACAGCTGCGCCTCGCGGTAATCGGGACCGCCACGCACAGTGGTGCCAACGCCGGGCGCGATGCTCGGATCGAGGAAATCCACATCGAAGCTCACGTGCAGATGGGTATTTCCATCGACGCCGGCCAGCGCCTCTTCCATCACGCCCTTCATGCCGATCTCGTCGATGCGGCGCATGTCGAACACACTCATGCTCGCCTCGCGCACCAGCTGCTTTTCGCCCTCGTCCACCGAGCGGATGCCGATATAGCGGAAAACGTCGGGTATAGTCGCTGGCGTGTTGCCGCTGAGCCCGGTGAGTTCGGCCGGACCCGTACCGCACAGGCAGGCTACCGGCATGCCATGGATATTGCCCGACGGCGTGGCCTGCGCTGTGTTGAAATCGGTATGTGCATCCAGCCACAGCACGCGCAGTTGCTTGCCTTCGTCGTGGCAATGTCGAGCCACGGCCGAGATCGAACCGATTGCCAGGCAATGATCGCCACCGAGCATGATCGGCAGACGACCTGCCTGAAGTTCCTGATGTACAGCCGTATAGACGGCCGTATTCCAGGCCACTACTTCATCCAGGTGACGGTAGCCATGCGTGGGCGGCTGCCATGGATTGAGCGGCCCCTGCAGGTTGCCTCGATCGATCACGGTCAGCCCGCGGCGCTCCAGCCTGGCAGCAAGGTTGGCCACCCGCAGCGCTTCCGGACCCATCGCGGCACCGCGGTGTCCGGCGCCGATATCGGTCGGCACGCCGATCAGTGAAACGGTCTGCTTGCTCATGAACCTGTATACCTGCCTGTAGCATCCGGATGACACAGGTCGGCGCCATTGCGCACCACCAGCATCAGCATGGTGACGGTAATTCGTGAAGCTCGGCTACGCACCACTGCTTCAGAACAGAATCCGCCGTCCTTGTGAAGAGACGCCCGCGGCATGGCGCCGCGGGAACTGGTTGGAGTTTACCGGAAGGAGCGGTTCGGCCACTGCGAAACCGGATGGAACGACCGCGCTGCACATAGATGACTGAGCGCAGATCGAATGGACGCAATGTGTCAGGCTACCGGAGGCTGATGGCCATTCATCGCAATGGGCGGCGGCGCGCCATGCTGCAATCGCACGGCTTTGGGAATCGGTGTCGTGCCAGCCGGCGCGATCGCGCCGGAAATCCGTCACCGACCTCAGTTGGATTCGGCGTGGCGACTCCGCGCGAGTTCGTCCTCGCGGCGCGAGCGAGCGCCCGGACTCCAGGTCACAAGTTCAATGCAGGCTATTGTACCTGCGGGCTTCGCGTTCCCTTCGACTTTCCCCAGCATCCCTGCAAACAGCGACATCGCACGCCAGAAAGTGGAGTGCGCAAGAAGCGTATGCATAATAGATTGTCCCGGCTGCCCCTGTGCAACCGCCGACCGATCGTAAGGCAAGTTCTTACGTCATGGCAACTTTTACCGCCACACCCACAATCAAGGCGGCAACTAGCTGCCACGTCACCCGGCCTCAGGCGTCCGGCAGTCGAAAGGAGGAGGCTCCTCTGCTGACGCCCCCTATCGCAAGGGCAGCTCTTCGGCTAGAAGCAATCGCACAAACTTTGCTGTTGCAGATCCGGTACACGCCCGTACTTCGCGAGAATGACTGGATCCGAATACTCGCCGCGATCCGTGTCCGCACCTTGTGCATAGACCAGGACACCCTCGCATTGTGTAGCCAGCTGCTCGCCGCGCTGACGTGCGAATTCTTCCATGCCATGCAGTACCGGCTTTTCGGGCAGGACGGCACCATCAACCTCGTGAAAACTCTGCACCACGTAAAGTGTTTCCATGACCCGCTCTCTCTGCTGGCACTTGCAGAGCGTGCCGCCGCCGAAGTGCACGATGCGCGACAAAGCCGTTAAGTACGCATTGACGTTCAGTCCCGGTATGGGTTTTTGTCACGAACTCTTTTCGGTCGATACGCTCTCATCTTGGTTCTCCAGCCACCGGGAAGATCGACATGACTTCGCGACACTTGCTCCAGGTGTTCATCAGCGCCTTGCTTCTGAGCGTGGCTTGTACAGCCATGGGCCAGCCTGATGACTCACCCGACATGAAGAGTTCAACCAGCGCCGAGGACAGCACGTTCTTGCAACATGCCGCGGCCGGCCGTCTGGCCGAGATACAAATGGGGAAAATGGCGCTGGACAAGTCCTCCGATGCCAAGGCCAGACAACTGGCACAACGCACCATCGATGACACCAACGGGACCAATGACCAACTGAAGATGCTGGCCCGGAACAAACAGGTAATGCTGCCCACGGGTCCCTCACCGGATGCTCTGAAAGAAATCGGGAAGCTGCAAGCGAAGAGCGGCAGTGCGTTTGACCAAGCGTGGTCGAAGGCCATGGTCAAGGATGATCAGGCTGCCGCGAAACTGTTCACGCAGGAAAACAAGCAGACGAAAGACACGGATCTGCATAAATTCACGCAAGCCACGCTGCCCACGCTCCAAGCCCATCTGAAGTCGGCTCAGGAACTGGCCGCTGTCTCCGATGCACGCGACAAGGCCATGGATCAGACCACCAAGTCGCTGGCGAACGATCCCATGAGCAATATGCCTGCCGCGACGGCTCCGACAGTTGCGGCACCTGCCGTGCCTGTTCCTGCACCCGTTGCCAAGCACTGAACACGAGTGGCGCCCAAGACAGTCGCCTGTCATCCATGCACTCAAAAGGAGCGGCAAGCCAGCGGGTCAATTTCGTGATGAAAATCACAAAATAGTGCTCGGCAACATGAGTGAATGTGAACTGTGTCACCTCTGTAGCTGTTGTCGCCGTGAGGCGCATAATCCCACGCCGTCCCCCGGCATAGATGGCCAAGCCCGCTCAGGCGGGCTTTTCTATGCCTGACCTTGGCTTCGCTGTCATCAACTTGCATCGCATCCACGGCGGCGAATGGCGGCAGGGACACACTTGAGCATGCGGCTGCTTCCGGAATCCGGCCCAGCAAAAAGGCCTGCATCGCTGCAGGCCTTTGGCGTTGCTGGTGCCGGCACCCGGATTCGAACTGGGGACCTACTGATTACAAATCAGTTGCTCTACCAACTGAGCTATGCCGGCGAAGGACGGGGATTCTAGCAGGCTCCATCATCCGAGCTCAAAAACAGCCGGTGCTGTGCGAGCCGATCCCGCTGGTTTGGATGCGACTGCGCCAGTCGAAATGGCTGCCGTCGGCCACGACCAGATCAAGCCAGTATTCGGGCACGCTGTCGCCGCGTTCGCTCATGCGGGCCGGAAAGCCTGCCGCAATAACCTCGTCGCGGCGCTTGCGCGCGTTGGCCGGGTCCTTGAACACGCCCAGCGAGATGGTGTTGGGCTGATCGCCCGAGCTGACCACGAAGTAATCGTTGAAATTGTGCGCGCCGAGCTGTCGTGCTTGCTCCAGCGCCTGCTGCCGGCTGCCTGCTGCCGGCAGATACACCCACCAGCCGCTGGTCTGGCTGGCCTGTTCCTGGCGCGAGCGCATGCGTGTGGCCTGTGCAGCCAGTGCCTGACGCGCATTGCGCAGGTCCTGCGGTGTGGCAAACGGACCGAGCGCGAGGCAGCTGTAGCTGATTGCCTGCGACGAAGTTGCTGCTGCCGAAGTAACTGCAGCAGCTGGCACCGAGACGGCACTTACAGGCGTCGTCGGCAATTCCGACAGCAGGCGCAGTTCCGCCACACCAGGATCGGTCGGACTGCCACCGTGCGCATACGGCTGCCCCAGCAACAGCCAGGCGCCCACCGCGATATTGAACGCACTCAAGAGGACAAACAGCAGACGCAGGAACATCGAACCCCCATCACCGGCAGCAACCTTCATTCTAGCTGGGGAGTGCCGTCGCCACCTGCGTATCCGCCCATACAGCCAGGCCACGCAGCACGCCATCGTGACTCAGCCGCACCGGCAACGAGAGCAGCGGCAGCAGGACCGCGGCACCGCCGCCGCCCAGTACCAGTGCCGGTGCCAGTGACGCGCTACCCAGCCGCATCGCCATGCGCGTGGCGAAACGTTCGACCAGTGCCGCTGCCGCCTGCCAGCAACCCGAAGCCACCGCATCGGCGGTATTGTCGGCCAGTTCCAGAATCTCGCCAGGTCGTTCCAGCCGCACCCGCACGGTCGCATCCAGCAGGGACTGCTGCATCAGCTGCGGCCCCGGTGCAATCAAGCCACCCAGATGCCGTCCGTCGGCGGCCAGCGCATCGAGCGTGAGCGCCGTTCCCACGCTCGCCAGCACGCACGGTGCGCAACCGTCGGCATGTGCCGCCACCATGGCAAGGAAGCGGTCCACGCCCAGTCGCTCCGGTTCGGCATAGGCATTGCGCACCCCGCAGGCACTGGCGGGCGTACGCAACCAGTGCAGCTTGCTGTTGAACTGCTTCGCCACGCTGGCACTCACCTGCGCCTCGCGTCGATCATCAACCACCGAAGCGGCCACCACCATGGTGGGGTGCGGCAACCCGGCCCAGGCCTGATCGAGCGCGGCGGCAATATCCTGGTTCCAATCTGCCGCGCCTTGCGCCAGCCATGCGCCGGGTTGCGACTGCAGCGCCCATTTCAACCGCGTATTGCCCAGATCGAGCAGCAGTTTCATGCGCGCCGCACCGTGACATCCGCACTGTCGATCCGGCGCAGGCTGCCGTCGGCCACGCGCACCTGCAGCGCACCGCGGGCATCCACGCCGGCACCGATGCCGTCGAACACGCCGAGCGCACCGCTCAGTTGCAGCGGCTGGCCATGCAGCAGGTCGTGCCGGGCGTAGTCGGCGACGAAGCCGGCAAAACCGTCGTGCTCGAATTGCCGCAGACCATCCGCCAGCGCAGCGATCAACGCCGCGGCCACGCGATTGCGGTCCGGTGGCGAGCCAGCGGCCAGCGTGGCCAGGTCGCAGGCTGGCTGTCCGGCCTGGGCATGCAGCGCCGGAGTCAGCCGCAGATTGAGGCCGATACCGATGACCGCCGCGCATGGCCCCTGGTATTCGCCGCTCAGCTCGACCAGGATGCCGCCCAGCTTGCCACGCGGCTGTCCGCGGGAAATGGCCAGCAGGTCGTTCGGCCATTTCAGGCCTGCCCCGGCCACACCCAGTTGTTCCAGCGCGCGCAGCACGATCACCCCGATCGCCAGTGACAGGCCGCTCAATGCGGCAAACCCTGCATCGAAGCGCTTGAGGCAGGACAGATACAGGTTCAGCCCGGGTGGCGACAACCATGCACGACCGCGCCGACCACGTCCGGCGGTCTGCGTTTCCGCCAGCAACACGCTGAGATCCGCTGCCGCAGCTCCACGCCGCTGCAGTTCACTGGAAGTGGAATCCAGCTCCCAGTGCACTTCCAGCGCGCCCAGTTCGCGTTGCAATGACGCTGGCAATGCGGCACGGATCCGCTTCGCATCCAGCATCTGCAGCGGCCACGGCAGCTGATATCCGCTCGCGCCATGCGCCTCGATCGGCACGCCACGAGCGCGCAAGGCCTCGATCTGCTTCCAGATGGCCGCACGCGTCACTCCGGTCTGCTCAGCCAGGCCGGCGCCGGAAAGCGGTTCGCCGGCAGCCAGCAGGGCCAGCAACTGCGCCGGTTGCATCAGGCGCCCTCGCCCATGGGTATGACAACCGGCCGGTGGCCGCTATGAATGGAGAACATGGGCAATATCGACATGCGCAGATTCTAGCCCGGCCGGCACGACGCGGTATCCGGCACTCTCGACCCATTGCCGGAGGGCTGGTTGGCAGCACTGGCACGACCATGATGTTTCTGAGACGATCCTCAGTCTTCGCTTGCGGGGCAGGGAGTTTGGTCACCATGCGTGCCACCCATTGGCTTATCGGATGCACTTTGTGCCTTGCCGGCATCGGGAATGCCGTGGCAACGAACCTGGACACCCAGGAGCAGGACAGCGCCCAGCACACGGGCACCGACAGCGCCAGTTCACACGATGCCAACAGCAGCGGCGGCGATGTATTCGGACTGACCCGTGACACCCCCTCGCGCAACACCGGCAGCGACAGCACCGGCAATACCTCCGGCAACAGCAACGATCGCTCCGGCAGCACACCCGCCGCGCCAGCACCTCCTCGCCAGCCGCATCTTGGCTGGCAATCGCTGCTGCCCGGATCCATCCAGTAGCGCCAGGCATCATGCCGGGGCGTTGGTGGGCAACACTGCGGGCACGCTTCGAACCCACGCCGATTGCCGATCCACTATGGCGGCGCGCGCTGGGTGCCTGCCCGCTGGCGCGCCGGCTGGATAGCGAGCGGCAGCGCCAGCTTCGTCGACTGGCCACATTGTTCCTCGCCCGCAAGCGCTTTCATGCACTGGCCGGCGCTGTACTGGACGATTACTGGCGGCTGTTGATTGCCATGCAGGCCTGCCTGCCAGCGTTGCAGCAAGGAGCCACCAGCTTGCGCGGGTGGCGCGACGTGTTGATCTATCCGGGCGAGTTCAAGGTGCGTCGCAACCATCACGACGAGCATGCCGGCGTGGCCACCGAAGGCGACGGAGCCTCGATCGGCGATGCGTGGCAAGGCAGTCCGCTGGTGCTTTCGCTGGCCGACGTGCAACTGGATCTGGAGCAGCCGTGGGACGGCTACAACGTGGTCGTGCACGAGATGGCACACAAGCTGGACATGCTCGACGGACCGCCGGATGGCGTGCCGCCACTGGTGGAAATTCCGCGGCGACGCTGGATCGAGCAGTTCGAGCTGGCCTACAACCGCCTGGCCATGGCGCCGTTGGACGGCCTCGACAGCCCGATTGACCGCTACGCGGCGGAAAGCTCGAGTGAGTATTTCGCCGTGGTCAGCGAGCTGCACTACTCGCAGCCTGCACTGTTGCGACAGGCGGAGCCGACCATCGCCGAACTGCTGGAAGCGTTCTATGGCCGTTCGCCAGCCGAAGGTCGTGAACCGCCCGGTTTCCGCCGAGCGGGCTGAGCGCCGGGGAGCACGTCAACTTGCCGCCAGGGTGACCGTGAAGCGGGCTCCACCGAATTCCTGCGAACGATCCACCACCAGCTCACCGTTATAAGCGTGCACGATGTCCTGCACGATCGACAGACCGATGCCATGGCCCTGCACGCGTTCGTCACCACGCACACCACGCTGCAACACTTTCTCGATCTTGTCCGGAGCGATGCCCGGACCATCATCTTCCACACTCATTTGCAGACCCGGACGCTGCCGTCCCGGTTGCGGTTGCATCCGGACCACCAGCAATACGCGATGGGCCGCCCACTTGAACGCGTTCTCGAGCAGATTGCCCATCAACTCCAGTAGATCACCCTGCTCGCCATAGAACACCGCGCCGTCCTCGATATCGAACTCGCACAGTACGTTCTTGACGGCATGGACCTTTTCCAGACTCTGCACCAGGTCTTCGGCATGACTGGCGATCGGTACGGCACTGGCGAAGGTCTGCCGACCGGAAGTGGCAGCCCGCGACAACTGATAGGCGACCAGCTCATCCATCCTGCGCACCTGCATCAGCACGCCGTTGCGCCGCGACGTCTCGTCGCCGGTGGACGATTCCAGCTGCGAGCGGATCACGGCCAGCGGTGTCTTCAGGCTGTGCGCCAGATCCGCCAGGGTGTGCCGGTAACGCGTGCGCTGCTCGCGTTCGTTGGTGATGAACGCATTGATGCGTTCGGTCAGGCCGGTCAGCTCCATCGGATACTGGCTGTCCAGCCGTTCGCTGTCACCGTGCTCGACCCTTGCCATGTCGCTGGCCACCTTGCGCAGGGGGGTCAGGCTCCAGCGCAACAGCAGCAGCTGCAGCACGATCAGCATCACGCCCAGGATCGACAGCCAGATCACCAGCGTGCGCCGGTATGCCGCACTCTCGCCCTCGAACTGCTCCTCGGTCTGCGCCACCGTCATGGTGAGCCGCACCGACTTCTTCTCGTCGGTATCCCACGCCACGCCGTAGCTGTAGTAGTAAAGCCGGCCCATGCGTGTATCGATCGGGCCGACGAACTCGCCTTGGCCCGGCTCCAGTGGCTTCAGGAAACTGAAGTCGCGACCGATCGACGACGAAGACTCCCAGTGGAATCCGTGGTCGCCGACAGCCACCGCGTACAGCCCGGAACCGGGCCGCAGGAAATTCGGGTCGGGCAAGGTGTCCGATGACGGTGGCAGCAGCTTGCCGTAGCGGTTGACGTCGGTATTGGTGATATACGCGATGACGTAGTTCTGCAGCCGGTCATGCAACGCGCTCAGCGCGCGCTCCTTGTTCGCCTGCGACAGGGTCAGCCCGACCAGCCCGAGGAAGCCCGCCAGCACGAAGCCGGTGGCAATCGCCGCGCGCGCCGCCAGTGACAGCGGCTGGCGCGGCGACTCCGGCTCATTCGTCGTCGCCGTCGGTGCGCGGGATGGCAAAGCGGTATCCGCGTCCACGTACCGTCTCGATGGGTTTGAGGGTGCCTTCCGGGTCGAGCTTGCGCCGCAACCGGCCGATGAACACTTCGAGCACGTTGGAATCGCGGTCGAAATCCTGCTGGTAGATGTGCTCGGTGAGATCGGCCTTGGAGACCAGCTCGCCGGCATGCAGCATCAGGTATTCCAGCACCTTGTATTCGTAGCTGGTGAGGTCGACCAGCTTGCCTTCCACCGTCACCGTTTGCGCGGTGGTGTCCAGCTTGATCATGCCGCAGGCGAGGATCGGCTTGGACCAGCCGCTGGCGCGACGCACCAGCGCGTTGATGCGCGCCAGCAGCTCCTCGACGTGGAACGGCTTCACCAGGTAGTCGTCGGCGCCGTACTTGAGCCCCTCGACCTTGTCCTGCCAGCTGCCGCGTGCGGTCAGGATCAGGATCGGGTAACGCTGGCCGGCCTCGCGCAGCGCCTTGACCAGATCCATGCCGGACATTTTCGGCAGGCCCAGATCAATGATCGCCAAGTCGAACGGCACCTCGCGGCCAAGGTAGATGCCTTCCTCGCCATCCTGTGCCGCATCGACCGCAAAACCGTCCCGCTTCAGGCGCGCCGCCAGCGTTTCGCGCAACGGCGCCTCGTCCTCCACCAACAGGATGCGCATCAGTGTCTCTCCTTGCTGCCCGCGTTCTTGACGGGCGGAATTTTGATTGATGGTGCCGGAGCGGGATTCTTGCTTGCCTCGGACGAAACCGCCATCACCCGTACATGCCCATCCGGCGTGAGTACCTTGATGCGGTACTCCTGCCGGCGGCCGACCCCGCGTTGCTCGGCCGAAAGCACCTTGCCACGGGTCTCCTGCTGCACCTGGAGTACCGCCTGGTCCATGGTCACCGATTCGGCCGACTGGGCCGCGACCGCCGACGCCACGCCCGACAGTATTGATATCAGCAGGGCAAAGATGAAGTTTTTGTACGTCGTCATGCGTGAAAATCCCGCCCGACACGGGCCAGAGCGTCCAGCGTAGGCAGTCACGGCTGAATACTGACCGGATGGCCGGCGCCTGTCACGCCGCTACCGAACATGGTGCCATTGCCTGCTCCAGCAACGCCCAGCCGGCTCCCGGCAAATGCGCGCCCTCGCTCAGCGTGCGACGGAACGCACGAGCGCCTGGCTCTCCCTGGTACAGCCCAAGCAGGTGGCGGCTGATGTGCTTGAGCGCGGTGCCGCGCGCCAGCTCGGCCTCGACATACGGCCGCAAATGCTGCAGCACGCTCTCCCGCGTCGGCAGCGGCTCGCCGCAGAGCGCGGCTTCGATCTGCGCCAGCAAGTACGGATCGTGGTAGGCCGCACGGCCCAGCATCACACCATCCAGGCGTGCCAAATGCGCCTGCACCTCGGCCACCGTGGTGATGCCGCCGTTGATCACCACCACCAGTTGGGGGAATTCGCGCTTGAGCCGGTACACGCGCTCGTAGTCGAGTGGCGGGATCTCGCGATTCTCCTTCGGCGACAGACCCTGCAGCCAGGCCTTGCGTGCATGTACCACCAGCACCTCGACTCCGGCCTGCAACATGGTCTCGGTAAAATGCTGCAGTCCAGCATAATCGTCCTGATCGTCCACACCGATGCGGCACTTCACCGTTACCGGGATTCCCACAGCATCACGCATTGCCTTTACACAGTCGCCGACCAGCGCCGGCTCGCGCATCAGGCAGGCACCGAAGCGCCCCGACTGCACCCGATCGGACGGGCAGCCCACGTTGAGGTTGATCTCGTCATAACCCGCCTCGGCACCGAAACGCGCCGCCTGCGCCAGTTCGCGCGGCTCGCTGCCGCCCAGTTGCAGGGCCAGCGGATGCTCCTGCTGGCTGTGTTCGAGCAGGCGCAGCTGCCCGCCGCGCACCAGCGCCGCACTGGTCACCATCTCGGTATACAACCGCGCTCGCGGCGACAGCAGCCGATGGAAATAGCGGCAATGCCGGTCGGTCCAGTCCATCATCGGGGCAATGCAGACGCGCCAGTCGACGCCCTCTGCAGCAGGGACAGTCCGGGGGGAAGTGGTGGCGAACATGGGGCTATGGTCGCCGAAAACCATCACGTTGTCCTGCTGTAACCGAAGTCGCCAGACCAAAGACAGCCCCTTTGCCCTCTCCCTTGCCCTCTCATGGCATCGTGTTGCGCCCCTCGCGCAATGCCATCCAGACGCAGGTTCGTCCGAGGTTACGTGGGCCGCACAGAAAAGCGTCGCGTAACACTGGCCAGATTGCCTACAACCATTTCCATAAACGTGACGCAGTTCAATTGACTTATGATAACGTTTGTGGTCCCGAACAGATGGTTGTCAAGCCGCCATGAAGAGTTTCTGTCGCCTGCTCGCGCTATCTCTCGTCCTGATGCTTGCTGCCTGTGCCACCGTGCCCGGGTCGGACAAGGCACCCCCACTCGATCCCGACGTCCAGGCCGTGACCTCCTATCACATCGGCGTGGATGACCAGCTGCAGATCTCGGTCTGGCAAAACCCGGAACTGAGCGTGAGCGTCCCGGTGCGTCCGGACGGCATGATCACCGTGCCGCTGATCGGCGATGTCCAGGCTGGCGGTCATACGCCGGAGGAAGTGGCCACCACGATCAAGGGCAAGCTGCAGTCCTTCGTGCGTGACCCCCAGGTCGCGGTAATCCTGACCGAGTTGCGCAGCCACGAATACCTGTCGCGAGTCCGCGTGACCGGTGCCGTACGTACACCGGTATCGGTACCGTACCGCCAAGGCATGACCGTCCTTGATGCCGTGTTGGCGGCCGGCGGCCCCACCGAATTCGCGGCCCCTGATCGCACCGAGCTTTATCGCGAGAGCAAGGGCGGGATCACCACAGCCTACGCCGTACGTCTCGACAAGGTTCTGCAACGAGGCGATCTAACCACCAATTACCCGTTGCAGCCAGGCGACGTCATCACTGTGCAACAACGCGCTTTCTGATATCGAGGGAGCCGGGTTGAGGGACCAGGGGGATGCAATGAGTGAAGAACTCGTACCTTTCGGAAGCTTGCTGCCCGTAGTGCTGAGCGAAGCACGGCGCCATCGGATCACGATGTGTCTGATTTTTGCGGCCATCGCAATGGCGGCGCTGGTCATCGGTGTGCTGTGGCCGAAAAAATTCAATGCCTCCACAACCATCCTGGCGCAGGAAAGCAGCATCATCACCCCGCTGATGGAGGGGGCCGCGTCGCCCACCGCCAACAAGAACCGCGCCGGCATCGCGCGTGACGTGATCTTCAGCCGCAAGGTGATGGACCAGATCCTGATCACCGGCGGCTGGATGAGGACCCATCCGGCGCCGATCGAGCAGGACCGCATCATCGAAGGGATCAAGGCTCGCACCACGGTGCAGATCTCACAGGACAACCTGATCACGATCAGCTACTACGATTCCGATCCCGGACGGGCCTATGACGTCACCCGACAGCTTGCCCGGCTGTTCATCAGCGAGAGCCTGGCCTCCAAGCAACGCGAAAGCCGCGACGCCTACGAATTCATCAACAGCCAGGTCGAGGCCTACCGGACGAAGCTGACCGACGCCGAAGACAAGCTCAAGGCATACCGCGATGCCAACGCCGATGCACGCCCCGGCAGCGAAGCCGATACCAATTCGCGGATCAGCCAGTTGCGCAGCCAGATCGAAAGCTCGCGCATGGATCTGATGGAAAAGCGCTCGCAGGAGGCATCGCTGAATGCGCAGCTGTCCGGCGAATCCGAAGTCAACGCGGTTCAGACCACCCAGGGCATCTATCAGGCTCAGCTTGCCGAATTGCAGACCCAGCTCGACAAACTGCTGCTGACCTATACCGCCCAGTATCCCGACGTGGTTCGTGTCCGCCACCAGATGCAGGATCTGCAGCAGCAACTTGCGCAATCCGAGCAGCGCAAGCAGAACGCCAGCCTCGCCGGCATGCCGACGACACTCGACAACGGCGTGCAAATCAACCCGCTTTATCAGCAGTTGAGAAGCCAGGTATCGGCAACCCGCAGTGACATCGCCGCGACCAGCGCACGCATGAGCGCGAGCGAAGCCATGCTGCAGTCCGAACTGGAGCGCAGCAATCGCATCGCCAACTCGGAAAACGTGACCTCCGAATTGACGCGCGACTACAACGTCAACCGCGACGTCTACCAGGATCTGCTCAAGCGTCGCGAGAATGCGCGTGTCTCGATGAACCTGGATGCCGAACAGCGCGGCCTCACATTCCTCATCCAGAACCCTGCCGTGATGCCACTCGTCCCATCGGGTCTGCGCTTCATGCATTTTGCCATCGCGGGGATCGCACTCGCGCTGGCAGTTCCGTTCGGGCTGCTGTTCGCTCTAGTGCGATTCGATCCGAGGGTACGTTCGGTCGAACAACTGGAGCACTCCACCGGGCTGATGGTACTGGCAACGGTCCCGTTCTACTCCACGCCACAGGACCGTCGCCGCGAACAACTGCGAAACGTGTTCCTTGTCGCGACCGTCCTCACAGTCGTCGTGGTCTACCTGCTTCTGTTCGGGCTCAAGCTGAAGGGGATGGCATGAACGGCAAAGATGATGACAAGCTGATTGCCTTTCCCAGCAACCCTGAACTTGAGGTCACGACGGGCAATCATGGCGCGGCCGGTCATTCGATCGCCCGCATGCACGAAAGCACCGCACTGGCGCCGCAACAGCTGGAGCAACGTCGGCTGATCCATCGCGAAGCATCGCTTCGCGAACAATCCGATGCCTTTCGCGAAATTCGTACGCGCCTGCTCAGCCTTGGCGGCGCACAGAACTTCGTGACCCTGGTGGTATCGGTGAGCCCGCGATCGGGTGGCAGCTTTGTTGCCCGCAACCTCGCTACCGCCTTTGCCTTTGACGAGGCCAAAAGCAGCCTGTTGATCGACTGCAACCTGCGCTATCCGGTTCAGCATGAGGCACTGGGCGTGAATCCGGTCGGTGGTGGCCTGATCGACTATCTCGAACATCCGGCGCATGGCATCAAATCGGTGCTTTACCACACCGGCATCCCGCGTCTTCGCCTGATGCCGGCGGGCAAATTGCGTGAAAACGTCGCCGAATACTTTTCCTCATTTCGCATGCGCGCGGTCATCGACTCGCTGCGCTGCCGTTATTCGGATCGCTACCTTTTTCTTGATGGTCCGGCGATCAAGGGATCACCGGATGCACGAATCCTGTCCGAACTGGCCGACTTCGTGGTCGTGGTTGCGGGCTACGGTCGTGACACGCCGGCATCGATCAGCCAGGCCGTCTCCCATTTCGATACAAACAAGCTTGCCGGAGTGGTGTTCAATCACGCCCCCTGACCGGAGTCCTGACGTCGATCACGCATGACTTGTCGCCAGACGGACGTGTAGCCGCCCGGTCGGTGCAACAAGGGCAAGCAAGGGATATGGCGAAAGGGAGCGTGCCAGAAAGGCAACGGGGACGATCCAAATTCGACTACATGCAGTGCTGCGTCACCGGGCACCCGCCACAGATGCATCCATGGGGGAGAGGGAATATGCCAGCATCCATCAAGCTTGCCTGCACGACGACGCTGGCGCTGGCCGCTGCCTCAGGCGCGGCTTTCGCCGGACAGCTCGACTACACGCTGTACACCGGCATCGAGCACAGCAGCAACATCAACCTGAGCACGACCGACCCGATCAGCCAGAACATCCTGATACCCGGCCTGGACTTCACGTACACGCAACAGGGTTCAACCCTCCAGGCCAATATCGCCGGCGACCTTGAGTATCGCGATTTCTTCGGCAATAGATTCAATAACCAGACACAGGTCCAGCTTGCCGGCCAGGCCAACTGGACCGTGTCACCGCAGCGCCTGGATTTCACCGTGCAGGATTTCGCGGGAATCCAGCCGATCGACTCGCTGGCCAGCAATGCACCGAACAACCAGCAGCAGACCAACGTGTTCGCGCTCGGCCCTACGCTGCACTTCCAGCTCGGCGGCACGTTGCGCGGGCAGGCAGAGTTGACCTATATCAACAGTTACGCGCAGAAGACCGATGAATTCAATTCGCAGCGCGGGCAGGCTGCGTTGCGCATCTTCAAGGAGCTCAATCCCACCGATCTGCTGTCGGTCAACATCGAGAGCCAGCGCATCGCTTTCTCAAACAGTGACGGCGGCCCCGACTACACCCGCAACGAGGTGTATGGTGAATATGTGAGCAAACTGACGCACTTCGATCTCGACGCCGTACTCGGCTGGTCGCAAATCGATTTCGATGGCGCAGGCGCGCAGACCGCGTCGAGTCCGCTGGCGCGGGTGTCCCTGGATTGGCGCTTCACGGAACGCAGCACCTTCACTGTCGCTGCAGCTCATCAATATTCCGATGCAGCACAGGGCATGATGGTGCAACCCGGCATCGGCCAGATCGTCGTCCCGACCACGGGTGGCATCAGCGCCGGCGACACCACGATCAATTCGCAGGTATATCTGGAACGGACTGTCGAACTGGGCTATGCATATCGCGCCGACCGGTTCACGGTAACCGTGGCTCCGTCCTACACCAAATTGAGCTATCTCAACGGGCCAACATTCAACCAGAGCGGCCATGGCGGAAATTTTGCCATTGACTATCGACTGCGGCCGACGCTAACCCTGACGGCATTTGCCAATCAGCAAACCACGAAATACCAGACCCTCGACAGACGTGACAACACCGTCAACTACGGGCTGAACCTGACCGAGCAATGGACGCCGCACTGGAGCTGGCGTGCCTCCGTGAGTCGTCAACGGCGCAACAGCAATTCGCTGGATCAGAGCTATCGGGAAAACGAAATCTATCTCGGCATCGTGTACAAGCGATGATGACGCAGGTCGAAGCAGAACTGCCATGCCACTTCGGGGCGAGCGGCGAGTTGTTCGGCATCTACCATCCCGCGCCTGCCTCTCCCAGCAAAGCCGTCTTGTTGTGTCCGCCATTTGGCCAGGACCTGGTTCGCAGCCATCGACTCTATCGGCAACTGGCTCATGCCCTCGTCGCGCAAGGTATCGCGGTGTTGCGTTTTGACTATTACGGTAGCGGCGACTCGGCCGGCAAAAGCATGGACGTCGACTGGACCCGCTGCATCGACGATACCCTGGCTGCCGCCAGCGAATTGCGTGCGCTCAGTCGCTGCGACTGCGTAGCCGCCTTCGGCGCCAGGCTCGGGGGCAGCGTCGCCCTCGCAGCCGCCACCGCCGCACGCCTCGTCGAACTCGTCCTATGGGACCCGGTGCTCGACGGCGCCACCCACGTCGACCGGCTCGATGCGCTGCAGGCTTCGCTGCAACACGACACGATACGTTTCACCAGACCGCGGACCAGTGAGGATATCGCGGGCCAGTGGCTCGGCTTTGTCATCGACGCCAAGTTTCGCCAGCAGCTGATCGACCTTCACCCTGATCCGCCAACCATCCCGACACTGTTGCTGGATTCATTGCCGGCCGCGGCGACGCACGACTGGACACGCCTCGCTGCCACCGATATGACGGTAACGCCACTGCAAGCTCCGACGCCCTGGGACGATCTCGATCGCCTGGAACTGGCGATCCTGTCGCACGAGCTGATCCAGCTCGCGTGCAGCCGCCTGCGGGAGACGCCTTGATGCAGGAACACGCCTACCGTTTCGGACGCGCCAAGCATCTGGTGGGCATGGTGGGCCTCCCTCCATCGCTCTCCGGCAATATCGGAGTGATCGTGCTCAATGCCGGCCTGGTGCATCGGATCGGACCGTTCCGGCTGCATGTGGAGATGACTCGCCGCCTGAATGCCTGCGGCTATCCGACGTTGCGCTTTGACTTGTCGACACTGGGCGACAGCGGTGCCAGCAGCGAGTCGCAATCGCGCGAGCAGCTGGTTTGCGCCGATGCAGCCGACGCCATGGCCCTGCTGAGCGAACGAGCCGGCTGCACGCGTTTCGTCCTGATCGGACTGTGTTCCGGTGCCGTGAACGCGCACCGGGTGGCCTGTACCGATGCCAGGATCGTCGGCGCGATCTTTCTCGACGGCTATGCCTACCGTACCCTCGGCTACCGGGTACGCCACTACCTGCCGCGGATATTGAATCCGGCGCGAGTCTTCCGCTTCCTGACACGTCGCCTGCACTCAGCCCAGCAGGTCGATGCCCCGGTTTTCGGTGTCGATTTCCCGCCGGTGACGCAAGTACGTGGCGACCTGCAAGACATGCTGCGGCGCGGCCTGAAGCTGTGCTTCGTCTACAGCGGCGGCGCAAGCAAGTATTTCAACCACCTCCGCCAATTCCGCGAATGCTTCGGCCGTGTGGGCACTCATCCGGACGTCAGCGTCAGCTTCCTGAAGGAAGCCGACCATACCTACATTCTCGCAGTCGACCGTGCCCACCTGCTCGACCTCATCGAGGGCTGGCTCCATCGCAACCTCCCTGCGAGTACTTCGGCATGAACACCCCCATCGCCACCGGTGGCACCGGGCATATCGGCGGACGCGAGACCGGTGCGAGAAGCATGCGCAGCGGACGCCGTGACATGCTTGACGCTCATGCCCACGCGTTTCGCGATAGTGAACCCGTGGAGAAGTGACCATGCGCACGTTGCCGTTTGTCATGCTGCTCCTGGGTGCCATGGCGCTGAGCGTCGCGATGTTGTCGAATTCCGACGCATCGACCCGACACCACTCACCCACTGCGGCCGGCACGCCCGCCAACAGTCATGCCGGCGCTGCTCACCACGATCCAGCTCCTCCCGGCGCACAACCGGACCAGCGCATCGTCCTGCACAGGAACGCGGGCTCCGACAAGGCGGTTCTGGTATCTGTCGGTATTCCGTTCGCACCCGGTGTTCTCGACGATCCCCGCATGCTGCGCATACTCGACGCACACGGTGCGGAAGTGCCTGCCGCTGTCCAAACCACCTTGAAGTGGCACTTCAAGGATGGAAGCGTGCGTGCCGTGCGCGTGCAATTCGACGCACAACTGGACACCGACGAGTCCACGTTCTATTTCGCGTTCGGCAAGCCACGTACGCTCGATCTTGCTCCGTGGCCATATGCCAAGGGTCTCGTCGCGGGCGATCAGGGTCTGCTGGTGCCAACGGTCGTGGCGACCCTGACGCCCGAATGGCTGTGCCAGTCGCTGATCGCGGGGCCACAGCAACCGGCCGCTCCGAATGAGCCCTACGCCAACTACGTTTCCACGCAATTCGACTGGGCCCGTGACTTGCCGGTCAAGGACTCGACGGCGTGGCTGTTCGATCGCCCCACCACCTTGTACAAGGCTTATATCCGAACCGGTCGGTTCGACTACCTGCAGGCCGCCATCCTCAGCTACCACTTCTACATGAAATACATTCGCCGCGATGGATTGCCGATGAGTCCGTCCTGCGCCGGCGGGTGGTCGTACGGTGGCAAACCTTGTGACGTGAAATACGTCTACATCGAGCCGATCCTGCTGGCGCTCGCCCTGACCGGGGATGACAGCGCGCACGATGCCCGCATGGTCGACGACATGGCGACGCTGTGGGCAAACGGTGGCTGGAGCGGAGAACCCGGGCCATACACCGGCGCCGGTCAGTACTTCACGGAACGCCTGGCGGGCCTCGGCTTGCTGGAGACCGTGAGTGCCTACGAGCTTACCGGCGAAGCCCACGATCTCACCCGCGTCAGGGAGCGCATCGACTGGCTCTACGCACACCAGCAGAACAACCCGGATGGCCTGGGCAACGACGGCTCATGGCGCAACAGCTGGAACCTCCACGAAAACGATTCGTGGAAACCCGAAACCGACGTGCGCGGAACATCCCCGTGGATGACCGAAAACATCATCGATGGTCTGTGGCACGCATGGCTGGTTACCGGTGACAAGCGCATCCCGGAAATGATCACGGGATTCGGCCGCTACCTGGAGCACTATGGCTGGATCAGCCCCGACCTCATCGTGAAGCCGCACGACTGGCGCGACCCATGCACGGGCCCCGACGGCCTGATCGGCTGGTACTGGTCGTCGGCCCACGCCACGACCAAGGCACTGGAAGCCATCCAGGACTCCGAAGGCTGGTACAGCGATTCGCACAATGTAGAGCTCGCGCTGCCGATCGCGGCTGCCTACTATTTCGAGCGCGATCCGAAGCAGAGCGCCGCCCTCAAACATCGATTCGACGAACTTGTCTCGTCCTACGACAGCGCATGTGCGGCCAACAGCAAGACGCTCCGCCGATTCAACTGGAACAATCGCGGCACCGGTGTGGCGCAGTGGTTGATCCGTCAGCCGGCGGGCAGTGGCGAGCCGCAGTCCTCCACGAAACATGAGACGCCATGAATCAGCCAAAGACATCGATTCACGCTGATTGGCGCGCCCCTCGACGCAGGCTGCCCGCAACCGCCACGGCATGGGCATGTCGCATGGTGCCCACGGCATGAACCAACGCCTCGCCGTTCTTCGCAGCGTCACCATCGTCTCGGTCTCGACCTATATCGAGTACGCGCTCGGCCTCGTCGTCAGCATATGGATCGCGCGCGCGCTGGGGCCAGCCGACTTTGGCCGCTATGCCTTCACGGTCTGGTTGTGCGGCTGGCTGATCACCTGCAGCAACAACGCCTTGACGACATCGTCCACCAAGTTCATCGCCGAGGCCGATGGCGCGGGCGAGCCTGGCATCGCCTCGCACATCTCGCACCGGCTTGGCCAGCTCCAGCACGCCAGCTCGTTCATCGTGCTGGCGCTGTTCGTGTTGGCGACATTCATCGTCAAGCCCACCGAATGGAATCAGTTCCTGCTCCCGGTAACGGTGCTGGTGGTCGTGGCGGTGGGCGCCAAGGCCAACTACGCCATGTTGGTGGCGATCGAAAAGGGGCAGGAGCATTTCGAGCCGGAGGCGATCGCCACTGTGATTGGCGGTGCGATCGGGGTGGCCCTGGTGATCGGTGCAGCCACCATGCACGCCGGGCTGCTCGCCTTCATCGCCATCTTCGCGATCGCGTGCCTGACCCTCAATCTGCTCAACCGCCTGGCCTATCGAAAATATTGCCGACCCTACGCGAGCGGCCCCATTCCGAAGGACATCGGCACGCGCCTTTACCGGCATCTGCGCCTGACCGCCGTCCTGGTGCTGCTGGGTTCGTTCAAGGGCAGCACGATCGAGGTCTTTCTGCTCAATACGTTCGCCAGCACGACCGCGGTCGGCTTCTTCGCGATCGCCCTCACCCTCACCCGCGGTGCGGTGCAGCTGTTCTCGGTGGGGCTCACCTCGACCCTGCTGCCATACATGGCCAAGTCGTTCGGACAGCACGGACAGGAACATGCCACGCACTTCCTCGCCGAGGCCACCCGCTTCTACTGGGCTGTCGGCATTGCGATCGCCGGCCTCGGCCTGGTGACGACACCCGAAATCGTCACCCTGATGTACGGCAACCGCTATGTCCACGCGATACCGGCGATCGAGGCCATCCTGGTCCTGGGCGGCTTGCTGCTTATCGTCAACAGCATCTCGGCGTTCCAGACCGTGGTCGATCGCCAGGACGACCGCATCCGCATCACGATCATCGCCCTGGTGGCCAATGCCGTGTTGGGCATCAGCCTGATCCCGCATTTCGGGCTGGTGGGCGCCGTGCTGACTTACGCCGGTACACGCATCACCGAACTCGGGCTCGCCATCTTCTATCTGCGACGCGCCACCACCGGCGGCATTCCGGTAGCCCCGATGGCACGGCTGTTTGGCGTCGGCATCGTCGCGACCGCAGTGGCATGGCTGGTCACGGCAGTGCTGCCCAGCCATTACGGCTTCATCGCCGGCGCCGGCACCTTTGTCGCCGTGTACGTTCCGGCAAGCATCCTGGTGCACTACTGGACCGACGATGACTATCGGTTGATGACGACAATCACCAGTCGCCTTGGCCTGCCGGGCAAGATGTTGATGCGCCTGTTGAATGGCCTGCACCGACCATGGAGCAAGACACTGCCATGACGGCTCTGAGAAACGATCAGCTGCCATGGGAAACCATCGACAATGCCGCAGCATTGCGAGGTTTGCGCGACGAACTGGCGCGCCTGGCGGAAATATCCGGCGCCGCATCCGGCATCGTGCAGCATCCGGACTGGATACTGTTCGAACTGGAAAGCCGCGGCAGCACGGCGTCGCTTCATCTCGTGCTGGCCCGGGACGACAATGGCCGCATTGTCGGCTATGCACCGTTTATCGTCAGGCAAGGCACCACCCGTGTTGCATTCGGCGGGCGCCAGATCCCGATCTATCGGGGCCGTATGCTGCGTCTGCTCGGGGCCGGCATCGTCGCGGCACCATGCGACCGCGCGCACGCCGAGAACACGATTTCTGCCGCACTCCAGCGTGATCCAACGGTTCGTGTCATCCATATCCAGGAGACCGCGCTGCCGAATGATCTGGCCATCGCGCTGTCGCAGGGCCAGCAAACCTTCACCTGCGTGCGTTCGAACCTGCTCGATCAACTGAACTGGGCGATCCAGCCGCAAGAGTCGCTCGCGACATATCTCACCAAGCTTGGATCCAAGCGCCGCAACGATCTGACACGCCGGCTGCGCAATGTGTACAAGAAGCTCGGTGCGCAAGCGCAGCTGCGCATCTTCGATGCACCGGAACAGATCGACGACTACTGCCAGCTGATGAACCAGGTGTACGCGCGGAGCTGGCACGCAACTGCACTGACCATCGACTGGGAGCTGCCATCACGCCGTGCGCTGTTTCAGCAACTGGCACGTGATCGCCACATAGTCGGGCATGTGCTGATGCTCGGCACGCAACCGATCGCGTATGTGCATGGCTATCGCCTCGGCGGCCGCTACCTGCTCGACGACACCGGCTACGACGAGGAATTCGCCCAGCTTGGCGTGGGCTCGGCGCTGGTATTCCAGTCGATCCAGGATCTCCTTGAGCGCCATCCCGACGAGCTGATCGACTTCGGCTACGGCGACAACCAGTACAAGCGGGTGCTTGCCGACCAGAACAATCCGTGCGGCTCCCTGCATATCATCCGCGGCATCGGTCCGCTCGCATGCTTCCAGATGATCACGCCGCTGCGCTGGGCCTATCGTTGCCTGCGCCGGATGCAACGCAAATAACGCGCAACCGCGGCGATGCGCTGACCGGGCCGCATGAAGAAGTTCGCTGGAGATTCATGATGCACTGGAAACTGAAAGCCCGTATCCAAAACACGGTCTCGCTGCTCCCATCCCAATCCTCGTACGCCGCCTATTTCTGGATCCAGCGGCACTTCGGTGGGCTGCGAAGAATGAATCCGGTTTCCCGCCTGACTGCCGGCATCGAGACCTGGCAGCGAATCAGGAAACTGGGCTACGACCCAAGCGGAAAAACCTTCTTCGAGGTTGGCACGGGACGCGCACCCATCACGCCCCTCGCGTATTGGCTCATGGGTGCGAAGGGCGTGATAACCATTGACCTGAATCCTTACGTGAAACCGGAACTGGTCAAGGAAAGCCTGCAGTACATGGCGGACAACCATGCGGAGATTCAACGCCTGTTCGGCCCCTTGCTCGATCAGGGCCGCCTGGATGCGTTGCTCAAGCTGCATCTGCAGACGGACTTCGGCATCGACGCTCTGCTCGGGCTGTGCAACATCCAGTACATCGCCCCAGGCGATGCCACGCGGACTGGGCTGGACCCCGGCGGCATCGACTTCCATACCTCGTTCAATGTCTTCGAACACATCCCGCTGGCCATCCTGGAAAAGATCCTCGCTGAAGGAAACCGGATCATCCGCGATGGCGGCCTGTTCGTTCACCGCATCGATTATTCCGACCACTTCTCGCACTCGGACAGCAGCATCTCGCCGATCAATTTCCTGCAGTATTCCGACACCGAATGGGACAAGTACGCGGGCAACCGCTACATGTACATGAACCGGCTGCGGCACGATGATTTTGTAAAACTGTTCGAGGCGGCAGGGCAGCACATCCTGGCAACCGAACCCACGGCGCATCCGCCATCGCGCGAGCTGCTAGGCAGTCATCGCCTGAAGATCGACGAGCGCTTCGGGATGAAATCGCAAGAGGTGTTGGCCACCACAGATGCGTGGATCGTGTCGAAGAAACGCGACTGACAAGACATTCACCACCACCCCACTCATGCTGGCGGTTGCGCACCCCTTCGCTTGGCCAGGGCATGCCATGCGTAGCGAAACATGCACCACACCGAACGCGCCATGCCAAGCTTCTCCACCTCGCGGTAGATCGCCCATTGCCATGCGGCAGCACGCAGCTTGTTGGCTGATAGCGAACGCTCACGTACCAGGTACCAGGCCAGCGGCTCTGCAGACTCGACACACACCGCTGACCCAGCGCGACGCACCTGCTCCAGCCAGAAAACATAGTCCTCGTGACCGATGCGTCGGAACGGCACGTCTCCCAGGCTGCGCGCGTACATGCCGGTCAGGTTGCCGATGAAGTTGCTGGCCAGCATGTCGCGCCACTCGACTCGTGCCGGCGGCGTCACCTGCCCCAGTACGCGGCCATCCTCGGCGACGCGCCAGTACGCCGCATAACTGATCAGCGCACCGCTTTCGCGCATGCCTGCCAACTGCCGCTCCAACTTGGCCGGATGCCACCAGTCGTCGGCATCGAGGAAGGCAATGAAGTCGCCGTGCGCGGCCGCGATGCCGGCGTTGCGGGCCGCCGCCACACCGCCATTGCCCGATTGCCGCTGCACGCGTACGCGTGTGTCTGCGCGCGCATAGGCTTCGAGAATCTCCAGCGAATCATCCCGTGAGCCATCGTCGACCGCAACCAGCTCCACGTTGGCATGACTCTGCGCCAGCACCGAGTCGACTGCCCGACGGAGCCACGCGGCAGCGTTGTATACCGGCATGATCACGCTGACCAGATCACCGCTCACCGTCTGTCCCTCATGCGCTCCGCATGGCACGTGTGGCAGCTATGCCTGGCGGTGGCGGCAACTCGTAGTCGCGATAGTCCCCGGGGTTGCCCGCATGACCCGCTTCCGCCGCCTTGATGATGTTGTACACCTCGCGCGCGGTGACGTAGTGCAGTACGTAGTTCGCGCCGTCGTTATAGGTCTGCTCGAGATGGTTGTGCATGCGATGCGATGCGTCACCCAGCAACGTATCCATGTCACGCTCCTGGGTTCCATGGGTATGCACCTTGACGAAGACCCATTCGGGGCGTCCCTCGACATGCACGCCAGTGCGCACCCAGGCATCCACCCGCGCCGGGGTCGGTGGACAGGCACGGCGCACGTCAGCATTCTCGATGCGAGGAATGAACCCATAGCGGCGATCACGCCAGTTCAGACCCAGCGGTCCCTGCACGATCATCAGGTCCCCGCTGGCCTTGCCGCCCACCCGCACCGGCTCACCGGTGTTGTGCGACTTCGGCCGCAGCGGATCATCGGTGGCGTAGTAGATCGCGTTGATCATGCGCGTCTGCGTATCGCTCGGGGCCGACGGCAAGGTGAAATCGGCATAACAGCCCAGCTCGCGCAGCAGGATCAGCTCGTTGTTGAGACCGCACCAGCGCCCGTCCGCACGCGAGTTGTCCAGGCTCCAGTTGCCGTGGATGAAACCGAAGCGCAACTGGCCGCTGCGCGGATCACGCGGCAATGCCCCGTGGCGCTCGTGCAACAGCTCGTTGAAACGACTGATCGTCGCGTTGAAGTTTTCCGCGGTGTCATCATCGTGATGCAGGTGGATCTCGATCTCGCCGTAACCTTCCGCACACAGCGCAGCGATTTTCTGCAGGTGTTCCTCGAGGTATTCCTCCTCGGGATAGAAGAAGCTGTGCTGCGGCGGCCTGCCGTCTGCATCGCGATGGGCGGCGGCGAGCAGGCGATAGTCACGGCACCAGCGATCGACCCGCTCGCGTTGGGTGGCCAGATCGACCCGTCCCCAGGCCGGCTCGAAGTGGTCGACGAAGCAGAACATCACGTGCACCGGCCCACTGACAGGAGGCGATGGCGGCCGGCGACGCAGATAGCTGGCGAGCCATATCTGCATGTTGCGCGCGCGAATGGCCCACAGCAGCACCAGCGCGCCCACCACGAAAAGCAGGACGAGGATCAGCAGGACGATGGTCACCATCAGCTGGATGCTCCCAATGGCAGCAGGGTCAGCAGTTGCTCGGCGTTGTTGCGCCATTGACGCTCGCGCGCAATGTAATCCCGCGCAGCCGCACCGACGCGATGCCGTTCGTCTTCGCGTGCAGCCAGATCCAGCACGCGTTGGACACAAACGTCCGTCTCCCGGCGCGGAAACAACCAGCCAGTCTGGCCATCGCGGATCACTTCCGCCACGGGCGCGTAATCGGGTGCCACCACCGCCACGCCCATGGCCATGAATTCGAACAGTTTCATCGGCGAACCGTACTGGTTCGAATCCGGGAGCACTGCATAGTCCATGCAGGCAATCCAGGCGGCAATTTCATCGTGCGCCACCCGGCCCGGCAGCAGCACACGCCCGGCGAGGCCACGCTCGGCCACCAAGGCACGCACCACCGGCAACGTGCGACCGTCGCCGACGAGGACCAGGGCCAGCTGCGGAGCCTCGGCAAGGCGCGTGGCAATCGCATCGACAAAGGCATCGACACCATGCCAATGCGCAAATACACCGATGTGACCGCATACCACACGATCGGCCAGGCCACGCTCGGCGCGCATGCGCACGCGATCGAAACGGCCGGGATCGAAACGCACCAGATCGGCGGCGTTGGGAGAAATCACCGATGGCGCAATCGCACCGTAGGCCGCCTCGGCCTGTGCACGGAAATAGGTGGAAATGAATACCAGGCCGGTGCAATTGCGCAGACACCAGCCTTCGATGCGTCGAGCCAGTCCCCGCAGGCGCAGCGGCCGCACACGCTCGACCAGGGCCGAGTCGTTGATCTCGAGGACCAGCGGAATCCCGCGACGACGCGCCAGCCAGACAGTGGCAAAAAGGAACAGCGAGTAGCGCTCGTAGATCAGCTGTGGGCGCAACCGGCGAATCGCTGCGCTCATGCGCAACAGGGTCACGAAGTTGTAGCCTAGCTCGAGCATCTCGAACAGTACGCCGGGCAACCGGGCAATTGCACCGGCCAAGCGACCCCGACCCGAGGCAGCCTGCGCAGCCGGCTCATGCTCGGGATCGGCACCCGGAAACGACATCAGCGTGACCTCGTGACCGAGTTCGCGCAGGGCATGCACGATGCCGCGGATGTGCACGCCTTCGACATGCCGACCACGCGTGCGATGGTGATACAGGATCCTCATGCGGCTTCCGGCGACAGTGCGCGGAATTCGTGTCCGCTGGCCCGCCATTGGGGCAGCAATGTGCTCAATGCCTCGCCCGCACAATCACTGTCGTCATGCATCAGCACGATGTCACCGGCAATGGGGGGACGCTTGTGCATCCGCGCAGCCAGTTCCGCGCCCGACTTGTGCTGGTAGTCGAGGCTGTCGTAGGACCAGTACGCCACGCTGCGACGACGACGCGCCAGATGCAGCAGCAGGGGCATGGTCAGGCAACCTTGCGGTGGCCGTATGCGATGCAAGGGACACTGGTCGAATGCGGCAAGCACCTCATCCGTGCGGTCGAGCTCGGCCACTTGCTCGTGCAGCGACATCTGGGCGAACTGATGGTGCCAGAACGAGTGATTGCCGAGCAGGTGCCCCTCGGCCACGATGCGCTCGACCACAGCCGGATAGAGTTCGGCCTTGCGTCCCACCACGAAAAAACTGGCATGGGCGCCGGATTCGGCCAGCAGGTCCAGCAGGCGCGGGGTGTACTCCGGATGCGGACCATCGTCGAAACTGAGAAAGCGCACGTTGCCACGACGAGGCCCATGCGTCTGTACCAGCGCATTCGGCAACAGGCCCAGCAATTGCTGCTTTTTCGGCTTGAGGTTCATGCAGTCGAATCGGAAAAGGTGGGAGATCCGGCGGCGGCCTGCAGAATACGGTCCAACTGTTCCACATTATCGCTCCAACGAAAGCGACTCGCGTGTGCCACGATGCCGGCACCGTCCCAGACGCGGCCACAGGCTTCGATCAGGGCGGCCGACAAGATTTTGCGTTCGCGCGCGGGTACCAGGATCCCGGCAAACTCGGGCACCACTTCCGGGATGCCGCCCACGCGGGTGGCCACCACCGGCGTGCCGCAAGCCATGGCCTCGAGCACCACATTCGGCACGCCCTCATTGTGACTCGGCAGGCACAGCAGGTCAGCGGCACGGAACCAGTCGCCGAGCGCCGCATGTGCGACGGCACCGACCAAGTCCACCCGCTCGGCGCAACCAAGTGCCGCTGCGCGCTCAAGCAACTCTGTGCGACACGGCCCCTGCCCTACGTATACCAGTCGTGCCTGTGGCTGCACTGCCAGCAGCGCGGGAAACGCCTCCAGCAGATCGAGGCACCCCTTGCTCGACTTGAGATTGCCGACGTACAGCAGTAGTGGCGACCCGATTTCGAGCTGCAACCGTGTCCGCGCCTTGCTGCGCGAACCGGGTGCAAACAGCTCGCTGTCGACCCCGTTGTAGAGCACATGCACCTGCGCCGCATCTGCGCCGATCGCCACTGCCCTCTCGGCGAGTGCGCGGCTTACCGCAATCACCGCGGCAGCACCGCGCAAGGCCGAGCGGATCTGACGTCGACGCAACGCATGGTTGGCCTGCACATTGAGATCGCTGCCATGCACTTTCACCACATAGGGAATGCCGAGGCGACGCGCCAGCCAACCTGCGGCAGCGGCGTCGGGATAGGCCCAGCTGACCAGGATGCAATCGTAGTGCGCGGCGCGCAAACGGCTGCCACGTTGCCACAGCAACGAAAGCCGCCAGCACAGCGCATGCAGCGATCGGCCGATGCGCGGCGGATACACGAATACAAAATGATCCGTGTGCAAGCCAGGCACCTTGACCTCGCCGCGTACGCCGGCCAACCGTTCGCGAAAGTCCACCGCCGTCAGCACGTCGACATCGTGGCGCTGCCCCAGGCGCTCGAACTGCTGGCGGTTGAACGCGCCGCGCAGCGGATCCCAGGGGGTTGGAAACAGGTTGGTCAACACCAGGATCTTCAATCGCATCGTTCAGTCCGTTGAACCCTGACCCTGATAAAGCGCAGCATAGCGCGCTGCCATCGCCTCCAGCGAACCGTGCTTCTCGACCCACAGACGCGCCGCATCGCCCAGTGCATCCGCCTGCCGTGGCTCCTGCAGCAACGTCAGCATCGCCGTTGCCAGCGCCGATGGATCGCTTGCCGGCACCAGCCGGCCGGTACTGCCATCGCGAATGATTTCCCCGTTGCCACCGACGTCGGTAACCACGATCGGCAGGCCCACCGCACAGGCTTCCAGCAAGGCCATCGAATAGCCTTCGCTCAGCGACGACAGCACGAACAGGTCAAGCCCCTGCAGCAATTCATGCACGTCGTCACGATCGCCAAGAAAATGCACGCGATCCGCCACACCTTCGGCGATGGCACAGTGCTGCAGCTCCACACGCAGCTCACCGTCACCGATCAACACCAGTGCGGTATCGGGTTGTTGTTCGTGCAGTTGATGAAATGCACGGATCAGAGCGACCTGGTCCTTGGCCCAGTTGAGCCGCCCCACGGTGCCGATCAGCTGCGTCTGCGCCGGCAGTCCCAGCATTTGCCGCAAACGTTGGCGCATCCCGTCGGAGGCCCGCCGAAACGATTCGACCCGGATACCGTTCGGCACCACCTTCGCCTTCTGCCTCGGCACGATGCCGCGTGCAATGGCATCGCGACGTGCCGCTTCGCAGACAGTAACCACCGCATCGGTGCGCGCCAACGCCTGGCGATACAGCCATTCACGCCGGCCGGATCGCGGATTGCCGCCCATGCCGTGCCGCGTATTGATCACGTGACGCACGCCAAGGCCGCAACTGGCCAGTACCGCCTGGTAATGCGCTACTGCATTGTGCGTATGCAATACCTCGGTGGCATGGGTACGAACCAGACGCCGGGCCCGTGCCAGCGCCCGCAGATCCAGGCCCTGGCGCTTGTCGCAGGCGTTGACCGGCACACCCAAGGCATCCAGTTCATCTGCCTGCGCACCAAGCTCGAACAGGCACACGACCTGACAGCGATGTCCCTGCCGTTGCTGGGTCTTGACCAGTTCCAGCACCATGCGCTCCAGGCCGCCACGATTCAGGTTTTCGACGAAGTGGGTGATATTCACGATGACAATTCGGAGACAGTGACGCGCAGCTTGCCACTGCACGTCAATGGAATGTCGTCGACGAAATGGCAATGCAGCTCGACGCTGTCGCCCAGCACCTTGGCGACTTCGCGGCGGATATAAGCCAGCGAAGCATCGTCGAAACCTTCCCCGCGCACGATCGCAAGGTCAAGCCGATCGAGCCGTCGCTGCACCAGCTGGAAGCGCTCGACCCCATGCACGTCCTTCAGCATATGCGGAAAGAATTCGCCGGGCAGCACGTGGCCGGCGGGCGTGCGGATCGCATCGAGCACGCGACCATCGACGTGACCCAGCAGCGGCAGGCCGCGACCGCAGGAACAGCGAGCGTCCGATGCCGTCGCCATGTCGCCATTGACGTAGCGCACGAACGGCATGCCGTAGTTGAACAGGTCGGTGATCACCACCTCGCCGCTCTGCGCATCCGCCGGCGCGTCTTGTGGCTTGCGCAGTTCGACTAGCAAGTGGTCGGCATTCACATGCAGGCCATGGCGCTGCTCGCACTCCGACGCGATCAGCATGAATTCGCGGCAGCCATAGGTATTGTAGGCGGGACAACCGAACGCCTGTTCGATGACCTGACGCTGGAATTCGTGCAGCGCCTCCGCCGCACCGATGATTGCATGTGGCCGCCATATCTTCCGCCCGGTGGCGACCAGCCACTGCGCCAGCCGCACCAGCGGCCCGACGTAGGCAACGATGATGTCGGGACGGTAGCTGTCGATGGCGTCGGCGTACTCCGCCATGTTGGCCTCGGTCATGTGAAAACTGTTGAGCACGCGCCGTGCGAACACGGCGTTGTACAGGCGATCCTTGAACTGATGGCTACGGGTCGGCTCGCCCACCGCCCCACCCCACAGAAACAGGGTACGCCGCCCCATCCGCGATCCGGCCCAATCGTAACCGCGCCACATCACCGCCGTGCGGCGATCGTTGCTCTCGCGGGTATAGCCGAAGCGCATGGGCTCACCGGTCGAGCCCCCGGTGGCCTTGTACAGCAGGCGGTCGCGCCAGGAGTCGGCCTTGAGCTCGTCGAAGTGGTTGCGGATGTCGGCCTTGGTCAGCACCGGCATGCGCGCGTAGTCATCGAGATTGCGGATGTCCGCCACCGCAATCCCCAGCTCGCGCCAACGCCGGCGGTAGTAAGGCACCTCGCGCTGGCAGTGCTCGAGCAGAAGCTTGAGTCGCTCCCATTGCAGCGCGGCAATCTGTTCCGGCGCCAGCCACTGGTCGCGCTGGTATTCGTCGAGGTACTTCAACGTCCGGCGACGGCGCAGTCCGGTCTCGTAGAGCGGATAGAGCATCCGACGGAAAACCGGCTCGTACCAATCGCCGGTCATGGATACCTCTCCACGCCCGCGCCGTCACGCTGTCGAGCTTGCTCTGGCCAGCGCATCGCCTGCGCCACGACCAGGCCCGGCATTCCGATGAAGGCCGTCACCTCCGTCATACGCTGCGCAACAACACGGCAACCACCACGAACATCACGGCAATACTGCCCACCGCCGCCGGCACCCAGCGCCACCAGCTCTCGGACAACCTGAAAGCCGGAAGCCCGGGAAAGCGCTGCCGGACCCCCATGTAGTAACCCACCACCACCGCGATCAACAGATACATCACCACCGTGTAACTTCGACTCAGGAAGAAGGCCGAGGTAAACAGGCCGCATAGCGACGACAACAGGGTAAACGCGATACCGCACTCGCCACGCCACTCGTCCACATGCTCCGGACCCGCGGCCGTATCCGGCTTGTGGCGCAGTACCGCAAGCATCATCAGGAATCCATAGCTGACGAAGGCCAGCCACAGGATGTATCCGACGAAACCGGTCTCTGCCAGTACCAGCACAAACGAGTTGTGCGCGGTCAGATCGTTGTACTCGGTGAAATTTCCGGCACCCACGCCAAACACCGGATGCGACATGAACATGTGCAGGCCGGAATACCAGGCATCCACCCGGCCATAGGCCGATTCGTCGTCGACATCGAGGTCCTGCATGCGTGACGAAAGCACTTGCATGCAAGCCAGTCCGATGACACCGAGTACCCCGGCCGTCACCATGCCACGGCGACGCCAGATATAGATGCCGGCGACGACCAGCACCGAGAGCATGGCTCCACGCGAATTGGTGAGATAGGTGCCGTAGAGCAGCAGCGCCGCCGCAGCAAGCCAGAAGATGCGTCCGAAAAAGCCGCCGCGACGGCTTAGGAAAACGGCCATCGGCAGGGTTGCCGCGAACAGCAGGCCGAGATCGTTCGGATCATTGAAGATGCCCACATACTGGATGCGCCCGTCCTCGCCGATCGGGATGCCCGTCCAGCCGACGCCGGTGTCGGCCTGCTCCACGCCATGCAGCGCCAGCACGACCGCACACAGCACGAACACCGTCATGGCAACGATCACCCGGCGCTGGCTGTTGCAGCATGTGGCAAGCACGAAAAAGGCGATCACGGTCGGGCCGAATTTCGCCAGTTCATCGAGCGCACCGCCACTCCAGCCGTTGACGACCTGGGAAATCATCAGCACCACGAGGAATACCGGCAGTATCAGGAACTGTGGCGCCGCGAATGTCTTCGCGGTGGACATCAGCCATGCAAGGAACGCCAGTACCAGCACCACCGGCAATACCGGCACGCCTACCAGCCCAGGCAGGTAATCCTGTGGCCGGATGATCGTCAGTACCAGATAGAGCAAACTCAACAGGAACATGCTTGGACCGATTCGGCGATGCCCGCGCGACTTGCCGTGGGATAGCCCATCAGCTCGGGCAAGGTCAGCATCGCGGCAAACCAGCCCATCCCCATCGTACGCTCCACCGGCAAACGGAACAGCGCGTAGCGGTTCGTCGCCGAATGCAGGTTGGTACCGCAGATATAACTGCAGGCAGCGCGATAGCCGGCTGCCGCCGTCGCCTTGATCACGCCATCATCGAACGCCAGGTCGCCGCCAACCGGATAGGAAAGCAGCATGGCTGACGTTCCGAGCTCGCGCTCCAGCGTGGTCTTCGACCCCATCAGCTCTTCCTCCATCTGGTCATGCGGCAATTTCGCCAGCATCCGATGATGCACGCCATGGGAACCCACCTCGAAACCCGCCGCATGCATTTCGCGCAGCTGGTCCCAGTTCATGGGACGACACTCCGGAGGCCGTGCCGCCTCACGCGGCATCTGCCATTCACGTTCCATGCGCGTGATAGCTGCCTGCTGGGCGGTATCGTCGAACAGCTTCATGTGCCGAAGCACGCTTGCACCAAGCTCTCGACGTGCCGCGCGCTCGTCCGGTATCGGCACATCCAGCTTCAGCTCCGGCAACACCAGCTGTTGCGCAGACGTGCGCAGGAGCATGTGCACCAGCCAGTCATAGGCAAATGGCTGGCCGCTGTCGATGTGCCCGGTAGACACAAAAAAGGTGGCCGGTATGCCCAGCTCGCGCAGGATCGGATATGCCGCGCGATAGTTGTCGTCATAACCATCGTCGAACGTCACCACCACCGCGTTCGCGGGCAGGCGCGATCCCGAATCCAGCGCAGCGACCACATCGCTCAACCGCATCGGGCGGAATCGCCGTTTCAGCAGCTGCATCTGTTCGCGGAAACGCTCGACCGAGGCGCTGATCAGGGCCAGGTCGAAATCGAATGCCCGTGAATCCGGCAAAGTCAGCACACGGTGATAGGCAAGAATGCGCAAGTCCTGTCGCATATAGCCACGCGCGTGCTGCAGGGGTCGCAGCAAGCCGCTGGCATAACACAGCTCGCCCAGGCGTCCGCGGATACCCGCGGCTTGAACGTCATCGTCGTCGATCACCATGGGTGCAGTCTCCGTTTGCAGGTGAGGGCAGCACGCACCCGGGTAACGAACGCGTGAGTCGCATGCATGTCAGTGGAATCCAAGCAGGTGACGCAGGCGCGTCCCCAGCGAAAGGCTCTTCGGCTCCGTGCTGGCGATATCGGGCAGCTCGGTGGCCAGCGACGCCATGGTGCCGGTGGCGATATCAAGCAGGTTCAAGCGTACCTTGGTTTCACGCCGTACCCGGGCGACCAGCTCCATCGCCAGCAACGAGTGTCCGCCAATATCGAAGAAGTTGTCGCCAGGCTGCACCCGCTCCACGCCGATGAGTTCGCACCAGACGGCCGCCAGATAGCGTTGACGCGGATCCGCGATGCTTGCCGTCGCCGCATCGGCGGGCGGCGCGCTGCTCCACACCGGCAGCGGCAACGCCTTGCGATCGATCTTGCCGTTCGGCGTCTGCGGCAATGCCGTCAGCCGGACCAGATGTTGCGGCTGCATATAGCCCGGCAACTGCGCCGAGAGGCCGGCGCGCAGCCGCGGCAGCAAGGTCTCCTCGGATTCCTCCGAAGCAACGTACAGAATCAGGCGGCGATCATGTTCGCTGACATCGTGCGCCACGGCGACGCAATCGCTGACCGCCGGTTCCTCGCGAGCTACCGCCTCGATCTCGCCAAGCTCGATGCGGAAGCCACGCAGCTTGACCTGGAAATCGAGCCGTCCCAGATGCTCCAGCGTGCCATTGGCCAGCCAGCGACCGCGATCGCCGGTGCGGTACATGCGTGCCTCGGGTTGATCCGAGTAGGGGTCGGCGACAAAGCGTTCCTGGGTCAGTTCCGGTCGATGCCGGTAGCCGAGCGCAACGCCCGCGCCGCCGATCCAGATTTCACCGGGGACGCCGACCGGGCAGCGCTGGCGCTGCGCGTCGAGTATCCATACCGAGGTGTTTGCGATCGGCGTGCCGATCGAGATGCCTTGCTCGGGATGCTCGACCCGCCAGCAGGTCGACCACACTGTGGTCTCGGTGGGACCATACAGGTTCCACACTTCGGCGCTTGCGTTCAGCAACTGGGCGGCCAGATCCGGTGCCAGTGCTTCGCCGCCGCACAGCGCACGGAACCCGGACTGGCCCGGCCAGCCGGACTGCAGCAGCACGCGCCAGGTGACTGGCGTCGCCTGCATCAGCGTGGCCCGGCTCGTCGCAAGCAACGTCTTGAGCGTTTCGCCGTCCATCGCGTCCTCGCGTCGGGCCAGCACCACTTCGGCACCGACACTGAGCGGACCGAACAGCTCCAGCACCGCGATATCAAATGACAGCGTGGTCACCGCGACCAGCCGGTCGTCCTCGCGCAGCCCCGGTCGCTCGATCATGCCAGCCAAGAAGTTCGCCACGGCACGATGCGGGATTTCCACGCCCTTGGGCCGACCGGTGGAGCCGGAGGTATAGATCACGTAGGCGATCGAATCTGCCGTCGCCGCAGCGGCATCGTGACCGATGCGCGTCGCCGGTGCGGCGTCCAGTTCCGTGACATCCCGATCGAGCACCAGCAGCGGGCGCCCGCGCAGATCGAACCGCGCCGCGTGTCCATACTGGGTGACCAGGGCGGCGAGGTTCGCATCACTGATCATGTGGTCCAGGCGCTCACCGGGAAAATCGGGATCGAGCGGCACATAACCTGCGCCTGCCTTGAGCACGCCGAGCACCGTGGCGACCATGTCGATGCTTCGATCCAGCGCGATGCCGACCAGGTTTCCGTTGCCCGCACCGCAGGCGCGCAGCACGTGCGCAATGCGGTTGGCACGCGCATCCAGTTCCGCATAGGTCAGCGCATGATCACCACAGCGTATCGCGATACGCTCGGGCGTGCGATCGCACTGCGCCTCGACCAGCGCATGCATGCAGCAATTCGTCACCGCGACAGACGTCGCGTTCCAGTGCTGCAGAAGGTCCTGTTCCCGGGTAGACAGCAAGTCCAGCTGTGAAACCGGTCGCTGCGGATCAAGCAGTGCCGATGCGAGCAGCGTTTCGTAGCACTCGCGAAAACGTGCCGCCGTCGCGGCGCTGAAAAGATCCGTGCTGTAGGTGATGCCACCCAGCAGGCTCTGCTCCTGCTCGATGAACCACAGGCCAAGATCGTCGGCCACCCCGCGCTGGAACACCGGCAGGTGCTCATGCCGGAGCTCACCCCACGTGCCGATACGCTGGCGCACATCCTGGAACGAGAACATCGCCTGGTAGACCGGCGACCGGCCTTCGTCACGCGGCAACCTCAGCGACGACACCAGATGCTCGAACGGCACGTCAGGGCAGGAGAAGGCATCAAGCACCACGCCACGCACGACACGCAGGACATCCAGGAACGATGCCTGTGGATCAATTTCCGCGCGCAACGGCAGCGCGTTGACGAAAAGCCCCATCACCGGCTCGAGATCGACGCTGTCGCGACCGCGCACCGGCGTGCCCACGATCAGGTCGCGCTGGCCACTGAGCCGATGCAGCAGGACATAATATGCGGCCAGGAGCACCATGAACGAGGTCGCCTCCACGCGCTGGCCCAAGGCATGGATCGCCGCCAGACTGTCGGTGGGCATGCGGATCCATTCGGTGGCCCCGGCGCCGGACATGCGCGCCGGCCGCGGCTGGTCGGTGGGCAGCTCAAGTGGTTCCAGCGTTCCGCCCAGGCGCTGCAGCCAGTGCGTCAGCTGGCGGCTCAATTCATCGCCACGCATCCAGTCGCAATGCCAGGCGGCAAAGTCGCCGTATTCCACCGCCAGCGGCGCCAGCGGCGTCGATTGCCCGGCACAGAATGCGACGTAGGCCCGCGAAAGATCTTCATACAGCAGGTCGAACGACCAACCGTCCCAGATGATGTGATGGGTCATGAAGAAGAACACATGATCCTGCTCGCCGAGCCGGAACAGCCGTGCGCGAAACAGCGGCGCCACGGTCAGATCGAACGGCTCGGCGATCAGCGCATCGAGGCGTCGGTACAATTCGAGTTCCCGCGTCCCTTCCGGCAGACCCGACAGGTCCTCGACCGGCAACAGGCTGACTACGACATCGTCGTGGATGCGCTGCATCGTCGATGTCTCGTTCAACTCGATCGAGGTGCGCAACACTGGCTGCCGCCGCACCGTTTCGCGCAACGCCCGCTCGAAGGCGACTTCGTTCATCGGACCGCGCAGGCGGTGTGCCGAAGGCGTGTTGTAGACCACCCGTCCCGGATGCAACTGTTCGAGGTACCACAATCGCTGCTGCATCGATGACAGTGGTGCGCGCTGCCGATCCGGCAGGCGTGGAATCGATCGCTGCGGCGTGGATACTCCGACGGTACCGTTGGTGCGAATGGCTGCCGCAAGACGTGCCACGGTCGGTGCTTCGAATACCGTGCGCAAGGGCAACGCGAGGTTCAGATCGCGGTTGAGTCGTGCCGTGAGTTGGGCGACCAGCAGTGAATGGCCACCATGCTCGAAGAAATTGTCATCCACGCCAAGTGGGCCGCTGCCGAGCGCGCTGGCCATGGCTGTCGCCACGCGCTGCTCGAGCTCGTCGCGCGGCGCAAGCCGTTCGGCGGCCGCACCGGCGACGGTCGATGGCGCCGGCAGGCGTTTGCGGTCGATCTTGCCGTTCGGCAACAGCGGCATCGCATCGAGCACGATGAAATGCTGCGGGATCATGTATTCCGGCAACACGTTCCGCAGGTGCGTACGCAACGCAGGCTCATTCACGCCGTCCCCGGACGTAGCCACCAGGTACGCGACCAGCCGCGCATCGCCGGGCACATCCTCACGCACGATGACCACGGCGTGTGCCACTCCGGGCTGGCCGGCGAGGTTCGCCTCGATCTCGCCAGGCTCGATGCGGAAGCCACGCAGCTTGACCTGGAAATCGATCCGGCCCAGATGCTCGATCGTGCCGTTGGCGAGCCAGCGACCGCGATCACCGGTGCGGTAGAACTGGACATCGGGCCGACCGGCATACGGGTCGGCAACAAAGCGTTCGGCCGTCAGCTCCGGCCGGTCGAGGTAGCCAAGCGCGACACTGGCACCGCCGATCCAGAGCTCGCCGGGCACACCGATCGGGCACAACTGGCGTTGTTCGTCCAGCACCCATACCGTGGTGTTCGCCACCGGGCGTCCGATCACGATGCCGGCGCGCTGGTTCTCGACTTTCCAGAAGGTTGCATAGACCGTGCACTCGGTGGGTCCATAGCCATTCCACACTTCACCGCAACGCGCGAGCAGCGCATCGGCCAGCGCCAGCGACAACGGCTCGCCGCCGGACACCGCCTTGAAACGCGGATGTCCTTGCCAGCCCGATTCGAGCAGCAGGCGCCAGCCGGCCGGCGTGGCCTGCAGGTAGTTCGCCTCGCTGGTTTCAATGAGCGTGCGCAAGGCAGCGCCGTCACGCACCTGCTCGCGGCTCGCCACGATCACCTGGGCACCGACGGCCAGCGGCAACATCAGTTCCATGAAGGCGATGTCGAACGACAGCGTGGTCACCGCCACCAGCCGGTCGTCGACCTCTATACCTGGTGCCTGCTGCATCGCCGTGAGGAAATTGGCGGTCGCCCGATGCGGTACCAGCACGCCCTTCGGATTGCCGGTGGAGCCCGAGGTGTAGATCACGTAGGCCACGGATTCCGGCGTGCCTGCATCCGCGTCACGTCCGATGCGTGCGGTCGCTGCCTGCTGCAGTTCCGCGGTCAACCGGTCCAGCGCCAGCACCGGGCGCCCGCGCAGATCGAAGCGCGTTGCGTGTTCGCTCTGCGTGACCAGCGCGGCGAGGCCAGCGTCACTGACCATGTAATTCAGTCGCTCCAGCGGAAACCCTGGATCGAGCGGCACGTAGCCGGCACCCGCCTTCAGGACGCCGAGCAAGGCCGCCACCATGTCGATGCCACGATCCAGCGCAATGCCGACCAGTGCACCACGGCGTACGCCGTTCGCCCGTAGCAGATGGGCGATGCGGTTGGCGCGTGACTCGAGCTCGGCGTAGCTCAGCGCGGCAGTGCCTGCACGCACCGCCACACGATCGGGCATGCGGTCACATTGCGCTTCGAAAAACTCATGTGCGCGCTGCTCCGCATCGAATGGCCTGGCCGCAGGCTGCAGCGCCTGCAATTCACGGCGCGCGGACTCGCTCACCAGTGGCAATACGCCAAGCATTGCCTCGGGCCGCTCGACAGCCGCGCGCAGCAAGGTCTCATAAGCGGTCAGCCAGCGGCGCACCGTGGTGGCGTCGAACAGGTCGCGGTTGTACTGGCACTCAAGCCGGAGCTGGCCATGCTCCTGCACGGCGTTGATGAACAGCTCGAAGTTCTCGAAGCTGCGCGCGGTACTGGAGAACTCCATTGCCAGCCCCGGGAACGCAGTAGCCTCATGATCGAGTGCCTGGTCGATATTGAACAGCACGCTGACCAATGGCAGCCGGCTCGGGTCGCGACCGATGCCGAGCTTCTTCAATAAAGTGCCGAAGGTGTACTGCTGGTGATCGAGCGCATCCAGCAGCGTGACCTGGCCCGTCTTGAGCAGTTGCGCAAAGGGTGCCATCGGATCGGGAGTGAAACGCAGTGGCAGCAGGTTCACACCGTGCCCGACCAGATCCTGGTGGCCATTGATTGCCTGTGCCGCAGCCGGAATGCCGATCACCACGTCGGCCTGTCCGGCCAGCCGGGCCAGTACTGCGGCAAAACTGCCAAGCAAGGTGGCGAACAGACTCGCGCCACGATGTGCGCCGAGCTGCCTGATGGCGGTGAGCAGCGCGGCATCGAGCACGTGATCCTCGCGCGCCGAGGCAAACGAGCGACGCGGCGGGCGCGGTCGGTCGGTTGGCAACTCAAGCACCGGCGTGCCGTCGGCATAACGCGCCAGCCAGTACGTCTCGTCGTCGGCGAGTGCACGGATATCCGGATGCGCTGCCTGCGCCAGCGCAAAATCGGCAAACGAATCGGTGGCCGGGAGTGTTTCCACCAATATCCCGTGATGCCGGGCATACAGGGCAGCCAGTTCGCGCACGATCACCCACCATGACCAGCCATCGCAGACGATGTGATGCGCCGTCAGTATCAGCACCTGATCGTTTGCACCGCAGCACACCAGTTCGGCACGGAACAGCGGCCCCTGTTCGAGCACGAACGGCGTTTCCACGGCACTGCGCTTGCGTGCGGCGAGCGCGTTGCCGCGCGCCTCGTCGGCCAGCGGGGTCAGGTCGCTTTCCGGCAGCGCCAGCGCGAGCCGTTCGAGTACGCAGAATGTCTCGCCATCCGGGCCGAACGTCGCGCGCAACGCATCATGGCGATCGACCAGCTCCTGCAGTGCCGTGTGCAGGGCCTCGCGATCGAGCGCGCCGTGCAGGCGCAGCGTGACCGACTCGTTGTAGGCCAGCGAGGCTTCCGGACTGAGTTTCGCGGCCAGCCAGATCTCGCGCTGCGATTCGGTGCTCGGCACCACGCGCACCAGCGGTACCGCGCCAAACGGATCGTAGTCGACGGCGGTCAACATGACCTTCGTGGACTCGCTGGTCATGTTCATCCACCCACCTTCATGAACTTGCCAGCCTCATCGGGGTTGGGCACGAACCAGCACGGACGGCCGTCGAGGTCGCGCCCGAGGCGTGCACCCGGCAGCGGCGGCACATTCGCGTCCATCACCGTGTGGACGGTCGCAGTACGTCGCGGCAGGAATTCGGCTTCCTGCAGTTCGATCACCGAATCCTTGTAGGCCTGGGTGATGCGCTGGAAATCCGCCTCGCTATGCGCGCTGGTGAAGAAGCACGGGAAATTGTCCAGGATGTGGATGCCGCGGCTGCGCATCATCGCGAACAGCAGATCCTGCAGCGGGTGATCCTCCAGGAACTGGGTTTTCCATACCGAGGCAAACTGCTTGATCGCGATCGGCGCACCCACCTCGCTGCAGAAGGCATTGAGTTCGTCGGCCAGTGCCGCCGTGCGGGCGTTGAGGCGCTCCTGCAGCGTGGGGCCAGCCTCCTTCATGTGCTCCAGCACCGCCTTGGCCGCCGCCAGCGCGAGCGGATGGCGCACGAAGGTGCCGGCGAAATAGGTAACTCCCACCGTCGGCACCGAATCGTCGCCGAACTGCCAGGCGCCGCCATCAAGCGCATCCATGTATTCGCGCTTGCCGGCGATGACACCAATCGGATAACCGCCGCCGACGACCTTGCCGTAGGTGGCGATGTCGGCCTTGATGCCAAACAGTGCCTGGGTGCCGCCCGGATGCGCACGAAAGCCGGTGACGATCTCGTCGAAAATGCACAGCGTGCCTGACGCGGCGGTGATCGCCCGCACTTCCTTGAGGAAATCGACCGGCTGGAAGTCGGGGCGCCGGCTCTGCACCGGCTCGATCAGCACCGCCGCCAGTTCGTGTGCGCGGGCGCGGATGATTTCCAGCGATTCCGGCGTACCGTAGTCGAGCACCAGCACGTTCTCGGCGGTGTTGCGCAGGATGCCAGGCGCCGCCGGCACCGCACGCAGCTTCTTCGTGCCGCGCACGATGACCTCGTCGATGATGCCGTGGTACGAACCCGTGAACAGCGCCACCGTGCTTCGACCGGTCACCGTGCGCGCGATGCGCAGCGCTCCGAGGACCGCTTCCGATCCGGTGTTGCACAGCGCCGCGCGATCGTGCCCGGTGATCTCGCACACCAGGCGCGCCACGTCGCCCGACAACGGATGCTGCGGGCCGATCTCGTAGCCGAGATCGAGCTGGCGGCGTACCGCATCGACGATGAAATCGGGCTGCCAGCCGAACAGGCTCATGCCGAAGCCGTTGAGCGCATCGACGTACTCGTTGCCATCCAGGTCCCACATGTGGGACCCCTTGGAGCGGCCGATCACGATCTGGTAGATGATTTCCTTGAGCAGCGGCCGGAAGCCGTTGACCACTCGTGGATCGGCCATATGCGGACGCTGGGCCTCGGTATAGGCCTTGGACTTCTGCGTGCGGGCCACATAGCGCTGGATGAATTGGTCGAGACGGCCCTGCTGGCGTGCGGACAATTCGAACTTTCCGGCAGTGTCGATGCGGGCAATCGCGCCGAAAGCCTTCTTCACATCGTACTTGGTGTGGGCGAGCGCGGCTTCTTCGTCATTCGGCTGTGCAGCGGCCGGTGCGGCGACCGCTGCCGGCACCGCCGCCGCGTCGGTGGGAACCGAAGCGACCGGCGCGCTGGTGCCAGCATGGCCGGCCAGCAACGCCAACTGCTGCCCCATCAGCTGCATCTGCTGCTCGATCACCTGCTGCACATAGTCATTGTTCATGGCTGTCCCCTGCGCTGGCCGTGCCGGCTGCAATGGTCCCGCGACGGCGGCCAACACCGGCGCCACGGCTGGCGATCGCGCTGCCTCGGCCGGCAACTGCTCATCGATCAGGCTGGCAAGCTGATCGATGCTCGAATAATCGGTCATCAACTGGCGGAAGGTGACGGTGACCGGAAACACCTTGGAAAGATGCAGTGCCATCTGCGTCAGCATCAGACTATCGAGGCCAAGCTCGACGAAATGAGTCGAGTCATCGGCATCGGCCAGGTCGATGCCGGCCACATCCTCGAAGGCTGCCTTCAGTTGCGCGACCAGGCGCGGCCGACGGTTGGCAGCGGGAACTGCTGGGGCAATCGACATCGGGAGTTCCTCGATAGGCGGGGGCACAGCGACAGTCGCCGGCACGGCCCCGGCGATCATCGGGGTACTGGCTGCGACGGCCTCGACCCAGCAGCGCTGACGTTCAAACGGATAGGACGGCAACAGCACACGATGGCGTTTCCCGCGCCGGTCGAGCTGTGCCGGGTCGATCGCCACGCCGTGACACCAGAGCCGACCCACAGCAAGGCGGAAGCTCGCCACCTCGGCCATCGGTGTGTCTGCCAATGTCGGCTGCGCGACCACCTGACTGCGCTGCACACCGAGGTGCTGGCGTGCCAGGGTACTCAACGTGGCGCGTGGCCCGACTTCCAGCAGTACCCGCGCCGGAGCATCGAGCACGCGACCGAGTGCCGTGGAAAAACGCACCGGCCGGCGCAGATGATCTACCCAGTAATCGACCGAACCGGCTTCGGCGGCGCCAAGCCAGTCACCGGCGGCCGTCGATACCAGCGGCAACTGCGCCGTGCCGCGCACCACCTTGGCCACTTCGGCGCGGAACGGTGCAAGCACCGGATCCATCATCGCCGAGTGGAATGCATGCGAGGTCTGCAGCAGGCGACAGGCGATGCCATCGGCCTCCAGCGCAGCCTGGAATGGCGCAATCGCCTCATGCGATCCGGCGATCACGCACAGGCCAGGTGCATTTTCCGCTGCCAGCGAAAGATCCGTCGGCAGTCGCGCCTGCAGGGCCGCCAGAGGCAGCCGCACCGACAACATGCCGCCTTCCGGCTGCGCCTGCATCAGTGAGCCGCGGCGAGCCACCAGATGCAGTGCGTCGTGCAGTTCGAATACGCCCGCCAGCGTTGCAGCGACGAACTCGCCCACGCTGTGGCCAACCATTGCCGCCGGCGTGACGCCCAGGCTCATCCACAATTTGGCCAGTGCGTATTCGATCGCAAACGTGGCCGGCTGCATGACCGCGGTCGGCAGCAGGGCCTCGGCATTGTCGGCGAAGACCCGTTCGCGCAAATCGAAGCCAAGCTCCTCACGCAGGGCTTCGGCGCAGGCATCGAAGGCATCGCGGAAAGCCGGTTCGCGGGCATGCAGTTCGCGCCCCATGCCAGCGTATTGCGCACCCTGGCCGGGGAACAGGAACACCACGTCGCTGGAGCGGGTCGGGTGGCTGCGTGCCACCATGGCGGCGGTTTCCGGACTGCGGAGGCGGCCAATCGCTGCCTCGACATCCTCGGCCACCACCGCCACACGATGCGCGAAGACCTTGCGACCTACCGCCAACGTCCATGCCGCATCGGCGAGATTGATCCCGGGCTGCGCGATCAGGTGATCCGCCAGACGCGTCACCGCGGCACCCAGTGCGCTTGCCGTGCGCGCCGACAGCAGCAGCAGTTGCGGTCCATCTGCGGCATCGGAAGCTGGCCGCGCGGGCGCCTGCTCCATCACCACATGCGCGTTGGTGCCACCGACACCGAACGAGCTGACGCCCGCGCGCAGGGGGCCACCGCCGGAGCGCCATTCCTGCAGCCGCTGGTTGACCACGAACGGCGAGCCGGCGAAATCGATGCCCGGGTTGGGTGCCTGGAAATGCAGGGTCGGCGGAATCCGCTGCTCGGACAGTGCGAACGCGGTCTTGATCACGCCGGCCACGCCGGCGGCAATCACCATGTGACCGACATTGCTCTTGACCGATCCGACATGGCAGAAGCCGATGTCGCTGGTACTGCGCCGGAAGGCACTGGTCAGACCCTCGATCTCGATCGGATCGCCGATCGGGGTAGCCGTACCATGCGCCTCCACATAGGAAATGCTGCGCGCATCGACGCCGGCATCGGCCTGGGCCATCGCGATCACCGCCGCCTGCCCGGCACTGCTTGGCGCCATGAAGCTGGCTTTGGTCGCGCCGTCGTTGTTGACCGCACCGCCACGGATCACCGCATAGATCGGGTTGCCATCGGCCAGCGCATCCGACAAACGCTTCAGCAGCACCACACCGGCGCCGTCGCTGAACACGGTGCCGCGCGCCTCTGCATCGAAGCTGCGCGTATGCCCGTCCGGCGAAAGCATCGTGCCCTCCTGGGAAAGATAACCACTGCGGGGCGGACAGGTGACCGAGGCACCACCGGCCAGGGCCATGGCGCAACGGCCCGCACGCAAGGCATCAAAGGCCTGGCAGATCGCGACCAGCGACGTGGAGCATGCGGTATTCATGCTGATCGCCGGACCGGTCAGGTTGAGCCGGTGGGCGACACGGGTCGCGATGAAATCCTTCTCGTTGGCCAGCATGACCTGGAACGCGCCAAGCTTGTCGACCAGATCCGGTCGCATGCTGAGGTGCCGCTGGAAATAGGTGGTGTGATACATGCCACCGAATACCCCGACCGGCGCTGCGTGCGCGTCCGGCACGTGGCCGCCGCGCTCCAGGCATTCCCAGCACAGCTCAAGGAAGATCCGCTGCTGCGGATCCATCAGCTCCGCCTCGCGCGGCGGGATGCCGAAGAACGCGGCGTCAAAATTCTCCACGCCGTCGATGATGCCGCGCGCGGCGACGTAGGCCGGATCGCGACGCTGTTCCAGCGGGATGCTCGGATCAAGCTCGTCGGCACCAAAGAACGTGATCGATTCCTGCCCCGCGCACAGATTGCGCCAGAACGCCTCGACGTCACCCGCGCCCGGGAACCGCCCGGCCATCGCGATGATGGCGACCGGCTCGGCATCGGTGTCACGCTCGCCGCGTGCCATGTCATGCGTGGTGGGCGCGGGCTGCGGCCTTCCCTCCATCGCCACCACCAGCGCCGCTGCTGTGGGGTTCTGGAAAAACGCCAGCATGGTCAACTCATGCGCTGCCAGCTTGTTGAGTTGATTGACGGCGCGAACGGCTGATAGCGAGTCGCCGCCAAGGTCGAAGAAATTATCGTCGCGACCCACACGATCCAGTCCGAGCAGTTCGCCGAATACCGTGCATGTCTGCTGCTCCATGGATCCGACAGGGTCCATGTACGGCACGGCGAGCTGTGGCCGGCTGGCATCCGGAGCGGGCAGCGCGCGGCGATCGATCTTGCCGTTGGCGGTCAGCGGCAGCGCATCGAGCCGCACATAGCACGCCGGCACCATGAATTCCGGCAGGCTCGCGCCCAGATAGCCCCGCAGTGCCTGCGCCGTCACCTCGGTGCCGATGCAAACGTAGTACGCGACCAGGCGCTTGCGGCCGGGCTGGTCCTCGCGCGCCATCACGGCACATGCGCCGACGGAGCGATGGCTCGTCAACACGGCCTCGATCTCGCCGGTCTCGATGCGGTAACCGCGGATCTTGACCTGGCCGTCCATGCGGCCGACGAATTCGATGCATCCGTCCGGCAGATAGCGCACCAGATCACCGGTGCGATACAAGCGCTCGCCCTCGCTGCCGAACGGGTCGGGGACGAAGCGCTCGGCGCTCAGCTCGGGACGCCGCAGATAGCCACGCGCAACCCCGATTCCCCCCACGAACAATTCGCCGATCACGCCGATCGGCAGGAGCTCCATGCACTGATTGAGCACGTAGAGACGGGTGTCGGCAATCGGACGCCCGATCGGGATCGTGGGTGCATCCGCCGCGAGATCGCGCGACACGCGATGGGTGGTGGTGAACGTCGTGCACTCGGTCGGGCCATAGGGATGAATGATGGTGGTCCCCGGCAGCGCATCCAGCGCCCGCCGCACATGCCGGACGGAAACCTTCTCGCCACCGGTGAACAATTCATCCAATCCGGCCAGGTGGCGCGGATCGACATCGACAATGGCATTGAACAGCGCAGTGGTCAGGAATGCCGTGCTGACCTTGTGTCGTGCGATGGTGCGCGCGAGACCGGTGCCGGTGGGAATGGCCTCGTCATGCACGATGACGCAGCCGCCATTGAGCAATGCACCCCAGATCTCCAGCGTCGAGGCATCAAAGCCCAGCGGAGCCGCATGCAACAACCGCGTGTCGGAACCCAGCGTGATGTAGTCGACCCCACACACCAGGCGAATGATCGAGCGATGCTGGATTTCCACGCCCTTGGGCGTACCGGTCGAGCCGGAGGTGTACATGACATAGGCCAGCGCGTCGCCATCCAGCACGACACGCGCGCAGGTTGCGTCGATGCCCTCGGACGCGTCCGCGACAGCCACACGCATGATCGAGCCAGCAAGCGGCAACACCCGATCAACGCGCGGAGTCACCACGATGCGCACCCCGGCATCGTCCAGCATGAACGCCACGCGTTCTTCCGGATAAGCCATGTCGAGTGGCAGGTAGGCCGCTCCCGCTTTCAACACGCCGAGAATCGCGGTCACCGCATCGACCGAGCGATCCAGCATCACGCCCACGATCGCACCCGGTGCAACACCGGCATCACGCAGACGCGCCGCCAGCCCGTCCGAGCGCTGATCCAGCTGCGCGTATGTGAGGCTGCCCTGATCGTCGACGACCGCGATCTTGTCCGCATGCTGCCCGGCAACAGCCGCGAACAGACCGTGCACCGTATCCGCAGCGCACCGCGGTACGTCGGTGGCATTCCATTCGACCAGGAGCCGATGGCGTTCAGCCGGATCGACGATGTCGATCGATTCCAGTGCGCAATCCTGCGGGAGACCGAAAGCGGCAAGCGTGCGCAGGAGGCATCTGGCAAGCAGGTCGACCGTCGCCACATCCAGCGATCCGCGGAAATCCACATGCAGCTGCGCATCGCCTGACAGCTGCAGGCGCCATGCCAGCGCTGCCGATACCTGACCGGAGGACGGCATCGTTTCATCGTCATGGACAAACCATGCACCGGGCACCGGTGCCTCGACCGGATTGCCGGACGGACCCGCACTGGTTTCGAGCCATGCGTCGCGCATGCCCTTGCGCGATACCGCGATGGACTGCTGCACAGCACCCGGTGCTTTCCACGCTGTCGCGAGTACCGCGTCGGCACCCGTCAGACGTGACTCGACCAGCACCATGGCTGCACTCAGCAGCTGCGATGGGCTGATCGAACGTAGGCGCACAGCATCAACCAGATTGGCAGCCAGTGCGGCGTCGAGTGGGTACTGATGATGATGCCAAGCCACGCCCGCACTCTCGGCCTGACACGGCAACGCATCGAGCAACCCCATGTTTTGCATATCGCCATGCGCCATGATCTGGATACTCATCGAACCTGCTTGTGTGCCTGCCGACGATCGAGGTGGCCAACAGACCCCTCGAACTCAATCATCGGAGGCGTAGGGCACTCCATCGGAACGTGTCGACCGCCCGAACCAGCGGCGGGTGGATCTGCGCAAATCGTCTGCAGTACGGGCACCTGCATGCATCCATGCATCGAACAGCGGCCGCTGGCCGACCGGGGGCAGTCCGATCCCGAGCCCACGCAACCGGTCGCGCACGACATGCAGCAACGCATTGCGACGCGAGGCATGGGTGTTGTAGCTGAGGCTCAATGTGATGGATGGCTCGTCACTGGTCTCGACCATGTGCGGGCTGGTCAACGGCATGTACACGCCCATGCCGGGCTGCAGGTGGAACACGTGCGCGCGGGCACGGAACTCCTCTTTCCACTGGACCAGGGCAAGTTCACGATGACCATGGAACCAGTCGCGCGCGCGCTCGGTGACCACCGTGGCATCGTCGGGGTCCCACACATAGACGGTCTTGGTCCCGCTTACCTGCAGCAGGATGCCGTGGTTCCGGTCGATGTGGAACGGTGTGACCGTGTGCGGAGAGGACACGAAAATCCAGCCGGCCCGGTAGCACATGCCCGGATCCTTGTGATCGATCTGCGGTTTGACTTCATCGAGTACGGAGTCGACGAGCGCACGGTAGGCCGGATCACCCTGCACGTGGCGGAGCAGCATCCATGCCTTGGCATGGCTGATGTCCTGCAGGGTTTCCTGCGCGGACTTGTGGTTCGGATGGGTGCTGCCCACCTCGTTGAAATTGGCGGCGGCGGTGGCATCGTTGCTGAACGAGTAGAGCTGGGCCGCGCGCTCAAGCCGCCGGCCGAACTCCACCAGTTGGGCAGGCTGCAGCAACGGGTGTTCTGTCAATCGATGCCGTACTGCCTGGGGGCGCCACGGATCGAACGCAGCCCAGTCGGCATCGATGAGCCCGGCGGCCCTGGCATTCATGATTTCCGCCCCCCATCCCTTTGCGGAGACCGTTAGTTTCCCCTTCTGTGACGGCCGTGTCACTACTCAAAGCGGCAAATGTGGTAATCCCTCCGGAATAGGCCATGAGGCACATCGCGGAAATCACCTCACGCGCACGCATCCAAAACCCTCGGGCATGCACCGTGCCACGTCATGTTTCGGCCTCCTGTCCGACGGCTCTGGCTATCCGCCGGACTGGAACGCGAACAGCCACAGGATGGCCCCCTGGGCCGGACTGCCCGTCCAGGTGACGCTGTAGGTGCCGGCCGCCGCCACCTGCCTGAATGCGACGGCACACTGCGTGCCGCTGTTCGGCGGCAACTCCAGGAAGCTGTCAATCACCTTGAACCCGCTGTCGGGTACTGCCGTCATCGAATAGACGGTGGCATCGCCCCACCATACCGCTATCAGGGTCGCCGGCCCGGTCGTGGTGACGCTGCCGCTGGTCAGCGATGTGCTGGAAACCGAAGGATTGCCGGCAACATCGTGCCAGACACGTGCGAGCTTGTTGGTTACCCTGCCGACGGTCCCCGGGACCGGGTAATTCTGCGCAACATCCTTGAGTACGCCGGCATGCCTGATCTCGATGATGGGCACCGAGATCTCCCCTCCCGCATCGCCGCTCTTGGTGATGCTGACCGTATGGTTGGCGCCGCCCCTGGCCGAAAGCACCACATAGGCCCGGGCGTTGAACTTGCCGTCATAGCCGTTGTAGATGACGCTGGGACCCAGCTGCTTCCAGGTATTCGAGTAACTGTCGGTCGGATCATCCGAATTGCTCGCATAGCTGCTGATCAGAACCAGTAGCGAGCTGCCGCTTGCCTCGGTCGTGAGTGGTTTGCTGACTGCCGGACTGACTCCCTTCCCTTCCGTCTGCACGAGCAAGGTGTGCGCCCCCAATGCGGGGACCTGCGCGGGAGGCGACGCATCCGTGAAAGCTGCGCCATGGGCGCTACCGATCACCATGGTCATCAGCGCTGCCGCCACGGCTTCGTGGAGATTGCGATGCCTTGAATCTTGACGCCTGGAATCATTGCGCATGAGGCAGTCCCCTTGTTGGCGTGTCGGGTCGAGCACTTTCGATTTTGTCAGGATGCGAAACGAGCAGGTATCTCGCGCATGGCCTACGCCGGATTCGCCAGCCATGCACCGCAAGACCAGTGGCATCCGGGATCGGCGCACACGAGAGGCCGAAAAGCCTTCGCGAAATACTTTCCGCATGATCTTTCGAAGCTCTTGCATCGCAGTTTTCGACGCATGATTTTGCTGAATTGACACCGCAAAAAAGGCCGCGTAGCGTCATTCGTGATTGATACGTTGCATCGGTCGGCTCGCCATCTGGCGGCCCTTTCGGCTTGGCATGCAGGAGCCACTCCGCTGAATACCGTAGCCAGCCATCCGGATGCTCGCGCTGCCCTGGTGCAGACCCGGGTTGTGCTGGAACGTCGCCATGCCGATGACTTGCCGTATGCGTCTTTCGTGCGTGATTACGTAGCGCAGAACCGGCCGGTAATGGTGGAAAACGCCATGCCGGCGTGCCCGGCCATGCACAAGTGGACGCCCGAATTCTTCAAGCACCAGTTCGGTCCGAGGCAGGTCAACATCAGCCACAGCCAGCGGATGACGTTCGAGACATTCATCGATGCCGTGCTGGCCTCTCGCGAAGACGCGCCGGGGCCGTACATGTACCGGCTGTTCATCGGCCCGCATCTGCCGGAACTGCTGCCCGACCTCGAACCGCAGAATCCCTACGCATTCCCACGACGGCTGGCCAGCCCGTTGATGCTGAGGCCATGGAGACGGCCGGACGGCTATCTCAAATTGTTGATCGGTGGCACTGGCGGTCACTTTCCGATACTGCACTATGACGGCGAGAACGGGCACGCAACGATCAGCGAGATCTACGGCGACAAGGAGTTCATCCTGTATCCGCCGGAGGATTCGGCCCATGTGTACCCGAAATCGGGTATACCGAATCAATCGTTGATCCCGGATGTACAGCACCCCGATCTCGAGCAATTCCCGCTCTTCGCCCGAGCCACTCAGTACCACACCGTGCTGCGCCCCGGCGACATGGTTTTCGTCCCTTCCCGCTGGTGGCATGCCGCACGCGCGCTCACGCCATCGATATCGATTTGCCAGAACATCTTCGATGCCTCGAACTGGGCCGGCTACGTCAACGAGATCTGCCCGCCGGTGGCCGGCTTGCATGGCCTCAAACGCATGGCGAAGAGAACTTATCTGACCGGCCTGGGCAGCATTCTCTCGGTACTCGAACGACAGCCTCGCGGTCACGGTCACGGCAGCCTGACGGCGCGCATTGCCCGGCTGGCTCCGACCAGCATTGTCGATGTCGGCGATTCCAGCACCTGGCCCGTCGACAACTGGAGCGCAAACTGACGTATCAGCCCGGATGGTTGAAATTTCCAGCCGGAAATGCGGCATGCTGTGGCTGCGAGTCGGGCCGCAGCATTCCAGCCTGCCGCGTTTCAGGGGGAAAGACGTGGCTCGCGAGACCGATTTTCTGGATTTGTACAGGATCCTTGGATTGAACCCCGGCTGCAGTCTGGCCGAGTTCAAGCAGGCTTATCGCCGCCGTGTATCCGTACTGCACCCCGATCGCCGTAGCGGTGACGGCCGCAATAACACCATTGCGGCAGAGCGGCTGCAGCAGCTCACTGCGCTATATGGCGCAGCCATCGAGTTCGAGCGTCGACACGGGCGACTTCCGGGTGCCGCACAGGGGCGCCAGTCGCCGGACATTCCCATCCGGCCGGCAACAGTCCAGCGTTCAGCCGCCCCGCCACCATCGCGCCGCTCGCCCCGTTTGCTGGTTGCGCTCGTGGCAGCGATCGCCCTCGCATGGCTGCTATGGAATTCGGAATGGCCTCTCTGGAACAACGAGGGAGGATCACCCGCGTCCGAATCCCGCCCGGTCGCCACCCTGACGGAAGGCACTCCTGGCGAACATGCAACTGCAGCATCACCATCCGTGCTTGAGCTCGGCATGGACGCGGATGTGGTGCGTGCCATCCAGGGCGAACCCATGATCGGCAGCACAGACCATTGGGAGTATGGACCGTCATGGATCCGCTTTGAAAACGGCAAGGTCGTTGACTGGTACAGCTCGCCGCTGAACCCGCTCAAGACAACCACCATGCAGCCCGCTCATGCGCGCGACTGAGCTTCCCGGGAGGCGAACGATTCAACCTGTCGCGATTGGCAATCAGCGCGCGCCACGCCGGAACAGCACGACTTCGACCGTCTGGATCAGGATCATCACGTCGAACAGCAGATTCTGGTTCTTGACGTAGTACAGGTCGTACTTGAGTTTCTCGGCCGCATCCTCCTCGGAGGCGCCATACGGAAACCGAAGTTGTGCCCATCCGGCCAGCCCTGGCTTCAGGCAATGGCGCAGGTCGTAATAACGGATTTTCCGAGCCAGATCGGCAACAAACTGCGGGCGCTCCGGACGCGGGCCGATAAAGCTCATTTCGCCCTTGAGCACATTCCACAGCTGCGGCAGTTCGTCGAGTCGCACCTTGCGAATGAAGCGGCCGACGCGGGTGACACGATCATCATCCTTGCTGGCCCAGCGTGCCACACCGTCCAGTTCGGCATCGGTACACATGCTGCGGAACTTGATCAGATGAAAAGTCCTGCCGCGTGCGCCGACACGTTCCTGACGATACAGAATAGGTTGACCCGCGCCGGATTCGATGCAGATCGCCAATACCACCAGCAGCATCAGCGGCCAGGTCAGCAGCAACACCAGCACGGCGACGCTGACATCGAAACAGCGTTTGCTAAGCAGGCGTACCGGCGTGGCATTGAAGCCACCCGAGAAGACAAACCAGGACGGGTCGGTAAACGACAATTGCAGGCGACCCGCCTCGCGTTCGAAAAACGTGGTCATATCGGTGACATCGATGCCCAGTTGCCGGCATTCGAGCAGGTCCTCGATCGGCAACCCGCCGCGGCGATCGTCGACACCGACCACGATCTCGTCGACCTGCTCCCGTTGCACAAGAACATGCAGGGGCGTGTCCGTGGCCCATACCTGTTCGGCCGGCACGGCAATCTTCTCTCCCGGCCGCGGCACAAAACCCACCACGGTGAAGCCACGTCGATCCGAGCGTCGACGCATGCGGTTATGGATCTGCGCCGCGCGCGTACCCCCCCCGAGTATCAGTACGCGCCGCTTGAATACATCGACGTCCACCAGGCGCAGAAACACCGCGCGGAAGCCGGTTACGGCAACAAAACCCAGCAACAGGGCAATACTCAACACGCCGCGGCCGACATAGGCCTGCGGAACAATGTAATACGCCACGACAAGTCCGAAACCACCGAGGACAAAGCCCACGGCCTGGCGTGCAAGCAGGCCAAACCAGCTGGTACGCATATGCGCCTGGTATTGGCCCAGCGCAGCCAGGCCGAGCAGGAGGACGACTCCGAAGATCAGCGAGCGTTCGGGCATGTGCCGCGAAAACTCCGCCAGTTCGTCCGCACTCCGAAAATAGCGCAGATACATCGCGACATTCATCGAGATAGCCAACAGCACCAACTCGCCCAGGCCTAGCAGCAGAAGCCAACGCCTAGCGTGCTTGCTCATGAACTTGTACATCACTTTTCCTCTGCCCCTGGTCGACTCGTCTTCTCGTTCTTACGCAGTCAAATCGTGCACGCCCCCATGTAGCCGAGCCGTGAGGTTATCCCCCGCTCCGACACAGTGTCCATGCATCCAGAACGTCTACGCCTTATCGTGGATGCCTTGGCCCGAAGGGCGCGCGGCATGCCCTCGCACAGACATGCACGTCTTGTGCCGAATCAGGATAATCAAGGGCTAGAGGGCGCCCCATCCGTGCCCGCACCCACGGCAAGCATGATTCGTGCCCCCGTACCGGCCGACATGTACAAATGGCATAGGCCTATGGCGACTGGCACCGCGACTGCCCCGACCACTTCCGCGGGCAGGCTCAGATCGCACACACGGCATGGCGGATATGCAGAACCCGGTGGCGCCTTCACTGACGTGGACACTGCCGCAGGCAGTGTCGAGGGAGGCTCAAGCAGCCCCGTGCCGAATGCCTTGAGCAATGCTTCCTTGCGTGTCCATAGCGCCAGCAGGGCCGCTTCACGCGCAGCTACGGGCAGCTCGCGCATATCCGCCGCTTCGGCCGGCGTGCAGATCGTCGTCAGCAGGTCGGCCAGCGCAATCCGCGCCGGCGAGCGTTCGATATCGACGCCAACAGTGACGGCATGGCCGACGGCAAGCGCCACCCAGTTGCCGCTGTGGCTGAGACTGGTGGCGAGCGGCGTGCCCGGCAGTTGCGGCTGACCCGACGGCATCCGGACCAGCGGCACGGCAGTCGCATCCACATCCAGGCAGATGCCCAGCACCATGCGCCACAATGCATGCGCCAGTAGGTAGACCGTGCGGTCGCGCTCGAAATGGAAGCGCGCTGCACGATCACGCTCACCAGCATCGAGCACGCGTTCCGCCGCTGCCGCGTGGGTCGCCAGCGAGGAACTGTCGAACACCAGCACACAGGCCTCGTTGATGCCGGGGGGAGCAAAGCCGGCACGCAGCAGGATCCCTCGCACTGCACGCGCGAAGTCATCCATCGCGATGTCGTTGCTGCTCATCGGACCACCGGGTTTGCGCCGGCCTATGCGTGATCGTGCCGCGCGATGAAATCCAGATACCAAGGCATCGCTTCGCGCAAGCCCGCCGGCAGCGTATGCGTGGGCACGTAACCCAGCCGGGAACTGGCGCGGCCGATATCGGCCAGCGAGTGGCGCACATCGCCCGCGCGGAAATCGCGATAGACCGGCTTGCGCGCGTAATGCCGGCCTTCCTCCACCAGTTGCGCGACGAGCGCGTCGAACAGCTCGTTCAGGCTGGTGCGCTGGCCCACGGCCACGTTGTAGACCAGGTCACGATGCTCGTCGGCCGACAACGCAGCGAGCAGGTTCGCCTGCACCGCGTTGGCGACGAAACAGAAATCGCGGGTAGTCTCTCCATCACCGTTGATGAACACGTCTTCGCCGCGGATCATCGTCGCGATCCATTGCGGAATGACCGCCGCATAGGCGCCGTCCGGATCCTGGCGACGGCCGAACACGTTGAAGTAACGCAGGCCGATGGCCTTGAAGCCATAGCAACGTGCAAATACCTCGGCATAGATTTCATTGAGCAGCTTGGTCGCCGCGTAAGGCGACAGCGATCGGCCGATCCTGTCCTCGACCTTCGGCAAGGTAGGCTCATCGCCATAGGTGGAACTGGACGCGGCATAGGTGAAACTGGCCACGCCCGCATCGCGTGCGGCCACCAGCATGTTGAGGAACCCGGTGGCGTTGGCCGCGTGCGTGGCCAGCGGATCCTCGATCGAACGCGGAACCGAACCCAGCGCGGCCTGATGCAGCACGTGACCCGTCCCTGCACAGGCCGCGCGGCAATCCTCGATGCTGCGGATGTCGCCCTTGATGAAGCGGAACCGCGACCACGCCTGCGCACCGACAAGTTGCTGCACCTCGTCGAGATTGCGCTGATAGCCGGTGGCAAAATTGTCCAGCCCGACAACCTGTTGGCCCAGCCTCAGCAGGGTCTCCACCAGGTTGGAGCCGATGAACCCCGCCGCACCGGTGACCAGCCACGGTACCGACTCATTCTGCACGCGCGCCTGCAGCGCCGGCGGCAACACGACTTCGGCAACGACCATCACAGCCTCCCGTCCACCGCATCGCGCGGCAGCACATATTTCACGTCGTAGATGACCGCCGCCGGCTTGCCGAAGGCACGGATGCCGTCGACACCCATCGCGACGAACTGCCGGTGGCCGACCGCGATGATCACCGCGTCGTAACTGCCTGCCTGCGGTTGTGCCAGCGGACGGATGCCATACTCATGCTCGGCCTCGGCCGCATTCACCCACGGATCGTGGACGTCGACTTCGGTGCCATAGCCGTGCAGCGCCTGCACGATATCGACCACCCGCGTATTGCGCAGGTCCGGACAGTTCTCCTTGAACGCCAGGCCCAGCAGCAGGATGCGTGCGTGCACCGGGTTGATGCCCTTGCAGACCATCAGCCGGATCACCTCGTTGGCGATGTACGGGCCCATGCCGTCGTTGGTGCGGCGGCCGGCCAGGATCACATCCGGGTGGTGACCGACTTCCTGCGCCTTGTGGGTCAGGTAGTACGGATCGACGCTGATGCAGTGGCCGCCGACCAGGCCGGGTCGGAACGGCAGGAAGTTCCACTTGGTACCGGCCGCCTGCAGCACTTCCAGCGTGTCGATGCCCAGCTTGTTGAACAGGATCGCCAGATCGTTGACCAGGGCAATATTGAGATCGCGCTGGGTGTTCTCGATCACCTTGGCTGCTTCGGCCACCTTGATACAGCTGGCCCTGTGCGTGCCGGCCGTGATGATGCTGCCGTACAGGCGATCGACGAAATCCGCCACCTCGGGCGTGGAGCCGGAAGTCACCTTGAGAATGGTGGTGACGCGATGCTGCTTGTCGCCCGGATTGATGCGCTCGGGGCTGTAGCCGGCAAAAAAATCGCGGTTATAGGTCAGCCCGGAAACCTTTTCGAGGATCGGCACGCACACCTCCTCGGTACAGCCCGGATACACCGTGGATTCGTACACCACCGTGTCGCCCGGCTTGAGTACCTTGCCGAGGGTTTCGCTGGCCTTGATCAGCGGGGTCAGGTCCGGTCGCTTGGCGGCATCGATCGGCGTCGGCACCGTGACGATGTAAACGTTGCAACCGCGCAGGTCGTCGAGACTGGCGCTGAAGCGCAGGCGCATTGCCATGGCCAGTTCACCGGCATCCACTTCCAGCGTGTTGTCGCGGCCACCGCGCAACTCGTCGATACGCGCCGCATTGATGTCGAAACCGACCGTGTCGTAATGCTTGCCGAACTCCACCGCCAGCGGCAGGCCGACATAGCCCAGGCCGACAATGGCGATCTTGGTGCTTTCCAGATTCCGCATGCGAAACATCCCTGATGGATTTTCAATTCGGAAAAATCGGGGCGAACACGTAGCTTCCCGCTCCGATGGCTTGCGCCCTCAGCGCGAACCCGGCGCGCCGAGCCGCCATGATGACACCGACCCGGCCGAATATCGAAGTAGCCAGCCGGCCGATTGCCATTACGCCAGGTGCAGGCTGCGCGGCAGCAAAAAAGAAGTCATGCCCCGGCACTGACTGCCGACACGGGCGCAACCATGCCGAATCGCGTACCCTTTGCCACGGCCACCGCACTCATCATCAATCACGGCACGAATCAGGCGTCGCGGACTCCCCATCCTTGCGCGAATCCCGCCTCCCGCACCCGTGCATGGCCGCACATCATCCCCTGCAACAGCAACAACACGAGACAACCCGACATGGTGGCCATGGCAACCGAGCACGTCATCGACGTGCAGCACTGGAACGACACGCTCTTCAGCTTCCGCACCACGCGCGATCCCGGCTTCCGCTTCGACAGCGGCCAGTTCGTGATGATCGGACTGGAAACGGACGGACGCCCGCTGATGCGCGCGTACTCGATCGCCAGCGCCAGCTGGGAGGAACACCTGGAGTTCTTCTCGATCAAGGTCGCCGACGGCCCGCTTACCTCGCGCCTGCAGCATCTGAAACCGGGCGACCCGCTGATCGTCACGCGCAAGCCCACCGGTACCCTGGTGCTCAACGACCTGAAACCCGGCAGGCATCTGTATCTGCTCGGCACCGGCACCGGACTGGCACCATTCCTGAGCATCATTCGCGACCCGGAAACCTACGAGCGCTTCGACCGGATCGTGCTCGCCCATGGCGTGCGCCAAATCAACGACCTCGCCTACGCGGACTATCTGGAACACGTGCTGCCGCAACACGAATACCTCGGCGAGCTGGTACGCGAGAAGCTGATCTACTACCCCACGGTGACGCGCGAGCCGTTCCGCAACCGTGGCCGCATTACCGACGCGATCGCCGACGGCGTGATGAGCGAGGTCACCGGCCTGCCTCCACTGAACCCCGGAACCGACCGCGTGATGCTGTGCGGCAGCCCGGTGATGCTAGACGACCTGTGCGCTCTGCTCGACGGTCGCGGCTTCCATGCCTCGCCGCGCACGCGCGAGCCGGGCGACTACGTGATCGAGCGGGCCTTCGTCGAGAAATGAGCGATGCGGCACCGGTGGACTGGCGCAGTCCGCGAACTCCTGAAATGCTGTCCACCATGGCCACGCCGCCACGGCGGCAAGGATCCCGTTGATGGATATCGCCCTGTACGCGCTCGCTGCCCTGCTGATCGTCGGTGGACTGGCCGGTTCCGTGCTGCCGTCCTTGCCTGGCATCCCGATGATCTTCGGCGGCATCTGGCTGGTCGCCGCGGTGGATGACTATCGCCACCTCGGCCTGTGGTGGCTGTTGATCATCGGCACGCTGGGCGCCATCGGGGTGATCGTCGATTTCATCGCCAGCACGCTCGGCGCCAAGCGCGTCGGCGCCAGCAAGCGGGCGCTGTGGGGCGCCAGCCTGGGCACCCTGGTCGGCATGTTCTTCGGTATTCCGGGCCTGCTGTTCGGGCCGTTCCTCGGTGCGCTCGCAGGCGAACTCGCCTCCGGCACCAGCGTGCTGCGCTCCGCGCATGTCGGCATCGGCACCTGGCTCGGGCTGCTGTTCGGCACCTTGGTGAAGCTGGTGCTCTCGTTCGTCATGGTCGGCCTGTTCGCCGTGGCCATGTTGCTCGGTGGTACCGACAGCCACCGCAGGACCGACGTATCAGCTCAACGGCGTGACCTGCGCACGTTGCCGACAGCGCCAGCCGCGCTCCTTGCCAGCCATGTGGCCAGGCTTGCCGTGTCGTGGCGCAGCGATGCCGGCAGCACGATGTAATGCCGGCTAGGCGCCGCGCCGGGCTTCGCGATCAGGCGGGAGGCTCCCTCGAGCCGCAGCAGCGCCGGCTGGTCCGCCGCCGCCAGCTTCAGGGCCAGTCCGCCAGCCGTCAGCCAGGCGCAGGGCTTTTCATCCAGGTACGCCATCAGGCCTCCGAACATCGGCTTGAAGCGCAGGTCGTGCGGCCGGCCCAGATGTACAGCCGCATCCTCGAGATCGCGACGCATCGCATCCAGCTCGGCCAACACGCTCAGGCCGCCGCGTCGGGTATCACGTACAGCAGCACGGCAAGGAAATGCAGCACGCTACCGGCCAGCACGAACACGTGCCACAGCGCGTGGTGGTACGGCAGGCGCCGCCACAGATAGAACGGCACGCCCAGCGTGTAGGCCACGCCGCCACCGATCAGCAGCAGCATGCCGCCGGTCTGCAGGTGCGCACTGAGCGGCCTGAACGCGATCATGCCGATCCAGCCCATACCCACGTACAGCAGCACGGCCAGCTTGTGGTAACGCCTGAACAAGCCAAGCTCCAGCGCGATACCGGCCAGTGCCAGCGCCCATATCGCGGCGAACAGGCTCAGACCCCAGGCACCGGGAAGTGCGATCAGGGTGAACGGGGTATAGGTGCCGGCGATCAGCAGATAGATCGCGACATGGTCGAGCACGCGCAGCGCCGGCTTGGCCTTCGCCACGGAAATCGAGTGGTACAGCGTGGATGCGGTGTACAGCAGCACCAGCGAGGTACCGAATACGGCGCAGGCGACCACCGCGAGCGCGTCGCCATGGAGTGCCGCAAACGCCACCAGCGTGGCCAGCCCGGCGATGCTGAGCACGATGCCGATACCGTGGATGACGCTGCTGGCCAGTTCGTCGCCGTAGCTGTAACGCGGGATGGCCGCGCCGGATGTGGCAGACATGGGTGGCTCCTGACAGGGGAATGGTGCCGTGCAGCACCCTACCTTACCCGTCGCCTCCACGATTGCATACCGTGGTGCATGGTCACATCTGCCCATTTGACCAGATTCATCAGTCCGCGCTCCCGTCGTATCGACCTGGTGCCGAAAGCAGATTGTTGGAGGCCTGCGCAGTCACTGGGCACGGTTCTGCGTGAAAATTTCCTTCACTTCAATTCCACACCCAACCCATGCACTCGGAATGAAGCTGACGATGCGGATGCATCTAATCCCCCCTTCATCCGCGTTCTGCCTCGCTCCCCTGCGGGGCATTTTTTTCTGATCGGCAATCCCGACGCGCTCACTTCGACACGATCGTTGCACTTGACACCATCCTTGTTTGGACGTCCAGCCGTCCACTTGCACAATAGCCGAAAACAGGCATACGCTGTCATCGCGGACGCACGATCCCCCTGCCTGTGCGCAGCGTGACGGACGCAACAACCCAAACTGCCGTCAGGAGGTCGCTCATGTCGTCCGCAAGCCTGGCTGTTGCTCATCGCCCACGGCCCGACAGTGCACGCATTGCCGCCCTCAGTGCAGCAATCGCACTCAACCTTGCCGTCATCATGGTCGCCACGCGGCCGCTGGCACCGGTACAACTCTCCGTGACCCACCCGCTGGCTCCCGTGCAACAGGTCCGTTTCATCGACCCGCCCGCGAAGCTACCGCCACCGGTGGAACTGAAGTCACTGCCAAAACCACGGGTCGTGCCGCAGACTCATCTCCCGCCGCTACCGATAGTTGCACATCCCGTGGTGATACCAAGCACGGACGGAGACGTTGCCGCACCGCCGGTCACGGCACCCACGCTGGCACCTACCCGCAGCATGCCCGGCACGGGAGCGGCAACCGAACCATCGGCTGAAGCCAGCCTGGCCTACCGCTCGGCGCCACTGCAGTTCCCGGTCCAGGCATTGCGCCAGCACATGCAAGGCACCGTGCTGTTGCGCGTACTGGTGGACGAGACCGGCAAACCGGTGGATGTGCAGGTGGAACACGGCAGCGGCTATGCCCTGCTTGATCGCAGTGCGCGAGAGCAGGTATTGGCCAGCTGGCGTTTCCATCCGGCGATAGTGAACGGGCAGGCCGTTCGTGCTTGGGCCCGGGTCCCGGTGAGCTTCGCCCTGCAGGGGCAATAGGCGCAAAGTGGAAGGCCCGGCCGGCAACGCATGCCCGACCGGGCCCTTCCACGGCAACCACAAACCCGAACCCGCATGGCGGTGTTCCTGTCACGCCACACCGCCGGTTGTTGCACGGTCGCCTGAACCACCACCATGAAAGTGGGTCAGGCCACCGGCACGGGTCCAGCATGGACACTTCGCGTGCCTGATGCATGGTGCAAAAGTCATGGCATGAAGCCGTCGCCGGCTTACACGTCTTTAACGATAGCCATGCTCCACTGATCGCCACACCCTGTCGAGTTTCATGCATGGGCAAGCACAGCCGCACCCTGAAAACCCTGCGCAACATCGCGCTCGAGTACGGCAGCAACGAGCAACCGGATCTGGCCTTAATGGCGCGCGAGCTCGGCCGCGTGGTGCATCAGAATGCCGCAGTACTGGCCAACCGCCTGGCTCCTTTGCGGGCGCGCCAGCGCGGCTTTGAACGCTGGTTGCTGGCCGAGCGCAGCAAACCGGCGCTCAGCGTGCTGGTGATGGCGTGGCCACCGAATCATCTCACCCCGGTACACGACCATGCCGGCCTGTGGGGTCTGGAAGTGGCCCTTGCCGGAGCGCTGGAAGTGCAGTCCTACTCGCGCGATCCAGCCTCAGGCGATCTGCGCATGCTGGGCCGCGACTGGCTCGGCCCGGGCGACGGCACCTGGTTCGAGGGGAGTGACACCCACGTCCACCGCTGCCGCAACCTGTCACAGCACGACACCGCGCTTACGCTGCATGTGTACGGTGGTGATCTTGCGCAATTCTTCGCCTACGAGCAGACCGGTCCATCCGGCAACTGGATCGCGCAGCCGCAGCGCAGCAGCATTGCCGGCCGCCTGCGCGGCTGACCGTACGACACCACACACAGGGAATTCCATGTTTCGACGGGTCGCCATCATCGGCGGCGGTGCCGCGGCAGCTACTTTGCTCGGCGAACTGCTGGAGCGTCAGCCGGCGCAGCCGCTGCATCTTGACTGGTATACCGGGGCTGCTGCCGCACCTGCGCGCGGCGTGGCCTATGGCACCACCTCGGACCGCCACCTGCTGAACGTGCGCGCGGCATCGATGAGCATGTTTACCGGCAAGCCGCGTGGCTTCCTGGACTTCGTGCAGCGCGACGATCCGGCCATTGCCGGTACCGATTTCCTGCCGCGCCGACGCTATGGCGACTATCTGGAGGCGGAGGTGGCTCGTGCGTTGGAACACGGCAAGGCCCACGGGCACGATGTCAACGTCATTCCGTTCGCGATCGATGCCCTGGTACCCGAGAACGACGGCGTCACCCTGATCCATGGCGAGGAAAGTCATCGCGCCGATGCCGCCGTGCTGGCACTCGGCGCCTTGCCGCCGCAGCCGCTGCCCGGTGTGAGCTCTGCGGCCATCGAAAGCGCTCGTTATGTGATGGATCCGTGGCAACTGCTGGCCGGTGCTGCCGACCTGCATCCGCCACCGCGCAAGGTAGCGGTGATCGGCCTCGGACTGACCGCGGTCGATGTGTTGCTGGAGCTCGCTGCGCAATGGCCGCAGACCGAATTCGTCGCAGTTTCCCGCCACGGGCTCCTGCCCGAGGCGCATTTGCACAAGGCCGCCGCGCCCGCCGATGACAGCGCCGAACTGATCGCCTCGATGCATGACGCGCCGGAGATTCACCGCTGGCTGCACCTGCTGCGCGAAGCCTGCTCGCAGGAGACGGACTGGCGCCCGGTCATCGACAGCCTGCGGCCGCATACCACCAGCCTGTGGCAGGAACTGCCGCTGGAACAGCGCGCGCGCTTCTTGCGCCATGCCCGCTGGGCCTGGGAACGCGTCAGGCACCGCATGCCGCCACAGGTACTCGATTCGATCACGGCGCTGGAACGATCCGGCCAGCTGCAGCGTCAATGCGGCCGCGTGCAATCGGTAGAGCTGGTCAACGAGGCCTTGCAGCTGACCCTGGTGCACGCGGGCGAGACGCGCACGCTAGGTGCCGACCTGGTGATTCAGACCGTCGGCCTGGACACCGATGTGCGCCGTACCCGGCATCGATTGGTGCAGCAGCTGCAGACCAACGCGCACATCACGGCAGATCCGCTGGGTCTCGGCGCACAAGCCGATGCCACGGGCCACTTGCGCCATGGAGACAGCAGCTGGCCGAACCTGTTTGCCATCGGCAGCCTGTTGCGCGGTACGCTGTGGGAGTCCACTGCCATGCCGGAGATCCGCCAGCAGGCCCGCAACCTCGCCGATCGCTTGCTGGGCGACTAGCCAACCTGCACAGCCTGCCATGACCCTCAGCATGCTCACCGCCGGGATCCTGCTGCTGCACCTGCTGGGGGTTTTCGCGGCCATGCATGCCGTGATGTACACACGCACCCCGCAGGGTGCGATCGGCTGGGCACTCGGCCTCTTGTTGCTGCCGTATCTCACCCTGCTGCCTTACCTGTACCTCGGCTCCAGCCGCTTCCTGGGCTATCGCACAGGGCGCAGGCGGCGACCGGCGCCACTGTCGCCGGCCAGCACCGACGGACATGCCGCCATCGACCCGGGTTGTACCCGTTTCGCCGCGGTCAGCGCCCTGCAGGGACAACCGTTTCGTGGTGGTCACCAACTGCGCCTGCTGATCGATGGCGACGCGGCATTCGATACCATGCTTTCGGCGATGGCTGGGGCCGAAAGCTGCCTGCTGGTGCAGTTCTTCATCATCCACGACGACGGCCTCGGCCGGCGCCTGCAGCAAGTGCTGCTGCAACGCGCTGCCGCCGGCGTGCGCGTATGCGTGCTGTACGACGGCGTCGGCAGCCATGACCTGCCGCAGCACTACGTCGATACCCTGCGCGCTGGCGGCGTGGCTATCCACCCGTTCGCCACCCACCGCTGGCGAAACCGTTTCCAGCTGAACTTCCGCAACCACCGCAAGATCGTGGTGGTCGACGGCACCTGCGCCTTTGTCGGCGGCCTCAACGTGGGCGATGAATATCTGGGCCTGAAACCGCCACTGGCCCCATGGCGGGACACCCAGCTGGAATTGCGCGGACCGGCGGTGGCCGAGCTGCAGCGACACTTTGCCGAGGACTGGCGGTGGATCACCGGCAGCCTGCCACCGATGCTGCCGCCGCTGCCTGGTCATGGCGACGCCAGCGCACTGGTGGTGGCCAGCGGACCGGCCGACGAGCTGGAAACCGGCTCGTTGTTCTTCACCACGGCAATCAATGCCGCGCGCGAACGGCTGTGGCTGAGCACGCCGTACTTCGTGCCGGACCATTCGGTACGCGCAGCGCTGCAACTGGCGGTGCTGCGCGGGGTCGACGTGCGCGTGCTGATTCCGGCCCGTCCGGATCACCGGACCGTGTTCCTCGCGTCCACCCTGCACGCCTACCACGCCGTGCGCACCGGCATCCGCATGTTTCGCTACCAGCCCGGTTTCCTGCACCAGAAAGCATTGCTGATCGATCACGACAGCGCGGCGATCGGCAGCATGAACCTTGACAGTCGATCCTTCCGGCTCAATTTCGAGGTCAGTGCGCTGGTCGTCGATCGTGCGTTTGCCGGCGAAGTGGAAACCATGCTGAGTACCGACTTCAGCCGTGCCCGTGCCATCGACGAACGCGAATACCTGGATGCACCGTACCTGCGCCGGGTGGCGATGCACGTGGCACGGTTGTTTGATCCGCTACTGTAACTGGCGGCACCCGGCATGCCGAGCGCGTCATCGCGAAGCGAAGCATGATGAACTGAAACACCTGCCAAGGAACCCCAACATGCGTCGCCTGATCCTGCTGCTCTGCCTGATGATCGCCAGTGCGGTCTGCCATGCCACTGCATCGGCGCCGTTCGTCGAGCGCTCGCTCGACCTGCATGGCAAGACCTACCGCTACCAGGTGTTCGTGCCGGATGGCTGGACGACCAAACAGACCTGGCCGGTGGTGCTGTTCCTGCATGGCAGCGGTGAAAGCGGCAACGACAACCGCAGCCAGCTCAGCCAGGGCCTGCCGCCATGGCTCAAGCAGCAGGGCAAGGATTTCCGCGCCGTGGTCGTGATCCCGCAGGCACCCGATGCCAGCGGCTGGAATGGCGATACCGAACAGATGGCACTCAAGGCGCTGGACGACAGCATCAAGGCTTACCACGGCGATCGTGAGCGGCTTTACCTCACCGGCCTGTCGATGGGTGGCTACGGCGCATGGCAGATCGCGCTGGACCACCCCGGCATGTTCGCCGCCGCCGCGATCATCTGCGGCGGCATCGGCCATCCCGACGACGGTGACCCGTTGCACATCGAAGGCATCCCAGCCAACGTCAGCGACCCGTATGCCTGGGTCGCCGCCCACATCGGCAAGCTGCCGGTATGGATCTTCAACGGCGCCATCGACGACGTGGTGCCCCCGGCAGAATCACACCGCATGCACGCGGCGCTGCAGGCGCTTGGGGATGATGTCCGTTACACCGAGTTCCCCGGTGTGGGGCACGGCTCCTGGCCGATGGCTTATGCCACAAGCGAACTGTGGCCGTGGATGTTCTCGCATCGGCTAGCGCAGGCACGCGCGCGGCGCTGAGGCTATGCCAGCCAAGCCTGCGATGATTTTCGCCCTGCCTATTTATCGCGATTGGCGGAGCGCCCGTTGCGGCTGCACAGCACCCAGCCCGCATAGATGCCCAGCCCCACGCCAATCAATTCGGACATCACGCGCAGGCCGATGTTGTCCGGATCGTGCACCAGCGCCAGCTTCGCCTTGAGCAGTGGCAGCGACTGCAGTGGCGCGTAGTTGAAATAGATCAGGTCCGAGAGGTCGCCACCGGCCGTGACTATCGTGGCCAGCAGGAACGACCAGCCGATCTGCGGGGCGTAACTCCAGCCATGGCGACGCCCGACCCAGTGGAACACGACGAACAGCAACAACCCTGCCAATGCGGAGATCGCACCGGCCTCGATGCCACCGATGAAGCCGTAGCCCATCCAGTCCTGGTTGTAATGCATGGCTCTGTGGTTTCCCTCTGTGATTGCCATGCATTATGCCTGCAGTAGCGCGTCCAGCAGCCGACGACAGGGGCGCGCTAGACTCTGGCATCATCTTCGCGCTGAACTCCCGGCATGAGCCATCCCGTTTCGCCCCACGCCGCCCTGATCGTTGTCGACGTGCAGCCCGATTTCATGCCCGGCGGCGCACTGGCCTGCCACCAAGGCGATGCGATCGTGCCGGGCATCGGCGAAATGCTGCGCTCGCGTGTGTTCCGCCATGTCGTGGCCACCCAGGACTGGCACCCGCGCGGACATGTCTCGTTCGCCAGCTCGCATCCAGGCCGTTCACCGTTCGAACAGATCGATCTGTACGGCCAGCTGCAGATGCTGTGGCCGGATCACTGCGTGCAGGGTACGCGCGGCGCCGAACTGCATCCGGCGATCGACTGGTCGGCCCTCGACGCAGTGATCCGCAAAGGCAGCGACCCCGGTGTGGATTCCTACAGCGGCTTCCGAGAGAACCATGGTCCGGCCGGCCAACGGCCACCTACCGGCCTGGCTGGGTGGCTGCGCGAACGCGATGTCGAGGAGGTATTCGTGTGTGGCCTGGCACGCGATGTCTGCGTCCTGTGGACGGCGCAGGACGCACTGGAACTCGGCTTCCGCGCCAGCCTGCTGTGGGATCTCAGCCGCCCGGTGACGCCGGACACGGACGCGACCACCCGCGCCACCCTGCTGACGCAGGGCATCGCGATCGCTGCGGCAAGTGAATTGCGGCGCGCCTGAAACCGCTGCTCATCCCAACTTCGGTACTGCGTGCAGGCGCACGTCGGCAATCGACCACAGCTGCGGCAACCGGATCGCGAACAGCCCGGCGCTGCGGGTGCGCTGGTCCAGCTTCAGCAGCTCCCTGTCCTTGCTGAGCAGCCAGCAGGCTCCCGAGGCCAGCGCCAGCTCCAGAAACTTCTGGTCATCCGGATCGCCGCAACGTGGCAACACAGTATCCTCGCCCGCCGTTGCCGCCTCGGGCGGCAGCAGCTGGATCAGTGCATCGAAAGCCGCGTTGAAGGCTGGCCGTTGCTGGTCATCGATAGGCAATTGAGGGTAGTGCAGCACCCGCTGCCATTCCTCGCGGCAATCGTCACGCGTCACCGCCTGCACCGCGCCGCGTTCCAGCGCCGCCAGCAGGTGCGAACACAGCGGGTCGCGGAACACGAACAGATCCAGGCATACGTTGGTATCCAGCACGATGCGCGGCACAGGCAGGGCATTGCGGGTCATCGCCGCAGCACCGGACAGGGCCATCGCATGAATGCCGCCGCTTCCATCAGGCATCATTCTCGGATGTCGCACTCAACTGCGCCTCGCCATCCGCATCGATCCGGATGCTCAGGGTGATCGGCCGGCAGCAGACCTGGCAGTCCTCGATGTAAAGCTGATCGCCCGCCGAGGCATCGACCAGGATCTCGATGGTTTCGCCGCAATACGGACAGGCGATATCGAAGGGCGCAAGCATGGGTGCATTACCGGAACAGGGGTAACGCAGCTTGCCACAGACCGACGGCCCCGGATGACGGCGCCGTGCGCGCTACAATCGATCCGCGCCGCCGCCCAACCCGGGCGGCATCCATCCATGCGAAAAACTCCAGGCAGATGCTGCACTTCCTGAATCAACCACGGATCATCGACATCGCCGGGCGACCGTTCGTCAGCCAGGGCCTGTCGCGACGCGTCTGGGATGACATCTACCATCGCGCGCTCACCGTGAGCTGGCCGGTGTTCTTCGGCCTGGCTGCTGCGGCCTTCCTGCTGCTCAACACCTTCTTCGCCGGGATCTACCAGCTCGGCACGCAACCCATCGCGAACCAGTATCCGCATGGGTTCGCCGGCGCATTCTTCTTCAGCGTGGAGACCCTGGCCACGGTCGGCTACGGCGACATGCATCCGCAAACCGTCTACGCGCATATCGTGGCCACGGTGGAAATCTTCACCGGCATGGCGTGCATCGCCGTGGTCACCGGACTGATCTTTTCGCGCTTTTCGCGCCCTCGCGCGAAAATCATCTTCACCGACCATCCGATCGTGCGCATGATCGACGGCAAACAGACCTTGATGGTCCGCGCTGCCAACACCCGGCAGAACATCATCGCCGAAGCCTCTGCCCAATTGCATTTGCTGCGCCTGGAAACCTCGCCGGAGGGTTTCAAGCTGCGCAAGATCTACGACCTGAAACTGGTGCGCGATCGCCATCCGATCTTCATGCTGAGCTGGAGCCTGATGCATGTGATCGACGAGAGCAGCCCGCTCCACGGCGAAACTCCGGAGACCCTGGAAGGCAGCCAATCGGCCTTCCTGCTGAGCCTGGAGGGCATCGACGAGACCACCTCGCAATCCATGCTCGCGCGCCAGCGCTGGAGTCATAAGGACCTGCGCTGGAATCATCGTTATACCGATCTCGTTCACGTCGACGATGCCGGCATCAACATCATCGACTACAGCGTTTTTCACGAAGTGCTGCCGCTTGATGCGGACGAAACCCCACCCGGCTGATGCTGCGTCACGCCTGCCAGGCGATACACTGTGCCTTCCCCCTAGCGGATGACCACCGATGGCCGAGCGCGAGTTCGACAATTATCTTGCCCGCTCCGGCGCCACGCTCGAGGGTTCGCGCTATACCGCCTACCTCGCGGTGACCCCGCGCAAGAGCGGCTTCCCGATGTATTTCGCGATCTGCGAGAACCGCAGCTTCCGCGACAAGACGATCGCCGAGACCGCCGCTGCCAAGGCACTGGCCGACATGCTGGGACTGGAAGATGACGGCACGCCGATCTTCCCCGAGGATTACACCGGCTTCGATGACGACAAGCCGGCCAACGCGCCGGAGTGATCGTGGGCCCGGCATGCGCCGGCCGCGTCAATCACAGCGTCAGCAGCACCTTGCCGATCGCCTCGCGGCTTTCCAGGTACGCGTGCGCCTTCGCGCCATCGCTAAGCGCAAAGCGAGCGGCGAGGTTCGGCTGCAGCTGGCCGGCGCGGATCTGCGCGAACAACGCCGCCGCCCGTTCGCGCCGGATCGACGCACTGGTCAGCACGTTCCACAGATCACCACCGGTCAGCGTCAGCGAGCGATCCATCAACAGGCGCGGGTCGACCGGATCGGGATCACCGGCCGCCATCCCGTAGAACACCACCGTACCGCCGATGCGCGCGGCGGCGAGGCTGTCGCCCAACGTGCGGCCGACCGAGTCGTAGACCACATCGGCGCCGCGACCCGCGCTTAGTTGCTTCGTCTGCGCCAGCAGCTCGTCGTAACCGCACGCAGCGGCCGCGCCGGCCGCCAGCACCGCAGCGCGTTTCGTGGCGCTGGACGCCACGCCCAGTACGCTCGCACCCAGCGCCTTCAGCATCTGCACCAGCAGTTGGCCCACGCCACCGGCCGCCGCATGCACCACCGCCACGTCGCCTCGGCGCACCTTGTAGCTGTCGGTCACCAGATACTGCGCGGTCAGCCCTTGCAACAGGGTTGCTGCCGCGGTGTCGAAGGTGATGTCGTCCGGCAACGGAATCAGCTTGTCCAGATCCACCGCCACCAGCTCGGCATTCGCATGCGGCATGTCGGCAAAGCCGACCCGCGTACCGACCGGAAACTGCGTATCGCCCGCCGCCTCGGTCTCGATCACCCCAGCGCCCTCGTAACCGAGGATCCATGGCGCGGTGCCGCTCAGGTGATAGTTGCCGTTGCGCCGGTACACGTCGGCGAAGTTCAATCCGACACTCTTCATCCGCACCAGCGCCTGACCGGACGCGAGAACCGGCTCGGGCCGCTCGCCCCAGTGCAGCACGTCGGGACCACCGAACTTTTCAAACAACAAGGCATGCATGGCGTGGCGCTCCGAATCAATGGAAATGGGTGATGGCAACCATGCTCACGCGCAGTGCGCGATTCAAGCCGCCCTTTCGCGCAACTGTGCCACTGCTTCCGGAATCGCCGATGGCGTATCCGCCGTGATCACATGCGGATGGCCGGTGCCGAGATCGTGCTCCAGCTCATGCGCCCAGGTCACGTGATACGGCAGGTGCACGCCCCAACCACCCAGGCGCACCACCGGTTCGATATCCGAGCGCAGCGAATTTCCGACCATCGCGAACTGTGCCGGCTGCAGCTTGAACTCGGCCAGCACACGCCGGTAGGTATCGGCGTTCTTCTCCGAGACGATCTCGATGCGGCGGAACAACTCGGCCAGACCTGATTGCGCGACCTTCTTTTCCTGATGGAACAAGTCGCCTTTCGTGATCAACACCACCGCGTGATGCTGCGCCACCGCCTCGACCGCCTCGCGGATGCCGGGCAGCAATTCCACCGGATGCTGCAACACGTCCTTGCCCACCTCGATCAGCCGATGGATATCGGCCGCCGTGATGCGGCCGGCCGTGACCGTGATCGCGGTCTCCACCATCGACAACGCCATGCCCTTCGCGCCGTAGCCGAACAGTTTGAGATTGCGTTGCTCGGTCGCCAGCATTCTGTCGTGCACCTGCCGGTCGCCCAGATCCACATAGCGCCCGACGACCAGCGCGAACTCCGCATTCGCATGCTGGTAATAACCCTCGCTGTGCCACAACGTGTCGTCACCGTCGAAACCGATAAGCTGGAGCATGCTGGAGGCCTTGTCGCAGAGCTGATGATTTTAACGCGTGACTGCCATCCAGCGGCGGCAATCAACCATCGGCCCGTTCAATCTGGCGGGTCAGCGCATACAGGATGCGCAAGTCCTGTGCATCGAGCGTGTCACCCTCGATGCCGCGGTAATGATGATGGAACGCATGCACGGCGGCGTTGCGGTCATCCAGCGGATAGCCGACCTCCCCCAGCGCCATCCAGGGATCGAAGCCGGCAGGAGGATCGATCAAGGTGCCCTGTGGCCACAGTCCGAAGCCGGCATCGGCCAGTTGCTTCCACGGAAACAGCGGACCGGGATCGTTTCTGCGCGTGGGCGCAAAATCCTCGTGACCGACGATCTGCGTGCGCGGGATGCGCAGGCGGTCGGTGAGGTCAGCCAGCAGGCGCAACAGGCTGTCGATTTGTGCCGGCGCAAAAGGCGAGTGGCCGTCATTGTCCAGTTCGATGCCGATGGAAGCGGAGTTCACATCGGTAATCGTGCCCCAACGTCCCGCCCCCGCATGCCATGCGCGCTGCGCATCGGCGACCAGCTGATAGATGTGCCCGTCCTGGCCGATCAGATAGTGCGAGCTGACCGGGCCTTCGCTGTTGCCGCTGCGCAGCGTATCCAGGCTCTTCTGCACCGATGACTGCTCGGTGAAATGCAGCACGATCAGCTGGGCCCGACGCTCGTCGTGATTCGACGACGGCACCCAAGTCGCCAGCGGATTGCGGGCAGGCACCTGCGCGCAGGCGGCAAGCAGCACCAGCACGGCCAGCAGGGTCATGCCACGCCAATGCCGGCACCAGCGCGAAAAGCGACGCATCGATGATGCTCCCGGAAATGGACAAGAACGGGATACTAACCTCACGGCAGCACGGTGCCGTGCGCCTCAGCTCACTTCGCTGCCCAGCCGCAGGTTGATGCCCAGCGCCGTGGCCAGCTCGCGCAGCGGCTCGCCGTCACGGGTCAGCGTCATCCAGCCGGCATAGGTGTCGCTGTCGGTTTCCCACGCCCACAGCGTATAGCCGAACTCGGCCAGGCGGTCGTAGGCGATCGAGAACAGTTCGGCCGCATCCAGGTCATCGAAGAACTCGTCATCGTCCGGATCGCCGTTCCAGTCCACCGACAAATTCCAGCGCGAGGACAGCTCGTCGATCGCCTGCACCAACGAGCGCAGGTCATGCGTGCCCACGATGAAGCCGGAACGCCAGTCGATCACCCGGCCGATCACTTCGATCGGTTCGACCTCGTCGGCATCGACGTCGGCCATCGCCTCGCGATAGTCATTGAACTGCAGCAGCGCCGTTTCCTCGTCGCCGGGATTGATCAGCAGCAGCAGCTGCCAGACCTTTGCCTCGACCGAGTCCTCATCGACATCGTCGAATTCGCGCTCGGCATCATAATCGTCGTCGGATGGATTCATGGGTGGATCACGGTCGGGCAGGAGCCGCATGGTGACGTGTCCGCCACCGCGGGGGAAGCATCCGTCATCACGCACCCACCCGGCGCCGTACTACCGCCATGTCGCGCACCGGGCGAATCTCGATCGCGCCGGTGCGCGACCACGGAAACTCCGCAGCAATCCGCACCGCCTCGTCCATGCTGTCAGCTTCGATCAGGTTGAAACCGCCCAGGTATTCCTTGGTCTCGGCGAATGGCCCGTCGACCACGCTGACGCGGTTGTTGCGCACTCGAAGTGTCTTCGCCGTGGCCGGCGCCTCCAGCTGCTGCGAATCGTGCAGATGGCCTTGCTGCTGCAGTACGTCTGCATGCATGAAGCAGCCATGCATCATCGTGTCGAACTCGCCCTCCGGCAACGCGTCCAGCAGGGTGTCGTCGCAATAGATCATGACCAGGTATTTCATGGCGCCCTCGACAGTAATTAGGTGGATAAAGCCGTGGAACGAAGTACGAAGATGGATAATGCCGCCATCCCGCCTCGCGTGACCACCATGCACGATACCCCCACGTTCTCCTGCCAGCCGATCGCCCACGTGCGTTCGCCGTATGCGCGGCGCATCGACGCGCCGCACCAGCCCACCGTGGTGGAAGGCACCGAAACCGGTGCAGCGGCCGAGGCGATCATCGAGTTTGCGGCTGATTTTCCGGCGGTGGCGTTCCGCGATCTTGCCGGCTTTGAGCGCATCTGGCTGGTGTTCGTGTTCCATCGCAGCGAAGGCTGGAAGGCCGAGGTACGACCTCCGCGTGGTGGCGGCAAGCGCAGCGTACTGGCCACCCGTTCGCCACACCGGCCGAACGCGATCGGCCTGTCCGCCGTCGAACTGGTCGCCGTCGAAGATCATGCCCTGCGCGTGCGCGGCATGGACCTGCTCGACGGCACGCCGATCCTCGACATCAAGCCGTATGTGCCCTACGCCGACGCATTCCCGGGATCGCGCGCCGGGTGGATCGACGGCATCGACGCAGCGCAGGGTCGTCACTCTGCGCCGGGGCCACGCCGGCCACGCTCCACTCCAGGCCGCTGAGCATCGCAGCATCACCGCCGAATCGCCCCCTCTCCGCTGGGCAAAGGACGCGAGAGTAATACGCCGGCACACCTGAAAATGCGCCGCTCGGCAGCCCAGACACCCCTGATCTTCCGGGGGTATCGGCCTGTCATACGGCGATCATCTGATCGGTCGATGATGCAGATGCCCTCTTCTCAACCGCTGAGACAAGTCCCCGCTATTTTTGCTTCGCCCCGACGGAACCCTCCGACGACGGCTCCCGACTTCCCGGCAGTGGTCGGTTCAAACCTCTTGCCGCGTCAGGCGCAAGCCCGGCGCGGCTTTTTTGTGCCCGTTGTTCGCCATGTCCGTCAAATCCTGTTCACGCCCGAGCTGCTTGAATCAGTTGCAAGGAGGTCACACCATGAAAATCTTCCCGCTGCTGTCGCTCGTCCTCGTCGCCTGCGCGATGCTGTCGGCGTCTCCCGCGCATGCAGCCCCACCCGTCCCCGACAGCTCGCACGCATCGACCTTGCCGGAGATGCTCACGCGTTATCACTGGCAATTGCACGATGCCGTCGACAACAGCGGCAAGCGTCTCGATGCCCTGTTCGGGCTGCCGGACAGGCCGCTGCAGCTCGATTTCGCCGATGGCAGGGTCAGGGTGCGCAACGCCTGCAACGGCATCGGCGGCAGCTACCTCATCGTCGAGGATCATCTCCAGGTCGCACAGATGATGCATACCATGATGGCCTGCCATGACCAAACCCTGATGCAACGCGAGTCCACCATCACAGCCGTGCTGCGCAGCACGCCGACCCTGATTCTGTCGGGCAAGGGCAACATGCCGCTGCTCACCTTGACGGCCGACGATGGCCAGACGCTGACATTCGCCGGCAGCCCGGTCACGCAAACACCGTGAAAGGCCACCTGGGAGGTCTGGATTGAAGGCGGCAAGCAGGCAAACGCAGCAGGGACAAACCTTGCCCTCTACGGCTGCCGCTTCACACGATCAAGATGCATGCCCAGCGGCCCGCGTTCCAGCGTGACACTGACATTGTCGCCGGATCGCGCACCCCAGTAGGGCAAGCCGCAGTCGCCCACCCTGCGCTGAAGGAAAGGGTCGTAGAACGCGTAGCTGGTTCCGCAACGACCACCGGTATGGGAGACCTCCAGCTGCGTCAGCATGGACGAAGGGGTGCGGGAGCTTGCGAAAACCAGCAAGCCGAGCAGTGCGTAGAAGCCAAGCCAGCACATCCAGCCGACAAGGCAGCCCATCATCACGACATGAAAGGGGATTTCCATCGTCGTGAGCCTGCGCGGTCCCGCCCGCATTTGCAGGGTGTAGTGATTCCGGCGCAGGAAGCGTGCGAACAGCAGCATCCCGAGCATCGCGAAGACCGCCATGGACCACGCCGCCACCCGATAGGTAGCGGCGCTGAAATAGCAGTCGGCCGAAACACACCACGAAAAAATCAGCAACATGAGCACGCCCAGCCAGGCATACATGCGCATCAGGCCAGTCCTGCCGCCGTCTGTCCCTGCGGCGTCCCCATGGTCGGAGCCGGCTGTACTGACGGAAGCAGGCGGCAGACGATCATCCATTCACGCATATCCTCATCGAACGCACGACGCAGCGGCCGAGCCACTGCGCACTCTGGTCAACCGCTCAGCGTGCCGACGCCGGCACCGCGACGCCCGCCGCCCGGATATCCGCATCATCGAGATGCTCCGCTTTCCAGATCATCGCGCGATGGATGCGGTTCCAGCCGCTGGGATGGTCGAAGAACACGAACTCCTCCACCGGGCCGGGATGCATCTTGCGGTATTCGGAAAGCTGCACGGCCGCCTCCGCGAAACCATCCGGCTGGCGCGCCGCATTCAGGCCGAACGCATCGGCTTCCGCTTCCATGCTGCGGGTGATCGTGTTGTTCACCGGCGTCATGAAGAACATGAAGATCGAGAACAGTGCGGCAAGCAGCGGCAAGCCAGCCACGTCGCCGGCGCCGCGAAGGTTCCAGCGCGCGCCCCAGTACCGTTCGGCCCGGCCGAAACCCCAGTACACGAAGGCGAAGCCGAGCACGATGATGATGGCGAAAAAGACCAGACCCTTGTAGACGTGATTGAGCACATAGTGGCCCATCTCGTGGCCCAGGACCGCCTTGATTTCCGCCGGGGTGCTGCGGTTCATCAGGTTGTCATTGAGGCTGATCCGCGTGGTGCCGAACATGCCGCTCACGTTGGCACTGATGCGCTTGCTCTGGCGCGAGGCATCGAACCAGTAGACATCGGTGGCGGGGATGCCGTTGGCTCGCGCCATCGACAGGATCTGTGCCTTCAGCGGGCTTTCCGGCAGCGACTTGTACGTGTTGAACACCGGCGCGATGTAGACCGGCGCGATGGTGGCCACAAAGGTCATGAACACCAGCGACACACCCGCCCCCCACAGCCACCAGGTACGGGTCGCCTTGCGGATCACCGCATAGATGATCACCAGCGCCACGGTGCCCAGGATCAGGGCGATGACCAGCCCCTTGGCCTGGTCGCCCAGCCATTGCCCAAGGTCCTGATTGGACAGCCCGTACCGATGTTCGCGGACGAAGCCCTCGTAGATGTTCCACGGCAAGGTCAGCAGCGTCGTCAGCACGATGTACTGCAGCGCATAGACGGCCGTCTGCAGCCAGCGCAAACGTGTCAGGCGTTCGGCGAAATCACGCATGCGCGCCGACAGCCGCGTGCCGAGCAACAGCCACGCCACAGCCAGGGCCACCAGCAGATCCCACAGGATCAGCCAGTAGCCGCCCTCGAAATACGCGTCGGAATTCGCCCGCGCCTGCGGCGACAACTGCGCCATGTAGGTGTCGGTGGCAGCGCCCACATCGAAGTGCGCCGTGCTCACCGGTGTCGTTGTCGCACTGACCGTCGGCGTCACGTCAGCCGCCAGTGCAGCCTGCACCTGGCTTGCACCAAGCATCAGGACAGCCACCAGCAGGATGGCCAGAACGTGTTTCATGGACGACTCCCCTCGCCTGAAGATGAAGAGCTTCAAACGTAGCCGAACCTACGGAGGCAGGCTACCTGACTAGTTACACTCCCACGGTTCCTCATGGCTCCGGGAATGCGCTCGGCATCATCCTTGAAGAACAAGTTTCGAGCCACGTCGTGCCGGCTATTTTCCGGGCGCTTGCGTCGATTCATGGACTGGGTGATGGCCATAGCTGAGCACGCGGGTGATCTGCCACTGGTCGCCCTGATGGCGCCAGACGATGACAAAGTCGGCCATGCCATCGCAGTCACCCGTCTTGAACTGGCAGAAGCGGTGCACGCCCTGTTCGATCGCGCCGAAATCCTTGATCGGGTAGACCTTGAGGCTGCCCGGCACCAGCTCGCGACGGAAATGGCCGCACACGTTCTGCGCCGTCTTGGCAATCATCGCCTGACGCGTCCAGGTGACACCGCCCTGGTCGTGATAGAACTCGACATCGGGTGCAAAATAACTGGCGTGCCGCTGAAGCTGCTCCGGCACGCTGCAGTGATTGAATGCGTCGAACACAGCCGTATCGAGTGCGGCTATCTTGTCGAACAGGGCATCTGCCGCTGGCGACGGATCGGGTTGCGAGGCTGCGGCAGGTGCCGCGGAAAGCCTGAACGCGATCAGCATCGGAACCACGATCGTCGAAACGGCAAACTTGTTCACATCAATCTCCTGGCTGATACTCGAATGAGGCCGTGCGGATCCATTGCGCAATCCAGTACCGTCTGTTGAAACGGGTTCCTGTCAGCCGCCGGCAAAACGCTACGAGCGATTGCCCAGCATCAAGGCATAGACCAGATACAGCACCGTCGCGACCAGTGGCATCGCGTACCACCAGTAAGACGCAGCGCTGCCGCCATGCCGGTGCAGATACACCACGATACCCGCACTCGCGGCACACAGGGCCGGCAGGACGTACATCGAAAGATTCAGGATATTGAGCTGGAGCTTGCCGAGCGGGTCATCGTTGCCGATGCCGGTTGCCGAAAAGACCACGACCATGAACAGGAGGTACGCCAGCAGCAGCTGGGAGATCGTCCCCAGGATGGTCCATGTAAGTGACATGCTTGCGTTCCCTTCGGCATTCCGATCGCCGTCGCAGTATGCCTGCAAATCGACCCATGAGCCGCAATGCCCATCGCCACAGTCTCGGGCGAGGAATGAAGATGAAACTCCGGCAGGGTTCGTCAAACCTGTGCCGATTCACCCTGTCCGGGTGGATGCTGTTGCGACATCAAGCGCCTGCATGGAGACGACCTTGCCACCATCGAGCTGCCGCTGGCCGACTTCGCGGAATCCGAACCTGGCATGGAAGCGGCGGGACGCCGTATTGGGCGGCTCGATGTCGAACTCGCAGGTGATGAACGGCACCGCGTCACGTGACGCCAGCGCGCAGGCATCACGGTAGAGCCGGCTGCCTGCACCGCGTGCCTGCACGGTGCCGCCAACCACGATGCGATCCACATACAGGAAGCGCGCATGGCGCTGCGCAAACCACTGGTAGTTCGCTCCGTCATAGTCCGCGCCCTCGCGGAAGGCGAGCAGGAACGCCTCGATCCGGCCGTCATGCTCGATCACGCGATGCAATGCCGACTGTGCGTGCAGTTGCGCCAGGCGCGCAGCATCCAGCGGACTCAGCACCGCCACGAAAGCCTCGTTGAGGGCGAGGATCGCGGGGAAGTCGGCAGGAGTGGCGTCGCGGAGCAGCATCGATGACCTGGTTTTCGCACAGCATGCCCAAAGTCGGGCTTGAGTGACATGGGGGTTCCCGCAGGTGGGAACCCGCCAGGAATGCCGCTTCCTTTCACGCTCTCCGAAATGGCGCCATGAATGGGCCGTGCCTCCTCCCAGATTGCCAATTTCCGGCCCGGCAAATCCAGCCCGGAATGTGGCGCAGAAATGCCGCGGTGCTACCTTTGCGCGGAACGGCCGGGATGTGGCTCCAGGCATTGGAAAGAGGTGGCAGACCTTGCCAGCGTCGACCGTGCCCGCCACCCCTGGATACTGATCAACTCACCTGCCAGGTCTTCGCCAGTTCGCCGGCGAAATCGCGATAGCGACGCGGCGGATGCCCGAGCAGACCGGTGAGGACGTCGACGGCGTGGGATTTGCCCAGCATGCCATCGACATGAAAGCGCGAGAGCATCAGACGCAGATCGTAGGCCGACCATGACGGCATGACACTCGCCATGAAACCCTCGTATGCGTCGAGATCATTGCCACCATGGGTGACCGGCTTGCCGAGCACGCCGGACCAGATTGTCGCCAGCGCATCGCTGGTCAGCGCGTCCGGCCCGGTGATCTCGATCACCTCACGTGGCAGCGGCGCCGGCGCACGGACGCGGCGCAGCAAGGAGGCCACGGCGATCTCCGCAATGTCACGCACATCGACCATCGACACGCCGACATCGCCGATGGGCATGCCGTAGCGGCCATGCTTCATCAATCCATCCTTGAGCATGGCGTCGTTCTGCATGAAATAGGACGGGCGCAGCACGGTCACCGGCAGGTCGAACTGCTCGATCATCCGTTCCACCGTGTACTTGCCGGTGAAATGCGGCACATCGGTGTAGGTATCGCTGTTGAGCACCGACAGATAGACGATGCGCTCGATGCCAGCCTCGCGTGCCAGGCTCAGGGTGCTGATGGCCTGGGTCACTTCATCGGCAACCACGGCATTGAGAAGGAACAGCGCGTCGACATCCTTCAACGCCGCACGCATCGAGGGGATGTCGGTCATGTCGCCCCTGACGGCGGTGACGCCTTCGGGAAACGACACCTTTTCCGGGTCGCGCGTCAACGCACGCACGCCGACACCTTGTGCGACCAGTCCGCGAACGACAAGGCTGCCGATCGTGCCGGTGCTGCCAGTAACGAGAATGTTCATGGGTATCTCCTTCAGTGGTGGGGATGACGTGTTCTGTGGCGCCATCCTGATGTTTCATGAATGTCACCGATAGCCGCATAATCTGGACATCTCGTCTCACTGGTGGAACACCCATGGACCTCCTCGCCCTGGCCGACTTCAACGCGGTGGCACGACATGGTGGCGTCGGTCGCGCCGCACGCATTACTGGCCGTCCCAAGGCCACGCTCTCACGCCGGGTGCGCCAGCTCGAGGACACGCTCGGCGTACGCCTGTTCGAACGTGGCGGCCATGAGTTGCGTCTCACCGGGGAAGGACGCGAGCTGCAGGACCAGACACAGTCGCTGCTGGAACACCTCGATGAAGTCGGCGAAGTGTTGCGGCGAGGCATCAGCACGCCGCGCGGCCGGCTGCGCATCAGCGCGCCCGTGCTGTTCGGTCAGCGCGGCCTGGGCCGCATCGCCGCCGACTACGCCCTGGCCTATCCCGGCGTGCAACTGGAAGTGATCGCCGAAGATCGTTTTGTCGATCCGGTGGACGACGACTTCGACCTGATCATCCGTGCCAATCCGGACCCCTCGACCGACCTGGCCGGGCGCTGCTTCCTGCGCGACGTGCTGGCCGTCGTGGCGGCCCCATCCCTGCCCAGACCGGCAAGGCAGCGTCATGTCGCCGTGCCGGCCATCACCCTGCCCCATGCGCCGGTCGACGCGCCCTGGCAGCTCAGCCGCACACGCAGTGTGCTGACCATCGCCACTCATACCGTGCTGCGCCTGTCGTCGATGGCGATGATCCACGATGCGGTACTCGCAGGCGTGGGCGCCGCCGCCATGCCGCGCTCGCTGGTGCAGGCTGATATCGACGCCGGCCGGCTGATCGACTGGGGCACGCTCGCTGACCGCCGCATCGAAGTCTGGGCGTTGTATCCCTCGCACAGGCATGTAAGCACCCGTGTGACCGCTTTCGTGAAACTGCTGGTGGATCGTTTTGAAAACGCCTCGCCTGCAGCTTTCGCCCGGCTCGCAAGTACAAAGTGACCCGGCGCCAGCGCGGCAAGGGAAGCAGCAACCCTGGCTAGCCATCCTTCCGCGCTACGCGCTAATGCTGCATCAGCCGACCGTCCCGCTTGCGCCTCGCCTCACCGACTCAAGTCCCCTGCACCGGGCGCCAGCGCGAAATCGATCGCCGCGCAAACCGCTGCCACCTGCGCGGCGTTGCATTGCTCGGGCGTTGCCCGCGGACTGTCCGGATAGACTTCGGTGGTCGTCTTGTAGCGGGCGTTGGTGATGCCTGCGCAGAGGCCAAGCTGCCTGAGCGGGTATTCGATGACACCCGGCGCGACCACCGGTGAACCGATGATCTCGCCATGGCTGTCGGCCGGGGCGATGTGGGTGACTTTCGCCACCGCCGCGATCACTGCCTGCTGGAATGCGGGTTGCGGATGTTCGCTGTCGTCGACCAGATAGAAACCATCGGGAATCTCGCCCGGTTCGCAAGCCATGCCATCGCGGGCCGCCAGCGCCGGGCGAAATTCGGACTCGTCGCTGTCGGTGGTTTCATGCAGATCGACATGCACCAGCACGCGGTCGCGCAAGGGCGCAATCAGGCGCATCAGCGCCGCCGACTCCTGTGCCGGGCTGTTCTCGCGGAAGGAGCGGTTCGGATCGATCGCATCCGCGTTCCAGCGATGAATCCGTTCGTAGGCCCAGGGGCTCACGCAAGGCGCCACGATGAGGTTGATGCGACCGGCATAGCTTGCTGCATGCTGATCGACGAACTGCAGCGCACCGTGCACGCCGCTGGTTTCATAGCCATGCACGCCACCCGTCACCAGCACGCAGGGAAGCTCGTCACGCCAGTCGCGGCTCCTGACCGCGAACAGCGGGTAGCTGCCGGAGGGGTAATCGAGACGGCCGTATTGCTCCAGCTCGAAGCGTGTACGCAAGGTCTCGAGCACGCTCAGCACGTCCGCTTCGTAGCTGCGCTGACGGGTCTGCCGTGACAGCCAGGCTGCGACTTCTGCCGGTCCCCACGGAGTGCCGGGGGTGCCGATCGGGTAGAGGGCCGGGATTGTCATCACATCGCTCGCTTTTCAATCGCACAAGGCAAGGCGGGGCAATGTAGCACCAGCCGCCATCGCGGTTGGTCGTCAGAAATGTCTGCCTGCAGACGGCGCCCCTCTCTCGGGCGCGGCCGAGTCACCAGCTGGCAACCATGAAGCTGGCGAAGTGCACTCTGCACCCTGCTTCGAATGTACCGGCCCGGCGCCGATTACTTCTCGTTCACGCGTGGCCCGTTGCCGCTCGGCAGCGGCTCCAGGCTGAGGGCGATGGTGGTGATCTTGCGATCCAGACCCTGGACGACGTCGCTGGTCAGGTCGTTGCTCATGTTGCCGGCGAGCACCGAGTCACGGTTGAGCAAAAGTCCGCAATGATGGCTTCCATAACTGCCAGCGACGATCGGCTCCGCCGCCTGGCCGATACTCTGCATGGCCTTGGCGCGGGTGAGCTGGATACGTTCATTCAGATTGTCGGCCTGGGTCTGCAACGTCTGCATGCGTTGCTGCAGGGCCGCTCCCTGTTCCTTGCGCTGCGCCTCGCTCATGGATGGCTCCTTTTGCTGGAAGCTCTGGACATCCGCGTCGAGCGGCTTGCGCTCGCTGGCCAGCTGACTGCGCGCCTGATCGGCCAGTTGGCTGAGTTGCTGGCTCGCGGCCTGACCGACCTTCGCCTGTGCGAAGACCGCCTCGCGCGAGAGCAGGCACACGCCAGGCACGGGGTTACCCTGGAGATCGGCGGCGCGCGCAGACGACACGGGAACGGCAGAAAGAACGGCCGCGGCGATCAGGATAGCGACATGCAGGGAACGATACAGATTCATGGTGGGTGGTCTCGTGTCCGTAGATTCAATACGAAGAAAATGTCCTTGCAACCTTTGTCACGGCCGACCAGCCTGTCGTCAGAGTTTGGTGGTGCCCTTGCGCAGCCAGTCGTCGATCAGCGATTTCTCGTAACGCAGCGGATCCTGATCGCTGGCGGAAATCTGGTTGAGAAAAGCCGGATTGCGCAGCTTGCGGCTACCCTCACTCAACACCTTGCCGTCGGCACCGTACAAGGTGAAGTCCAGGTCGATGCGTGGCGGATAGATGTCCTTGATGATGCGCACGTCGTCGAAGCGGGGGCCGCGCCAAGGCTCGTATTCGCCGGCACGGGCGACATCGGTCACCTCGATGTCCAGCCGTTGGCCCGGCGCGAGGATGCGCGAGGCACGCTGGGCGATGTAGTCCTTGAGCGGCTTCAGATACGCGCTGGTGTCGATCAGGTGCGGCCCGGAACTGCGCATGACCTCGGTGAAGTGCTGCGGATCCTTGTAGCGGACCTCGACGTTGTCCGGCGGTGTCGCTGCCTGCGCCATGACGAAAGCGAGGGTCATGCAGGCAGCGCACAGCAGGCGCGGAAGCAGGGAAGATTTCATGGCGGACCTCCCGGAACGGTACAGGGCAGCGGCCACCGCGGGCGCGCGTGGCTGCGGTGCAATCGCGGGAACAAGTATACGTCTGGCCGTAATGGGCAGTCAGGCAGGAGCCGCCACCATCAAGCTCCACCTGATCCGCCCTGTCTTTGCATGCATGCTTCGCTGATGCGTCAGGCTTTCCGCAAAAGCCTGCGCATCAACGAAGCATGAAAGAACCCGACGCCGTTTTCGGCCGCCCGCGTCTGCCTCACGGCTTGGCGGCGGCTTTGCTCGGCAACGGCTCCAGGTTGAAATCGATCGTGCTGACCTTGCGGTCCAGGCCCTGGATCACTTCGCCCGTGAGGTCGTTGTCCATGTTGCCGCCCAGCACCGCATCGCGGTTCAACAGCAGCCCGCAGTGATGGCTCTTGTAGGCATCGGCGGCGACCGGTTGCGCATCCTGGCCAATCGTCTGCATGGCCTTGGCGCGGGTCAGCTGGATACGCTGATCGAGCTCGTCCGCCTGCTCCTGGAAAGCCTGCGAACGCATCTGCAGGGCTTCACCCTGCTGGCTGCGTTGCGTCTCGCTCATCGATGCGGCCTTCTCCCGGAAACTCTGCACTTCCGCCTGCAGCGGCTTGCCCTGGGCGTCCAGTTGCGAGCGGGCCTGGGTCGCCAGCTGGTTCAGCCGCTGACTCGCCGCCTGGCCGACCTTGGCCTGCGCGAAAACCGCCTCGCGCGACAGCATGCACACGCCCGGTACGGCATTGCCGCCAAGGGGATCGGTGGCAGCCCGGGCGGAAGACACGGGAGCGATGGAAAGACCGGCTGCGACGATCAGCGCGGCGGTGAAGCATGAGCGATGCATATTCATGTTGGGTGTCCGGTTGCCTGAAATACCTGAGGATAAGCGAACGCGCCCAGGCATGACAGTTACCCCGCAACGGGTGGATCACGCATGGCCATCCTGTTAGTTCTCATACCCCTATAACGTCACTACTTTGCAGGCATGGGCGCCTGGGGCACGGTGGCGCATCCACACAACAGGAAACCCCCATGCGCATTTTCCTCACCGGAGCGACCGGCTTCATCGGCTCCAAAGTGGTACCGGAATTGCTCGCCGCCGGCCATCAGGTGCTCGGCATGACGCGCTCGGATGCCGGCGCCAAGGCACTCGCAGCCGCCGGAGCGGACGTGCATCGCGGGGAATTGGAGGACCTCGACAGCCTGCGCAGCGGTGCAGCGCAGGCCGATGCGGTGATCCACACCGCGTTCAACCACAACTTCGCCAACTTCGTCGCGAACTGCGAAAAGGATCGCCAGGCGATCAAGGCATTGGGCTCGGCCCTGATCGGCTCGAACCGCCCGTTGCTGATCACCTCCGGAACCGGCATGGGCAGTGCCAGCCACGGCCAGCCCGCACTCGAATCCATCTTCAATCTCGATCACCCGAACCCGCGCTCCGCATCGGAACTGGCAGGCGCGGAAATGTCGGCGGCCGGCGTCAATGTGTCGGTCGTGCGGCTGCCGCAGGTACATGACACGGTCAAGCAGGGATTGATCAGCCCGTTGATCGAAGTGACCCGCGCCAAGGGCGTCTCCGCGTACGTCGGCGACGGGCTCAACCGCTGGCCCGCCGCACATGTGCTCGATGTGGCCCGGCTGTACCGACTGGCGCTGGAAAGGAACGAACCGGGTGCGCGTTATCACGCGGTCGCCGAGCAAGGCATCTCGGCGCGCGACATCGCCGAGGCCATCGGCGCCGGCCTGAACGTGCCGGTGAAATCGATCACCCGCGAGGAAGCCGCCGATCACTTCGGCTGGCTTGGCATGTTCGCCGACATGGACATGCTGGCGTCGAGCGCCTGGACGCGGCAGGTGCTCGACTGGCATCCGACGGGGCCGGGGCTGATCGCGGATCTTGAGCATATGGACTATTCCGGCAGCAGTACGCATACGTGATCGCTGCCTTTTGAAAATTGCGACAATCGAATCGTGGCGCAGCACATGGGACGCTTATCCGCGCCACGTTTTCCTCCCGAGAACGGGACGGAGACAATGGTCCCGAATTAATTGCCTCCGCCCTCTTTGGCAGTCGCGATGCCGGCACGACTAGCGCCGCGGGTCGCGCTCCTGCTAAAAAGAAGCTGCGGTCACGCCATGGGGGAGTGTTCCGTCGCGGCGCAGGATTGGCCGCATGGCATCGGAACGCATGCTGGCATCGCGCATGAACTGTTGGTCATTGCTGGCGCCGTCGCCGTCTACGGCATGCGCCATGTTGCCGTGGATCACCTGCTTCGCACCGTGGAACCTGTGTCGATGAATGCCGGTGACGGTCAGGCTGACGACAGCACTCCGCTGGCGACTCCGGGTTGGTCGATGACGCCGCCACCTCTTCCACCACCACTGCCGCCGCTGCCGTTGCCATATACGCCAGCCGGAGCAGCGACGCCGATTCGACGTGGCTATGTGGCAGCGCACTGGCACGGGGATCTCTCGCTGGCGCTGAGCTACTGGGTCAACTTGATGCTGGTGACGCTCATCGCCCGCATCCTGCTTGCCGGGCTGGGCGCGCTCGACTGGCAGCGTCACCCCATGAGTTGGGCGATCGCCGTCACCGTGACCGCCGTCTTGACCTGCCTCCTGATCAACGTGTGGCAGTACGTTGGTCTCTGGCGCGCCGCCGAACGCAGCGGCAGCGGCTGGGGCGTGGTCGCACGGATCATCGTGGTGGTCGGCTGCATCGCCGGTTGTTTCGGCATGCATACCAATGTCCGGGTGCTGACCAACATGGCGCACGCCGCCGCGGAGCAGCGAACCTGGAATGACTTCCGCATCGGCGTGTCGCCCGACGGCAACGCCATCGACGCCACCGGCAGCATGGGCGTGGGCTTCGCCGATCAGATCGAGCAGGCCTTCACGGATCATCCCGGCATCCACATGCTGCGCATCGCCAGTCGCGGCGGCAGTGTCAGCGAGGGCGTCGACCTGCACGATTTCCTGCACGCCCATCGAAACATCACGGTGGAGGCGGACGGCATGTGCGCCAGCGCTTGCACGCTCGCCTTCATCGGCGCCAACCAGCGCTGGGCTAGCCCGCAGGCGTGGTTCGGCTTCCACCAGATGCGCTCGCTGCTGGTGACAGCCCGCTCGGTCGACTACGTGACCACGCAGCAGGACGGCTTCAAGCACGAGCTGCTCGCCCTCGGTGCCAGCCCCGACTTCGTCCGGCTCGCGTTCGCCAAACAGGGCAACGACGTCTACATCCCCGACAACGCGGAGCTGTTCGACAATCACATCATCACCGCGATCGACGCCAACGGGCAGCGCTGGCAAGCCGATGCGTGGCAAAGCGAACAGTTCCTGCAGGCACTGCGCCACGACCCGCATGGCCAGGCGCTGGCGCAGGCGTTCGACCGGATCGCCGTGGTGCAACCGACGATTTACCAGAACTGGTTGCAAGGCAATCTGGCCGTGCCGCCGAATCCGCGCAGTGCCGCCGCGAGACGGCGCAACGACAATTTCTGGCATGCGCTCGACACCGCGCGCGCGCGCCAGCTCGAATATGCCTCGGCGCAGGACGTGCACCGCTATGCGCTGAGCGAGCAACAAACACTGCAGTTGTTGCAGCAGCGATTGTCGCCGTCCGCCTGCGGCCGCTACGCCAGCGGCATCGCCATCAGCCTTGGCAACCAGACCGGCGCGTTCAAGGCTGCCGTCGGGCCCGGCTATCTCGCCCTGTTCTCCGGCAGCGACACCGTCCAGTTGCCGCCCACTGCATGGCGCGCCAGCCTGACCGCCGCCTTGCGCCAGCATCAGGCGGAACACTGGACCCCGCACGGTGAACTGGCCGACGAAGCCCATTGGTCGGCCGACTGCAACCGGCAACTGGCCACGCTGGATCAACTGCTGAATGCTCCCGGCGCCGCCGGCGACCTGGCGCTGCGTGCTTATCTGCGGGTGCGTTGAGTCATGCGCCTCGCTTAAAGAAAGCACGGCCCGGCTGTCGATGCTGGTACCCGTGCAAAAAGGGAGCGACCCTCTTGGCCCCACGGCCCGCGGGATGGCCGTGGCGTAACGGTGCCCGGCTCACTTGATGTGACATTCAGCACATGGTCGGCGCCAGGTCGAGGCCGACAATGGGGCGAAGCAGGCATGACGCGATCCGCAAGACATTCGCCTGAGTCGAGCTGTTCAGCAGAAATGTGAGCCGTGGCGGTATCCAGGTTCGATGTGGCTGGCGCTGCTTTCCCATCACCCTCGTCCTGGAGTCCGCACAGACATGGCCGACGAGCATTCACCCACCGGCTTTTCGCGCCGGAGATTCCTCAAGACGGCTTCCCTGCTTGCCGTGTACGGTCAGGCACTTCCTCTGCTTGCGGCAAACGCCACGCCACATGCCACGAAGGCAAGCGCACCGACGGACCTGCTGGAAGAGTTCGCCTATGGCGATGTGCAGCTTGCACCCGGCCTGGCGCGCGCGCAGTTCGAGCATACGCAAGGCGTGATGCTGCGCATGAACGTGGATTCGCTGCTCAAGCCCTACCGCCTGCGTGCCGGACTGGCGGCACCGGGCCCCGAGATGGGCGGCTGGTACGACGCAGTATCCGATGAGGTCAGGGCGGCCAACAAGGACCCTTACGGCGGGCACGGTTTTGCGCCCGGACATGCCTTCGGCCAGTGGATTTCCGCGCTGGCCCGCGGTTACGCGGCTTCGGGCGATCCGGCAGCCAAGGCCAAGGTCGAGACCATCCTCGCGGGCTACCGGCCGGCGATCTCGGGGCGCTTCTACGCCAACTTTCCCTACCCCGCCTACAACTACGACAAGATCGTCTGCGGACTGATCGACGCGCATTCGTACTGCGGCACGGCATCGGCCTTTTCGCTGCTGCAACGCACGACCGACGTCGCCGAGCCGCACCTGCCGCCACGGGCGCTCGATCGCGGCGACCCGCAGAAGCACTGGCGGCAGTCCATCGGCGAAAGCTCCTCGGGCTGGTACCTGATGGACGAAAGCTACACGCTTGGCGAGAATCTGTTTCTCGCATGGCAGCGCAAGGCGGGGGAGCGCTACCTGCCGCTGGCGCAGCGGTTCCTGCTCGACGACATGTTCTTCGCGCCACTGGCCGCTGGCAACAACGTGCTGCCGAACCATCACGCCTACAGCTATGCCAACGCGCTCAACTCGGCGGCACAAGCCTACGTGGCCACCGGCAGCCGCATGCATCTGGATGCGGCGCGCAACGGGTTCGCGATGATTGCGGCGCAGAGCTTCGCCACCGGCGGCTGGGGGCCGGAAGAATATTTCCGCAAGCCCGACAGCGACGATCTCTACACCACGTTGACCACCACCCATCGCGGGTTCGAGACGCCATGCGGCAGCTACGCCCACCTGAAGCTCGCCCGCTATCTGTTGCGCATTACCCGTGACGGCCGTTACGGCGACAGCATGGAGCAGGTCTTCCTCAACACTGTGCTCGGTGCCCGGCACCTGCAGGACGACGGCCACGCGTTCTACTACTCCGATTACAACTTCAAGGGCGCGCGCACGTATTTCCCGGATCGCTGGCCGTGCTGCTCCGGCACGCTGCCGCAGGTGGCCGCGGACTATCACGTGCTGATCTACTTCCGCGACCCCGCGGGGGTGTACGTGAACCTCTATACACCGTCCACCGGCCACTGGATCGACGACACCGGCACACGGCTGGCGCTCACGCAAAGCGGCGACTACGCCAATGACGGTCGCGTGCACCTGGACCTCAAGGCCAGCCGCAGCGCGCGCTTCCGCCTGCGCCTGCGCATACCCGGCTGGTCGCTGCAGGGCGAAGGCCGGCCGCAGATCCGCATCAACGGCACCACGGTGCCTGTGGATGCAGAATCCGGCTTCGCCGTCATCGAACGCACCTGGAAAGATGGCGACCGCGTCGAACTCGCGTTGCCCATGACGGTGCGCCTGGTTCCGATCAACGCGCATCACCCCGACGTGGTGGCCTTGATGCGCGGACCGCAGGTGCTGTTTGCCCTGGCCGAACGGCCAAGACTGGGCCGCGGGCAACTGCTAGGAGTGAAGCGGCGCAGCGACGGGTTGTGGCAGGCGGGCGACGTGCGCTTCGCCCCGTTCACCGCGATTCATGGCGTGCCCTACAGCACTTACATCGAGCTCGCCTGAGGGTAGATGCATACGCGCCGTGGGCAGCAAACAAGCACAGGACTCGTTACGCGTGCGGGAGGGCTTACGCTTGCGCCAAACCCTGGAACAGCAACTGGCGCAGATAGATGGATTAACGCTGAGCAACGCGGCGGCTGCCGCCATCCTCAACGTGTTACCGCGATCAACACGCAGCCGTCCGCTTGAACGAATCGTCAAGCCCCACTTTGCGATTGCACGGTCTTGCCGAGGCAAATGCTGGTTGGATCGTTGATGTGCTCTCCAAACGCCGGAATACGCTTGAACCCATATTTCTCGTAGAGGGCTATGGCTTGAGGTTGACGATTGCCCGTTTCGAGCCATATGGCGTCATAGCCGAGCCGAACTGCGTGGGACTCTAACGCACGGAGAACTGCCAAGGCCAAGCCATTGCCGCGCGCTGCGCGTGTGACAAATACTCTGCGGATTTCGGCGACGTTATCTGATAACGGGCGTAACGCGCCACAGGCGACGGGCCTGCCACTTATCTGCGCGAGCAGATAGATGCCTCGCGGCGGTGTTGGCTCGTTTGTTGGCCAAGGGGCATTGGGAGACGAGGACTCGGGATAAAGCTTGCGGGCTTCAACTGCTGCTTCGCGAAGTAACGCAAGCGCCTCTGACCCCAGCGGATTGACTTCGATGACCGATAATTTTGCAGCGAGTTCGGTCATGGGGCCTAACGTTCGACATGAGCGGCGGACTCAAGCGCAGCTTGAGGTCCGCTTGATGGAGGGGTTAGATATTCACGCCGGAGGAGCGCAAATTGCAGCAGGTCGTGGTGTTCGCCGAGCCAGAACCCCGCCTCCCGCATGTGGCCCTCCTGAACGAACCCCAGCGCGCGCAGGAGCTTGAGGGACGCAGCATTGTCCGGATGAATTTGTGCCTCGACACGGTTCAGCCCCATCTGCTCGAACCCCCACGCCAACACTGCGGACAATGCCTCCAGCATGAAGCCTGCACCACGCGCAGATCGGGCGAGCTCGTACCCGACGATGCAGCTCCTCCACCCACGGTTCCATTTGAACAGGCCGCATGAACCCAGGAGCTGATTGTCCAACTTTCTCTGGATACCCCAGCGTGTTCCGGGGTTGGGCATCTGACGCCAGGCAGCGAAGGTTTCGACGAGCCTTTCTGCCTGCTGAAGATCCGTAAGCGGATCTGTGCCGAACCAGCGCATCGCCTCGGTGTCGCCGTGAATATCAAACAAGGCCGTAGCGTCGGTCGCGACGATCTCGCGCAAAAGCAATCGCTCGGTTTCGAGTGTGGGGAAGTCGCTCATTGAGTACCTAACGCTTGAATTTAGCGGCGCGCGTAGCGCGTCCGCTGGAATGACTTCTCAGGCCGCACACGCCTACCGCATGACCCGAGCGCCGCTTAGTCCAGGAATCTCCATGTATTGGCACCATCCAGTCTCCGAACACGAGTTGACTCAGCCACGGACGGGTCAAAGTTGCGGAAGTTAACGCCCATTCTGCTGCTAATGCGACCGATGGGTTGCCAGTGTGTTACGCAACCACAGGTAGCGCATCTACAGAGCGCAAGGCACTTGTCACCCCAAACGTAACGCTCGATCGCGCCTCTGCGGGCCACGATCTTCACTCTGCTCTTGTCGTAGTAGCCCCACAACCCGGCGTGGCGACGGCAGATTGAACAGTTGCAGCTCGTGAGGCGCCGTGGTTTACGTTCGACCTGGATCTTCACTGCTCCGCAATGGCATGAACCTGTGAGCATGGTACTGCCCTCTTTGTGCCGCCTGACGGCTGAGTCAAGCGGCGCCGGAGGCATCCGCCTTGAATGAATTGTCAGGCGGAAATATACGAAATCGCATACGCCAACCACATTGCAGCCACTAGAAAGCAGCCAGCCAGGAAAACAGGAAACCTGTGCATGACTTTGTTATAGGTACATTGAATGGCGCTGTGAACCATGCGCAAGGCAACGAATAGCCAAGCACATGCAGGCAGCCAGATGGGTATGTGGTTGGTCGCAATGGCCGTAAGACAGAGCACATAGAAGACGACCGGAAGCTCGAACAAGTGGTTGAAATTGTCTGATGCCCGAGAGTCTTCAAGGCGTTGCGACCTGTGGAGGGAAAGCGCCACCGATTGAGGGTGAATCCGTCTGGCCCGCATATCCTTGATGCGGACGTGGAACATGCGGATGCCAACAACGAAGGTGAGCATCACCAGGGTGGTACAAGCTGCAACAAGGTGTTGAGTCAGACTCACAAGGAACCCTCCATTGCCATTCAACGAGGGAGTCAGGCGACGGCAAAGCCGTTCGCCTTGAACGAATTGTTGGACCACATATGCGTGCTCAGCCCGTATATGGCCCCTTGACCTCACCCCAACCCCATTTTGGCATGGGTGCATCCTGGTCCGCCGTAGCACCCGGCTGCGAATTGATCACTGCCAAGCGAGAACCCCACTCCAAATAGCCGACCAACGCAGAGCGGAACTCGGGATCATCCGGCATGCCAAGCTCGTCTGCTGTTTCCAGCAGCAGACCTACCCAGCGTCGCCTCTGATCCTGACTCAGGTGACGGTTGAGATGCTGCCGAATCATGTGCGGATGACCGCCGTGCAGCCTGGAGTAAGTGTCTGGGCCGCCAAGGACTTCTGCTAGAAAAGCAGCGACGTGACTCGGATGATCCGCGCTCATGTGCGCGAAGACCGGCCCTAACAAAGAGTCAGCCTTGACGTGCTCGTAGAACCGTGTGGTCAGGCGAGTAAGTGCATCAATGCCGCCGAGCCATTCGTAGAGGGTGGGAACGCGTTGATTTGACATGGCGACCTGATCGTTGAGATGTGGTCCAACGCCTGAATTAAGCCTCGCGGCTTAGTGAAGGCAAAACAGTGGCAAGCTTCTTTCTGACACTATTTTGCGGGAACGAAGCGGTGCCTGCTTGAAGGAATTGTCAAGCGGCCGCCGGCTGGTGCCCGCACCAGGCCTGCCGCCGCCCAACGCCTGAGCCGGAACACTACTCCGGCAGGTTCGAACGAATTAGGTTCGCGGTTTCAGTAAGTTGCTTGGCAGAAACTTGAACTCGCTCTCGACGCTGCGCGTCTCCGCCTGGATCGTGTGAGGCACCCCTTTTGCGTCCGGCGCCATCGAATGTTGCGAGTTGCGGCGGGCCTATACCCCAATCACTTCCCTTCTGCCGAGGCACGACATGGAAATGGAAGTGCGGTGTTTCCTGTCCGCTAAACACCCCGTTGTTCTGGAACGTAAGTATTCCGAGGGGTCGATAAGTCTTGACGAGCGCCTCTGCGACTCTCTTGGCCGAAACCATGATGGCCCCGCACTCCTGGTCAGAAAGATCGAGCAGCGTTGCGACATGCCGGCGTGTGATGACGCAGCACTGGCCAACTTCGAATTGCCACGGATTGATCACGGTCAATGTATGTTCGCTTTCGTCTATGACCTTCCATCTTTCTTCGCGACCTGCCACACAAAGGTCGCACGGATCTCTTATGGGAAGTTCGATCATCTGCCATCTCCGATTAAGCTGGTTTGCCCCAGGCGGCCTACCGCTGGAGTCAAGCGGTGGCGAAGCCGTCCGCGTTGGACGAGTAGTTAGGTGCTCTGCTCGAGGGCCACAGATCTGACCATGACGATATCTCGTTGAGGATCGCCGCCAAGAGGGAATGTGTGCTCACCCGCCTCCACGAACCCCAACTTCTTGTAGAACGAGATGGCCTTTGGGTTGCGCTCCCAGACACCGAGCCACAATGCATCTGACCCGTGTTGCCTGATTTGATCGATGCAAACCTTCATGAGCTCCTGCGCGACGCCCTTGCCATGCCAGTCTTCGACAACGTAGAGGCGTTGAATCTCCCCCGAACTTTTTGCCGAAACACAGTCAGGAGCCTCTCCCCAGCGCAGTTGGGCATAACCAATCAATTTGCCTTCGTTCTCGCTCACCAAGGTAACCATTCCAGGATCAGTGATCTCGGCCGCTTGAATCTGTTCGCTATAGCTAGTTCGGCAATGAAGCTCCATGTGTTCGGCTGTATTCACTGCACCAAAGGTTGCCCTAAATGTGGCCTCAGCCATCTCGGAGAGCGCCTTGGCGTCACCAATGTGAGCTTTTCGTACGGTTGGCACCAATACCTCCAAAGAGCATCTGACAACAGAGTTAAAAGGCCGCGTAGCCGTCCGCCTCGAGCGAGTGGTTAGGCGGCACCTGGCGGTGCTCTCATGACTTGCCGGCACGCTTGAGGATTGCCTTTGAGTCTTCGAAACCAACGGGAACCGATGTGTGCTCGTGCACTACACGCAGGACATCGCCGCTTGTTTTGAGCACCCAGCTGATTCGATTTTGCATGGAGTGGATGTCTTGACCTTGCGCCGATATTCCAGTGTAGGTCGCGACGGCGCTCATCGCCGCAAAGCCTGGGGAATCGATGATCTTCACATCGTCGAATGCGACGCGGCATTTTTCGTCTTGGAGCGAGGAGAACCAACCCTCAATCGCAACTCGCCATGCAGCTGCTCCCTCATAGGTCCAGACACCCCACGTGTCGAATACCCGAACGTCGGAATCGTACAAGTGCATAAATGCATCAACTTCCTTGACCAACACAGCTGATTTGTAGGTCTCGAGTGCACGCAAGACCATTTTTTCGGTGTCACTCATCTCGATCTCCATCAGCTCTGGACAGGGCGCCAGTCTATTCCGCCCATATGAGAGGGACGTTTGGCCACGGAATAAAGGGGTCAGAGTGAGCTGGCCCGCTTGGCAGGCTACGCATCAGAACCAGTAGTCGGCAACGCAACGGCCATCGCGCGGCAAGTCTTCGTACGTGTCGAAACCGTCGAAGTGATCGATGGGAATCTTCGCCACGGCGTCGGGCTCGGCCAGGCGGAGGTTGACGGCGGTGCGGCGACGCCCCGCCGCATCCGTCTCGAGGCCGCGCCAGCAAACGACGCAGCCGCATGCCGGACAGAAGTGGAACTCGATCGCCTTGCCGCGGACATAGGCCTGCGTGTGTCCCGTGACGCGAATGCCTTCATCCACGTAGTCGTAGGCCCAGAGTGCGCCGTAGCGGCGGCAGACCGTACAGTTGCAGGCCGTGGCCCCATCGGGCTGGCCATCGAGCTGCCATCGCACTGCGCCGCAGTGGCATGAGCCTTCGATCATGGTTGCTTCCCGTGACTTGGGCCCATGATAAATGAAGCTGCCACGTCACCGGCACACGCTGCCTATCGGCACGAGGTTGACGGTGGTGGAGCTGCACCATTTCCGAATGCTTTGTTCATCTCGCCAGGAATCCGCCCGACCTCGGCATCATGGAGTACGTGACCGCCTGCCCGTCATTTGTCTCACCGGCTGCTCAGGCGCTGGAGCTGATGCCGGCGGATACGGCGAAGGAACTCCAAGACCGAGCGAAAAGGAACTGGCGACATGTCATCACGTGAAATGTCGATGCTGCCTTTGAGCGCAACTATCGGGCCATCAACTTGTGCTCGACCCCACCAACACGGTGGATCACCTTGCCGTCCACGCTCAAGCCGAACGACTGGGTAAAGCTTTGGCTCGGTGTGTCAGGCAGCAGGCTGTACATGCTGTTGGCGGCCTCCACCGTGCGGAACGTCCAGTCCACGCACGCCGGCTCGGTATTCAGCACCGACATCAGGTTGGAGGCGGTGTAGGTCATGGTGCCTGCGCCGGAGGCGAGCGTGGTGGTGGCGCCGTTGATGTCACCCACGAAGTTGACCTGAAAGGCGACGATGGGCGCCAGGTTCTCGGCGGGTTGATCGCTCAGCGAAATGGTTTTGTTGCCGATGGTATGGCCGTGGTTGTCGATCACCACATAGGTCGCTCCGGTGATGTTGTCGGCCGCGTCGTTCAACAAGGTGATGATGATCTGGTACCCGGCGGGCAGCGTATTGGTCGGCAGGTTGGCCAGCCAGGGCTGAATGTTGATCAACGGCTCCTGCTTGTCATGAAAGTTGCACACCACACACGTCAGGCTGGGCGAACTGTTGTTCGGAATGAGCAGCACCACGTACTGCTGTGCACCGACGTAATCGCCCCTGGCCGAGTACGCGTTGATCTGGAAACCGAAGCCGTTGGTGCCGGTGATGTCGGTGTCCACGATGATGTGCACCGAGAGTCCCCGCAGGTGGTTGCACGAGGTGAACACCGGAAGCCCGGGACCCACGCGGATCTTCTCCTTGCTGACAGCGCCTTTCGACACCAACTGGGCGGGGCTGTACAGGAAGTAGTTCGAATTGCTGCCCAGGCCTTGCGCCGGGATGGCCGCATACGGGCCGCCACTGTTGAGCGCCGCGCCAATGCCCTTGCTGCCGAAACTTCCCCAGCCCCAGTTCGGCGAAATGGGTTTGGGGTAGCCGGCATCCACCGTGCCCGCCCCTTCGTCGGCGCGCGTGACCCGGATGTACTGGTCGCCGGAGAAGAAATAGCAACGCGACCCGCTGTACAGCGCAGCATCGATTCCATTCGCGCCGAACGAGCCCCAACCCCACACCGAGATCGGCCGCGGATAGCCGGCATCCACTGTGCCCGGGCCAGTTTCGCCGCGCGTCACGCGAATGTATTCCTTGCCCGAAAAGAAATAGCACTTCGAGTTGCTGTACAGCGCCGCATCGATGCCATTGGTGCCAAACGTACCCCAGCCCCAGTTGGGTGCGATCGGCCGCGGGTAACCCGGATCGATCGTGCCCGGCCCGGTCACCCCGCGCGTCACGCGTATGTAGTCCTTGCCCGAAAAGAAATAGCACTTCGAGCCGCTATACAACGCCGCGTCGATACCGTTGGCGCCGAACGAACCCCAGCCCCAGTTCGGTGAAATGGTCCGCGGATAGCCGGCGTCCACGACGCCCGGCCCCGTATCGTCGCGAGTGACGCGGATATATTGATTGCCAGCAAAGAAATAGTCGTACACGGCAGCTCTCCAGGAGGGGTGCATGACCCGTCACGAGCAGCGTTCCGCTGGCGTGGCGGATCGTGTGATGCGAAGGACAAACTTCAACAGCGCGCACGTGACGTGCGAGACATCGCGGAGCCTAGCGCCGTGCCAGGGCCAACTCCATAACACGCAAGCGCTAGGCGTCGGCCGCAAAGGGCCTACTTCCTAGGCGTTTGTGCTTAGACCTTTTGATTGGCCAGGGGTGCAGCGAACGCATTGTTCGCGCCGTCGATAACACCACGCCTCATCCGCTTCGCGTCCGCGCAGCACGCTGACCCCTGTGGCGTTATCGGCAGTGCTGCAACTGGGCGCCGTACTCGCGCGCGAGATTGTCGACCGCTTCGGCGGTCTGCAGCAGATGGCGGTCGTGCTGCCACTGACCGCTGCGGTAACCGCCAATGCCTTCGTGGTAGGCCAGGTACAGATGCCTTGGATCCCACTTGGAGATGCCCAACTCGCGATGGATGCGGTCGGTGTACCAGCCAAGGAAATCGAGCGAGTTGTTCATGTTCTTGCGGCTCTTGAACCAGCGGCCGTTCGCTTTCAGATACTCCTGCCACACCGGGTCCTGCGCCTGCGCATAGCCATAGGCGCTGGAGCGGCGCGGCAGCGGGATGAACAGGAAGTGCGGCCGGGCCGGTTGAGCCTTCTCGCGGAAGTCGGATTCCCGCTGCACGAACGCCATCAGCACATTGACCGGAGTACCCCAACGCTTCTGCGCCGCCTGGGCATCGCGGTACCAGCTTGGGTACTGGTCGAAGACCTGGCAGATGCTCTGGCTGTTACGGGGCGGCGCGGTGGCACACCCACTCAAGGCCAGCAGGCTGATAGCTAAAAAGGCCACGCCGAGACGACGAGCGGTCGTGGCGCTCCATGCTCTGATCATGGTTGCAGGGTAGCAGCCGATGGGGCCTGCAGTGGAGCGGGTGTTGCGGAAAATATTCCCTACGCCTTTGTGCTGCGACGAGTTGCGGGGCTCAGGCCCCGAATGCAGCCATGAAAGCCATCTAACCACGCCGCAAAATGAACCTGAAGACTCATGTCGCCGCCTCCTGTCGCTGGGCGACGCTCGAAACTGTGGTAGTTACGAACGTACCGCCCAGCGACAGGAGGCGGCGACATGAGTCTTCAGAGTGAGCTGGCCCTGTTTTTCGCCGGGAAGGGATGGTTTTTTGGAGGCTGACAACGGTTATAGTGCTAGTGGAGACTTTCTCTTCTGATGATGGGTCTGAATACCATCACGTTCTTAAAGGCTGTAAGAGGAGGAAATCCCATATTCGTTCATGGCGGACGGCTACATCGCCGCTTAAATTTAGCATTAGGCAGCTTGTGAAGCTTCAATCCCACTCATGGCGGCAGTCTGGTTCCATAATGCTCTGGCGATACGTGGAGAATCGACGCAATTTTCCAGGCTGGAATTTCACTGCTAATGTCGAAGGCTGCGCTTCGCTCATCGCCTTGTTGGATGCATTCACTAAGGACGACATCCCGGTATCACGCACGCTTACCATTACTGCACCGACGCCAGCGGCCCTGGCTAATGTAAACAACCGATCGGCTGCTTCAGTAGCGCCGGTTAAGCTTCGCATGTCATTTTCGGCAGTCTTGTCGAAATGGGCCTTTTCCGAGTCAATCGACCCTGCAGAATTTTCCATTGGCGCCGAGTGGTTGCCACTGTTCCGACAGGCTATTGCTGACATTCATGCTGGCAAAGACGACTATTCCATTGGCCCATCAGGCAGTAGCATGCTATGGGTCTGGCGGCAGCCAGCTGCTTAATAAATCGTTCAAAGCAAAGCGGCGTGCTTAACTCGGACGTACTCGGTGGCAACAATTGGAACTTCGGTGTCAAATACAATCTAGAGACAAAGACGTTTACGACTTTGGGCTCAACGGCGCCGTTTGATGCGCTGAAGCGCCCATTCATTCGTCCAAGCCGGCCGCTGCGAGGCGGTGACGGATTAACTGAAGCGTTGGTCAACAGGCAAATATGTCTTATTTCAAGATAATGCTTTCGGGTACAGGAATATCCTTTCCGTTTGAGGGAAGTACAGCCCTTGCAATTGGGTTCTTCACGACGCGGTTTGTAAAAGCTGCGACTCGTTCAGAGGCACAAGAGCTTGCTAAAGAAATGGTGCTCGACGAATGGCGTCAAGGGGGTATCTACGCCGCTGAAAATCGCGGTAAAATCCCCTCACTGGTCATCGAAAGTGTCTCTTCTACGGGCACCCTTACGGGGATGTTCAAGCACAAAGTGGCAGGCTATACATTTTACCTCGGCGATTAAGCCTATCTAACTATTCGCTCAGACTGGTGTCTTCAGCACTCCCCAAGTTGGCGCCCATTTTGAGTGTTAGCAGGGCATAAGGGGCTTGAGGTGGCCATTTTCATGCTTCGCAGCTCATCGCGTTAGCGTACTTCAACGATCAGTGCCAGCTTATTCATGCGCTACCAAAATGACCCTGCTCGAACCTTGAATTTCCGGGTAGCATGTTTGATGGCTCGGGGTGCTGACGATCTTCTCGGCTGCCGAGTGGAGTCTCAGCGTGCCATGCGTAACTATCTCCGTCGAGAGGCGAACAGTCAGCTTCATGCAGCGGTCGCCTACATGGTCCCGTTCCGGGAGGCGTCCTGAACATTATATTGGCGGATAGTGCCAAGAGCCGATTTAGCGTATTGGTCTGTGTAATGGACTAATTACCAGGAATCATAGGGCAGCTGCTGATCCTTGACTTTTCCAGGTGATGATGGAGCCTCAGTTTGCTTTGCTGTCGTTTGCTTTCCTGAAATAGTTTTGCCAGTAAATAAACTGCTTACCCACGCCTTTTCATTATTCCAGCGCTCCTCATCATCAGCCGTTGCAGGCCGAGGCACTGGATCGGGTATATATGCAGCATATTTCTCGAGTTTCTCGAAATCGTCAGCCGTAGCAGCAGAAATTATCGACAATTCTCCCCAAAAAGTATGCCCCGTAACATCCTCAGACTGATAATGAGGCAAGCCTTTCGATCCGTCATCAAGATCGTGACCTGGGTCCCTCTTTATTCTAGTTGGATCGTTAGCTGCGCTCTCAATTTCGTGTGCAAGCTGCCGTCTCGGGGCCACTACATTTTTACCCGCCCTTCTCGCGATCACAGCCTCTTCCTTGGATAAGGCAGCCAGTTTTCGCATGCCTGTAGCAGTCAGCTCAACTAAATAAGCAATTTTCCCTGCACGACCATCCGGGTCAACATTTAAGATAGGGTTATTATTTGCATAATCATATCGATTGAAATTGAACGCATTGCCTGCGGCAGGTGCCTCTTGATCTTCGCTGATAAATCGTCCCACACTCGGGTCGTAGTACCGGGCCTGCATATAGACCAAGCCGGACTCCGGGTCATTCACATGGCCCGTGTACCCTGGCCCATTCGGTGGCGTGCCTAGCGCCTGACTGCCATAAGGCATGTAGTCGTAGGTCGCGGTAATGTTGCCATTGGCATCGGCTTCGGCCAGCGGCGTGCCCTGCGGATCGGTGTAGACGTAGGTCACCGAGTTTGCCAGGGCTGGGACCTGATTGAAGATCAGGAGAAGCAACCCCAATCCGAACTTCCATGCATGCTTCATATCCGTGCCCTCAGTTCGCACTCAACGCAACAGTGACCCAGTCCGAACAACCTGCGCTGTTGCAGGCATTCAGATTGAAGGTTCCCGGCTTGATGTTTGTCGTAACCAGGTAGCTGGTAGCCGGCCCGTTATATGTCAGTTGAATCATGCCAGGCACCTGGAGCTCATACTTGCTGGCTCCAGGCACAGCATCCCATTCGGCGGTATACGTGGTAGCCCCCGTAGAGCTAACACCACTTACGATTCTTGCATTCGTCGGGGCAGCCGGAATGCCGACGGCAATCATGCCAATGCTGCTCCAAGGTCCACACCCCACAGCATTGCATGCCTGTACTTGATAACCGTAGCCACCCCCGCCCTTGCCGGTTGCATTCCAGCTTGTAGCACTACCATTTTGTACGTTAGTCCACTGGCCATTGCCAAGGGCGATGCCATGGGGTAGCGCGATGGTGTACTGATTTTCCTGCAAGACGTAGTAGGTGGTTGCCGGTACAACGCTCCAGTTGATGGTGTAGCTGCCGCTAGGGCTTGCCGACGGCACGGTTATGAACGGAGCTGATGCAGGAGGCAACGGAATGCTCTCGTGGGCAATCTGCTTTGATCCCAAGTAGATAAAGTTAACGTCCACCGCTGCGGCAGGTTGATGCTGGAACATCAACTGGCCACCATGGTTATAGAACGAATATATCGAGCTCCCGTCTACCAGCGTCTTGGTGGTTCGGCGCCCCGATGCGTCGTACTGATAGCTGCCATAACCTTGAATCAGGGTCAGCTGATCCTTCTGGTCAAATACCAATGAGTTAGCGTTGCGGCCGATCTCGTTACCGCGGTTGTCGTAGCCGAAGCTATCGAGGGTGCTGCCTGCCTGCGTGATGGATTGCAGCCGATTGGTGGGGTCATAGTTGTAAACCAACGTCTGGCCAGCTGACACTCGTGTGCGCAAATTGTTGAGCGGGTCGTACTGGTACGACTCGGTACCCCACAGACCGGGCGCCACAGCGCTGATCAGGCGATTGAGACCGTCGTAGCCGAAGGTCTTGGTACGCGGCCCGTTAGCCAGATCGTTGACGTGAGTGATGTTGCCATCGGGATCGTAGAGCAGGTCCTCACTCAGGTTGGTGCCACCGGCTGTGCCATAGGTGAAATTGCTCAGCAGTTGACGTGCGTTCTGCTCGGTTACATAGGCGGTACCGTTGCCGAAAACAAACTGTTTGACCTGACCGTTGGGCCAGTAGCCGATGGCGCTAGCGTAGCCTCCTACTTGGGTAGCGCGCCCCAATGCATCCGGCGCATAACTAACATTTTCGCCATTTGGGTAACGTATGAGACTCACGCTCCCATAGGCATCATGGGCATATCCCAAGGTCCACGCATTCTGACTGACCACTTGCAAGCTCTCGCCCGTCAGCATGCCGCGGAAATTGTAGGTACCGCCCCAGGTACTAGTTCCGGAGATAGCTGAATCCATGTCCCCCACCGCCGTGTAATGGTATTGCGTGCTCTGCGTTCCAGTCGGCGGCACGACGGTCCAGAGCCGGTTGGTGGGGTAATAAGTGAAGGTGGTCTTGGCCGTGTCGGCCACTTGGTCCTGCCCGCAGCCCATCCCGCTGATGCTCAGCCCGGCCGCGCTCCACTGCAGGTTATTGGCGCCGTCATAACCCATCACCGTATTGGCGCTTTCCGGCTCCGTGGTGCGACACAACCGGTGATAGTTGTCATAGGTGAGCGTCTTGGTCACGCTGTCGGTCTCGGTGCCGTTGTAAGGACCGGACTGGGTGATGGACAAGGGGTTGCCGTAGACATCACGGTTGATGACTTGGGTAGTAAGGTTGGGGTTGAATGCACCGGCTACCTGCACCTTGATCGGGGCGTTGTACGACGGCTCATCGAACACCTGGTAATAGGTCGTTGAGACGTTGCTATTAGGGTCGGTGACCTTCTTGCCGGCGCCCGACAGGTACGACATGGTTGTGGTCAGCGTACCCAGCTCAGAGTCTCGTTGAATTTGGCTCACGCGGCCCAACGTGTCATACGTCGTGCTCGTGCCGCTAGTGATCGCCGATAGATCGGGTGCACCGCCGATCGGATAAGAGGCAAAGGTGGTGAGTCCGCGCCAGTCGTAACTGTTCGCACTGGTAATATCCGAACCGGTCGTGCCGGCAATCGAAGAGTCGCTGAGCAGAGGCCGCAACATGGCATCAAAATACGTCACCTCGGTGGCATTGCCGGTACTCACGGTGCGCCGCCAGTGGCCGCTTGAGATACCGCGCTCGGCCGCGGTGATGTAGGCGAAGGCAAAGGTCTTTGGCAACCATGCCACTTCATCGCCCGTGGGGTAGATGATCTGGTAGGGCCACCCCGAAGAGGTATAGCTGTATTGGGTGGTATGGCTGGCCTGGTCGGTGACCGAGATGATCTCGCCGTAATCATCCACAGTAGCCGACTGGCTGGTGTTATCCGGATAACCGATGAGCTGCGGAATGCCGCGGTAGTAGTTGCCCAGGGTCGTGGTCTGGTTATTGCCGTCGGTGAAGCTGGCCAACTGGCCAGCCGCTGGCTGGCCGGCCGGAAAGTAGGTATAGCTCAAAAGCGGTTCGCCAAAGCGCGACTGCGACTTCATCAACGCGGTCGCCGGATCGTAAACGCGCTGAATCTCGGTTTCGCCGGTCTGCATGTTGACAACCTGCTGGATTTGACCAAGCACCCAGTGCATGAGGTCGTCGTAGTAGGTTGTCTGATCCTCCAACGCGACTTGGCCGGCTACGTTGTTGTATTTGTTGACCTGGTTCGGTCGTGCAAAGACATCGAAGGCCACATTCTGGTGCGTGTAGGTATCGCCGTCCTGCACCGTGACTGTCGACACCACTGGGCGAAGACGCCCGACCATCGGGTTCTTGTAGTTACCTAACACCGATTGACCTACATTCGGAGGGAAGGCCTGATTCGCCACCTGATCTTCTGTCAGATAGGTGTTGGTAACGACTTTCTGGACTTGCCCGGAAAGCGAGTCCGTTTCTGTCTGCAGCAGCCACCCTTCATTGTTGGCGTAGCTGTCGCCAAAAGTGTATTTGACGATATCGCCCGGCTCGGTAACCGTCACTACCTTAGAGGGAGGGGCGATGCCACAACAACCCGGTGGAATGTACGTTTCGACATTCCCGTTGTACGGGCTAGACGCCGTGAAATAGGAGCCTTGTTCGGCGTAGGCATAAGTCCAGTTCAGCGCGGTCAGGCCCGCACCAGAAATCTGCTTTGAGACGAGCGTAAAGTTATCAAAGTAGTCGAAGACCGATTGATAGGAATGATCCGGATTACCATCCAAACAAGAATATGGCACGTCCGCACGATAGTGCCGCAGGTATTGGAAAGTGAACGTAACTTGGGCGCCAGATGGAGCACCGATGCTGTAGACGAATGCGCCCGTATTTGGAAAAGTGTCTAGCTCAGATTGGCACTGGCTCGGTTCGGGAGGGCCACCATGCAATACCTTGGTGGTTGCCAATGATCCCGACGCTATCGTGTAAGTCCATTTCGACGTATCTGGTCGTGTGACCGAAGACAATGCTCCGTTGGTATACCCATACGTCCAAGTGCGGCTGCCGGCCTTAGCGGAGGCCACCGTATTGCCCGACCAAGTCAAATCAATTTCTCGCCCGTCGTTGGCAGTAATACTGGTCAATTGGTCATTGTTGTATGTATAGGCGACCCAATTGCCGAAGCGATCCTCTACCCGGGTAGCAAGCAGGAATATGCGGTACCTTGGGTAGGAAATACCCGGAGGTACGCGTTGATCGTTGGTCGTAAAACCCATCTCTGGTGCGACACGCGTCACGGTCCAGCTAAAGGTATATTTCTCTCCGCTGGGCGATAGCGCGTAGAACGATTCACCAGCCATGCCGTACGTGCTGGCCAGACAGCCGAAGCGGTAATAACTCTTGGTGACCCATGGGTAGTTTTGGCCGTCCGCCACCGACGGCAACTTTGCCTCCGTATTGATCAACATCTCTTCGTCGATGCCATCCGGAACATGGACGAAATTGCCATCCCATAGCAGTTCAGAGTAGTAACCGTCGCTATTGGGCAGGCCAGGGTACGAAACGTAGGGCAACGTCGGATTGGAACAACGCGCAGTACTGAGGTTGCCGGAACTATCCGAAACCGTCCAGCCATTCTGCTGAGTAAAAGCACCCTCGATGTACGGCACGTCGACATCCCAGTCGTCCATACCTGAGAGTCTTCCCGGATCAATGCGTCGATCATTGATGACCAGACGTCGACGCAACTGTACCGGTAGCTTGCTGTTGCCCGGGAGGTCGATATCCGTGACGTCAAACTCGGTGGAGCCGTTGTAGAGACTGACCTGATCGCCGAACAGATCGGATTTGAGGGGGGTCACTTCCTGGGCAGCACGCAGGTGATTGCCGTATTCCTCATAGGGCTCGACACTACTTGTCTGCGCGTGGACTCCTGCAGAAATCATGAAAAGCAAGAACACCGACCAAACCAGTGGGCGTACTTTCATGAAACTCCCCGAATAGATGGTGTCTGCAGATCGCAGCAAAGCAATACCAAATGTGCCGCGCCATTTCGCGCCATGCGCAACGAAACGAACGTCGCTTTCCTTGATGCGCCACAACAGCCGATAAAAAGTTTTGTCTAGCAATTTGGCTAGATAACTTTCGCTGTTGCATGCCCATCTCAGTATTGAGTCATCAGCGTTCGCTGGCTCATTGCCGAGTACTTGGCCAGGAAGATGCGTCATTCCGGCGACACGACTATTTCGTCTTATCGCACTGCCCAAGGGCACTAGCCACAAGAGTATGGATCTGCCATACGAGAGCATGTTAGATCGGCAGCGAGGGGCCGACTTATTCGATGAGAGGGCTGTGTGAGCAGGACAAGACATCGGGGCACTCGTATCCGATCCGCCGTGGAAATCCTTTGCCATCGATGTCCCCTTTAGTAGTCGCGTACGCTGTCATCGCGTCGATGCCGACAGCACCGATTTTCGCTCAAACACGGTTCGACCCTTACATCCGTTCACACGAATGGTGAACGCCCCTTAGGCTGCTTTATAGCAAATTTGTGCCGATGGCAGATAGTGCGGCTTAATTTTTTGGAACCATGTGCGTCGAGATTCTTGCAGAGCAGCACGTGACGCTTGACCATTTGACACCTCCCAGAGGATTGCATGCAGGCATGCGTGCTAGAGCGTGACGCTCTTTAAGATCCGATCGTTCGCACACTGGATACTTTGGTCCATAGGTTTGCAGCTGTGGAAGTTCACAAGAAAATCGTTGATGTCATCGGCGTCGGATGCTTTGACGCCCGTCAGATGGATGTGGACGAAGGACGCGTTGGCATTGGCCTGATGCAGCAGGTCGAACTTGCCATTCGACTTCACATAGAGGCACTTTCCAATGGGGTCAGTCAGTTTGTAGTGCTTGACTTGAGGTGCGTTGAAGATGTCGTCTTGTGGGTTGTTGCCACTGTAAATTTCCGTTTTGACCTCAGCTCCGAGAGAGAGGCTATAAAGCACAAAGTCCGCCGGGATTTTCATGTCCAAGGCGTCATCGCTCGCGATCCCGAAAATAGATCTCGCGACGATCTGAGCGAATGTGCAGCGATAAAGCGCAAGAGCGCCGGGATGGAAAGGAGAGGAGCAGACACGCGAGGGTTTCATCTTTGGCGTGCCGGCGGGTGACGAAGCGTCGGCCGTGCTGCCGCTCGAGTCGCTCCATTTTTAGCGATCCAAAAAGCGTTTCACTGCAGGCAGCGTCCCAGCAGTTGCTACGCAGGCTCATCGACCGACTCGTTATGGTGCTCTATCACCTTTTCCCATTTCCAGATTAGCTAGTCGTAAGATATTGCGCATCTCTACTCCGGAGAGGGCGTTTATGAAGACTTGGATTGCAGTGGAGCTGATGCTGGCACTGGCGGCAGGCACGGTGGCGGCGAAAGACGTGCCCAAAGTTCCTGATATGCAGAGCGCGGACTTCTGTGCTTACCCGAATGACGTTGAAGAGCTCCTCAAAGCATGGGCAGAAACAACACTGAAGGACTTCGATTCCGCGCGACACGTCCACGTCTCGAAGCCTCGAAAGGAATGGGCGGTTGAGCAACAGCAGCCCATCTATCGCTGGTCCGTGCGTGCGACGATCACGCCAAGAATTCATAAGTCCGATCCTTATGCGTGACACCAAATCCTTGTACCTCCAACTAAGGAAACTATCCGCAGACATGGAGTTCAGCTATGGATGCTATCCATTCCAAAAGTGTATTCGTGTACGGACAAGTCAAACGCGCCCTGCGGTCAGGCCGCTACGCACCCGGGCAGCGGATCGATCCGGCCACGCTCGCGGCGGAGTTCCACACCAGTGCCACGCCGGTTCGATTCGCCCTGTACCGCTTGGTCGGCGAAGCGCTGGTCGTCGATCAGGCACGTGGCGGACTGCACGTACCGTTGCTCACCGAAGTCGCCATGCACGACCTCTACGACTGGATGGAACGCCTGTTGCTGATGGCATGCGATATCGGCGTTGCACCGGGAGCCCGCAAGACGGATCAGCTGGAGCTTGCGTCCGCCGATGACGATCCGGTCAAGCTGACGTGGCAGCTGTTCGACGCGATCGCCCGCGCGACAGCCCATCGGTCCCTGCACCATGCCGTGAAGCAGGCCAACGACCGGCTGGCGCCGATACGTCGGGCCAAGCAAGGATTGATCGAGCACGGCTTCGAAGAGCTTTCGGAGCTGTACCGGCATTGGCAGACACGCGACATGCCGGCCCTGAAGTCTGCACTACGCGACTATCACGAACGCCGGAAGCGACTCGTCCCGCGCATCGTGGCGTTGCTGAGTGACCACAGCGATTACCTTCACTAGGCAGCCTCTGGTCCAGTGTCCACGTGGGTCATCGTGTTGCGGGAAAGACATTGGATGACCGGCATCTGCCGTTGAAGAGCGCCTCCCGCCTGCACGTGAATAACAGTGAGGCGCGTTGATCAGGCCGCCCCAGCGCACGTCGGCTGAGTGCACCGGAGCGAATGCATCACCCGACCGGTCTTCGATGATCGGACACCGGCAAATTTGACCGCCTCCCCGGGGAAGCTGGAGGGCGGCTTCCGACGGCGGACTCAACCGATCATCACCACAAAGCCATCCAGCAGCGTCTTGAGACCAAACTCAAAGAGTTCATCGAGGCGAAGCTCGTAACCGGGATCAAGATTACCTATCAAGGCGGCGAAAGCAGGATAGCGGCCCGACGTAACAAGGTTCGAAAGCGACGTTGCCTGTGCAGCCATCCAGGCGTCGTCGGACAAACCGGTAGCTGCTTCCTCCTGTGTCCGGCGCTCCAGGTGAATGGCAATACCGTGCACATAGCTGTAGAGCAGTACGTGCAAGTGCATGACGGTGGCTGGATCAAGCCGACATGGGGCCAGCGCATCAAATACGGTCTCTGCGTGCGCCATCAGATTGGGCAGCAACAACGGACGGGTCAGTGCATTGATATGCGCCAGCCAAGGATGCTTGGTGTACAGGCCCCATAGGGCGCGTGCGCTGAGCGTCAATTGTTCTCGCCAGTTCATCGCCATCTTCGGCGGTGGCGGTATTTCGCCGTAGGCCGTATCGGTCATCAGGAGAATAAGAGACTCTTTGCTATCCACGAATCGATACGGCGACATGGCGGCCACACCCAATTGCGCCGCAACACCGCGCATGGACATGGCGCTCAGTCCTTCGCGGTCGGCTATCTCTATAGCCGTGTGAATGACGCGCTCTCGCGTAAGGTCACGATCTGAAGAAACGTGCGGACTTGGACGGCGCTGCGGCTGCGGCTGCGGCTGTAGAGGTTTTGCCGTTGTAGCTACTACCGTGCCACTGCGCGCGCGCACTACGACCAGCCCCTCATGACGCAGAACGGTCAGTGCCTTCGCGGCTGTGGCTAATGCCACGTTCCATTCGCGTGCGAGCTCCCGGATTGACGGCAGTCGGTCACCCTGCCGCAGCTCATCGTTGGCCATACGCAGCTTGAGTGCCGCAACGATGCGCAAGTACGGAGGTTGGTCGACCGCGGACATGTCCTTTCACCCTTGAACTGATCTAGTACAGATGTCTCGTCAATTCTGGATCTGATCCAGCCTGATCGCCATATTGTCGGCGTATTTGGCCAGGGAGCAAACTTTAAATACAGCGTACATCTTCCACGCAACGCTCACATCCATCCAAGAGGAAGCACCGGTCATGGACAAAGAAGTTCAGGGATGGCCAAGGACGTCGCCCATACGACTCATTGGCGCCGGCAGCATTGCTGCGGGAATCATCGACCTCGCCTATGCCATCGTTTTCAACAGCCGCGCCGGCGTTCCCGCCATCGTCATTCCACAATCAATTGCCAGCGGCCTTCTTGGCATCAACGCATTTCGTGATGGCTGGGCATCGGCAGCACTTGGCGTAATGCTCCATTTCGGCATCCTCTTCGTGGCTGCAGGCAGCTACTTTCTCGCGAGTCGAAAGTTAGAGGCCCTGGTGATGCGACCGAAGACGTATGGCGCCCTTTTTGGCTTGGCCATTTATCTGTTCATGCATGCGATCGTTCTTCCGCTTTCAGCCGCACCCAAATTCAAGGTTACGCCCGCATCGGTAGTCGGCGACCTCATCGTCCATATCGCTTTGATTGGCCCGATTATCGCCTTGGCGGTTCAACGGTTCTATGTGAGGCGCCTGCCTGGCGCACCTCAAGCATGAGGTCATCGCCCTTGCGCGTTCCGATCGCCCGGATAGTTCCACTCGTGCGCATAGCTTCCGAAATTATCGATTTTCCAGACGGAGCAACCCATGGTTGAGCAGGAATTTGTCAAAACATCGAATGGCCATGCATTGTTCGTACGCGATTGGGGTTCCGGGCCACCCATTGTGTTGCTGGCCGGTTGGGCCATGCCCTCGGATCTTTGGGGACCGGTGATGGTCATGCTGGGCGATCAGGGTTTCAGAACCATCGCTTATGACCGACGTGGTCATGGGCGATCAAGCGACCCTGGCGTGGTGAACTACGATTGTCTCGCGGACGATCTCGCAGCCGTTCTGGAGGCACGCGATCTCCGGGATTGCATGGTCGTGGCGCATTCGGGTGCAGCTGGCGAGGTAATCCGCTATGTCACAAGGCACGGGTCGGCCAGGCTTGATCGCATCGTACTTGTGGGAGCGCAGGGACCATGCCTACTGCAAAGCGTCGACAATCCGGATGGCATCCCGCGAGAGGGTTTTGAAGCGCTGTTGCAGCAGCTGAAGGAAGACTTGCCGGGCTGGATCGAGAACAACATCGGGGCTTTCGTACCTGGAGCTTCTGAAGGTACTCGCACCTGGGTAAGCGAGATGATCCTTGGCTGCTCTCGACGAATCGCGATTGATCTACAACGCACGATCGCCGAGGCCGATCTGCGTCTGGAAACGCAGGGGCTGGACCTTCCAGTCACCATTATCCATGGCGATCTTGATGCATCGTGCCCCATCGACATGACAGGGCGGCGCTACGCAAAGCTCATCACGGGGGCACATTACATCGAGTACGAGGGGGCCGCGCACGGTCTTATGCTGACGCATGCGAAGCGCCTCGCCGACGACATCGCCAGGCAATTTACGCAAGCGTAGAGAGTTTGAGCGGTCGACAAGCGGGATGCTCTATCGGAGTCACCGATCGAGACCCCTTGCTTCGACCTGTCGTCGTTTTCCACATGAATGCGCAGCGCATCACCAGGTCCTAGATGAAGAAAGTACTGATTTCCGGAGCCGGCGTCGCTGGCTCCTCGCTAGCGTATTGGCTGCATTACCACGGCTTTGCAACGACCGTGGTCGAGCAATCACCGAGCCGCCGACTCGGGGGGCAAGCCGTCGATATTCGCGGTGTCGCGCTTGAAGTCGTGAAACGCATGGGCCTCGGTGAAGAGATCAAGCAGGTGCGCACACGGATGCGCGGCATGACCGTACTTGATCGCGATGGCAACGAGGTCGGCCGTTCGACCGAAGCTACCTTCAGTAGCGGTCGCCTGGACAGCGGCGATGTGGAGCTGCTACGCGAAGACCTTACACAACTGCTCCATGAACGTACCAGTGGCGACGTTCGATATCTGTTCGGCGACTCCATTACCGCCATCGACGAAGAGGCCGGCGGCATCTGCGTCACTTTTGAGCATGCGTCGCCGTGCATGTTCGATCTGGTGATCGGCGCCGACGGCCTGCACTCCCAAGTGCGGGCACTCACTTTTGGAAGCGAAAAGCAATTTCTGACTCCGCTCGGCATGCAAATAGCCATCTTCGGTACCGACAACTTCCTGGCACTCGACAATTGGCAGATCTGGTTGCAGGGCGGTGATGCCGGCTATGGCATCTATCCCGTACGGGACAATCGTGAATTGAGAATCACGCTGGGCTTCGCCGCTGCTGATGGGGACGTTGACTATCGCAATATTGACCAGCAAAAGCTTCGCGCCTCCGAGCGGCTTGCACATCTACGGTGGAAGACGCCGACACTCCTCGAGGCGATGTGGGAGGCCAAAGATTTCTATACGGATGCAATGGCACAAATTCACATGCCGTGTTGGTCAAAAGGCCGGGTCGCATTGTTGGGCGATGCGGCCTGTTGCGCCTCGCCGTTGTCGGGGCAAGGCACCAGCCTGGCATTAGTGGCCGCGTATGTCATGGCGAACGAACTTGCCAGGACGCGGGACGACCACCATGCGGCGTTCGTTCGCTACGAGGAACGCGTGCGTCCTTTTGCACTAAGCAATCAGGCACTCGTCACCGAGCATCCCGGCCAACCTGCGTCGGCGGAGGCGATTGATGCAGCAAAGAACGCGATATCAATCGATGACCAGGTCCGGATGATTTCTCGGAACAGGAATATCGGCGCTCACAATCATGAGACCTTGAAACGCTGAACAAGCCGATCATCCCGGAGTTCCATTGAAGCTATTTGATTGCAAGCAGCAACTTCGGCTCGATTCGACATCATTACCCCCACGAGATGGTTATGCGCTTCAAACACCTGCATTTCGCTATTGCTCCCATCCTTGGACTGGCCGTGCTCGCAAATTCTTCAGCGGCGTCACTAGTCAAGGATCCTCAGGCCATCTTTGACGCCATGAAAGAGGCTAGTGGGGGTTCACGATGGGACGCCATCGGCGAGCTCGACTTCACGGCTGACATCAGCGAGGGAGGCTTGATGGGGCATCGTTCTTTCAGTGAGGACCTGCATACCGGCCGCAACAGGGAGCTTTATGACCTCGGCGGAACATCGGGAGGTGATGGCTATGATGGTCATGACAGTTGGTTCATGGATGAAAAGGGTATCGTTTCTGTTCGCGAATCGGTACAAGCCAGGCGCGAAACTGCAACGGATTCCTATATCGCTCGCAATGGTTGGTTTAGGCCATCGACGGCAGATCCGGCGATCAAGCGCTATCTTGGCGAGCAACACGAAGCCGGACACACCTATGCGGTGATGCGTGTGACTCCACGTGGGGGCAATGCATTCGATGCTTGGATCGACGTCGATAGTCATCTGCTGAATCGTGTCATGGAGCAGACCGATACCGGCCAGACAGAGACGACCTGGTATCTGAACTACAAGCCACTCGCGGGTCTGCTTCTGCCATTTACACAACGAACAAGCGATGGCAACAATCAGTACGACACCTCGGCATGCTTCACGAAAATCGTGACCCTGGCGAAAGTTGACGATAAGCACTTCGATATGCCGGCTTCCTCCGTGCACGACGCGCACATCGACGGTGATGCCACGGCTGCCAAAGTTCCGTTCGAATCCTACGGCGGCGAGATATTGGTCGACGTATCAATCAACGGCGCGAAGCCGATGCCGTTCCTCCTGGACAGCGGTGGGCTGAACCTTCTCACGCCAGATGCTGCACAAAAACTGGGAGTCCTCGGCGAAGGAAGACAGGCGGTACAAGGGGTCGGCGACACGGAGCAATCGATGAAGAGCGCCCGGGTAAAGAGTTATCGCCTGGGAGCTGTGGTTCTCGAAGATCAACGCTTTTTGATTCTTGACCTCCCCAAGATTTTGACCGATCGCGGCGAACGCACGCCGATCGCCGGCATCATCGGCTACGAGTTACTGCGTCGTTTCGTTACGCGCATCGACTACGACGAGAAAGAGTTGACCTTCGTGTCGAATGAAGCGTTCCAGTACACCGGTAACGGAGTCCGACTGCCTCTTCAATTTGATGACCGTACTCCGCTGGTTGTAGCAAGTGTCGATAAAGTGCCCGGAACCTTTGCGCTCGATACCGGTGACATGGGTGACCTGACCGTCTTCAAGCCTTTTGCGAAAACGCATGACATTTCACTGCGAGGAACCATCTTCAACGGCCGCGCCAAAGGAGTTGCAGGCGAAGCAGCGTTGACGGTTGGTCAGCTGGGCAGCTTGTCCCTTGGTCCCTACACCCTAAACAGTCCAGGGGCTTCATTGGGCGCATCAAAGATCGGCGAATTTGCCTCGAAGGTGCTCGCGGGCAATATCGGTCACGGAGTGCTGTCGAAATTTGTACTTACCTTTGACTATGCGCATAGGCAGATATACGTCGAGAAGAGCAAGACCTTCAACGCCATCGAACGACACGGTCATTCGGGCATCAACTTCGATCGTCAACGCCATGATCGGTTGATCGTCACTCGGGTCGAACCCAAGTCGCCTGCGGCAGCTTCAGGATTGCACGTGGGAGATCAGATCACGGCCATCAATGGCATTCCCATTAGTCATATGGGCCTGGATGATATTAAAGAAGTTACGACGCAACCCGCTGGGGCGCATGTTCAACTCAGCGCGCTACGAGGGAAAAGCGCCCGTCAAGCGACGCTAATTTTGATCGACTAGTAGAGAGAGCACCCCTAAGGACTGGTTCGTCTGAAAGTCCCCATGGGTGGTTTGACGTGACTTCTTGGAAGTATCCGCGTTAACGGGGTAGAACCCCTGGGAGATGTGTCTTGAACCAGAAGCTCTGGGAAAAGTCTCGTATAGCTGTGCTGACCCTATTCGTTGGCATTTCGCCCCTCGCTGGTGCAGCCGGCGTCATCGTTCCCCAACGTATCCCGGATACCTATGCAAAGGCGGCAACGCTGGTATCCGTAGCGCACGGGCGTCAGCTCAATCTACGTTGCACAGGAAGCGGCCTGCAGACAGTGATGCTGGAAGCAGGCTCACACGCCGATTCGATGACCTGGTTCAAATTGCAGCCGCTACTGTCATCGGTTACCAGAGTGTGCGCGTACGACCGCGCCGGCTATGGGTTCAGCAGCGGGGGGCCGCAGCCTCGAAACCTCGACGCAGATGTTTCAGACCTGCATGATTTGATTCGTGCTGCGGGGATCAAGACGCCAGTTGTCCTGGTGGGCCATTCACTAGGCAGCAATATCGTGCGCCGTTATGCGGAACGCTATGCCGCAGAGGTGGCCGGCATGGTGCTGATCGATCCACCGGAACAAGATGTGGCTGCGTTTGCACCGGAATGGGCGAAGAGTGACGAAGAGTTGAATGCCCAGCGATTTGCCTTGATCAGGCAATGCGAGGCAAGCGCCGAGAAGGATGCGCTGGTGTCGCTGCCGGCACTTAAGGCTTGCGGGGTGGGTTCCAATCCATTGGCCAGCGCAAAGCTAAATGCCGTGATACTTGCCGAAAAATCGAGGCCTGCCTTCTGGCGTACGCTGCTATCCGAGTTGCAGGACAATGCTGTCGTGTTCAGCAAGCCGGTGCCGCTGAAGGAAACACATGGTTCCGTGCCGCTGGTCGTGTTGACTGCCGCCAATACTTACGCTGGAGCCCCTCCCAGTGTTCGCAAAGCTCTCGAAAGTGCCAGAGAGAAGACTCAGGCGCAGATAGTCGCCACTTCAACGCACGGGGAACGTTGGTTTGTGGACAACACATCTCACGATATCCAGCTGGATCAGCCCGAAGTCGTTGCGAAAGCCGTGGCAAAGGTTCTGCAACAGACTGTAGCGCCCGACAAGTAGTCGTTGATCTTTGCGGCACACTCTCGGCGAGATTAGTGGACGTCCGCTTCTGGCCGGTTGCGGCCGCTGGATTCGAAGCTGCTCAGTGTGCCGGCGCCCCGGTCACAGACGGTTGGTTCGGGTGATCAGGTTCCGCGGTGCCCGCAGTCAGCCGAAGAAGCATCGACGCTGAGTCCGGCATTGCGCGACGAGCATCACGCTCCCGAAATAATCAACGGATGACAACGCAATAATCATTTGAAAATCAAAATTTCCGACTCCTACGCTGCTCGCGTCATGGGACTGCCATGACATGACCGAAGGAGATCGAGATGAACACGAACGAGAATATCCGCACCAATACGCAGGACGATGTCATCGAGCTCGGTGTCGCGAGCATCGAAACCAAAGGGAACGGTGGATTCATCGAGGCCCTCGGCGACGATCCGCTCGCCGGCATTTCCGATGCATGACCAACGAGGCGCGCCGAAAGGCGCGCCTTTTTTTGGAGTGATGCAAATGGCGCAACTCAGACTGCATCGTGACTTGTCCTACTGCAGGGTCGATGACTACCTTGTCTTCCTCGACATCCAGAACGACCGCTACTTTCGTCTCACTGGATGTTTGGCATCTGCGTTGGTCGCTTACCTGGATGATGGCGATGCTCCAAGTAGCAGCGTTCGCAAATTGATCGAACGAAAGATATTGGTGCGCGGGCCAGTCGACTCCGATTGCGCATCACTCCCCCTCACTAAAACTCCCACGCATAGCGCGATGGAGGAGTCAGTTCGCACCAGGCGCGCAACTTTAAGCGAGCTGCTGGACACCTTGGTCATCGTATGTTCCACACACCGGCAACTCAAAACCCGTAGTTTGAAACAGACCCTCGGGAATCTTTCATCGCTTCGAGAAAAACGGACATCTCAAACCTCAATGTCCCGCCCAAGCGAAGTCCGTGCCTTGGAGGTAGCCGCTGCTTTCCGCAGCGCGCGTTTGTACGTTCCGATAGACATGTGCTGTCTTCTTGATTCCATCGCGATGATCAAGTTCCTGGCCAAGCGTGCAGTGCACGCCGATCTCGTGTTCGGCGTGACGGGAGACCCCTTCTCCGCGCACTGCTGGGCGCAATACGGCACTGCGGTTCTGAATGATGCCCTGGGACATGCGTTAGCTCTCACACCCATAAAGGTGATCTGATGGACAACGATTACATCGCCATCCTGTTGCCGACCGAGGAGAGTATCCACGCTAAGTTTCCCAACCTGGCTGACACACTCCATGTGATGGGTATGCGCGTCCGCTATGCGTCGGGCACCCTGACACTGTTCGGCACGGAGGACATGTCGACGTTGCCGCTGCCAGGCGACGGGATACTCATCGGCCGCCTGTTTACGCAGGATGGAGTCGCTGTCAATGACAGTGCAAGATTCCAAGGGCTTACAGATCCAACGCAGATCCAAAAGCACATACTGGAAACCTGCTGGGGTTCATACCTCATTATCCAACCCGATGCACAAGACCCGAGCGCGTTCACGATGACGCGCGCCCCATCCGCGGCCGGCAACCTTCCATGCGTCTGGTCGATAAGGGAAGGAGCTGGCTTCCTTACGTCAGACGTTTCCTTGGCGAATCGGACTGGTCTCTACCGAAAGCGGATCAACTGGGACTTCATTGCCCATCGCCTGAGGTATCCCGGCTTAAAGACGCAGCGCACGGGACTCGCCGAGCTCGCCGAGTTGCTGCCTGGGTGTGCGTTGCGCACAAGTGGCTCCAAGGTCTCGGTCCGGCAAACGTGGTCACCTTGGGATTTTGTCGTCCAAGAACGCCGTTATAGGGACTTGAGCGATGCCGCAGACCAGATCCGTCACGCCGTCCAGAGCGCCGTCCGTGCGTGGGCGGCCATCGACCAGTCCATATTGCTGGAACTATCCGGCGGACTCGACTCTTCCATCGTCGCGGCGTGCCTACAGAACCGCCCTGCGCGCGTCGTCTGCTGCAATCTGGTTACCCCGGTTCCCGGGGTGGACGAGCGACAGTACGCTCGCCAGATGGCCGTGCAACTCGGCGTCGAACTCCACACCGAACACCTTGGCTTTGACAAGGCATGTTTCGACTTCGCACCACCTCCCGACTCCGTTGCTCCCACGATGGGACCATTGCAATACGTTGTGGACGAGGCCATGGAGGCCGCCGCCGAATACCACGGCACCACCGCTTACTACTCGGGAGGAGGAGGCGATTCGGTGTTCTGCTATCTGCGGACCGCAGCCCCCAGCACCGATGCGTGGAGAGCCCATCGTTTCGGCACCGCCATCACCGCCGTGAGGGATCTGGCCAACCTGCATCAATGCACATTCTGGAAGGCAGGCCGCCTTACCCTCTCCAAGTTGAGGCGGCCGCCTCAATCTCTCTTCCATCCAGATCCCACATTCTTAGCGCCGGGATCGGCATGCGTGGAACCGGAAACACATCCGTGGTTTGAGGCTCCCACTAATGCTTTACCTGGGGATAGGGAGCGAATATTCGATCTGGCTGCGAATCAGCTCTTCGAGGGTCAGGTAGCACGTAGGTACAGACGGCCGCTGCGGTTCCCACTGTTGTCACAACCCGTCATGGAGGCCTGCCTCCGCGCACCGAGCTGGATGTGGATTGCAGGGGGCAAGAATCGCGCGGTCGCACGAACAGCGTTTGCAGGCCTCTTGCCACCCGGCGTATTGAACCGCCAAAGCAAGGCGACCTACATGAGCTACCTGGTCGCCGTGTACGAACGAAACAAGCATCAGATCGAAGAGTCCCTGCTGTCAGGCCGCCTCGGGTCACAAGGCCTTCTGGATACACCCGCCCTCAGTACGTTCTTTTCAAAGCCGTTGCTACCACACGATAGAACCTTCCTCAGAATGTTCGACCTGTGCATGGTCGAGAACTGGGTGCGCCATCAGCCCTAGGGCGCGCCTCGTTGCACCATGTGTTCGTGACGCATACTCGACTGCATGGAGCGCCAGTGGGCGTATTGCGATGCCTTGGACGGGTCCGGATCTTCGTACCCCTGCAGCCAAAATCGAAACCAGTCCAGATTGCGTGTGTACACGGCGAGCTTGTGCCGAGGCTGGAATTTGTTATGCGGCTCGTTGGGGAAAACATAGACGTCCGCGCGATTGCTCAGCATCAACGGAACGGCGTATCCGAGTGCGAACAGGTATTCCTGCTCCGGAAACTGCAACAGTATCGGGGCATGGATCTTCCCCAGGTTCAGGGTCGGCGAAATCTTTTGCCAGTGCGCCTTCGTTTCATCCGGGGCGCCCAGTTGCCAGTTCTTGCGCAGCAGCGACAAGAATGGCTCGCCAATATTGCTGCCCAGCAGGTAGTACATTGACGAAATGGTTGGCGAGGACACCGATGCTGCCGTAACCACATGGGAATGGATGAGTGTCCACATCGTCACTTCGCTTCCGAAGCTGAGCCCACCCATTCCGACCCTCGTCCTGTCGATCATGCCTTCCGAGGCGAGTCGCTCGACGGCACCCTCGACCGCCAACTGCCCCATGCCGTAACGCTCATCCGCGCTGGGTGAGACTGAAGGCTGGTTGATGCAGAGTGTGGAAATGCCCTGCTCTGCCATCGTGGCTAGTGGCCACTCGTCGCCCGTTCCGCCACGCACAAATCCGGCGCACAGGTAATAGGTCACGAACAGCGGTGGTGGTGTGCTTCCCGTTCGGCGTGCCGAGTAGAGTTGGCCGGTGAACGTCCGTCCTTTTGCATCCTTCCAGCGCAGCAGTTGCGTCGGAATCCTGGCAAGGTCTTGCGCCAGATCCCTGTTGGGATCGAACAGGACCTTCCGTGCCCCCGTCTGCAGATCGACTCGCTCCAACCGCGGCGGTCGATTGGCATTGGCCGTCACGCACGCCAGCGCCACGGGTGATACGCCACAGGTACCGGGTCCCCAACGATCTTCCCCGCCGAACATGCCGCTGGATGTGGCTACCGGATATACCTCGCCAGTGGCCACGTTCCAGCAATAGATGGACTGAGCGAATCCCTGGTCGTAGGGCGTCACGGTGAAGATCACTTCGTCAGTGCCGGGGCGCCACTGCACGCCACTGATCCTTTTGCCGGTGCACGCCTCCGCCACGCATTTCACCAGCGTGCGTGCGTCCCGGCCAGGCAGCATGGCCAGTTCGATCCGTGGCCGATCCGTCCGCGCTCCCGTACGCGTGAGCAGAACAATGCGCCCACTATTGCGATCGCGTGCCATTTTCCAGACGTGAGGCACTTGCTTGTCGAGATCGGACGCCGCGAGAGGCGCAGGTGGTTTTTCGGATGGCGAGATATCCCGCACCTCACCACGCGCCAGATCGATCGCCTTCCATCGATCCGGCACATCGGTAGTCAGGTCGACACGATTGAACATGAGGCCAAGACGCTGGGTGGCAAGTCGCCCACCGGTATAGCCGGATCGAAACAGGGGTTGCCCGAGAGGCGTGGATCGGTCGACACGAATGCCGCGGTCGTACTCAGCCTGTTCCGCCGCAACCACCTCCTCGCGGGTTGGTCCGATGCTGTACTTCAGCGTCTTGCCGTCATCGCTCAACGCAAAGTCCCGCACATCGGCGTCGCCACCGGTCACGCGTTCGGCGGCACCAACGACCGAAGCGCGCCAAACGTCGATGCGGCCATCCATACGGGCGCGGTAATAGATCGCGTGCCCGTCCGGCGACCAGATTGCCGTAGCCGGCAATGCGACACCGGCCGAATCGCGCAGGGGAACACCACCGTCGCTCACGCGCTGCGGTGGCAACGATCCATCCATCAGCTGGATGTACCACGTGCTGTCGTACGTGTTGCGGTCGATCGATGCCCGAGACACCCGAAACGCCACATGCGTGCCGTCGGGCGACACCAAAGGACTGCTGAAATCCGCAACCTCCACCAGCTGCCGTGGTGACGTCGCAAACACTTGATGGACAACAGCAAGCCCGCTCAGCAACATCCCGACGCTCAAGATGCGCCTGACGGCGGCGTAGAAAGGAAAAGACATCATGACCTCACTCCCGTATCGGTATGGCAGTGCACGGCTTTGCTCACCGCGCGGCATCACCAGTGCTTGGATACGGAAAGGCTCAGGAAGCGACCGACCGCTGAATAATTGGTCGAGTCATAAGGGGCATTGGTCAACGAGGTGACCACATACAACGGCGGCGCACGGTTGAGCAGGTTCTGCGCCGACAACTCCAACGCCACGTTCGACCAGGCGTCATCGCGTGCGCCGGTGTCGTAGCGCAGCGCAGCGTCGAAGGTGGTGAACGAGGCACCCTTCCTGCCATCGGCCGTGTCGGTCACTCCGCTCTTGTAATTCCCGAACAGCGAAGCGCTGAACCCGCCCTGCTGCCAGACCGCCCCTATTCGGCTGTTGATCCTGGCTGGGTAGAACAACGTACCGGCCAGGTTGTAAGGGCTCTGCGCCACCGTCAGGGATTGTGCGCTGTTCAACCAACTGACCGAGCCACGGACCGTCAACCCTCCTACCCCCAAGTCGACGTGGTACGACCCCGACAGATCGACCCCATTGATCCGCTGCCGAGCCGCATTGACATACCGGCCATCGACGATCGCCACGACCTTGCTGGCGTCGTAAGGCGTGCCCACGTAGTTGTAGAAGTTGCTGGCGTTTGCAAGCGCCGCCGCCTGCGCGGCCCCGGTGGGATCGTAATCGACGAACTCCGCATAGATCGGATTGCCGAGGACAGCGCTCCCGGTGATGGGTTGCAGGACCCGCTGGGTGTAGTCGATATCGAACCAGGTCAGCTCCGTCTCGAGTCCGGTCAGGCTCTCCGGATGGAATGCCAGCGAGGCACTCCATGTCCGGGCCCGTTCCGGACGCAGGTCTGGCCTACCTCCCGACAGAAACAACGCCGTAGCATCCGTCGGATAACCAGCACCAAAGTGCCCCGCGGGGTAATAGAGAGCGTTCTGGGCTAAATAGCGTTGCAGGAGTGTGGGTGCCTTGAACGACTTGCCCCATGAAGCCTTCAACGAGAAATCGGTACTGGGCGAATAGATCACCCCCAGCTTGGGCGTGGTCACCCTCCCATAATCCCCATCCTCGGTGCGGGCGGCGCCTGTCAGCGCAAGTCGCTCAATCCCGCCAATGCCCTGCTCTGGCCCGACCAACGGCAGGCTCAACTCGGCATAGGCAAAGCGGCCGCTCTGGCCATCATCGGCGTAGGTTGTGTTACCGCTCTTGTACAGAAAATCGTTGTATCGATAGCCTGCGCCGGTAGCCAGCCTTGCTTCACCGCCAGGCAGTGTGAACAACGGCCCTTCTGCACCGATCTCGTAAGTCAGGCTCTTATTGCGGTACTCGCCGAGGCCGCTGGCGGTGACCGCCCCGCTTGCACTGCTCACCGTCGGCTGAGCATAAGACGTATGGTCTTTTCCGACCGCCCCGCCAAGCGTGAGCGTCCAATCTCCCGGCAGCCATACTTCGATACTGGGCGCCGCCAAGGTGGTATTGGTCTCCGCCTTGCGGAGATAGTAGACGCTGCCGTAGCCCGTCGCTGTATCCATATCCCGCTCGCTACTGAGCGCATCCAGATGCAGTTCAACGGCATCGCCCAACGACTGATGCAGGCTGAACAAACCGCTGCGAAGATCGTTGCCCTGCCACAGCGTGGAAGGCCGATACATCGACTGGGTGTAGTCGCGCTGGTCCGAGTAGATCGGATCGTTGGAGGTTTTCTCTCCCGTCACAATCAAGCCACCCGTGGTCCAGGTGGTGCCGGCGGTAGCGTTGTACTCGCGTGTGGTCAGTCCACCACCAGTGGCACCGCCATAGCGCGTGCCCACGGTCACACCATCGAAGTCGCGCCTGAGGATCACATTGGCTACGCCCCCCACCGCATCGGAGCCATAGATGGCCGAAGCACCATCCGGGACGATCTCAAGGCGTTCTATCGCATCAACAGGAATGGCACTGATATCGACCGCCTGCACAGCCCCGCCATAGGACATGCGACGACCATCGAGCAGGGTCAAAGTGGCATCCGGCCCCAGACCGCGCAGATTGAGGCCCGAGCCACCCGTCAGGTTTTGATTGCTTTGCCCACCTTGCCCTGCGCCTGCCGCAACACCCGGGTTCTGCCCACCCGAGAAGTTCTGCGGCACGCTCCGGATCACGTCCCCGAGATCCGCGAAACCTTCCTGCTGGATCTGCTCGCTATTGATCGTGATGACCGGCGATGGCGTGGTGCCACCGCGGATGCGTGTGCCGGTGACGGTCACGGTCTGCAGATTGGTTGCCGTCGGCGCTGCGGACGTGTCGGTCGGCTTTTTCGGCTGCGCCTTGGCCGGCGCCTTGGTCATCGGCGCCCTACTCTGCGTGGCCGTGTCTGTCGTGGCGTCCTGGGCCATGGCCCACTCGCCCGTGCCGGGGCCGGCGATGAGCAAGGCGATGGAAATGGCGTTGCGTAGCGTGCTTGTCTTCATGCTGCGTCCTTTGCTTTCCCCTGGGTTGGCCCTCTTCGCGTGTCTTCCGGTCCTGTTCCGGCGTTGGCACGGTCGTCGGGCGAAATCTGTCTCGCGTTTGGCTTGCGCAGGCGACGGGTGCGGCATCACCGACGAGGAGTACCTGGCGTTGCGCCATCCCGCCGCCGTTGTCGAAAAGCTCTGCGGAGAATCATCCTCACAGCTACATTAAATGTAGCAATTCAGATAAAGCTACGCTCCTCTGTGCTCAGCTGACCATTACTAGAATCCCGGCTTCAACATGGCGGGCGCCTCAGCATTGCTCCTGAAAGCCGCCACACACGAAATGCTACATATAATGTAGCATACGATCTAAGCTAAGCAAGCCATTCTGTAAGGAATTACAGGAATGGCTTTCTACGGCTCATGTCGCCTCCCAACTCCCGCAGCATGTTCACCAAGCGCCTGAAGGAGGCGCGCTTGGCTTTGGACATCTCCCAGCGAGAGCTTGGCAGGAGAATTGGGCTTTCGGAGGACGTCGTGTCCAGCAGGGTTACAAGGTACGAACTCGGAACTTCTGAGCCAGATTTCGTGACGGCGAGCAAGCTGGCCAAGGAACTTGGTGTCCCGTTGGCCTACCTACTGGCAGACAACGATGCACTGGCGGACATCATTCTTGCAGTAGCAGGTATGTCGCCGGCAGAGCAACGACGGATGGCTGCCGAGCTGAAGGCGAAGGCAAAGCGCTGAGCTATCTGCACGTATTCCAAGGGTTCGAACAAACGCAAGCGCTGATGGAACAGATATTTGCGAGAATGACTAAAATTCCTGCGATTCCACGCGCCATCGCTGAGTGCAGATTGCCAGCTTGTTAACCAATCATTCTCAGCACAACTGACCAGGCTCGCCATACAACTCGACCGGCATCGCCAGCCAATTGACCGTCCGATTGAAGGTCGTTTGTCGACCCTTAGCAGACTAACGAAATTTGTCTTCGGCTCTGCAACGACGAGGGAATCGACCTTTAAGTTTGAGGTCGGCTCGAAGCGTATTGCCACACTGATTGGCAAGATCCTCTCCCAGCGCGAAGCCCATCGAACCCCTAGCTATCCCTTCACATTCCGCATACAACTTGGGATCCCATGGGGCAAGGTTTGGGCATAGCCCACTAGACATGTTGACGGGCTGGTTCGGTATTGGTTAAAATGTGGTCGACCTATGGTTCGTATTAACGAATTCGTCAGCATCGAGTGCTAGACTTTATGGCCCCCAAGTAGATAGATATGTCCTTAGTCATGAACGCAGCCAGCCTGTTCAGCAATATCCCTGACACGGACGCCCTGCAGTTCGGTATGGGGGCCGAATTCAAGCCAGAACTCGTCTCGAAGTGGCTCGACCTCCGAAAAGCGGACGTTGCCAAGGTAGCCGATGTATCTCCATCGTCCGTCCGCTACGACAAGAACGCCCCCGCAGCGGTTATCGAACGCCTCCAGGAGATTGCCATCACCATCAACCTGGTCGCCAAGATCTTCGACGGCGATGTGCAAAAGACGGCGGTGTGGTTCAAAGCCAAGAACCCGAACCTTGGCGACATCTCACCGCGAGACATGGTGCGGCTAGGTCGATTCGACCGCTTGCGCAAAGTCATCGTCAACGCCATGGCTGACCCGAGCAACAAGTCGGTCGGCGCCCGCTAAGTGACCAAGCGTAAGCTGCAACCCCTCCCGACAACGCTATCAGCGAGCTCTGGAGTAAGGGCCAGCCTGCACGTGCTCGATCGCTTCTCCGAGGTGGATCTGAAGCATTGGCGGCGCGTCTCGTCCGACTTGGACGAGCTCAATAACGATCTGTACTTCGGAATCGAGCCGCAGCGCCGACGGTACCAGCCCGAGATGCTTGCTGCACTGCAGAGCGTGGCGCCCGTACAAGTCGCCATTAATAGTTGGGTGCGCAACGTCAGCTTTCGCTTTAGCAATTCGCCCCTGTCTGCAGCGGGGAGCCTCACTGGGTTCGGCGGTCGGTTCAACATCGGCACCGATGTCGAACAAGCGCTCTACAAGCCCTGGCCAGCGCTCTACCTGGCCGAGGATCTGGAGACAGCATTTCGCGAGAAATTTCAGCTCGATCGCGGCGAACGCGTGGATGGACTCACGCCTGAGGACTTGGCCCTAGTACCGAAGGACGATTTTTCGGTCATCCATTTCAATGGCTACCTTGACCGCGTCTTCGACCTTGATCAAAAGGACTGTCTTAAGGCGTTATGCGCAGTGCTAGGGAAAATGCGGCTGCCAGCTGAGGCGCGCAAGATTCAGAGGCGCCTGCAGATCCCGGAGAAATCTATCTTCATGATCCGCACGCCGAGTCAACTGCGTAAAGAGGTCCTCGACAAGAATTGGCGCGTGTCGCCAGCACAATTCGGTCTGCCCGCCGTCAGCCAAATCTTGGCGGGGCTCATTCTTGATGCCGGGTTCGAAGGCATTCTCTACCCGTCGACCAAAGCCGGCGGCCGATGCCTCGCCGTGTTTCCACATAACTTGGCCAGCGACCGTTCCCGTGTCGAGCTGACCAACCCGGGACCCGCGAATGTGATCCTTACACGCCTCGATCTCAATACAGCCGACCAACTATGCGGATGGGAAATGCTCCGGCCGAGCCAGCGGCCCTAGGTCCCCTTTCGACGACAATAGCAGACGCTCAGCCTCTCGCTTAATCGCTGACTCCATCGGCAGAGGCGTCCATCTCGAAAGAAGAATACAACGGACTCTAGAAAAATAGGGGCAGGTTCACTTTCTGACAAAGGCGAGTGGCCAGCACGCACAGAGCGCCGCGATCAGGAAAACTACCGCAGCGGCATGCTCAAAGAGCGCACACACCGTATTAGACGATCGAAGGTTCATCGATGTGCAGTCGGCGCGTCAAAGCGGCATAAGCTTCGCTGGAGCGAAACCTCGCCATGGTGAGCGAAGCGTCTTCGACCACTGAGTAGTCGCGCGCGCCTGCAGCCAGAAACGAAGCCACCATGCGCATGACCCCGATGTCCGGAATCATGTCTTCCAGAAACAAGAATTGCCCGGCCTGATTGATTTCCAGGAACTGATACGCACCATCGGCATCGACCACAAAGTCGAGGCAACCGAAAACCAACCCTAGCGACGCCATCAAGGCTTGAATGCCCTGCTCCAGCGCAGCGGGCAGCGTTATCCGCTCGGCGAAAAAATCCTGCTCAAGCACATGCATGCGCCAATCGACGTAGGCCTCTCCGGAACGTCGCTGCAGGCGGACCGCCAGCAACCGGTTACCGGCCACCGTGACGCGAATATCGGCGGTCTTCTCCACATAGCGCTGGTAGATGCCCGGGCAAAACTCGATTACCTGAGCATCGGGCAAGTGGTCGTTATCCAGTATGGTCGTCCCCGCGCTGAGCCCGCCCTCTTCCTGCCATGCGTTCGGACGAAATGGCTTGAATACGACGCGACCTTCTTGCGCCAGCCGCCGCACCGCACCCGCGTTGTTGCCCATCACCGTCTCGGGAAACGTCAATCCGATCTCACGCGCCGCTACCAATTGCACCAGCTTGTTCTCGGCACGCCAAGCTGCGGCTGGTGCATTGATCCATAACGAAGGCAGCAGCTGCGGCGCAGTCGCGACGAGGTTATCGTAAAAAGAGCGCCACTCGCCGGCGAGGAAAGCCTGATCCTCCGGCAAGCCGGGCTTGGGCTTCGGCGCTTGCGGGCGGCGATTCCACACCGAGACAGGCGCGTTGCCCATGTCGCGCAGCCCCGCGTGTCCGGGCCCTATTTCGACGGCGACGTCATGGCCCCGCCATTGCGCCAGCCCAGGGCTGAGCGCGACCTGCACGCCCATCCTTTCAAGCGCCCAGCGCAATGCCAAAGCATGCGGATCGTCCTCCCAGGCAAGCATGTGGACTGTATGTGTCACAAATGGAGATCTCCTGATACGACAAAGCGCCTCGTCGCCAAGGCGCTTTGAGTCAGCCGGTTGAAATCACAGAGGATCGTAATCCAGAGCGCCATCCGCCGGAGAGTGAATGGTTGCCGTCATGGTTATCATTGTAAGGAAGTGGCCTCTACCCGGATCCGCCCACTCCGAACCGAAGGCGGTGGCACAAAGCCGCGCCAGTGGGCGAATCGTTGGTGCCAGTTCGGTTTCGACGTTGAGTTGACTCATGATCATCTACTCCATCATTGGCCGCGCATCGCGGCTCGGTCAATGTGTCATCAGAAGACATGTCGAAGAACTGGCAGAACCTACAGGTTCGTCCGAAAGATCATTTCCATGCCAAAACATGGTCCAAAACCAGGGTCAGAGTGGACTTCTAAAGTCGTAGTATCGAGAAAGTGCTTTCTGACTCCGGCTTACCCACTTCTTCGTGAGTCCGATCAGCACTTGGCAGCGCCATGAACGCGAGACGATCGCGTTGTTGACGGCAGTCAGGGTATCCCGTCCTGCGAACTGATCGCCCGCACCTCGCCCGATGAGCTGTGCAGAATCAGATGATGCGTTGCCTTCTGGGACTTGGCGACCAAGATGCCAGCCACCAAGACGATCACTCCCCGAGCAATACCAAGCACCCACGCATTCAATAACGCGATCAACAGAACGATGGCGCCGAGAATCGCCCAACCCACTGCGGTTGATTTAGCTGGTTCCACAATCGCCTTAACCGAAGTAACCCCAGCGATGGCGTATGTGTGCCCGCTTGATACGAGCCTGGCATTAGCGACCAGTACGTCACTTTAGGAAAAAACGTGCACTCCGCGATCGGTGGCGGCGGCATTGCATCTGGCATGTGATCCCCTGTGGCATTCCCTTGCTCCCCTCGACCAGCACACGACAACCGATGGCACACGACATATCGGGCATATCAGAGCGTGGAACGCGCAAAGGTCATTCAGCCTCAGGAATCACCCGAAGTCTCGAAGGCCTCCAGTGAGTGCCGGGTGGCGAGGTACAACCCGACCGCACCGACTTCGTCGCTATCCGTGGCCCGTACTGCCTCCATCAACTCCTGATCGCTGCAGCTGAAGCAGCCGCACCAGTGCGCGCGGCTCAGGGGGTCGCCAAGGTCGATCCTTTCATCCATGGCAAGCGCTCATGCCGCGGTGGTGCCCGCGGCCCGGTCGAAGTGCGCCAATCTCATCAGCGAACCCAGCCCACGCATTTCGACGCTGGTCGGCTGGCCGTTGCGGTGATGCTCGTCGCGGGCCACTTCGCGCGCCAGCTTGATGGCGGGACTGAGCTGCATCTGGGTGAACAGCGGCATGCCCAGGCGGCAGATGCTCCACTGTCCGTCATCGGCTTGCTTGAGGGTATAGACGACCATGCAGGGCACCACGGCATAGAGAAAGGCCCCCTTTCGGGGGCCAGTGAGCCGTGCAAGGGGGTTGCGGCAGCTCGGGGCGCTCGGTGCATCGGCGAGGAACCAGACTTCCCGGGCCACATCAATGTGCAGCCAAGGCGACAGGACGGCTATCGGGAAATGGCTGGCGGCTGTGTAGGCGAACGCTGATGCATGTCGGCGAGCGCTGGCTATATTGCTTTGGGTTCTGGAACATGCGCTGGCCGGAGCCTAGGCGCGAAGGCGATCGGTTCGAACGCCAACTGTGTCGCCGGGACGACGCCCCACTCGCCAAAATGCAGCTGAGCTGGCTCGGTGATTAGTTGTTCATGGTTCGAGAGATAGGTGCAATCCTGACAAGCGATTTCGTATCCTTTGACGGTGACAGAGCATGTCAACATGCATGGCGTATTGGCAGCTTGCGGCCATCTTGTTGGCCGGCCAAACTACGAGCACTCTGTACCACGAGCGCTCTGTTGTGAGGTGGCCGACTTTGGGTTCCACCCTGCATCATGATCTCTATGCTGTTATGTGAAACTTTGCAGGGAAGGGGCTGAGGGCGGGGGCGTATGCAGATTTTGACGTTGGAGCATTTCGCGTCTCGTCTCAACGAGACGTTCGTCGTGGATGTGGGGCATGGCAATTCGCCATTCACGTTGGTCGAAGCGCGACCCTTGCCGATACAGGCCATGCCTGGCATGACGCGCGCGCCGTTCTCGCTGCTTTTTCATCATGCGTCGGCTGTGCTTTTTCCGCAGCGGATATATCAAATGACGAATGCGAATCTCGGCGAGATCGGCATTTTTCTCGTACCCGTAGCCCGCAACAGCGACGGCTTCATCTATCAGGCCGTTTTCAACTAACCGCACTGCCTGCGGTCAGGCCTGGGCAGCGGTTTGCCAGCGCATGGCGATATACACGCCTTCTCGCGCCGTCTCGACAAAGCCGATGCGCGCGTAAAGGCGACGTGCGCCTGCGTTGCGTTCGTCGACATGCAGATCGATGCCCGCGGCACCCACCGCCCGCGCCTGTTCTTTCGCCCAGTCCATCAATGCATGACCGATACCGCGTCCGCGCCAGCCCGGAACCAGCGCGATGTCCACGACCAGAAAATACGGGGCAGCACGCAGCAGGTAAAACCGGCCGATCGTCACACCGTCATGCTCCACCATCAGGAAATCCGCGTCGGCGTAGTACGTGACGAAGTGCCGATGCTGCAACGCGAACTGACTGTCGAGAAAGGCCCGCTTGACCGCGTCCGGCCACCCGGTCTGATGCAGCTCTTCGGCGCGCAGATCGCCATAGAGCTGCCGGATGAAAGCCATGTCCTCGATCGTGCCGGCACGGACGCGAATGCCTTGCGCCGCCAGCCGTGCATGATGCAAAACGGTATCGGCACGTGCCGGCGGGAATGAGGCCAGGGGCGGGCTAACCGGGTCCATCAACCGAAGCTGGGGAAAGCCCCCGATAACGCCATGCAGAAATTGAGCGCCAGATACGGCTGCTCGTTTTCATGCGGTTGGTTGCCGCCGTTGCTCGCAAGCATGTTGGCGGCGAACGTCGTATTGGGCGCGGCCTGCAGAAACGGCGTGGCCTGCGTCGGCACCACCAGGGAATTGCCGGGGCTGGGCTTGTTGCTGCGCTTGGCCGAATCGGGCTGGTTGTAGATATTGAACCCATGATTGTGCAACGGCATCTGCTGCGAGGTCAGCGCCACCATCGCGTTGCCAAAGGTCTCGCCGATGACACGCGGCGTGAGGCCGGGACCGTTGCCCTGGTTGCAGGCCCCGCGCGCAGCCAGATTGGGCACCTGGAAGGTGGTGGTGCCGTTGCCGCCGTAGTTGACGCCAATCAGCGAATACAGCGCGGTGTTCTGGCTGATCGGCAACGTGGCGCCGTTGCACTGGGTCCACTGGTAAGGCGCAAAGTTGAAGCCGAATACTTGGATCTCACCGACAAAAGGCGTAGTCATCGTGTGCTCCTCGCGCGCTGCGCTTGCGGCGCGCTTGCTGTGTGCATGAGTGGATCAGCTTTGCGACGGGAAAATGCCTGCCCAGGCGATGCAATACGACACCGTCAATGTCGGCATCGTGTTGTCGTGCGGCTGGCTGCCACCCTGCATGCCGACGGCCGCGTTTGCGAGTGGAAACGACGGCGCGCCGGTCACATCGGTCGCGTACATGGTGTCGCTGTTGGCCAGTGCCGCCGGCAACAGCTGATTGCCCGGCTGCGCGGAACTGGCCGGCGTGGCGGTGGCCACCAGCGTATGCGTGTGTGCCGGCAGCTGGTTCGTTTGCAGGGTGACCGTTTCGGTACCGCCCGATGCGCCCAGCACGCGTGGACTGAGCCCCTGGCCGTTCCCCTGATGCACGGGCAGTTGCCCGCGCAGGTCAGGCAGCCCGAAGGTGTTTATGCCGTCGCCGCCGTAGGTGGTGCCGATCAGGACATACAGCGTCTGGTATTCGGCGATGGATTGCAGGCTGCCGTCGCAGGCAAACCAGCCGGTGGGGATGCGCGGGAAGCCGAACAGGCGAATCTCGCCCACATAAGGTGTGCTCATAGGATGCTCCGCAGTAAGCCGTAGGAGGAAACGCCGTGTCAGTTGCGGGAGGGGAAGATTCCGCTGAGCGCGATGTTGAAATTGATGACCCGAAACGGCTGCATGTTCGGATGCGGCAGGTTCCCCCCGGTCATGCCGATCTGGGCAGGATTCAGCGCCACCTGATTGGCGGTGGCGGGTCCATACAGAGACTCCGATGCCGATGCGTAGACCGCATTGGTCGGATTTCTCAAGGTACCGGTCTGCGTCGTGGCCGTGGCCGTGTGCGCGTGTGCCGGCATGTTGCCGGTCAGCAAGGTGACATTTTCCACGCCGCTCATCTGCCCGATGGGGTAGGTCGTGGGCTGCCAGCCCGGATCGACCGAGGAGCCCGCGCCGGTCGGCGTGCGCCCTTGCAGGTTGGGCAGCATGAAAGTCTGGATGCCGTTGCCGCCGTAGGTGATGCCTATCAGCGAGAACAGCGCCTGGTTTTGCTGGATCGACATGGTCTGTCCATTGCACTGGGCAAATCCGCGTGGCGCAAAACCGAACCCGGTGAGCATGATCTGCCCGATATAGAACTCAGACATCGTGAACGTCCTCTGTGTGATGTGTGGTCCAGCGGCGCCACTTTGGCGGAACCGAATGACAGGTTCAATATGCGCATCAGCGCAACACCCCGGTGCAATTTGCGATACAGTTTGCGGCGATGTGAGCTGCGCAGTCGCGTCATACGGATGGCACAAGCCTTGCTAGATCTGTAGCTGGATCGAGTTGCCGGGTGCAGCAGGCAACCGGGGCGGATTGCCGATTACAGGGAACAGGGGAAGGGATATGTGGCATTGGCTATCGCCGCGCACGCGCGGTCCGGTGTCGGGCAGTACCTCGTCTTTTCTGGTTCGCATGCTGCCCCTCTTGCTGTTCGGCGGCATGCTCGTGCCCAAGCTGGCCTACGCCAACGAGTGCCCGAACATGTCGATCCAGGACACCTCGGGTGGCACGACCACCTTCGCGGTGCCGGCCTGTTCGCCATTTGGCACCAATGTGCCACCGATTGCGGTGCAACCTTCTCACGGCACGGTGTCGGTCAGCGCCAACGATTACGACATCACCTATGTCAACAACGGCGATGGCGCGACCTCCGATTCCTTCGCCTGGTATGACGACGAAGGCGAAGCCATCACGGTCACGGTCACCATCACCTCCAGCGCACCCACGCCCATCGTGCTGAGCCCGACGACGGCACCCAGCGGACACGTCGGCACGGCCTATTCCCTGCAGTTCAGCGCCACCGGCGGCAATGGCGGTCGGTATACCTATGTAATCAACACCGGAACTTTGCCGGCAGGCATATCGGACAACAGCGCCGGCCTGATCAGCGGCACGCCGACTGAAAGCGGCACTTTCAGCTTCACCGAAACGGCGACCGACAGCAACGGTGAAGTGGGCACGCAGAACATCACGCTGACCATTACCGGCGCGATCGCGATAGCACCGACGACTTTGCCCACCGCCACCGCGTATGTGGCCTACAGCCAGAGCTTGAGCGCCAGCGGCGGCACGGCGCCTTATACGTTCAGTCGTGCCTCGGGCAGCAATGCGCTGCCGCCAGGCATCAATCTTTCGGCAAGCGGCACGCTTTCCGGCACACCGACAGCGACGGGCAACACGACGATTACCCTGGTGGTGACGGATTCCACCGGCAGCAGCGATCAGCAGAACTTTACGTTCACCGTGGCCGCACCCACCATCACGCTGTCGCCTGCCTCGCTGGCCAGTGGCACGGCCGGTTCGGCCTACGCCGCCACGACATTGTCGGCCATTGGCGGCACGTCGCCGTATACGTTCTCCGCGACGGGATTGCCGTCGGGCATGACGCTTTCGTCCGCGGGTGTTCTCAGCGGCACGCCGAACTCGCAGGGGAACGACGCGATCATGGTGACCGCGACCGACGCGCACGGTTTCACTGGCACGCAGAACTACAACCTGACCATCGACGCGCCGTTGGCCCTGGGCACGATCAACCTGCCCAACGGAACCGTGGCGGTTGCCTACAGCGGCGGCGTGAGCGCATCGGGTGGCGCCAGCCCGCTGACCTACAGCGTGGCCAGCGGCGCGTTGCCGGCCGGATTGAGCCTCAACAGCAGCACCGGTGCGATCAGCGGTACGCCCACGGCGGGCGGTTCGTTTCCGGTGACCTTCAAGGTGACCGATGCCAACGGTGCGTCGACGCAGTCGAGCGCGCAAACCCTCGTCATCGCCAGCCCCACGCTGACGATATCGCCCGGCGCCTTGCCCAACGGCAACCAGAACCAGGCGTATTCGCAGACCATCGGCACCAGCGGCGGCACGGCGCCCTACACGTACTCGACCTCAAGCACGCTGCCCACCGGAATGACCCTGAGCAGTGGCGGCGTGCTCAGCGGCACGCCCACCAACTACGGCGCGTTCAGCATTACCGTTACCGCGCAGGACAGCAGCACGGGCACCGGGCCATTCAGCAAATCCATCACCTACAGCCTCACCATCACACCGTCCTCGCCGGTCATCACCACCTCGTCGCTGGCATCGGGCACGGTCGGCACGGCGTATTCGCAAACGATAGCCGTGCAAGGAGGTACCGCGCCTTACAGCTATGCGATCTCCGCCGGCAGTTTGCCGCCCGGACTGCTGCTGGGCAGCGGCAGCGTGAGTGGTACGCCGACGGCAGGTGGCAGCTATTCGTTTACCGTGCAGGTCACCGATGCCAACGGCAAGACCGGCTCGCAGGCGTATACGGTCACCATTGCCGCGGCCACCATAACGCTGTCCCCTGGCACGCTTTCGGGCATGACCGATGGCTTGGCGACGAGCCAGGCGATCAGCTCGGCCGGTGGCACCGGTCCTTACAGTTTCAGCGTGACCGGCGGCAGCTTGCCGCCCGGCCTGTCGCTGTCGAGCACCGGCACGCTATCGGGCACGCCGACCGCCGCCGGACCCTACAGCTTTACCGTCCAGGCCAAGGACAGCAGCACCGGTACCGGTCCTTACTACGGCACGCAAACCTATAGCGGCACCATCGGCACGCCGACGATTACGCTATCGCCATCGGGTACGTTGAATGCCGCTTATGCCGGGGCGTTCAGCCAGAGCTTCACGGCCACTGGCGGCGTTGCGCCGTACACGTATGCGCTGAGTGGCACGTTGCCTACGGGTCTGAGTTTCAACGCGGCGACCGGCACGCTGTCGGGCACCCCCGCGCAATCGGGCACGTTCTCTTTCACGGTGACCGCGACGGATCACAGCACCGGTACGGGACCCTTCATCGGCACGCAAAACTACACGCTCAACGTGAGCGCGGCGGCGATCACGTTCACGCCGGCCAGCATTCCATCGGGTACCGACGGGACGGCGTACGCGGCGGTGACCTTTACGGCGACGGGCGGCATCGCCCCTTACCACTTCGCGATCGCCGGTGGCGGCAGTCTTCCCGCAGGCATGAGCTTGAGCTCATCGGGCACGCTGAGCGGCACGCCCAGCGCCAGCGGCACGTTCTCTTTCAACGTGCAGGCGACCGATGCGGATGGCGCCACCGCAACGCAGGGCTATTCCATCGCGATCGGCATCCCGACGCTGTCGTTGTCGCCCGCAACGCTGCCGGCTCCGACGGCCGAAACGGCGTATTCGCAAACCTTCACCGCCAGCGGTGGCACGCCGGGCTACAGCTTCAAGATCAATAATGGCGCCCTGCCCGCCGGCCTGTCGCTCAGCAGCAGCGGCGTGCTCTCGGGTGCGCCCACCGCGGCGGGCACCTATACCTTCAGCGTGCTCGCCACCGACAGCAGCACCGGTACCGGCGCACCGTTTACCGTCGGTCGCTCCTATACCGTAACGGTGGCTGCGCCCAGCATTACGGTTAGCCCGAACAGCCTGCCCGGCTCGCAGGTGGGCGTCGCCTACAGCCAGCAGCTCAGTGCCGGCGGCGGCAACGGCAGCTACCTTTTCAGCATCAGCGCGGGCGCGCTTCCTGCCGGCCTGACCCTGAGCCAGAACGGCCTGCTGTCCGGCACACCGACCGCCGCCGGCACGTACAGCTTCACGGTGACGGCGGCCGATGGCCTGGGCTTCACCGGGTCGCAGGCGTATTCGATGAGCACGCAACAGGCCAAGCCCGTCGCGGTGAACGACCATGCCTCGACCATGGCCAACCAGGCGGTGACGGTGAATGTGACCTCGGTCGATACCGGGCCGATCACCAGCATCGCCCTTACGTCCACACCCGCGCATGGCACCGCGACGGTCAGCGGGCTGTCGGTGGTCTATACGCCGGCGCACGACTTTTTCGGCACGGACAGCTTTGCCTACACGGCCACCGGGCCGGGCGGCACATCTGCACCGGCGACGGTCACCATCACCGTCACGCCACTGGCGGTGCCTACGGTGCCAGCGCAAAAGGTCACCGTGCTGGCGGGCAATACGGTGGCGATCAGTGCCACGACCGGAGCCACCGGCGCACCGTTCACCACGGTGGCGATCGTGCAGTCGCCGGCATCGGGCACCGCCACGGTCAGCGGCACCACCATCAACTACACGGCCGCGGCCAATGCCAGCGGCACGGTCGCCTTCACCTACACCCTCAGCAATCCTTTCGGCGTGTCGACGCCGGCCACCGTAACGGTGACGGTCGATCCGCGGCCGGTGGCGGTCTCCAGGAACATCGCCACCGTCGCCGGGCGCGAGGTACAGGTAAATTTGACTGATGGCGCCAGCGGTGGTCCGTTCACGGCGGCGGCGGTTACCGGCATCACGCCGGCAGCGGCCGGTACGGCGCGGATCGTGCCGAGCGCCAGCGGTTATGAACTCGATTTCCTCGCCAGCGCGACGTTCAACGGCACCGCCACCGTCACCTTTACGCTGAGCAACGCATTCGCCACCTCCGCGCCGGCGACGCTGACCATCGCGGTGGCGGCGCGGCCGGACCCATCGAAGGACCCGGAGGTGATGGGCGTGCTTACCGCCCAGGTCAATGCCACGCGTGAATTCGCACAAGGCCAGATCGACAACTTCCAGCAGCGTCTGGAGGCCCTGCACGGTGGTGGCGGCAACAGCGGGTTCCAAAACGGCATGACGGTCATGTCCGACGATGGCATGACGCCCACCATGCGCGGGCCTTCGGCGTACATGACTGACGCCGGTCCGTCCGGCCTGCTCGATCGTCGCGACATGATGGCGTCGCAAGCACCCGCCGATCCGCAGGCATCGTCCGGCACGCCGCTGCCCGACGGCTACACGGTATGGACCGGGGGCGCGGTGAATTTCGGTTCGCGTGATACCACCACCACGGTCAACGGCTTCGACTTCACCACCGCCGGCATCAGCGTCGGCGTGGACAAGCGGTATGGCAGCAATTTTGCGATGGGCCTTGGTGCAGGTTACGGACACGACAGCACGGACATCGGCCACAACGGCAGCCAGAGTACCGCCGACAGTTACAACGTGGCCTGGTACGGCAGCTTCAGTCCAAGCGCATCCACCTTCGTGGATGGCCTGGTGGGCTACCAGTGGCTGTCGTTCGACGCGCGCCGCTACGTCACCGCCGACGGCAGCACGGTCGACGGCAGCCGCGACGGGCACCAGCTGTTTGCATCGCTTTCGGGCGGCTACGAATACCACGCTGGCCAGCTGATGGTCTCCCCGTACGGCCGGCTGGATGCGGCATTGGCCCATCTCAACGGCTACACCGAGCAAGGCGATGCGATCTACGCCCTGACCTACGGCAACCAGGCGGTGCACACCACTACCGGCAGCCTGGGCGTGCGCATCAACTACCTGATCAAGAACGACGACAGCGTGCTGATGCCGCAGCTGCGACTGGAATACGGCCATGACTTCGAAGGGTCGAGCCAGGCCACCATGACCTATGCGGATCTGCTGGCCGGTCCGGTGTATCGGGCCCAGATCTATCCACTGGCGCAGAATCACGTGCTCATCGGCCTTGGCGTGAACTGGCAAATGGCGCATCAATTGCTGTTGCGGGTGGACTACCAGAACCAGTTCAACACCGGCGAACCCAACGACCAGTCGATCCTGATCAACGTCCAGAAGAAATTCTGACTAGTTAAAACGGTGCCAGGTTCACTTCCTCGTAGTTGAAGAAGTGAATCCGGGCTGGCCCCCTTTAGTGGCCAGGAAGAGGCTTCCACCGGGCCAACTCCACTCAGCTTTTCCACCGCTGGAAGTGAACTCGCTGCGCGTACCACCACCAGCCAAAAAAAGACTTGCGACAACGACCAAAAGCACGTCAAAGAACATGGCTGGCATGTGCGTAATGCCCAGGTCATCGCGAGATTGGCAAACGGTCGCTTCAGGCGATCTTTGCCCTGCACGCCTCATCACATGGCACGGAAACGATGGCGGAACGCGTCGCTCACGCGAAGCGGCTCGGCAACGCCATGGAGCCAGACCAGCAAGCGACCATCTCCATCCGGCCTGACCTGCCGGATCGCCGACACGCGAACGATGGCATTGCGGTGGATCCTCCAGAAGACTTCCGGGTCGAGCTTGAGCATCAGATCCTTCAGCGGCGTCCGGATGAATGCGGCATCGGCGGCGGTGGCTACGCGGGTGTACTTTTCCTCGGACTGGAAAAAAACGACGTCTTCGATGGGTATCATCCGGACGGTATCGCCGATGCTGGCGGTAATCCAGGTGATCGTCTCCGCTCGCGTCAACCGGCCGGCGAGGCTGTCGATCAATGCCGTCAGATCGACTTGCGTGGCGGGCTGGCGGCTGCGCAAACGTGCCACCGTTTCGGTGAGGCGATCGGTGCGGATCGGTTTCAGCAGGTAGTCGATGGCGCCGGCGTCAAAGGCCTTCACCGCGAATTCGTCATGCGCGGTGATGAAGACGACCTGGGCTGGACTTGCGGCCTGCCGCGCCACCTCGAGGCCGCCCAGTCCCGGCATGCGGATGTCGAGGAAGGCAATGTCCGGTTTCTTCGATGACCACGCATCGAGCGCGCTGATGCCATCCTCGCATTCCGCGACGACGATCAGTTCCGGCCACAGGGTTGCCAGCATGCCGCGCAGCTCCGTTCGCTGCGGCTCCTCGTCTTCGGCGATAAGGGCCGTGATGGGTGTGGTCATGGGAACGTAAGCGGAATGTGGATGCATGCGCTCACCCCGCCTCCGGCGCGTGATGCGATGTCGAAGCGCGCGCTTGTTCCGAAACGATCGCGGAGCTGGGCGCGAACATTCGCGAGGCCCAGGCCAGGCGTGGTGCCGGGCTGCAATCCCTGGCCATCGTCCTCGACGCTCACGCTCAGGCATCCATCCGCGGTACCGGCGATGATCGCGATCATGCCGGGGCCGGGTTTCGGCTCGATGCCGTGGGTCATCGCGTTCTCCACCAGTGTCAGCAGGATCAAGGGAGGGAACGGCAGCGCCCGGACCTCGTCGCTTGCATCGACGCGAACCTCGATGCGGCCGGCCGTACGGACATTCATGATCTCAAGATAGCCCAGGCAGAGATCGATCTGGCGACCGAGCGTGGCTTCCTCGATGCCTGTGGTACGGATGCGCGGCAACGCGACGCGCAGATACGTCGCAAGCGTGTCGATGGTTCTCGCCGCGCGCTCGGGTTCGCTGGCGATCAGTGAACGCACCGACGCCAGCGTATTGAAGAGAAAATGCGGTTCGACCTGCGCCTGCAGGATGGCCAGTCGCATGTCGGCTGCATTCCGTTCCGCGCGCAGGCTTTCGATCTGGCGACTGGCTGCGTACTGGGCAACGCGTCGCTGTTCGCCGAGATAGTAGATGGCTGCGAAGCCTCCACCCGCGACGATCAGTACAAAGAGGGACGCGTTGATGGTCGCGGCGAGAAAGTTCGAAACGGCCTGGCCGAGCAGGTTGGGTCCCATGGGGCGCCCGGCATAGGCCTGCATGAGATGCGCGTGATAGGTGCCCGCCCAGTCCAGGGCGATGATCCCGATCCAGAGCCCGAACAGGATCGCCAGAAGCACCAGCGCGCGCTCCACGACGAGCGGCAGACGCCAATGCCGAATCAATGTGGCGAGCAAGGGGCCGGCCGAGACTGCGATCAGCGACGCGACGCAAGCCCGGAGCGCAAGCCCCGGCCAGTCGCCCCATGCATCCATGCCCGACGCATGCCAGGTGGCATACGTGCAACCGGCAAGGACCGCCAACGGCCAGAACACGATTCCCCGGCGCAGCAACCAGGGCCACGTGAAGGTGCGGAAATTCTGGTAAAGCGTCCAGCCGCCGAGATCCGACAGCACGCTTCGTGGCAGTCGGGCATGCAAGTCGTCGTTGGGCAAATTCATGCATGACACGTTAGCAAAGCACACGCAGTCGCGCACACGAACCATCCGCGCCTGGACCGTTTCATCGCATCGCCGACCGGTTCCGTCGCATGCCCATCCCGTCGCTCTCCTGCGTGCCCTATATCTGTCGCACACACGACATCGGGAGAGACCATGCAGATCAGGATTCTGGCGAAGGCGGCCGTTGCGTTTGCGATCCTCGTCGGATCGACGACCATGCCGTACCGCGCGCACGCGCAAGCCACAGCGCAAGCCGAGCCATGGGTATCCACGGCGTGGCTGGCAAGTCACCTGCACGACCCGAACCTCGTGCTGCTGCAGGTCGGCGAAGAGTCGCAGTACAAGTCCGCGCACATTCCCGGCGCGCGCTTCGTCCGGCTTGCCGACGTCGCCGCCACGTCGGGCGAGCTTTCACTGGAAATGCCGACGGCGCCGGAATTGCGCCAGCGACTGCAGGGCCTCGGCATCTCCGACGGCTCCCGCGTCGTGGTGTACTTCGGAAACGATCAAGTCTCCGTGGCGACACGGGTGTGGTTCACGCTGCAATCGGCCGGACTGGGAGCGCATGCCGACCTGCTCGACGGCGGCATGCCGAAGTGGCACCGCGAGGGCCGCGCCCTGACCGACCAGGCCACCGCAGCCATGCACCCGGGAACCCTGGCGCCCTTCAACCTTCAGCCAACCATCGTCGATGCCACGTTCGTGCGCGCGCACGTCGGGCAACCGGGTTACACGCTCATCGACGCGCGTGCCGCGATGTACTACGACGGCGTCGAAGAGAGCGGCGCGGATGGCCACCCCCGCCGCGGGCATATTCCCGGTGCACACAACCTGCCCTTCACCAGCATCACCAATGACGACCTGACCCTGAAGCAGCCGGGCGAACTGCTGGCCTTGTTCCGCAAGGCTGGCGTCAAGCCGGGCGATCGGGTGATCGCCTACTGCCACATCGGTCAGCAGGCGACGGCGGTGCTGTTCGCGGCGCGTGCCGTGGGGATCGATGCCGTGCTGTACGACGGCTCATTCGAAGACTGGACTATGCGCGATCTGCCGGTCGAGCTCTGACGATGCGCCCACTCCGTCGCTATACCGAACCCCATGCGACCGGCGTGTGCCTGGGCCTGGTGCTGCTCGCCTGCTTCGCGCTGACCGGGCAGGGGCTGGGAGCATCGGGCGCTTTCGCAAGCGTGGCAAGTGGCGTCATCGGCGCAATCTCGCCGGAAACTGCCGTGCACAGCGCCTACTTCCGGAGCTATCTCCAGGACGGTTCGCCGTGGACCGCCTGGCTTGTCGTCGAAATCATGGGCGTGCTGGTCGGCGCCGCCGCATCGGCGGCTCTGGCAGGTCGAACACGGCTGACGTTCGTCCGCGCCGCCCATCCATCCGGCGGCAGGCTCTTCGCCGGCGTCGCAGGCGGCATGTTGATGGGCGTCGGGGCCGCACTGGCGCGAGGCTGCACCAGCGGCCTCGCATTGAGTGGCGGTGCGCTGCTGAGCGTCGGCGCCTGGGTCTTCATGGTGGCACTGTTCCTCGCCGGCTTCCTCGCCGCGCCGCTCGTGCGCAGGCTCTGGCCATGAACGATCTGCTGATCGCGGGAGGTATCGGCGTGGCGTTCGGATGGGCACTGGAATGCGCCGGCTTGGGCGATCCGCCGAAGCTCGCCGGCCAGTTCTACCTGCGGGACTTCACCGTCCTCAAGGTGATGCTGAGCGCGATGCTGACCGCCATGCTCGGTGTCTTCTGGGGCGGGCGACTGGGCATGTTTGATCCCGCTGCGTTCTACGTGCCCGAAACGTATCTGCTGCCGCAACTCGTCGGCGGCCTGGTCTTCGGGCTCGGCTTCGTGCTCAGCGGCCTGTGTCCGGGCACCTCCTGCGTGGCGCTGGCCAGCGGCCGCATCGAAGGCGCCGCGACGATGCTCGGGCTGTTCGCTGGCGTGCTGCTTGTCGGCCTGGCCTTTCCCGCGATCGAAGCTTTCTACCGCTCGACGCCACACGGCCCGTTGACACTCCAGCGCCTCACGGGCCTGCCTTACGGGGTCGTGATCGCGCTGGTCACGGTAGTCGCCGTTTCGATGTTGGCGTGGATCGCGAAGCGGGAGGCCGCACGATGAGACTTGTGCAAGGGTTGGGCATCGGTGCGCTTGCGTTGGGCCTGGTGGCGCCTTTCGCAGGCAGCCCCTCCCGCACGCAGCAGCGGGGGCTTGATCTGGATTCGATCGCCCGAGCGATCGACGAGGGCTCCGACCATGTCAGCGCACGCCAGCTTGCCGAGTGGATACGCGATCGCCGACCGGGACTTCGCGTCATCGACGTGCGCTCGCCTGCCGAGTTCCACGACGACGCCATTCCGACGGCGGAGAACTTGCCGATCGACCAGTTGGTGAGGTCGCGCTTTGCGCCCGACCAGACCATCGTCCTTTACTCGCAGGAAGGAGCGCATGCCGGCCAGGCCTGGGTCATGTTGCGCTCGCTCGGCGTGACCCAGGCGGTGTTCGTGCCGGGTGGTCTTGCCGACTGGCGCGAGGAGGTTCTGAGTCCGTTGTTGCCGGTGAACGGTTCTCCGGCGGAACGTGCACGGATCGCGGAATTGAGCCACTACTTTGGTGGCTCCCCCCGGATCGGGGGAAAACAGGATGGTGAGGTTGCGGGCGTGACGCAGACCGGACGCAATTTGCGGAGGCGCGGATGCTAGCGCCTGCCATGGAACCTACCGATGCGGCCGATACGTTCGACTTCGCCGCTCTTCGCGCCAGCGAATTCGCGCGTCTCGATACCGCCGGCATCGCCTATCTCGATTACGCGGCGAGCGCGTTGTACGGCGCCTCGCAGGCACGAGCGCAGGGTGACCGGCTGGCGCACGGGATTTTCGGCAATCCCCACTCGGAGCATCTGGCGTCCCGCCATAGCGCCGCCGCGCAGGCGGTCGCCCGTGCCGCAACGCTCGCCTTCTTCGATGCCGATCCGGACGTCCACGATGTCTGCTTCACCGCCAACGCGACGGCAGCCATCAAGCTCGTCGCCGAGAGCTACCGATTTTCGCTGCGGCGCGGACTCATTCTCTCGGCCGACAACCACAATTCCGTCAACGGCATTCGGGAGTTTGCCCGGCGCGCACAGGCGCCCGTGAGCGTGCTGCCGCTGGATACGGAACTTCGGCTCTATCGCGGATCGGCGAGCCTGCGGGCAAGCGTCGAGCGACACGGCGGTGGCCTGTTCGCCTTCCCGCAGCAGTCCAACTTTTCCGGAGTGCTTCACGACCTGTCGCTCATCGAAGAAGCCAAGGCGCTTGGATGCGATGTCCTGGTCGATGCGGCGGCGGCCGGCCCATGCGGCGCGCTCAGTCTGAGGGAGCATTCCGCGGACTTCGTCGTGTGTTCGTTCTACAAGCTATTCGGCTTGCCGACCGGTGTCGGAGCATTGATCGCGAAAAAGTCGGCCCTGACCCGCCTTCGGAGGCCGTGGTTTTCGGGCGGAACCGTGGAGTTCGTGTCCGTTGCGCATGGACGGCATGCCCTCAGGACGGGCCACGAGGGATTCGAGGACGGAACTCCCAACTTTCTCGATCTCGCCGCCATCGAATCCGGATTCGCCTTTCTCGCCCGCATGCCGCGCCCGTGCTTGCGTGCCCATATCCAGTCCCTGACGCAGCATTTCCTGACACTGGCAACGACACTGCGACACCGTAATGGCGCACCGCTGGTGCGTCTGTATGGCCCTCGGGATATGGAGCAGCGAGGCGGTATCGTCGCCTTCAATGTAGTGCAGAACGACGGTTGCGTGCTGCCCTACGAGCATGTCGAACAGCTGGCGCGCGAGCATGGCGTCGCCATTCGGGGTGGTTGCTTCTGCAATCCCGGGGCGGCCGAAAAGGCATTCGGATTCGATGCCTTGGGAGTGGAACGTTGCTTCGACCAACTCGAGGGCCGCTTCAGCATCGAGGCGTTCCGGAGCTGCGCGGGGCGTGCCGCCACCGTGGGTGCGCTGCGCTTGTCCGTCAGCGCCCCCACGACGTACAACGACATCGAGCGTGCCGTGGCATTGATCGCTGCCTGCGGCGAATAGGTTCGGCGCGGCGGTAACCCGTGTCACGGATCGAACCTCAGCGATTCGCAGGCCTGCTGAAGAGATGTCGCTGTTGGCGATCGACACTTTGAATGTCGACGACCCAAGGCTAACCGGCTTCACGACATCGCTCGCCATGCGCAGCGAACACATCATGCACCTCACCTGCATCAATGCGATGATCATTCCATGGAATAACAAAGCTGCACGCGATGCCGACCGACTCGGATCGATCGACGTTGCGAAGCAACGGACTCCATTCGTTCACGACGATCCAGGTCGCCAGTGCTGGCCAACGAATGTCTGCCTTTAGGCATCGCATTGAGCGCAGCGAATATCCCTAACTAGCCGAAAGCGACCTATCGACTGCCGCCCTTGGCCAAGCTGGCCAACGGCTGTGGCCAAGGTGCGCTGACGGGCTCTGACCCAGCTAGCTGGCTAGCATTCGGATCAGTACGTTACGCTGGGACTTCCAAACGTGATTGGGGATGTATAACCACCCACGGACTCGTATTTTGGATAGTCGGGCGGCACAAGACAGGAGATCGCACATGGGCCGTTTTGTGATCGTCGCGTACAAACCCAAACCCGGCATGGATGAGGCGTTGCTGGCCGCGGTCAAGAAACATGTGGCGGTGCTCCGGTCTGAGCAGTTGGTTAGTGATCGCGCACCCTATGCCATGCGTGCTGCAGACGGGACCATCGTCGAGGTATTTGAATGGCGGTCGGCTGACGCAATCCATCAGGCGCACGCCAATGCGGCCGTCCAAGCCCTCTGGGATGAGTTTGGTGCGGCTTGTGATTATGTGCCGCTCGCCAATCTGGCGGAGGCGCAGCAAATGTTTGCCGAGTTTGATTCAGTGGACTTGTCGCCCGGTGCCATCTAATCATTCATTCGAGGCGGATGCCTCCGGCACCGCTTGATACCAGCGCTAGACAGCATTGGAGAGTCCCATGATCTGCCGCATATGGCACGGGGTCACACCACGCTCAAAGGCCGACGCCTATACGAGCTTCCTTGAGCAGCGGGCTGTTCCAGACTACCGCTCGGTTCCTGGCAATCTAAGTGTTGCCGTACTTCGGCGAGACGAGGCTGAGGTCACGCACTTTCTGACCGTGACGCACTGGGAGTCGGTGGAGAGCATTCGTGCTTTCGCTGGCGATGAGCTGCTCAAGGCCAAGTACTACCCTGAAGATCAAGATTACTTGTCGGAGTTTGAGCCGCTGGTTCAGCATTTCGTTGTGGCGGCCATCGAAGATTCCGTCGCGAGGCACCGAGGTGGTGCATGAAGTGGACGATTCTCTGCGCGCTGCCGCTGTTTTGGCTGTCGTGGTCGCCAAGGGTAGCTGCCATCACTGATGCCACGCCGGTGACCCTCGGCCATGAGACCCTCACGCTCAACGGCCCCTGGAAGTTTCACACCGGCGATGATCCGAGCTGGGCGGATCCAGGCTTCGATGATTCAGGCTGGGAGAGCGTGGATCTCACGGCGCCCCCGGGCGCGAACGATGGGGACGTGGGGATCACGCCCTATACCTCGGGTTGGAACGCGAAGGGACATCCCGGTTATCACGGTTATGCCTGGTATCACCTGCGGTTCGCGGTGATACCGCCGGCGGGCGAGCGGTTGGCGCTGCTCGGCCCGTGGGCGGTGGACAGCTCTTACCAGATCTACGCCAACGGCAGGCTGCTTGGGGGCGTCGGGGATTTTTCAGGGGCGACCCCAACCGCCCATGGTTACCACTACCCACGCTACTTCGCGCTGCCGCCGGGCATGGCGAGCAGCGGACCGTTGGTACTGACGGTGCGGGTAGTACCTATCGCGTACGAAAGAAAACTTTTCTCAATCGAGAATAGTTCGTTGTTTCGATCATATGAAGCACCGTTGATAGAAACCTTAAAGCCCGGATCGCGCGCCTGAGACTGATCTCTTTCTTTATCCTCAATGCGGTACGGTGGCTGCAGAAGAAGTACGGAGCGCCATACTCTCTGCAGCGAGGCATCAGACCATGGGTCCCTCAGATCCTTGATCCGCAGCGTGGTTCCGTCTTCTTGGCCTGAACGGTCAAAGCGCTCGATTCGACTGAAGACATCGACGAGATTCAAACCTTCCGTGAAGTCTCGATCCCAGTCAAACTCGACACGCAGCCCAAGCGCTTCGCCTCCCGGGAAGCACCCAAGCCATCCTGCCACCGTCTCGTAAAAAACTCGCGCTGTGCAAGACAAAGTGAACCCACAAGCTGGGGCGACCGGTCAGCTTGAACGACTGAGCATTTTGCCAGTCGCGAACAGAAACACGCTGGGTACTTGAGAGCTTTTCATGAGAGATGTACGGCGGATTGCCGACGACTGCGTCGAATTCCCTTCCGCCGAGCGCGGCAGAACTCAGCGTAAGGAAGTCCGCTTTAGCAAATCGCAGACCCTCACGGGTTCCAGGCAACCGTTCTCGAAGATGGATAAAAGCATCATCTGATATGTCGCAACCGAAAACGTTCTCTTCAGGTTGCTCACACCCCAGCGCAGCCAATGTCTCAAGCGACGCATCGAGGAACCCACACCCCCCAAAGGAAGGCTCGAGAACTTTGTCCGTAGCCGCTCTAATTGCCCAACCGCACAGCACCGTAGTGACATCGTTACGGGTGTAGAACGCACCAATGCTCTTGCGGGCGGCAAGAGTCGTCGCAAGTTGTGGTTCTCGGAAGGTCACAGTGGCACAAGCTTGAAGGTGAAGTGCACCATTATGTAGCCTGCGACGTGCATCTAGTATTGTTTGCCTTCGTAGGAGAACCCCGAACGGCGTTCCCGGCGGGCTGACTGCACCGATCTGGACCTCTGACGAATCACCCGCACTTCGAATACCCGCAATTCAAGCACGTCTGACACCCATCCATCAGCACCAGCGCCTGCGTATTGCACTTCACGCACAGCGTGGCGCCAGGCGGGAAGCCGGAGTCGTTGATCTCGCCCTTGCTGCCGGATGCCGCGGCTACGTCAGAGTTTTTTTTTGCCCCGGCCGCCTCGTAGGCAGCGCGCTTGTCGGCGATCAGCTGGCGCGTGGCGGCGTCCATTTCCGGGTCGTGGATCATGCCGATGTTCTTCATGTGCTGCTCGATCACCGCGCCGATCTCGGCGACGATGCTGGGCATGTACACGCCGCCGGCCTTGAAGTAGCCGCCGCGCGGATCGAACACGGCCTTGAGCTCTTCCACGATGAAGGTGACGTCGCCGCCCTTGCGGAACACGGCGGACAGGATGCGGGTGAGCGCCACGATCCACTGGAAGTGGTCCATGTTCTTCGAGTTGATGAAAACCTCGAACGGACGGCGCTGTTCGTGCGCGGTGCCGGCGTTGAGCACGATGTCGTTGATGGTGACGTACAGCGCGTGCTCGAACAGCGGCGACTTGACCTTGAAGGTGGAGCCGACCAGGGTCTCGGGACGCTCCACGCTTTCGTGCATCTGGATCACTTCGGCCTTCGGCGGCTCTTTCGGCGCGATGGCTGTGACCGTGGGGGCGGCAACCTTGTCTTCGGGTTTGACCACGTTGTAGCCGGTGATCTTCTTTTCGATCTTGATTGCCATGCGGTTCGCTTCTTTTTTTAGTGTTGGTGCCGGAATGGACACGGCCTGGTGCATGGATCATCCGGCCCGGCGCAAGGCCGGGCCGGATGCAGTGGTGCTTACTTCTTTTTTGCGGCAGTCTTTTTCCTGGCGACGACTTTCTTCTTTGCCGCCTTGACTACCTTCTTGCTGGCAGTGGACCTCTTGGCCGTCTTGGCGACGGCCTTCTTGCTTGCACCTTTCCTGGTGCCGGCGGACTTCTTCGCTGCCGCCTTCTTCGGTGCGGCCTTCTTCTTGCTGGCCGACTTTTTGCTGCTGACCTTCTTTGCGACCTTGGCGACCTTCTTCTTGGCCACCTTGGCGACTTTCTTTGCCACCTTCTTCACCGCTTTCTTCGCGGCGGAGGCTTTCTTGGCAACTTTCTTGACGGCCTTCTTCGCGACCTTCTTGGCCGGAGCCTTCTTGGCAGTCTTCTTGGCAGCTTTCTTCGCTACTTTCTTGGCAGCCTTCTTGGCGGTTTTCTTGGCAGCCGCCTTCTTCGGTGCAGCCTTCTTGGCAGCGGCTTTCTTCGGTGCTGCTTTCTTTGCTGCAGCCTTCTTCGGCGCAGCCTTCTTCTTGACCGCCGGCTTTTTCTTCGCCGGCGCAGGCGCAGCAGCCACCGGTGCCACGTCCGGCAGAACCGGCAGGGCGACGGCTGGCGCTTCGGTGACAACCGGTGTGCTGCTCACTTCAATTTCGTTATCGATGGACATGCTGGTGTTCCCCTCCGATGGATTTCTTGAATGTCACACGCCCGAGACGGGCGACGTTTCAAAACTTGCCGAGACCCTGCGGGTGTACGCGTTCCTAGAACTTGCCGTAATACCCTTCCTTCAAGGCATCGAAGAGGTTGGCGGCGGAATGCATTTCGCCGTCGTACTCCACCTGCTCGTTGCCTTTCAGTTCGACAACACTACCGTCCTCCAGCTCGAAGCGGTAGAGGGTATTTTCCAGGTCGGATTCCTTGACCAGCACGCCCTGGAATGCGGCGGGGTTGAAGCGGAACGTGGTGCACCCTTTCAGGCCCTGCTTGTAGGCGTAGAAATAGATGTCCTTGAAGTCTTCGTAGGGGTAATCGGTGGGCACGTTGGCGGTCTTGGAGATCGATGAATCGATCCACAACTGCGAGGCGGCCTGGATATCGACGTGCTGCTTCGGGCTGATGTCGTCGGCGGCCACGAAGTAGTCCGGCAGCTTGTTGGCCGCCTCGTCGGTGAACGCCTTGGCGTCGGCATTGATCAGCGCGCGGTAGGCGAGCAGCTCGTAGCTGAGCACCTCGACCTTCTCCTTCGACTTCTTGCCCTCGCGGATCACGTTGCGCGAATAGCTGTGCGCGAAGCTCGGCTCGATGCCGTTGCTGGCGTTGTTGGCCAGCGACAGCGAGATTGTGCCCGTCGGCGCGATCGAGCTGTGGTGGGTGAAGCGCGCGCCGGTCTCGGCCAGTTCGGCCACCAGGTTCGGCGCCACCGTGGCGATGCGCTGCATGTAGCGGCTGTACTTGGCGTGCAGCACGCGACCGGGGATGCTGTCGCCGACCTTGTAACCGTCGGCAACCATTTCCGGGCGCTTGCGCAGCATGTCGCCGGTGACGGTGAAGTCGCGCAGCAGGATCGGCGCCGCACCCTTCTCCTTGGCCAGATCCAGCGCCATTTCCCAGCCGGCCACGGCCATCTCGCGCGAGACGTCCTCGGTGAAGCTCACCGCGTCGGCGCTGCCGTAACGCATCTTGAGCATGGTCACGGTGGAGCCGAGGCCGAGGAAGCCCATGCCATGGCGGCGCTTGGACATGATCTCGTGGCGCTGCTGTTCCAGCGGCAGGCCGTTGATCTCGACCACGTTGTCGAGCATGCGGGTGAACACCTTCACCACTTCGCGGTACTCGTCCCAGTCGAAACGCGCCTTGGGGCCGAACGGGTCACGCACGAAAGTGGTCAGGTTGATCGAGCCGAGCAGGCACGACCCGTAAGGGGGCAAGGGCTGTTCACCACACGGATTGGTGGCGCGGATGTGCTCGCACCACCAGTTGTTGTTCATCTCGTTGACCTTGTCGATCAGGATGAAACCAGGCTCGGCGTAGTCATACGTCGAGACCATGATCATGTCCCACAGGTGCCGCGCGCGGATGTGGCTGTAGATCTTGCAGGCGACCAGGCCGTCCTCGCGGTCGACGTAGTTCTCGTGGGTCGGCCATTCGCGCCAGACCACCTTCGCGGAATCGGTCAGGTCGACCTCGTCCTTCTCCTTGACGTGTACCGGGAACACCAGCGGCCAGTCCTGGTCGTGCTCGACCGCTTCCATGAAGCCGTCGGTGATCAGCAGCGACAGGTTGAACTGGCGCAGGCGGCCATCCTCGCGCTTGGCGCGGATGAATTCCTTGGCGTCCGGATGGCTGATGTCGAACGTGCCCATCTGCGCGCCGCGGCGGCCGCCAGCGGACGACACCGTGAAACACATCTTGTCGTAGATATCCATGAACGACAGCGGGCCGCTGGTGTACGCACCGGCGCCCGACACGTACGCGCCACGCGGACGCAGCGTGGAGAATTCGTAGCCGATGCCGCAGCCGGCCTTCAGCGTGAGGCCGGCCTCGTGCACTTTCTCCAGGATGTCGTCCATCGAATCGCGGATGGTGCCGGAGACGGTGCAGTTGATCGTGGAGGTGGCCGGCTTGTGCGCCAGCGCGCCGGCGTTGGAGGTGATGCGGCCGGCGGGGATCGCACCGCGGCGCAGCGCCCACAGGAAGCGCTCGTACCAGTGGCCACGCAACTCGTCGCTCGCTTCCACGTCGGACAAGGCACGCGCCACGCGCTGGTAGGTCTCGTCGATGCTGCCATCGACGGGCTCGCCGGACTTCGCCTTGAGGCGGTATTTCTTGTCCCAGATATCCCAGGACGCGGGTTGCAGCGGAATTTCCACGGCGGCATCACGACTCATGCTGGCGTTCTGGACTGGGTTCTGGTTTGAGCCTGGGGCTGAATTTGTGACTGGCGCACGCACTGTGCTCATCGGCTTCCTGACCTCCCGGTGCGGCCTCGCGGCGCCCGTTGCTTATATTTATTTGATCGACGGCGTTGTTACGCCGCATCTGTGACTGTCGACAGGCCACGGAAGATTGCCCTCCGGCCCATGCGCCAGCTACTTTCCGACGACAACGACTCCCCCTCAAGAGTACGCTAGTCAGCACCAGCACTTGTTACAGCGTCAGCACCCAGCCACAAGATGTTGTGGTTGTGATCGGGTAGGAAAGTTAACCCTGCTGCCGTCGGATGTAAAGTGCCAGGCACGGCAAACGCCAACGAAAACTGACGCCGCGCCCGCGGCTGGCCGGATGGAACCGGCAAGCCGCCGCCAGGTCGAATCAGCAGCCTGCATCACCCTGAAACCATCGCCCTGTCCCCAAGGAGGATTCCATGTCGCCCCGCCTTCCCCGCCTTTCGCACTGGCTGACCGGCCTGCTGGCCGCCATCGTCATCGGCCTCGTGCCGGGCACCAGCTCCGCCGCCGCGCTGCCGGCAGCCGTCGATGGCCAGCCAATGCCGTCGCTGGCACCGATGCTGGAACGCGTGACGCCAGCGGTGGTGAACATCTCGACGAAGACGCGGGTGGCGGTCAGCAATCCGTATTTTAGCGACCCGGTACTGCGCCAGCTGTTCGGCCTGCCCGACACGCCGCAGGAGCGCACCGAACAGAGCCTCGGCTCGGGCGTGATCGTGGACGCGGCCAAGGGCTACGTGCTGACCAACAACCATGTGGTCGGCAGCGCCGACGACATCACGGTGACCCTGCAGGACGGACGCAACTTCAAGGCGAAGTTGATCGGCACCGATCCGGCGACCGACGTGGCGGTGGTGCAGATCCCCGCGCAGAACCTGCAGGCGCTGCCACTGGCCGACTCGACCAAACTTCGCGTGGGCGACTATGTGGTCGCGGTGGGCGACCCGTTCGGGCTCGGCCAGACGGTGACCTCCGGCATCGTCTCCGCACTGGGCCGATCGGGGCTGGGTAGCTCGGATTCGGACAGTACCGGCTACCAGAACTTCATCCAGACCGACGCCTCGATCAATCCCGGCAATTCCGGCGGTGCGCTGGTGAACCTGCGCGGCGAGCTGGTCGGCATCAACACGATGATCCTTTCGCCTTCGGGCGGTAACGTCGGCATCGGCTTCGCGATCCCCACCGCCATCACCGGCGAGGTGATGGCGCAACTGGTGGCGCACGGCAAGGTGCAGCGCGGCAGCTTTGGCGTGCAGACGCAGGCGATTACGCCGCGGATTGCCCAGCTGCTCAAACTGAAGGACAGCAACGGCGTGGTGGTAACCAGCGTCAGTGCCGGCTCCGCCGCCGAGCAGGCCGGCCTGCAACCCGGCGACGTGCTGACCACGCTCAATGGCAAACCGCTGCGCAGCGTTCAGGAGCTGCGCAATGCCGAGGGCCTGCTGCCGCTGGGCAGCACGGTACAGCTGGGCGTATTGCGCGACGGCCAGAGCCACCAGCTCGGCGTCAGCCTGAGTCCGCTCAAGCTGGCCAGCGTCGAAGGTGGCCAGCTCGATGCGCGCCTGGCCGGCGTGCGCTTCAGCGACCTCAGCGACGACCAGCGCGCCCAAGGTATGTTTGGCGTGGCGATCAGCGCGGTGCAGCCGGGCAGCCGGGCTGCACGTGCCGGCCTGAGTGCCGGCGACCTGCTGATTGGCATCGGCAACCAGCGCATCACCAGCCTGAACATGCTGCGCGGCCTGGCCAAGGTGCACCTGCGTCAGCTGGCGCTGGTGGTGGCAGACGACAACGGCAGTCATTACGTGTTGATCAACTGAATGGGAAATCGCCGATCCGTGGCAGAGGCGCAAATCGCGCCACGGACCGGCCACTGGCGTGCGCCGGCGCACAACCTGACCGCATATCCCGGCGCAAACACATGAAAGTGCTTGATGTTTTGTATTCAGGCCGATGAAATACCCTGCTGCATTCACGTATGAAAGCCCACAAGGCGACATACTCGCGTCTTCACCGTACTCAAATCACGCCGGGGTTCCCCAACACCATGTCTGTTCGTCTTACCCGCCTGCTGTCCGTCGCCCTGATCGGGGCCTGCTTCATCACGGCACCCGCGTTCGCCGCCAAGACCCACCCGCGCACGCACGCCAAGTCCACTCCAGCGAAAGGCCCCACCCTGATCTGGCGCGGCGATGTGGCCACGGCCACCGGTGTCGTCGACGAAGTGGCGCTCGCCTGGCAGAAGAGCGGCAAGGGCAATCTCGAGCTGCAGCCATTCAACACGGCCTCGGGCATCGATGCGGTATCCATCGGCACCGCCGATCTGGCCGGTAGCCTGCGCGCCAGCGACGGCAGCGCGGAAAACACCAACCTCGCGTTCACTCCGGTGGCCTGGGATGCGCTGGTGATCATCACCAATGCCTCCAATCCGGTGCGCAGCCTCACGCTGAAGCAGGTGCACGACATCTACTACGGCAAGATCACCAACTGGAGCGAGGTCGGTGGCAACAACACGCCGATCGATGTCTACGCGGTGGCCAGCCCTGGCGACGGCGTGGAATACAGCCTGCGCAACCTGCTGTTCGGACGCGGCAACCAGCCGGTCGCCGCACCACGTCTGTACGTCAATACGCACAAGCTCGAGGAAGGTATCGAGCTCAACCCGAACGGTCTGGGTGCAGCCACACTGGCCGACATCAGCGGCAATCCCAAGCTCAAGGCCGTGGCGATCAACGGCATCGCACCGAACGCCACCAGCATCGGCAATGGCACCTATCTGCTGTACACCCCGGTCTACCTGGTGACCAATCCGCGCAGCCCGAAGGCCGTCCAGGTCCAGGCCTTCATCGACTTCCTGCAAACCGATGCCGCCAAGGCCGCGATGCGCGTGCACGCGGTGCTGCCGTATCAGGACGGTATCGCCCTGGCCTCGATGGAGGACGCGCGCAGCAACCAGATCTTTGCCGAGCTGGGTGTGCGGCCAGGTCACATCGTCACCACGCCAAGCACGATGGCTGCGGCGCCGGCTCCCGCCACGAGCAGCCACGCCGTCGCGAGTGCCGCCAAGGTCAGTGAACCGGACACCGCCAGCAAGGTGGCCAGCAACGAGAGCAAGGCCGGCGCCACGTATACCGTGGTCAAGGGCGATACCTTGTCGTTGATTGCGAAGAACAATACCGTCACCGTGGCCCAATTGCGCGAGTGGAACCACCTCAAGGGCGACCAGATCAAGCTCGGCCAGGTACTCCGCGTCAGCGACCACTGAGCAAGCGGTGTCGTGCAGATACTCGCGCTGACGCTGGATCTGGACGACACCCTGTGGCCGGTGCTGCCGGCCCTGGAACGCGCCGACCTGGCGGTCGACGCGTGGCTGCAGCAGCACTATCCCGATGTCGCACGCGCATGGCCGGTTGCGGCCATGCGCGAATTGCGCGCCCGGGTCGCCGCCGAACGGCTCGACTTGGCGCATGACTTCACCACCCAGCGCCAGCTCACCCTTGAGCACGTATTCACCAGCTGCGGCATCGTCGCGGCGCCAGTGGATGCGTTGTGGGAAATCTACTTCGCCGCACGCAACAGCGTGGAGCTGTATCCGGACAGCCTGCCCGCACTCGAACGCATCACCGCGCGCTGGCCGCTGGCGAGCCTGACCAACGGCAACGCCGACCTGCAGCGCATCGGCATCCATACTCATTTCGCCCACCACATCTGCGCGCGAGACAGTGGCGTGGCCAAGCCCGATCCGCGCATCTTTCTGGCTGCCGCCGAACAGCTCGGCGTGCTGCCTGCGCAGATACTGCACGTGGGCGACGACCCGGTGATGGATGTGGCCGGTGCACGCGATGCAGGCCTGCGCACGGCGTGGATCAACCGCAATGGCGAATCCTGGCCGAACGAACTGGGCGCACCGCCTGAGCTGGACCTGCCCGATCTGGCCACGCTCGCCGACTGGCTCGAAGCACAGCAGCCACCATAGGCAGCGCACGGCAAAACGCGCGATCATTGCCGATCGACTGTCACGCAGTCGCATGACATACCGCACCTGCACGCCTGAAGGATTCCGCATGTCCGCCCTGATCGAACGCCAGCCCGGCAACCGCCACAGCATCGCCATCGAGACCACCGACGCGGCGCACTACGCGGCCACGCGTCGGCGACTTACCGCCGCGCAACGTCGCTGGCTGAGCGACAGCGGCTTCGAGGCTGCCCCGGGCACCTTTGCGTTGCTGTCCGATGCCGGCGGCAAGCTGGTACGCGTGCTGGCCGGCGTCGATGCGCACGATGCGCTTGGCGCGCTGGCTGCGCTGCCATGCAGCCTGCCCGATGCGAGCTACCATCTCGCCGCCGAAGGCGTGCTGGCCGATACCGCCCAGGCCGCACTCGGCTGGGCGCTGGGCGCCTATCAGTTCATCCGTTATCGCCAGCCGAAGCGCGCACCGGCGCGGCTTGCCGTGTCCGCCGCCGAGCTGCAGCAGCTGGCTCCCCTGGTGCAGGCCACCGGCCAGGTACGCGACCTGGTCAACACACCGACCGAGGACATGGGGCCGCAGCAGCTTGCCCATGCGATCAAGCAGCTGGGCAAGACACACAAGGCCAAGGTGCGCGAATGGGTTGGCGACGAATTGCTAAAGGCCAACTTTCCGACCATTCATGCCGTCGGCCGTGCCAGCCATCGCGCACCGCGCCTGGTCGAACTGAACTGGGGCAAGGCCAGCCATCCGAAACTGGTGGTGATCGGCAAGGGCGTGTGCTTCGACACCGGCGGCCTCGACCTGAAATCCTCCGACGGCATGCGCTGGATGAAGAAGGACATGGGCGGCGCCGCGCACGCCATCGCGCTGGCCGGATTGATCATGCAGGCGAAGCTGCCGGTGCGCCTGACCCTGCTGGTTCCGGCGGTGGAGAATGCGGTGGCCGGCAACGCGATGCGTCCGGGCGAAGTGATCACCACCCGCGCCGGCCACACCGTCGAGATCGACAACACCGACGCCGAAGGGCGGCTGGTGCTGTGCGATGCGCTGGCCTACGGCGCCGAGCAGCAGCCGGAACTGATTGTCGATTTCGCCACGCTCACCGGCGCCGCGCGCGTGGCGCTGGGGCCGGACCTGCCGGCGCTGTTCACCAACGACGAGACTGTCGCCGCGACCGCACTGGCCGCCGGTCATGCAGTCAACGATCCGCTGTGGCGGTTGCCGCTGTGGCGTCCGTACCGCCGGATGCTTGATTCCTACCTGGCCGACTTCGCCAATGCCGGCCCCTCGCGGCATGCCGGTGCGATCACCGCGGCGCTGTACCTGGAACGCTTCGTGCCGGACGGCACGCCGTGGCTGCATCTGGACACCTATGCCTGGAACGACAGCGATCGTCCGGGCCGGCCACGCGGTGGCGAGGCGATGGGCCTGCGCGCGCTGTTCGCCTTCCTGCAGCAGCGCTATCGCGGCTGAGCGTCGCCGGACAGCGTCAGACGCAGGCGCTGCAAGCGCTGTCGCAACGTGCGCAGTCCGCGCACGATCCGCGGCAGCATCCAGCACATCAGCAGCACGAACAGTCCGAGCAGGACCAGCAACACCAGCGGGTGCCGCCACATCAGGTACATCGCACCGAGCCAGCCAACGTCCTCGCCCGCGCTGGCGCCCCAGTTGCTGAAAGGTTCAGGCGACGTGTTGATCAAGGCCCGCGTGCCGGCCTTGGTCAGATGCGTGCCGGCGACCAGGGCACCACCAAGCAAGGCCGCCGCCAGCTGCGTGCCGGCACCGGAATCCTTGAACACCCCCCATGCGAGCAGGGTGCCGAGCGGGATGCGGATGAAGGTGTGGATCGCATCCCAGGCGCTGTCGAAGGCCGGCACCTTGTCGGCCAGGAATTCGCACAGCATCAGCACGCCGGACACGGCCAGCACCCAGGTATCGGTCAGCGGCAGCAGGCCGTCCGGCAGGTGCACGTAGCCGAACCGGCCCAGCATGCCGGCCACGAAGATCGTGGCATAGAGTCGGATGCCACTGGCCCAGGCCAGCCCACCGGCGAGTGCGACGTTCGGCAACATGTCCATGCGGATCCTCCGTGCGGGGCCGGCTGCAAACCGTGTTTACGCGCGATCCCGTGGTCTGTCCAGCCTTGCCGCCAGCCGTCGAGGTGCGGGTACGGTGCCATGGTGCAACCTGCAAGAAAATATCGCGCAAGCGCGACGGCTATCGAAAAACACTGCCGTGACGCTGTTTTTTTCAACGGTCCCGTGTGATGCTGCTAGCCGATCCGTGCTTTCCTTCGACTGTATCAACCATCGTCCAGCACCATGCAGCCAACATGCCATGGGAGGAATGACGGATCACCGCGTTTGCAATTGCAGTAGCTCACAGCACCGGATCATGGTGGCAGGGGTACCCTTGGGAGAGGGTCGCATTGAAGCGCTCGTTTGGATGTATCTGCCGGAGAAGCGCCGCCACCATGAATATTCCGCCATCATCAATCAGAGATCGGGGAGAATTTCATGCATCGTGTACTGCCTCACAACCGGCTAGCGCTGGCACTTTCCAGCGCACTCTTCGCCACCATGTCATTCGGGGCGACCGCGGCATTTGCACAAGGTCAGCCCGCAGATAGCCAGCCAGGCACCAACGCGACTCCCTCCGCTTCCGGCGAGGCACCACAGTCGACATCTTCCGCCACCGACCAGACCACGGCTCCGGCGACGACGGACAAGGCAAAGACCCTGAAAGCAGTGGTCGTCACCGGTTCGCTGATCCGCCGCGTCGACGCCGAGACGTCCAGCCCGGTGGTGACGGTGGACCGCACCGCGATCAGCAACAACGGCAGCCCGGTCCTCGGCAACGTGCTGCAGGCGCTACCCAGCATCTCGGGCGCCGCGACCAACCCTCAGAACAACAGTAACGGCGGCGGCGTCGCCAGCCCCTTGCTGGAAGGTGGCGACGGTGCATCGCGCATCTCGTTGCGTGGCCTGGGCGTCGACCGCACGCTGGTGCTGATCGACGGCCAGCGCATGGCGAATGCCGATGTGAACATGATCCCGCAGAACATGATCGATCGGGTCGACGTGCTGGCCGAAGGCGCCTCGACGGTTTACGGCTCCGACGCCATCGGCGGCGTGGTCAACTTCATCCTGCGCAAGGACTACCAGGGTGCCGAAGCCAGCATCAACGACGGCATTTCCGGCCATGGCGACGGCCAGCGGCACGGCATCAGCCTGACCGCTGGCGCGAGCGGCGACAACTTCAACATCGTCGGCGGCCTCAACTACAACAAGTACGACGCCGTGCTGGCCACTCAGCGCAAATACTCCGCACACCAGCTTTATCTGTCGAGCGGCGTGGCGTCGCCGGCCGGCTCCAGCACCATCCCGACCGGCAAGATCCAGACGCCCGCGTCGATCGCCGCCAACGCGGCAGGCACCTGCCCGACGCAGTACATCACCCTGGCAGGGGGCAACGGTTCGAGCGTGAGCGACTACCGCTGCGACCGCGGCGCCCCGGATGCCTACAACTACAACGCCTACAACTACATCCAGACCCAGCAGCAACGCACCGATGCCTTTGTGCTCGGCAGCTACAAGCTGGCCGACAACCTGACCTTCTTCACCGATGCGTTCTTCAACCACACCCAGTCGAGCGGCCAGGATGCACCGGCGCCGACCAGCGTCGGCGATGGCTGGTACGTCCTTGCCAGCAATCCGATCAATCCGTTCGGCGTCACGTTCAGCGCGAATCCGATCCCCGGCGTCGCGAACAGTGGCTATCAGTTCAACACCCGGCTGACCGGCCTCGGTACCCGCCTGCACACCTTCGATACCAAGAACGTGCAGGTGAACTCCGGCCTGCGCGGCGCATTCGGCCAGAGCAGCTGGGCCTGGGACGCCTCGTTCGACTATGGCTACTCCAACCGCGTGCAGCGCGATTACAACGAAGTCAACATCGCCGACTTCCAGAACGCGATCAACAGCGGCGTGAACATCTTCAACCAGGCCGATCCAACCGTGTCGGCCGCGTTGCGGAATGGCGTGGACACGCCGGAATACGTGTATACCAACACCACCAAGCAGGTCCAGTTCAACGCCAATGGCGAATTGTGGGATCTGCCGGCAGGTGCCATCCAGCTGGCCGCCGGCGCCCTGTATCGCCAGCAATCGATGAACTACACGGTCACTCCCGACGCCGTCCTCAACCTCACCACCGGCACCTGCGAGGTACTGCAGGAGGCCTGCGGCTCGCCCGGCCGGGGCAGCGACAACGTCAAGGAACTCTATGCCGAATCGCTGATCCCGCTGCTCTCGCAGCAGCCATGGGCATATTCGTTGAACGTCGACGTGGGTATCCGCGCTTCCGACTACAGCACCTCCGGCACCACCACCAACAAGAAGATCGCGGTCGAATGGAAGCCGATCGCCGACCTGCTGGTCCGCGGCACGATATCCCAGGTGTTCCGCGCGCCCAACCTGGATGAACTCCACGATGGCGTGACCCTGGTCCAGCCGACCCTGACCGATCCCTGCGCCCATCTCTCGGCCGCCGAGCTCGCGCAGCATACCGCCGCCTGCCAGTACGTTCCGGTCAACTGGGCGGGTAATTCGCCGGCGCAGGTCAACACCTACTACTCGGGTGCCAGCACGGTCGGCAACACGCTCAAACCGGAACAGGGCAAATCGATCGACCTCGGCATGGTCTATGACCCCAGCTGGGCAGAAGGTGTGTCCACCAGCGTCGACTTCTGGCACATCTACCTGAGCGATCTGCTGACGCCGATCGCCGCATCGACCGTGGTCAATGCCTGCTTCGCCAACAACAGCAGCCCGTACTGTTCGTTGATCAGTCGCTACGATACCTCCACCCTGCAACCGGGACAGGTGAAGGTCATCAACACGCCGGTGGTCAACCTGGGCAACCTGAGCACCAGCGGCGTCGACTTCACGCTGAACTACAAGCTCCCGCACTTCGACCTGGGCAGCGTCGACCCCGGCAACTTCAAGGCGGGTTTCTCCACCACCTATACCTCCACCTACAAGAACGATTCCGCCCCGGGCCAGCCTGGCGCAAAAACGATCGATTACGCCGGCACCTATACCCAACAGTTCGGCAACCTCGCACGCTGGCGCGGCACCCTCACACTGAACTGGGAGAGGGGCAACTGGAGTGCGCAGTGGCAATCGCGCTACATCAACCATCTGACCAACCTCAACGCTGACGTCGTCACCGGGGCAAATGCGCCGATGGGTTCGGTGATCTATCACTCGATCCAGCTCGGTTATGCGATCCCGTCGTGGCATACCCGGCTCGACTTCGGCGTGGACAACTTGACCAACAAGGCTCCACCGCTGGTCTACCAGAACGGCCTGAACTACAACGTGGACACTGCCACCTACGACACGATGGGACGCTATTACTGGCTGCGTGCCACGTTCAAGCTCTGACACCTGACCACACTGCAAAGCGTCACGCTGCAAGAGGGCCGCGAGATAGTCTCGCGGCCCTCTTGCATAATGGAACCGAGCAGACGATCGATCGAGAAGCATGCCTACCCCACCCAGCGATCTCGCCAACGCCATGGCCGCCGCCTACCACGCCGGCGAGATGGAGCACGTGGTCGCGCTCGCGGCGCAGGCGCAAGAAGACGACGACGCGGATGAAAGCATCCTGTTCTGGCTTGGCCTGGCGCAGCAGGCGTCCCACCGCCATGAACAGGCGGTGGCAGCGTTCCGTCGACTGACTCAGATACGGCCGGATGTCTCCGCGTACTGGAACAATCTTGCGCTTGCCTGTCGGCAGTCGGGCGACACTCTGGCCTCTGAACAAGCCTTCATGACCGCACGGTCGCTGGCGCCGGATGATGCCGAGGTGCTCTACAACCTGGGACTGCTCTACATCCAGCAGCGACGCTGGCTGCCGGCCCGGGAGACCCTGATGGATGCCGTGGAGCTCTTGCCGCACTTCATCGAGGCGCGGTTGCAGGCCGCGCATGCCTGTCATGTCTGCGGCGACAACAGCAGCCAGGAGGCGATGCTGGCCGGCGCCGTCGACTGGCCACCGCAACCCGCCGAGCAGGCCCTGCTCCTGGCCGCGATGCTGGCCGTCCAGGGCGACCTGGATGCCGCACTGCACACGCTGGCACGCGCGGAACTCCCTGCCGGCCCTGCGGCCGACATCATGCGGCTGCGTCTTGCCACGCAACGGACCGCCTTGCACGAAAGAAGCAATCGGCTCGAACTTGCGCAGGAGGAGTTGCGCAAGCTGCCACTGAGTACGCTCGACCTGCTGCCGCCCGAGGCACAGTACGCACGCGCAGAAGGCTGGAGCATTCATGCCGCACTGGCCATGCGCGCGGCTGACCATGCCGGCGCCGGCGCGCTGTACCAGCGCGTACTCGCGCTCGCCATTGACGACCAGAGCCGGGCCGGCGCCGCCTTTGGCCTCGCCGCAGCGTGTGACAAGCAAGGCCAACCCGACGAGGCATGGCAGGCTCTGCAAGTCGCGCATGCGGCACAACTGGATATCGCGCGGGATGTGCTGCCGGAACTGCTGGCACCAGACAGCCAGCCGCTGCAAATGGCCAGCCGCGTCGTCAGTCGGGCTGACTACGAATCCTGGCATCCGCTGCCCTCGCCTTCCGCACGTCAAAGCCCGCTATTCGTGGTCGGCTTTCCGCGTTCCGGTACCACCTTGCTGGAACAGATGCTCGATGCCCATCCGGATTTCCGCTCGATGGACGAGCGTGCCTTTGTACATGAGCTGATCGAGGGCATGGAACTGGTCGGCCAGCGCTATCCCGAGGATCTGGCCAGCCTGACCCCGATGGAAGCCGATCAGTTGCGCGCCGTCTATTTCCGCCGGGTCGATCACGTACTCCCGGATCGGGGACAACGCAGGCTGGTGGACAAGAATCCGCTCAACATGCTGTGCCTGCCGATGATCAGGCGGCTGTTCCCCGAGGCGCGCATCATCCTGTGCCTGCGTCACCCTTGCGACGTGCTGCTGAGCTGCTACATGCAGCCGTTTCGTTCACCGGCCTTCATGGTGCTGTGTTCGTCGCTGCAACGTCTGGCGCAGGGTTACGTGCAGGCCTTCGAGCAGTGGCAGCGGCAGGTCGATGCACTCGCGCCGCACGTACTGGAATGGCGCTATGAGTCCGTCGTCAGCCATTTCGACGATCACGTCGCGCAGCTGGGACAGTTCCTCGACATCGCCGATGCCTCGCCGATGGCGCGCTTCTCCGAGCATGCGCGCAACAAGGGCTTCATCAGCACGCCCAGCTATGCCCAGGTCACGCAGGGCATTCATCCGCGCGCGGTCAACCGCTGGCATGCCTATCGGCATCGCTTCGAACCCGTGCTGCCGATCCTGCGCCCCTTGATCGAACGTCTCGGCTACACGGCATAAGGGTGCCGAATAAAAAAAGCAGCGCGAATGCGCTGCTTTTTTATCTGCGGGTACCGGCAGCACTCAATGCGTGGCTGTCGGCACTACAGGAGCCGTCACGGGTATCGCGGGCTTCACCGCCGCCACGTCGGAGTACTTGCCGCCATACGGCAGCACCTGGACAGCAAGCCTCGGATCAGTCTTGATCAGGCCGAGCGCATCGAACAGGATGTGCGCGGTTTCGTTGAGCTCCACGTCCTTCGCCTTCTTGGCATCCTTTTCCTGCTTGAGCTCGCTCTTCAGGCTGCGCTCGTTCGCATCGAGACCATCGTCCAGCGCACTGTCGTCGTCGCTCAGCGCGGCGTCGGTGCCGTCGATGGCCTTGTGCCTGTCACGGAATTCGGTCTGCAGCGCATCCTGCTGCTTGCGCTCGGCCTCGCGCGTGGCGAGGTTCAGCGAAACCGAAGTCTTGTCGCGCATGATCTTGTACTGCGCCAGTTCGTCCAGCATCAGCTTCCATGCCGGCGACTTCGCCGCGCGCTGCTCATGCATGGTCTGCAGCTGCGGCAGATAGGCATTGAGATTGGCCACCGGCTGGTAGTCGGCCGGCGCGATCTGCGTCCACTTCAGCGCGTTATCATAGGTCGACTCGCCGAAGTCCTTGGCGTCACCGTTCTGCGGGAACTCGATATCCGGCGTCACGCCCTTCAGCTGGGTGGAGCCGCCATTGATGCGGAAGAATTCCTGGATGGTCATCTTCAGCTCGCCGAACTGCGGCTTCTCGCTGTCGCCGCTGGTGAAGCGGTCGAGATCGACCAGGTTCTGCACGGTGCCCTTGCCAAAGGTGGGCTCGCCGATGATCAGGCCGCGATGGTAATCCTGGATCGCCGCGGCGAAGATTTCCGAGGCCGAGGCCGAACCACGGTTGACCAGCACGGCCAGCGGGCCGCTCCACGCCATGCCCGGATCATCGTCGCCCTGCACTTCGACGTGCCCCTTGGAATCGCGTACCTGCACCACCGGCCCCTTGTCGATGAACAGTCCGGTCATGGAGATGGCCTCGGCCAGTGAGCCACCGCCGTTGTTGCGCAGGTCCACGATCACACCCTGCACGCCTTCAGCCTTCAGCTCGCCGAGCAGCTTGGCGACGTCTCGGGTGGCGCTCTTGAAGTCCTTGTCGCCCTCGCTGCGCGCACCGAAATCGGAATAGAACGTGGGCAGGTCGATCACGCCGATCTTGCGGCTGACATCGCCATCCTTGATGTCGATGATCTTCTTCTTCGCCGCCTGCTCCTCGATGCTGACCTTCTGGCGCACCAGGCTGACGATCTCGTGCTTGCCGTCCACGCCGGCATCGGCCGGAATGATTTCCAGCCGCACGGTGGTGTCCTTCTTGCCGCGGATGCGGTTGACCACGTCGTCCAGGCGCCAGCCGATCACGTCGGTGATCGGGCCGTTGTCACCCTGGCCGACGCCGACGACGAGATCGCCGACATGGATCTTGCCCGACTTGCCGGCCGGTCCGGCCGGCACCAGCTCACGGATCTGGGTGTAGTCGTCACGTGCCTGGAGCACCGCGCCGATGCCTTCCAGCGAGAGCTTCATCGCGATGTCGAAGTTCTCCGCCGCGCGTGGCCCGAGGTAATCGGTGTGCGGATCGGTGGTCTCGGCGTATGCGGTCATGAAGGTCTGGAACGCGTCCTCGCTGTCGAGCTGCTTCACCCGTTCGATGTAACCGGCGTAGCGCTTGTCCAGCGTCTTGCGGATCTCGGCGTCATCCTTGCCGGCGAGCTTCAGACGCAGCCAGTCGTTCATGGTCCGCTTGCGCCACAGGTCGTCCAGCGCCGCCTGGCCCTTCGGCCAGTCGGCATCCTTGCGATCGAACGTGTAGTTCTCATTGGCGGAAAAATCGAAGCCCTGCTTGAGCAGGCCGCGCGCGTAGTTCATGCGCTCGACGGCGCGCTGCACGTAGGCATTGAAGATCGTGAACGGCGCCGTCAGATCCTGGTTCCAGATGGCATCGTCGAGCTGGGTCTTCAGCGGCGCGAACCCGGCCATGTCGGCCTGGGTGAAGAACACCTTCTCGCCATCGAGCAGCTTGAAATAGGCCTTGTAGATCCGCGCCGACATCGCATCGTCGAGCGGCTGCGCGTCGTAGTGGAAGCGGGTCAGGAAGCGCGCCGACAGCTGTGCGGCCTGCGCTTCGGTAGTGGTGGGCTTGAGCGGCCAGCTGGCCGCCTTGCGGCCGCTGCCGGCACCGAGATCGGCGGCCGACTGTGCAAAGACACAGGTCGCAGTGAAGGCAAGCAGGAACACCAGCGCGGGGCGAAATTTCATGTAGGTTCTCAGGCTGACTCGGTGACACCGGCTGCATGGGCCTGCAGGTCGGCGTGATAGGACGAACGCACCAGCGGACCGGAGGCGACGTGATGGAAACCCATCGCCTCACCGGCTTCGCGCAGTGCATCGAATTCTTCGGGAGTCCAGTAGCGCACCACCGGATGATGGTGCGGCGTGGGCTGCAGATACTGGCCGATGGTGATCATCTCGACGTCATGGGCGCGTAAATCGCGCATCGTCTCGAGCACCTGCTCCAGGGTTTCACCCAGTCCCAGCATGATGCCGGACTTGGTCGGCACCTGCGGATGCTGCGCCTTGAAGCGCTTGAGCAGGTCCAGCGACCACTGGTAGTCCGCGCCCGGCCGCACTTCGCGATACAGGTGCGGCACGGTTTCCAGGTTGTGGTTGAACACGTCCGGCGGGAAATCCTTGAGCACTTCCAGCGCGCGCTCCATGCGACCCTTGCCGCGGAAATCAGGCGTGAGGATCTCGATTCTGATGTTCGGGCTGGCATGACGCGTCGCGCGAATGCACGCGGCGAAATGTTCCGCACCGCCATCGCGCAGGTCGTCGCGATCGACCGAAGTGATCACCACGTACTTCAGGCGCATGTCGCGGATCGTCTCGGCCAGGCGCGCCGGTTCCAGTGGATCGGGTGCGGCCGGGCGGCCATGCGCCACATCGCAGAACGAGCAGCGGCGAGTGCATACCTCACCGAGGATCATGAAGGTGGCGGTGCCCTTGCTGAAGCACTCGTGGATGTTCGGACACGAGGCCTCTTCGCACACCGTCACCAGCGCGTTCTCGCGCAGGCGCGCCTTCAGCTGCTGCACGGCGTTGCCCTGCGGCAGGCGCACGCGGATCCAGCTCGGCTTGCGCAGGGTCGGCACGGTCGTGTCGAAACCGGCGCGGTTCAGCGCGATCTTGTCGTTGCCCTGCAGTTTCTCGGGAACGTTGGCAACGACACTGATCGGGATGACCTTGGACGGAGATGCGGACGTTTCGCTCATGTAGACAGCTCAGACCGCTGCGCGAGCGGGGAGTTCGGGGATCAAGGGTGCAGCTGGCTCGGCAACGAAGTCGAACTGGCGGCAGAACTCCTCCACCAGCACGTCCTCGACCGTGGCCAACTGCGACGGGCCGCCCAAGTCTACCATTTGCGTGACCGCCAAACCCTTGTAACCGCAAGGGTTGATGCGATGAAACGGTTCCAGGTCCATGTTCACGTCGAGGGCCAGGCCGTGGAAACTGCAGCCGCGACGCACGCGCAACCCCAGCGCCGCCACCTTGGCGCCGCCGACGTAGACACCCGGGGCCCCTTCCAGCCGTTCCGCACCGATGCTCCAGTGCGCCAGCGTATCGATGATCGACTGCTCGATCCGGTTGACCAGCTCGCGCACGCCCACACCGGCACGACGCAGGTCGATCAACGGATAACCGACGATCTGGCCCGGCCCGTGATAGGTCACCTGACCGCCGCGATCGACCGGCACCACCGGGATATCGCCCGGCGCCAGCACATGCTCCAGCTTGCCGGCCTGGCCCAGGGTGAACACCGGATCGTGTTCCAGCAACCATAGCTCGTCGACCGTATCCGCCGTGCGGTTGTCGGTGAACGCGCTCATCGCCCGCCACACCGGCTCATAGGGCTGGCGGCCAAGGCGACGGATTTTCAACGGCAACGACATGGCGGAACCTTGAGACAGGGGATCGCAGGAGCGCGCCTGCGGAGGGGCTACATCGTGTAACGGATGTCCGGGCTGGCGCGCAACGCGACATGCGCCGCCTCGTACTGCTCGCGATTGTCGCAGTGGAAGCTCACCGTCACCGAAACGAAATTGCCGGCCCCGGAATGCCGGTGCCGCACGCTCTCGTGCAGCACACGCAGGCCGGCGCGCTCCAGCAGCTGCGGCACATGGGTCGGCAGGTTCGCGCTGGCGCTGCCGACCGCGGTGATCTCGAACTCACCGGGAAACTGGAAACCCTTGCCGTCCTGCGTGGCCTTGCTGAAGTCGATCGGTTGCATTACTTCGTACCCGGGGCACTCGGAGCCTGTGAGGGAGTCGGAGCCTGTTCGCTGCTGCCCTTGCTGCTGTGGAACCACAGCATGATGCTGTCCCACAGGCGCGAGAAGAAACCGCCCTGCGGTGCAGCGTCCAGCGCGATCAACGGCACCGTCTGCACCGGCTGGCCGGCCAGCGTGACGCGCAAGGTACCGACCTGCTGGCCCTTGGTGAACGGCGCGATCAGCGTGGCCGGAATATCCATGGTGGCCTTGAGCTGGTCGTACTCGCCGCGCTTGACGGTAACCAGCACGTCCTCGGCGACGCCGATCGGCAACTGGTTCGCTACGCCCTTCCACAGCCGCGGCGTGGCCTGCGGCTTGCCGGCGTCATACAGCTTGTGCGTCTCGTAGAAGCGGAAGCCGTAGTTGAGCAGGGCCATCGCCGAATCGGCACGCGCCTTCTCGCTGCTGGCACCCATCACGATCGCGATCATGCGCGACTGGCCCTGCTTGGCCGATGCCGCGAGACAGAAACCGGCGGCCGCGGTATGGCCGGTCTTGATGCCGTCCACGCTCGGGTCACGCCACAGCAGCGTGTTGCGGTTGCCCTGCTTGATGCCGTTCCATTCGAACTGCTTGATCGCGGAGATCGCGTAGTCCTCGGGGAAATCATGGATCAGCGCGCGCGACAGGATCGCGATGTCGTGCGCGGTGGTGTAGTGGTTCGCGATCGGGTAGCCGGAGGCATTCTCGAAGTTCGTGTTCACCATGCCGAGCTGCTTGGCATACGCGTTCATCAGTCCGGCAAAGGCCTGCTCCGAACCGGCGGCATGTTCAGCCAGCGCGATCGCGGCGTCATTGCCGGACTGGATGATCAGGCCGTACAGCAGATCCTTCAGTGGCACCTGGCTGTTGAGCTTGAGAAAGCTGGTGGAACCGTCGGTGCCGGCACCACCGCCGCGCCACGCGTTCTCGCTGATGGTGACCGGATCGGTCATGTGCAGCTTGCCGTTGGCGACCTCGGCCGAGATCACGTAATCGGTCATGATCTTGGTGATCGAAGCCGGCTCCACGCGCAGATCAGGCTCCTTGCTGGCCAGGATCTGGCCAGTGGCGTAATCCATCAACACCCAGGCCTTGCCGTCGACGTCCGGCGGCGGTGGCACCGGCGCGTCAGGAACGACCGGGCGGGGCACCGGCGACGGGTGCGGCGGTGCCGGCGTTGGTGTCTGGGCAACGGCAACACCGAACAGCAAGGCGGCAGCGGCAAACGGAATCAGGGTGCGGCGGAAAAAATTCATCGTGGTCTTCAATCCAGTCTTGGATGCGGGCGTGGCAGGCGCCAGCAAGGTGTATGTGTTCAAACAAACCCGTTCAGTCTACCGCGACCTGCGGTCGAGGCAGACCCATGTCCTCGATCCGGGCGCTCACCTGATCGGCACTGTTCACATCCGCCAGTGGTCCGACTCTGACCCGGCGCACATGCTGGCCGTTGATTTCGGCGTCGGTCACCTGCACCGTGCCCAGCCCGGCCTGGCGCAGACGCTGGGCCACGCGCTCGGCATTGTCCGCATCGGAAAACGCACCGACCTGCAGGTAGATGCCCGGGTGTGCGTCTGTGACCACGGCGGGCGGCGGCAGTTCCGACGCCGGTTCGCCCGGATCGATGCCGCGCACCTCGACCAGCCCGGTGCCCTTGGGCCAGATGCCGATCTTCACCGCCGCCGCATACGACAGGTCGATCACCCGGTCCTCGTGGAACGGGCCGCGATCGTTGACCCGCACGATCACGCTCTTGCCGTTCTGCAGGTTGGTGACCCGCGCATAGCTGGGCAACGGCAAGGTCTTGCTGGCCGCGGTGAACGCGTACATGTCGTAGGTTTCCAGGCTGGAGGTCTTGTAGCCATGGAACTTGTTGCCGTAGAACGAGGCAATGCCACGTTCGTCGTAACCACGCGCGCTGGGCAGCACGCGATAGGTCTGCCCGAGCACGCTGTAGGGTGACTTGTTGCCGTACAGTGCGCGCGGCTCGACCTTCGGTACCGGCTCGACCAGCTTGCTGATGTCCGGTGGTGGCCCGCCCGGCACGCTGTCGCTGCTGTCGCGATAACGACTGTCCTGGGATCGGCTGATGTCATCGTTGAATGGCGTGCTGCCGGCAGCGCTCGATCCCGACGATGCGTGACCATAACTGCGCAATGTGCCGGGTGCCGCAGGCCGCGTCTTCGTACCACTGCAACCGGCCAGCAGCACGACCAGCAGCATCGCCGCAGCACAGCCGCTTTTCTTCATCGGGCCTGATCCGCTTGGTGCACGCCGGAAATGATTTCCTGTGCCAGCTGGTTGACGGCCATCGCGTACAACGGACTGCGGTTGTAACGGGTGATCACGTAGAAATTCTGGAAGGTGAACCAGTATTCCGGCCCGTAGACGCCATCAAGCTTCTGCAGGCTGCTTGGCCGCCCCGGATTCATCGGCTGCAGCGGCGTGTATCCCCACGCCTCAAGCTGTTCCAGCGGCCATTGCGGCGTGGAGTCCTTCACCGTGATCGGCTTTGCGGCCGCATCCGGCTGCGCCCATGCCGCTACCGGGCCACCGTTGACCCAGCCGTGCTTCGCAAAGTAGTTGGCGACACTGGCCAGGATGTCCGGCAACGAGTTCTGCAGGTCGATATGGCCGTCGCCATCCGCATCCACGCCGTAATCGCGAATGCTCGACGGCATGAACTGGCCCCATCCCTGCGCGCCGGCGTACGAGCCGGTAAGCGTATCGAGCGGCCCGGCCAGATGGTTGTCGGGCAGCTCCAGCAGGGTTTTCAACTCGCTGCGGAAGAACGTGGCACGCGGCGGGTAGTACAGGCCCAGCGTGACCAGGGCATCGATCACCTTGTACTTGCCGGTGATCCTGCCGTAGCTGGTTTCCACACCGATGATGGCGACGATGTATTCCGGCGCCACGCCGTACTGGCGGCCGATGCGCTCGACCAGGTCACGATGCGCGAGATAGAACGCGATGCCGTCGTTGACCCGCTGGTCAGTGACGAAGATCGGCCGGTAGTCCTTCCACGGTTTGCCCTCGGCCGGGCGACTGATCGCATCGAGGATGCTCTGCTGTCTCTTCGCGCCATCGAGCAGTGCATTCAGCGCCTGCGGATCCTTGCCGGTATCGCGTGCCACCTCGCTCACCAGCTCGGCCTGGCCGGGATGGGTGTCGGCCATGGCCGGGGCCAGCAGGCCCAGCCAGCACAGGCCCAGGGTGGCAAGGAAACGGACCGGACATGGCACGGAAGGGACGGTCATGAAGAGGCTTCGCTGGCAGTGATGGCGGCTTCGTCGAAAGCCTAACACGCACGTCGCTGCGGACCTGTTCTGCAGCGGGTCATCCGCTGAACGACAGATGGCATCACGTTCATTCGTGCGTCTTGCGGTTGGCGTGGATCGACATCAGCACGCCGAAGCCCACCAGCAGCGACACCGCCGAGGTGCCGCCATAACTGATCATCGGCATCGGCACGCCGACCACCGGCAGCATGCCGGCGACCATGCCTCCGTTGACGAAGACATACACGAAGAAGCTCATGCCGATCGCACCGGCGAGCAGGCGCGAGTAGGTATCGCGCGCCTCCATCGCGATCCACAGGCAACGGCCGATGATGAAGGCGTACAGCAGCATGATGCCGATCACGCCGATCAGGCCGAACTCCTCGGAAAACACCGCGAAGATGAAGTCGGTGGTGTGCTCGGGCAGGAAGTCCAGCCGCGATTGCGTACTGTGCTGCCAGCCCTTGCCGAACACGCCGCCGGAGCCCACCGCGATCTGCGACTGGATGATGTGCCAGCCGTTGCCGAGCGGATCGGATTCCGGGTTGAGCAGGGTCAGCACGCGATCGCGCTGGTACTGATGCAGGAAATGCCAGCCGACCGGAATCATGCCGCCGACGGCGCCGACCAGCAGACCGATGCGCCACCACGCCATGCCGGACAGGAACAGCGCGAACGCGCCGGCCGCGGAGACCAGCAACGCCGTGCCCAGATCCGGTTGCTTGGCGATCAAGGCGGCAGGTATCGCAATCAGCACGCCGACCACGGCGATATCCTTCCACTTCGGTGGCAGCTGGCGCGGGTGTAGATACCAGGCCACCATCATCGGCATGGTCAGCTTGAGCAATTCGGACGGCTGGAATCGCATCACGCCCAGATTGAGCCAACGATCGGCACCGCGCCCCTCGCCCAATACCGCCACCACCACCAGCAAGGCCGTGCTGCCGGCGTACAGCCATGGCGTCCAGTTGCGCAATACCGATGGCGGGATGCGCGAGATCAGCAGCAGCAGCGCGGCACCCAGCACGAAGCGCCCGGCCTGGCCACCGACCAGCGCCATGTTTTCATCGCCGGCGCTATAGAGCGTGATCAGACCCACCGTCGCCAGTGCGAACAAGCCGAGGGCCAGCGGCAGATCGATCCGCGGCCGGGTAAGCGTGCGGCGCAGGAAACGACTCAAGCGGACGTGCATGGTTTCGATCATGGTGTCGCCCCGTCGCTGCTGGATGCGTCTGCCGGAACGTCTTCGGCAGGAACCGATTGAGCGGGAGCCGCCTGATCGGGCGCCGCATTGCCCGGCGGCGCCCCCGGTTTGGGCAACGGCACATCCACCGGCGGCGGACCACCCTTGGCATACACCACCCACGCATCGAAAATCTTGCGCACGATCGGCCCGGCATCCTGCGCGCCCCATGCTCCCGATTCAAGGACAACAGCAGCAGCGATTTGCGGATCATCCGTCGGCGTGTAGGCCTCGAACCATGCGCGATGGCGTGCCGCCAGGTAGGCGGAGTTCTTGTTGGTGTTGTATGCCTCCGTCGTGCGCGAAAAGCGCTCGGCGGTACCGCTCTTGCCGGCAATCAGATACGGAAAACCGTTGTTCAAGCCCTTGCCGGTGCCCCCGGTAATCACCGCGCGCATGCCTTCGTTGATCACGTCCCAGTTGGAGTCCTTGCTGATCAACGATGGGCCGGCGGCCGGATTGGCCAGCGGCTGTGGTTGTGCTTCGGTAACGGCCTTGGTGGCCATCACCAGCCGTGGCTGGTAGGGCACGCCATGCCCCGCCAGCGTGGCCACCGCATGCCCGAGCTGCAAGGGAGTCACCGCCCAGAAACCCTGACCGATGCCTGAAATCACCGTGTCACCAGGGAACCAGGGGACCTTGTAATGGGCGGCTTTCCATTCGCGCGAGGGCAGGATGCCTTCGGATTCACCGACCAGATCGATGCCGGTCTTGCCACCGAAACTGAAGCGGCTCATCCATTCACTCAATCGGTCGATGCCCAGATCCAGCGCCAGCTTGTAGAAATAGGTATTGGTCGACAATTCGATCGCCCGCACCATGTTCACCGTGCCATTGCCATAGCGCTCATCGTCGCGATAGCAACGCGCATGTCCTGGCAGACAGAACTGGCCCGTGGACAACACCGTGTCCCCAGGCTTGCGTACACCATCTTCGAGTCCGCCCAGCGCGAGCAGCGGCTTCACCGTCGAGCCGGGCGGATAGACACCTTTCAGCGCACGGTTGACCAGCGGCTTGGCCGGATCATTGGTCAACGCACTGTAATCGGCCTGGCTGATGCCATTGACGAACAGATTGGGATCGAATGCGGGGACACTGACCATTGCCAACACCTGGCCATTGCGCGGATCGATCGCCACGGCGGCACCAGGCCTGCCGTCGAAGGCCGCCTCGGCGGCCTTCTGGATGCGCGCATCGATGCTCAGGTACAGATTCCTGCCGGGTATGGGCGGATGCGTTTCCAGCACCTGCTGGATGCGCCCATCGGCATTCACCTCGTCCAGTTCGTAGCCCGGCGTACCGTGCAGCATATCCTCGTAGGATCGCTCGAGACCGGTGCGGCCGACATGGCTGGTGCCCTTGTAACGGATCGGGTCGAGCCGGTCGAGATCATCGGCATCGATGCGACTGACATAGCCCACCACATGCGCAAACAGCGCGCCCAGCGGATAGCGCCGGGTCAGGTAAGGCACCACATCCACGCCGGGGAAACGCCAGCGGTTCACTGCGAAGCGATCGATCTCGTCCTCGGTCAGGCGCATCTTCAACGGCACGCTGTCGAAGCGCCGGCTCTGCTTGAGCTGCTTCCGGAACGCGTCCAGGTCGTCCTGCCCCAGCGGCACCACCTTGCCAAGCTCGGCCAGCAGGGCCGGCATGTCGCTGATCTTGTCGGGTATCACCTCGAGACGGAACGCCGGCACATTGTCGGCCAGCAGCACGCCGTTGCGGTCGTAGATCAACCCGCGCGCCGGCGGGATCACTCGCGGCTTGACGCTGTTGTTGGTCGAGCGGATGGCGAACTCGTCATGGCGCGTCACCTGCAGGAAGTGGAAGCGACTGACCAGCACGCACAATCCCAGCAGGATCAGCACGAAACCCGCCAGCGCGCGGCGCCGGAACAAGGCTCCTTCGCCACGGGTGTCCTTGATCGAACGCCGTATCCTCATGTCACTGGTTCATGTCTCATTGAATCCGCAGACGCATGCGCAGGTCATCGAGCAGCAGGAACAGGAACGGCCACAGCGCCGCACCGACGAACGGCGAAATCCACCAGCTGGCAGGTGGCAGCATTCCACCTGCCAGCATGCGCACGATCAGCAGCAGGATGCGGTCGTTCAATAGCAGGGCCAGTACGGCGAGAGTCTGCTGCCACATCGGGAAGAAGCGCAGCCGCGAGCGAAAGCGCAACGCGATGAACACCAGTGCGCACAGACGCAACGCCTGCTCACCCAGCACCACGCCATTGAGCAGATCCGCACCCAATCCGATCACGAAGGCCAGTCCCAGCGTGACCCGATCCTCCGATTCAAGCGACCAGTACAGCAGGAACAGGGCCGGCCAGTACGGCTTGAACGGTTCCAGCACGTTGGGCAGCGGCACCAGCATCGACAGCAACGCAAACACCAGCGTGCCGACAAACCACCACAGGCTCAGGCGCTGCCGGTTCATCGCGGTACCCCGCCGCTCGTTGCCGGCGTCGGCAACTGGGTGGCTGCAGGAAGCGCACCGGCCTTGCTCGCTGGCGTGATCGGCGCCTCGGCTGCGGGTGGCGCCAGGTCGCGCGGCGGCCCCATCGGCTTCACCGGTGCCGGCGGACCATCCGGCTCGGCCTGATCATGCAGCAGCAGTACATCCTCGCTGCGATCGATATCTGCTGCCGGCCGCGCCTGCGCCATCAGGAACATGCCCGTGACCGCCGGTGCCACCGCCGTGATCTCGCCGACCGGAAAGCCGGACGGGAAGCGCCCGCCAAGCCCGGAGGTCAACAGACGGTCACCGACACGCACATCCGCGGCAAGCGGAATGTTCGGCAGCGTCAGCTGGCCGCCATCGCGCGAGCCGTAGGCCACCGTGCGCAGACCGGAGCGCTCGATCACCACCGGAACGGCATGGGCCGGATCGGTCACCAGCATCACCACCGACGTGGTCGGCAGGACCTCCTTGATCTGCCCCATCACGCCATGCGCGTCGATCACTGGCTGGCCCGGCTTCACGCCATCACGCGCACCCAGGTTCAAAGTCAGCCGGTAACGGTAGGCACCCAGGTCCACGTCGATCACGTGAGCCAGTTGCACGTTCAACTCGAGACTGTGCTGGGTATCGAGCAGTTCCTTCAGGTGCTGATTCTGTTCGGCCACTGCAGACATGCGGTTCAACTTGGCATTGGCCAGCAACAGATCCTCGCGCAGGCGCTGGTTCTGCTCGGTCAGACGCTGGCGATCGGCGAAGGCCACGCTCAGGGTGCGTACGCTAGCCGCCGGCAGACCGGCGAGTCGGTATACCGGCTCCACCACGGCCGCCGCGCCATAGCGCAGCCGCCACAGCCAGCCATTGCGCTGGTCGAGCACCATCAGCACCATGGCCAATGCAAGATAGAAAATCAGCCGTAACGTGCCAGCCGCATTGCCGGCAAACAGTGGCGAGGACTCATCGCGCGCGCGCGCCATGGTCCGGCCTTACTCTGGTGCGAAGAAATCGCTGCCGTGCTGATCGATCAGCTCCAGCGCCTTGCCGCCGCCACGTGCCACACAGGTGAGCGGGTCATCCGCCACCTGCACGTGCAGGCCGGTTTCCTCCGAGATCAGACGATCCAGATCACGCAGCAACGCGCCACCGCCGGTCAGCACGATGCCACGCTCGGCGACGTCGGAACACAGTTCCGGCGGGGTCTGCTCCAGTGCCGACTTGACCGCGGCCACGATGCCGGCGAGCGGCTCGTGCAGCGCCTCGAGGATTTCGTTGGAGTTGATCGTGAACATGCGCGGCACACCTTCGGCGAGGTTGCGGCCGGAGATCTCGATTTCCTTCACGTTCGTCTGCGGGAAGGCACAGCCGATCTCGAGCTTGATTCGCTCGGCGGTGGACTCGCCGATCAGGGTGCCGTGGTTGCGGCGCACATAGTTGATGATCGCCTCGTCGAAACGGTCGCCACCGACGCGCACCGACTGCGAGTAGACAATGCCGTTGAGCGAGATCACCGCCACTTCGGAGGTGCCGCCACCGATGTCCAGCACCATCGCGCCACGTGCCTCGTGCACCGGGATGCCGGCACCGATCGCCGCGGCCATCGGCTCCTCGATCAGGAACACGTCGCGCGCGCCGGCGCCCTCGGCCGATTCCTTGATCGCACGGCGCTCGACCTGCGTCGAACCGCACGGCACGCAAACCAGCACGCGCGGACTCGGCCGCAGGAAGCGCGACTTGTGCACCTGCTTTATGAAGTGCTGCAGCATCGCCTCGGTCATGGTGAAGTCGGCGATCACGCCGTCCTTCATCGGTCGTATCGTGATGATCGAGCCCGGTGTGCGGCCAAGCATGCGCTTGGCGTCGCCGCCGACGGCCTCGATCCTGCGCGGACCGGCGGGACCACGATCCTGACGAATCGCCACCACGGACGGTTCATTCAGCACGATGCCTTGGCCGCGTACATAGATCAGCGTGTTGGCCGTGCCGAGGTCGATGGAGATGTCGTTGGAAAAGATCCCGCGAAACTTCTTGAACATGGGTCCGCCGTGGGTCGGCTTGGCTAAAAAGTAAGCTCGCCAGTCTAGTCAGCGTGGCCCGCATGCGCAAGGACAAAAACGTTAAGAAACCCTTCTACAACACGACGATATGCGCATTTTCGACGTGTCCGGATGAACTGTGCGACGGCGCAAGAAGTCGCCAACGCAAGCAGATGACGGTACGATTCCACCCTTTGGCCGGAACTACCGGTTCGGCTTCGGGCCGAACGCGGCTGTCGCGACCTTTCACCTTGCCCGGGGCTCTCGCACATCATGCCTGCCGTCATCTGCGGATCGCTGGCCTACGACACCATCATGGTGTTCCAGGACCAGTTCAAGAACCACATCCTGCCTGATCAGATGCACATCCTGAATGTGTCGTTCCTGGTGCCACGGATGCGTCGCGAGTTCGGTGGTTGCGCGGGCAACATCGCCTACAACCTCAGACTGCTCGGTGGTGATCCGCTGCCGGTAGCGGCTGTGGGCCAGGACTTCGCGCCATATCGCAAGCACATGGAGCAATGCGGCATCCGGCTCGACTGCGTGCGCGAATTCGACGATCAGTTCACGCCGCAATGCTTCATCACCACCGATCTGGACAACAACCAGATCACCGCCTTCCATCCGGGCGCCATGTCCAGTGCACAGGAAAACCATGTGCGCGACATTCCGCAGATCGATTTTGCGATCGTCGCGCCCGATGGCCGCGAGGCGATGCTGCAGCATGTGGCCGAATTCGCCGAACGCGACGTACCGTTCATCTTCGATCCTGGCCAGGCGATGCCGTTGTTCAGCGGCGACGAATTCCGCGCGATGATCGACAAGTCGACTTATGTGATCGTCAACGACTACGAATCGCAGCTGCTTCAGGCGCGCACCGGCTGGAGCGCCGCCGAGATCTCGGAACGCGTGACGGCGTACATTGTGACCCAGGGACCGCGTGGATCGATCATCCACGTCGGCAACGAGATACACGAGATCCCGCCGGCACGCGAGCGTCAGGTCGTCGACCCGACCGGCTGCGGCGACGCTTATCGCGCAGGCATGATCTTCGGCATCATGCACGGCAAGGACTGGCCCACCGTGGGCCGCATGGCCTCGCTGATGGGTGCGTTGAAGGTCGAACATCCCGGCACCCAGAATCAGCGTTTCAGCTATGCCGAGTTCGCTGCGGAGTTCCTCGACCAGTTCGGCTACGCGCTGGATTGACCACCGCGCTACCGATTACCCACGGCGAGACCTCCTGCGAGGTCTCGCCGCATCATTCGATGCGAAAGCCCATCGTCGCGCTCACCGCGTCCTGCCAGCCCCGGTAAAGCCGCTCTCGGACCGATTCGTCCATCGCCGGGCGGAAACAGCGATCCATCTGCCAGAGTCCGGCGATCTGCGCCCGACTCTCCCAGAAGCCCACCGCCAGCCCCGCCAGATAGGCAGCGCCCAGCGCCGTGGTTTCCGCCACACGCGGACGCAGCACCGGCACACCGAGCATGTCGCTCTGGAATTGCGCCATGAAGTCGTTCGCAATGGCGCCGCCATCCGCACGCAGCTCCTTCAGCGGAATGCCGGCATCTGCTTCCATCGCGGCAAGCACGTCGCGCGACTGGTAGGCCATCGATTCGAGCGCGGCACGCACCACGTGCTCTTTCGTGGTACCCCGTGACAGACCGAACATCGCGCCACGCACGTCACTGCGCCAGTACGGCGCACCCAGTCCGACGAAAGCCGGCACCAGATAGACACCATCCGTGGACGACACACTGTGCGCCATGGCCTGTGAGTCGCAGGCCTGTTCCAGCATGCGCAGACCATCGCGCAGCCATTGCACCACCGAACCGGCAACGAAGATGCTGCCTTCCAGTGCGTACTCGAGTTTGCCGTCCAGTTCCCATGCGATCGTGGTGAGCAGGCCATGCCGCGAAAGCACCGCCTGCGTGCCGGTGTTCATCAGCATGAAACAGCCAGTGCCATAGGTATTCTTGGCCATGCCGGGTTCGAAGCAGGCTTGGCCGAACAACGCTGCCTGCTGGTCGCCGGCCACCCCACTGATCGGCACGCCGGCTGCAAGGCCCGGCAACGCTGACGTGTGCCCGTAGATCTCGCTGTTTGAATGCACCTGCGGCAGCATGCAACGCGGCACATCCAGCATGCGAAGCAATTCATCGTCCCAGCAACGTCGATGAATATCGAACAGCAGCGTACGTGCGGCATTGCTGACGTCGGTCACGTGCAGCCGGCCGCCACTGAGATTCCAGGTCAGCCAGGTGTCGATCGTACCGAACAGCAGATCCCCGCGCTCCGCTCTCGCCTGTGCGCCGTCAACACGATCGAGAATCCAGCGGATCTTGCTGCCGGAAAAGTAGGCATCGATCAGCAGTCCGGTCTTTTCACGCACCAGCTGGGCATAGCCCTCCGCCTCGAGTCGTTCGCAGACTGCCAGGCTCTGTCGCGATTGCCACACGATTGCGTTGTATATCGGCTGACCGGTATGGCGATCCCAGACCACGGTGGTCTCGCGCTGGTTGGTGATGCCGATGCCAGCCAACGTGCCGGCATCGATCCGTGCCGATGCCAGAACCTCGGCAACTGTCGTGAGTACGCTGACCAGGATTTCGTGCGGATCGTGCTCCACCCAGCCTGGCTGCGGGAAAATCTGCCGGAACTCGCGTTGTGCCGTTCCGGCCACTCCGCCGGCGCGGTCGAACAGCATCGCACGCGAACTGGTCGTGCCCTGATCTATCGCCAGGATGTACTGTTTTTCCAAGTGGTCACCACACGCTTCGAGTTGTATCTGAGTCGAAACCGAAGGTTACCAACAAGCCGCAGCAGCACCACCATGACAAATCGAGGAGCTTGATCTCAGCAACACCCAGCCAAGAAAAAACCCCACCGTTTCCGATGGACGTTTGAGGATAAAGCGTGAGACGGGCTCCGCTGTTGCAGGGTGCGATCCCGACAGCTATCGCTTTCCAGCGCCCCCAAAGACGAAGGCCTCCCCGGATGGGGAGGCCTTCTTGGATAAAGCCCCTGGCGGTGACCTACTCTTGC
>NZ_MUNR01000006.1 GCF_002001045.1 Rhodanobacter sp. C01 | reverse complement strand
ATGGCGCCGCACTGGGTCACCGGTTTTAACTAGTCGATGGAAGAGGTCGCGTGCATGCAGTCCATAACCTGTTCGGCGTACCAGTCCCGCTGCCCTGTCTTCGAATAGTACTTGGCGGTGGTGGTCGACCCGGTGGCGACGATATCCACCATCGCGAACATCGGGCCACCCTCCCCGTCCCTGAGCTGGATACTGGTGCCCCCGAACAGCGGGACGACCGCCATTTGGGCCGGTTTCTTCGACCAGCTTCCGGAAACACAGCCGGCAACGTCGTCCACGCTTATGTCACCCACGTAGTAACCGGTTGCCACTGTGCCGCGCAGACTTTGTGCGTCGGTACATGCCGTCAGAAGCCCGACGACAGCCATGCAGGCCAGGTATCGTTTCATGATTATTCGTGTCCGTAGGTTCTGGTGTTGTGCCACATCACAATCAGTGTATACGGCTTCCGCTTTTCGCGGCGACCGGATGACTGTCGCCGTTTTGCGTATCCCTGCCTGGACAATAGGCGAACCCGCGATGCCAGCTTCGCCATGCGACGGGATCTCAGCCGGCTGCGCATGCCCGGGCGCGCTTGAGCAGATGCTCACGCTCGCGCAAGTTCTGCGTGAGTGCTGCCGCGCGCTCGAATTCCGGACGGGCCTCGGCAACACGGCCAAGCCTGAACAGCAGGTCGCCGCGCACGGTCGGCAACAGGTGGTAGCTCACGAGCGCCGCCTCGCCATCCAGCGCGTCGACAAGTTCCAGGGCGGCGGCGGGGCCGGACGCCATCGACACGGCCACCGCACGGTTCAACTCGACGACGGGCGATGGCATCACCTGTGCGAGCGCCCCATACAACGTGGCGATGCGCTGCCAGTCGGTCTGCTCCGCGGTCGGCGCACGCGCATGGCAGGCGGCAATGGCCGCCTGCAACGCGTAGGGGCCAAATGCACCGCCGAGTTTCTCGGCGTGGTCGAGCGCCGCCAGCCCGCGACGGATCAGCAGGTGATCCCATTGCGCGCGGTTCTGCTCGAGCAACAGGATCGGCTCGCCGTTGCCAGCCACGCGGGCGCGTGAACGCGAGGCCTGGATTTCCATCAGCGCGACCAGACCATGTACTTCCGGCTCGCGTGGCGCGAGTCCGGCCAGCACGCGGCCGAGCCGCAGCGCCTCCTCGCACAGTGCCGGCCGCATCCAGTCACCGCCGGCCGTCGCGGAATAGCCTTCATTGAACACCAGGTAGATCACCTCGAGCACGGACGACAGGCGCGCCGCCAGCTCCTCGGCGCGCGGCACCTCGAACGGCACTTCGGCCTTGGCCAGGCTGCGCTTGGCTCGCACGATGCGCTGCGCGATGGTTGCCTCCGGCACCAGAAACGCGCGCGCGATCTCTTCGGTGGTCAGCCCTCCGAGCAAGCGCAACGTCAGCGCCACGCGCGCCTCGACCGACAACACCGGATGGCACGCGGTAAAGATCAGCCGCAGCAGATCGTCGCCGATCGGGTCATCGAGAGTGGCTTCCACTTTCGCCACGGCATCGTCCTGCTGATGTTCCAGTTCGTGCATCAACTCGACATGCTTGCGTTCGAGCAGCTTGCTGCGACGCAAGCGATCGATTGCGCGATGCTTCGCGGTGGTCATCAGCCAGGCGCCCGGATTGTCCGGCACGCCCGATGTCGGCCACTGCTCCAGCGCCACCACCAGCGCGTCCTGCGCCAGCTCCTCGGCCAGCCCGACATCCCGCACCATGCGTGCGAGGCCGGCGATCAGCCGGGCCGATTCGATCCGCCAGACGGCGTCGATGGTGCGATGGGTGTCGGTCACGGTCATGGCACCCGATCACACCACCCACCTGCCGCCGCTGCAAGAGCCAATCAGCCCTCCTCGGCCACCGCCTTCAGGTTGGCAAGTCCACGCTCGAAATCGCGACCGACCAGCTTGTCCATGTCGAAGAACACGTGCATGAGCTTCGCCAGGTACGAATTCGGACCATGCATCGCCCAGCTGACCATGGTCGCATCGCCCTGCGGCAGCAGCGTGAAATCGGCGATGTTGTGGGCCTCGAACGGCTTGATGAAATCCAGCTTGATCGTCGTGGCGGCTGGCGACGACGCGAGGATCTCCATGCGGCCCTGGCCGACCTTGTTGTTGCCCTGCCACGCGTAGACAGCGCCCGGACCGCTTGCCGGTCCGCTGTAGCTGCGATTGAGTGCCGGGTCGAGCTTCTCCCATGGTGACCAGACGCTCCATCGCCTGAAGTCGTTGATGAGCGCGAGGATTTTTTCGGGCGGGGCCTTGATCGTCGCTGCACGCTCCAGCCTGAAGGTGCCGGGGCGGGTCGCCGCAAAGGCAAGCACCGCGACGATCAGGACGACAACAATGATGAGGATGATCATGAACATGGGTCGCTCCGGTCAGGGCATTGAGGTATGGCGGCGCCATCGGCCACCGGGAATGGCCACCTGAGGCGCATGCCTAGGGCCCCTTCTCGCAGTTGATCATCCACGGCACGCCGAACTGGTCGACCAGCATGCCGAAGCGCTCGGCCCAGAAGGTTTTCTCGTAGGGCATCTGCACTGTGCCGTTCTCCTTCAGGGCGTTGAAGATGCGCTCCCCTTCCGCCTTGTCGTGGATCTGGATCGACACCGAACAGCCCTTGATGCCGTCGTAGGGACGATCGGGCGGGCAGTCGGAAGCCAGCAGCACCTGGTCGCCGATTTCCAGTCGCACGTGGATGAGCCAGTCGCGGGTTTCCGCCGGCATGTTCTCGCAGCCGGGCGCCTCGCCGAAGCGCATCATCATGGTGATCTTGCCGCGCAGGCATTGCTCGTAGAACTTGAATGCCGCTTCGGCCTTGCCGTCGAAGATGAGGTAATTGGTCAGTTGCATGGGAATACTCCGTCGGTTTCCATGGGTACCAGCCGGGACACCTGGTTCAGGATCTGGCGGCGACCTGCGCACGCAGGCGCTCTTCCTGTTCGCGCAGCTCGGGCGTGAGCTCGGCACCGAAATCCTCCGCCTCGAACACCTGGCGCAACTCGACCTCGGTACCGCCGTCGAACGGGGCGCGCTTGAGCCACTCGATCGCCTCGTCCTTCGACTTCACCTGCCACAGCCAGAAGCCGGCAACCAGCTCCTTGGTTTCGGCGAACGGCCCGTCGATCACCGTGCGCTGGTGGCCGGAGAATTTCACCCGCACGCCTTTCGAGCTGGGCTGCAGGCCCTCGCCCGCCAGCATGATGCCGGCCCTCACCAGCTCTTCGTTGAACTTGCCCATCTCGGTCAGCAGTTGCTCGCTCGGCATCACGCCGGCTTCCGAAGCCTGGTCCGCCTTCACTATCACCATGAATCGCATCGTCGTGTCTCCTCTTTGGCATGAATGGGAAGCCCGAGCCGGCGCGCGATGGACACGCCAGCCCGGATCCCTGGCTCTGTCCAGACGACGAACGAACCCTCACCGCATCGACATCTCCGGCATCGCCATCTGGAAATATTCTCAGGCTACGGGACAGCGCCTCGGTATGCTGTACCCATTCGTGACCGGGGCAACAGGGAATGAAGGAAAACCCAGGCGGGCTGATCGTCCATCGCGGCAGCCGCACCGAGCGGCTGGCCGACGAGCTTGCGCAGCAGCTTGAAACGCAGCGGCCCGTCAATCCGCTGGCCGCGCAGACGGTCGTGGTGGCGCACCCGGGCCTGCAACGCTGGCTGCTCGGCCGCTTCGCACAGCGCAGCGGCGCGCATGGTGGCCATGGCATTGCCGCCAATTACGACATGATCCTGCCGTGGCAGTGGTTCGAGCGCACTGCCCGGCGCCTGCTGGGCGACGAGGCCTTGATCGGTGGCGCATATCGGCATGAAGTGCTTCGCTGGCGTCTGCTGATGGCGTTGCCGACGCTGAAGGCAGCAGACGTCACCGCCTACCTGGCCGGCGACGATGCCGCGCGACGCGGCTTCCAGCTGGCCGAACACCTGGCCGGCCTGTACACGCAATACCTGATCTATCGGCCGGACTGGATCCTCGACTGGGAACAGCATCCCGGCCAGCATGGCAGCGACTGGCAGGCGGCACTGTGGCGCTCCATGCAGGCGTCCATCAACCGCCCACACCGCGCCCAGCGCAGCACTGTACTGCTCGACGCATTGCGTGCCGGGCACAACGAACTGGCCAGCGACGCCCCGCTGCATGTATTCGGTGTCAGCCATCTGCCGCCGGATGTGCTGCAAGCCCTGCAGGCCACTGCACTGCATGCACCCGTGCATCTGTATTTTCCCGATCCCTGCCGCGAGCACTGGGTCTATCTGCGCAAGCAGCGTTTCCTGCTGACTCATACCGACGATCCGGAGGTGTTGTATTACGAGGTCGGCCATCCGCTGCTGGTGGCGCTGGGCCGCATCGCACAGGATTTCTGCCTGACCCTGGACGAATGCGGCGCCATCGACGAACGCGACCCGCTCGATGACGCCGAGCCGCTGCCCGGCGAAACCTCCCTGCTGGCGCAACTGCAATCCAGCATTCGCTGCCTGCAGCCGGAGCTGCTCGGCGCAACGGTCCGCGAACAGCTCGCCGATGGAGCCAGGGCAGATGACGTCCTGCCTGCCCTGCGCAGCGACGCCAGCCTGCGCGTGCACGCCTGCCACACCCGCCTGCGCGAACTGGAGGTGTTGAAGAACAGCCTGCTGCGCTGTCTTGCCGACGATCCCTCACTGCAGCATCGCGACATCGTGGTGATGGCGCCGGACATCGGCGCGTATGCACCGTACCTGGCAGCCGTGTTCGGCGAACCGGCGCAATACCGCAGCCATCCGCTGCACATTCCCTGGCATCTGGCCGATGTCGGGTTGTCGCGCGCGCATCCGCTGATGAGTGCATTCGCGCAGGTGCTGGACCTGGCCGAAAGCCGCTTCACGGTCAGCGAAGTACTCGATTTTCTCGATGTACCGGCGGTGGCCCGACGTTTCGAAATCGACGCCGGCGGTCGCGATGCGCTGGAACGCTGGTTGCGTCGTGCCCGCGTCGCGTGGGGGCTGGATGCCGGCATGAAGGCCGAGGTCGGCGCCGCAGCCGCCGATGCGAATTCATGGCAGTTCGGCTTCGACCGCATGTACGCCGGGCTGATCCTGGGACAGGACGCCAGCGGCCCGTTCGCCGATGCTCCATTGCTCGACGGCATTCTTCCGCTGGATGGTGTGTACGGCAATGCCGTCGAGTCGCTGGGCCAATTCGATCGACTGCTTGGTGAACTGCGCAGGGCACGCGATGCATTCGCCGGCACGCGACCGCTTGCCGCATGGAGCGAGTGGCTGCTGGAATTGATCGACGCGCTGTTCCTCACCGACCAGCGCGACGATGCCGAGAACAATGCACTCGATGCGCTGCGCCGGCTTGTCGCCGGTCTCGGCGTGCAGGCTGCCGAAACCGGCATCGCCACGCCGCTGCCATGGAGCGTGGTGCGCGAAGCGGTGCGCGGCGCGCTCGATGCGGTTCCGGAACGCCAGGCCTTCCTGCTCGGCGGCGTGACGTTTTGCGGGCTGGTGCCGCAACGCTCCATTCCGTTTCGCGTGGTCTGCCTGCTCGGCATGAACGAGGGCGAATTTCCGCGCCCCGGCAACGACGCCGGACTCAACCGGATCCTCGGCCAGCCTCGGCACGGTGACCGTGACACGCACAGCGAGGATCGCTACCTGTTCCTGGAAGCGATGATGTCGGCGCGCAGCGTGCTGCATATCAGTTACGTCGGCGAAGGCGTGCGTGACGGCAAGCCGCGCAATCCGGCCGCTCCGCTAGCCGAACTGCTGCAATTCCTCGACGAGCAGCATGGCATCGCCGACAACGAAAAAGTCGATCGACCGTGGCGCATCCGCCATCCACTGCAACCGTTCGACGCGCGCTATTACGAGCGCGATGCCGGTGGCCAGCCACGGCACGATTCGCGGTTGTTCTCGTACGACCCCGGGTATCTCGCTGCACCATCCGGCGCCGGCACACCATGCTTTCTCGATGAAACCCTCGGCACAGCCGCCGTCATCGCCCCATCCGGGGGTGAAATCGCGCTCGCTGCCCTCAAGCGCTACTGGCGCGATCCAGCCAGGGATACGCTGCTGCACGGCCATGGCATCAGCCTGCAGGCACTCGACCATATCGGCTGGCCTGATCGCGAGCCGCTGGAAACCGGACTCGACCGGATCGACCGGATCGACCATCGGCTGCTGTTCGAAACCCTCGCCGCCGGACGCAGCGAGCTGCCTCCCGAACCGCCGGCGTGGCTGGCGCGCTCCGGCATGCTGGCCGGCGGAGCCATCGGCGCCGAAACCTACGTGCAACTGCGTGATTCGCTGCAAGGCCTGCTCGAGAACGCACAGTTGCTGTTCGCCGATGGCATCGCCCAACCACGGGCGCAGGCGATCGACCTGGATCTCGGCGACGGCCTGCGCCTGACCGGAGTGGTCGACCGGGTCTTTCGCGGTGCCGACGGTGAGCTGCTGCTGTTCGATGCGCAACCGGGCCGCAGCGCTGGCTTGAAAGACATGCTGGCGTTCTATATCGACTGGGCCGCGTTGCGACTGAGCCATGCCGATACCGTGCACGGCGATTATCTTGAGCCGACATCAAACAACAAGAAGGCACGCAGTTCGGGACTGCTCGATCCCATCCGCGCACAGGATGCCGCCCAGCTCCGGCAGGGACTGCGCCGCCTGATCGACGCGTATCGGTCTGCCACGCAACAGCCGCTGCTGTTCTTCCCACGCAGTGCCCAGGCCTATGCCACGAGCGAACCCGACGCACGTCTCGGCAAGGCACAAGCTGCATGGGCCGGCGACGATTTCAACGGCGGCGAGCGCGACTACGCTCCGGGTTATGCCGCGTTGCTGAGTCGCGGACTGGAACTGTTCGATCAGGACAGTCCGGCACATCGTGCGTTCGTCGCCGCCACCGAACTGGTCTGCGAGGTGCTCGACCCGCAGCACACGATGCTTTTGAGAGTGCCAGCAACTGGACCCGCCAAAAGCGGGGAAACGGCATGAGCACCATCGACACCACGACATACGCTGCCCTGCCTGCACTCGACTGGCGTCGGATGCCACTGCACGGCCGCATCCTGATCGAAGCCAGCGCCGGTACCGGCAAGACCTGGAACATCGGGCTGATCTACCTGCGTCTGCTGCTGGAAAGCGAGCTGCGGGCGGAGCAGATCCTGGTCACCACGTTCACCGATGCCGCCGCGCAGGAACTGCGCGAGCGCCTGCGACGGCGGCTGGTCGAGGCCGAGCGATTACTTGAGTCTTGCTCCATCGAGCCGGCCGATGACGATTCTCTGGAAAACTACCTGGCGTCGCTGTGCCCCGACGAAGACAGCCGTCGTCGTGCCTTGCGCAAGATCCAGCTGGCACGCACCGATCTCGATCGCGCCCCCGTATCGACGATTCATGCCCTGTGCCAGCGCATCCAGCGCGACTACCCGCTGGAAAGCGGTGCCGCGTTCGCCAACGACAAGCTGTTCGACGAACAGCAGTTGCAGCGCGAATGCGTGGAGGATTTCTGGCGCCGCCGCTACCTGGCCGGTGAAGTCGATCCGCGTGAAGCCGAGCTGCTGCTGAAAGATGGCCCGGAAGGTTTGCTGCGCGATCTCGGCGGCCTGTCGAACAGTACCGATGCGCGGATCGAGGCTGGTGGACTGGCCGAACTCGAGCGACAGATCGCAGCCTTGCATGCGCAAGAAACCGTTGCCGAATTGCAGCGGCTGGCCAACGAGAAGTCGCTGTACGGGCCACGCAAGACCGCCCTGTCCAACCGTCTCAACAAGATCGTCGCTGCACTCGAGGCTGACGACGAAGAACAATTGACGGCCGCACTCGACAAGACGTTTGAGCCGGACAACATCCTCGAACAGGAATCCCCGGATCACACGGGCACGCTGAACGACCATCCGCTCATCCGGGCGCTGCAGACCCTGCGTCCGCTGCTGCAATTGCGCACCATCTTCACCCGCGGCGCCGTGCTGGCCGAAGCGGCGCAGAGCTGCCGCGAGGAAATGCCGCGTCGCGCACGCCAGCGTCACGTCCTGACGTTCTCGATGCTGATCGACGCGGTATACCAGCGCCTCTGCGGCGAGCACTCGGACAGCGTGCTCGCCGATCGCCTGTTCGAGGCGTTTCCGGTTGCCCTGATCGACGAGTTCCAGGACACCGACCAGCGCCAGTTCGCGATCTTCGACCGCATCTATCGCGGGCGCGGCACGCTGGTGATGATCGGCGACCCCAAGCAGGCCATCTACAGTTTTCGCGGCGGCGACATCGCCGCCTACCTGCGCGCCAGCGAGCAGGCCAGCCAGCGTTTCTCGCTGGGCACCAACCACCGCTCCAGCCGTGCACTGGTCGAGGCCTTGAATGCCTGGTACGGCCACACCGAAGGCGGCTTCGGCCACCCGCAGATCCGCTATCAGCCAGTCATCCCGGCGGGCAAGGCGGACGACACGCCATACGCCATCAACGGCGAACCCGCGGCGCAGCCGCTGGTCATCCATCCGTTCCGCGGCGATGCCACCGACAAGCGCGGCAATCCGCTGAAGGCGCTTGGCGAGCTGGAGGCACTGGCGCTGGACGACTGCGCCAACCGCATCGCCGAACTGCTCAACGATCCGCAACAGCAGATCGGCGGCCGGCGCGTGACGCCTGGCGACCTCGCCGTGCTGCTCTCGACCAACAGCCAGATCGTGGCATTGCGCATGCGGCTGGTCGCACGCGGCGTGCCCTGTGTCGGCAGCGGCCGCGGCAATATCTTTGCAAGTGACGTGACGCGCGAACTGGAGTTGATCCTGTTCGCCGTGCTGCACCCCGACGACGACCAGGCCGTGCGCGGCGCCCTGGCTACCTGCCTTCTCGGCGTCACGCTGGAGCAATTCGGTGCATGGGCGCTGCAGCCAGCCGCTTTCGAATACGAGCTGGAGCGCTTCGAAGCATGGCGCACGTTGGTGCGCATGCGCGGTGTGCTGGCACTGATCGATGCCTTGCTGGCCGCACGCGCGACCGCCCTGCTGGCGCTTCCCGAAGGTGAACGCATGCTCACCGACCTGCGTCATCTGGGTGAACTGCTTGCAGCGGAAGAAGCTGCCCTGCAGGGATTGGATGGCCTGTACGCATGGCTGCTCGAAATGCGTGAGCAAGGCAGTGATGGCGACGCCGATGCCGCCGACGAGCGCCAGCTGCGCATCGAAAGCGATGCACGTCGGGTGCAGTTGCTCACCATCCACGCCAGCAAGGGTCTGGAATTTCCGATCGTGTTCCTGCCACTGGTCTGGCGCATCGGTGATCGCAGCGGCCCGCGCGCGCCGAAGTTGCTGCGCTATCACGATGCCGACGGCCAGCGCTGCGTCGACCTGGGCTCGGCAGACTTCATCGAGCACCGTGGGCAGCACTTCCGCGAAGAGCTCGAAGAGCGCCTGCGCCTGCTCTATGTCGCCCTTACCCGCGCGGTCCATGCGGTGCACGTGTACTGGGTCGACCGCGGCCCATCACCCGGCAACGACGCGCTGGCCTGGGAGTGCGCGGCGATCGACCTGCTGATCCGGCAAGCGCAGCAGAAGCTGGCATTGCCCGAGGGCGAGAGCTCACTTGAGCCCATGGCCAGGACCCTCGGCGGCATTGCGCTGGCTGCGCCATATGCGAATGTCTTCACCCGTTACCAGGCAGCCGTTTCGATTGCCGCGCCACGTGCCACGCAAACCCCGCTGCCGCGCTCGCGGCCGTTCCAGTGGCTGCACAGTTTCAGCGGCCTGACCCGCTACGCAGCAGCAGCCGTGGTGATCGACGACAACAGTGCTGTGGACGAAACCCCGGCAGCTCCCGAAGACCCCGACGACAGCGCCGAGGACATCCGCCTGCTGGCGCTGTACCCACTGCGCGGCCCGCGCTTCGGCGATGCCGTGCATCACGTGCTCGAACTGGCCCACCAGGGCCCGATATGGCCAGGGCAGCGTCAGCTGCTGCAGCATCAGCTCGGGGTACAGGCGGTCAAGGGCGGCAACCTGACCCACGACGAAGCTTTGGAACGCGTCGGCCGCCTGATCGACCGTGCCCGCCAGGCCGATCTCGGTGATGGCCTGCGCCTGATCGACGTGCCGGCCGAACACCGCATCGTCGAATTCGAATTCCAGTTCCCGGTGCAGCAGGTGTCGCTGGCACGATTGCGCCGGCTCTGCACCGCCCATGGCCAGTCCGATGTGATCCCGGCCAGCCTCGAAGCGACCACACTCAACGGCATGCTCACCGGCTTCGCCGACCTGATCATCGAACGGGATGGCCGCTTCCACGTGCTCGACTACAAGACCAACTGGCTCGGCGCACGGTTGGAGGACTATCGAGGTACTTCGCTCGATGCCGCGATGGCCGAACATCACTACCCGCTGCAGGCGTTGCTCTATACCGTGGCGCTGCACCGTTACCTGCGCCAGCGGATGAATGGCTACAAGGCCGCCCAGCATCTCGGCGACAGCTGGTATCTGTTTGTCCGCGCGCTGGGCATGGAGCCGGGGCTTGGCGTGTGGCGTCACCGCTGGCCGACAGCCCTGATCGAGGCGCTGGACGATGCATTCGCCGGCGCGCAGGAGGCTGCTGCATGAATCCCGCGTTGCCACAAACCACCGAAACCGACGAGCGCGCGATCGACCACACCCTCGCCCAGTGGGTGCTGAAGCGCACCGGCTCACCCTTGCTGGCCGCAGCCGTGCGTGCAGCCAGCCAGGCAGAGGGACACGGTCATTCCTGCGCATGGCTGACCGATCCATTCACTGACGTCGGCTTCGATGCCGATGCACTGACCGCACTGCATCGGCACGAATGGGTTGGCGACGGATCACGCTTCACACCCTTCGTGCTCGATGCGCAGAACCGCTTCTACCTGTGGCGCAACTGGCAGCATGAGTCGAAGCTGGACACTGCGATCCTGCACCGTTGCGAGCAGCGCAGCTTGCCGATTGCCACTGCCACACTGGCCGAGGATCTGCGCACGTTGTTCGCCGACATGCCGCCCGGCCCCACCGACTGCCAACGGGCAGCGGTGGCCGCCGTGCCCGGTGCGCGCTTCTTCGTGCTCACCGGTGGCCCCGGCACCGGCAAGACCACCACCGTCGTGCGCATGCTTTTGATGCTGCTGCGCCATGCCCGCGCATGTGGCTTGCCGGCGCAGCCATCGATCGCGCTGGCCGCGCCTACCGGCAAGGCTGCGCAGCGACTGCTGCAGGCGATCGCCAAGGGCAAGAACGAGCTGCAGGTGATGTTGGGCAACGTCGCCCCTGCAGGAGCGCCCCCTGTGCGCGAGCTCTTCGCTGAAGACCATCGCGCGTGGGGTGCGCTCCTGCAGCAGATCCCACACACCGATGCACGCACACTGCATCGCCTGCTCGGCTATCAGCCACGCGACAACAGCTTCAGTCGCGGTTCGCACAATCCGCTGGCCGAGGACATCGTGGTGGTCGACGAAGCCTCGATGGTGGATCTGGCGATGATGCGCCAGCTGCTGGAGGCGCTGCGCCCCGATGCGGTGCTGATCCTGCTTGGCGATCCGGGCCAGCTCGCCTCGGTGGATGCCGGCTCGGTGCTCGCCGACATCGTCGCCGGCACACCGTCGAACCAGCTGCCATCAACCATGGCCAGCCTGCTTGCGCCATTGCTGCAACATCCGCCGGAGACCGCTGGCGACGACACACCACTGGCGGGCAACGTGCTGACCCTTACCCACAGCTGGCGCGCCGGCAGCGGCCTGCAACACGGCATCGAAGCCATGCGCCATGCGCCGGATCCGCTGTGGCTGGATACGCTGTTGACCAAGCGTGCGGATGGCGATCTGCACCTGCGCCCATGCGCCAGCACGCAGGCGCTGCGCGACTGTGTCGACCGCTGGATCGAGCGGCATGCCGAACTGCTGCAAACGCTGCTCGCTTCGCGCATCGAGCCAGGTAACGCCCTGCCGCATCTGCACCAGCTGCAGATCCTGTGCGCACTGCGTGATGGCCCGTTCGGAGCACAAGGCATCAACGCACTGCTCACTCGCCGGCTCGCGGTGCGTTTCGGCATCGACATCGGCCATACCTGGTACCACGGCCGCCCAGTGATCATCACGCGCAACGACTATGCACGCGGCCTGTTCAACGGCGATGTCGGCATCACGCTGGAAGGTCCTGAAGGATTGCGCGTGTGGTTCGAACTTGGCGACCGCGACGGCAATGCCAACCTGCGCAGCTTCTCGCCACGTGCCCTGCCCGCTCACGAAAGCGCGTGGGCGATCACCATCCATCGCAGCCAGGGCTCGGAATACGGGGACGTCGCCGTGGTACTGCCGCCCGACGCGGACAACCGCATACTTACCCGCGAACTGGTCTACACCGCCATCTCGCGCGCAAGGAGCCACGCCGAAATCTGGAGCACAGATGCTTCGCTGCGCGCGGCATTGGCGCGCCCGATTCGACGCCAGGGAGGACTGCGCGAGCGGCTGCAGTCACGCCCGGATTGAAGGTCTCTTGTACATTCTCACAGGCGGGAGTGCACAAGGTTGAGCCGAGCTCACCAGCAACCCGTGTCACTGGCTGCTGTGCGCGCACCAGTCTGGTTCAACGTGAGCGTACCGCACTGGGTGTCCGCAACTTGCGGACCCTGTGGCGTTGCGCTGACTTCGTAGGTTGAAGCATCCGGGGTACCGACGAAAGCGTAGGCGTAGTTGTTTCCCGTCTGCGCGGCACTCTCGCAATCCAGTCCCGGGTTGGTGGCGTCCGTGTAGCTCAGGTTGGTGGTGTAGTAACGCTCCATGTAATTGGCGTATTCCGACAGGCAGGCCTTCGCCGCTGCCCGGCGCGCCTTGATGACATGCTGGGTGTACGACGGATACGCGATCGCGGCCAGTACCGCGACGATCGCCACCACGATCATCAGTTCCAGCAGGGTGAACCCCGCGCCATATCGCATGCGCCTCCGCGCAATAGCCGGCGTGTCCCGGCATGTCACTACCGGACCCTGCATGTCCGTGCCCGACCGGGCGCCGCGTTCAACCGACAGCAGCAGTTTCATCGTTCCCTTCCTTTATTGGTTGATCAGCTCTCGCCAGGACACCCGCTTGGTGCCAGCGGTTGAGCTCGATGTCTTGATGCTGCTGGTCGAGCCGTTGTCGAAGCTGGTCAGCATGGTGCTGCCGACGAAGATCGGGTTGTTCGGCAGCGAGGAGAAACCGATGCCGGCAGCGGGCGTATCGCCGAGCGAATCGGATGCATCGACCACGCCATCGCCGTTGCGGTCGAAGAAGTTCGCCGTCGGGTTGGTGCCGGTGAACGGATCCAGCGCCATGATCCAGCCGCGGCCCGACGGGTTGCACGGGTCGGTGGCCTGGGGAATGCGCGTCGTGCCAAGCAACAGGTTGCCCTGGAACTGGTTCGGCGTGACCATTCGCTCGCCCTCGGCGCCATTGACCGGCGAAGTCAGATCCATGTACCAACCGGATTTGTCCGTTATCGAGGCGTTGTTCGCAGCGGCCTGGGCCAGCGTGGTCACGGTGCGGCCATTGCCGGCCTCACCGGTGATGGAACGCTTCGCCAGATTGGACGCACGCGTCATGCCCGATGTCACCGCCAGCCCGCTGGTGCCGGACTGCACGATCAATCCATACCAGCTCTGGGTTTTCAGGTTGTTGAGATCGGCCGTGGTCAGGTATTGACCGGTACCGAAGAACACCCAGACGTTGCCGGTGTTCGGATCCTTGCCTGTCAGCAGACCCGCCGTGATCGGCTGCGTGTTGCCGCTGGAATCCCTGGCAGTGAACAGTTTCACACCATCGCTGTCCGGCGTGGCCGTGGCGGCGGTACCGGCAGCCGCGTTGATCTCGAACGACCACACGTTGCCATCGGCATCACCTGCGTAGGCGATCGTGCTGACACCATTGCCTGACGGATCCATCCATACGGCCGGCGCAGCCAGACCACTGGCATCGGTGGTCTTGTGCACATCGAGGCTGCCGTCGATCAGGTTGAACTGAAGCAGTGCCGCCACACCGGCCGTGCTGTTGTAGCCGTTGCCCATCAGGACCGACCAGGTGCCATTGGCGCTCTGTGCAATCACCGGCTTGCCGGTCATCTGACCGATGTAATTGCTGTTGACCACGCCATCACCAGCCGAGCGCTCCCACAGGAACTTCACATTGGCCGGATCGGTGATATCCAGCGCATAGACCGTCCTTGCCACGCCGCGACCGGTGGTGCCCACCAGCACGGTTTTCCAGCCGCCGATATAGGCATCGGCCACGGTCAACTCGCCGTCGTTGAAGAAACCGTGCGCCACCGCGCCGCCGTAATCCGGACTTGCCAATGCACTCACCCCGGACGCGATCACCGCACCAGGCAGGTAGGCGAAGTTCTCCGCACCGGTACTGGCGTCGAACGCGTGCAGCATGCCGTCATTCGACGCCACGTAGATTGCGCCCGCGCGACCAGCCTTGTCGCTGGCGAACTGGGAGAACGTCGACGAACCGGTGAACGATTCGGTATAGAACTGGTTCGCGTTCGGCGCGCCTGCATAGACCGGTTGCGAATTCACGACGTCGCCAATGGCGGTGTCGCGATTGCGGAAACTGCCGCCGTTGGCCTGCTCCTTGGAGCTGTCGCCACGCAAGTAGTTGATCATGTCGGCCTGGGCGGCACTACTGCTGCCCAACGCAGTGAGCTGCGTGCTGGAAATTGCCGGCAACGCACCGCTCGTACCCGTCTTGAACGCCACGAACCGGCTGCCAACTGCCGCGGTCGGGTTGTAGGTCATGATGTTGCGACTGGCCGTAGCCGGCAACTTGGTCGACGCTGCCCAGGATGGATTGGTTGCGATGGCGCCACTGGTGGAATCCACCGACAACGCCTTCAGATCGCCCTTCCACTTGGCCGTCCAGTAATTGGCCTGGTAGGCCACCGTTCCCGTCTGCAGCTGGGTGGAATTCGCCGCCAGGCTGGCACCGGTGCCGACGCGCTCGGAGGCACGTTTCAGTGCCTCCTTCAGGCCGTCGGCAAACGTCTGCGGACTGGTAGCGGAGTAGAAACCGCCATGACCGTTGACGGCGGCATGCGCAAGGTCGGCAATATTGTTGATGGAGTCACCCGTCGGCTTCGGCCAGGTGAATCCGCTGATCGCCTTGCTGTTGTCACCGTTGGCCCAGGCGAAGACCTGATCTACCGGTATCAGCTTGCCGCTCGCATCCTGAGGCGTGAAACCAAGTCCCAGCGTGAAAGTCGTCATGTGCTGCCAGAACGCCGGATCTTCGGCGTTGGTCGGTACTTCGTTGGCCACACTCGGCTGCAGATCCGTGCGCCAGTATTTCATGGCGACATCGGAAAGCGTGTCGCTGTAGGTGACTCCTGCCGTGACCACTGCGGTTTTTTCGCATTTGAGCGAAGTGGCGTTATAAGCATAACCGCTGCCGCAACTTGGATTTGCAGTGGTACTGGTGCCCTTCAGGCACTTGCCCTTGTAGGTTCCACTGGTCTGAAACGTATAACCACTACTGCATGAAGGATCCTGCTGAAGCAGGCCGGTTATGTCAGTTGTCTGACCACTGTCCGCGTAGGGCGAAGCAGCCGTATAGGTATAGCTCTGGCCATTGGATCCAGTCACCGCCGTGCCATTGGAACCATCCACGTCACCCGCACCAGAGAAACTTTCGTTCCAGAATCCGTCAGTCGTCAGGATGGTATAAGACTGACGACAGGCGAGCTGGGTGTTTCCGGCAGCCGTGGTGTAATCCGGATCGGAAGTGTTTCCCTGCCAAGGCTGGGTCGTTTGGTAATACTTGCCGGTGGCATCCAGTGCCTGGCGCAGCGGTGTACCGCCACTGGCCGTCGCCTTTGCCACCCAATTCCAAAACTGGCTCTTTTGGCTGCCCGCACTTGACCCATCGCCGAATGGCTGAACCTGGGCAATATAATTTGTCCCGCCATTATAGGAATCCGAGTAGCTATAGCGCGATGAAGGGAGGTTGCTGTAGTTCTTGTTGCCGCTACCACCACCGTCGATCGAGCCAAAACCAACCCGGAAAGTCGTATCAAGGGTTGAAAAGGAGTTCATCAGGCCGCTCTTGGCCATCAGGATGCGTGTACGGTAGAACGAAAACCAGTTCGCCACGTTCCGCTGTGTTGCTGCGCTGTCGTCGCAAACTGCCTGCTGGGCCGTGGTCAGGGAGGCGCAATCCCCCGTCACTCCAACATAATTCTGCGTGTTGTTGGTGCCGGTCGTGTACGTAAAGAAATATTTATACGTGGTATTTGTACATTGACTGCCGCTCAGAGAGTCGCCTGTCGTACAGCTATACGTCGTGTTCGGTGTGGCAGCCACAGGGCTGTAACCACTTCTTGTACATTGAGTGCCGTTGAGAGTGTAATTCTTGGGGCACGAATACGTGGTATTTGCCGTTGCCGCATATTTGTTGATGATCGTGAACATCGTGTAATAAGGAAAAGTCTTCGCATTACTGCTGTTTCCACCAGTGAACCTGGTGATATCGGTGGTACCGGTACCTGCAAAGCCATCCGCATAAGCGCTCGTAATGCTGGTTGGTGCTGTATAAAAGGTCCCGTCTGCCTTGGGCGGCGGCGAATAAGTCATGCTGGGGTTGTAGTAGGTACCGTTGATGCTGGCGTTACGCACGGCGTCAGGGGTGGTGCTGCTCAAATAGCCCCAATCCGGCATGTAATCCCATGCCATCGACCCCGAATCATCCAGCATCAGCACCACGTTCGGCGGCAGCGAACGCTGGATGATCAGCGGCGACTGGTCGACGGTGACGGTGGCCGCCCGTGCCGGCGTATAGACGACACCCAGCATCCAGATGGACAGGCTGGTGTACAGCAGCCTGCCAAGGAAACCACCGCGTTCGCTGCGTAAACAGGCTGATAGGTTCATGACGTCTGTGTTCTCGATTGATGCGCCATGGAAAGGTCCATGCGCCGTGTCAATTTGAAGCAGCGGCTCAGCCCTGCTTGATCATGGCCTGCAGCACGACCACGGCACGATCACCCACCAGAGCGGGATTGCCGCTGCGGGCCGTCACGCGGTAATAGACGACGGTGGCGGAAGTGCCCTGGGCGCCATAGTTGTGCGCGTTGGCGCTCTGGTTGTAGCCCGTGCTGGAATTGGGGTCGTACCAGTTGCCCATGTTCTCGATCACGTACTGCGGCTGGCTGGCGGCCAAGGTGCCGGCCTCGAACTGGCCCGCTGCCGTGCCCTTGGGCACCGACATGACCTTGGCTGGGTCCAGCGTCGTATCGTCGAATGGATTGGCCGGACAAACGATGCCACCAGCCTGGCAATTGCGTGCGATGTCGTTCGGATTGGCGGCGATGCGCGCCGTCGCGGCACGCATCGCCGCCTCGGCACTCTGGAAGGCGATCTGCCGATCAAACAGGTTGGCTGCCATCTTCTGCTGCATGATGGTGCCGCGTACGGCAGCCAGGCCGACCAGGGTAATCACGACCAGCAGCAACAGCGCGACTACCAACGCCACGCCACGCTGATCGATTCGCCTCGATGGCAGGCCTCGCGGGCGACGTCCGCCGATGACACATGCGGCAGTGTGATGGATGCTGTTCGCCTCGGCCCGGGCACGCGCCATGCGCGCGTCATGACGAGCGGACCCGGGAAGATTGCTGGATGCGGGAACGTGACTCATGTCAATTCACCCGGTTACGCACAGTGGTGGTGGCAGTAAATTTGCGCGAGAGCGGCTTGACGTCGATACCGGCGTGTTTGTCCGTGCTCTCGACTGTCAGGTTGACCTGCACGGCATCGACCAGCGCCCAGTTGGTGAGGAGCGGATCGCTGGCACCGACGAAGCTGTTGTTGCCCGACTGGTGGTAGGTGATGCTCATGCCGGTCACATCACGCACCATCTCCTGCGCCGTGTTGGTCGCATCCATGCGATACAGCGATTTGCCGGAGACTCCATTACCGTCGACGTAATTGCCGATATACCAGTCAGCCGCAGTCAGTTTGGCGATCTGCGCATTGGGCGCGAAGACGTAGCTGCTTTCACTGCTGCATACGGTGGGATAATTGAGATCCGTGGTGCAGTTGCCTGGCGATCCACTGGCAGCGTGTGTGATCGTGCCGTTGGCGTAACCGGTGATCTGCACGATGGCTGCGTGGTCGGGATCACATACGATGATCACGTCCCCCGCCTGCAGGTTCGAACTTGTTTCGTTGATCGTGAATGTGGCTGCTGGCTCGGCATTGTTCTTCACGCTCACTCCCGAACTGTCGGCCCCCAGCAGCATGAGCGAGTCCGTGCCGCTGGCCCGCTGACCCGCGCCTGCCCCTGTGGTCACCGCCAGATCGGTCTGGCCAGCGCCATAGCCCATCAGGGTATTGCTCCAGTTGGCCCACCATGCGGTTGACCTGTTGTTGAGCACGTTGGCGACACGGCCGCTGTTGCTGCAACCGGTGAGTCCGGCATTCCGGATGTCACGCGCCATCATCTCGAAGGCGACGCGCGAACTGTCCTGCACGTCGCTCAAGGCCTGATTGGTGCGATAGGAGCGCTGATTGGCCAGGAACACGCTGACCACACCACCGATGACGATCAGACCAAGCAACATGGCGACCATCAGTTCGATCAGGGTGAAGCCTGCCGATGACCTGACCGGCCAAGGTGCATGCTGCTGCCGGCGACCATGATTCATGGGGCAAGGTTTCATAGCATGGCCCTGGTGACTACTGTCTGGACGTTGCCGCCCACACCTGCCCGGCTGTCGTCGAAGGTGATGGTGACGGTGCAGTCGCCGGTGGCCGTGCAGCTGATATCGCCGGTAGTGGACGCTGCCGCGCCCAGGGTCTGGCCAAGCTGAGTGCACCACTGGTTGAGTTGGGCATTGGCAAGCGAGCCGTCTGCGCCCGGGCATGCGTTGGCCTTGATCGCGGAAGACCCGGTCCGGTTGTAACTGCCCGCGCTGGCGCCGCCGAGATCGGCCCGCATGGCGTCCAGGATCGAGTAACTGTGGATGGTCGCCATGCTGCGTGCCATCGCGCTGTTGTTGGTGGACAACGACATGGCCTGCAACGCGGCGATGCCAAGAAATGCGATCGACAGCACCAGCACGGCCACCAGCACTTCGATGAGACCGACGCCGGACTGGGCAGCAACCTGCAAACGACCGTGGCAGCGGCGCAGGCGCGCAAAAACAGAGCCAGGAGTATTCATGACGATGGGCAATCTTTGCTGGTGGTGGTAGTCACGAGGATCGAGCCGGCCGTCATCGTGATGACACGGTGGTTGTCGGTGCTCATCTGGCTCGTGCAGATGTCCGCGACGGTGTTGCTGTACGGGGTCGAGGTACCCACCTTCTGCCCCAGTCCCTGCGCCGTAAAACGCAGCGCCGTCATGTCGCCATTCAGTTGGAGCGGCGCCGTGATTCCGGATGTGCCGGCCAGCACCTGCGTGGGCGTGGGCGTGGTCAGGACATAAACCGCCCCGGCCTCCGAACCGCAGGCGGACCCGAGCGCATCGCTCGCTTTCGCGTTGGCACTGGACGAGTTGCTGCAAAGCTGGGTGCTGGCGTTGCGCTTGACCGCCTCCAACCGCGCGGAGTGGATCGCATTGACGATGTCGTTGGCCGTGGTGGTGAGCTTGTTGGAAAGCGTGATGTTCCTGAAACTCGGCACAGCGATCATGATCAGCACGACTGCCACGACGAGCGTGATCATCAGCTCGACCAGGGTGAAACCACGTTCATGCCGCTTCACGGTGGCCCGTACCGACCGCGACCCGGTAACGTCGCCCCATCCATGCATGGACAGGCGCCCGTCAGCCAGCCGTGGCTCGCTCACCCTTATCAACGAAACACTGCGCTGACCCAACCACGATTGCATGAGGACTCCCCTGCTGATCCTTGGGAGGCACCATAGCAACGCATTAACTTACGTCAATATCTTGCGAATGAAAGTGCAGACACTCCCCGATAGGCGGTAGAGAAATTCCGACAAACGGTAGGTCGGCTTGGCAGAAAGCCATGATCAGCAGACGCCATACGCAATTTTTTGCAGGAAACACCCGAAAAGGGTCCCACTGCCATTCAAGACGGCACAGCTCAAGACGCGCCCGTCTTGACGTCCGGTATGCGCCCAATCTCGGGCGCCTTTCATCAGCACGGAGCCAACGATGCCGCCCTGATTCCCATCACCAGTCAAGAGCACTTCGAGGCTCTTCCGGAACTCGTGCAAAGGGCTCCAGCAAAACAAAGGCCCGCTTGCGCGGGCCTTTGGAGTTCTGGTGCCGGAAATAGGAATCGAACCTACGACCTACGCATTACGAATGCGCCGCTCTACCAACTGAGCTATTCCGGCAAAGAGCCGCGGATTTTACGGTGCGGGGCGAAATGGCGCAAGCACGGCCCTTCCGGCGAAGGCGCCGCCTCGGCTCAGAGACTGGCCGTCGCATTACTGCCGACCACGCGCAGTTCCTTGGGCAGGGCGAAGGTGATGTTTTCCGGTTCGCCATCCAGCTCGCGGACGTCTCCGGCACCCCACGATTGCAGGCGGGCGATCACGTCGCGCACAAGCTTTTCCGGTGCCGAGGCGCCTGCGGTGAGGCCGATGCGGGTGACGCCATCGAGCCAGCTGCGGTCGATGTGCTCGGCGCCGTCGATCAGGAACGAACGAACCCCCTGCTTCTCGGCCAGTTCGCGCAGGCGGTTGGAATTGGAGCTGTTCACCGAACCGACCACCAGCATCAGGTCGACCGCGTCGGCGAGCCGGCGTACGGCGTCCTGGCGGTTCTGTGTGGCGTAGCAGATGTCGTCCTTGCGTGGACCTTCGATGTCGGAAAATTTCGTGCGCAAGGCTTCGATGATCGCCTTGGTGTCGTCCACCGAGAGCGTGGTCTGGGTGACGTAGGACAGTTGATGCGGAAACTTCGGCGTCAGCCTGTCCACACATTCCAGCGACTCGACCAGCAGGATTTCGCCGGTATTGGCATGGTTCCATTGCCCCATCGTGCCTTCGACTTCGGGGTGGCCTGCGTGGCCGATCAGCACCACGCTGCGACCGATGCGCCCGAGTCGTGCCACCTCCATGTGTACCTTGGTGACCAGCGGACAGGTGGCGTCGAATACCTTGAGGTGACGTTGTTCAGCCTCCTCACGCACGGCTTGCGACACGCCATGCGCGCTGAAGATCACCGTGGCGCCATCAGGGACCTCGTGCAGTTCCTCGACGAATACCGCGCCATCGGCGCGCAGCTTGTCGACCACATAGCGGTTGTGCACCACCTCGTGGCGCACGTATATGGGCGCACCCCACGATTCCAGCGCGCGCTCGACGATGGCGATGGCGCGATCGACGCCGGCGCAGAAACCACGTGGGTTGGCGAGCAGGATGTCCACAGCAGACCTCGATGGAATCTCGATAAGCGATTCCGGCCTGTGCCGGAATGATGAGAAGCCGGAATTATCGCACGCTGCCCTTGGGCTTGCCGGCGAACAGGCCGAATGCAATCAGCAGTACGGCGCCAACGCTGATACCGCAGTCAGCGAGATTGAAAACCGGGTAGCTCCACTGACGGAAATACACCTGGATGAAGTCGGTCACTTGCGCGGCATGCAGGCGGTCGATCAGGTTGCCCAGGGCTCCGCCCACGATCAGCCCCAGCGGCAGGCCCGTGCGCCAGTCACGTCGCGGCGTACGCGCCAGCCACACCACCAGCACCGCGCTGATCACCAGCGCCAGTACCACGAAAAACCAGCGCTGCCAACCGCTGCCATCGTCCAGGAAACTGAATGCGGCACCACGGTTGAACGCCAGCGTCCAGTTCAGGAATCCGGGAATCACCGCATGCGGCATGCCCATCGGCTGCAACGCCTGCACCGCCCACCACTTGCTGAGCTGGTCGAGTGCAATGACCACGGCGGACAGCCATAGCCAGATGAGTGCATTGGGTTTGGTGGTCATGGAGTGCGAATTACCAGATAAGAGACTTGAACGACGAATTGTCACGGGAGCGCCCTGCGCGCGATCGGTGGCCCGATCAGCAATACCAATGCATTGCACGCAGTGTGCGCTCCGGAAGGGTTTCGATCAGAACCAGCGGCGGTTCTCTCCGGGCCCCTCGACATTGATGATGCAGCGGCCGCACAGCTCGGGATGCGCAGCGTGGCTGCCGACATCATCGCGCCGATGCCAGCAGCGCACGCACTTGGCCGCATCGCTGACGGTAGCCGACACCCATACGTCGGCGCCTTCCAGTTCGGTCAGCACGGCGCTGTCCGGCTGGCCGCCCGCCAGATCAAGGCGCACGTCGGAGGTGATGAAGAAAAAGCGCAGTTCGTCGGCCGCCGCGGCATAGCGCACCACCGTGGCCTCGTCGGCATGGATCGCCAGCTTCGCCTCGAGCGCCGCGCCGATCTGCCCGTCCTTGCGCATGCCTTCCAGCACACGCGAAGCGGCATCACGGATCGCCAGCAGATCGGACCAGTAGCGACGCTGGGCGGGCGAGCTTTGTGTGGCGGCCAGTCCGTCGTACCAGGTCTCGAACAGCACGCTCTCGCCGTGCGGGCCCGGCAGCGCCTGCCAGATTTCCTCGGCGGTGAAGCTGAGGATCGGCGCCAGCCAGCGCACCAGTGCCTCGGCGATGCGGTACATCGCGCTCTGCGCACTGCGCCGGCCCAGGCTGTCGGTGGGCATCGTGTAGAGGCGGTCCTTGGTGATGTCGAGATACAGCGCACCCAGTTCGTTGGTGCAGAAGTTCTGCACGCGTTGCACCACTTCGGGAAAGTCGTAACGCTCGTACGCGGCAACCACGGCCTGCTGCACGTCGAACGCCTGCTGCACGGCCCATTGATCCAGCGGCAGGCTGTCTTCCACCTTGACCAGATGCTGCGCGGGATCGAAGCCGTCGAGGTTGCCGAGCAGGAAGCGTGCGGTGTTGCGGATGCGCCGGTAGGTGTCGGACACGCGCTTGAGGATTTCCTCCGACAGCGACATTTCGTTGCGGTAGTCGGTGGAGCAGATCCACAGGCGCAGGATGTCGGCGCCCAGCCGCTTCATGATGTCCTGCGGCTCGATGCCGTTGCCCATCGACTTGGACATCTTGCGGCCGTGCTCGTCCACGGTGAAGCCGTGGGTGAGCACGTCGTTGTACGGTGCGCGGCCGTGGATCGCGGACGAGGTGAGCAGGGACGACTGGAACCAGCCACGGTGCTGGTCCGAGCCTTCCAGATACATCACCTTGTATTCGTCGGCCGTACCCTGTTGCAGTTCCGGCCGCTGGCCGACCACGGCGTAATGGCTGACGCCCGAGTCGAACCACACGTCGAGCACGTCGGTGACCTTGTCGTAGTCGGCCGCCTGCTCGCCGAGCAGCTCGACCGGATCCAGCGCGAACCAGGCATCGACACCACCCTGCTCCACCTTCTTCGCCACCTGTTCCAGCAACGCCACGGAATCCGGGTGTGGCTCCTGCGTGGCCTTGTGCACGAACAGCGCGATCGGCACGCCCCAGGTGCGCTGGCGCGAGATGCACCAGTCAGGGCGTCCATCCACCATGCCTGCGATGCGCTCCTCGCCCCAGCCCGGCACCCAGCGCACGTCCTTGATCGAGGCCAGCGCGGTCTTGCGCAGATCCGCCTGTTCCATCGAGATGAACCACTGCGGCGTAGTGCGATAGATCACTGGCGTCTTGTGGCGCCAGCAGTTCGGGTAGCTGTGCTCGATCTTCGCAAAGGCGAGCAGCACGCCACGTCGACGCAGCAGATCGACGATCGCGTCGTTGGCTTTCCAGATGTGCATGCCGGCCAGCTCGAGCCCATCGGCCACCGGTGTATCGGCACGATAGGTACCGCGCGACTCGATGTAGTTCAGCAGGTCGATGCCGTACTCGCGCGCCACCACGAAATCCTCGACGCCGTGATCGGGCGAGGTGTGCACGGCACCGGTGCCGTCTTCGGCGCTGACATGATCGCCGAGAATCACCGGCACTTCGCGCGGGTAGAACGGGTGGCGGAGTTTCAAACCTTCCAGCGCGTGGCCGGCCGCATGGCCCAACACCGCCACTGAATCGAGACCGTAACGCTGCGCCACCTTGTCGACGAGTGCGCTGGCGATCACCAGCAGCACGCGCTGACCATCGCGGGATGGCCCTTCGATCAGTGCGTACTCGAGCTCGCCGCCAAGCGACACGGCCTGACTTTCCGGCAGTGTCCACGGCGTGGTGGTCCAGATCGGCACGGCCACGATGGCGTCGCCCGCATCCATGCCGAACTTCGCAGCCAGCGCCTTCGCGTCGACCGCGTCGTAGGCCACGTCCACCGCAGGCGACACCTTGTCGCCGTACTCGATCTCCGCTTCGGCCAGCGCCGAGCCGCAATCGAAGCACCAGTACACCGGCTTGGCGCCGCGTACCACGTGGCCGTTGGCGACGATGCGCGCGAAAGCGCGCAGCATGTCGGCCTCGTAGGTGAAATCCATCGTGCGATACGGCCGCTGCCAGTCACCCAGCACGCCGAGCCGCTTGAAGTCGGTGCGCTGCAGGTCGATCTGCTGCTGCGCGTATTCGCGACACTTCTGCCGGAACGCGGCGGCGTCGAGCTTGTCGCCCGGCTTGCCGTGCTTCTTCTCCACCGCTATCTCGATCGGCAAGCCGTGACAGTCCCAGCCCGGCACATACGGCGCACGATGACCGGCCAGCAACTTGGATTTGACAGTGACGTCCTTGAGCACCTTGTTGACCGAATGGCCCAGGTGGATCACGCCGTTCGCATAGGGCGGGCCGTCATGCAACACGAACACCTTGCTGCGGCCGGCCGTTTTCTGCTGGATCTGTGCATAGCGGTCGATCCGCTCCCACTCGGCCAGCCAGCCCGGCTCGCGCTTCGGCAGGTCGCCGCGCATCGGGAAATCCGTTTGCGGCAAGTTGATCGTGTTCTTGTAATCGTGGGTCATTGCCTGATTGCCGTCGCTGAAGTGTTGCTGGCCGCCAACTGGCGCGCCAAAGGGTTCAAACTTAATGGATTGATGCGTTTACCGGAATACCGCTCAGGTCTCGACCAGCCGCGGATTCATTCCCAGCAGTTCGCGCGCCATGCGCGAATCCAGGGCCATCTGCGCCTTGAGCGGCTCCAGTCCGTCGAACTTCTGCTCGTCGCGCAGCTTGGCCACGAACTCCACCGCCATGCGCTGGCCGTACAGGTCGCCGTCGAAGTCGAACAGATGCACTTCCAGCAAGGGCTCGCTGACCTCGTTCACGGTCGGCCGCACACCGAGGCTGGCGACGCCGGGCCAGCTGCATTCGCCTTCACCCAAGCCAACACGCACTGCAAAGATGCCGTGGATCGGGCTGACCCGCTGCTGCAGGTGGATATTGGCGGTGGGATAACCCAGCGTGCGGCCGAGCTGGTTGCCATATTCGACCTTGCCGTCGATCACGAAAGGGCGACCAAGCAGTGGTTCCGCGCCGGCAAACTCACCGGCAGCCAGCAGCATGCGCACCCGGCTGGCCGAGACGCGGGCACCGTCGAGTTGCACCGCCGGCATCGTGTGGGCGGCAAAGCCCAGTTGCGCACCCATCCGCTCCAGCAGGCTGACATCGCCCGAACGCTTGTGGCCGAAACGGAAATCATTGCCTACCCACACCTCCCGCGTGGCCAGCCGGTCCACCAGGACGTGCCGGACAAAATCCTCGGCCGTCATCGCCGTCAATGCCGCGTTGAAACGCAACAACAAGGTGTGTTGCATGCCGGCGGCAGCAAAACCGCGGAGCTTTTCACGCACGCTGGATAGCCGTGGCACCGGTTCGACGGAAAAGAACGCACGCGGCAACGGCTCGAAACTCACCACGATGGGCGTGCAATCGAGTGCCTGCGCGCGCTCACGCACCTGCGCCAGCAGCGCCTGGTGCCCACGATGCAGGCCATCGAACGCTCCGATCGCGATCGCGCTGCCGCGCGGTGCCAGGCAAGGGCCCGCAACATCCCTGGAAAGTCTCATCATCGCGTGAGTATAACGGGCACGACGGCGACATCAGGGCCGCATGAATGCCGGATACGGCGCGGATCGGATGCCAGCCACGTCCGGACCGCATGCGATGCCGTTGTCTTCGCCACCTGCAATAGCCAGCCATGGGAACAGGCGGCATCCCGGATATGGCAAAATGCACGTTCGTGGAGCCACCATCACACACTAGCCTGATCCAGGCTGTCAGTGGCCCATCTAAATGATTGACGCAACGGCAAATCGACGTCATAATTGGCGTCTTTTTCCAACCTCACCACTGCATTCCGGAGTTCTACCTTGGCCAACATCAAGTCCGCGAAGAAGCGCGCGCGCCAGTCCGAGCAGCGCCGCCTGCGCAACATCAGCGCCCGCTCCATGGTCCGCACCGCCCTGAAAAAGGTCGTCAAGGCCATCGAGGCCAAGGACAAGGCCGGCGCGATCGCCGCGTTCACCGTCGCCCAGCCGGTGATGGATCGTTACGCCGCCCGCGGCCTGATCCACAAGAACAAGGCTGCCCGCCACAAGAGCCGCCTCAACGCGAAGATCCGCGAACTGGCGTAAGCCGGGGCGCGACTCGGGTTGAAAGGAAAAGCCGGCGCAAGCCGGCTTTTTTTGTGAGCTGCGAACGTCATCCTGGCTTACATATAACCCGCAAACATCAGTTACTGCAGCAAAAGTGCAAGGCTTTGCCGGATGCTTGCCCATGCCACCCTGTAGCTTGCGGAGCGCCTGACGCATCTGAATTTGTGCAACTTCCTGCAAAAGCGTAGCGTGGCTTGACAAGCCGATTCATCAACTCAGGGAGTGATTGCCATGACCATTCGCTTGTCCGTTCCGATCCTTCTTCTCGCCACCACCGTACTTGCCCTTCCCTGCGCCGGAAATGCACAGGACGGCACGCCCACTGCCAATGCCAACCCTCCGGCGCCAACCACTCAAGCAGCGCCTCGTTACGATTCGGACGTCGACACCGGCCGGGAGCAGTCGTCCGCCTTCGATACCCCGGAATCCGATGGGCGCCCCGGCGTGTACTTTTTCGACCTCGCTGTCCAAGCGGTCAAGAAGAAAGACTATGTGCACGCCATCAAGATGTACCAGGTCGCTGCCTCTTGGGCCTTCAAGCCGGCCGAATACAACCTCGGCGTGATGTATCTGAATGGCCAGGGCACTCCCGTGGATCTGCCACGTGCACTGGCGTGGATGGCCCTGGCCGCGGAACGCAATGATCCGCAATACGTCAAGGCACGCAACCTGATCAATGGGCACCTGAACGATGCGCAGTTCAAGCAGGCCAATGTGATCCTGGCCGAGCTCTCGCCGACCTACGGCGACAAGGTGGCGCTGGCCCGCGCCGAGACCCGCTGGCGCGAGGTTCGCGCCGCCCAAACCGGTTCGCTCGTGGGATCGGCGGCCAGCCCCGTACAGGTGGGCGCCATCGCGGGTGATCCAAACCACATGCGATCTCCATACTACGATGTCGGCGGTGGTTCGCACGTCAGCAAAGTAGCGTTTGATGTAGTCGGAACTCATCAGATGGACGGCGCCATCGCCTATCAGCAGCTGCGTGCCAGCAACAACCCCTACGACCCGAAATTCGAGTGGCAACCGGGTGCAACCGGGACCGTCACGGTCGAGCCCTTGACCCCGGTCAGAAAGAAGGACGCCGTCAGCGCCAGGAAATCCGCTGATCCCGTCACAACAGGGCCAGGCAACCCATTCTGAGGTTGTGATGGCGGCCATCGAGCATACGAAAAGGATCCAGGCCGAATAATGCGAAACCACGTCTGCACTCATTTACGTCCATCTGGATGGAGCCAGCGTTGGTCCACACTTCGCGCAAGTTACCGGGAGGAATCACCATGAGCACGCCAAAACTGCTGACGATCTCGTCAATCTGTCTTTCGATCGGATTCGCCCTACTCCCGGTAGCAGCCACCGCCAGTACTGACGGCGCCCCCCAGGCAAGCAGCAACACCACCGCGCCGCCGCAACCCAGGCAGGCCCCGCTCTACGACTCAGATGCCGATCTCAACCGGGAGCCGTCGTCCAACGCCAACACCCCGGAAGCCGATGGTCGACCCGGCGAATATTATTTCGGCCTTGGCGCGCAGGCGGTCAAACACAAGGACTATGCACACGCCATGGCCATGTACAAGGTCGCCGCGTCGTGGGCCTACAAGCCGGCGGAATACAACTTGGGCGTGATGTATCTGAGCGGCCAAGGCACACCGGTGGATCTGCCACGTGCGCTGGCCTGGATGGCCCTGGCCGCGGAACGCAATGATCCGCAATACGTCAAGGCACGCAACCTGATCAATGGGCACCTGAACGATGCGCAGTTCAAGCAGGCCAATGTGATCCTGGCCGAGCTCTCGCCGACCTACGGCGACAAGGTGGCGCTGGCCCGCGCCGAGACCCGCTGGCGCGAGGTCCGCGCTGGCACTACCGGCACGCGCGTGGGGTCAGCGGCGGGTCATCTGCAGGTAGGTGCTGTCGCAGGCGTGTCGAATACAATGCAGTCGCCAAACTATGATGTCGGGGGAAGTCATTCCGCGGCCGATGGCGCCCACATGAGTGCATCGGGGGCTGAAGTAGCTGGGGTGCATCAAACCGACGGTGCCCTCGCGTATCAGCAGTTGCGTGCAAGCAACAACCCCTACGACCCGAAATTCAAGTGGCAACCGGGTGTAACCGGAACGGTCACGGTCGATCCCCTGATCCCGGTCAAGAAGAGTGACGCCGAAAAGCCTGCTGCATCAGGCGACACTCCGTCGACGGACAATTCCAACCACTGAAGGTCGCGTGGCACAGGGGATGCGTGCAGTGTCGAAAATGCACTCACGCATTCCGTCCGACGGTCGAATGCGCGCATCAACCATCGACACGAAACCGCCTTTACTTGGCGCGCGAACTGAACTCCAGCGGCACCGTCTCCGTCCGCGCCGCAGCCGGTGGCTTCGGCCCGCAGGCACCGCAGGTGCTGCAGCCGTCGCTGCAGTTGCCGGTGGCCTGCTTCGGCTGCAGGTGTTGCCCGAGGGCACGCAGCCATGCGGCACGCTCCGGCCGGCTGAATCGGATCGAAGCCGCCGCCAGCCAGCGGTTGCTGAGTTGCGGGGCCAGCTTGTGGAACACGATCAGCGTACTGATCAGCACGATCAGGCCGATCACCGCGTATTGCACCAGCAGGCTCGTACTCATGTCAGCACCCTCGTCACCTGGTAGACGATGAACGACGCGGCATAAGCCATCCCGAACATGTAGCTGAACGAGATCGCCACGTTGCGCCAGGAATTGGTTTCGCGACGGATCACCGCCAGCGTGGACATGCACTGCGGCGCATAGGCGAACCACACCAGCAGCGACAGCGCGCTGGCCAGCGATATCTGCCCGGCCAGGGCATGACCCAGCCCACCGGCCGCTTCACCGCCGACCAGATAGACGGTCGCCAGCGCGGCCACCGCGGTCTCGCGCGCGGCGAACGCCGGGATCAGCGCCAGGCTGATCTGCCAGTTGAAGCCGATCGGCGCAAAGATGTATTGCAGGCCGCGCCCGATATAGCCGGCGAAGCTGTAGTCGATGGCCGGGCCGGGTGCACCCGCTGGCGCCGACGGGAACGTGGAAATGAACCACATCAGCACGGTCAGGCCCAGGATCACGCCGGTCAGGCGCTTCAGGAAAATCCCGCCACGCTCGTAGAGGCCGATCGCCACGTCGCGCAGCTTGGGCATCCGGTACGACGGCAGTTCCATCAGCAACGCATGCTCGCTCTTGTCGCGGCGGATGCGCTTCATCACCCAGCCCACCGCCATCGCGCCGAGGATGCCCGCCAGGTACAACGAGAACAGCACGATGCCCTGCAGGTTGAACACGCCGAATACGTAACGGATCGGGATGAAGGCGCCGATCAGCAGCGCATATACCGGCAGGCGCGCCGAACAGGTCATCAGTGGCGCGATCAGGATTGTCGCCAGACGGTCGCGCGGGTCCTGGATGCTGCGTGTGCCCATGATGCCGGGGATCGCGCAGGCGAAACTCGACAGCAGCGGAATGAACGAGCGTCCGGTCAGACCTACCGACAGCATCAGGCGATCGAGCAGGAACGCCGCACGCGGCAGGTAGCCGGATTCCTCCAGCACGATGATGAAAAGGAACAGCACCAGGATTTCCGGCAGGAAGCCCAGCACGGTGCCAAGACCACCAAACAGACCATCGGTGACCAGGCTCTGCAGCGGCCCGGCCGGCAGCAGCGTGGCGACATGCTCGCCCATCCATCCGAACCCGTCGCCGATCGCGTCGGTCATCGGCTTGCCCACCGAGTACACCGCCTGGAACACCAGGAACATCACGACCGCGAGGATCAGCAACCCGCACACTGGATGCAGCGCCCAGCGGTCGAGCCGGTCGTCGATCGCCGCCGTGGCGCGTGGCATCGCCACCGTCGCGGTCAGCAACTCGCGCACTTGGGCATGCAGATCGGCGCGACTGGCCGCATCGTCCGGCTGCGCCGGTGCAGCCGTGGGCACTTCGCCGTCCACCCGTTCGATCAGCGCCTTGGCGCCGCCACGCTTTACCGCGATGGTTTCCACTACGGGCAGACCGAGCCGGCGCTGCAGTTCCGGCACGTCGATGACGATGCCGCGCTGACGCGCCGTGTCCATCATGTTCAGCGCCAGCACCACCGGCCGACCGAGGCGCTTCACCTCCAGCACGAAACGCAGGTGCAGGCGCAGGTTGGTGGCGTCGGCCACGCAGATGATCAGATCCGGCGCCGCCTCGCCCGGGTAGTTGCCGGCACAGACGTCGCGGGTGATCTGCTCGTCCGGGCTGTTCGCCTCGAAGCTGTAGGTACCCGGCAAATCGAGTATCTGCAGCACCCGACCGGATGGCGCGGTGAAGCGGCCTTCCTTGCGTTCGACGGTGACACCAGCGTAGTTCGCCACCTTCTGCCGGCCGCCGGTGAGCTGGTTGAACAGCGCGGTCTTGCCGCAGTTCGGGTTGCCGACCAGGGCGATCCGCAGAGTCGAGGCACTCATGCCGCCACCTCGCTGCGCACGCTGATCCGGGCGGCTTCGGCGCGGCGCAGGGCAAAGCGGGTGTAACCGATCTGGATCAACACCGGATCGCCACCCATCGGCCCGGTCGCCACCACCCGGACCGGTTCGCCATCGACGAAGCCCAAGTCACGCAGGCGCTGCGCAATCGGATCCGCCGCATGCGCATCATGCACGCGGTCGACCACAGCAGGAGCACCTTGGGGCAATTCGGACAGACGCACGGGCGGCTTCACAAATAAGAATTGTTCGCATTATAGACCTTTGTCCGTTCCACTGCATCAGGCCGCGTTCCGACGCTGGGCAGCGTTTATCATGGGGATCTTTGCGGGGACGACCGATGACCGATTCCATCCTGAGCGAACGCCGCGGCGCGGTGGCCTGGCTCACCCTGAACCGCCCGCAGATCCACAACGCGTTCGACGACACGCTGATCGCCGCACTCACCGACGCGCTGGCGCAGGCCGACGCCGATCCGGCCGTGCGCGCGGTGGTGCTGAGCGGCGCCGGCAGCTGCTTCTCCGCCGGTGCCGACCTCAAGTGGATGCGCGGCATGGCCAGCGCCAGCGAGCCGGAAAACCGCGAGGACTCGCTGCGCCTGGCGCGCCTGATGCGCAACCTGCAGTTCCTGTCCAAACCGACCATCGCGCGGGTCAACGGCGCCGCCTACGGTGGCGGCGTGGGCTTGGTCGCCTGCTGCGATATCGCGATCGGCGTCGACACCGCCAAGTTCGCATTGTCGGAAGTGAAGCTGGGCCTGGTGCCGGCGGTGATCTCACCGTACGTGATCGCCGCGATCGGTCTGCGCGAGGCGCGCCGGCTGTTCATTACCGGCGAGGTATTCGAGGCCGATATCGCCGCGCGGATCGGACTGCTGCACACCGTGGTGTCGGCAAGCGGACTGGACGAGGCGATCGAGCGCCAGTTGTACCTGCTGGCCAAGGCCGGCCCGCAGGCCCAGCGCGAGGCCAAGCAACTGGCCCTGCGCATTGGCGGGGCTGATCTCGCCCAGGCCGAACGCCTCGACCAGGCCAACGCCGAACTGATTGCCCGCCTGCGCGTCTCGGAAGAAGGTCAGCACGGCCTGAGTGCCTTCCTCGACAAGCGCGCGCCGGCATGGGCCGCACAAGCCGCTTCATAAGCCTCGCATCGGTTGACCGCCTGTCCCATGCTGCGTTGCGCATCGGCTGCAACATGGCAATCTGCTAGCTTAAGTGGCTTTGCATCGACACGAACAGCCCGACACAGCGGGCTCAGGAACACTGCATGTTCGAGCGCGTACTGATTGCCAATCGCGGCGAGATCGCCTGCCGCGTGATCCGCACCTGCCGGCGTCTCGGAATACGCACCATTGCGGTGTATTCCGAAGCCGATCGCGATGCACAGCATGTGCGACTGGCTGACGAAGCATGGCCGATCGGTGGACCGCGCCCGGCCGACTCGTACCTGCGCGGCGAGGTCATCCTCGAGGTGGCAAAGAAAACCGGCGCGCAAGCGATCCACCCCGGCTACGGTTTCCTCTCCGAAAACACCGGCTTTGCCCGCGCCTGCACGGAGGCCGGCATCGCCTTCATTGGCCCACGTCCGGAAAGCATCGACGCAATGGGTTCCAAGGCCGCTGCCAAGGCGCTGATGGAGCAATACGCCGTACCGCTGGTACCCGGTTATCACGGCGAGAACCAGGACGCCGGCTTCCTCGCCGAGCAGGCCGGCAAGACCGGTTTCCCGCTGATGATCAAGGCGGCATCCGGCGGCGGCGGCAAGGGCATGCGAATCGTGCGCAACGCGGCAGGGTTTGCCGATGCACTCGCCTCCGCGCAGCGCGAGGCTGCCAGCTCGTTCGGCGATACGCGGGTGATCCTGGAGCGATACGTCGAGCATCCCCGGCATATCGAATTCCAGGTATTCGGCGATACCCACGGCAACGTGATCCATCTCAACGAGCGCGAATGCTCGGCCCAGCGCCGCTATCAGAAGGTATTGGAGGAAACGCCCTCGCCGTTCCTCGACGAGTCGCGTCGCAAGGCGATGGGCGAAGCAGCCGTCGCCGCGGCAAAGGCGGTCGACTATGTCGGCGCCGGCACGGTGGAATTCATCGTCGCGCAGAGCGGCGAGTTCTTCTTCATGGAGATGAATACGCGCCTGCAGGTCGAACACCCGGTCACCGAACTCACGCTGGGACTGGATCTGGTCGAATGGCAGCTGCGCGTCGGCGCCGGCGAACCCCTGCCATTGCGCCAGGATCAGGTCCACGCGCACGGCCACGCGATCGAAGTGCGCCTGTACGCGGAAGACCCGGACCAGAACTTCCTGCCCGGTTCCGGCAAGCTGCAGACGCTGCGCCTGCCTGCACTATCGAAACATGTGCGCCTCGACGGTGGCGTGATCGAAGGCGACACGGTGACGATTTTCTACGACCCGATGATCGCCAAGCTGATCGTGTTCGACGTCGACCGTACGCAGGCGCTGCAACGGCTGCGCGAGGCATTGGCCGCGAGTGAGATCATCGGGCCGAAATCGAACATCGGCTTCCTCGAACGCCTCGCGCGGCATCCGGTCGTGATCGAGGGCCGCATCGACACCGGTTATCTGGATCGCCATCTGGAAGAATTTCTGGTCGGCGACGTGGCACCCATCGACCAGGTCCTGTTCGCCGCGGCCACCGCTGCCCTGCTCCACGACGAACGTCAAGTCAGCACTTCCGCAGCCGATCCCCACTCGCCGTGGGCAAGCGCCGATGCGTGGCGCATCGGCCATGCCGGCAAGCGCATCATTGCGCTGACCCTGCGCGAGCAGCGTCACGACATCGAAGCGCATGGTCACGATGGAAACTACGAACTGCACCATGGCGAAACGGTCTGCGAGGTACGCGGCGCACGTCTTCTCGACGACACCCTGAGCGCCCGTTTCGATGGCGAATCGTTGTGTATACCGTTGCGCACCGACGCGGCGCATGTGCTGCTGCACGACGCTCATGGCCAGCGGTACAGCTTTGCGCGCGCTGCCGCGTTCGCCTGGGAACCGAAGGATGCAGCCGGCGGCAATCAGGTCATCGCGCCGATGCCAGGCCGCATCGTGCTGGTGAAGGCGCAGGCTGGTGACAGCGTCGAACAGGGCCAGGAATTGCTGGTGATGGAGGCGATGAAGATGGAACTGGCCTTGAAGGCACCGCGTGCCGGCACCATCGAAAGCATCAGCGCCACACAAGGCGAGTTTGTCGAGGCAGACGCCGTGCTGGTACGTTTTGCCGACTGACCGGAGTACAAGATGACTTCCTCCAATCACGTCCGCATCGTCGAAGTCGGCGCCCGTGACGGCCTGCAGAACGAAAAGACCCTGCTGCCGGCCGATGTGAAGATTGCCTTGATCGACCGGCTTTCATCGACCGGCCTCACCACCATCGAGGCAACCAGCTTCGTCAGCCCGAAATGGGTGCCGCAACTGGCCGATGCGGCTGAAGTCTTCACCCGTATCCGCAAGGTACCCGGCGTGAGTTACCCCGTACTCGTGCCGAACGAACAAGGTTATCTGCGTGCACGCGAAGTCGGCGCGCGCGAAGTCGCGGTCTTCGCCGCAGCATCGGAGGCCTTCAGCCAGAAGAACACCAATGCCTCGATCGACGAGTCGATTGCACGTTTCGTGTCCGTGATCGAACACGCACAGGCTGATGATGTGAAGGTACGCGGCTACGTCTCCACCGTACTCGGCTGCCCGTATCAAGGCGAAGTGCCGATCAGCGACGTGGTGCGTGTCGCCAGGCGCCTGTACGAACTGGGCTGCTACGAGATCTCGCTGGGCGACACCATCGGCGTCGGCACGCCCGCGAAGGCGCGCGCGATGCTGCATGCGGTGGCGCAGGAGGTGCCGATCGGCGCGCTCGCCGTGCACTTCCACGACACCTACGGCCAGGCGCTGGCGAACATCCTCGCCTGCCTGGAAGAAGGTGCGCGTGTGGTTGACAGCTCGGTGTCCGGCACCGGCGGTTGTCCGTACGCCAAAGGCGCCACCGGCAATGTCGCCAGCGAAGATGTGGTCTATATGCTGCACGGCATGGGCATGAGCACCGGCGTCGACCTCGACCTGCTGGTCGCCACCGGTGCATGGCTGGCCACGCAGCTGCACAAGGACACCGCCAGTCGCGTCACCCGGGCGCGCACAGCTGGCTGAAGATCACCCTTCCCACTGCATCTCTTTGCCTCATGCTCACGCTTTTCCTTATCCGCCCCATCACAGTCAGCGACAATGCCGCGATGGCGGCGATCATCCGCCGGGTGATGCCCGAATTCGGTGCCGACGGCCCCGGCTTCGCGATCCATGACGCCGAAGTCGATCACATGCACGAAGCCTACGCACAACCACGCAGTGCGTATTTCGTGGTCGAACATGACGATCACATCGTCGGTGGCGGTGGCGTGGCACCCTTGGAGAACGCCGAGCCAGACGTATGTGAATTGCGCAAGATGTATTTCCTTCCGCAAGCCCGTGGCATCGGCGCCGGCACGGCGATGATGCAGCGCTGTCTCGATGCGGCTCGCAGCTTCGGCTTTCGTCGGTGCTACCTCGAAACGCTGACCGGGATGGACGCTGCGCAGGCACTGTACACACGCAGTGGCTTCACGCCGTTATGCGCGCCCATGGGCGGTACCGGCCATTTCAGTTGTGACCGCTTCTTCATCCGCGATCTGTGAGCAGGCCATGAGCAAGCACGATCCACACGTCGATGCGTATATCGCCGAATCAGCCGAGTTCGCCAGGCCCATCCTCGAACACCTCCGTGCGGTGGTGCATGCCACCTGTCCCGAGGTTGAGGAGAGCCTCAAATGGAGCATGCCGTTCTTCAACTACAAGAACGCGTCGATGTGCATGATGGCGGCCTTCAAGCAGCATTGCGGCTTCGGTTTCTGGTTGTCCGGGCAAGTCGTGGGTGAGGCAACCGAAGACGGCATGGGGCAGTTCGGCAAGCTCACTTCGCTGAAGGATCTGCCATCGAAGAAGGAGCTCACCACCCTCATCCGCAAGGCGATGGCATTGAACGAGGCCGGTGTGAAGCTGGCGCGCCCGAAAGTCGCACCGAAGCCGCTGCCGACGTTGCCGGACGATCTCGCCGTCCTGCTCGCACAGAAGAAGCATGCGGCTGCGCGCAAGACCTGGGCAGCCTTCAGTCCCAGCGCGCAACGCGAATACGTCAACTGGATCGCCGAAGCGAAGACCGACGCCACCCGCCGGAAGCGTATCGCCACCACCCTGGAATGGCTGGCCGAAGGCAAGCCACGCAACTGGAAATACCTGACGTGCTGAATCCGACGATCCGCATCGCCCACGAGGAAGATGCCACTGCCATCCATGCGATCTACGCGCCTTCGGTCACCGACGGCGTAGCCACCTTCGAGACCGAACTGCCTGGCGTGGCAGCCATGCGCGAACGCATCCGTGCCCGCCTGAAGCATTACCCCTGGCTGGTGTGGGAGGAAGCTGGCGAAGTGCTGGCCTATGCCTATGCCGGCCGCTTCCGCGAACGTGCCGCTTACGACTGGATCGCCGAGACCTCCATCTACGTGCGTGCCGATGCACACCGCCGCGGCATCGCGCGCCGGCTCTACGGCGTGCTGCTGGAAGCGATGAAGTTGCAGGGCATCAACCAGGCCGTTGGCGTGATCACCCTGCCTGGCACGGTCAGCGTGGCGATGCATGAAGCCATGGATTTCTGCGCCGCCGGCGTATGGCGTCAGTGTGGCTACAAGCTGGGGCAGTGGTGGGACGTGGGCGTATGGCAAAAGGAGCTGCAGACGCCGACTGCGACACCAGCGCCAATCATTCCGTTTCCGCAATTGGAAAATTCGCCCAAGCTGCATGCCCTGCTGTCCTGACGCGCTCGACAGCACCATGAAAAAAGCCCCGCCAGCGATGGCGGGGCTTTTGCTTCCGGGCTGTGCCGATCTGTCGCTCAATGATGCAGCAGCAGATCCGCAATCACGCCGGAGGTGATCGCGACCAGCAGGAAATCTCCATTGTCGCTGCGCACCCAGTGATAGCCACGCGGTGGCGGACGCAGACGCTCATGGCGCCAATCACTCACTACATACTGGCGACCGCGATACTCAGCCGGCATACGGCCACCCCTCTTGTACCAACCCTCGTGCTGACCGCGATCGTGCATGCCGTGATACTGATCCTGACCATGATCATGGTGATCGTTGCCGTAGTTCTGCGCCAGCAGCGGTGCGCTGAACATCGCCATGACTCCACAGATGACGAATGTACCCAACAGTTTCTTCATATCGCGCTCCTGATTGATGACAAGATACTGCCAACCACCTGCCAGACATGGCAGGTGGTTCCATGCGCACATTTACCCCCAAGCGCTTCGGCCAGTCATACGACTGATGATCGACGATGGCCGCATCCCACCCAATGACAGATGAACGCTACGCCAAAAAGGTTACAACCCACTGGTGACAATACGGTCTGAACAAACCGTATGGATTCAAGCGCAGGGCCGCCTTTCGGCGACCCTGTTGCTCAGATCCGCCATGCTGACTGACACAGGCCGTGTGTCAATGCTGCGCGGCGATGATGCTGGCAATCACGCCAGTCGTGATGGCGACCAGGATGAAATCACCGTTGTCGCTGCGCACATAGTGATAACCCCGCGGCGGTGCACGCAGATGCTCGCTCTGCCAGTCATTCACCACATAGGAGCCACCGCGGTATTCGGTCGGCATATGGCCACCCTTCTTGTACCAGCCTTCACTATGGCCGCGCTCGGACATGCTGCGATGGCTCTGATCCTGATGATTCTGGTTCTGATGATCCTGACCCAGGGGTTGAGCCACCAGAGCCGAGGTGGACATCATCAATGCACCGCAAATCAACCACGTACCCAATTGCTTTTTCATAAAGATGCTCCGTTTGTAATGGCGTGAAAAACCTGAGGAACCATGCAGCTCCAAGGCTTCCCTGAGCCGCCTGATGCTTTCGTTGAGCAGGAGGAGCCCGAGGCATCATTGCCCTGCCCCCAACATCACCGCTCAATCCCCAACGCCGCGTGAAGATTCCGGTGAACGGCCTTCACGTTTGGCCCTCAGCCCTTCGTGGTCGCCCTGCCTCTCGGTTACCATTCATGTTTCAGGTATCCAGAGAACCTCCCATGCAGCTCAATCAGGTCAAGGCGATCATCACCGGCGGCGCCTCCGGACTCGGCCATGCAGTGGCGCAAAACCTTGTCGCGAACGGCGGCAAGGTCGCGCTGTTCGACGTCAACGAAGAGAAGGGCCACGCCGCTGCAAAGGCACTGGGCGATGCCGCCCGCTTCTTCCGCACCGACGTCACCTCCGAGGATGGTGTGGTCGCTAACGTGGCTGCCGCACACGAGGCGATGAGCGGCCTCAACGTGGTGATGAACTGCGCCGGCATCCTCGGCGCCGGCCGCGTGCTGGGCAAGGACGGCGCGATGCCGTTGAACACTTTCGCCAGCACCGTGATGGTGAACCTGGTCGGCAGCTTCAATGTCGCCAAGGCCGGCGCGGCGTTGATGCAGGGCAACGAGGCAGGCGAGGACGGCGAGCGCGGGGTGATCATAAACACCGCAAGTGTTGCCGCCTACGAAGGCCAGATCGGCCAGGCTGCCTACTCCGCCTCGAAGGGTGGCGTGGTCGGCATGACCCTGCCGATGGCGCGCGAGCTGGCCCGTTTCGGCATTCGCGTCGCGACGATTGCGCCAGGCATCTTCTGGACCCCGATGGTCGATGGCATGCCGCCGCAGGTGCAGGAATCACTGTCCGCGTCGATCCCGTTCCCGTCGCGCCTTGGCAAGCCGGACGAGTTCGCTTCGACCGTCGCCTTCATCATCGGCAACCGCTATATCAACGGCGAAACGATCCGACTCGATGGCGCGGTGCGGCTGCAGCCGAAGTAATCTTCCAACACCCCATTCCACTCCATACGAATCCATCGCATGAAAGCTTCCGACGTCAAGAAAGGCAACGTGGTCGAACACGACGGCACCGTCTACCAGGTGCGCGACATCGAGCGCAGCTCGCCGAGTGCGCGTGGCGGCAACGTCACATTCCGCTTCACCCTGTATTCGATCCCCGGCGGTCGCAAGTTCGACCTCAGCCTGCGCGCCGACGATGAGTTGCGCGAGATGGACCTGGTGCGCCGCGCGGCGAACTTCTCGTACATGGACGACGGCGCCTTCGTGTTCATGGACGCCGAGGATTACACCCAGTACCTGCTCTCGCCCGAGCTGGTCGGCGACAACGCGGGCTACATCGTCGAAGGCATCGAGGGTTATTACGTGCAGGTGATCGACGAGGCGCCGGTCGGCCTGCAGGTGCCCAGCAGCGTGATCCTGACCGTGGTCGACACCGCACCGGAAATGAAGGGCTCGAGTGCCACCAAGCGCACCAAGCCGGCCAAGCTCGACACCGGTATCGAGATCCAGGTGCCCGAGTACATCAGCAACGACGAGAAGGTGTGGGTAAACACACTCACCGGCGAGTTTGCTGGGCGCGCGTGAGTCGTTTGATGCAGGGTGGCATTCGCCGACGGGGAATCGCAATGTCCTCGGCCGGCCTGCTGCTGGGCGCGCTTGCTGCACAACCTGCATCGGCGCTGTCCGCGGGTAGCGCCGATGCGAACTGGCCCGCACCCATGACGAAGTTCATCGAACGCAGCGAAAACTGCATGCACTTCGCCGGTGAGTTCAACGGCGATGGTTCCGCACGCGATGCCGAGATCAACCACCGAATGGACGAGTTGCGCTGCAACTCGCTGCCTCGCGACCTGCAGGCGCTGCGCAAGCGTTATCGCAACAATTCCCGCATCACCACGCGACTCGATGCCTACGACGATGACGGCATGCCGAGGGATGCCGAACCAGGTACCTGATCAGCGGCAGCGCAACCCGATACCACCTCTACGCCCGGCAGGCGCATGGTGCAAAATCAGCGCTCCGACGTGATTTAAGCGAAACCCTCATGCCCTCCAGCGGTTATTCGCTAAGCGCCCATGCCATTGAAAGCCTGACCCAGATCAAGCGGCCGGACGTGCCGTGGCAGGTGGTATTGCGCAACACCGCCGCGGTGATCCTGCCGCTGGGTATCGGGTTGGCAACGGGGCACACGGAAGCCGGGCTGGCCATCGGCGCCGGCGCGCTGGATACGATGTTCTCCGATCAGCCGGGACCCTATCGCCAGCGCATGCGCCAACTGCTGCTGGCCTCGCTGGCTGCAGGCGTGGCTTCGCTCTGCGGCTTCCTGATCGGCGGCCAGCTGCTGCCGATCCTGCTGGCCACTGCCGCCTGCGGTTTCTTCGGCGGCCTGCTGGTGGTGTTCGGCACCGATACCGCACGGGTCGGCATGACCAGCATGATCCTGCTGGTGATCACCGCCTCGACTCCGACGTCGCCGGCCGGCGCATTGAGCGGCGCGGCGCTGATCTTCAGCGGTGGCCTGCTGCTTACCCTGTTCTCGCTGGCGGCATGGCCATGGCAGCGTTATCTGCCGGAGCGGAACGCACTGGCCAGCGTCTATGCGGGCCTGGCCGCGCTGGCCAGGCAGCAGGCGCACAACGATGCCGAGGTACCTGCGTTGAGCGAGGCGATGACCACCCTGCAACAGACCTTGCTCGGGCGGCACCGGGCCCATGGCCGCGCGATGGAAGCATTCGGCGTGCTGCTGGAACTGGCCGAGCGCATCCGGCTGGAACTCACCGCGATGGCCGAACTGCATGCCAACCCGTCCATCGACGTGATGTTCCGTGACGATGCTGCCCGCGTGCTGGCAGCAATCGCCGATGCGCTGGAGCAAGGTGAATCGCCCGAACAGGCCGCACGCGCATTGCGGACCCTGCAGACCAGCGAAAGCGCGTTGCTCGACGGCCGCAGGAGCAGCAGCCTGACCACGCACATCCATGCGCTCTCCGGCCAGCTGGCTGCAGCGGTGCGCAATGCCGACTGGGCCGGCAGCCGTGGCGAATTGCGCGCCAGCGCGGCGGAAACCCGGCTGCCCAAGGCACTGCGCAGCAGTTCCACATGGGCCACGCTGCGCGCCAGCCTCACGCCGCGTTCGGTAGCGTTCCGGCATGCCTTGCGCATGGCCGTCTGCCTCAGCATTGCATTGTGGATTTCGCGACTATTGCAGCTGCCGCATGGTTACTGGTTGCCGATGACGGCAGCGATCGTGCTGCGACCCGACTTTGCCGCCACCTTCAATTTCGGCCTGCTGCGCGTGCTGGGCACCGTGCTTGGGCTGGTGCTCACCACGGCCCTATTGCACTTCTCGCCGAACGAACCATGGGCGCATCTCGCACTCATGGCCGTGCTGTGCATGGCGTTCCGCTACCTGGCTACGGCGCATTACGGCATCGCGGTGGCCGCGCTGACCGGCACCGTGGTGATCCTGCTTTCCTACGAGGGTGTGGGTTCCAGCGCCGCCGTGGTAGATCGGGTGATCAACACCGCCCTCGGCTGCGGCATGGCCTTGCTCGCATACGTGGCGTGGCCAACCTGGGAGCGCGGCCGGGCACGTGCTGCGCTGGCCGTGATGCTGGATGCTTACGCCAGCTATCTGCGCGCACTGGCGCAACCAGACCAGCACAACGCCCACCACGAGACACGCAGCGCGGCCCGTACCGCCCGCACCAATGCGCAGGCTTCGCTCGACCGCATGCGCAGTGAACCGGCCACGCCACCGGAACTGCTCGCGCTGGCCCGCACCCTGTTCGCCAATGGCAATCGGCTGGCGCGCACCGCGATGACGCTGGAAGCGATGGTCGACGACCTCGCCAGACTGCCCGCACAGGCCGAGATCAGGCACTTCGTGGAGCAGTCCGCCGAGACCGTGCAGGCCATCGCCACGGCGTTGCGTGAACAGCGCGGCATGGACACGCTACCGGACCTGCGTACGCGGCAACGCACGCTGGTAGCCCTGCTGCAGGGTGCCGATGATCGTGCTGCAGCCGAATCGTTGATGCGGCTCAGTGACCGCCTGGTCGACAACGTCAACACGCTGGCGCATGTGGTCAATCGTGCACAGCAGGAATCCTGCACCGAACCCCAGCGCAGCCACGCCCAGCCCTGAGTCGCGAACCCGGCTGCCATCGTGCGACTGCAGCGCGACGCCGGCCCGCAGAGGTTTTACACTGCGTGAATGCTCAAGATCGATACCCACGCGCACATCCTGCCCCGCGACTGGCCGAATCTGGCGGCCAAGTACGGCGACGACCGCTTTCCGGTGATGACGCATACCGATGGGCGCCATCGTATCTACAAGGACAGCCGGTTCTTCCGCGAGGTGTGGGATTCGGCGTTCGATGCGCAAACCCGCATCGACGACTACGCCCGCTTCGGTGTCGACGTGCAGGTGATCTCCACCGTACCAGTGCTGTTCTCGTACTGGGCGCCAGGCCACCAGGCGCTGGAGCTGCACCGCCATCTGAACAACCACATGGCCGGCATCTGCCGCGACTATCCACGGCACTATGCCGGCATCGGCACGGTGCCGTTGCAGGCGCCGGATCTGGCGATCCGCGAACTGGAACGCTGCATCGACGAGCTCGGCCTGCAAGGCGTGCAGGTCGGCTCGCATTGCGGCGACTGGAACCTCGATGCGCCGGAACTGTTCCCGTTCTTCGAGGCGGCCGCCGATCTCGGCGCCGCGGTGCTGGTGCACCCGTGGGACATGATGGGCGCGGCGAGCATGCCCAAGTACTGGATGCCGTGGCTGGTCGGCATGCCGGCTGAGCAGGCTCGCGCGGCCTGCTGCCTCGCCTTCGGCGGCGTGCTGGAACGGCTGCCAAAACTGCGTGTGATGCTGGCCCATGGCGGCGGCAGCTTCCCCTCGACGATCGGCCGTATCGAGCATGGCTTCAAGATGCGCCCGGACCTGGTCGCCACCGACAACCCGCGCAACCCGCGCGAATACCTCAAGCGTTTCTATTTCGACTCCTGCGTGCACGATGATCTGGCATTGCGCTATCTGCTGGATGTGACGGGCGTCGAGCAGGTGATGCTCGGCACCGACTATCCTTTCCCGCTGGGCGAACAGGAGCCCGGCAGCGGCATCGAGGCGCTGGGCCTTGATGACGTCGCACGAGCCCGACTGTTTCATGGCACTGCACTGGAATGGCTGGGTCTGCCCCGGCATCGCTTCGCCCCCGACAATATCGCCACGGAGTCAGCATGAGTTTTCTGCGCAGCGGCACCACTCTCGCCATGGTCATGGCCACCACCTTGCTGCTGGCCGGTCGTGTCCATGCCACCGATGTCAGCATGGCTGACGGCAGCGTGAGCTTCAGCACGCCGGACAGCTGGCTGGACATCATGGAAACCCAGGGCGATCCGGAAACGCGCGTGTTCCAGGTGCCTGATCCATCCCCCACTGGCAAGACCAGTCTCGCCCGCATCACGGTGACCGTGGCCCAGGCTGGTGACATCAGCAGCTTCAACCAGTTCAGAAGCGATGCCACCGCGAAAGCGATGGCACTTCCCGGCTACAAGATTTCCGCCGTGCCGCCGCAGCCGAACAGCAACCTCTACACCGCGCAGGAAAGCGGCACCCAGTTCAGCTACGTCGAGCACTACTGGTTCAAGAACGGCCACGCCATCCAGCTGCGCTGCGTGCGTCCCGCACACAGTCTGGCGGGCGCCGGCTGGGAAGCCGAGTTCGACAAAGGCTGCAACGCGATCGCGGCACACCTGAAATAGATTTTCCCTGGCTCCCTGTAGGAGCGGCTTCAGCCGCGATGCTTTTCCATCGACCCGCGAAAGCAAAAAGCGTCGCGGCTGAAGCCGCTCCTACACAAAACATGCAGGAAACCACCATGCCCGATTACCAGGCCACCGCCGACTGGGCCAGCACCCAGGATGCCGCCGACCCGTTGCGCGCATTCCGCGACGAATTCCTGATCCCGCCGCATGAAGGTCACGACAGTGTCTATTTCTGCGGCAACTCGCTGGGCCTGCAGCCGCGCGCGGTGCGCGAGGCGGTCAACGCGGAACTCGACTACTGGGGCGAGCTGGGCGTGGAAGGCCACTTCAAGGGGCGCCTGCCGTGGATGGACTACCACGAGTTCGTGCGCGACGATCTCGCCGCCGTGGTCGGTGCGCAGCCATCCGAAGTGGTTGCGATGAATACGCTTGGGGTCAACCTGCACCTGATGATGGTCAGCTTCTACCAGCCGACGCCGGAGCGCCACGCGATCCTGATCGAAGCCGGCGCGTTTCCCACCGACCGCTACGCGGTGGAGTCGCAGATCCGCTACCACGGCTTCAGCCCCGCACTTTCACTGATCGAACTGCAAAGCGACGAGCCGAACGGTACCACCTCGCCGACCGCGATCGAACGCGCGCTGGCCGAACACGGTGATCGCATCGCACTGGTGATGCTGCCCGGCGTCCAGTACCGCACCGGCCAGGCCTTCGATCTGAAGGCCATCACCACGCTGGCGCATCAGCACGGCTGCAAGGTCGGCTTCGATCTCGCCCACGCCGTCGGCAACCTGCCGCTGCAACTGCACGACAGCGGCGCCGACTTCGCGATCTGGTGCAGCTACAAATACCTCAACAGCGGTCCCGGCGCGGTGGGTGGCGCGTTCGTGCACGAGCGCCATGCCAGTGCCCATCTGCCACGTTTCGCTGGCTGGTGGGGTCACGACAAGAGCACGCGCTTCCAGATGGGTCCCGAGTTCGTGCCAACCACAGGGGCCGATGGCTGGCAACTTTCCAACCCGCCGATCCTCGCACTGGCACCGCTGCGCGTGTCGCTGCAGATCTTTCGCCGTGCGGGCATGCGCGCGCTACGCGAGAAGTCGCTGCAACTCACCGGCTATCTGGAATGGCTGGTGCAGACCCAGCTGGCCGGTGTACTGGAAGTCGTAACTCCGAATGATCCGCAACGCCGCGGCTCGCAACTCTCGATTCGCGTGACCGGCGGCCGCGAACGCGGGCGCGCCCTGTTCGAATATCTGATGGACCACGGCATCATCGGCGACTGGCGCGAACCTGATGTCATCCGTATTTCGCCCACGCCCCTTTACAACCGGTTTACGGATTGCCTGGCGTTCACAGAAGCAGCTCGCACCTGGAGTCGCAGCGGCTGACTACACCGGCACGACAAGGCCCACCTTGTCGCGGGCCATCACCACGTTCGTGGTGAAGCGCCGGATGTTCTCGTTGTCGAGCAGCAGGCGCCGCGTGAAGGCCTCGAATCCGGCCATGTCGCGTGCCACCACGACCAGTACGAAGTCCGCCTCGCCGGTGACGTAGTAGCACTGCTGCACGTTCGGATCGGCCTTGGCGGCACGGCGGAAAGCGTCGAGCACGTCCGCACGCTCGCGCTCCATCTCGACGCCGACGATGAAGCTCATCGCCTGTCCTACCGTCGCCGGATCAACCACCGAGACTTCGGCCGCGATCACACCCAACTCGCGCAGGCGTTTCAGCCGCCGCTGCACCGCCGCCGCGGACAAGCCGATATCCGCGCCGATGTCCTCGCCCGTCACGCGGGCATCATGTTGCACGCGGCGCAGGATCGCACGGTCGAAATCGTCAAGCAGGGGTTCTTCAGCCATGCCGCACCTTAGCGGCAAAAATCGCGGCGTGCCAACAGGAAATGTCCGCATTGCGCGGCCGAGCCGCGGCGCAAATCGCGATCATGTGCGTAGCCGGCGATCGACTCGCAGCAAGGTTTCTCGATGCAATCGACGCTGGCCGCCGGCCACACCCTCACCTTGACTGGAATACCGATGATCGACCATATCGAGCTGCAGACCCGAAACCTTGATGCAAACCTCCGTTTCTACGGCGACGTACTCGCGCCGCTCGGCTACGAGCAGAAGGTCGACGGTGCAGCGAAAGGCTACGGCAATGGCCACGACCTGGACTTTTTCATTGTCGTCGGCGAACCGTCGGCACACGTCCACTTTGCGTTTGGTGTCGCCAGCCGGGCGCTGGTCGAGCAGGTCTATGCGACCGCCCAAGCGGCAGGGCATCGGCTCGACCACGCCCCGGCACTCGCGCCGCATATCCATCCGAACTACTACGCCGCTTATCTGCGCGACCCGGATGGACGGCTGATCGAGTTCGTGTGCCAGCAGCCGACATGAGCACCATGCCGATCATGGCCCCGAGGAGACTTCGATGAGTTCGCTTCTGACCAACCTGCTGTTCCTGCACAGCCACATCCACGATCCGGAACTCGCCCGGCGATTGGCACAGCACCCGCAGCCCGCGCAAAGACCTGCCGGCAAGCGCTGGCACGTATCCGTCGTCGCCACACTGCTGCCTTTGATCGCACGTCTATGTCATGGCATCGGCGATGGTTCTGTGCGCACGCAATAGCAGGGCAACGAGCAGCCACTTTGCGGTGACCTGACCACCGGAGTGCACGCCCGCCGACGCAGCAGATTCACCTTTTGCCACCGCATGGTGGCATACAAGGCCAACGATGGTGGAGCAGCTCTAGCTCCACCATCGTTGCATGCAGCCAGCATCATGCTCTTCTCTCCGGGTCCGCTTGTTGTAACGTTGGCTGATCACATCGACCAATCCAATCCAGGCAGAGGGGCATGCAATGACTCTTCACCGCATCTTCGGACTGGCTTCGGCATGGATGCCTGCTGTTTTCCTGTCGCTTGTACTGGCGCCATGCGCTTATGCCCAGGACACTACGACCATCGTTGCCGGCCATGCGCGCTTCGAGTTCCTGACGCCATCCCTGGTGCGGATGGAATACGTGCCATCCGGCGACTTCATCGATGCCCCCACGGCCGTCGTGCTGAAAAGAGACTGGCCTGCCGTGCACGCCCAGTCGACGCACAAGGGCGGCTGGCTGGTGGCCAGCACCGATGCCGTGACCCTGCGCTACAAGCTGGACTCCGGCCCGTTCGCCGCGACCAATCTTGAAGTGAGCTGGCACGATGCCACCCACGGCACGCAAACGTGGCATCCCGGCCAGCCCGACCCACAGAACCTGGGTGGCCTCACCTACTCCCTGGACAACATCAGCAAGGCCAACCTGCCCAGCGGGCACATGGATCTCGAAAGCCCGGTCGACGACCTCATCCCCGGCATCGACGTGCACCTGGACGAGGCCAAGCCCGGGCTGCTGAGTCGCAGCGGCTACGCTTTCATCGATGACAGCCGCACCCCCGTGTGGAACGCGCAAAAGACCTGGATAGAACCGCGTCCACGGATGGACGGCCAGGACTGGTACCTGTTCGCCTACGGCCACGACTACCATCAGGTGCTGCAGGAATACGCGCAGTTGTGCGGCCCCGTGCCGATGATCCCGCGCTACACCCTCGGCCCGTGGATCACCGACCTCAATTTCGAATACTTCCCGGATACGGTGGAATCCGGCCAGCCCGAGTTCCTGCGCTACAACCAGCAGTATCTGGAGGACGAGGTTTCGCGGCTACGAGACGAGCACATCCCGTTCGACACCCTGGTACTGGATTTCGCCTGGCACAACTACGGCTGGCAGGGCGGCTACGACTGGAGCCCGCTGATCCCGCATCCCCGGCAATTCATGGAATGGCTGCAGCAGCGCGGCATCAAGCTCAGTCTCAACGACCATCCCGGCTATGCCAACACCGACGAGAGCATCCTGTCCTTCAGTGACAGCCACGCGCCGGACGTACTGCAGGCGCTGGGCCGGCCGCTGCCGCCGAAGCCGACGCTCGACCTGGACATCGCCGGCGGATGGACCTTCGCCACCGACCCGCACGACCAGGGGCTCGACCAGCACTGGTTCGCACCCGGCCACGACGGCCGCGACTGGAAGTCGATACGGACCGGGCTGCCATGGCAGGAACAGGGCTATGCGAACTACCACGGCGTCGCCTGGTATCGCACCTCGGTGCGCCTGCCCGACACGCTGCCCCATGCGCTGTACGTCGAGTTGGGCCAGGTCGGCGGCAGCTACCGGATCTTCGTCAACGGCAAGGAGGCGACGCACAGCTCGATCCGCTGGCCGCGCCGGCTCACCTATACCGACATCACGCCCTATGCCCGGGCCGGACAGGCGAACGACATCGTCCTCCGTGTGGATGGCGGCGGCGGTGACGACACCGGCAACAGCACCGTTGCCGGCCTGCTGCGCGGACCGCTGGCGATCCGCGACGTGCTGCCGCCAAAGCGCATCTATTTCGACCTCTCCGACCAGCGACAGGCGGACATCTTCATGCGCCAGCTGCACCTGCCGCTGATGCAGGCCGGCGTGGACGCGTGGTGGGTGGACGGCGGCGGTGGCTCCACCGAGATGCCCGGGCTCAATCCGCAGCTGTGGACCAACAAGGTCTTCTACGACTTCACCCCGCAGGAGACCGGCAAGCGCGGCTTCATCCTCAGCCGCTACGGCGACTGGGGCAGCGAGCGCTACCCCGCGTTCTTCACCGGCGACACGTATTCGGAATGGCCGGTGCTCGCCTACGAGGTCGCCTTCACCGCCCGCGGCGGCAACGTGCTGGTGCCGTACATCACGAACGATATCGCCGGTTTTCACGGCGCAAAGATCGACTTCGATCTGTATGCGCGCTGGATCGAATTCGGCACGTTCAGTCCAATCCTGCGCATGCACAGCGCCCACGCCAACCCGCGCGAGGGCAATGCGCGCATGCCCTGGGTCTACGGCGACCAGGGCGTGGCGCTGATGCGCAAGTACTTCACCCTGCGCACCCAGCTGATCCCCTACATCTATACCTGCACTTGGCTGGCGCACACCCAGTCCATGCCGATCCTGCGCCCGCTGTACCTGGAGTACCCAGACCTGGACGAAGCCTACCGGCACATGCATGAGTACTTCTTCGGCGACGAAATGCTGGTCGCGCCCGTGCTCGACAAGAGCGGCGAACGTACCGTCTACCTGCCACCCGGACAATGGATCGACTTCTTCACCGGCAAGCACTACGCAGGTGGCACCACGTTCACCGCGCACTATGCGGTGGACCAGACGCCGGTATTCGTCCGCGACGGTGCCATCGTTCCCGAACAGCCGGTGAGCGATTACTCCGACGCCAAGCCGCTGGATACCGTCATCCTCAACGTATATGGCACGGGCAACGGCCACTTCGACTTCTACGAGGACGACGGCGGCTCGCTCGCCTATGCCAAAGGACAGTACGCGTTGACGCCGATGAACTACGCGACCGATGCGACCGGCAGCCACCAACTCGTCATCGGGCCGGCCAAGGGCGCGTTCGCAAATCAGCTGCAGAGCCGTGCGTACGAATTGCGTATCCGCGCTGCCGGCAAGCCCGAGGTAGTCGTCGTGGACGGCACGAGCACCAGCCAATGGAGCTGGGATGCCGCGCAAGACATGGCAACCGTCACGCTGCCTCGGCAGGGCATCCGTAACCGTATCGAGGTGACATGGCGGTGATGCGCGAGCACTGCGACAGTTCTTCCATGCCGCATGACAGCATCGTTCGTGACAGGCTCGAAAGCGGCATGTTTGCAAGGTCTGCTTGCGACCCACTTGAGCCGGTTGCGAACGGCCGCTTTTAGGAGAGACAACGGCGTCAAATTGGGTCTTGTCTGAGGAAGCCCCCAACCGAGCTGTGGCATGAGATGCCTTTGCAGGCTCGGCCCAGTCGATGGACTTGAGCATCGCATTTGTTCGCTGGCTACCGCATCCGCGACCCTGTGGGCCGTTGTCGATTGACGAAGTACTAACGATGTAGTACTAATGTTGCAGTAGAAACTTCTGCGGAGCGTTCGTTGATGTCTTCCCCCAATCCTACCGAAGGTGAATTGGCGATCCTGCGCGTGCTCTGGAGCCGTGCTGCGCCAAGTACCGTGCACGAGGTTCATGACGAACTTCTGCGCAGCAAGGAGACCGCTTATACGACCGTGCTGAAGATGCTGACGGTCATGACCGAGAAGGGGCTCGTGCGTCGGGACGAATCCGAACGCAGCCACCGTTTCGTCCCCGCACATCCGGAGCCGGTGGTGCAGTCGTCTCTGCTGAAAGACCTCGCGCGACGCGCTTTTGGCGGTTCCGCCTTGAAGCTCGTGCAGCGCGCGCTCGACGACGACACAGCCAGCAGCGAAGACCTCGATGCGATCGCCAAGTTGATCGCCAAAGCCAAGGCAAAGCGGAAATAAGGTCGATGGACGCGTTCTGGAATGCCCAATACGCGCTTGCGCCGGCCTGCGCGAATGCGCTGCTGAATTCGTTGTGGCAAGGCGCGCTGTTCGCGCTGCTCGCGGCAGCGGCGTTTTCTGTGCTGCCGCGACGTAACGCGGCGCTTCGGCATGTCGTGGGCATGGTTTTCCTGCTGGCCATGGTGATTGCACCGTTGATCAGCATGGCGACGTTTCTGGAAAAATCGGCGACGACGCTGGGCATCGGACTCGTTCCTGTCTTGTCCAGACCGCATCTGGTCACGACGACCGGCATATTCGTGCAGGAATCCAATGGCGTTGCCGGCTGGGTGTCACTGCTGTGGCTGCTGGGTGCAGCGCTGATGCTCGTACGTCAGCTCGGCGGCTTGCGGCAGATCGGATCGCTCGACCGGCAGGCATTCGATGAACTGCCTGCAGTCTGGCAGAGCCGTGTTCTCGTCCTGAAGCAAGCCCTCGGGATTGCACGTGCGGTTGCCGTTCGTCTGTCGGACAACGTGCTTTCGCCGTTTACGGTGCGCTACTTCCGTCCGGTGATCTGGCTGCCGGTGTCGATGCTGACGCGGCTGGGGCCGGACCAGATCGAGGCCCTGCTGGCCCATGAACTCGCGCATATCCGGCGTGCGGACTGGCTATGGAACGGACTTCAGTGCGTGGCCGAATCGTTGTTGTTCTTCCATCCGGCAGCGTGGTGGTTGAGTCGGCGCATTCGGGCCGAGCGCGAATACGCTTGTGATGACCTGGCAGTGGATGCATGCGGGAACACCATTGCCTTGGCCGAGGCACTCGCGACACTGGAGCGTCAACGTCTCTCTTTCCCACATCTCATGCTAGCAGCCCATGGAGGCTCACTCATGCAACGCATCTCCCGTCTGTTGTCCGGACCACCCTCGCGCTTGCCTTGGCGAGTGCCAGCCGGTCTGATCGTATTGCTCTGCACTGGCGGCTTGCTCGCCACCGGCATTGGTGTGTCAAAGCACAAGCTGCCCAATCTGAGAATCGAGTCGTCGACTGACGGTGCACTCGCTCCCGGAGACTTCCGCGAGATCACCGCCAATGGCCTGGACAAGCAGCGCTACTACCGGATCAGCATGGATCGCCAGGGCCACATCATCGAGATCTACAAGGAAGACCAGCAAAGCCGACCCATCGATGGCAATGTGCGCGCATGGCTGAGTGACGTGACGACCTTGAGCGCCCCGCCGCCGCTTCCGGACATGCCGGCGCCACCGCCCATGCCGTCCATGGCTCTACCGCCTCCACCGCCTCCACTGCCATCGATCGCAGATTCGAATGCGTTCAAGGGTCTGCTCCGCACGGTGGCGATGGATAGTCGGGTGGTCACCACGCTCGGCAGCCCGATCAATGTCGCACCCGATTCGGTGGATGGATCGCTAAATCTTTCAGACACCAGCAACGCGGAAGGCAATGCCAACCTTTCCTTCGTCCTGACCGGTCCCAAGGGGCACGCGAAGGTCCGCGTTTCCGGCGAGCGTCGTGCGGGTGCCTGGCAGGTTTCCTCCCTGGAAGTCGGTTCGATCGCGCGCTAATCGCAGGTGTTTTTTTGTCCACAACTACTAATCACTTAGTACTCAACCCAAGGAGTACCCATGAACAAGATCTGCTTTCTCACTGCATCCCTGCTGCTCGGACTCAGCTTCGCAGGCGCGCTCCACGCACAGGACAAGCAACCCAATCCGGCTATCGGCAACGCGGAGCGCAAGGCAGTCATCGAAAGCCTCGCCAGACAATTGCAGGCCAACTACGTTTTCCCAGATGTGGCAAAACAACTGACAACTGCACTTGAAAGCAAACAGGCTAAAGGCGACTACGCTTCAGCGAATACCGCGGACAGCTTCGCCAAAGCACTGACGCAGGATCTGCGCGACATCGGCAAGGATGGCCATTTCGTCGTGGGATACGATCCGGATTTCCATCCGCCTGCGGCGCACGCTGCGGTTCCGGGCAAGGCCGAACTTGCGCAGCAGCGTCAGGAAGTGGCCAGCTTCAGTTTCGGGATCCAGCGGGTGGAACGACTGCCGGGCAATGTCGGCTACTTGGAGATACGTCAGTTCGGTCCGACCGCAATGGTGGGTGCTGCGTACTCCTCAGCGATGACCATCCTCGCGGGAACCGATGCGCTGATCATCGACCTGCGCCGCAATGGCGGCGGCGAACCGAACAGCGTTGCCTACTTGCTGAGTCACTTCTTCGTTGAGGGCGACGAGCGCCATCTCAACGATATCTATACGCGCCCGGACAATACCACGCGGCAGTACTGGACCAACCCGAGCGTCGGCGTGCACTACACCAAGCCGGTGTATGTGCTGACCTCGGCGCGTACGTTTTCCGGTGGTGAAGAATGCGCGTATGACTTCCAGACGCAGAAGCGTGCAACCCTCGTCGGTGAAACCACCGGCGGCGGCGCCAATCCCGGCGATCCGGTCGCACTGGGCCACGGCTTCGCGGCCTTCATCCCGAACGGGCGAGCGATCAATCCCGTGACCCATACCAACTGGGAACATGTGGGCGTGAAACCGGATATTGCGGTCGCCGCGGCCAAGGCACAACAGACTGCCTATGTCGCAATTCTGGACACGCTGCTTTCGAACGCGACCGACGCCGATCAACGCGAGGAACTCAAGCACGACCTGGCGAATGCGGAAAAGGGCGAGAGCGATCCGCCGAACTACTTGCCACCGCGGTAAGCTCTAATTCCTTCGCCTCAGCCTACCGGTCGAGGTGGAGGAACACAGGCGCAAACCTCGACGCCGATGCTTGTGCGAACGTCTGCTTTGCGCCGTTGAATTGAGTACATCGACCGTCCGTAGCTGGCCGAGAGCTGACATCCAGCACTATGTCCGGCTCTGCTGCGGATGTCGCACCTGCCCTTCCCCGCGCACCACAAAGCGCTCGACCGTCAACGCCTCGGCCCCCATCGGTCCATAGGCATGTAGCCGCGTTGTCGAGATGCCAATCTCGGCGCCCAGGCCAAGTTCGCCACCATCGCTGAAGCGCGAGGAGGCATTGACCATCACCACGGCGGAGCGGATCGCCTGCACGAAGCGTTGCGCAGCGGCTTCGTCGCGAGTGGCGATCACTTCGGTGTGGTCGGAACCATGGCGGCGGATGTGCGCGACGGCTTGATCAAGGTCGTCGACCACGCGCACGGCGAGGATCAAGTCGAGGAATTCGGCGGCGTAATCGTCATCCGTGGCTTCGCGCATGTCGGGGACCAGCGCGCGGCTGCGCTCGTCCCCGCGCAGTTCGACGCCACGTTCGTGCAATGCCTGCGCCGCGCAAGGCACAAATTCATTGGCGATGTCCCGATGCACCAGCAGCGTCTCCAACGCATTGCACACACCGGGGCGTGTGGTCTTGCCGTCGATCAGCAGGTCCAGCGCCCGTGCGGAATCGGCGGCACGGTCCACGTACAGATGGCAAACGCCCTTGTAGTGCTTGATCACCGGCACGCGTGCGTGTTCGGCGACGAAGCGGATCAGGCCTTCGCCTCCGCGCGGGATGGCGAGGTCGATGATGTCGGTGAGCTGCAGCAGCTCGACCATCGTCTCGCGGCGCAGGTCTTCGATCAGGACCAGCGCGGCAGCCGGCAGGCCATGCGCGGCCAGCGCCGACTTCAGCGCCGCGGCGATCGCGGTATTGGAATGGATTGCCTCGGAACCGCCACGCAATATCACGCCGTTGCCGGCCATCAGGCACAGTGCCGCGGCGTCGGCGGTGACGTTGGGGCGTGCCTCGTAGATCATCGCGATCACGCCGAGCGGGATGCGCGCGCGCTCGATCGACAAGCCGTTCGGCCGCGCCTCGCAGCGGGTCACCACGCCAACCGGATCGGGCAGCTCGGCGACCTCACGCAGCGCGTTGGCGATGCCGGCCACGCGCGCCTGGTCCAGCCGAAGCCGGTCGAGCATGGCGCCCTGCACACCTTTCTCCGCAGCCCCGCGCATGTCCTCGGCATTCGCCGCAAGCACCGTGGGCGATTGCGCTTCCAGTGCCGTGGCCATGTCACGCAGCAGGGCGCGCTTCGACTCGCTGTCCAGCGCGGCGATGACCTGGGCGGCATCGCGGCATGCCAGCGCCTGTTCGCGCATCGTGCTCATGCGCTGGCCTCCGCGTCGATCACGGTGACCAGGTCGTCGCGATGCACCACCTCGGCGCCATGGCTGTAGCCGAGCACGACGTCGATCTCGCGGCTGTGCCTTCCGGCCAACCGACGCACTTCAGCAGCGCCGTACTGGCTGAGTCCGCGCGCGATGGCCGCGCCAACGGCATCGACGATCTCGACCAGGTCGCCGCGATGGAACTCGCCGTCGACGCCGAGCACACCGCCCGGCAGCAGCGAGACGCGGCCACCAGCCAGCGCCTGCGCGGCGCCGGCGTCGACGCGGATATGTCCCGGCGCGGTGGGCGCATGACGCAACCAGTACTTGCGCGCCTGCATACGCGTGGACGCCGCCGCGATTGAAGTACCGTGCAAGCAGCCGTGCTGCAGCGCCTGCACCGTCGCTGCCTCGCGACCGCTGAACAGGGCCGTGGGAATGCCGGCCGCCGCCGCCTTCGCAGCTGCCTGCAGCTTGGTGCGCATGCCGCCGGTGCCGACTGCACTGCCGCTGTCGCCGGCCATCGCGACTACCTCGGGCGTCAGGGCAGCGACATGTTCGATTGGCGCGGCCGCCGGATCACGCCGCGGGTCGGCGCTGTACAGCGCGTCGACATCAGAGGCGATCAGCAGCAAATCGGCATCGACCAGCGCGGCGACGATGGCGGCGAGGTTGTCGTTGTCGCCGAGCTTGAGTTCGTCCACCGACACGGTGTCGTTCTCGTTGATCACCGGCAGCACGCCGAACTGCAGCAGTTCGCGCAGGGTGGCGCGTGCGTTGAGATAGCGGCGGCGGTTGCGCAGGTCGTCGTGGGTCAGCAGCACCTGTGCGACCGGTCGCGGCGACAGCGACTGCCACAGCGCGATCATCGGTGCCTGGCCCAGCGCGGCCAGCGCCTGGCGCGCCGCCAGGCCACCGCCGTCCGCCGCATGCTGGCGCAACAGCGCACGCCCCGCCGCCACCGCGCCGGATGACACCAGCACGACTTGGCGGCCAGCCGCGTGGCTGGCGGTGATGAAGCCGGCCAGCGCTTCTGCGTAACGCGGCGTCAGGCCGCCGCCGTCGGCAGCGAGCAGGTTGCTGCCCACCTTCAGCACGGCACGACGCCAAGCGGGCAACGCCTGCGCGGGCAGGCTGGCATGCGCGCTCATGCGGCGTCCTCCGCCAACGGTGCTGGCATGCGATCGCCGTGGCTCTTCGGTGCGGAAACCACCAGGAAGCGGACGTCTGCTGCGCTGTCGTTGCGCATCTGGTGCGCCATGCCGGGTGGCACGTGCAGGCCTTCGCCACGCCGCAGCCGATGCCGCGAGCCTTCCAGCTCCAGCACGGCTTCGCCTTCCAGCACATAGAAGAATTGCCGCGCCTTCGCGTGCCGATGCCGCTGCTCGGTGCTTCCGGACGGCATGCGTTCCTCGATCACGCTCAAATCATCACCGGCGAGCAGGTGCCAGCCGTCGCAGGCTTCACCCCAGTGATAGTGTTCGGCGCTCCCCGTGCTGATCGCCCCCATGCCGGATACTCCGTTCACTCGTCGAGTGTGCTCAAGCGTTGATGCAGTTCGTCCAGTCTCAGATCATGGCCCGCGCCAGGCGACACGCGCGCAGCGAGACTGCTTTCAGGTGTGCGGCCCTGCCCGGCCGAAGCTGCGGTTTCCGCCGCGGCACGGTAGGCATCGCGGAACGGTACACCGGCGGCAGCCTGTTCGATCGCCACATCGGTGGCATACATCGCCGGCTCGATGGCAGCACGCATCGCCGCTTCATTCCATTGCAGCCGCGCCAGCAGATCCGGCACCAGTTCCAGCGCGCCCAAGCCATGGCGGCAACCATGGAAGAGCGAACCCTTGGAGAACTGCAGGTCGCGTTGGTAACCGGACGGCAGCGACAGCAACTGCTCGATCTCGGTACGCGCAGCGGCGACGCTGGCGTAGCTGGCGCGCAGCAACTCGACCACGTCTGGATTGCGTTTGTTCGGCATGATCGAGCTGCCGGTGGTGTACTCCGAAGGCAGCTTCACGAAGTTGAACTCGGCGGTGGTGAACAGCGACAGATCCCACGCCAACCGACGCAGATCGAGCAATGCGCTGCCAATCGCCTCCAGCACGGCCATCTCGAATTTGCCGCGTGATAGCTGCGCGTAGATCGGCGAGACCTGCATGCGCGCGAAGCCCAGTGCTTGCGTGGTGTGCTCACGGTCCAGCTTGAGATTCACCCCGTAACCAGCGGCGGTACCAAGAGGGTTCGCATCGATCCACGAGGACGTCTGCTGCGCACGCAATGCATTGTCGATGAAGCCTTCGGCGAAACCGGCAAACCACATCGCGGTGGACGACACCACCGCGCGCTGCAGATGTGTATAACCCGGCAACGGCACTGCGGGCTGCGCCGCACGCTCGAGACAGACCTGCGCGATCGCGCGGCAATGCGCCTGCAGGGCGGCCAGTTGATCCTTCAGCCACAGCCGGGTGGCCACCAGGATCTGGTCGTTGCGGCTGCGTCCAGTATGTACACGACGCCCTGCATCACCGAGTCGTTCGGTGAGCCGTGCCTCGATCGCCGAGTGGCCGTCCTCGTAGCGCTCGTCCAGCACGAAGCTGCCGGCGCTGAAATCCGCCGCCAGCACATCCAGCTCGCGCTTCAAAGCCACCGCTTCGTCGGCACTGACCACACCGATATTCGCCAGCCCATCGACATGCGCCTTGCTGGCGGTGATGTCATGCAGGAAGAATTCGCGATCCAGCAGCACGTCGTCGCCGGCGAGGAACTTCATGATCTTGGCGTCGATCTGCACGCCGGATTTTTGCCATAGGGGCTGGGTCATGGTGAAGTCCTGAAAGAACCTGTAGGAGCGCACCTCGTGCGCGAAAGATCTGCATGGCGGCCAGTTGCATATCGCGCACAGGGTGCGCTCCTACAACGGAATCGCCGTGTATTCGTCGACGCCGATCGCGCGGTTGATGTTCTGCATTGCCTGGGTGGCCGCGCCCTTCAGCAGGTTGTCCAGCGTCGCCACGATCACCACGCGCTTGCCATCCGCCGACAGGGAAAAACCGCCGATCTCGGCATGATGGCGATGGGCGATGCGGCTGACCCATGGCGCCTCGTCCGTCACGGCCACCAGTTTCTCGTGGTCATAGGCCGCATGGAAACGCGCCAGCACGTCCTCGCGTTTCAGCGGCCGGGTGAGATACAGATTGGTGGTCACCGTGAGTCCGCGGAAATGCGGTGCGACATGCGGCATGAATTCCACCGGCACGCCGAGCCGGAACGAGGCTTCCTTCTCATGCATGTGGCCGGTAAGCGCGTACGGCATCAGGTTGTCGCGCAGCTTGTCCGGATCGTTCTTGTCCGACGGCGTGGTGCCGGCGCCGGAATAACCGGACACGCCGAAGCACACCGGCGGCGCGGCGAGCAGATCTTTCAGCGGCGCGATCGACAGTTGCATCGCGGTGGCATAGCAGCCGGGATTGCTGATGCGTCGCTCGCCACGCCACTTGTCGCGCGTCAACTCGGGCAAGCCGTAATACCAGCGAGCGTCGAAGCGGTAATCGGCGGAAAGGTCCACGATCAGTGGATCAGCACCCGCTGCATCGAATGCCGCCACGCAGACTTCGGCTTTGCCGTTGGGGAGTGCAAGAATCACCACATCGGCGCCCAGCTTCGGCAGATCCTCGTGCGCCGGCGCGCTGTAGCGCAGCTCGCCGCGATAGTCGGACACGTGCGCGTCGACGCGCTGGCCGTCCAGCTCGCGCGAGGAGACGAAGGCCAGCTCCAGCACCGGATGTGCCGCGATCAAGCGGATCAGCTCCGCACCGGTATGCCCACGCGCGCCGACGATGCCGATGCGTTTCCTGTTCGTGCTCATGCTTCAGTCCGTCAAGGTCGGTTGTCGCTGTGCGCAATGCGTCACGCAGCGGGCGATGGTGTCGAAGTCGTGGATGCCGTACCAGAACACCTTCCAGTGCGGCTGCTTGAGGCAACCATCGGACTCGGCGTAATAGAAAGGATTGACCGGGTTGCCGTGGCGCGAACGCCAGAACAGCTGCGGATTCTCCTCGCGCATCACCTGCCACACGGCGCGTCCGAGGCCTTCGCCCTGCGCGTCGTCGAGCACGGCGAACTTGTCCAGATACGGCAAGCCATCTTCTTCGGTGAGGATCATCGCGGTGCGATAGTTCTCGCTCACGTAGATGCGCAGTGGCCGGGTGCGTTCGAAATAGTCCGGCACCAGGGTGCGTCCGAAACTCGATTCTATCAGGGTACGCATTCGCGCAAGATCGATACCTTTCCACGAGTCGAACGTCAGCACCTTCTCGCCGCGCCGTACCAGGGTGCCCGAGCCCTTGTGGGTAAACAATTCCTTGGCCAGTTCCGCAGGCCGGGTGATCGACACCGACGAGGTCAGTGGCAGGTCGGCCAGCAGGTCGGCGATCTGCTCCAGCTTCAGGCGCATGCCGCCGTTGATCCACGGCTGCGCCATCAGGTGCTCGTACTCGGTGGACAGGTTGATCGAGTCGATCAGCTTGCCCTGCTCGTCGAGCAGTCCGCCGGTGCCGGTGAGGAACACGATCTTGTACGGCTGCAGCACGCGTACCAGTTCGTTGGCGGCGAAGTCGGCATTGATGTTGAGGATCTGCCCTTCGTCGGTCTCGCCGAGGCTGGCGATCACCGGGATCGAGCCGGCGCGCAAGCTGGCTTCGATCGGCGCCAGGTTGATGCTGTCGACCTTGCCGACCATGCCGTAGATGTCGCGGTCCAGATAGCTGGCCATGAACACGCCCGTTGCCACCGAGGTGGCGCGCGTATCCATCGACTGCAACGCCTCGACCAGCTTCAGGTTCTGCTGCTGGAACACGCGTCGCACGATACCGAGCGCCTTCGGCGAGGTGATGCGCAGGCCGCCCACGGTATGTTTCTCGATGCCGGCCACTGAGAGTTCCTCGTCCAGCTGCGGCCCCGCGCCGTGCAGCACGATCGGGGTGAGCCCGACCTGCTGCAGGAAGGTCAGCGACGAGGCGAGATCGGCCAGCTCATCGCGCAGGACGGCCCCGCCCACCTTCACCACCGCGAAGCGCTTGGCGTCGACTTCGGAGAAGCGCCTGAGGTACTGCTGGATTTCCTTCGCGCTGCCCATGCTCGAGAGCAGGCGCACGATGGTCTTGCGGGTGTGCTTATGCGTTTCCACTGTTGATGATCCGATAAATAGATTCTGCGTACTGCTGCAACTGGTCGAGCGCGACCCACTCGTCGGCGCTGTGCGCCTGGGCGATGTCGCCGGGGCCATAGACGAAGGCGGTATAGCCAGCGGCCGAGAACAGCGCGGCTTCGGTCCAGAAATCCACCGCATTACCGATCGGCAGCTCCAGTTCGTCGGCGATGTCGCGGGCGGCCAGTCGGCGCTCCTCGGCCCGCGCGGTATCGCCGGCCGGCAGGGATGCGCCGCGGAACGTCTCGGTAAATTCGACCGGCGCGGGCTCCACCAATGTGGAGAACCGCCGCAATAACTGATCCGGATCCATCGTCGGCAACGGGCGGAAGCCGAAGCGCACTTCCGCCGTCGGCGCGATCATGTTCGCCTTGATGCCACCTTCGATGCGGCCGATATTGAAGCGCAGCCCGGTAAGTCCACCGAAGCGCTCATGGGATTGCGCGGCGACGAAATCCAGCGCCGCATCACCCCAGCGCACTGTCTGATGCAAGGCGCTGTCGCTAGGCTTCTGCTCGCCCGAAGCGTGGCCGGCGTGACCGGCGAAACGCATCAGCACCGACTGGATGCCACGATGTGCCAGCACCGCTTCGGTCTTGGTCGGCTCCGCCACGATCACCGCCTGGTAATCGTGCGACTCGCTGAGGAAGCCGGCGATGCAGCGCGGATCATTTGCTTCCTCGTCGGTGGACAACAGCAGCGCCAGCGGGCCGTCGGTGGCATTCGCCACCGCCAGCAGCGCCGCCGCGGCACCCTTGATGTCGCAGGCACCAAGGCCGATCGCGCGATCCGCGGTGACCTGCAGTTCGTGCGGGCTCGCACTCCAGTGCGGCGAATCGGGCACCGTGTCCATATGCACGTTGAACAGGTACTTCGGCTGGCCGCGCACCGCATGCAGGGTCACCGCGCCGGCGCCGTAGTCGGTCACCTTGACGTCGAAGCCGGGCAATTGCGCACGCAGATAATCGAAGATGCCGTCGGTACCGATCGCACGCGGCGGGTTGCGCGTGTCGAAACCGACCAGCGCCTTCAGATGCTCCAGCGTGGCATCGAGCAGCGTGCTCATCCGCGGTTGACCTCGGCCCACAGCGTGCTGCTCATGCCGAACAGCTTGATGAAGCCCTCGGCCTCCTCCACGCCCCAGTCGGCCGACTGCGCGTAGGTGGCGCCCTTGGCATTGAGGATGTGCTTGGACTCGATCGCGACGGCGTTGACGACGCCACCGTTGGTTTCCAGCGTGACTTCGCCGTTGACGGTGGACTGGCTGGAGGCCAGGAAGGCTTCCAGGTCGGTCTTCAACGGGTCGTGGAAGAAGCCCTCGTAGACCAGCTCCACCCACTTGCGCGCCACCTCGGGCTTGAAGCGGTTCTGCTGCTTGGACAGCACGGCTTCTTCCAGCGCGCGATGTGCGGCGAGCAGCGCGGTCAAGCCCGGTGCCTCGAAGATGATGCGACCCTTCAGGCCAATCGTGGTGTCACCGGTGTAGATGCCGCGGCCGACACCGTACTGAGCGAACAGCCCATTCAACTTGGCAAGCATCGTGTGACCGGCGATCTTCTCGCCATCCAGCGTCACCGCCTCGCCCTTGACGAAGCCGATCTTCACGCGCAGCGGTTTGGACGGCCATTCGGCGCGTGGCTTGCACCAGCCTGCCGCGCCCTCGCCCGGCGCCTGCCAGCGGTCGATCTCGCCGCCGGACATGGTCAGGCCAAGCAGGTTCTCGTTGATCGTGTAGGCCTGCTGCTTGGCGCGCACGCCGAAGCCACGCTGTTCCAGATAAGCCTGCTCGTAGGCGCGCGTCTGGGTGTGCTCCTTCTGGATCTCGCGGATCGGCGCCACGATCTCGTAGTCGCCCAGCGCCTTCACCGTGAGGTCGAAGCGCACCTGGTCGTTGCCCATGCCGGTACAGCCATGCGCGATCGCCTTGGTGCCCAGCTCGGCGGCGCGCTTCAGCGCGGCCTCGACGATCAGGTAGCGGTCAGAGACCAGCAGCGGATACTGGCCCTGATAGCCTTCGCCGGCCTGCACGAAGGGTTTAACGAAGCCTTCCCAGATCGCTGGGCCACCATCGACGGTGACGTGCGAGGCGACGCCCAGCTCAGCCGCGCGCTGCTCGATGAACGCGCGCTCCTCCGCATCGACACCGCCGGTGTCGGCAAACACGGTATGCACGGCCCAGCCGCGCTCCTGCAGGTAAGGCACGCAGAAGCTGGTGTCGAGGCCACCGGAAAACGCGAGAACGATGTCTTTGCTCATGGCTTGCAGATCCTGGAAATGAAAATAATCAGACGGATTCAACAACGATGCGCGGCACGCAGCGCACCGGGAAATTCACGGAATTGGCGATGAAGCAGGCGTGGTGGGCAGCCTCATGTGCGGCCTCGGCCTTGACCGGATCGCTTGCGGCGCTGATGGTCACCGTGGGATGCAACACAACTTCGACGAAGCGACCGCCATCGCCTTCGGTTGCCATCGTGCCTTCGGCGGCATCGCTGTAAGCGGTCACTACCACACCCGCCACCGTGGCCATGTGCAGGTACGACAGCATGTGGCAGGTGGACAGCGCGGTTACCAGCATGTCTTCCGGATTGTGCCTGGCGGCGTCGCCGCGGAACGTGGGATCGGACGAACCAGCCAGGGTCGGCTTCCCCGCGATACGAATATCGTGGTCACGGCTGTAATTGCGATAGCCGTCCGTGCCACTGCCGAGGTTGCCGGTCCACGCCACGTCCACGCGATAGTGGTGCTGATGTCCGCTGCTCACAATTGAGATTCCTGTTGTTGGGCCATGAGGTCGGCCAGCTCCGCGTCGCCATCGCCATCGCGCTGCCGCAAACCGTGGATCACACCGAGGCGATTGGCTTCAGGATGGTTCTGGCTCAGCTTGAACTTGCCCTCGATGCGTTCGATCGCGATCTCCAGACCGACGATGCCGTGCAACGACTTCTCGATATGATCGGCCGGTGCATCCGACACCTTCCACGGCGCCGGTAATCCCGCCTCATGCCGATCGGTCAACGTCTCCAGCAGCTTGCGCAGCCAGACCGCATCCTCGACCACGCGCAGCCGGCCATGCACATGCACCACCGCATAGTTCCAGGTCGGCACCTCGCGACCGGTCTCGTGCTTGCTCGGATACCAGTTCGGACTGATATAGCCGTCCGGTCCACGAAAGATCAGCAGTACCTCGGCACCATCGGCCTGCCGCAGTTCGTTGCCGCGTGCGACATGCCCGTGAAGCAGGTTGTCGCCAACCAGCTCGAACGGCAGATGATTGGCCACCAATCCGGCATCGCCGTGGGTCACCACGGTGGCGAACGGAAAGTCATGGATCAACCCGTGCAGGGCTTCGATCCGCGCTTCGCTGAAGTAACTGGGTGTGTACATGAAGCTTCCCCAAAGAATCTCAGCGACCGACCATCAACGACGCCATCACCGCCTTCTGCACGTGCAGGCGGTTCTCGGCTTCATCGATGGCGATGCAGGCGGGCGAATCCATCACGGCGTCGGTGGCCTTGATGTTCCGGCGCAGCGGCAGGCAATGGCTGAACAGGCCGTGGTTGGTCAACGCCATCTTCGCCTCGTCGACGATGAAGTGCTTGTGCGCCTCGCGGATCGGCTTCTCCTGCTCCCAGCGACCGAAGAACGGCAGCGCGCCCCAGCTCTTGGCGTAGACCACATCGGCACCGGCGTAGGCCTCTTCGATGTTGTGGCTGACCTTGAGCGAGCCACCGTTCTCCTTCGCGTTCTGCTCGCCGAACGCCATGTAGCGCTCGTCCAGCACATAGTCAGGCGTTGGGCACAGCAGGGTCACGTCCATGCCCATCTTCGTCGCGATCAACAGCGCGGAGTTCGCCACCGCAGTGTTCAGTGGTTTCGGGTGGTAGGTCCAGGTCAGCACGTACTTCTTGTTCTGCAGGCTGCCCAGGTGTTCCTTCATCGCCAGCGCATGGGCCAGCTCCTGACAGGGATGGGTAATCGTCTCCATGTTGATCACCGGCACCGTGGCGTACTGCGCGAACGCCTTGATCACCTTGTCCTCGCGATCCACCGCCCAGTCCTGGAACTTGGGGAACGCGCGTACCGCGATCAGGTCGACGTAACGCGACAGCACGCGCGCCACTTCGGCGATGTGCTCCTCGGTATCACCATCCATCACGCTGCCCACCTCGAACTCGATCGGCCACGCATCCTTGCCTGGTGCCAGCACGATCGCATGGCCACCCAGGTGGAACGCACCCAACTCGAAGCTGGTGCGCGTGCGCATCGACGGATTGAAGAACATCAGCGCGACGGATTTGCCGGCCAGCTGCTGGCCGCGCGGCGAGCGTTTGAATGCGGCGGCCTGTTCCAGCAGCGCGTCGATCTCGGCGCGGCTGTAATCCTGGGTGGTGAGGAAGTGGCGAATGGTCATCGATCTTTTCCCTGCGGCTCCCGCCGCGTGAAGTCAAAATCCCAAAACAAAAAAACCCGGCACAGGGCCGGGTTTTATAGTCGATACACATGAAACGCGCGCGACAGCCTACCCGGCCGAATGTCGATACAACGGTCGGCGCGCACGCGACGTCATGCCAGCAGCCGCGCGGGCGCTGGTGAGTACGGTGGCGGTATAGACGGCTGCGGACATGCAGGGTTCCAGATGGTTGCCGTGCATGATGGCGACAATTTCGCTGCCATGCAACAAGAAAATCAGCCCCCGAACGACATCGCCGCCCGAAGGCGGCGATGTGAGGGCGGATCAGTCGGCCGGATCGACCTGCACGCGCACGCGCAGGCGCTCGCCTGGGTCGTAGCTCAATCGCGACGTATACACCTCGCCGCGATAACGGTATTCCACGTCATAGCCGATGATCCGACGCTGTTCGCTGACGGCATTGACCTGCTGGCACGTGGTCTGGGTGGTCTGGTAATTGCTGCCCTGGTTCGACACGCTGTTACCCACCGCGCCGCCGACCACGGCACCACCGACGGTCGCCGCCGTGCGGCCATCACCTTTGCCGATCGTGTGTCCCAGCACACCACCAATCACGGCACCAAGCACCGTACCGGCGGCGCTGTTGCCGGGATTGTGTTGCACGACCTGCTGGTCATAACACTGCTGCTGCGGGACATTCGTGCGCACGACTCCCTGCACCGGATCCGCACGCAATACGTCGGCCCATCCATAGTGGGCATTGTCGTCGCTGCCCGGGGGCGCCCCAGGAGGTGGCGGTCCGGGCGGTGGTGGGTAACGGGCATCCTGCGCATATGCACTGGAAGCCAACATGGCCAGAACCAGTGCTGAGAGCCATAACTTGGTCATTGCGACCTCCGATCAGAAACACCAAACATGCGTGTGCATGTACTGAATACATTTCAGCAAAATCACGCTGAATACAGGCTTAGAATTAACCTTTCGCAACCATTGCGCTTACACCTTGTTAATATGTCGGGCCGATCGCGCCTAGCAGCGCGGCCCACGCTGCGGATTTCCCTTTCATGCCGATCTCGCTCTACAACAGCCGGACCCGTCGCAACGAAACCTTCGCGCCGAGCGATCCGGCACGAGTGACGATGTACCTGTGCGGCCCCACGGTCTACAACTACGTGCACATCGGCAACGCACGCGGCCCGGTGGTCTTCGATGTGCTGGCTCGACTGCTGCGGCGGCATTATCCGAACGTGGTCTACGCCCGCAACATTACCGACGTGGACGACAAGATCAACGCCGCTGCGCTGGAACAGGGCGTCGAGATCGGCACGATCACGGGCAAGTTCTCCCAGGCCTACCGCGAGGACATGGCCGGTCTGGGCATCATGCCACCGGACATCGAGCCGTATGCGACTGCCCATATCGGGCAGATCATCGCGATGGTCGAGAACCTGATTGCCGGTGGACATGCCTATGCCGCGGAAGGCCACGTACTGTTCGACGTAGGTTCCTATCCGGACTATGGCGCGCTGTCGGGCCGCGATACCGAGGAGTTGATTGCCGGTGCCCGCGTCGAGGTGGCTCCCTACAAGAAGCATCCCGCCGACTTCGTGCTGTGGAAGCCATCCACGCCCGAACTGCCAGGTTGGAACAGCCCCTGGGGCATTGGTCGCCCCGGCTGGCATATCGAATGCTCGGCGATGAGTGCAGCACACCTGGGCGAAACCATCGACATCCACGCCGGCGGCGTCGACTTGCTGTTCCCGCACCACGAAAACGAAGTCGCCCAATCCACCTGCGCCCATGGCGGCAAACTGTTCGCCCGCTGGTGGATGCACAACGGCATGCTCACCTTCGATGGCCGCAAGATGTCCAAATCGCTGGGCAATGTGCTGCTGGTGCACGAACTGCTCAAGCTGCACCCGCCGGAGGCACTGCGCTTGCTGCTGCTGCGTGGCCATTACCGGCAGCCGCTGGACTGGTCCGAGGGCGCCATTGTGCAGGCCACAAGCACGCTGGATGGCTGGTATCGCGTGCTGCGCGATCTGGCCGATATCGAGTTGTTCCCCGGCGAACTGCCGGTGCCCGCGCGGGTGGAGGCTGCCCTGTGCGACGACCTCAACACACCGCAGGCACTGGCTGAGCTGGCCGTGCTCGCTGATGCTGCACGCCAAGCCGGCACCGCCGAGGCCAAGGCCGCCCTGCTCGGCGGTGGCGCCCTGCTGGGCTTGCTGCAGCAGGATGCGGAAGCGTGGTTCAAGCGCGGTGGCGAGCAGCCGGTGGATGCGGCGCGGATCGAAGCGTTGCTGGAGGAGCGCCGCAGCGCCCGTGCTGCGCGCGACTTCAACCGTGCCGACGCGATCCGCGATGAACTGGCCGCGATGAGCATCGTGATCGAGGACGGCGCACAGGGAACCCGCTGGAGTGTGCAGAAAAGCTGAGGCTGCGCATCCGTCATTCCAGCCGGGACCGGAATGACTGATACACAACCATTTCACGGGTTCATGCGCGCTGCGCGATAATGTCCACATGAACGCCATCGCCACATCCAGCGCCGACCAGGTACAGCTCGACATCGCCGAGGAATTCGCCTTCTTCGGCGACTGGACCGAGCGCTACCAGTACCTGATCGACCTCGGCAAGCAGCTGCCGCCGTTCCCCGAGGCGTGGAAGACCGAGGAACACCGCGTGCATGGCTGCCAATCGATGGTATGGCTGGTGCCCAGCGGCGATGCCTCGAAGATGCACTTCGATGCGATCAGCGACTCGGCCATCGTGTCCGGCCTGATCGCCTTGGTACTGCGTGTCTATTCGGGCCGCAGCGCGAAGGAGATCGTTGCCACAGAACCGGGGTTCATCGCCACGATAGGGTTGGCCAAGCACCTCTCGCCAACCCGCTCCAACGGCCTCGCTGCCATGTTGGCGAAACTGAAAGGGTACGCGGCTCAGGCATTGGCCCCTGACCCGGCGGCGTGACCCCGCCAGGACACCCTGGACATGAAAAGCAAAACCCCGCACGAGGCGGGGTTTTGCTTTTCTGTGTGAGTCGCCCCGGTGTGATTCAGTCGCCCATCTGCTTCTGCAGGTGTTCGCGACGCTCCTGCGCGTCCAGCGACAGCGTGGCGATCGGGCGCGCATCGAGACGATCGACGCCGATCTCCTCGTCGGTCTCCTCGCAGAAGCCATAGCTGCCATCCTCGATCCGGCGCAGCGCCTTGTCGATCTTGGAGATCAGCTTGCGGTAGCGGTCGCGCGTGCGCAGCTCCAGCGAGTTCTCGGTCTCGCGGGTGGCGCGTTCGGCTTCGTCACCGACATCGCGCACTTCGTCGCGCAGGTTTTCCATGGTCTGGCGTGACTCTTCCACCAGCTGATCGCGCCAGTCGCGCAGCTTGTTGCGGAAGTAGGCCAGATGCATCGGATTCATGTACTCCTCTTTGCTCGAAGGGTGATAACCCTTGGGCAAGGTGATCGTACTGGTGGATGGCAGCGCGTAACGCCCATCCTCCCGGGTGATGCCGTTGTCGAGGTTTTTTGCAGCAAGTTTATTCATTGAGGACGACGAGTTTTTCTGATTTTTGTGAGAAGAGGCATGACCCGCGGCAGCAGCCGGAGCTGCCCGCGGCGTCACCATGGCGGTGGCACTCGCCACCTTGCCCTTGAAGAGGGTGCTGGCGGGTGACGGGGATACGCTTTTGACGACCGGCACCGGGGCCGGAGCGGCCTTGGCTGCCGGCTTGGCAACAGGCTTGGCTGCAACATGAACTGGCTTGGTCGGTTTCGTAACATGCTTCACCGCCGGCTTGGCGGGTGCAGCGGTTTTCTTGGCTACTGGCTTGGTGACGGGCTTCGCGGTCGATTTCTTGACGACGCTGCTCTTGACCTTGGTGTTCTTGACGGCAGCCTTCTTCGGCGCCGGCTTCTTGACGGCAATTTTCTTGACGGCAACCTTTTTCGCCACCGCCTTCTTCGCGACGACTTTCTTGGCCGGAGCGGCTTTTTTCGGCTGCGCCTTGGCCGCGACCTTTTTGGGTGCCGGCTTGGCGACCGGTTTCGCTGGTTTGGCCGCGACTTTCTTCGCTGCCGTCTTGGCGACTGGTTTGCTCACGGTTTTCTTTGCAGGTGTCTTGGCGCTCTTCACGGTCCGCCCCTTTGTGGCAGCTGCTTTCGGCTTGCCGGCCTTGGTAGCCGGAGTCTTCCCTTTCTGCGCCTTGGTGGCAGTCGAATTACGTGTCGTTTTCGCCATATCCCTTCACCGTTTTTGGCCGTGGCGGCCGGGTGTTATAGCCCATGTGTTCCACACCAGCAAGCTTGCTTCTGGAATACTTGTACCACTACACGCCGCAAGTCGTACCGGTAACGTGAACATCCCAACCCGCTTGATACTGTGGTTGCTGCGTTTGTACAAGCGCTGGCTCAGCCCACTGCTCGGACAACGCTGCCGATTCCACCCCAATTGCTCTGATTATGCACGGATTGCGGTCACACGCTTCGGTCCGTGGCGAGGCAGCCTGCTGAGCGGCTGGCGGTTGCTGCGCTGCCAGCCATTGTGCACCGGCGGCGAAGACCTGGTACCCGAGCACTTCCATTTCCCCCGCTGCCGCTCTCACGGGGACTCAAACCACGTCCACTGAATGGCTGATCCTGCGGTGAAGTGAATGCGCAGAAATCGGACAAGGTACCGTCCGCCCCCCTTTGGTGCTGTTCGTGGTGCAGGCCACGCTGCAGCGCGTGCCGACGCTGGAACGGGCGGGCGAGGCGAGACGCTCTCAAGCTCGATCGTCAGCACCTCTGTCAAGGGCTGCGGGTGTGGGACGGTTCGAAGATCGACGACAACGGGCGTGGCCAGCGGCTCACGTTCGCCTGACAAGCAACGCTGAATGCGTGTTTGCGCAAGGCGGGACAATCCGCCTTACGCCCTATCTCCCTGATGGGAGAAAAGCGGGATCACGGCGTCGAGCCGTAGCCCCCCATCGACACCCTTGCTCGCATACGCCACCGCGTCATGCGGGTGCAGGCTTTCCTGGTGTTCGACGCGGATGTGGAAGTCGCTGAGCTTTGCATCGGCATCAAGCGCCTTCTGGATGCGCCGGGCGGCGTCCTCGCAGAACATCAGGTTGCTGCCGTTGGCCAGCGCGAAGGCTTGTTCGTCCTCGCGCTTCACCGCGGTCTGCACCGGCGTGCCAAGGGCATGCTCGACGCGGTCGATCAGGTCGATCAGGTGGAAGCCGGCGCCGGCCACGGGGCGAATGCGCAGGCGCGCCACGCTGCGCTGGGCATGCGGGGTAGCGACGATGCCATGCTCGCTGCCGAGCCACGCCAGCACGGCTGCATGATCAATCGGCTTGGCGGCGTCGAAGTCGCTGGCGAACTGGTCCTGGATCAGCTGGCGCGACAGCGCGGCCGAGGCCGGACAGGTGGAGGAATAAACGACCTCGGTACCGAATTCGAGCAGGAAGTCGTCACCGGTCAGGCTGGCTTCGATGCAGACCGGGTACGCGCGCCAGCCGCTGTTGTCGCTGCGCAAGGCGCGACGGCGCACCAGATGCTCGAAATGGATGCTGAGGCAGGCGCGGTCGGACAGATCCTTGTGTGAATCCAGGAAGCCGCGCAGCAAGGCATGCAGCGAATCCGCCGTAAGCGTCTGGCTGCTGAGCGCCTGCTCGACCTGCAGGTAGAGACGCGACATGTGGATGCCGCGCTTGTCCGGCCGCTTCAGATTGACGAAGGCACCGACCTTGGCGCTGGCGCGCTGCACATCGCCGTCACCGGCATCGAAACGTACCGGCACCTGGATATCGGCCATGCCGACCCAGTCCAGTGCGCTAGCAAGATGCGGCTGCGCGTGGACGGCAACGTCGGGGAGCAGGCGGGCGGTATTTTCCTGGTTCGGCATGGCAAATCCTGGTATCGGCGATATAGATCGCCGCGAAGTCCATCAAGTTTGGGGCAGGCAGCCCGCTGCGCAATAGTGGCGCGGCGGAAACACTGCGTCTTGCACGTGTCAGGGCAGCTGCCGCTGCCACGCCCGTGCGGCCTGCCATGCCTGCAGTGCGGTGGCCAAACCGGCATGCGGCTGCCCTGCCTGCAAGGTGGCCAGGGCGTCTCCCGTACGGACGGCACGCTGCGCCAGCTTGCTGCCGTGACGCGACTCCAAGGCACGAAACACGCTGAGCGGACCGGCCAGCGCTGCTGATTCGCGCCAGCTGGCCAGCAAATCGTCCAGTTGCGCCTTGACCGCCTGCTGCCGCGCGTTACTAGGTGCACGCAGTTGCGTGCGGCTCAGGCCATGTCGCGCCAGCTTCGCCATCGGCAGCGGCAGACGGTCGCGCTCGGCGTCCTGCTCCAGCCGCAGCAGCGCATACAGCAAATGGTTGAGTGTGGCGACCCGTGCCGCGCGCGCCGGCGACGCCTCGCTGCCGTACCACCAGGCGGTTTCCAGCGCAGCCAGTGCACCATGCAGCGGCATCGCGGCATCAAGCTGGGTGGAAAAGTCTGCGGCGGTGCCCTGCTCCAGCTGAGCCATCGCAGCCAGTACCGGTGCCAACCAGAGATCACTGGCGATGGCGTGCGCACGTTCGTCGTCGAACAGCACCTGGGTCAGCGGATGCCGGCCGCCGCTGGCCGCTGCACCGGCCAGTTCCTCGGCCCACCAGTTGAGCTTGGCCACCGCCACCTGGGGCTCGCGGATGCCGTAGGCCGCGCCGAGCAGTTCCTGCTCCAGCGCGGCCAGCGCGACGTGTCCGGGATAGCGCCTGCCATCGACAAACGCCAGCGCCACGCGCTGCTGCGGCTGCACCGCCAGCCACTTGTCGATGAAGCCCTGCAACACGGCATTTTGTTCGACCAATTCGATCATGCGGCGACCGGTTGCAGCTGCAGCAGATCGGCCAGCTCGGCCGGATGATCGAGTACTGCGTCGGCGCCCCACGTATGCGGATCGCCACCGTCCAGATAGCCCCAGCTCACCGCGACCGTGTACAGGCCGGCGGCAACGCCAGCCTGTATGTCGCGACGGTCGTCACCGATGAACAGGCAACGCGCTGGTTCCACACTGGCGCGTTCGCAGGCCAACAGCACCGGCGCCGGATCGGGCTTCTTCACCGGCAGCGTGTCGCCGGATACCACGGCGCTCGCGCGGCTGGCCCAGCCGATGCGGCTGACCAGTTCGTCGGTGAGGAACGCCGCCTTGTTGGTGACAATGCCCCAGCGCAGACCCTGTGCTTCGATACGAGCGAGCAGGTCGTCGATACCTTCGAACGCGCTGGTCTGCAGCGCCATCACCTGCTGGTACAACTCGAGATAACGCGGTATCAGCCCATCGAGCGCAAGCTCGCCACGGTCGGCGAAGGCGCAGCGCAGAACCGCCCGCGCGCCGCGTGAAACCACCTCGCGCACCGGCGCATACGGCGGCGATGGCACGCCCTCTTCCGCGCACTGCGCGACCAGCGCTGCGTACAGATCCGGCGCGCTGTCGAGCAAGGTGCCATCCAGATCGAACAGCACGCCCTGGATGTTTTCTGGTAGTGGCTTCATGCCGGCTTGTACGCGCTGAGCAGGTAGTTGACCGCGGTGAAACGGCTGAGCCACGCCTTGCGTTGCAACGGGTTGTAGCCCAAGCCGGACACGTCCTCCAGCTCCAGTCCAGCCTGCCGCAGCAGCCGACCGAGTTCAGAAGGCTTCAGGAATTGTGCATAGTGATGAGTGCCGCGCGGCAGCATGCGCATGACGTATTCGGCACCGAGAATCGCTGCACCGAACGCGGCCGGCGTGCGATTCAGGGTAGACATGAACAGTCGGCCGCCGGGCTTCAGCATCGTCGCCAGATCATGCACCAGCGCGGCTGGGTCAGGCACGTGCTCGATCAGTTCCATGCAGCACACCACATCGAAACCGGCCGGCTCCGCCGCGGCCAACTCGGCCGAGGATTGCACGCGGTAATCGACGTCGAGATTCGACTCATGCAGATGCAAGCGGGCGACGTCGATCACCTTCTGCCCCAGGTCGATGCCAGTAACCTTCGCACCAGCGCACGCCAGCGCCTCGCTCAGCAGGCCGCCGCCGCAACCGACATCAGCTACGCGGACACCGCGCAGATCGACGTGGGCGGCGATATAGGTCGCGCGCACCGGATTGAGGTCATGCAGCGGACGCGATTCGCCGTCCGGATCCCACCAGCGCGCAGCCAGCTGGTCGAAACGGGCGATTTCCTCGGGGCTGACATTGGCGGTCTGTGACATGGTCGTATGCTCAAAAAGGTACGGACAAGGCTAGCTGGCTTGCCATTCATGGATGGTGATCTCCCAACCGCCACTGACCGACGCCGGATCGCGCTGCACGATGGCCATGGCCTCGTCCAGATCGTTCGCGCGCAGCAGATACGCACCGCCGGATCCGTCACCGAACGGCCCATTCATTTCATTGCGGCCCTGGACGCGCAACTCGGCGAGAAAGTCACGGTGCGCCGACACCATGGCTGGCTCGACATGCGGCTTGCGCAGCAGGATGACGAGATAGCGGTTCACGGACTCACTCCACATCAACCAGCGATGATGCGCTCGCGCCAGGCGCGAGTGCGGGCAAGGATGGCGTCGGTATCCATGCCGACCAGCACGCGTTCGGCCAGCTTGCGCCGACCGGCGATCCACACATCGCTGACCTGGTGCCGACTGCTGGCGTAGATCAGCTGGGAGACCACATGGAACAGCGGCTGGGTTTCCAGATCACTCAACCGTATGGCGGTGAGGTCGGCCTGCTTGCCGACTTCGATCGAGCCAATCTTCGCCTCCAACCCCATCGCTTTGGCGCCGTTGAGGGTGGCGGCGCGCAGCGCATAGGCGGCATCAAACGCAGACGCATCCGCCGCCACCGCCTTGGCCAGCAAGGCAGCGGTGCGCATCTCGCCGAACATGTCCAGATCGTTGTTCGACGCGCAGCCGTCGGTACCCAGCGCCACGTTGACACCGGCCTGACGCAGCTTTTCCGCCGGGCAGAAGCCGGAGGCCAGCTTGAGGTTGGATTCAGGGCAATGCACCACCGACACGCCGGCCTCGGCGCAGGCGGCGATCTCGCCATCGGTAAGCTGGGTCATGTGCACCGCGATCAGGCGGTCGTTGACCAGGCCGAGTTTCTGCAGGCGCTGGAACGGACGCAGGCCGCTCTTCTTTTTTTCTTCCTCGACCTCGTGCGCCGTCTCGTGCGTATGCAGGTGCACCGGGATGTCGAGCTGGTCGGCCAGCACACGGATACGCTCAAAGCTCTCATCCGACACCGTGTACGGGGCATGCGGCGCGAATGCGGTGCTGATCAGCGCATCGCCCCGAAAACTGTCATGCACCTCGCCGGCACGCTCGAAGTATTCGTCCTGGCTCTTGGCCCACGCGGTCGGGAACTCGATCACCGGCAGACCGACCACCGCGCGGAAACCCAGCTTGCGGTAGGTAGCGCCAATCACGTCGGGGAAGAAGTAGTTCTCGTTGGCGCAGGTGGTGCCACCACGCAGCATCTCGGCCACCGCCAGCTCCACGCCATCACGCACGAACTCCGGCCCGATCACCTTCGCCTCGGCCGGCCAGATGTGCTGCTGCAGCCACACCATCAGCGGCAAGTCGTCAGCCAAGCCGCGCAGCAGGGTCATCGGGTTGTGCGTATGCGCATTGACCAGGCCCGGGATCAGCGCGTGCTCGCACAACTCGACGCGCTCGCGAGGCGCATAGACAGCATGCGCCTCGGCAATCGGCAGCAGCGCGATGATGCGCTCGCCCTGCACCACCACGGCGTGGTCTTCCAGCACCATAGCATGGGGTTCGACCGGCACCACCCAGCGTGCTTCGATCATCAGGTCGACGGGCTGTAGTGCGATCTGGTTCATCATGGACTCGCTCTATCTCGCTATCTCGATTCGGATACGACAAGGGGCGGTACCTCGCGGTGGCCGCCCCTCGCTTGTTCGTCACCCCGACGCAGGCCGGGATGACGCATTGGCAACGCCGCGCAAGCGCGGGCCAATCCGGTCACTTGCCGACGCGACTGTCGTACTCGCCGGTGCGGGTATCCACCTTGATGACTTCGTCCTGGTTGACGAACAGCGGCACGCGTACGACGGCACCCGTCTCCAGCGTGGCTGGCTTGCCGCCGCCACCCGAGGTGTCGCCACGCACGCCAGGATCGGTCTCGGTGATCTTCAACTCGACGAACTTCGGTGCCTGCACGGCGATGATGCCGCCGTTGAAAAGCGTGATCACACACTCCTCCTCACCCTTTAGCCACTTCCACGCGTCGCCCATGGCAGCCAGGGAAGCCGGCACCATCTCGAACGTCTCCATGTTCATGAAGTGCCACACCCGGTCCTTGCCGATGCCATCGATAAACGAAAGCTGCATGTCGGTGTCGGTAGCATCCGCTTCCTCGAAAGAGTCGCTGGACTTCAGCGTCTGCTCGGTGGTGCGGCCGTCTTTCAGGTTGCGGATGCGGATACGGGTGAACGCCTGGCCCTTGCCCGGCTTGACGAAGTCGGCCTCGGTGATGATCCACGGATCACCGTTGTGAAGGATCTTCTTGCCCGTTTTGACATCATTGAGGCCAAGGGTCGCCATGCGTTGTCTGCTCCAGAAGTAAAACCGTCCCATTGGGCGGTTAAAATAGGTATATGTCACGGGCGCCACGGCCCGCTCAAGGCCCGCCATGATAACCGCAAGCCCAAGCATCCGCCTATCTTCACCCTCCAGCGACTGGCGCGAACTGTGGCGGGACGCCATCACCGACCCCGCCGAACTGCTTCGAAGCGTCGGCCTAGGCGACCGCACCGACCTCCTGCCTGCCGACGATGCCGGTTTCGCCCTGCGCGTGCCACGCGGATTTGTCGCCAGGATGCGCCATGGCGATCCCGCCGATCCGCTGCTGCTGCAGGTGCTTCCACAACGGGTCGAGCATGACCATGTCGAAGGCTTCACCACGGATGCTGTGGGCGACATGGCCGCCAAGGCCGGACAGGGGCTGCTGCACAAATACGATGGGCGCGCACTGCTGATCGCCAGCGGCAGCTGTGCGGTGAATTGCCGGTACTGCTTTCGCCGGCATTTCCCCTACGGCGAGGAGATCGCGGCGGCCGGACAGTGGCGCGAGGCGCTGAGCCGCGTACGAGAGGATCCGTCGATTCGCGAACTGATCCTCTCCGGCGGCGATCCACTGGCGCTCGCTACCGGCAAGCTGGAAGAGCTGAGCCGCGGTCTGGCCGACCTGCCATACGTGACCCGCCTGCGCATCCATACCCGCCTGCCAGTGGTACTGCCCGAGCGGATCGACGCCCCCTTCCTGGCGTGGCTCGACGCCGTACCAGTTCAGAAAGTGGTCGTATTGCACGCCAATCATGCCAATGAACTGGACGCCGATGTCGATGCTGCCTGTGCCCGGCTGCGTGATGCCGGCGCGATTCTGCTGAACCAGTCGGTGCTGCTGCGTGGCATCAACGATGACGCTGATGCGCTGGCTGACCTGTCCGAGCGGCTGTTCGCTGCCGGCGTGCTGCCGTACTACCTGCACCAGCTTGATCGCGTGCAGGGGACCGCCCACTTCGAAGTGGAAGACGCCCGCGCACTGGCCCTGCTGGATGCCTTGCGTGCGCGCCTGCCGGGTTATCTGGTGCCCCGACTGGTGCGTGAAATGGCGGGTGACGCTTCCAAGCGGCCGCTGTAAATCCGGGATCTCGTCACCCCCGTACGGTTTTCCGCTGGCGGCCACTGACGGAATCCGTTACAAACAACGAAGGCGAACTCCCCTGCAGGCCGCTTCGCCCAGCCCGCGGTGATCAACGGACAGCTCAACGCCCCATGAAAAAAGACTACGTCATCAAGATCCTCTTCATCGAGAACTCGGTTGAGGAGGCGGAGCAGATCATCAGCCTGCTGCGCAATACCGGCATTGCCGTACGACCGGCCCGTGCCACCAATGTCGAGCAGCTGCAGTCCGCGGTGAACGAACTGGAACCGGACGTGGTGATGTTCGACCCGGCAACTACCACCCTTGGCCAGGCCGAGGCGGTGAAAGTGCTCGATGCGTATGGTCGCGACTATTCGCTGCTTGGCCTGGTCAACAACTTCGACAACCAGGTCATTGCGGACCTGTTCGTGCATGGCGTCCATGGCGTGGCTTCACGCAACCAGCCGAAGCAGCTGATCGCGGTGCTGCAACGCGAATTCGATTCGCTGCAGACACGCCGCCAGGTGCGCCGGCTGGAGACATCGCTGCGCGAGTCCGAGCGCCGCTGCGACGCCCTGCTGGACTCCTCCACCGATGCCATCGCCTACGTGCACGAAGGCATGCATGTGCGCGCCAACCATGCCTATCTGGAAACCTTCGGCTACGACAGCTTCGATGACCTGCTCGGGCTGCCCGTGCTGGACATGATCGACTCGGCCAATGCGGACGAGTTCAAGACCCTGCTCAGGGGGCATGCACGGCAGGAAAAGCTGCCCTCCCAGCTCAGCCTGCACGCACGCCGGGCTGACGGCAGCGCGTTCGACGCCACCGTAGAATTTGCGCCCGCCACGTTCGAGAGCGAGCCCTGCCTGCAGATCGTGTTCCGCCGTCAGCAGGTCGATCAGGCCGTGCTGGAGCAACTGCAGCGCGACCCGGTCACCGGCCTGTTCAACCGCGCCCGCATGCTGACCAGTGTCGACGACGCCGTCGCCGCGGCGGCCAAGGGCAAGAAGGGGCAGGCTCTGCTGCTGATCGAACCGGACAACTGGGCCGCGATCGTGGCCGGCATCGGCCTGGGCAAGGCCGACGAGCTGCTTGCCGGCTTTGCCGATCGCATCCGCATGCTGCTTGGCAGCGACGATGTTGCCGGCATGCTCGCCGAGCACACCTTGGGTGTGGTGCTGGACTCGCGCTCCGACGAACTGATCCGGGAATGGATCACCAAGCTTCAGCACAGCATCAGCAACGAGATCTTCGATGCCGGCACGCGTTCGATCACGGTCACCGCCAGCATCGGTGGCAGCCTGATCGGCGAGAAGAACGCCAACACCGAGCTGCTGCTCAACCAGGCCAGCCAGGCCCTGCGTACCGCGCAAAGCCTGGGCGGCAGCAAGATGGAACTGCACGATCCCGCTGCACGCGAAAAGGCCGATGAGGAGCGTGACCGCTACTGGCTGGACTTGCTGCAAAAGGCCCTGACCCAGGACGACTTCGTGCTCTATCACCAGCAGACCATCAGCCTGCAGGACGCCGAGGGCGACTATTCGGAAATCCTGCTGCGCCTGAACGGCCCGCAGGGCGAGGTGCTCCCCGGTTTCTTCATGCCGATCGCCGAAAAGCACAACCTCACCGGTGCGATTGACCGCTGGGTGCTCAACCGTGCCATCAGTGCGCTGCAGGCACGCGAAAACCAGGGCCAGCAGACCACGCTATTCATCAAGCTCACCGCCGCCTCGCTGCAGGACGACACCCTGCTTCCCTGGCTGGGCGATCGACTGAGGAAGGCGGCGTTGAAGCGCGGCCAGCTCGTGCTGGAGATGACCGAGAGCAAGGTGATGACCCTGCTGCGCCCGGCCCAGGAATTCGTCAACGGCTGGAAAAAACTGGGTGGCCGCTTTGCCCTGGAACAGTTCGGCTCAGGCCTGAACTCGTTCCAGGTGCTTAGCCACATCGATGCCGACTATCTCAAGATCGACCGCAGCTACATGGCCGAACTGCCGCAGCATCCGGAAAGCCAGAAGAAGATCACCGAGATCTGTCAGCAGGCGAAGGAGCTCAAGCGTCAGACCATCGCCGAATGGGTCGAGGATGCCACCAGTACGTCGCTGCTGTTCGCCTGCGGCGTGGACTTCGTGCAGGGCAATTTCCTGCAGCAGCCGATGCGACTGGAGTAAGCAACGGGGATCTGCCGGACCCCGTTGCATCCCGTTGCCAGGAGACTGACAGCAAGCAAGAAGCCCGCGGATTGCTCCGCGGGCTTCTTCATGTCGCGATTGTCGCAGCGAGGATTACTCGGCGGCGGCGGCAGCCTTGGCGCTGGCCTTGGCGGCGGCAGCGGCGGCGACGTCTTCCTTGATGCGCGCAGCCTTGCCTTCCAGACCACGCAGGTAATACAGCTTGGCGCCACGCACCTTGCCCTTGCGCTTCACCGTCAGCGAGTCGATCGCGGCGCTGTGCGCCTGGAACACGCGCTCCACGCCGGTGCCGTGCGAGATCTTGCGCACGGTGAAGGCCGAGTGCAGGCCGCGGCTACGCTTGGCGACGACAATGCCCTCGAACGCCTGTACGCGCTCGCGGTTGCCTTCCTTTACCTTCACGTTGACCACCACGGTGTCGCCGGGGCTGAATTCCGGCAACTGGCGGGTGATCTGCTCGGATTCGAACTGTTCAATGATCTTGTTCATGGCGCACCTGTTCGGTTCACGTAAATCGATGTCAATCAAGAGCTGCGGCCGTCACTCGACCGCATCGTTTTGCCGCATCAGCTCTTTTGAAGCATGTTCGCGGCGGAATTCATCCAGCAATGCACGGGATGTGGCATCCAGCGCACGCTGTGACAACAACTCCGGGCGGCGCAACCAGGTCCGTCCCAGCGATTGCTTGAGGCGCCAGCGGGCAATCGCCGCATGGTCACCGGACAGCAACACCTCCGGCACGGAACCCAGCGCATCGTGCACCGGTTTCGCATAGTGCGGGCAATCCAGCAGGCCATCCGAGAATGAATCCTGCTCGGCCGACTGCACGTCGTTCAACGCACCGTCCTGCAAGCGACCCACCGCGTCGATGATTACCGCAGCGGCCAACTCACCGCCGGAAAGCACATAATCGCCGATGGAAAGCTCCTCGTCGACCTCGTGCGCCAGCAGACGCTCGTCCACACCTTCGTAACGCCCGCAGAGCAGAGCAATGCGTGGCTGTTTCGCCAGCGCCTTCACCCGTCCCTGCGTCAGCCGCGCTCCCTGCGGACTGAGATAAATCAGATGCACCGGCTCCGGTGCAGCATCACGCATGACCGCCAGGGTCGTGCGCAACGGCTCGATCATCATCACCATGCCGGGGCCGCCGCCATACGAGCTCGCGTCCACGGTGCGATGCTTGTCAGTGGCGTAGTCGCGCGGATTCCAGGTTTCCACCTGCAGCAACTCGCGTTGCTGCGCGCGTCCCACCACACCGATGGCAGCACACTGGCGCACGAAGTCCGGAAACAAGGTGACTACGTCGATGCGCATGAATCCTCAACCCTTTGTCGCGATGCGATGCAACGTCAGAATTCAGGATCCCAGTCCACCACCATGCGCCCTGCGGACAAGTCCACCGAACGCACATACGAGCCCTGGATGAAAGGAATCAGCCGCTCGCGCTCGCCGTCCCTCACTACCACGACGTCGTTGGCACCGGTGGCGAACAGGTGACTGACCCGCCCCAGCTTCACGTCTTCCGTGGTGACGACCTCAACTCCTTCGAGATCGACCCAGTAATACTCATCCTTCGCGGGAGGGGGCAACTGGTCACGGGTGACATAGATGTCTTGGCCGATCAGCGCTGCCGCCTGTTCCCGGTCGTCCACTCCGGGCAATTGGGCCACCATGCCCTTGCCCTGTGCACGACCTTTCACTCCCGAGATCTGCGTCTCCACACCCGGCGCTGCAGTGAGCAGCCACGGCTGGTAGTCGAAGATCCGCATGCGCGGCTCAGCCCAGGATTCGATCTTGAGCCAGCCCTGCACACCGTACAGCCCGACGATGCGCCCGATCAGGACGCGTCGGCTGGCTGCCACATCACTCACGCGATAGTGCTCAGGCAGCCTGCTGCTTGCCGGCTTCCTTGACCAGGGCGGCGACCTTGTCGGTCAGCTGGGCGCCTTTGCTTACCCATTCCTTCACGCGCTCGACGTTCAGCTCGAGGCGCTTGTCCTTGCCCGACGCAACCGGGTTGTAGTAACCGATGTTCTCGATGTTGCGGCCGTCGCGCTTGTTGCGCTGATCGGTCACAACGACGTGGTAGAACGGACGGCCCTTGGCGCCACCGCGCGAAAGACGAATCTTGACCATAACTAAGCTCCAGAATTGCCGAATGAGCGGCAGGCACACGAGAGGCGTGCGCGGTAAACGGGGCATTTTAGCGGTTTTTCGCGAAAAGGGAATAGGGAATGGGGTTTCGAGGGCCATGGCGGCCACTTCTTGAAGCACGCTTTCCCTATTTTCAGGCCACCATGCCCGGATCGATCAGCGTGGCGGCGGCAAACTGCCCATGCCACCCATCCCGCCCATGCCCTTCATCGCACCGCGCATCTGCCGCATCAGGCCCTTGCTACCACCCTTGGACAGCTTGGACATCATCTTTTCCATCTGCATGTACTGCTTCAACAGGCGGTTGACGTCGGCCGGCTGGGTACCTGAACCGCGCGCCACACGGGCCCGGCGCGAACCGTTCAGCAGATCGGGATGGCGGCGTTCCTTCTTGGTCATCGAATTGATGATCGCGACCATCCGGCTCATCTCGCCGTCGTTGACCTTGGACTTGACGCTGTCCGGCAGGTTGCCCACACCCGGCAGCTTGTCCATCAGGCCAGCCAGACCGCCCATGTTGCTCATCTGCTCGAGCTGATCCTTCATGTCGTTCAGGTCGAAACGCTTGCCCTTCATCACCTTCTGGGCCAGCTTCTGCGCCTTCTCCTGGTCGACCTTGCGCTCGACTTCCTCGACCAGTGACAGCACATCGCCCATGCCGAGGATGCGCTGCGCCAGGCGATCCGGATGGAACGGCTCCAGTGCATCGGTCTTCTCGCCGGCACCGAGGAACTTGATCGGCTTTCCCGTGACATAACGCACCGACAATGCGGCACCGCCGCGAGCATCGCCGTCGGTCTTGGTCAGGATCACGCCAGTCAGCGGCAGCGCCTCGCTGAACGCCTTGGCCGTGTTGGCGGCGTCCTGGCCAGTCATCGAGTCGACCACGAACAGCGTTTCGACCGGCGTGATCGCGGCATGCAACGCCTTGATCTCGGCCATCATTGCCTCGTCCACGTGTAGTCGGCCAGCGGTATCGACGATCAACACGTCGACCACTTCGCGACGGGCCGCAGCCACTGCAGCCTTCGCGATGGCGACCGGATCCTGGCCCGCCTCGGACGGGAAGAACTTCACCCCGACCTGTTCGGCCAGCGTGCGCAGTTGCTCGATCGCGGCCGGACGATAGACGTCGCAGCTGACCACCATCACCTTTTTCTTCTTGCGCTCGGTCAGCAGTCGCGCCAGCTTGGCCACCGTGGTGGTCTTGCCGGCACCCTGCAGGCCCGCCATCAGCACCACCGCCGGCGGTGTCTGGGCCAGATTCAGTTCGGTGTTGGCGGTGCCCATCACCACGGTCAGTTCGTCGCTGACCACCTTCACCAGCGCCTGACCCGGCGACAGGCTCTTCATCACATCCTGGCCAACCGCGCGCACCTTGATCCGCTGGATCAGCGCCTGCACCACAGGCAACGCGACGTCGGCCTCCAGCAGTGCGATGCGCACTTCGCGCAACGACTCGCGGATGTTCTCCTCGGTCAGCCGGCCGCGGCCGCGCAGGCGATTGACGGTGGTGGAAAGGCGTTGGCTGAGCGACTCGAACATGGCGGAACCGGCAAACAGGAAAGTCCGTGATTATAGCGGACGGATCGCCGCACTCCGCATGCACGCCCAACGGAGCCTGTGCGACACTTCAAGGCTATGGTCATCCACGTCTTCGCCCTGCTCGCCATCGTGCTCTATCTCGCCGCTGCCGCAGGGTTGGCGCGGCCGCTGCTGAGCGGCGGCCAGCCGCTGAACCGGCTGGCGCTGGGCCTCGCCGGTGGCGCGGTGCTGATCCACGCCGGCATCCTGCTCGGCATGCATCGCGGCGCACTGGACCTGCACTTCTTCGCTGCGCTGTCGCTGGTCGCCTTCGTGGTCTCGGCGCTGACCCTGCTGGTGAATCTCTCGCGCCCGGTCGCCGCGCTCGGTGTGATCGTGTTTCCACTGACCGCCTTGCTGGTTGCCGTGGACAGTTTCCTCGCGCCACCGACGCTACCGCTGGCGATGGGCTGGCAGATCAAGCTGCATGTCACGGTGGCGCTGATCGCGTTCAGCGTGCTGTCGATCGCGACCGCGCTGGCGATTCTGCTCGCCGTGCAGGATCGCGCGTTGCGCCATCGCCAATTCGGTCCCTGGATGCGTGCGCTGCCGCCGTTGACGTTGACCGAGACGCTGCTGTTCCGGCTGATTGGCGCGGGCTTTCTGCTGCTGACGCTGACCCTGCTCACCGGCGCGCTGTTCGTCGACAACCTGTTCAGCCAGCACCTGGCACACAAGACGATTCTGTCGATCGTGGCATGGCTGGTGTTCGGCGTCCTGCTGTATGGCCGCTGGCGGCATGGCTGGCGCGGACAGCGCGCGGTCAACCTCACGCTGATCGGCATGGCCACTCTAGTGCTGGCCTTCTTCGGCTCGAAGTTCGTGCTGGAGCTGATCCTGCATCGCCCGGTCGGTTGAGCACCACGCAGGTATTCAGCGGCAGGCGTCGATCGCTTCGCCCAATCGCTCCACGCCGATCACTTCCATCTCGCCGACCCTGCCCTTCTTCGGCGCATTCGCCTTCGGCACGATCGCGCGGCGGAAGCCATGATGCGCGGCCTCCTTCAGGCGTTCCTCGCCATTCGGTACCGGGCGGATTTCGCCCGACAGGCCGACTTCGCCGAACGCGACGGTGTGTTCCGGCAATGGCCGGTCGCGCAACGACGACAGCACAGCCAGCAGCACCGGCAGGTCGACCGCCGTCTCCTGCACGCGGATGCCGCCGACCACGTTGACGAATACGTCCTGGTCATACGCCGCCACGCCACCATGCCGATGCAGCACGGCCAGCAACATGGCCAGCCGGTTCTGTTCCAGCCCCAGGGTGACGCGGCGCGGATTGCCCAGCGAGGACTGATCCACCAGCGCCTGCACTTCGACCAGCAGCGGACGTGTGCCTTCGCGCGTCACCATCACTGCACTGCCCGAGGTCGGCCCGCTGTGCGAGGACAGGAAGATCGCCGACGGATTCGGCACTTCGCGCAGGCCCTTGTCGGACATCGCGAACACGCCCAGCTCGTTCACCGCGCCGAAGCGGTTCTTGAACGCACGCAGGATGCGGAAGCGGCTGCCCGACTCGCCCTCGAAATACAGCACCGCATCGACCATGTGCTCAAGCACCCGCGGACCGGCTATGCCGCCTTCCTTGGTGACATGACCGACCAGGAACACCGACGTGCCGGTTTCCTTTGCAAAACGGGTGAGCTTGGCGGCGGATTCGCGCACCTGGCTCACCGAACCGGGCGCCGCGGTGAGCAACTCGGTCCAGATCGTCTGGATCGAATCGATCACCAGCACGCGCGGCCGCGAGGCCATCGCCTGTTCGAGGATGCGTTCGATGCAGGTTTCCGCCAGCGCTTGCAGCGGCTCCAGCGGCAGGCCCAGCCGTTGCGCTCGCGATGCCACCTGCGACAGCGACTCCTCGCCGGTGACATAGACGCTGGGCAGATGCGTCCCCAGCGTGCCAAGCATCTGCAGCAACAGGGTCGACTTGCCGATGCCGGGATCGCCACCGATCAGCACCACCGAGCCTTGCACCAGTCCACCACCGAGTACCCGATCCAGCTCACCGATGCCAGTCAGGGTGCGCGCCTCGGTAGTCAACGCCACCTCGGTCAGCGGCGTGATGCGTGTCGCGCCGGCGGCGCTGCCGGCATAGCTGGAACGCTGCGCACCGACCGACGACACCGCTGCCGACGCCGGCGTCAGCACGATCGCGCTGAGCGTGTTCCACACCCCGCACTCGACGCACTGGCCCTGCCACTTGCTGTGCTCGGCGCCGCACTCGGTGCAGACGTAGGCGGTCTTGGCTTTGGCCATGCGGGTTCCCGGCTGGATGGTAATGATGCAGGCAGCTTAGCTTGCGCTCATCGCAAACCACGAGACGCCGTGGCGTCGGATGCTGTCAGCTTTCGTCTTCGACGAACAGCACACGGCGGGTCATGCCGCAGGTGAGGTCATAGGAGATCGTGCCGGCTTGCGCGGCGATGATTTCCACCGGCAACTGCGGCCCCCACAGGGTGACGCGGTCACCCACCTTCGCCTGTGGCGCATCGCGCAGGTCCAGCGTGATCAGGTCCATCGAGACGCGACCGATCAACGCCACGCGCTGCTCGCCGACCAGTACCGGCGTGCCGGCTGCCGCACTGCGCGGATAGCCATCGCCGTAACCGACTGCAGCCACGCCGACCAGCATGTCTTCCGGACAGGTCCATATGCCGTTGTAGCCGATGCGCTCGCCCTTGCCGATCCGGTTGATCGCGATCAACCGCGTGCCCAGCGTCATTGCTGGACGAAAGCCGAAGTCGGTACCGCTTTTCCCTTCGACCACCGACAGACCGTAAAGCAGGCCACCGGTGCGCACCCAGTCGCCGCGTGCATCCGGCCAGCCGAGCACGGCGGCGGAGTTGGACAGCGAACGCGGGCCGCTGAACGTCTTGGTCGCCTCGACAAAGCAGGCGATCTGCTCTGCCGTCTGCGTACCTTCGAACACTTCGGATTCGGAAAAATGCGTGAGCAGGCCGATCTCGGGATCGATGCCAGGCATCGCGGCAAGCCGCGCATGCACGTCAGTCACGCGCTCCGGTGCAAAGCCCAGTCGATGCATGCCGCTGTCGACCTTCAGCCAGACACGCAGACGACCTCGCGTCGGCGAGGCCTGCGCCAGCCATTGCAACTGCGCCTCGTGATGAATCGCCGCATCCAGTTGCAGTCGCTGCATCTCGACCAGATCGCTGGCATTGTCCGGGCCGGACAGCACCACGATGCGCTGTCGGTGCCCGGCCGCACGCAGACGCAGGCCATCGCCGAGCGCGGCCACCGCAAACGCCTCGGCCTCGTCATCGAGCGCGCGGGCAACCCGCTCCAGTCCGTGGCCGTAGGCATCCGCCTTGACCACGGCCATCACCTTTGCCGGCGCAGCGAGCGCCTTCAGCCGCACCAGGTTGTGGCGCAGCGCACCGAGATGGATGGTGGCGACGGTGGTGCGACTCATCGTGGACGCAAACCCTGCATCAATCGAACGACCCGACGAAGGAATCCGGCGCGTAGTTCTCGAACTTGGTGTAGTGGCCGAGGAAGGTCAGCTTGCAGGTATCGGTGGGGCCGTTACGCTGCTTGCCGATGATGATCTCGGCCATGCCCTTGTCCGGCGATTCCTTGTTGTAGTAGTCGTCGCGGTAGATGAACATGATCACGTCGGCATCCTGCTCGATCGCGCCGGATTCGCGCAGGTCGGACATCATCGGACGCTTGTCGGCACGCTGTTCCAGCGAGCGGTTCAACTGCGAAAGGGCGATCACCGGCACGTTCAACTCCTTGGCGAGGCCCTTGAGTGAACGCGAAATTTCTGAAATTTCGGTGGCGCGATTCTCCTTGTTGCCGGGCACCTGCATCAACTGCAGGTAATCGATCACGATCAGGCCCAGGCCACCATGTTCACGGTGCAGCCGGCGCGAGCGCGAGCGCAGCTCCACCGGGGACAGGCTTGGCGTGTCGTCGATGAAGATCTTCGCCTCGGACAGGATCGAGATGGCGTTGGAGACACGCGGCCAATCCTCTTCCTGCAGGTCGCCGTTGCGCAGGTGCTGCTGGTGGATGCGTCCGACCGAGGAAATCAGGCGGAACGCCAGCTGCGAGGCGGACATTTCCATCGAGAACACCACCACCGCCTTCTTGCTGCGGATCGCGGCGGTCTCGGCGATGTTCAGTGCGAACGCGGTCTTGCCCATTGATGGACGCGCCGCCACGATGATCAAGTCCGACGGCTGCAGGCCGGAAGTCAGGTTGTCCAGGTCGGTGAAGCCGGTGGTGATGCCGGTGAGCTGGCCACGATTCTGGTAACGCTCGTGCAGCAGGCGAAACGCATCCTTCACCGCCTCGCGCATCGAGACCGAATCCTTCTTGCCACGCGCACCGGATTCGGCGATGTGGAACACGCGCTGCTCGGCGCTTTCCAGCACCTCCTGCACACTCTTGCCTTCCGGCCGGTAACCATCCTCGGTGATCGAGGTGCCGGCATCGATCAGCTGACGCATCACCGACTTCTCGCGCACGATTTCCGCATACGCGGCGATGTTCGCCGCGCTCGGCGTACTGTTGGCCAGCTCGATCAGGTAACTGGCACCGCCGACCATCTCGGCCAGACCGTTGCTCTCGAACCAGTCGCCCAGGGTCACTGCGTCGCACGGCATGCCCTTGTTGGCCAGCTCGTTGATCGCGCGCCAGATCAGGCGATGATCCTTGCGGTAGAAGTCCTGTTCGGCCAGCCGGTCGGCCACCTTGTCCAGTGCATCCGGCGCCAGCATCAGGCCACCGAGCACCGCCTGCTCGGCGTCGATGGAGTGCGGCGGTACCCGCAGCGCCTCGATGGCCGAGGACGAAGGTTTGCGTTCGGGCACGAAGGACATCGACTTACCTCTGGAGAATGACCCACGACCGGTACGCGATGCACCGACATCCCGTGGGTGGCCACGCCGACCATCATGCGCGGCGGCGTCTCACCCGTCGAGACAATAAGTCTGTGGATAAGCTGTGCGTTGATGGGGATAAGACTGGCAGCCACACGTGTTGCCGTCCTGGGTTTTGCGTTGCCGCGGTCAAAAACAAACGGGCGCCTCGCGGCGCCCGTCGGTTTCCATCACGTGATGGTGTGTCGCTTGCTCAGTCCTTGTCGCCGACCACGATCACCTTGACGCTGGTGTGCACGTCGGCGTGCAGGTGGATCGCCACCTCGAACTCGCCGGTGTGGCGCAGCGGGCCTTCGCCCAGGATCACTTCGCCCTTGTGGACGGTGTGACCGGCAGCCGCCAGCGCTTCGGCGATGTCACGCGGACCGACCGAACCGAACAGCTTGCCCTCGGCGCTGGCGTGCGCGGAGATGGTCACCGCCGCGTCGGCCAGCTTCGCCTTGCGCGACTCGGCGTCGGCCAGCAAGGTGTTGGCCTTGGCTTCGTATTCGGCACGACGCTGCTCGAACGCAGCCAGGTTGGCGGCATTGACGCGCACGGCCTTGCCCTGCGGCAGGAGGAAATTGCGACCGTAACCCGGCTTCACATTGACCTTGTCGCCAAGGTTGCCGAGGTTGCGGACTTTCTGCAGAAGAATGAGTTCCATGATGCTTCCTTTTCGTTAGCGCCGGTGTGGCCCGACGCAGCCAGAGGACGGTTGTCCGAAGGGTGCCTGAAGTGACGCCCGGCCAGGCCGGGCGAAACCACTGACCGCAGCACCAGGCTGCGGTCAGTCACGATCAGACGTCGTGGTTGTCGGTGTACGGCAGCAGCGAGAGGAAGCGTGCACGCTTGATCGCGGTGGCCAGCTGGCGCTGGTAACGCGCCTTGGTACCGGTGATGCGGCTCGGCACGATCTTGCCGTTCTCGGTGACGTACTGACGCAGGGTGTTGAGATCCTTGTAGTCGATCTCCTTCACGTCTTCGGCAGTGAAGCGGCAGAACTTGCGGCGGCGGAAAAACTTGGACATGGTCTGGATTCCTATCAGTCGTCGCTGTCGCGATCGTTGTCGCGGTCATCGCGGTCACGGCCGCGGCCTTCGCCCTCACCCTCGTCGTCGCGGCGACGCGAAGACTTGGCATCGTCCTTTTCCTTCGACTTCAGGATGAAGGACGGCTCGGTGTCGGCGGCGTCACGCTTGATGACGAGATGACGCAGCACGGCGTCGTTGAAGCGGAAACCCGACTCCAGCTCGTTCAGCGCGTTCTGGCTCACTTCGATGTTGAGCAGCACGTAATGTGCCTTGGCCAGGTTCACGATCGGATAGGCCAGCTGACGACGACCCCAGTCTTCCAGGCGGTGGATCTTGCCGCCGTCGGTCTCGATCAGCGCCTTGTAGCGCTCGAGCATCGCCGGGACCTGCTCGCTCTGGTCAGGGTGGACCATGAACACAACTTCGTAATGACGCAGGGTCATTGTGGTTTGACTCCTTGTGGATGCGGCCTTGCGGCCTAGCAGCCTCCCGCCGATGCGGTGAGGCAAGTATTCCGTCCGCACCTTTCGGGCATGGACAGAAGCGGAATTGTAGGATGTCGCAGGGGTTTCGCGCAAGTAACTGAAAACTAAGAGCTCAGCCGACCGTGAAACTCTCGCCGCAACCGCATTCGCCGGTGGCATTGGGATTGTGGAACACGAAGCTGGCGTTGAGCCCCTGGCGCTGGAAGTCGATCACCGTGCCCTCGACCATCGCCATGCTCTTCTCGTTGACGATCAGCGGCACGCCATCCACATCGACCAGCTGATCGCCCTCGCCGACTGACTCGGCCAGATCCACCACATAGGCGAACCCGGAGCAGCCGGTGCGCTTGACGCCGAACCGCACGCCGGCCGCTCCCGGAGTGGCTGCCAGGAAATGGCGCATGCGTTCGTTCGCGGCGACGGTGATGCTGATGCTCATGACGGGTGGATCCAACCTCAGTAAGAGCCCGGAAAGTCGCGGCCCGGGCAACAGCTACATTATCATGCAGGTCTTGCGCGCGTATTTCGTGCGGCGCGCGTCCTTCATCAACGACTCATGCGTCGATATGCGGCGCTCCAGCAGGAGTTTCAATTCATGGCAGTGGCAAGCGTCAAGCAGGCTTTATCCGGCAAGATCGAAGCCGGCAGCACGGTGACCGTGCGCGGCTGGGTGCGCACGCGCCGCGACTCCAAGGCTGGCCTGTCCTTCGTCAATGTCACCGACGGCTCCTGCTTCGACCCGATCCAGGCGGTGGTGCCGGCCACGCTGGGCAACTACCACAGCGAAGTGCTGCATCTCACTGCCGGTGCCGGCGTGATCGTCTCGGGCACCCTGGTGCCGTCGCAAGGCAAGGGCCAGAGCTTCGAGCTGCAGGCGGACGAGGTGATCGTCACCGGCCTGGTCGACGATCCGGAAACCTACCCGATCCAGCCCAAGCAGCACTCGATGGAGTTCCTGCGCGAAGTCGCCCACCTGCGTCCGCGCACCAACTTGTTCGGCGCCGTGACCCGCGTGCGCCACACGATGATGATGGCGATCCACCGCCATCTCACCGAGCAGGGCTTCTTCTGGATCAACACGCCGATCATCACCACCTCGGACGCCGAGGGTGCCGGCGACATGTTCCGCCTGTCCACGCTGGATCTGGCCAACCTGCCGCGCGACGACAAGGGCAAGATCGACTTCCGCAAGGATTTCTTCGGCCGCGAGGCGTTCCTCACCGTGTCCGGCCAGCTCAACGTCGAGGCGTATTGCCTGGCGATGAGCAAGGTCTACACGTTCGGTCCGACCTTCCGCGCAGAGAACTCCAACACGCCGCGCCATCTGGCCGAATTCTGGATGGTCGAGCCGGAAATCGCGTTCGCAGACCTCACCGCCAATGCGGATTGCGCCGAGGCGTTCCTCAAGGCCATCTTCAAGGCCGTGCTGGACGAGTGCGCCGACGACATGGCGTTCTTCGCCGAGCGCGTGCAGCCGGATGCGATCAGCCGCCTGGAGGCCTTCATCAGCCAGCCGTTCGAGCGCATCGACTACACCGACGCGATCACGATCCTGCAGAAGTCCGGGCAGAAGTTCGATTACCCGGTCGCCTGGGGCATCGACCTGCAGACCGAACACGAACGTTATCTGGCCGAGAAACATATTGGCCGTCCCGTGGTCGTAATGAACTACCCCGAGGCGATCAAGGCGTTCTACATGCGCTTGAACGATGATGGAAAAACCGTGGCTGCGATGGACGTGCTGGCGCCGGGCATCGGCGAAATCATCGGCGGCGCGCAGCGCGAGGAACGGCTGGATTACCTCGACCGCCGCATGGCCCAGTTCAACCTCGATCCCGTGACTTATGGCTGGTACCGCGACCTGCGCCGTTATGGCACGGTCCCTCATGCCGGCTTTGGCCTCGGCTTCGAGCGCCTGCTCGTCTACGTCTGCGGCCTGTCCAACATCCGCGACGCCATCCCCTACCCACGCGCGGCCGGAACGGCCGAATTCTGAGTACTCTCCCTGTCATGTCGCATCGTTTTATCGCCATCGCCGCCGCATTGACCTTCACCGTGCTGCTGGCTGGCTGCCATAGCGCCAAGGTCCTGATTCCGCCGAACCTGCGTGCTCCGACGGAAGATTCTGCCGACGCCCTCAAAACGGCCAAGCAGCAATTGCAGCAGGCTTCGCCGTGCTGCAGCAGCTATGCCGATTTCTCCTACAGCGGCATGCTGCCGTGGCAGCCGCAGAAGTTCGCCCTTGGCAGCGGCAGCATGGTCGCCAACCTCAACGGCACGCACAGTTATTTCGTCGCGTTCCGTCTGCCGACCGGCGTCAAGCTGCCCTACCGGGTGGCGCTGAAATCGGAATTGAACGGTCGCTGGCTGCATGCCAGCTACCTGTTCGCACCCACCGTCGTGTTGCTGGACGACGGGTTCCAGCCGATCCACACGGACGACATCGAGTTGTGCGAACACATGGGCTGGAGCGACGAGACGACCGGCGCCTTCGGCAGTGCCAAAATCGACAGCGACAAGGCGCGCTACATGCTGGTCTACAGCTCCGCCGCCCAGCAGTCGGGCAAGACCTACTGGGAACAGTCGCCTGCATCAGCCTCCAACACGACGACCGCAGCGACCCTGCAGATGAATTCGGCAGGCAGTTTCAGCATTCCGCACGGCCCGGACGGCACGTTGTGGGTCGGCATGATGAACAAGACCTACGCCAAGGCCATCGACAACGCGATCTGCAAGAAGGCACCGAAAGGTGACGGGCTGCTCAATGACCTGCGTACGGCATTGCCACTGCCCTGGGTCAAGAGCAATAGCACCACCAGCGATACAAGCAGCAAAGACAGCGACAGCCACGCCAGTGGCAGCTCCCAGTGATCGCCTTGTACCTCGCGCTGCTGGCGGCCGGCATCGGCCTGTTCGTGTTGTCCTACGCGGCCCAGTTCCGGCTCGCCGCCCTGCTGCGCCAGCGCCACCCGCAGCAATGGAAGATCATTGCCGAACCGGAGCAGGGACAGGCCACGGCATTTCGCATCTGGGTGCGCCTGCAGCATGTCTTGCGCTCGACGGCACTCCCCGCCCTGGAGGATGCCGGCATCAACCGCTGGCAACGGGTATGGCGTTACAGCCCATGGCTGGGCTGGCTATGCTGGCTCGCTGCGCTGGGAATGCGCCTGCTGTTGCACTGAAACCTGACCGGAGAATCCCATGCAACTGGATCTGAGTGGGCGCCATGCGCTGGTCTGCGGTGCCTCGCAGGGCATCGGCCGCGCCAGCGCGATCGAGCTGGCCGAGCTGGGCGCCCACGTCACCCTGCTCGCGCGCTCGGCCGACACGCTGAAGGCGGTCGCCGAAAATCTGCCGAGAACTCATGCAGGCCAGCAGCACGACTGGCGCAGCGTCGACATGCTGGATACCGCAAACCTGCGGACCATCGCCGCCGACATCGTCGCAAAGCAGCCGGTGCACATCCTGATCAACAACACCGGCGGGCCGCCCGGCGGCCCCGCATATGCCGCGACGCCGGATGCGTTCGAGGCAGCCTTTCGCCAGCACCTGCTCGCCGGCCAGACCCTGCTGCAGGCGCTGCTGCCCGGCATGCGCGCCAGCGGCTACGGCCGTATCGTCAACGTGATCTCCACCTCGGTGAAGGAACCGATCGCCGGTCTGGGCGTTTCCAACACCGTGCGTGCCGCCGTCGCCGGCTGGGCCAAGACCCTGTCTGCGGAACTCGCCGTCGACGGCATCACCGTCAACAACGTGTTGCCGGGATTTACCCGCACCCAGCGTCTCGACGGACTGTTGAGCGCGCAGGCGGCCGCCAGCGGACACAGCCAGGAAGAGATCGCCCGCGGCATGCTGGCCACCGTACCGGCCCGTCGCTTTGGCGAAGCAAGCGAAATCGCCGCGGTCATCGCCTTTCTGTGCACGCCCGCTGCAGCCTACGTCAACGGGGTCAGCATCGCCGTGGACGGTGGGCGGACACGGGCGCTGAGTTGAGCAGCAAGTCGCCTCCCGTCGTGACGCATACGCCAGCGTCCGGTGCATTTGCGGCACGCTGGTTTTAAGCTTGAGCAGATGCCCACCCAGCGCCTAGCCAATCTGATCGACGGTCGCCTGCAGGCGGCGCAGCACGATGCGTGGCTTGACGTGCATGAGCCGGCCACTGGCACCGTATTGGCTCAGTGCCCCGACTCTGTCGCGATCGACGTCGATGCCGCTGTCGCAGCGGCGACCCGCGCCGCCACTGACTGGGCGAATACACCGATCGAGCAACGTGCGCACCTGCTGCAGCGACTGGCCGATCTGATCGAGGCACGGCTGGAAGAATTCGCCGCGCTGGAATCGCGCGACAGCGGCAAGCCACTGGCGCTTGCACGGGGGCTCGACATCCCGCGCGCGGTCAGCAACCTGCGCCATTTCGCCGCCGCGATCATGGCCTGGGGCAGCGAATCACACGCGATGGCCATCGGCGCATCGCACACGGGTGCAATCAACTACACGCTGCGGCAACCGCTCGGCGTGGTCGTCTGCATCAGTCCGTGGAACCTGCCGCTGTACCTGTTCACCTGGAAGATCGCGCCGGCGCTTGCCGCCGGCAATACGGTGGTGGCCAAGCCTTCGGAGGTGACTCCGTGCACCGCCGCCCTGCTTGGCGAATTGAGTATCCAGGCCGGCTTTCCGCCCGGCGTGCTGAACATCGTGCACGGCCGTGGCCCGACAGCAGGCCAGGCGGTCGTGGAGCACGCGCAAGTGAAGGCGATTTCCTTCACGGGCAGCACCGCCACCGGTGCACAGATCGCCCGCACCGCGGCGACACAGTTCAAGAAGGTGTCGCTGGAAATGGGCGGCAAGAATCCGGCCATCGTGTTTGCCGATGCCGATCTTTCCGACGCCAACCTGGACACTATCGTGCGCTCGGGCTTCGCCAACCAGGGCGAGATCTGCCTGTGCGGCTCTCGCCTGCTGGTGCAGCGCTCGATCTACGAGGCTTTCCGCGAGCGTTACCTGGCGAAGGTGCAAGCACTGCAGGTCGGCGACCCGAATGATGCACGCAGCGACCTCGGCGCGATGGTTTCCCGACTGCACTACGACAAGGTGCTCGGCTGCATCGAGCAGGCGCGTGCCGAAGGCGGTCACGTATTGTGCGGTGGCCACGCGATAAACGTGCCTGGTCGTTGCGCCGACGGCTGGTTCATCGCCCCCACCGTGATCGAGGGCCTGCCGTCCTGCGCACAGACCAACCAGCAGGAAATCTTCGGCCCAGTGGTCAGCCTGATCCCGTTCGAGGACGAGGCCGAAGCGCTGGCGATCGCCAACGACAGTCGCTACGGACTCGCCGCTTCGCTGTGGACCGCTGATCTCTCACGTGCCCACCGGCTCGCCGGCCAGCTCGAGTTCGGCATCGTCTGGATCAACTGCTGGCTGCTGCGCGACCTGCGCACGCCGTTCGGTGGCGCCAAGCAATCCGGACTTGGCCGTGAGGGCGGCAGTGATGCGCTGCACTTTTTCACCGAGCCGAAAAACATCTGTATCCGCTATTGATCAGGTATTACCTGATCAGATGCTTTTGATCCACCCCGCGGCGCAAGCCTCACCGATGAGTACCCAACCGTGACCAGTCCCCTGCAAGAACTGCTCGATGGCAACCGCCGCTGGTCCGCTGCCAGGCATGCGGAAGACCCGCATTTCTTCGAGCAACTGGCAAAGCAGCAATCGCCGAAATATCTGTGGATCGGCTGTTCCGATTCACGCGTGCCGGCCACCCAGATCGTCGACCTGCCGCCGGGCGAGATCTTCGTGCAGCGCAATGTGGCCAACGTGGTCTCGCACAGTGACCTCAACTGCCTCAGTGCGATCCAGTTCGCGGTGGACATCCTCAAGGTCGAGCACATCATCATCGTCGGGCACTACGGCTGCGGTGGTATCCAGGCGGTGCTGGACGAACGCCGGCTCGGCCTGGTCGACAACTGGTTGCGGCATGTTGGCGATGTAGCGGAAAAGCATTCCTCGCTGCTCGCCTCACTCGACCTGATGTCGCTGCGCAACACCCGCCTGTGTGAGCTCAACGCGATCGAGCAGGTGACCAATACCTGCCGCACCACGGTGGTGATGGACGCCTGGGAACGCGGCCAGAAGCTCGCGGTGCATGCGTGGTGCTACAGCCTCGACAATGGCCACATGAGCGACCTGAACATGCATGTCGACTCTCGCGCCGCGCTGGAGCCGGCCTACGAAAACGCCCTGCAGCGATTGATGCGACTGCCGGCAGCGTATCAGCCATGAGTGGGATCATCCGCACCGACATGGCCCCGGCGCCGGTCGGCGCCTACCCGCACGCTCGGCGTGTCGGCGACCTGCTGTTCCTGTCCGGCGTGGGCCCACGTCAGCCTGGCAGCAACCTGATCCCCGGCAACGTGCATGATGCAGCCGGCCAGCTGGTCGGCTACGACTTCGAGGCGCAATGTCGGCAGGTCTTCGCCAACGTGCGCGCGGTGCTGGAAGCCAGTGGTGCAGCCTGGACCGACCTGGTCGACATCACCGTGTTCCTCACCGACATGCAGCAGGATTTCGCGACCTTCAACCGGCTTTATGCGGAGTACTTCGCCGGTGTCGACGCCTGCCGCACTACCCTGGGCATCACCGCGTTGCCGACACCGATCGCCATCGAGCTGAAGTGTGTGGCGGCATTCCCGTCGTCGGCATCCTGACCTCCGCGCTGCATATCGCGATTCCGGATCGCCCATGAAAAACCCCGCCGGCTGGGCCGACGGGGTTTCGATTCACAACAGCCTGATCGAACTATCAGCCTGCCGTGCTGGCAGCGGCCGGAGCAGCAGCCTTCTTGCTCTTGTGCTGCTTCTTGTGGTGAGTCGTGGTTGTGGCAGCCTTCGGCGCATCGGCCTTCATCGCATCGGCCGGAGCTGCGGCCGGAGCGCTCTGCTGGGATGCTGCCGCTGCCTGCGGAGCAGCAGCCTGAGCCAGCACGGAACCGGAAAGAGCCACGCCCGCCGCGAGCAGGGAAGCGATCGCAAGTTTACGCATCATGATGTTTGAGCCTCGGATCATTGGGTATCGCGAACCCGGCCGGAACCCGGCAACTCGGGTGGCGCGACGGGAATGACAATAGCAGCAGAAAGGGAATACCAAGACTGAACGAAACGGAGGTTTTTTACGTCGCCATCGACGTCGCGGCTTGACTTCACTTTCACGGTGATCTCACCCGCAAAAACATGCGGTCATGCCAGACTGATGCGCAGCAGCCTTTCAATCAGCTCTTGTACCGTTGCTGCCTTTTTCCCGTCGTACTCGAAGCTCTCCTCGTCCATGTAATTGCATTGCGCGAGTTCCAGCTGCACTGCCTGCACACCCGCATCGGGAGCGCCGAAATGACGGGTGATATAGCCACCCTTGAAACGTCCGTTCACGGCAAAACTGAAGCGCGATTGCGATTCCAGACAGCTCTGCAATCGGCCCTGCAGCGACGCACCGCAGCTCTGCCCTGACGCGGTACCGAGGTTGAAGTCCGGCAACTGGCCATCGAACAGCATCGGCACCCGGCTCCGGATGGAATGGCCTTCCCACAGCACGGCCCGGCCATGTTCGGCGCACAGTCTCGCAAGTTCATGCGAAATAGCCTGGTGATACGGTCGCCAGTAGTCGTTTATCCGCTGTTGAATTTCGGCGGCATCGGGCAAGACACCCTCCAGATACAGCGGCTCACCATCGAAGCCGATGGTCGAAACCAGACCGGTCTCGCGCTGCCCCGGGTACAGCGCATGACCGTCGGCAGGCCGGTTCAGATCGATCACGTAGCGTGAGGCCAGAGGCTTCAGCACGCTGGCGCCCAGCGCACTGGCCAATGGCTCGTACAGTCTCCCCACGTGCCAGTCGGTATCCGGCGAACGTCGCGCCGCCGGACGCATGCGTGCGGCGATATGGTCCGGAATATGGCTGCCGTCATGCGGCAGGCTGATCAGCAGCGGCACGCGGCCGCGCTGCAGATCGAAGTTGCTCGTGCTCATTGTCATTCCGTCTACAGTCCGAAACGTGCCGGCAAGTAGGGAGCCGGATCGATCACTGGTGGCGCGCCACCGATCATCGCGGCGACCAGTTCACCTGTGGCTGCCGACATGCTGACACCGAGCATGCCATGCGCAGTTGCCAGCAGCAGGTTCGACCAGCGCGCGCTGGGGCCGATGATCGGCACCTCGTCGACGCTCATCGGCCGCCAGCCCCACCACTCCTCCAGCAACTCCGGACCCTCCGGCTCGCGCAGGCCACTCGCCGCACCGCGCCGCAGCGCGTCAAGCCGCGTGCGATTGAGCCCTTCGGCGTAACCGGAAAACTCCATTGTGCTGCCCAGCCGATAGCCGCTGTTCCAGGTGGTGACGCAGACCGATGCCTCGCGCAACACCAGCGCATGGCGCGGCACCAGCGTGGGGCGCGCATAGGTCAGCGAATAACCCTTGCCCGGCTGCATCGGCAAGCGCAGATCGAGTGCCTTGGCCAGCAACGGCGACCACGCGCCGAGCGCCATCACGATCCGCTCGGCCTCGAACGCGGCGCTGCCAGCATGAACCCGGGTAATGCGATTGTTGTCGGTGCTGAAGCGCTCGATCCTCGCGCCGGTTTCGATCACGCCACCCAGTTCGGTCACGCGACGCGCCAGTTCGGCTGCATAGCGGTCCGGCCGCAACCTTGCATCGCCGGGATGCAGCAGGCCGCCGACCACGCCGGGCTTCAATGCCGGCTCCATCGCCTCGACCTGTTCTCCATGCAGACGCTGCACCTCGATGCCGAGGCGCTCCAGCACCGCGACGTGATCGCGCGCGTCCGCCGTCTGCTTCCGTGCCGTGCGATAAACATACAGATCGCCCTCCTCGACGAATTCGCAGTCCAGCGATTCGTCGCGCACGAGTTCCGCCAGCAACCGGCGGGAACGCTGCAGGATCGCCGCGCGCGCCGTGGTGGCGCGGGCGAAGTCACGCCAGTTGCAGTGCCGTGCAAAACCCAGCAGCCAGCGCAGGCGCGGCCCGTCGAAACGCGGGTTGAGATATAGCGGTGCATCCGCCGTCAGCATCGAACGCAGGGCCACGCCGATCATGCCCGGCATTGCCAGCGGTGCCGCGTGGCTTGGCGTGATCGTGCCGCAGTTGCCATGCGAGCTGCCGCAGCCCGGTGTGCCCTGTTCGAGCACCCGCACACTGGCGCCCGTCTTCAGCAGGTACAACGCACATGCCAGACCAATGACACCGCCGCCAAGAATCAACACATCACTGCGCGAAGCATTCATCCGCCGATTGTAGCGGCCCGGGCCAGCAGCAGGCTTCCGGGCCACTTGCAATGAATAAATTACGCATGTAATCTCATTCGGACTACACACGTAATCCACGACGGGAGCAACCATGCCCAATCCACCAGTCACCATCAGCGATGCCGAAAGCCGGGTGATGGACGTGCTGTGGCAGAAAGCGCCGCAGACCTCCGAAGACATCGTCGCCGCCCTGCTGGGGCCTACAGGCTGGCACGAGAAAACCGTCAAGACCCTGCTCAACCGTCTGCTGGGCAAGGGGGCGGTGAGTGCCGAGAAGGACGGCCGGCGCTATCTGTACTCGCCGCAATTGCACCGCGAGGACTGGCAACGACTGGAAAGCCGCAACCTGCTCGACCGCGTGTTCGGCGGCAAGGTCGCACCGCTGCTGGCGCACTTCAGCCAGCACGAGAAGCTTTCGGCCAGGGACATCGCCGAACTGCGCAAGCTGATCGACTCCATCGAGAAGAAGGGGCGCTGACAATGCTCACCATGCTGTTGTACGTCACCCTGGGGCTGGCACTCGTGCTGGCAGCACGCAAGCCTGCGCGACGGCTGTTCGGTGCCGGTCCGGCATTCACCCTGTGGCTGCTGCCGCTGCTGCTGGCCATGCTCCCGTGGCTGCCGGCGTTGCCATCCGGTTGGATCGTCGCGCCAGCGTTGCCGGTGCTTTCTGCAACACCGGCAACCATCGCCGCAGTTGCGCCGGTCACCTTTCCGGCGCACTGGCTATTGCCATTATGGCTAGCCGGCACGTTGTGCTGCCTGCTGCGCCTGACCATTCACTACAGTCAGTTGCTGCGACAGTGCCACCCTCTTCCCGACTCCATGCGGCACATGCTGCCGGGCATTCCGCATGCATCGGATCGGCTGCGGCTGCATCCCGCCGGGCCGGCAGTGCTGTGGGCACCACGCAGCCTGGTCTTGCTGCCGGCGGACTTTCTCGAACGCTTCGACGCGGATGAACAGCGACTGGTGCTGCAACACGAATTCATGCATCTGCGCCGGGGCGACGCGCTGTGGAGCCTGCTCGCCGAATTCGCCATGGCGTTGCTGTGGTTCCACCCGCTGGCGTGGCTGGCACTGCCGCGGTTGCGGCTGGACCAGGAGCTGGCCTGCGACGAGCGCGTCCTGCTCCAGTCGCCGCAGGACGAGGCGAAGTACGCACACACCTTGCTGCACAGCACCGGCATGGATGCCACGCCGGTGCTCATTCCCTGGCTGGCCCAGCCACAACTGAAGGAGCGACTCAGCATGATCCAGCGTCAACGTCCCGGCGCCCTGCGCCGCCGCATCGGCTTCATCGGATTGACCCTTTTGATGGTTGGCGGTGCCTGCATGGCGCAGGCCGCCAGCCAGCCCGATCGCGTGACCGCCACCCAGAACGCGACCTTCAACTCGCGGATTCCCCCGCGCTACCCGCAGGACGCCATCCAGAACAAGCAGGAGGGCACGGTCATCCTCAAGGTGCTGGTCGGCGCCGACGGCACCCCGCGAGAGATCAGCGTGGACCCGGCGACCCAGGCCGCCCCCAGCCTGATCAAGGCTGCCAGCGATGCCGCCATGCAGTGGCACTTCAATCCCGCCATGAAGAACGGCAAGCCGATCGAGAGCTATGCCAAGGTGCCGGTCAATTTCAGCCTGGATCCGATGCCGGCAGCCCCATCGACACCGCACGCGCCGGCTCCCGCAACACAGCCACGCTCGACCAATTCCTGAGGACTTTCCTGCAACTTGTTGATTTGATAACCTCAGCCCGAACCAGGCCGAGGTTACCCCATGCCCGCGGATTCACTGCAACGAGCCAACAGCCCGCGCTACGGTGGTCCGCTCGCCCTGCTGGGCATCGCCATCCTCCTGCTGGCCGGCTGCGCCAGCGGTCCGCGACGCCATGAACCCACATACAAGCCCTCGCATTCGGCCCTGGCCGACCTGCCGCCGCAGGCACCCTCGGCGGCCAATGCGCAGGTAGCCAACGACGTGCTGTTCCGTGCGATGGCGCTGGTCGGCACGCCTTACAAGTGGGGTGGCAACACGCCGGAAAGCGGCTTCGACTGCAGTGGGCTGGTCGACTATATCTACCGTCACGCAGCCGACATCCTGCTGCCGCACAGCTCGCGCGCGATGGCCGACATGCAGGGCCGCAAGATCCAGCGCATGACCGAACTGGCCAGTGGCGATCTGGTGTTTTTCGGCAATCACAGCGGCATCGACCACGTGGGCGTCTACGTCGGCCAGGGCCGTTTCGTGCATGCACCCAACAGTGGCGGCACAGTACGGCTGGACGATATCGACGGACCGTACTGGGTGGATCATTTCGAGTACGGCAAGCGACTGCTGGATTGAGCCTGTTCCAGGAACTGATGAAGGGATGAACGAACAACGGCGCCCCAGGGCGCCGTTGTCATGTCACTCCATGGCGGCCGAGACTCAGTGGGCCGCACCGCCCGGCGGGTGGGCATGGCCGTGCTGAAGCTCTTCCTCGGTGGCGTCGCGCACGTCGCCGATGGCCACGTCGAAATGCAGCGCCTTGCCGGCCATCGGGTGGTTCAGGTCCACGTCGATCGCACTCATGCCGACCTTGTGCACGGTCACCGCACGCTGACCGCCATCCTTCAGCTTCAACACGGTGACCATGCCGGGCTTGAGGCGGTTCGCCTGCGGGAAATACTTCTTCGACATGCGCTGGATCTGGTCTTCCTGGCGCTCGCCGTAACCATCGGCAGCCGCCACCTCGACCTGCAGCGTCTCGCCAGCCTCACGGTCTTCCAGCGCCTTTTCAAGGCCCGGAATCAGCTGGCCGTGGCCAAGCAGGATCCACAACTGTTCATCGCGATCGTGCGAGCTTTCCACCTTCTCGCCGTCCACCGTCAGGGTGTAGTGGATCGCGATGACCTTGTCCTTGCCAGCCTTCATTGCCTGTCTCTCGAAGAAGTAAAGGACGCAATTCTATCAGTGCATCCCGCTCATGGCCGCGCCTTCTCGAAATCCAGCCCGCGCGCCTCAGGTCCCAACCACACCAGCAGCGCCAGGATCACCGCGACCACGGCGATCCACAACGACATGGCGAACGCAAAATCGCCGCCATGCCAACGGGCGATCCAGGTCTGCACCGTCGCCGTGCCGGCTGCCAGCAGGTTGCCCATCTGATAGGCAAAGCCCGGCAGGGTGGCGCGCACGTTTGCGGGCGACAGTTCATTGAGGTGCGTCGGCACCACGCCCCAGGCACCTTGCACCATCACCTGGATCAGGAACGCACCGAGGCCCAGCAGCAGCAACGAGCCGCCATGGGTCCATAACGGAATCACCGGGATCGCAAGCAGCGCGGCAATGATCATCGCCTTGCGCCGACCGATCCGCTCCGACAATCCACCGAAGAACAAGCCGCCGACCAGTGCGCCGAGATTGAGCAGCGCCACCAGCATGAAGGCTGCACCGGAGCTGGTATCCAGATGCAGGTTCACTTCCTCGAAGGTGTGGTACATGTCCTGCGAGCCATGGCTGAACATGTTGAACGCCGCCATCAGCAGCATCAGGTAGATCGCCAGCTTCCAGTGACCGCGCATGGATTCAAGCACGCCGATCTTCTTCTGTTGCGCCTGGCCGCTCTGCCACACTGGCGACTCCGGCACGCTGCGGCGGATGTACAGCACCAGCAACGCCGGCACGGCGCCCACCACGAACAGCCCACGCCAGCCGATGTGATCGAACAACAACCAGTTCGCCAGCGCGGCGAGGAAAAAGCCGCAGGGATAGCCGCTCTGCAGCAGGCCGGAAATCAGCCCACGCGACTTGGCCGGAATCGATTCCATCGCCAGCGACGCACCGATGCCCCACTCGCCTCCCATCGCGACACCGAACAGGAAGCGCAGCACCAGCAGCATCGTGAGCGAGGTCGAGAACGCGGTGGCCAGCTCGAACAGCGAGAACAGGACCACATCCAGCATCAGGATCGGACGCCGACCGTAACGATCGGCCAGCCGTCCAAACAGCAGCGCACCCAGCGGCCGTGCTGCGAGAGTCAGGAACAGGCCATAAGTGACCTTGGCATTGTCCACGCCGAATTCCTTCGACACCGCGACGATGACGAAGGTGAGCAGAAAGTAGTCGAACGCATCCAGCGTCCAGCCGAGGAAGCTTGCCAGCACGGTATGCCGCTGGGTGGTGTCCAGTTCACGCAGGGGTGCAAGCAACGACATCGGCTACTCCTCAGAATCGACAGGTCGCTGCATCGTATGCCCGATGCCGCCAGAACACGCAACGCCTGCGCAGCGTGCGTATTCGAAATCACGGCATGAACGCATCGGATTCATCCGCTATCCGGCCACGATGCATGGCTTCTTCACCTGGATGATCCGGCGCGAGCGCATGCATCCGTTCAGACTCGTCACCACCAAGACGGGCACGACCCTCGTAGATCGGCTATACTTGCCGGCGCAGTCGCTCTGACTGCTGCGGCACACCGCCGCCCCTTCCCCCAAGTCTGCAACACGGTATGAACACTCCGGGTTGCTCAGGAGTGTTACATGTCCTTCGATTCGCTGGGCCTTGCGCCCGCGTTGCTGCGTGCGCTTGCCGATTACGGCTACACCCAGCCCACCCCGATCCAGGCCGCCGCGATCCCGGCTGCACTGGAAGGTCACGATCTGCTCGCCGCCGCCCAGACCGGCACCGGCAAGACCGCCGCGTTCGCACTGCCGCTGTTGCAGAAACTGTCCACCAGTGGCCAGACCATGACGCGCCGTCCGCGCGCACTGGTGCTCACCCCGACCCGTGAACTCGCTGCCCAGGTGCACGAGAACCTGCGCGACTACAGCAAGCACATGCAGGTCAGCGCCACCACCATCTTCGGTGGCGTCAGCATGGGCCCGCAGATCAACGCGCTGCGTCGCGGCGTGGATATCGTCATCGCCACCCCCGGCCGGCTGATGGACCACATGCAGCAGCGCACGCTGGACCTGTCCGGCGTGGAAACGCTGATCCTGGATGAAGCCGACCGCATGCTCGACATGGGCTTCCTGCCAGCACTGAAGCGCATCCTCGTCGCGTTGCCGAAGAAGCGCCAGACGCTGCTGTTCTCGGCCACCTTCGCACCGGCGATCAAGGCGCTGGCGATGGATTTCATGCGCAACCCGAAAGAGATCTCGGTTTCGGCGCCGAATACCGTCACCACCCTGGTCAGCCATCAGGTGCACCCGGTCGACACCTCGCGCAAGCGCGACCTGCTGCTGCACCTGCTGTCGGCCGACAGCCGCCGTCAGTCGCTGGTGTTCAGCCGCACCAAGCATGGCGCCGACAAGCTGGTGACCTTCCTCAATGCCTCCGGCCTGCGCAGCGCCGCGATCCACGGCAACAAGAGCCAGAACGCGCGCACCCGCGCCTTGAGCGACTTCAAGAGCGGCCGCGTCACCGTGCTGGTAGCCACGGACATCGCCGCCCGTGGCATCGACATCGAACAACTGCCGATCGTGATCAACTTCGACTTGCCCTCGGTCGCCGAGGACTACGTGCACCGCATCGGCCGCACCGGTCGTGCCGGCATGGAAGGTCTCGCCGTATCGCTGGTCAGCCATGACGAATCCGGCCTGCTGTTCGACATCCGCAAGCTGCTGAAGCAGGACATCGCCATCAACAACGTGACCGGCTACGAGCCGTCCACGCCGTTGCGGCTGGACGCCGGTGCACCGCGCCCGAAGCAGGGTGGCGGCGGTGGCCAACGTCAATCGCGCGCGCCGCGCCAGGGCAAACCCGCCGGCTCGGCTCGGCCGAACGGCTATGCCCCGCAGGGTCGTGGCGATCACGCCGCGGGCAACCAGCGCCGCCGTTCGAATCCGCGCCCGGCCGCCAAGGCCTGAGTGGATCGACGACATGGTGGCCTGACGGCCGCCATGTCGCATGCTTCAGCGCAACGCCAGAGCAGCGGCGTGGTGGCGCAGGTGATCGTCGATGAAGCTGGTGACGAACCAGTAGCTGTGGTCATAGCCGGCATGCCGGCGCAGCAGCAGTGCCTGTCCGGCTTCGGCGCAGGCCCGGCCGAACAGCTCGGGTCTCAGCTGCGTCTCCAGGAACTGATCCGCGTTGCCCTGATCGATCAGGATCGTGCCGGGAAACATCTGCTGCCGCACCAACGCGCAGGCGTCATAGTCGGCCCAAGCCACCGGATCGGTGCCGAGATAGCGCGGCAATGCCTTGCGTCCCCATGGCACTTCAGTGGGTGCCACGATCGGCGCAAATGCGGACACCGAGCGGTAACGCGAGGGATGTTTCAAGGCGATCGTCAACGCGCCATGACCACCCATCGAATGGCCGCAGATGCTGCTGCGTGAGACATCCACCGGAAAGTGGGCGGCGATCAAGGCCGGCAACTCGTCCACCACGTAGCTATGCATGCGGAAGCGTGACGACCACGGCGCCATGCAGGCATCGACGTAGAAGCCGGCGCCCTCGCCGAATTCCCAGTCGCCGGTGGCGCCGTCGATACCGGTGCCACGTGGACTGGTATCCGGCATCACCAGCACCAGGCCCAGCTCGGCAGCCAGTCGCTGCGCACCGGCCTTGACCGTGGCGGTTTCCTCGGTACAGGTCAGCCCGGCCAGGAAATACAGCACCGGGCACGGCTGCTGTGTGGCCTGCGGCGGCTGATACACGGCAAAGCGCATTGGGCCGCTACAGGCCTCCGAAGTGTGCCGGTAAAAGCCTTGAATGCCGCCATGCAGTCGCTGTTCCGAAATCGTTTCAAGCATGTTCACCGTCCTTCATTCCACCCAAACATAACCACGCACCGCTTCACATTCAGTCACACCACAACGCGCAAGGCTGCAGACTGATAGAATGCACGACTTGCGCGCCGCATTCCCGGTGCCGCTTCCAGTTTCGAGGTTCCCATGTCATCCCCCGCTTCCGACAACGCCCCGGTTTCGTCCGGCTTCGGCGCACTCGCTCTGCACCCTGACGTTCTGCGTGTCCTGACCGACGTCGGCTACGAATCCCCCTCGCCGATCCAGGCTGCCACCATCCCGCCGCTGCTGGAAGGCCGCGACGTGCTCGGTCAGGCGCAGACCGGCACCGGCAAGACCGCGGCGTTCGCGCTGCCGATCCTGTCACGCATCAACCTCAAGCCGGGCAAGCCGCAGGCACTCGTGCTGGCACCCACGCGCGAATTGGCCATCCAGGTGGCTGAAGCATTCCAGCGTTACGCCACGCATCTGCCTGGACTGCAGGTGCTGCCGATCTATGGTGGCCAGAGCTACGGCCCGCAGCTGCATTCGCTCAAGCGCGGCGTGCACGTCGTGGTCGGTACGCCCGGCCGCGTGATCGACCATCTGGACAAGGGCACGCTGGATCTGTCCGAACTGAAGTACCTGGTGCTCGATGAAGCCGACGAAATGCTGCGCATGGGCTTCATCGACGACGTCGAGAAAGTGCTGCAGGCGACACCGCCGCAGCGCCAGGTCGCGCTGTTCTCGGCGACCATGCCCAGCGTCATCCGCAAGATCGCGCAGCGCCATCTGAAGGATCCGGTCGAGGTCACGATCAAGTCCTCCACCACCACCGCGGCGAACATCCGCCAGCGCTACTGGTTCGTCAGTGGCATGCACAAGCTCGATGCGATGACGCGCATCCTCGAAGCCGAGCCGTTCGATGCGATGATCATCTTCGCGCGCACCAAGCAGGCCACCGAGGAACTGGCCGGCAAGCTGCAGGCGCGTGGTCTCGCGGCGGCTGCGATCAACGGTGACATCGCCCAGCCGCAGCGTGAGCGGGTGATCCAGCAGTTGAAGGACGGCAAGCTCGACATCCTGGTCGCCACCGACGTGGCCGCGCGCGGTCTCGACGTGGAACGCATCAGCCACGTGATGAACTACGACATTCCGTACGACACCGAGAGCTATGTGCACCGAATCGGTCGCACTGGCCGCGCCGGGCGCAGCGGTGAGGCGATCCTGTTCGTCAGCCCGCGCGAACGCGGCATGCTACATGCGATCGAGCGCGCCACCCGCCAGCCGATCGAGCAGATGCAGCTGCCATCGGTCGACGTGGTCAACGACGTGCGCATCGGCAAGTTCAAGCAACGCATCAGCGACACGCTGGCCATCGGCGACCTGGGCGAATTCCAGAAGCTGATCGAGCAGTACGAGCAGGAACACAACGTGCCGGCGATCGAGATCGCTGCCGCGCTGGCACGCATCGCGCAGGGCGATCAGCCGCTGCTGCTGGCGCCCCCGCCGAAGCGCGAGAAGTACGAGCCGGCATCGCGCGAGCGCAGCGACCGTGCACCGCGCGAGCGCGCCGGCAACGAGCGACGTCCGTCGTTCGAACGCGAAGGCGCCGCAAGCCGCCCTGCGCGCGAATCCAGGCCGCATGAACACAAACCGCGCGAACACGGCGCGCACGAGCATGCACCCTCGCGCGAATTTGGCCATCGTCCGGCGCGCGCGCATGCCACTGAAGAAGGCAAGCGCACCTATCGCATCGAGGTCGGCCACGAGCACGGTGTGAAGCCGGGCAACATCGTCGGCGCGATCGCCAACGAGGCAGGCCTGGAAAGCCAGTTCATCGGCCGCCTCAGCATCCGCGACCATTACAGCCTGATCGACCTGCCCGACGGCATGCCGAAGGAAGTGTTCGAACACCTGAAGAAGGTCTGGGTCGTGCAGCAGCAGTTGCGCATCCACGAATGGGACGGCAGCGACACCGACACCGGCCATGCCGCGCCGGCGCACAAGCCGGGTGGATTCAAGAAACCTGGTGGATTCAAGCCGGGCGGTGCCAAGTCAGGTGGCTTCAAGCCGCGGCACGGTGGCGGGAAACCACCGCGAAAGTAATTCGCGAACCTCGCGTCCGGGTCGCCCGATTGTTTCGATCGGGCGACACAGCATCTCCCACCGGAGGCCGCTGAAAAACACCATGGCGTCCATACTCTATGGACAACCTCTGCCTATGGACGACGCCATGACCAGGCTGCCCAGCTTGTACATCTCGCACGGTTCACCGATGACCGCGCTGCAACCCGGCCTGACCGGCAAACGGCTTGCCGAGCTGGCCGCGGTGCTGCCGCAGCCGAAGGCGATCGTGATGGCCAGCGCCCACTGGCTATCGCGGCGGCCGCAGGTTGGCAGTGCAGCCGCGCCTGAGACCATCCACGATTTCGGCGGCTTCCCGGCCGCGTTGTATCAGCTGCACTATCCCGCGCCGGGCGATCCCGTGCTGGCCGATCGCGTCATGCAGTTGCTGGATCAGGCCGGCTTGGCGCCTGCCATCAATCCCGAACGCGGGCTCGATCACGGCGCTTGGGTACCACTGCGTCTGCTGTATCCGGCAGCAGACATCCCGGTCGTGCCGGTCTCAATCCAGCCTGAACTCGGCCCGGCACATCAGTACGCGCTGGGCCAGGCACTGGCGCCACTGCGCGATGATGGCGTCCTGGTGATCGGCTCAGGCAGCATCACCCACAACCTGCACGATCTCCGTGCCGGCTACAGCGACGAACGGCAGGCGCCGTACGTGAAGCCGTTCATCGACTGGATCGAGCAGAAACTCGCCGCCGGCGACATCGGCGCCCTGCTCGACTATCGCCGGCAGGCACCGTTTGCCGAACGCGCGCACCCCACCGACGAGCATCTGCTGCCGCTGTTCGTGGCGCTCGGGGCGGCGGGCGAACATGCGCATGCACAACGGATCGATGCGGGCATCGACATGGGCCTGCTGGCGATGGACATCTATCGCTTCGATTGAACGACATCCCAGCGGCGGGAGCGATCAGGCGATCTGCGGCAACGGCGGCGTGTCGGCATCGAATGGTTGGAACCAGTCCCGTGGTGTCAGCACTGGCAGCCCATGCGCGAGGCGCGCCTTGTCGCATTGCAGGCTGATCGTGCCGGACTCCCACGATGGCTGCACCTCGCGGCATACCGATGGGCGCCGCGCATAAATACCGCAATGCGCCGCCACACCCACCGTGCCTTGCAAGGCCACGCAGCGTGGCTGCGCGGTGTCGGTGCCGCGCATCGCCAGCCGGTGCGGGTCGAGTTTCTCGGTAAGCTCTGGCGGTACGCAGCCACCGAGCGAGGCATCGGCCTCCGACCAGTGGAACGCCACGCGAAAGTGCGCGCAGCAGGCACCGCAACGCAGACAGGGATGTTCCATCGAGCTAACCATGGCGCACCCCGAGGCACGCAGCCTGTGGATTCTAGAACGCGAAAGGCCTGCCGTGCGGCAGGCCTTTCTTCGTGGACGTCAAATTTTCCTACGGTGCGCCGGCAAACGTGTTGCACTGATCCATGTCGCCGCTGCTGAAACCGGTCTTGAACCACTTCACCCGCTGCGCCGACGTGCCGTGGGTGAAGGTATCCGGCCGCACACGCCCCTGCGCCTGCTGCTGCAAGGTGTCGTCACCGATGTGGCTGGCTGCGTTGAGCGCCGACTCGATGTCACCCGGCTGCAGCCAGTTCAGATCCTTCTGGCTGTGGTTCGCCCACACGCCGGCATAGCAGTCCGCCTGTAGCTCCTGCCGCACGGACAAGCCGTCCGCACCATCCATCGGCTGGCCTTGACGCTGCAACTGTTGCACCTTGTCGAACACGCCGGTCAGCTTCTGCACGTGATGGCCCACTTCATGCGCGATCACGTAGGCGCGGGCGAAGTCGCCTGAAGAATGCAGCTCATCCTGCAGTTGCTGGAAGAACGCCACATCGAGGTAGACCTTCTGGTCGCCCGGACAGTAGAACGGCCCCACTGCCGTTGTCGCGCCACCGCAGGCCGTGTTCACGCCACCGCTGAACAGATGCAGTTTCGGATCCACATAGGTCATCCCTTTCGCCTGAAAAATCTCGCCCCAGGTCTGCTCGGTCGAATGCAGGATCGCGCTGACAAACGCTTTCTGCTGTGGGTCGATCTGCACCGGTGCGCTCTGCGCGGGCACACTTGATTGGGTACCGCCCTGATCCAGCAATGCCAGCGGATTCTTGAAGAAGACCCAACCCAGGATGGCCAACACGATCAGGCCGCCCAAGCCCATGCGACCGCCGCCGAAACCACCCCCTCCGCCACCGCCACCACCGTTGCCACTATCGACTTCGACGTTGTCGCTGCTGCCACCTTTCTGCCAGTCCATACGCCCCTCGCTGTCTTGTGCACCGCCCCCGGCACGCCCGGCGACGATAGCGCCTTGCCCGGCATCACGCCATGCACGCCTTCCCGTTACAGTAGGCGACTTTTCAGCGAGAGCCTGCCATGACCCACCTGCCCGCCCTGGTCACCCTGCTTACCGTCTTTTTGCTGTTCGGCACCATGTGGGCCGTAGGTCACGCCCGTGGCAAGTACAACATCAAGGCACCTGCGATCAGCGGCGATCCGGCATTCGAGCGCACCTACCGCGTGCAGATGAATACGCTGGAGAGCACGGTGATGTTCCTGCCGGTGCTGTGGCTGGCGGCGACATACGGCTTCAGCGGGTGGGCCGGCATCGCCGGGCTGGTCTGGCTGGTCGGTCGGGTATGGTATGCGCTGGCCTATCTCAAGGATGCGGGCAAGCGTGGGCCTGGCTTCATGGTCGCCATGGTCGGCTGGGCTGCGTTGCTGGTGATGGCCTCGATCGGTGTCGTGCGCGTCATGCTGCTGGGCTGAGGCAACAGCTCAAGCCAGCAGGCCAGGCGCGACCGCACTCAATACCCATACGCGATGCGGCACCGCCATCGGTTCTGCCGCATGGCGGGCACTCAACATGGCGGCCAGCTCGCTGTCGAAGCGCTGCACCCTGGTTTGGTCCAGTACCGCGCCGATGGCGGCGCTGGCACGAACGCGGCCGCGCCAGTCCACATGGCTGTACGGCACATCGAGATCGAACGAATAGGTGCGCAGGCCGGTGAAACCGGCTTCGGCCACGTCCTTCAGCCATGCCGGATACAGGCCGCTGCCGCTGTGCATGGTCCAGCCGGGATTGCAGGTCAGGATCAACCGCTCGGTGTCCTGCACCAGATTGCCGTTCAGCGGCAGCCAGTCGAAGTGCGCGATCACCAGCCGGCCGCCCGGTTTCAGCCAGCTGCGTGATTGCGACGCCGTGCGCGAACGGTCGAACCAGTGCCAGCATTGGCCGGCGGTGATCACGTCGAATGATGCCGGTGGAAACTCGGCGTTCTCGACCCGCGCACGCACCTGCTTCACCTGCACGCCGGCAGCACGATCGAGCTCCGCTGCCTCCGCCAGCAAGGCAGCGGAATGATCAAGACCGGTGACCTCGCCACCGCGGACGGCCAGTCCGCGGGCGACGGTGCCGGTGCCGGTGCCGAGATCCAGCACCTGGTTACCCTTCTGCACGGTACCGTCGGCAAACAGTCGCTCGAAGAATGCCTCGGGAAACCCGGCACGATGGCGAGCGTAGTCATTGGCAGTCCTGCCAAAATCGACAGTCATCGATGTTCCCCCTGACCCGACCGGTACCGCGATGTTACCGGGATGATCCGCTGCTGCAAGTTTTTGCGAGGAATCCACTGCAGTCCACAGTACAACCATGCCGATCGACCGATTGCGCCAGCCGGCGTCGGCTGGCTAGCTTGGACGTGTTGAATGTCACACCGTACGCGCCGCCACGGGGCCTGCCCGACTGCGAAATCGACTCACCATGGATACCATGCCCGCGCCCATCGATATTTTGCCGACACCATCCGCGATACCGCCGGCGCCGATCATCGCATCGCCTCCCGCCCGTCCACCGGGGCTGCGGGCGGCACTGGGCCTGGTCGCGCTTTACTTCGTGCTGCAGGCTGTCGGCAGTGGCCTGATCGCACTGGTGCTGGGTGTGGCGATGGGCTTCGTGCGCCCGTGGCAAGGCATGGCCCATGCCGACGATGGCATCCGCAGCATGCTGGATCAACCCGGCATGCCGGCGCTGCTGGTGATAGCCACGCTGAGTCTGGCCGCGGCCCTGATCCTGCTGCTGACACGACGGCGCTGGCCGCATCTGTGGTCGCTGGCGCAGCCGCCCGGTTTCGGTTTCGTGCGCACGACCCGTCCGCTGTTTCTCGCATTGGCTGTCGCGATCGGACTGACTGCGCCACTGCTCGGTGGATGGCTGACCCAGCTGCTGGCGCACGGACAGACCGTGACCCAGAACATCCAGCAGCTTGGCGCGGATACCCCACCGGCATGGCGCATCATGCTGGTGCTGGTCGTGGTGAGTGTGGGGCCGGTGGTGGAGGAACTGCTGTTCCGTGGCGTGCTGCTTTCGGCGCTATGGCAGCGCTGGCGTACCGGCTGGGCGATGACGCTGAGCTCGCTGGCGTTTGCCCTGGTGCACCTGCCGGGCCTGCAATGGCAATGGTTCGCGCTGCCCGACCTGTTGCTGCTGGCGCTGGCACTGGCCTGGCTGCGGTTGCGCTCGGGCTCGATCTGGCCAGGCGTGCTGGCGCATGGCGTCAACAATCTGCTGGCGGTAGCCGCATGGTTCGTGGCGATCAATTTGCCCGGCTGAAGCTCAGCCCGTGGTCACCTTGAAGTGGCGCAGCAGGCGCTCCGTCTCGAACAACGGCAGACCCATCACGCTGGAATAGCTGCCCTGCAAATGCTCGATCAAGGCCGCACCACGCCCCTGGATCGCATACGCCCCCGCCTTGCCGAGCGACTCACCGGTGGCAACATAGGCGGCAATCGTCGCTTCATCCAGTACGGCGAAGCGCACGAGCGAGATACAGACATCGCCATGTTCGTGTCCGGCACCGACCAGCCATACCGCGGAGATGACCTCATGCGTGCGCCCCGAAAGCCGGCGCAACATCGCTGTAGCGTCCTCGGCATCACGCGGCTTGCCGAACACATCGCCAGCCAGCACCACTTCGGTATCCGCGCCAAGCACGATGGCATGGTCACGATCGCCGGCATCCAGCAAGGCCAGTCCTGCACGTGCCTTGTCGCGCGCCACGCGATGAACATAGTCCTGTGGCAGTTCACCAGCAGCACGCTGTTCCGGCACCTCCACATCGAGCACGGAAAATGTTGCACCGAGCTGCTCCAGCAGGGCACGACGACGTGGTGACTGCGAAGCCAGATAAAGCATCACACTGTTCCCGGATTCGTAAGAGATGCAAGGATAGTGGCTGTTGGGAGCATCAGGTGCGGTGCTGCTGACGCTCACCCGGACCGATGCCTAAAGCACCAGGCCGTACTCGCAAAACCCCTGGTCACGTTGCCAGCCCAGCGACTCGTAGAGCGCCTGTGCCGGCGCATTGTCGAGTGATGTGGACAGCGACAGGCTGGCCACGCCCTGACTGCGCGCATGATCGGCGGCAGCGATCAGCAAGGCCCTCGCCACCCCCTGCCGCCGTGCGGCGGTGGCAACGAACAGATCATTGAGCAGCCAGGTGCGCACCACACGCACCGACGAGAACAGCGGATAGAGCTGGCTGAAACCGAGCCCTGAACCGGAATCATCAAGCGCCAGCAGAACCTGCGACTCCTGCCTGGCGATGCGCTCGGCCAGGAAGGCACGCGCGCGCGCAACATCCGATGACTGTCTGTAGAACTGGCGATAGTCGTCGAACAGTGGCACCAGTGTGTCGAGATCGTCGATGCTGGCCTGGTGGATCCGGAAGCTCATGGCGACTCCTGTGCATGCGGTGGCTCAGACTCGCGCTGCACGCTTTCGCGAGGCTGACATCAGGCGCGATGGTAAGGGTGCCCGGCCATGATGGTGGTGGCACGATACAACTGCTCGGCCAGCACCAGTCGTACCAGCATGTGCGGCAGGGTCAACGGGCCGAGCGACCAGCGCTGGTCGGCGCGTGCCAGCACGTCGGGTGCGTGGCCATCGGGACCACCGATCAGGAAGGCCAGGTCACGCCCGGCCATGCGCCAGCGTGCGAGCTGTCCGGCGAGCTCCTCGCTGGACCAGGTCTTGCCGCGGCCATCGAGCGCAACCACGTGGATATCGTGCGGCAAGGAGGCAAGTATCGCCACGCCTTCGTCCTGGATGGCCCGCGCATCGTCGCGACCCTTGCCGCGGTTGCCGGGTTTCAGCTCGATCAGTTCGAGCGGCAACTCGTGCGAAAGGCGCTTGCGGTATTCGGCAAAACCCTCGGCCACCCAGCCGGGCATGCGTTCGCCAACCGCGATGAGGCGTGCGCGCATGCCGCAGGACAACTCAGCCGGCTTGCACAGCGTCGGCTTCGTGGCCGTGGTCACCCACCGTCCACAGGCGCTCCAGCCCGTAGAACTCGCGGATGCGTGGCAGCATCACATGGACGATCACGTCACCCAGGTCGACCAGCACCCACTCGCCTTCCACTTCACCTTCCACGCCCAACGGCATCACGCCCGCCTTCTTGGCGAACTTGGACACTTCGTCGGCGATGGATTTGACGTGGCGTGCGGAGGTGCCGGAGGCGATGACCAGCAGGTCTGCAATCGAGGTTTTGCCGCGGACGTCGATCTCACGGATGTCCTTGGCTTTCAGCTCTTCCAGCGCGTCGATGACGGACTTGCGCAGGGTGGCCGTGGTGACGGACTTGTTCGTGCGGGCAGTACTCAAGAGGATGGGCCTCGATGCGGGATCGCAGCGCAAAATGGCGCGGACGCAGTATACCTGCCCTGCCGCCAAGTCGCGTTCCGGGTCCCGATCAGGATACCAGTGTCCGCCGGGCCAGCCGGCACTCATGCATCAGGCGCGCCACCAGCTCGGCGGCGGGCTGCGGGCGCACCAGGCCGGCGGCCTGCCCGCACCACTCGGACAGCAGATCACCACGCCCGGCTGCCGCAGCGGCGCGGCGCAACGGCGCGGTGAGCGCATTCAGTACCGGATACGGCAGCCCCTGCACCGCTTCCGGCATGGCCTCGACGAAGCGGTTGCGCAAGCCACGGGCCGCACGCCCGGAGAAACCCCGGATGGTAGTGACCTGCTGTTCGTCGGCCCGCAGCAGATCCTGTTTCCAGGCTTCGGCCGCCGAACATTCAGGACAGGTGAGAAAGGCCGTGCCAAGCTGACTGGCCGCTGCGCCGAGAACTTCCGCCGCCAGCAGGCCGTTGCCGTCCATGATGCCGCCGGCGGCGATCACCGGGACATTCCTGGCCCCAGCCGCCAGCGCGCGCACGGTGAGCGGCAGCAGCGCAAACAGGCCGATCATCGCGTCCTCGGCCCGGTGCAGGAAGGTGCCACGATGGCCACCGGCTTCGGCGCCCTGCACGCAGACGGCATCCGCGCCCCCATCGACCCAGGCATGCGCCTCGGCCACCGTGGTGGCGGTGCCGATCACGTAGATGTCGCGCTGACGCAGCTCGTGCAATTGCGCCGGGCTGATCACGCCAAACGCGAAACTCGCCACCGCCGGGCGCGCTTCGCACAAGGCAGCGAACTGATCGGAAAAACGCGGTGCCCAGCGTGCGGGCAGGCTGGTGCGGACATCGACGCCCTCCTGCACCATCAGCGCATCGAGCTGCTCGCGAGCCTTCGCCACGGCCGCCATGTCGGCCTCGAATTCGTCCGGCAGCACGAACAGACCGATCGCATATGGGCAGTCGCCGAGGGCGCGGATCTGCGCCGCCTGATCGAGGATCGCCTGCGGTTCCAGATAACCGGCGCCGAGCGAACCGAGGCCACCCGCGTTCGACACGGCGGCCACCAGAGCCGGTGGTGTCGAACCGGACATCGGCGCCTGGATCAGCGGATGCTCGATGCCGAGGCGGCTGGCGAATGGTGAAGTCATGTCGATGACCGGCAGCGGATGGGCGGCCCAGTATCCGCTGCCCTTGCCTGCAGCAAAAGTAGCCGGCGGGATGCCATGATGGTGGCGCCCGCCAGCAGGTGCCGACGTCTCAGCCGCCTGAGCTCATGGTGTCGCCAGCCTTCTTCATCGCATCCTTCGACACCAGCTATCGGCCGGTTACCTAGCCGCCCTGCCCGGCCACGATGTTGACCGTGATCGCGATGATGAACACGTTGAAGAAGAACGCGATCACGCTGTGCAGCAAGGCCACACGGCGCAGGTAACGGCTGGTGATCTGCACGTCGGAGACCTGGAAGGTCATCCCGATCACGATCGCGAAGTAGGCGAAGTCCCAGTAATCCGGCTGCGGCGTGTCGGGAAACTGCAGCCCTGCGTGCTTCTCGCCGAGATCGCCGTAGAAGCCGTGCGCGTAATGGATCGCGAACATGATGTTGAGGAACAGCCAGCTCAGCACCACGCTGAGCGCCCCCACGCCCAGCGCCAGCAGACCACCACCCTTGGCGGCGTGCAGCTCGCTGCTCAACGCCACCAGCACCACGGTCGAGAGCACGATGCCACTCCACAGGATGCCCCAGCGTCCGGTGTCCTGCGCGCGCGACTGGCTGCGCATGTGTGCTGCGGAAGCCTGGTTGAACATGCGGGCGATGATGCCGAGGAACACCAGCGCCGCCAGATCGAACGCCAGCAGAACCGCCGTGGCCGGTCGCAGTTTCATCGCCAGCAGCACGGCGCCGACGACGATGAAGATCAACAGGGCAATGAATGTCCGCGGACGTGCCTTCACGGAATGCAGCGGCCGCCAGCGACGCCTCTTCGCGCCACCCGCCATGCCTGCATTGTCGTTATCCATATCCATGCGAACCTCCGGATCGGCGCCCCGCTGGCGCCGGCAATCTCACGATGATAACGGGAGTCTCGAGGCCTGTTTACGATCTTCAGGCAACCAGATCCCGGTACTCCGGATGCCGTCCCAACCACACGGCGGAATACGAACATGCCGGCACTACCTTCCAGCCTTCGCGGCGCGCCGTCGCAAAAGCCTCCTGAACCAGCGCCGAGGCAATGCCGCGACCACCCACCGCCGGCGGCACTCCGGTGTGGGTGATTGTCATCACACCCGCGACGAGGGCGTAGTCGAGCCCGCAATCGGCACCGTCCACCTGTGTGCTGAAACGATGCGCGCTGCGATCGTGCTGGATGATGAGCGACATCTGGACTCCGCCGTGAAAACCCGATTGCCCAGCATACGATCAGTACGGCCATGCCGATGTGATGGCGGCGCATCGTTCCATTCGCGCCATCTGTACACGTCGCCGGTCATGGTTGGCACTTGTTTGTCACTGTTCCACAGGAGAATCCCGTGAAGAAATCCGCATCTGCCCACTGGTCCGGCGGCATCAAGGACGGCCAGGGCTCGCTCTCGACGGAATCCGGCGTGCTGCGCGAGTCGCCTTACGGTTTCCGCTCACGCTTCGAGGACGGCCCCGGTACCAACCCGGAGGAATTGATCGCGGCGGCCCATGCCGGCTGCTATTCGATGGCGCTCTCGTTGGGCCTGGGCAGCGCAGGACTCACCGCCGACAGCATCGACACCAAGGCAACGGTGACGCTGGACAAGAACGGTGACGGCTTTTCGATCACCGCAGTACATCTCACGTGCAGGGCCAGGGTGCCCGGCGCAGACGCCGCCACGTTCGCGAAGATTGCACTGGCCACCAAGGAGGCCTGCCCGGTCTCCAAGGTGCTGAAGGCCACCATCACGCTGGATGCCACGCTGGATACCTGAAACACCATGTCGACAGAGTGGGCGTGGCATCACGCTAGACTTGCCGCATGCCCACGCCGCCAAACTTTCTCACCCGCATCGCCCGCGAACCGGTTCGCACGGCGATACGGCACTGGGTGCTGAGCGCATTCCCGCGCGCCCGGAGTGGCAGCGGTGGCATCGATTACGACCACCCGCACGGCGATCCGGGCCTGTTCGGTCCGGACAGCGCGACCTGGCGCGTGCACTCGGATTTCCCCGGCATGCTGGCCGGTGGGTTGGCCGCACTGACCTTGCAGACACTGCATCCACTGGCGCTGGCCGGGGTCTGGGATCACTCGAATTTCCGCGGTGATCTGGTCGGTCGCCTGCGCCGCACCACCGCTTTTGTCGGCGGCACCACCTACGCGCCGCGCACGCAATCCGAGGCATTGATCGAACACGTCCGGCAGATCCATACGCATATCACCGGGCATGGCGAGGATGGATGTCCCTATGCGGCAAACGATCCGGCCCTGCTGACCTGGGTACATGTCACCGAGGCATACAGCTTCCTGCAGGGTTATCGCCGTTACAGCCACGTGGCGATGCCGGCCGACGCAGCCGATCGCTACTATGACGAAGTGCGACGCATTGCCGAGGCGCTTGGCGCCTGTGACGTACCGGCATCCGAGCACGCCGTCACCGAGTATTTCCAGCGTATCCAGCCTGAACTGGCTTATACCGAACGCTCACGCGTGGTGCTTGAACTGCTGTCGCAGGTCCGCCTGCCGGTACCGGCGGCCGGCTTGTCGCGTGACCTGTTCCTGCTGGCCGGCAGCGCACTGTTGCCCGACTGGGCAGTCACCCTGCTGGGCCGCACATCGCGACAGCAACGACAGGCCCGGCTGGCGGCCCACGCGTTGCGATCGATCGCGCCAGTGTTCCGCGCCGCATTGAAAGACGGCATCGCCAGCCGTGCCTGCCGGCGCGTGGACATGTCGCCGGAACAGCTGCAGCACTGGGAGTGACGGGTCGCATGAGCCTCCGCGCCGAAACGGCCGTCCGAGATTGACAGCTCCGTCCGATCCGCTAACGTCCTTCGATACGCGTCATTCAGGGGCTCCAGTGGCAACACTCATTCCGACCCGCAACAGTTGCCTGCCGCGCATGACCGGCGGCGAGAAACGCGTTTCCGAACGGCTGGAACAGAAGCTCGAGGACGATTACCTGCTGTGGTACGACGTGCCGGTCGGGTTGAAGCAGCGCCATCCGGACTTCGTGGTGTTCCACCCGCGCCGTGGCTTGCTGGTACTGGAAGTGAAGGACTGGAAGGCCGACACCATCCAGCATGCCGACAGCACCCAGTTCACCCTGATCACCGATCGTGGCCTGGTGAAGGAGAACAACCCGCTGCTGCAGGCACGCGCCTATGCACTGGAAATCGGTGTGGTGCTGGAGCGCGATCCAGCGTTGCGCCACCCGCAAGGTTCCCGCCATGCCGGCAAGCTGATCATGCCGTGGGCCTGGGGTGTGGTGCTGGCCAACATCACCCGCAGGCAATTCGATGAAGGTGGCCTGGGCGACGTGGTGCCCGAACATCTGGTGATCTGCCGCGACGAACTGTACGAAACGGTCGATGCCGAGGCGTTCCAGGAGCGTTTGTGGGCAATGTTCCCGCAGGTGTTCCCGGTGGCGATCACCCTGCCGCAGATCGACCGCGTGCGCTGGCATCTGTTTCCCGAACTGCGGGTCGAGCCCGGCAGCGGCCAGTTCGGTCTGTTCGGCCCCACCGACGCAACGGTGCGTCCGCTGGAGATTCCCGACCTGGTCAAGGTGATGGATTCGCAGCAGGAACAGCTGGCGCGTTCGCTCGGTGGCGAGCACCGGATCATCCACGGCGTCGCCGGTTCCGGCAAGACGATGATCCTGGGCTTCCGCGCGATGCAGCTGGCACGCGAATTGGGCAAACCCATCCTGGTGCTCTGCTACAACAAGACGCTGGCCGCACGGCTCGAACAGCTGATCGGCGAGCGCGGTCTCAGCGAGAAAGTGCAGGTCTACAACTTCCACAAGTGGTGCCGCAAGATGCTGGTGGCGTACCACGTGCCGCTACCGCCGGGAAAGGACAAGGCGTTCTTCGAGGCATTGCCGCCGGCCGTGATCGCCGGCGTCGACCGCGGCCAGATTCCGCGCTTCCAGTACGGCGCCGTGCTGATCGACGAAGGCCACGACTTCGAGCCGGACTGGTACAAGCTGATCGTGCAGATGATCGACCCGGCCACCAACTCCCTGCTGGTGCTGTACGACGACGCACAGAACATCTACGGCAATGCCGACCGGCGCAAGATCAGCTGGAAGAGCTTGGGCGTTCAGGCGCAGGGGCGCACCACCATCCTCAAGCTCAACTACCGCAACACGCTGGAGATCCTCTCGGTCGCACGTGCCTTCGCCCACGACCTGCTCGAATCGCGCAGCGATGATGATGACGGCGTGCCGCTGATCGCACCGGAGAGCGCTGGTCGTCGCGGTGCCGTGCCCGAGCTGGTACGCACCGACACCGCCGGCGCCCAGCTCGACGTGTTGATCGCACGCCTGCGCGACGAGCACGCCAGCGGCCGGCCGTATTCCGACATGGCGGTGCTGTTCCGCAACCAGTGGGAAGGCGAGAAGCTGCACGAGGCACTCCAGCGCATCGGTATCCCGAGCCGGCTTGCCGACAGCACCGGCAAGCAAACCCTGTTCGTGGTCGAGGACAGCGTCAAGCTGGTCACCATGCATTCCAGCAAGGGCCTGGAGTTTCCATTCGTGATCATCCCCGGCCTCGGTTCGCTGCCCAAGCCCGGCCAGACCGAGGCTGACGAAGCGCGCCTGCTCTACGTCGCGATGACCCGCGCGACCGAACACCTGTTGCTGATCCACCACGACGACTCGGTGTTCAGCAAGCGCATCCGCGATTCGATCAACGAGGTGCAGGGGCAGTTGGCGAATCGCACATGATTCGGCACGACATCGATAGGGCGTTCATATCCGGCTTGAGATCACACGAAGACATCTACCTGCTGGCGACTCAACTGCGGTATGGCGCCAGCAATCCCGGATCGTCGAACAAACCCGCAGGCAGCAGATAGCGCGGATCGCGTCCCTCGGCGAGCAGCTCGCGGATGCGCGTGGCGGAGATTTCCAGCGGCGTGACCGCCAGCTCGATCAGCTTGCCGGCCATCGTGTGGTGCAGCACGGAGACATCTTCCACACGACGACCTGAAATCACGTGCTGCAGCTCATCCGACAGCTCGGCCTCCACGCCGGGTCGACTCAACACGCCGACGTGCGCAACCTCGAACAATTCGCGCCAGCGGTGCCAGCTAGGCAATCCGGCGAATGCATCAGCACCGATCAGCAACAGCAACGGGCGGTCGCCTTGCTCGGCGCGCAATTCGATCAGCGTATCTATCGTGTAGGACGGCCCGCTGCGTTCCAGTTCGCGGGTGTCCAGCGTCAGGCGTGACTGACCTTGCAGCGCAGCGCGCAGCATCGCCACGCGCTGCGCTGCCGAAGCCATCGGCGGCGGACGATGTGGCGGCACGCTCGCCGGCATCAGGCACACGTCGGCGTCGAGCAGTTCGGCGGCTTCCCACGCCACACTCAAATGGCCCAGGTGCACCGGATCAAAGGTGCCCCCGAAAATGGCGAGAGGCTTCACACCAGTACCCGTGCCGCGCGCGGCTCGGCGATCGCGGCAATCAGCCGCTCGGCCTCCTGCCACGGATTGCCGGCTTCGCGACCCTTGACCATGCGATCGATGCGCGAGGCACGCGCGAGGCACTGCAGCCAGTGCTCACGCGGGGCGCGACGCAACGCCTGGCGAAACAGGGTCTCGCGTGCCTGCCACAGATGCTCGGCGCGGAACTGGGCAGCGAGGTCATGTGCGTTGGCCAGGCGCAAGGCCAGTTGCAGCTGATTGACCAGCCAGCCCATCAGCGCAAGCAGCTCGTCGCCTTCGGAGCGCAACCCGGCAAGGACGCGCAACGCGCGCGCGCCGTCACCAACGAAAGCAGCATCGGTGAGCTTGAACACGTCGTAGCGGGCGCTGTCGGCCACCAGGTTTTCCATCTCGGCGGCATCGATGCGGCTCTCATCGTGCAAAACGGCGAGCTTGTCGATCTCCTGCGCGGCGGCCAGCAGGTTGCCCTCGACGCGCTCGGCGAGCAAGGCGATCGCATCGGGCGTGGCCGACAGCCCGCGCGAGGCGAGCCGCGCGCCGATCCACGCGCTCCACTCGTTCGGACGCGGCGCGTTGAACACAACCATCGTGCCGCTGGCGTCGAGTTTCTTGCTCCACGCGCCATCGTGCTTGCTGCTCCACTCCATCGCGGTGATCAGCAAGGTGACATCGGGTGGCGGATCGGCACAGAACGCATTGATCGCCTTGGCGCCTTCGATACCCGGACGGCCGGTGGGCAGGCGCAGATCGATCAGCCGGCGGGTGGCAAACAGCGACATGCCGGCGGCGGAACGCGCCAGCTCGTCCCAGTCGAAATGCTGACCGACATCGAGCACGTCGCGCTCGCTGTAGCCAAGCTTCTTCGCCTGCGCGCGCAGCGCGTCGGCCGCTTCCAGCACCAGCAGTTCCTCGCCGGCGAGCAGGTACACCGGCGCCAGGCGGTCGGCCGCCAGCGCCTTCTGCCACTGACTGGAACCGAGCGGCATCAGTGCGTGCTGGATGCGCTCGCCGGCACGGCCAGCCCATGCTTGCCGACCGCCTGCAACCGGAACAGGATCGCCTGCACCATGTCGTCGTTGAGGCTGTGCTGGATTTCCTCCACCTGCGAGGCGTTGCCGACGGTGTTGGTGGCGTCGTAGCTGTATTCGCGCGACATGTTGATGTGCTGCAACGGGATCAGCAAGGTGCCGTCGGGACCGGTCACGTCGAACTGCACCTGGTAGTGCACCGAGTATTCGGTGATCCGCACATAGCCGCCATTGGTCAGCGAGTCGGTACCGAACGCGGCAACCGGCACACGCAATTCGGCAATGCCGGTACCCGCGTTGTCCTCGACCGTGACACCGGAGGTTTCCAGTGCACGGGAAAGCATGCGCGGGAATTCCCCGCCGCCAGCGACAGTAAGGTGAATGCGCTGCAGCGACGGCGGCAATGCCGCGTTTTCGCGCAGATGAAAACCACAGGCGGCCAGTGCGAGCATCGGGATCAGCAGCAGTGCAGCCTGGAACAGTCGTCCCGCTTTCATGAAGCTCATGGATTTCATCCTGCGACGATGTTGACGATCTTGCCGGGAACCACGATGACCTTGCGCACGCTCATGCCTTCCAGGAAATGCACCACCTGCGGCTGCGCCCGCGCTGCAGCTTCGGCCTCTTCCTTCGAGGCCGTCGCAGCCAGCTCGATGGTAGCGCGCAACTTGCCGTTGATCTGCACCGCCAGCGTAACCGAGTCACGCACCAGCGCAGCCGGATCGGCCTTGGGCCACGACTGATCCTCCAGCACGCTCTCGGCGTGCCCAAGTACCTGCCACAGTGCGTGGCTGATGTGCGGCACCACCGGATTGAGCAGCAGCACCATCGCCTCCAGCGCCTCGTGGCGCACCGCACGACCCTGTTCGCTCTGGTCGGTGAACTTGCCAAGCGCGTTGAGCAGTTCCATCAGCGCGGCGATGGCGGTATTGAAGGAGTGGCGGCGGCCGAAGTCGTCGCCGACCTTCTGGATCGTCTCATGCAGCTGGCGACGCAAATTCTTCTGGGTCGCATCCAGTGCAGCCGGATCGGTGACCGGGTGGTCGGGATTGGCCGCATGCGTGGTCACTTCGCGCCACAACCGCTTGAGGAAGCGCGACATGCCTTCGACGCCAGCCTCGCTCCATTCCAGCGACTGTTCCGGAGGGGCGGCGAACATCGAGAACAGCCGCACGGTGTCGGCACCATACTTGCCCACCATGGTTTGCGGGTCGATGCCGTTGTTCTTCGACTTCGACATCTTTTCGGTGCCGCCGATCTTCACCGGCTGGCCGTCAGCCTTCAGCACCGCACCGATCACGCGCGCCTTGTCGTCGCGTCGGATCTCGACCGCAGCCGGGTTGATCCAGTCCTTCGAGCCGTCGGCGTTGTCGCGGTAGAACGTCTCGGCGATCACCATGCCCTGGCACAGCAGGTTCTGCGCCGGCTCGTCCGAATGCACCATCCCCGCGTCGCGCAGCAGCTTGTGATAGAAGCGGAAGTACAGCAGATGCATGATCGCGTGTTCGATGCCGCCGATGTACTGGTCGACCGGCAGCCAGTAGTTGGCGCGCTCGTCGATCTGCGCATTCGCACCGGGGCTGGTGTAGCGCGCGTAGTACCAGCTCGACTCCATGAAGGTGTCGAAGGTGTCGGTCTCGCGCTCGGCCGGGCCGCCACACTGCGGACAGATGCACTTGCGCCATTCCGGATCGGCCTTGATCGGCGACTGCACGCCACTGAACGCCACGTCCTCCGGCAGCACCACCGGTAACTGGTCTTCCGGCACCGGCACTGCGTCGCACTTGGGGCAATAGATCACCGGGATCGGGCAGCCCCAGTAGCGCTGACGACTGACACCCCAGTCGCGCAACCGCCAGTTGGTCCGACGCTGGCCCTTGCCTGCGGTTTCGAGCACGCCGGCAATGTAGTCGAAGGCGGCGCGGTAATCCTTGCCATCCATCGCGCCGGAGTTCATCACGCGCATGTCGGCACGGGTCTTGTCCGAATACCAGTCCTGCCAGCTCGCCGCGTCGTAGTTTTCGTCACCAGCGGCGATCACCTGCCTGATCGGCAGGCCGTACTTGTGCGCAAACGCGAAGTCGCGCTCATCGTGGCCGGGCACCGCCATCACCGCGCCGGTGCCGTAGCCCATCAGCACGAAGTTGGCCACCCACACCGGCACCTTGTCGCCGCTGATCGGATGGATCGCGAACAGGCCGGTAGCCATGCCGCGCTTGTCCTGGGTCTCAAGCTCGGCCTCGGAGACGCCACCATGCTTCAGCTCGTCGAGAAACGCGGCCAGCTGCGGGTTGCCCTGCGCCGCTTTCAGCGCAAGCGGATGCTCGCCCGCAATCGAAACGAAGGTCACGCCCATCAGCGTGTCCGGGCGCGTGGTGAACACTGTCAGTGGCTCGGCTTCGCCTTCCACAGCGAAGTGGATTTCCAGCCCCTCGCTACGGCCCAGCCAGTTGCGCTGCATGGTCTTGACCGCGTCGGGCCAGCCCGGCAGCGTGTCCAGGCCGTCCAGCAGCTCCTGCGCGTAGTCGGTGATCTTCAGGAACCACTGCGGGATTTCGCGCTTCTCCACGACGGCGCCGGAACGCCAGCCGCGACCATCGACCACCTGCTCGTTGGCCAGCACGGTCTGGTCGATCGGATCCCAGTTCACCACCGCGTTCTTGCGGTACGCCATGCCCTTCTTGAGCAGGCGGGTGAACATCAGCTGTTCCCAGCGGTAGTAGTCCGGCTTGCAAGTAGCGAACTCGCGCGACCAGTCGATCGCATAGCCCAACGACTTGAGCTGGCTGCGCATGTGGTCGATGTTGGCGTAGGTCCATTTGGCTGGCGCGGTGTTGTTCTTGATCGCGGCGTTCTCGGCCGGCAGGCCGAACGCGTCCCAGCCCATCGGCTGCAATACATTCTTGCCCTGCATGCGCTGGTAGCGGCTGATCACGTCCCCAATGGTGTAGTTGCGCACGTGACCCATGTGCAGCGCACCGGACGGGTACGGCAGCATCGAGAGGCAGTAAAACTTCGGCCGCGCGGCATCCTCCTTCACTTCATAGGCGCGCTGCGTGTTCCAGTACTGCTGCGCGGCAGCTTCCACCGCCTGCGGGCGATAGGCAGCTTCATCCTGCTCGGGAGAGATCGGTGCTTGAATGTCCTGCATGGTTCCGTTGCCGTGGTGCGGTGGGTGCGCGCCGGTGGCAGCCGGCAGCGGTGAACTGATCAGACTAGCCCAGCACAGGCCGGGCGCCAAGGGATCGGACAAAACCGGTAGGTGCCGTCACCCTGCCGGGCAGGCAGGAATCTGGCCGCTGCCGAGTGAGCGCGCCGCCGTGGCGATCTGCCCGGCCAACTCGCCGAGCGCGCGCTGGTGGCCCTGCACCAGCGCGTCATAGCCCGGGCCGACACTTTCACTGGCGCGACTGGTGCAGGCCAGAACGGCAGAATGGTCACCATGCAGCAGTCGCACGCTCCAGGCGCCCTCGATCAGCGCATAGCTGCCAGGCGCCGAATCGAACCGGCGAATGTCCAGCTTGATCCTCAGCACGGGCTTGTCGTTGCCCGGCAGCCCGCTGACATCCTGGCTGTGCAGCTCACGCGCGAGATCAGCGGACAGCGCTCCGCGAACCTCGTCACCGAGGGGTGCGATCCAGCGTTCGCTGCCGAGCAGGGCCACGCCCTGCCCGCCTTCGCGCACGACCAACTGCGGCTGGTCGACCTGCGCCGGCACGCTGACCGGCAACAGTTCGAACGGCAGCGATAATGTTGCGGACGGCGCAGTCAGCCCACCGACTGACTCGTCGACCGGTGAAACAAGCGTGTAGTAATGCAGCGGTGCCGACGCACATCCCGCCAGCAACAAGGCGGCAAGTCCGAACAGCGGCTTTGCGTTACGGATCATGGCTTGCTCCCTTGCTGCGGCTGTATTGCCGGTGGAGCGGCGGCCGGTTTCGGATCCGCCTGTCGTCCGCGGATCAGCGCTTCCGGATGGCCGCCGAGGTAATCGGTGAGCACGCGCAGCGAACGCGCCATGCGCTGTACCTGTCCCAGCGTGGCGCCAAGGTTCTGTTGCAGCGGCGAATCACCGGACAGCGCATCGTTCGCCGTACCCATGGTCTTCTGCACGCCCTGCAAGGTGTCCTTGAATGCGGGCAAGGTCTGGCCATTGACCTGCTTCAGCGTGGCATTGAGGCCAGCCAGGGTCTTGTCCAGGTTCTGGCCGATGCTGTCGAACGGTATCTTGTCGAGCTTGGCGACGATGTCGGCCATCTGCTCCTGCAATTTGTCGAAGCTGCCCGGCACGGTAGGGATGATCAGCGGTTTGGCGTTCGGGTCGAACGTCACCGCCGGGGTATGCGGAATGAAATCCAGCGCCACATACAGCTGTCCGGTCAACAGGTTGCCGGTGCGTGCCTGCGCACGCAGGCCGTGGTCGACCATCCGCCCGAGCAGTTGCGACAGGTCCGGACTCTCGCCGCGCGCCTTTGCCAACGCCTCCAGCTTGTCGTAGGCATTGCCGAGGCGCTGCGGATAGACCACCGCACCCACCACCACCGGAAAGCGCTGAGTCTTGTCGTCGTAATCAAGATTGACCGACACCACCTTGCCGATGTTGATACCGAGGAACTCCACCGGCGCGTCCACCGCCAGCCCGCGCACCGACTGCTCGAAGCGCATGCGGAAGTAATGCGGCTCGCCATCAGGTGGCGCCATCGCCGTGGCCTGGTCGTCAAACAGCTGGTACTGGGTCAGCTCGGGAGCCGGCGTGGTGTCGTGCGGCCCGCGCGGATCGAGAAAGGCAATGCCGCCGGCCAGCACCGAGGCCAGCGACTGCGTGTTGACCTTCAGGCCAGCGGCGCCGAGCGACACGTCGATCCCGCTGGCATTCCAGAAGCGGGTGGACCGGGTGACGAATTTGTCGTTCGGACCATCCACGAAAATGCCCAGCGAGACGCCCTTGCCGTCCTTGTCCAGATCATAGGAAACCACCCGACCGACCTGGATGCGCCGGTAATAGACCGGCGAGCCGATGTCGAGCGAGCCCAGGTCGTCCGCATGCAGGGCGAAGCTGCGCCCGGGCGCGCCGTGGTTCACCGAGGGCGGGATCTCCAGCCCCTTGAACTCGTCCTGCGGCGTCGAGGAATCGCTCGCGTCAACACCGATGAAGGAACCGGACAACAAGGTGTCGATGCCCGACACGCCGCCCAGTCCGATGCGTGGACGCACCACCCAGTAGCGCGTGCCTTCGGTGGCAAAGCTTGCGGCACTCTTCTCCAGCGCCACGCTGACCAGCACCCGCTTGTGGTCGGAACTCAGCCGGATCTTGTGCACCCGGCCGATCACCACGTTCTTGTACTTCACCGGCGTCTTGCCGGCGTCCAGGCCCTCCGCGCTCTGGAAACTGATGGTGATCTGCGGGCCGGCCTGCAACCAGTTGTTGATCACCAGCGACAGCCCCACCAACGCCGCCAGCGCCGGCACCAGCCAGATCAGCGAGGCATTGAAGCGCCGTCGCTTCACCACCGGTTGCGGCAGTGCATCGTCGTCCGGCCGATCATTTTCGATGCGGCTGTCGTCAGTCATCAGTATCCCTGCCATCCCAGATCAACCGGGGGTCGAAGCTCATCGAGGCCAGCATGGTCAGCACCACGGTCAGGCCGAAAAAAATCACGCCGGGCAACGGCTCCACCAGGCTCAGCAGGCCGAAGCGCACCAGGGCCGTCAGCAACGCCACCACAAACACGTCGAGCATCGACCAGTAGCCGATGAACTCGACCAGTCGATATATCTTGGCACGCTGCACCCGTGCCCAGCCGCTGCCGCGCTGGCTGGTCACCAGCAGCACGCTCAGCGAGAGGAACTTCAGCATCGGCACCACGATGCTGGCGGTGAACACGATGACCGCCAGATCCGGCGACCCCTTGACCCACAACTCGACCACGCCGCTGATGATGGTGTTGTCGTCGATGTCGTTCAAGCTGGCAGTGCGCATGATCGGCAGCACGTTGGCCGGGATGTACAACAGGAACCCGGCGATCAGCAGCGCCCAGGCGCGCATGTAGCTGTCGGGCTTGCGCCGGTGCAGTGCCGAACCGCAGCGTGGGCAGGCCATGTCATCGCCGCCCGTGTCGCGGCATGTCAGGCCACATGTGTGGCAGGAGATCAGGCCAAGTTCGGCGGCGCGGGGCAAGCTGTTCATGCCGGGCGTTCCGCTGTGTGATCCCACAACTGGCGCAGGTCCACGCCGGCGAAGATGGTGATCAACAGGGTCAGCGCGGCATACGCATAGATGCCCGGATCCGCCACCACATCGAAATAGTTGTGCGCCTTGACGATCGCCACCAGCGCACCAAGCACGAACACCTCGCTCATCGTCCACGGCCCCAGCCGGTGCAGCGCCACCATCAGCGGCACGAAACCTGGCGCGCGTCGCCCTTGGCGGCCAAACCACAGCAGCCAGCCCAGCGTCAGCATCTTGACCAGCGGGAAGAAGAACAGCGTGAAGGCGGCCAGCACCGAGACTACCTGCGCCTGCTGTTGCCACATCGTGATGATCATGCCCCACAGCGTGGTACCGCTGAACTGGCCATTCAGGCCTAGCGTCACGATCGGCCACATGTTTGCTTGCACGAATACGATCATCGCCGTCAGTACCAGCGCCAGCATCGCGTTCACGCTCAGCCCTTGGTGCCGTTCAAGCTCGGCCATGCAACGTGCGCAGCGCGCCACTTCGCCACGCACGAGCGGACGGCGCTGGTACACCGTGTCGCAGTGTTCGCAGATCAGCAGACTTTCCGGTGCAGCCATGCCCATGCGCTCGATGCCTTGTTGCGGCGTGACGATCCGCGGATTCTCGCAAATCTGGAGTGAAGCCGCTGAACCGCGTGCGACCGCTTGATATGCTGCCGAATGCCCTGATCTGAACCGTCAATGCCGAGCTGGAGCTTTTCGTGACTGATGCCACTGCCGTTTCCCATGTCTTCGACGTGGATCAGCAAACTTTCGAAGCCGACGTCCTGCAGGCCTCGCTGACCACCCCGATACTGGTGGATTTCTGGGCCACCTGGTGCGAACCATGCAAGACGCTCGGGCCGATGCTGGAAAAGCTGGCCGCCGAATACAACGGTGCGTTCCGGCTGGGCAAGGTCGACGTGGACACCCAGCAGGAGCTGGCCGGCATGTTCGGCATCCGCAGCGTACCGACCGTGGTGCTGGTGAAGGATGGCCAGGTACTTGACGGTTTCGCCGGTGCGTTGCCGCTGGGCCAACTGCGTGAATTCTTGGCGCGTCACGTGCAACCGCTGGAAGCCGCCGAGAGTGCCGAAACCGCCGATGAAGTCGTGCAGGAATCCCCGGAGCAGGCAGTCCACCGACTGCAGCAGGCGATCATCGCCGAACCGGACAAGGCCGAACTGAAGCTCGACCTCGCGCTGGCGCTGATGCGTGCCGGCCAGATCGCCGACGCCGAAACGGGACTCGCAGCCTTGCCGGCCAACCTTGCCACCGATGCCCGCGCCGTGCGCCTGCGCAGCGAACTGGAACTGGCCCAAGCGCTGAAAGACTCCCCCGGGCTGGCCGAACTGCAGCAGCGCGTGCAGGCCGACCCCGGCGACTGGGTGGCACGCGACCAGCTCGGCGTGCATCTGTTGCTGCAAGGCGACGCCGAGACCGGTCTGGAGCAGTTCCTGCTCATCTTGCAGAAAGCCCGCGACTGGAACGATGGCCAGGCGAAGAAGCGTCTGCTCGCCGCCTTCGCCACGCTCGACAATGCCGAGTTGGTCGGACGGTATCGGCGCCGGATGGCATCGCTGCTGTTCTGACCACCCGATGCGTACCCTTGTGCAGGAGCGCACCCGCGCATTCCATACTTGAGCGTACGTTCGGGTAAGATGTCGTCCATCCCCGAACTGACGAGCTTCCATGCGCGCTGCCACCTTCCGCCGCCTGCTCAACCTGTGGCCGCCATTCCTCTTCAACTCCATTCGCCTGCAATCCCTCAGTGATGACTACACCGAGGCGAAGGTGGTGCTGCGGCTGCGACCGTGGAACCGCAATTACGTGAAGAGCCAGTTCGGCGGCAACCTGTTCGCGATGGTCGACCCGTTCTGGATGCTGCTGGCCATGCACCAGCTCGGCACCGACTACTACGTGTGGGACAAGGCAGGCACGATCGACTTCGTCGCACCCGGCTACGAGGATGTCTACGCGCACTTCAGGCTGGAACCGGCGGTCGTCGACGAACTGCGCACCGCGGCAACCGGTGGCGAGAAAGTGCTGCGCTGGTTCGAGACCGAGGTGACCACCGCCTCCGGCAAGGTCATCGCCATAGTGCGCAAGCAGCTCTACGTGCGGCTGAAGCCGAAAGCGCGCTGAACGTGCTCATTCGCTCTCGAAGCGCTTGAGCTCTGCCAGGACAGATTCCGCTTTCTGCACACTGCGACCGGCAAAGTTGTTCTCCAGCCAGCGCCGGTGACCCGCCCAGCGGATCAGGCCATATGCCAATCCGACCACGGCCAGCGAGACGAAGCCGCAAAGCACCATCCACAGCACCAGCCCGGGGGCTCGACCCCACCAGTCGGCGTAACCCATTCGATCCCAGTCGTACTGGATCAGCATGAGCATGACCGGAATCCAGACCACGCTGCCCAGCACGGCGAACACCGGCGCCTCCACCCCGACTCGCCATGCACGCAGCGTCGCCAGCCGCCGCTGGATCTCCAGCACCGGCGCCGCATAGTCGATGCCCTGTAGCAGGGACAGCACTCGCACCGAGAAGATGATCGTCAGGATGCCGAATACTTGCACCGCGATGCCGCAGGCCATCGCCTGCCATATATGTGTATGCGTGCTCCAGAACGCCACGCCCCACAGCATCACACCGATACCCAAGGCGATCTGCGCTCCCTGCCCCCACACCAGCGACCGCAGTCCGCGGCGCATCCTGTCCATACGACTGTCGCGGAAAATCTGCACATTCAGCGCGTGCTGCTGCTCCAGTCGGCGATCGAGCGCCTGCCAGGCAAATTTCATCTCGTCGAGTTCCATCGTCATGCTCCAGTGCTTGCCGTCGCGGTCATCTGTCCGCGCAATTTCTGCTTGATGCGGCCGATCTTGGTCGCCACATTGGTTTCGCTGATGCCGAGGATCTCGGCCATCTCGGTGTAGCTGCGGTCTTCCAGATACAGCAGGATCAGCGCGCGATTGAGCGGATCGAGCTGGCCGATGAACGCGTACAGTGCTTGTAACCGTTCGTCCTGTTCGGCGATGCCCTCACCCCCACCGACGGTTTCCAGGTGGTGTGCTTCCAGCGGCTCGAAACGATCAGCCTCCGACCAGCGCTCGCGCCGTGCCTGCGAGATCGCCACGTTCAGTGCAATGCGATACGTCCAAGTGGAGAACTTCGCCCGTGCCGGGTCATAGCCACCGAATGAACGCCAGAGCTGCGTGCTGATCTCCTGCACCAGATCGTCGCGATCGGCCGCATTGCGGCTGTACAGGCCAGCCACCTTGAACACGATCTTGCGATGTTCGTGCAGCAGCGACTCGAAGCGTTGCTGGTGTTGCCTGGCAGTCATGGACGTCGTTTCCCCTCCGTTCCACCCATGATTCGCATGGACGCGAAAAAAATCACAGTGGCGCAATGACGATGCCATCAACGCCGGCATGCGCGGATCGCAGCGGCAACATGACAGGCCATCATCGTCCCCTACAATGAGAACTCCCTTCTCCGACCAAACCCGCCCATGCGCCCCCTGCGTCTCAAACGCTATCTGCTGACCGGCCTGCTCACCTTCATCCCGCTATGGGTGACCTGGCTGGTGTTCAAGTTCGTGCTGGGCTTGCTGGCCAGTATCGGCGCCCCACTGGTGAGTGCCCTGCTCAATGCGCTGGCGCTGGTCGCACCGCGCGTAGCCGACACGCTCAATACGCAATGGCTGACTTTCATCATCGCGTTGCTGATCACCCTGATCGCGCTGTACCTGCTCGGCTGGCTGGCCAACCGGGTGATCGGCCAACGTTTCATCAACGCATTCGACGGCCTGCTGGCGCGCATCCCGGTGGTGCAGACGATCTACGGTGGCACCAAGAAACTGATGGCTGTGCTGCAGAACAAGCCCTCCGGCGTGCAGCGAGTGGTGCTGGTCGAGTTTCCGCGCCGCGGCATGAAAGTGGTCGGCTTCGTCACCCGGGTGATGATCGAGGAGGGCACCGGCCGCGAGATGGCGGCGGTATTCATCCCGACCACGCCGAACCCCACCGGCGGTTATCTCGAAGTGGTGCCACTGGATGAGCTAACCCCCACTGACTGGACGATGGACCAGGCCATGGCCTTCATCATTTCCGGTGGCGCGGTGGCGCCCGATACGTTGCCTGCCTCGCCCGCAACACTTCGACACGACGAACCCAAGGATCACGCATGAGTCTGCGCCATGTCTTGCTGGCTACCCTTCTGGGTGTTGCCACCATGGTCGTGCACGCTACCGGCTCGAACGCCACCGACTGGATCACGCCGGCCGAGGCCGCGCATTTCCGCACCACGCCGAGCTATGCCGATACTCTGGTCTATCTGAAACGGCTACAGCAGGCGGCACCGGGCGTGATTCGCCTGGAAACCTTCGGCACTACGCCGGAAGGTCGGCCGATGACCGTGGTGATCGCCAGTGACGACGGCACGTTCGATCCCGCCACCGCGCGCAAGGCCGGCAAACCGATCGTGCTGCTGCAGGCCGGTATCCACCCCGGCGAGATCGAGGGCAAGGACGCCGGGCTGATGCTGTTGCGCGATATCGCGGTCACCCACAAGTACCCGCACGTACTCGACCATCTGGTGCTGGTCTACATCCCGGTGTTCAGCGTCGATGGCCACGAGAATTCGTCGCCGTACCACCGCATCAACCAGAACGGCCCGGACAGCATGGGCTTTCGCGGCCAGTCGCAGTACCTCAACCTCAACCGCGACTACGTCAAAGCCGACGCGCCGGAAATGCTCGCGTGGCTGAAGCTGTGGCAACACTGGCTGCCGGACTTCCTGATCGACGTGCACACCACCGACGGCGCCGACTACCAGTACGACCTGACCTGGTACACCGAGGATCCGCACAAGCTCGATCCGGCGGTGAGTGCATGGCAGCACGACATGATCGTCAACCATGCGATACCTGCATATGAAAAGCGCGGCCACCTGGCCTCAATCTATCTGGAGTTCAAGGACGGTCGCGACCCGCGCAAGGGCATCGAGAACTTCGGTTCCGGCCAGCGTTTCTCCACCGGCTACGCCGCGCTGCAGAACCGGCCTGCGCTGTTGATCGAAACGCACATGCTCAAGCCGTACGCCGTTCGTGTGCACGCCGTGTACGACCTGGTCGAGCTGATGCTGGAGCAGATCAACCAGCATCCAGCCTCGTTGCTTGCAACCACCGCGAAGGCCGACGCCGACACCATTGCCCGCGCCCACGATGCACAAGCCCGCGTGCCGCTGACCTTCAAGCCGGATCCGCAATCGACCAAGTTCGAGCTGAAGGGCTATGCATTCACCCTGACCCACAGCGACATTTCCAACAGCGAATGGATCCAGTACGACCCAAGCCAGCCGAAGACGTACAGCATCGACAACTGGAATGGCCTGCTGCCGGATCTCTCGATCACCCCGCCGGCGGCGTACGTGGTGCCGGCGCAGTGGACGACCATCATCGACAAGCTCGATGCACACGGCATCCGATACCGCCGCATCGATCATCCGCTGACGATCCACGCCGAGGGTTATCAGCTCGATGATCCAAGCTGGGCCAGCAAGTCGTTCGAGGGACACCTGATGCTGCGCGACTTCGCCCTGCATACGGTGCCACGTGAGGTAACGCTGCCAGCCGGCTCGGTGATCGTGCCGCTGGATCAGCGCACCGCCAACGTGGCGATCAACCTGCTCGAACCGCAGGCACCCGACTCGCTGCTGCGCTGGGGCTATCTCGACGCAATCTTCGAGGCCAAGGAATACGCCGAGCCACGCGTGCTGGAAAAACTGGCGCGCGAGATGCTGGAGAAGGATCCATCGCTCAAGGCCGAATTCGAGCGCAAACTGCACGAGGATCCCGCCTTCGCCGCTGACTCCGGAGCACGGCTCGAATTCTTCTTCGACCATTCGCCGTGGTATGCCGCCCAGCATGTCGGCGCCTACCCGGTTCTGCGACTTGATGCCGCCCAATGGCTGAGCCTGCAGGCAGCGCGCGCCACGACACTGGCACCCCCTGACCTTTGACACTGTCTGGGTCATGACGTTTGACCTAGCGTGAGAGAGGCATGGCCGCGTTTTGGGGAGAAACCAGCAGGATACGGCCAGTGACGACCCACCTACCCGCCCGATGGGCGACCTACTCAACAGAGGGACATCCATGACCAAGCAGTATCTGAAGCCCCTGGCCCTGGCGGTAAGCCTGGCCCTGACCTTGACCGCCTGCGGCAAGAGCGAACAGGCCGCCGCCCCGGCGCCGCCCCCTGCCAGCACCGCCGCTGCCGCCAGCACTGCCCCGGCAGCTGCCAGCACCAGCGCAGCCGTCGACACCGGCAAGAGCATCTTCGATGTCAGCGAGCTGGATCCGACCATCAACGCCTGCCAGGACTTCAACGGCTTCGTCAACGCCAAGTGGGTCGCCGCCAACCCGATCCCCCAAGACCGCACCCGCTGGGGTGCCTTCGACCAGCTGGCCGATGCCAGCCTGAACACTCAGCACGACATCGTCGATGCCGCCTCCAAGAATGCAGCGCAGGCCAAGGCCGGCTCGATCGAACAGAAGATCGGCTACCTGTACCAGTCGGGCATGGACGATGCCGCCATCGAGAAGGCCGGCTTCGACCCGATCAAGCCGAAGCTCGACGCCATCGCCGGCCTGAAGAGCGGCAGCGACGTCGCCGACTACATCACCAAGAGCTACGCCGAGGGCGACGGCCAGGTGTTCCAGTTCGGCGCCGGCGCCGACTTCCAGCATGCCGACATGCAGATCGCCTACGCCAACGAGGCCGGCCTGGGCCTGCCGACCAAGGACTACTACAGCGACGCGAAGTACAAGGACATCCGCGATGCCTACGTTGCGTACATCGCCAAGACGCTTGAACTGACCGGTGTGGCCGAAGCTGATGCCAAGAAGCAGGCCGATGACGTGCTGGCGTTCGAGACCAAGCTGGCCGCCGCCTCGCTGTCGCCGGTCGAGGAACGCGATCCGAAGAACGAATATCACTTCGTCAGCGTGAAGGCCGCCGACCAAGTCACCCCGCACTTCAGCTGGGACAAGTTCTTCACTGCCCAGGGCGTGACCATCGACAAGGGCTTCTCGCTGTCGCAGCCGAAGTTCTTCGCCGAGTTCGACAAGCAGCTCGCCAGCGCGCCGATCAGCCAGTGGCAGGCCTACCTGCGCTTCCACACCATCGACGATGCATCGAACTACCTGAGCAAGAACTTCCAGGACAACAGGTTCGACTTCTATGGCAAGACCCTGGCCGGCCAGCCGCAGCAGAAACCGCGCTGGAAGCGCGTGCTGGGCGCCGTCAACGGCTCGATGGGCGAGGCGCTTGGCCAGCTGTACGTGGCCAAGGTGTTCACGCCCGAGGCGAAGGAGCGTGCGCAGGAACTGGTCGACAATGTGCGCAATGCGCTGAAGGCCCGCATCGAGAACCTCGACTGGATGAGCGCCGAGACCAAGGCCAAGGCGATCGACAAGTGGAATACCTTCCTGCCGAAGATCGGCTACCCGGACAAGTGGCGTGACTGGTCGGGCCTGAACGTCACCCCCGACAACTACTACGCGAACGTCCAGGCGGCCGCCAAGTTCAACTACGAGTACGACCTCGCCCACATCGGCAAGCCGACCGACCGCAAGGAATGGGGCATGACCCCGCAGACGGTCAACGCCTATTACAACCCGACCGACAACACGATCAACTTCCCGGCCGCGATCCTGCAGCCGCCGTTCTTCAATGCCAAGGCGGACGACGCGATCAACTACGGCGGCATTGGCGCGGTGATCGGTCACGAGGCCAGTCATGGCTTCGACGACCAGGGCAGCCAGTTCGACGGTGCCGGCAACAACAAGAACTGGTGGACCAAGGACGACCGCGCCAAGTTCGACGCCCGCACGCAGAAGCTGGTGGACCAGTTCGATGCCTACGCGCCGCTCAAGGACAAGCCGGACCTGCACGTCAACGGCAAGTTGACCCTCGGCGAAAACATCGCTGACCTGGGTGGCATGAACGTGGCGTATGACGCCCTGCAGGCCGCGCTGAAGGCACACCCCGAGGAAGCCAGCCAGAAGATCGACGGCTACACCGAAGACCAGCGCTTCTTCCTGAACTGGGCGCGCGTGTGGCGTGGCAACGTGCGGGAGAAGCAGGCGGTGCTGTACCTCAACACCGATCCGCATGCTCCCGCCTCGCTGCGTGCCATCGCCGCGCCGTCGAACATGCCGGCGTTCGCCAGCGCGTTCCAGTGCAAGGCTGGCGACGCGATGGTGCGTCCGGACGACAAGCAGGTGAAGATCTGGTAAGCCGTCACGACGGCATGCCGCAGCTCAGCGCGGCGTGAAAACCAGGGCCCCGCACGCAAGTGCGGGGCCCTTTTCGTTGATCGGAACACTCATGCAGCGCTGTATACCGTCACGGCGGCATGCATCTGCCCAAGACATGTATTGCAAATCATTCTCATTAAAAATATCTTGTGCATCTGCTCTGGCAGGGTATGTGGTGCACGCGAACCGCTGCACCGCACAGGCCAGATCACCGATTACCGGGGTTTGCACAGCCACGCAGTCACCCACTGCGCGTGCCGCCTGCTGACCTGAACACCTGCATCCAGCCATTGCGAAATCCGCATTCGCCAGACCCGCCAGGCCCTGTCGATACGCGACGCTCCATTCATCCACGGAATCCCCATGCCTTTCATCACCAGCCGCAAACATCCCGCAGCACGGCGCAAGTCACCCCAGGCCTCCGGCATGGTGGCCGCCACCCTGATTACCGGCTTGGCACTGGCCATGCCCGCGGCGGCAGCCGACATGCCGGCCAGCAACCCCGACAACGACGCACAGGTTGCCAACGCAAAGACCCTGCCGAGCGTCAAGGTGGAAGCCACCCCCAACGACTACAAGATCGACAAGGTCTCCTCGCCCAAATTCACCCAGCCGATCCTCGACACCCCGCAGACGATCAGCGTGATCAGCAAGGAGCTGATCCAGCAACAGGGTGCCACCACGCTGACCGAGGCGCTGCGCAACAGCCCCGGCGTCGGCACCTTCTACGCCGGCGAGAACGGCTCGACCAGCACCGGCGACGCGATCTACATGCGCGGTTTCGATACCTCCGGCAGCATCTTCGTCGATGGCGTGCGCGACCTCGGCACGATCTCGCGCGACGTGTTCAACATCGAGCAGATCGAGGTGACCAAGGGCCCGGACGGTACCGAGTACGGCCGTACTGCCCCCACCGGCGCGATCAACATGGTCAGCAAGCAGCCGCAGCTGGGCAACAGCGTTTCCGGCTCGGTCAGCTATGGCAGTGCCGACCAGAAGCGCAGCACGGCCGACTGGAACGAGGCGATCGGCGAAAGCGCTGCATTCCGGCTCAACGTCATGGGCCAGAACAGCGGCGTGCCCGGGCGCGACGACGTGGAAAACAATCGCTGGGGCATCGCGCCGACCTTGGCTTTCGGGCTGGGCACGCCGACCCGCGTGTATCTGGATTTCCTGCACATCAAGCAGAACAACATTCCCGACGGCGGCGTCTCGACCATCGGCCTGCCCGGTTACAGCAGCCCTGATCCGTCACGCGCATTCCTCGCCGACGCACCGGCGGTTGACCCGAGCAATTTCTACGGCACCAGCCAGGATCATGACCGTGACCAGCAGGACATGTTCACCGCCATCATCCAGCACGACTTCTCGGACAACCTCGCGCTGCACGACACGCTGCGCTGGGGCCGCACGCGGCAGGACTATCTGCTGACTTCGTTCATGGCAACCGCGGCCAACCTGCTGACCCCGGATCCGACCGACCCGTCGACCTGGACCGTGGCGCGCAGCAATCCGAACTTCAAACACCAGAACAATCGCATCGCCACCAACCAGACCAACCTCACCGCCAACTTCGAGACGGGCGCCATCACGCACAACCTCAGTGCCGGCATCGAACTGACCCAGGAAAAAGCCACTGCACTGGGCATCGTCGCGCTGAATGGCAGCACCTGGCCGGCAGCCAACCTCTACGATCCCGACGCCGATGTCGGCGGGCTGATCTATGGCCCGAACGGCACCTTCACCAGCGGCCAGACCAACACCGAAGCAGCCTACCTGTTCGACACCATGAAGTTCGGCGAACAGTGGCAGATCAATGCGGGCGCACGGCTGGATCACTACAGCACCGATTTCAACAGCACCGTGGTCTGTGGCGGCAAGAGCACACCCGCGTGCGGTGCGTTGCCGGCCGGCAGCGTCGTGCCGGGCATCGACGCCCGCGTCTCCGGCAACCTCCCCAACTACAAGCTCGGGGTGCTGTACAAGCCGACCGCCAACGGCAGCATCTACGTCAATTTCGCCATGTCGCAGGAGCCGCCGGGCGGCAATACGCTTGCCTTCAGCAGCTCGGCCAACAGCCTGGACAATCCCGACCTCGAACCGCAGAAGGCGCACACCGCCGAGATCGGCACGAAGTGGAACGTGCTTGACGACCGTTTGCTGCTGACCGGCGCGTTGTACCGCACCACAGTCACCAATCAGCTGGTGCAGGATCCAACCAATTCCGCCGTGTACGACCAGATCGGCAAGCAACGCGTGGAAGGCATCGAGATCAACGCCGTCGGTAAGCTCACCGACAACTGGTCGCTCAGCACCGGCTACACGATCATGAATACCAAGGTGGTCAATGGCAACTCGGTGACCTCCGACGGTTCCAGCGCGCTGGCGTATACCCCGAAGAGCGCCTTCACCGCGTGGACCACCTACCGCCTGCCGTTCAACCTGACCATCGGCGGCGGCGCACGTTACTCCGGCGAGCTGCAGCGTGGCACCGACAGTGCGATCGGCACGCCTGCCTATACGCAGGACTACTGGGTGTTCGACGCGATGGCCAGCTACACGGTCAACAGACACTTCGACCTGCAATTGAACGTGTACAACCTGTTCGACAAGGATTACGTCGCGGCGATCAACAAGAGCGGTTACCGCTATATTCCGGGAGTCGCCCGCTCGGCCATGCTGACGGCCAACTTCCATTTCTGATCCCTGCCCGAAGACCCCGCCGTTCGGGAGAATGCAAGAGACAGGGCTTCGGCGCGGAGGCTGCAATACCGTCCGCTCGAACGTCGCCTGCCCTTGAGCCATGGGCTGACTCGAGGGCAGCAACCCAACACCGGAACCCATCATGCTGCTGCATATTCCCGAAGTCCTCAGCCGCGACCAGATCACGCAGTTGCGCAGCGCGCTGGATGCCGCCGACTGGACGGACGGTCGCGAAACCGTCGGTGCGCAGGGCGCGAAGGTAAAGCACAACCAGCAGCTGCCGGATGCTTCGCCACTGCGGCAGCGACTGGGCCAGTTGGTGCTGTACGCCTTGGCGCGACATCCGGTCTATCACGCGGCGACCCTGCCACTGCGCACGCTGCCCCCGCGCTTCAACCGCTACGAAGGCGGTGGTCACTACGGATTCCACGTCGACGGCGCGGTCATGGCACTCCCGGCCGAGGCCGGACAATTGCGCAGCGACATCTCCTGCACATTGTTCCTTAGCGAACCGGATGAGTACGACGGCGGTGAGCTGATCGTCAGCGACACCTACGGGGAGCACGATGTGAAATTGCCCGCCGGTGACCTGATCGTCTATCCGTCCAGCAGCCGGCATCGGGTCGCACCGGTCACGCGTGGCGCGCGCGTCGCCTCGTTCTTCTGGGTACAGAGCCTGGTCCGTGACGACGGCCGCCGCCGTCTGCTGTTCGAGCTGGACGGCTCGATCCAGACCTTGACCCAATCCGGCGCCGATGCCGATGCGCTGCTGCAACTGACCGGCATCTACCACAACTTGCTGCGGCAGTGGGCCGAGACCTGAGCGACTCGCCTGTGTTTCTCAACTTATCAAGCAACTGATGGGCATGCACGATGAACTTCTGTCGGCGGCATGAGCGTCTACCAAGTTAAACGCGATGATTGGTCAATTGTTGACGACCATCCGCATATGCATCACTGACGTGGCCCTGGCAATTGCAGCAGTACCACGAAACGATTTCCCTGCGGCCCCGCCTGTATTTTGGCCAGCGGCCCGTACCGGTAAGCAACACGTTGCCTTACGCTGTCCAGACCGTGACCGTTGCCTGCCTCGGGTGGTGTGACCGGTAACGGATTGCCTATCTCGATACGCACTCCGTTGCCATCGCGCCGTCCACGCAAGGTCACGTCGCCGCCTTCGCGCAATGGCTGGATACCGTGGCGAACCGCGTTCTCCACCAGTGGCTGCAACAACAGCCGCGGCAATGGAAAGTCGGCAGGCAGGTCATCCAATTCGCGCTGCACACGCAGACGCTCGCCCAGACGCAATTGTTCGATCGCCAGGTAGCGCTCGACCAGCGCCAGCTCATCACCAAGCGTGCCATCACCAGTGATGTGCTGACCCAGCGCAGCGCGGAACAGCTCGGACAGGTCCTCCACCGTGCGCTCGGCCGCGTCAGGATCGACCCGGATCAGTGCAGCCACCGTGTTCATGCTATTGAACAGGAAGTGCGGGCGGATGCGCGCCTGCAACGCCTCGACCTGTGCCCGCGTGACGGCCGCCAGCCGGGCCTGCCACTGCGTCAGCACGTAGAAGTAGCGCAGCATAACCGCACCAAGCAAGGCCGCGATCGCCACGTTGTCGCGAACAAAGATACCCAGGTCGCTCTGCTCCAGCTGCAACTGCAGAGCATCGTTGAATTCGTGCGCCACCACGCTGGCGCCAGCCACGATCGGCATGATTACCAGCCACGCTCCTACATAAGGCATCTGTCTCGGCAATCGCTGCAGCAGCGAACGCAACGCACACAACACCAGCCCGATCATCAGGGCCAGCCAGGTCACAAACAGGATGCTGATGCTGTAACTGCTCCAATCCCGCCGGTTGTCTGATGCCAACCACATCGTCGTTGCGGCAAGCGTTGCGATCACCAGCAGCGCGAACATCATGGGCAAACTGCAGAAATCCGGCAAAGGACCGTATTCGGTTGGGCTTGGCGGGCCGCTGACAGGGCGAGAGTCACGCATGCGGCCAAGTATGCCGTATTTGCAGATGAGGCCTGGGGTGAGTCGCAACGGCATGCGCTGCACGCATTCACGTCGACAATCCGTTGCTCCGGTTGTCCGATTGCGATGTGAGCAATCTGCACCGACCACACTAGGTTTCCTGCTGCGTCCTGTCGCACTGATCGCCTCGACAGCGAATCAAGCGTTGCTCACGGACGCTCGCCGCTATTCGACCGAGCAATACGAATCAGCGACTCGTCACATCGTTGTTTAGTTAGAAAGTGCCTGCGTGCATCCTCAGACGGCTATCGCAAGAAATTGCGTTAGCTTGTTGATCCGCATCAATATTTTTGCGACGAACGGCTGCTTTCCTCCGACAAGCGGTAGTTCTAATCGGATTGCCTGCACGCGAGAATGAATCGACGCCGCGGCAAGCATGCAAGTCGACCGGGGCAGCAAGGGGCATCGGAAAGCATCCGATGAAAGACCATTAGGTATCGACGCCATACGGGGCAATCCATGAACACGATGCACACGCATCGCAAGCCGGCCGCCGGTTTTACGCTGATCGAGCTGATGATCGTGGTCGCGATCGTCGCCATCCTCCTCGCGATTGCCCTCCCCAGTTACACGGACTACATCACTCGCGGCAAGCTCACCGAGGCGCAAAACAACCTCGCGGCCTATCGGGTGAGCATGGAGCAGTACTATCAGGACAACCGCAATTACGGCGGCGCTACATGCGGTGTACCGGCACCGACCAGTACCAGCCTCAAATATTTCGCGATTACGTGCGCACCTGTTGGTGGCGGTTCGACAGCCCAGGCGTATCTGGCAACAGCTACCGGAGACGCCGGCACGTCCGTGGCCGGTTTCACGTTCACTATCGACAACAGCAACAACCAGCAGACCACGGCTGAGCCTGCAGGCTGGGGCTCTGGCACGATCAATTGCTGGGTGATCCGCAAGGGCGGAAGCTGCCAATGAGGTCGATGTCGCCACGACGCGGTTTCAGTCTGGTCGAGCTGATGACGACGCTTACGGTGCTTGCGATCCTGATCCTGATCGCCATTCCCAATTTTGAACAGTGGATGCTGAATACGCGTATCCGCACCGCCACCGAGTCGATCCAGAACGGTCTGCGGCTGGCGCGTAACGAAGCGTCGCAACGGGCGACTTTTGTCAGGTTCGAATTGACCTCGGCCACCGACGCGATCTGGGCGGTCTGCCAGCTACCGGCCACAGCGGCCAGCGCCGCCGCCGTAACCAGCTGCACAGGTCAGACAACCATCCAGCAGGTACGTGCTGACGATACGAGTGGCGTGCAGATAGGAGCCGGGACAGCCGTGGCGGATCTCGCTGCGGGCAGTTATGCCACCGCCATCACCGGTGGCCTGCCGGCCGGCATCACATACACCGCGTTGGGCCGCCCATCGGACTACGGCAACACCTCGATCCTCCGCATCGATGTCACCGCGGCGCAAGCCGGCAGCAGGCGTCTGGTCACCACGATCTCGGCAGGCGGCATGGTGAACATGTGCGACCCGGCCATCACCTTCAATACCACCAGCAGCACGCAGGGGTGTCCATGAAAACCTCGAGCATTGTGCAATGTGGCCATGCTTCACCACGATCGTCCCGGCAGGGTTTCGTGTTGCTGGATGCACTGATTGCCGTGGTGATCTTCTCGATCGGCATCCTTGGTCTGGTGGCCCTGCAAAGCTCGGCGATCAAACTCGCTGGCGATGCGAAATACCGCACCGATGCCGCCATGCTTGCTGACCAGGTGATTGCCGAGATGTGGGCAAACAACGCTGCCAGCCGAGCCGCTTTCATCACCCAATATACCGGTGGCAGTGGCACGAATGGCACGGCCTATACGGCATGGGCCAATACCCTCGACTGTGCGTCCGCCACCGCCGCCACAGGATGCCTTCCGGGGGTGACAGCCAACCCTCCCGTCATCACCGTGACCCCCATCACCACCGATACCAACGATTCGTTGGTTAAGGTCACCGTCAACTGGCAGGCCCCGAACGACACTGGTCCCCACAGCTATGTATCCATTACACAAATCGGCATCTGAGCCCGCTCTCGATCGCCGACGCGATCCCGCACGCTGCCCGCTTCCAGCGAGCACCGGAGGGTTTTCGCTGATCGAACTGATGGTGGGCATACTGGTCAGCCTCATCGGCACACTGGCGATCATGGCGGCTTTCTCGGTATACGAGGGCAAGAAGCGCACCACTACCAGCGGCGACGATGCGCAGCAAAATGGCAGTTATGCCCTGTATGAGCTGGAACGCCAGGTTCGTTCCGCTGGCTCCAGCATTGTGCAAGGCAAGAGTTACAGCGTCTGGGGCTGCCCGATCACGGCGCTCACGGCAGCCGCCATGCCCGCCCCGTTCAACAACGCGGCTCTTGGCCTGCCAGCCACCACGCCGGTGGTGCCGGTACTGATTGCCGCGGGTGGCACCAGCCCTGACGCGATCAGCGTGATTGGCGGCGACTCTTCGCAACAGGTGTTCAAGATCGGAGTCACCTCGGCTACCGCCGGAAATCCGGTGGTGGTAGGCAACTCGTTCGGCATTCTTCCGAACGATTACCTGCTGGGCACGCTTGCCAACGGTACGTGCCAACTCGGCCAGGCCACGGCCGTGACCACGGCGAGCAACAGCATCACCGTGGCAGCGGCCACTACCCAGATTACCGGACTGGTCAATTCGGTGAATCTGTTCGATCTGGGTCCCGAACCGATATTCACCCTGTTCGGCGTCGATACAACCAGCAATTCGCTGGTGTCGTTCGATCAATTGCAGCGGACGGCCAACGGCGGTAAAGGCACGCTGCCGATTGCCGATGGCATCGTGCAGATGAAAGCCCTGTATGGCATCCACGATGGCACGGGACCTGCCGGCGAATCCACCTACGCAGTCGACAAGTGGGTGCAGCCGGTAGGTGCCACCTGGGGCATCGGCGCACTCACGGCGAACACTGTCGCGGCAGCTGCAGCAGCGACCCAGATCGTCGCCATTCGTGTGGCAGTCGTGGCGCAAAGTCGTTTGCCGGAGCGCACAAGTGACTACGTGGGAAATGCCGCGCTGACATTGTTCCCCGATCTTCCCGCAGCAGAGCAATACAGCGTCGCCACACAAACGCAATACCGCTACAAGGTCTACGACACCACCATTCCGATTCGCAACGCGATGATCGTCCAATATTACTGAGCGACCGACATGAGCATGAAAAGCGTTGGCAGCGGAAATCGGAGCAACCTGCGCCGCCAGAAAGGCATGGTATCGGTCCTCATCGCGATCATCGTGCTGGTGGTATCGCTGCTGGCTGCGATGGCACTGATGCACTCCGTGGATACCAGCAACACGATCGCCGGCAGCCTGTCCTTTCGTCAAGGCGTCGTGCAGGAGGCCGAACGTGCCTACAGTGCCGCCAAGGACAGTGCCACCCTGTATCCCGAACCATCCAGCGACAGCAATCAGCCGACTCTTGGCTACTACGCCACACCACAGGCAGCCACCGTCCGTCCCGACAAGGACATGCCCGACATCCTTGTGAATGCAACGTGCCCGTCAACTGTCGTTGTTTGCATGACTGGATTGGCCACCAACAATACCGTGCTTTACGTGATCGAGCGACTCTGCCCGGCGGTGGGCGCTGCCAACCCGAGCACGTGTGTCGTGCCGGGCGCATCGATCGAGGGCGGCTCCGTTTCCAACCAGACCAAGGACAACGGCCCTCCCTTTTCATCCGGCGCCTATGCAGCGTTCCGATTGAGCGTGAAGGTGATGGGTCCAAGGGGCGCCATTGGATATGTACAGACCGTACTGCGTTGAAGGACGCAGAAACGAGAAGTACACGGGGACGCTCGCTGGCACACGACACATTCGCACGGTGACGGCTCAGGGGTAATTCATGCAACCGAACCAGCGACTTCCTTCCAATCATGGGCATGAACCGAGAGTTCGTACCCCCAGCTTTCTCACTCGCAAGTCGGAAACGGCCATGTCCAAGTCTCCTCGTTCATTCCGCTTCACTAGTCTTGGCAGCGTGCTGTTGACCTGCGTGCTGACCTTGATGGGCGGCGGTAACGCACAGGCGCAGACAGTACTGTCGGATAACCCGGTATACAGCGCTTCCAATGTGCCGGCCAACTTGATGATGGCACTCTCAGTGGAGTTTCCGACCGGCACCGTGGCGGCGTACGGCACCGCGAAGGGATATTCGGCAAGCACCACGTTTCTCGGCTATTTCGACCCTGGCAAGTGCTACACCTACAGCACGTCATCCCCACCCGGGACACAGACTGCGGGGTACTTCGTACCCAACGGGCCAGTGAACTCCAGTGGTGGTTGCAACATAAAGTCCGGTACGACGACCACGTCCTACTGGAGCGGCAACATGCTGAATTGGGCCCTCATGACGGCCCTAGACGAGTTCCGCCAAGCTCTTACCGGTGGCACGCGCATTGTCGACACCACGTCGAGTACGGTGCTCATACGTTCGAATCTCAACTCGCAAAGCACAACGGGCAACGACCCCAATCGACAGATTGATGCCACGGACAATGTCTCGCCGTCCACGGTGGTCGGCGACACGAATTACTCGTCAGCAACAAACGTTTATCTTGAAGTGGCTGCACAGGGCACTCAATTCGTCATCTCGAACAACAGCTCATTCAGCAATTCGGGAAATGGAAATAAGGCGACCACCTACAACGCTGAGGTCCAGGTTTGCGTAGTGAACAAGACAGCGTTCACGACATCCCCATACGGACTGGAGAGCAATTGCAACTCGGCGCACGCGACTACCGACTATGTCGGTGCCGGCCAATACGCCAAACCCGAAGGCCTGATCCAGCAAAACTACACCAAGATCCGTGTCGGCGCAGCGGCCTACGCCTTCCAACAAGGCAATGGTGCCGCCAACGGTACGGTAAGAGCCTTGCTGCGCGACAATGGCCCGACGACCTACAACGGCTACGGTACGCGCCAGACCAATACTCACAGCGAGTGGAATGCGACAACAGGCATCTTTGCCACCAATCCGGATACAGATGAAGCTGCCGGAACAGCCCCTGGAGGGGTGAATGCAACAGCTACGGGCGCCATCAACTATCTGAACAATTTCGGCTACGCCAACGGTTATGAGACGTATGACACGATTGCCGATCTGTACTGGGCAGCACTGGCCTACTACATGCAGGTGCCACTCGATTCCACCTACACCAGTGGCTTGACTACCACCAATAGCCTTGACACAAGTTATCCCGCGTTCACCGGTACGACTGGTGCAAATGGACAGCTCAATGATCCGATCCAGTACACCTGCCAGTCCAACGCGATTGTCACCATCGGCGACGCGCATACATGGTATGACACCCGTGTGCCCAGCTCTGGAGGACCCGCTGCTGGCACCGGTCAGGGACCCTTAGCTGTCGTCAATGGGGCCGATGCGGGTGGCTATGCCACGCAGCTAGGCAACCTTCCCTTGATCGAGGCCAACGGTGCCACAAAGGCATCGATCACCATGGCTCAGCTTAGGTACAAGGGCTCGAGCGCGCTGACAACAACGGTCGTTCCTGCCGCCAACCAGTTGGGGCTCACCACTGAACCTGATGGCACGACCAATCCGACCTACAACATGGCGGGCTTAGCCTATTTCGCCCATACCCAGGAAATCCGCCCCGACATCAACGCCAAAAACCCGACCAACACGTTCAAGCACACTGTAACCACCTATACGCTCGACGTACTTGAACCGGGCTCCTACGACGGCATCAATCCCAACTACACCTACGATCCGGCCGATTTCAATACAACCAGTGGCCAGGCTGGCCCGAATATGTACTGGTTGGCTGCCAAATACGGTGGCTTCAATGACGTCAATGGCAACGGCATTCCCGCCAATATCCTGACCTGGCACACCAATACAACTACGGCAGCGGCCTTCAATCTGCGGCCGGACAATTACTTTCCCGGCAACCAGCCAGCATTGATCCAGTCCGGTCTGCAGCAGATCTTCAACAATGTTTCCTCGACCGCCTCGCAAAACGCGTCGGCACCGAGTGTGTCGCCAACCCGTGCACTCAGCAACGTCACCGCGAGCGTCGCTCCCTACTATTCACCTGTTGCCGGCTTTCCGATCTATACCACTTCGTACACCCCGGTCACCTGGACGGGCGATGTGGAAGGCTATGTTGGGGCGGATACCGCGGGTGCCGCTGTCACGCCCGTCACTGGCAGCACTCCCTGGCATGCGCAGTTCCAGTTGGACACCCTGACCCAGTTCCTGTCCGGAACGACCGTGGTGGGCTGGAATACTGTCGGTCGCCGCATCATCACCTGGAATGGTTCGAAGGGCGTGCCGTTCCGTTACACCAATTTATCCACTGCCGAACAGAGTGCGGTAAATAGCGTGACTACCGGTGGTACCGGTACAACCTTGGTCAATTACTTGCGTGGCGACAAGAGCAACGAAGGAACTTATTACCGCACGCGCACCCATATCCTTGGCGATATCGTGAATTCCACGCCGGTACTGGTACAGGGCGCCACTTCACCGTCGTACACCGAAACCGCGAATCCGGGATACACCACTTTCTCGACAGCGTCGACGACGGCGACGCCGGCCGGGGTGGCCAACCGCCAGCCGGTAGTCTACGTGGGCGCGAATGACGGCATGCTGCATGCGTTTGAGGCCGACTTCCTGAATTCGACAGCAACCGATACCGTCACGGGTGGCGGCAGCGAACTGTTCGCTTATGTGCCGAGCCTGCTCTTCAATGGCCCCACGAGCACACCCCTGGTGAACGGCCTGCCCGCGCTTGCCAATCTCAATGGCGTCTCCACGAACAACTATGCGCACCACTTCTACGTGGACCGCACGCCCCAGGTCTCCGATGTCGATTTCACCTATACCGGCAATGGCACGGTGACGCCCGTCACTACAGCCAGTACATCCAACTGGCATACGATCCTGGTGGGCGGACTCGGCAAGGGCGGCATGGGCATCTACGCACTTGATGTCACCAAGGTTCCGGCTGCAGTCGATACCACCACCAGCAGCACGACCGTGGAGACATCGGAAGCCAAGAATGTGCTGTGGGAGTTCAACGACTCGGACATGGGTTACAGCTATGGCGCCCCACTGATCGTGAAAACCCGCAAGTACGGCTGGGTCGTGGTGATGACTTCCGGTTACGACAATACCGGCAGCGGCCAGGATGGCCATGGCGTACTTTATGTCCTAAATATCCAGACCGGTGCACTGCTGCAGAAGATCGACACTGGCGTGGGCAGCACTTCCGCCCCTGCCGGCCTCACCCAAGCCACCGCCTATACCCAGAACGTTGCCGACGGCACCATCGATCAGGTCTATGCTGGCGACCTGCTGGGCAATGTATGGCGTTTCGACCTGTCCGAAGGCGCCGTGAATGCTAGTGGCGCCGCGACAGGTCCCTATCCGGCACCAACCCTGCTGGCCACGCTTACCGATGCATCGGGCAAGGCTCAACCGATCACCACGGCACCGCGCATCGAGGAAAGTGTCGATTCCACCGGTCTCGGCACGCTCCGCTGGGTCTTCGTAGGCACGGGCCAGTTTCTCGATATCAGTGACCTGTCAACCACCCAGCAACAAACCATGTATGCCTTGCGCGACGGCACCGGATCCACCCCGTCGACCACCGGGCTTCCACTGACACGAAGCACGTTGACAGCCAACACCAACCTGCTGACTGGCCTTAACCTGACCGACTCCTCTACAGGCTGGTACTACGATCTGACCGGTACCGCAGGCGCGAACGGAGGTACCGAGCGAGTTGTGGTCAACCCTGACGCCGCAGCAGGCGTCTCCATCATCACTTGGACAACGTTAACGCCGTCCACCGACCCTTGTTCCCTCTTGGGTAGTGTCTATGCCACCAACTTCAGTGGTCAGTCTCAGCTCGTGAACACTTCGAATACTGTGATGAGCTCCATTACTACGAACACGGCAACGACCGGAATCCAGATCGTTCAGCTGCCTAACGGTACCTATGCGCTGTTGTATGGCCAGACCGGCGGTGCACCCCAGACGGCAACCATCCAACAGCCAGGCTCGGGCAATGCACTGCAACGCACAAACTGGCGCGAGATACTCAACTGAGTTGTCCGTGTCCATTGATTGGCCGCCCAGGCGAGCGCATCGCCCGGGCACCATCGGCAAGCTGGAGTGCATTCTCCCTAGGCAGCAACAACCACTCGGCGGATAATCGACAGCCCTCTACGCCAAGCGGCTGCGCAATGTTCGTACCTGGTCAACGCTGGATCTCCTCTGCCGAACCCGAGCTTGGTCTCGGCACTGTCTTGCGCGTCGAAGGGCGCGGCGTGCAAGTGCTGTTTGCCAAGGCGGGGGTACTACGCCCGTATGCGATCGATTCGGCGCCACTGCTGCGTGCCGAATTCCGCGCCGGCCAGCGTGTGGCAGGCAAGGGCATCGCGTTCCTGGTGGAGCGAGTGGAAATCCGCGAGGAACTGCTGATCTATCGTGGCGAGGGCCGTGAACTGCATGAGGGCCAGCTCGACGACGAGCAGAGCGTAAGCCAGGCCGACGATCGCCTGATCGGCGGCCGCACCGACCCGGTGGCGCAGTTCGAGTTGCGCATGGAAGGCCTCAAGCGCCGCGCGGAAGCACGCCGCTCGGCGGCCTGGGGCCTGGGTGCGGCAAGGATCGGGCTGGTGCCGCACCAGCTGCGCGTGGCCGGCATCGCCTCGGCGCGCCGACCGCCGCGGGTGCTGCTGGCGGACGAGGTGGGCTTGGGCAAGACCATCGAGGCGGGCATGATCATCGCGCGCCAGCTCGCCACCGGCCGCGCCTCGCGCGTGCTGCTGCTGTTGCCCGATACCTTGGTGTACCAGTGGTTCGTCGAGCTGCTACGTCGCTTCAACCTCAGCTTCGCGATCTATGACGAGGAGCGCTGCGAAGCGCTGACTCAATCCGACGAACAGCAATCCGGCGACAGCGGCAACCCGTTCGAGGACGAGCAGTTGGTGATCGCCGATTTCGGCTTTCTGGAAAATTCGCCGAAGTACGCGCAGCAATTGCTGGACGCCCCGTGGGACTTGCTGGTCGTCGATGAAGCACACCATCTGGCGTGGTCGCCGGAAACCGCCAGCCCGCGCTACACGATGGTGGAGAAGCTGGCGGCGGCGATCCCCGGTGTGATCCTGCTCACCGCCACTCCGGAACAGCTCGGCCGCAGTGGCCACTTCGCCCGCCTGCGCCTGCTCGACCCACAGCGTTATCACGACCTGGACGGCTATCTGGCCGAGGCCGACAGCTATCAGACACTGTCACGGATTGCCGACCGGCTGCTGGATGGCATCGCGCTCGACGATGCCCAGCGCGACACCCTGGCCAGGGCCTTCCATGGCGACGAGATGCTCACCGCGCAATTGGCGGATTCAACCAAGCCGGCGAACGCGCGTGAACTGCTCGCCGCGCTGATCGATCGCCATGGCACCGGTCGCGCGATGTTCCGCAACAACCGTGCCGGCGTCGGCGGCTTTCCCAAGCGGTTGCCCGAATGGCATCTGCTCGATGCCGACACGCTGGAGGAAGGCACGCGCCAGTCCCTGCTGGCCGAGTTTCATGCCGACATCCAGCAACCACCGGCCCTGATTGAAATCGATTACAGCGTTGATCCACGCGTCGATACCTTGATTGCCCTGCTCGACCAGCACCCACAGGACAAATTCCTGCTGATCTGCCGCAGCCAGGCCAAGGTGCTGGCGCTGGAGGAAGCGCTACGCACTCGCAGCGGCGTTGGCGTGGCGCGCTTCCACGAAGGTCTCGGCATCATCCAGCGCGACCGCAATGCGGCGTATTTCGCCCAGCCCGATGGCGCGCGCCTGCTGCTGTGTTCGGAAATCGGCTCGGAAGGGCGCAATTTCCAGTTCGCGCACCGCTTGATCCTGTGGGACCTGCCGCTCGACCCGGATCTGCTCGAACAGCGCATCGGCCGGCTCGACCGCATCGGCCAGAAGCACGACATCAGCATCCACATCCTCGCCGTCGCCGACAGCGCGCAGCACGTGCTCGCGCGCTGGTACGACGAAGGCATCGATGCGTTCCGCCTGAGCCCGGCTGACGGTCGCGAGCTGCTGCGCCGCTATGGTGAGCCGCTGGCACGGCTGGCTGATGAACATGCACGTGGCGACGACAACCGCGACCAGGAGCTGGACGTGCTGCTCGCCGAGACGCGTGCCAGCCACGAACAGATGGCCGAGCTGATCCGTGCCGGTCGCGACCATCTGCTCGAACTGGCGTCCAGCCGCGACCTGCACGCCGACGAACTGCAGCAGGCGTTTGCCCGCGAGGATCGCGACCCCGGCCGCGACGCCTTCGTGCAGCGCCTGCTGGAAGCATTCGGCATCCATGCCGAGGAACTCGGCGGCCAGGTGCTGCTGCTCGACCCGCAATACCTGTCCACCGATGCCTTGCCCGGTTTTGCCGAAGGCCCGCAGTCGGTGACGTTCGCCCGCGAGGTGGCGCTGGCACGCGAGGATCTGCCGCTGTTGCGGCTGGATCACCCGCTGGTCGCCGGTGCGATGGATCTGGCGCTGTCCGGTGAACAGGGCAATGCCGCCTTCATGGTCGATGATGAACTGTCGCCGCGCACCGCCCTGCTGCAGGCGGTGTTCCTGCTTGAATGCGTCGCCGATCGCCGGCTCGACGCCGAGCGCTTCCTGCCGACCCTGCCGATCACGGTCACGGTCGACACCAAGCTGGCCGAACGCGTCGATTTCTCGCCCAGCGACATCGCCTTGCGCAAGGCCGGCGACCGCAATATCGAAGTGGCGCGCTACCGCAAATTCCTCGGCAAGCTGGTACCGCCGATGCTGGAACGTGCCGGAACACTCGCTGCCACGCGCGGACAGGCCAGCATCGACGAGGCAGTGGCGCTGGCCACGACCACGCTGGATGCCGAACTGTCGCGGTTGCTCGCCCTGCGTGGGGTGAACCCCTCAGTCAGCGAAACTGAAATCACCGCAGTCGCCGATGAACGTTCGGCCCTGCTGGCGGCGCTGCCGCAATCCCGCCTGCGGCTGGACGCGGTGCGCTTCGTGGTCAGCCCGGACTTTCTCGCGTTGCGCTGAACGGCTCACGCCATCCCCCAGTCCATTGCCCGCGTGATCAGGCGGCGGGCTGATACCCCGTGGCCCGCAGGCGACGGTCGATGCCGAACACCTTGTACGCGACCGTCAGCAACAATACCCAGGCCACGCCCAGATAGAGTGCCACCCGGGTATCCGGGCTGTAGCCGAGCATCACCAGCACGAAGGCGAGAAACGCCAGGCACACCACGCTGCTCAACGGCCACCAGCGCAGGCGGAAGGCCAGCTCGACCTTCTGTTGCCGGCGGAAACGCCAGTGCGCGATCAGCACCATGCTCCAGGTCCACACGGTGTTGAACGCGAGGATCGACATCATCATGCCGAAGATGCGCCCAGGTATCAGGTAGTTCATCAGCACCCCGAACAGCAGGAACACCAACGTCACCAGCACGCCGCGCACTGGCACGCCATGCGTGCTCAACCGCCCCATTGCTGCTGGCGCCTGCCCCTTGCCGGCCAGACTGTGCAGCATGCGGCTGCCGCTGAAGGTAGTGGAGTTGAAGCTGGACAAAGCCGCGGTGATCACCACGAAGTTGATCAGGCCCGCCGCCTGAGGAATGCCGAGCCTGGCGAACGTACTGACAAACGGACTGCTGTTCGCGTCCAGTTCGTTCCACGGATAGATCGCCATGATCACGAACAGCGCGCCCACGTAGAAGATCAGGATGCGCCAGATCACCGAGTTCACCGCGCGCGGGATCGTGCGCTCGGGATGCGCCGCCTCGGCCGCCGCCATGCCGATCGTCTCGATGCCGCCGAAGGAGAACACCAGCACCGGCAGCGCCAGCACCATGCCGGTCACCCCGTTCGGAAACCAGCCACCGTGCGTCCACAGGTTCGATACCCCCAGCGGATGGCCGCCGTTGCCCCAGCCCAGCCAGATGATCGCGGCACCGCCAAGGATCATCAGCACCACGGTCAGCACCTTGACCAGCGCGAACCAGAACTCCAGCTCGCCATACACCTTCACCGCCATCAGGTTCAGGCCGCCGATCATCGCCACGCTGCCGAACGCCCAGATCCATTGCGGCAGTTCGGGAAACCACGCCTTCATGTAGATGCCCACCGCCGTGCTCTCGGCGATGCCCACCCCCATCATCAGGATCCAGTAGTTCCAGCCGGTGAGGTAACCGGCGAATGGCCCGAGGTACTTGTGCGCATAGGCGCTGAAGGAACCGGCGATCGGCTCGTGCGCGGCCATCTCGCCCAGCGCGCGCATGATGATGAAGATCATCGCGCCGCCGAACATGTAGGCGAACAGCACCGATGGACCGGCCAGCCGGATCGTGCTGGCCGAGCCGAGAAACAGGCCGGCGCCGATGCACATGCCCAGTGCCATGAAGGTGATGTGGCGCGGGGTCAGCCGGCGTTGCAGGGATTCGGACATGGATTCCACTCGTGGAGAAGGATGGTTCAGCGTCGCAGGATGCGCTTCGGCTTGAGCGGCAGGCGCCCGCGCCAGTACTGGATCAGCACGATGCCACCCAGCATGCCACCAAGGTGGGCGAAATGCGCGACACCCGGCTCGATGCCGGTCACTCCCATGGTCAACTCGACGACGGCATACCCCGTCACGAACAGCCACGCCGGCATCGGGATCGGCAGGAACATCAGCATCACCTTCTCGTGCGGATACATCATGCCGAACGCCAGCAGCAGGCCGAAGATCGCACCGGACGCACCGAGCGTGGGACCGTATTCCGTCGGCGGAAAGAACCACAGCACCGCCAGCTGCAGCAATGAGGCGACGATCGCGCAGACGAAGTAGTAGATGGTGAACTCGCGCGCGCCCAGCGTGCGCTCGATCGCTCCACCGAACATGTACAACGCGAACATGTTGAACAGGATGTGGGCATAACCACCGTGCAGGAACGCGCTGGTGACGATCTGCCAGACCCCGAAGTAGCCACTGCCCAGCGGCCAGAGCGCGAAATACTGCACGATGACGTCGCCCATCACCTGCTGCAGCAGGAACACGACGACATTGGCGATGAGCAGGTTGCGGGTGACCGGCGGCAGATCAAAAGGCATCAGAGGATTCCCGGTGGAACAACGACAGCAGGGTAAGCGTTGTGCAGGCATCGGTGTGATACCGACATGGGTCCGCTTACCGGTATCGCACAAGATCGTTCATCCATCGACAACGTCATCGAGCTGGCACAGCGAACGAAAAAGCCGCCTCGCGGCGGCTTTCCTGCAACAACGGCAACGGGCATCGGATCAGCCGTTGCGTGCAACCTGCGCGATTGCCTCCGGACGCTTGGCGCCCGCAAAGCGCTTGGCCCAATAAGCATCGTTGAGGCTGGAGATTTCCACCGACTTGCCGGTGGCGGGCGAGTGGATGAAGCGGCCCTCGGAGATGTAGATGCCTACATGCGAAATGTTGCGCTTGCCGTGGGTGCGGAAAAACACCAGATCACCCGGCTTCATGTCGGCACGATTGACCTTGAGCCCGGCCAGGAACTGCGAGGCGGAGTTGGTCGGCAGCTGCAGGCCGATCGCATGGGCAAACACGTAACGCACGAAGCCGCTGCAATCGAAACCGGTCGAGGGATCGCGGCCACCGCGTACATAGCGGATGTCACGCAGGTTCATGGCCAGCGAAATCAGCGCCTTGCGCAAGTCGGTGACATTCTCGGCATCGGCAGTGTCTGGCGTCTGGCCGGAGCTGGCAACTGCGACGACATCCACGGCCTCGACACTTCGATCACCGGCTGCCAGCGAACCGAAAAAATAAGTCGGTTTGGTGGACTGCACCAGCATCTGGGTCGGGTTGAATACCGGAGCCTGGCTGAGCCAGGCAGGGGTGGCGTCGACGCTGGCCGGAGCCGCGGTCGTCACGAAGGCATTGGCCTGAAGCAGGTGGGATACCGGCTGCGCCGGCGCCATCTCGACAGTGTCTGTGGTATCGGCAACATCGGTATCTGCAACGGTTGCACTGGGTGCCGCCGAGTGATGGCGAACCGTCTTGTGCGCCGCGCCTGCCAGCTTGCCGTGGGTCGTCGGCTTGTGGTGGATCGTCGACTTGCTGTTCGCCTGCTTGTGCTGCACCTGCTTCGCATGGACCGGCTTGCTGTGCGTCTTGCTGGTAGCGGCCTGCACCGGTACGACAACGAACAGGGCAGCAGCGAGCACTGAGAAGGCGGTCAATCGGCTGATTGGCATGCGGGAAAATCCCCTGGAGGACATCAGGATTAGCCGCCTGCAGAGCTGACGACGTAACTAGCGTGTGAAGTTAGCAAGAAGACATAGGCCGTTTGTTCTATCGAGGTTAACTGAACTCCATCGTTTCAAAAAACCGTGATCTGCCGCACGATTCTATAACCCAATGATTTTAATGAATTAAAATCCGAATTTCGCGCTTTGTCGATGATTTCGGAGTCCGATCGAACCATCATGGCATTCAATCCGGGAGCAGATTAAGTCCGCCCACCAAAGATTGCCGTGCCGATCCGCACCTCGGTGGCGCCTTCGGCGATGGCAAGCGGAAAGTCGCCACTCATTCCCATGGAAAGCCTTTGCAGATCGTGGCCTTGCGCCACGGACTGGTCACGGAGCTGGCGCAGCAGGCGGAAACAGCCGCGTACTTCGGCAGCCTCGTCGGAATGGACCGCCATCGTCATCAGGCCGCGCACATGCAAGGTGTCGTAGTCACGCAAGGTATCCAGGAAGGCTGGCAGTTGCGCCGGCGGCAATCCATGCTTCTCCGGCTCGGGCGAGGTTTTGACCTGCACCAGCACGTCCATCGAACGACCCGCCTGCTGCAGCTGCCGATGCAGCGCCAGCGCCAGCTCCGGCCGGTCCAGCGACTGCACCTCGCTGGCCAATCGCGCCACCTCTTTGGCCTTGTTCGTCTGCAGGTGGCCGATCACCACCCAATCGATGCCGCAGTCGGCCAGCGCTGCCGCCTTGTCGCGGATCTCCTGCACCCGGTTCTCGCCAAAGCGACGCAAGCCCAGCGCGACCGCCGCCCGGATCATGTCCGAACCGAAGGTCTTGCTGACCGGCAGGATGCATACCGTGGCTGGATCGCGTCCAGCGGCATGACAGGCGTCATCGACCCGCTGGCGAATTTCCGCCCAGTTGGAAGCCAGATAGGCGGTATCCGTACTCATGCGCGGGATATCGACTCAGGCCTTCGCACCCTGTTGATGGTGTCGTGCCACCACTTCGGCCACCACCATGCTTACCTTCTTGCCGGTGGGGATGTGCAGAAATTCATTCGGGCCGTGCGCGTTGGAATGCGGACCGAGCACGCCGGTGATCAGGAACTGTGCCTTGGGGAATTTTTCTCCCAGCATGCCCATGAACGGGATGCTGCCGCCTTCGCCCATGTAGGTCGCCGGTGCGCCGAAGTAGTGCTGCGAAGCCTCCGCCACCGCCTGCTCCAGCCACGGCGACAGCGCAGGCGCGTTCCAGCCGCTACCGTCCTTCTCCAGGGTGAAGGTGACCTTGGCCCCGTACGGCGGGTCCTTTTCAAGCAGCTGTTTGAGGAATTCGCCAGCCTTCGCACCATTCAGCGTCGGCGGAACACGCAGGCTCAACTTCACTGACGTCAATGGACGCAGCACGTTGCCGGCGCTCTCCAGCGCCGGGATGCCACCGATGCCGGTGACCGCCAGCTGCGGACGCCAGGTACGGTTGAGCACCAGCTCGGCCAGATCGTGGGTCACCGGCTGCATGCCCTCGACCCAGGGAAATTTGCTGTAGATATCGTCGCCAAGTACTTCGGCCGAAAGCTTGGCCTGTTCGACCCGCTGCGCCGGAATCTCGACATACAGCTCTTTCGGCTTGATCCGGCCGGTCTCCGGATCCTCCAGCCGCGACAGCAGTTCACGCAGAATGCGGAAGCTCGATGGCACGACGCCGGAGGCGTCGCCCGAATGCACGCCCTCCTCCAGTACCTGCACGGTGAGATTGCCACCGGTCATGCCGCGCAGCGACGTAGTCAGCCACAACTGGTCGTAGTTGCCGCAGCCGGAATCCAGGCAGACCACCAGCGACGGGCTGCCGATGCGCGACGCCAGGTGATCGACGTAATACGGCAGGTCGTAGCTGCCGGACTCCTCGCAGGCCTCGATCATCACCACGCAGCGCGCGTGCGGAATGCCCTGCTCGTGCAGTGCCAGCAGTGCAGCCAGCGAACCGAAGATCGCGTAGCCGTCGTCAGCACCGCCGCGACCGTAGAGCTTGTCGCCCTTGATCACTGGCGTCCACGGACCGAGGCCCTCGGCCCAGCCGGTCATTTCCGGCTGCTTGTCCAGATGGCCATAAAGCATCACGGTATCGTCGCCCTGGCCGGGCACTTCGATATAGATCAACGGCGTGCGCCCTTCCAGCCGCACCACTTCTAGCGTGGCCCCCGGCAACGCTGCCAGCTTGGAGCGCGCCCAGGTTTCCATCAGCTTCACCGCGGCATCCATGTAACCGTGTGCGACCCAGTCCTTGTCGAACATCGGTGACTTGTTGGGAATGCGGATGTACTCGACCAGCTGCGGCACGATTTCGTCGTCCCACAGGCCGCTGACGTAGCGGGAAAGGCGGGCAGTATCCATGGTCGGGCTCCGGCAAAGGTCAATCACGCATTGTACCAGCGCGCCCCGACCGCACCGGCATCATGCCGACATGCCATCAGGGGATGCCCACAAGTGGCTGCAACACCGGCGCACAGCCCCGCCCTGGCGGAGCCGACTGCACCGTTGTGTACCCCACAGCCAGAGTGAGGTCGCGGCACCCGGATGCCGCCATCACACCCAAGGAGAAAGGCCATGTTCCACAAACTTGCCGCGTTTGCCCTTGCATTGACCCTTGCACTGCCCGGCCTGTCGTTCGCCGCAACGCCGGTCAACATCAACAAGGCCGATGCCACCACGATCGCCAGTTCACTCGATGGCATCGGCCAGTCCAAGGCGCAGGCGATCGTCGCCTGGCGCGATGCGCACGGCCCCTTCAAGAGCGCGGATGACCTGGCCCAGGTCAAGGGCATCGGCCAGGCGACACTGGAACGCAACCGCGCCGCCATCCTGCTCACCGATGCCACAACACCGGCAACCACGGCCGCAGCCAAGGCGGACAAGCCCGCCAAGAGCCGGCGCCGCAGCAAGAAAGCTGCTGCCGAGGATGCCGAAACGACGGAATAATCACGAATACCCCACGGATGGGAACCCGGCGGCGCGATCCCTCGTGGGGCGCGCCGCTTGCGTTACACTCGCGCGCCCTTCCCGTTACCGCACCCACCATGATCCTGCCGCGCTATCACGTTGCCGTCTCCGCCATCCACGGCGCAGGCAAGGGCCTGTTCCTGGATGAAACCGTGGCGGCCGGACGCATCATCACGGCGCCCGACGGCATCAACGAGACGTTCCGCCATGCCGACATCACCGCCTCGCCGGAGCTCAGCTCGCAGTTCCACGCCAGCGCACGCTGGTTCGAGGATCGCTACACACTGTCTCCCGACTGGCCCGACGAGTGCTACATCAACCACAGCTTCACGCCGAACGGCTTGTGGCACCTCGGCTTCGTGTTTGCGCTTGCCGAACTGCCACCCGGCACCGAGATCACGGTGGATTACCGGCACCTGCTGCCACCCGGCCAGGCGGAGGATTTTGTGGATTCGGTCACTGGTGAGACAATTACCGGATTGTCCTGGCCTGAGAGCCTCGCCAGCAGCACCCGTGCGCTGGCCGCACTGCTGGACGCCAACCACCGCTGATTGTGATGTTTGATATTCCGACTCTTGAAACGGCGCGCCTGCGCCTGACCGCGCTGACCGAACAGCACTTCAATGACTATGCCGCGATGCTGGCCGACCCGGACAGCACGCGCTGGATCGGCGACGGACAGCCGCTGGACCGCACCAATGCCTGGCGCTCGCTGGCCATGCTGCTGGGTCACTGGCAGTTGCGCGGCTGCGGCATGTGGGCGCTGGAATTGAGATCCACCGGCGAATTCATCGGCCGCGCCGGCCTGATGTATCCCGACGGCTGGCCGGATCTGGAACTCGGCTGGATGCTGAAGCCGGAACACCGCCACCACGGCTATGCAACCGAAGCGGGCGACGCGGTACTCGATTTTGCCTGGAACCAGTTGCATGCCCAGCGCGTGATCAGCCTGGTGCGGATCGGCAATGAAGCTTCCGACCGGGTGGCCGAACGACTCGGCGGCGAGCACATCGAGGACATGGATTTCTACGGCAGCAACAGCCACGTGTTCGCCTACTACCCGCCGCATCGCGAGACCCGGCGCGCCTACGCCTGATCCTGAGCCGCACCCGAACATCGCTGGTGCTGACGGGAACTGCCATGGACGCTGCTTGTCTGCAGCTCCACGACACCGGAGAATCCGCAGACGCGCTGCGTCCACCATGGGCCGCAGCCTGACACCAGGCCGTACCGCGTTTCATGATTGCTGATCCGCGGCCGATCCCCCCAGGAGTCCCTTATGCGCATCCTGCTGGCCGAGGATGATCCATCCATCGCCGAAGGCATCTGCGCATCGCTGCGGCACGGCGGCCATGCGGTGGATCACGTCGCCAGCGGCAGCCTCGCCGATGCGGCACTGCGCGACCACGAATACGACCTGCTGGTGCTGGATCTGGGACTGCCCGCGCTCGACGGCAGCGAGGTCTTGCGTCGCCTGCGCGGTCGCGGCACGGTCCTGCCGGTGCTGGTGGTGACCGCGCGCGACGGCCTGCCCGAACGCATCCGCGTGCTTGACCTGGGTGCGGACGATTACCTCGTGAAACCCTTTGCGCTGGCCGAGTTCGAGGCGCGCGTGCGCGCCTTGCTGCGTCGGGCCAGCAGCCAGGGCAAGCCGGAACTGCAACTGGGCCGGCTGCGGCTGGACCTGCCCGGCCACCGCGCCTGGATCGACCAGACCCCGCTGGAACTGACCGCGCGCGAGTTCGGCCTGCTGGAGGCGCTGGCCCTGCGAGCCGACCGTGTCACCAGCCGAGCGCAGTTGATCGAGGCGCTGTGCGACTGGGATCAGGAGCTGACCGACAACGGGCTGGATATCGCGATCCATCGCCTGCGCCGCAAGCTGCAGGGCAGCGGCACCGGTGTGCGCACGATCCGCGGTCTGGGCTATCTGCTGGAAGAGGCTGAAGAATCCGGAAGCGACCCGGCATGAAGACGCCGCAAATCCGTCGCCGCCGCCCCAGCCTGCGCCGGCGTCTGCTGATTTTCCTGCTGATTCCGATGGCCGCGTTGCTGCTGCTGGACGCAGTGCTGACCTACGGCGTGGCTCTGGGTTACGCCAACAAGGTGCACGACCGCGACCTCAGCGACGATGCGCTGACGCTGGCGAAGATGCTCGGCAACGACCAGCTTGGCGGCACGCTGACGCCACAGGCGCGGTTCCTGCTCGAATACGATCCGGCCGGCCACAGCTATTTCAGCGTCATCAGCACCCGACACGGCCTGCTGGCCGGCAACGGGCGACTGCCGCAGCTTTCGCGAACACCCGTACTGGGCGATGCACCCACGCTCTATGACGCGCAACTGGATACGCATGCACTGCGCGCCGCCAGCGTGCACACCGCTGCCAGTCATGACCCCAACGACAGCCTGATCATCACGGTGGCCGAAACCCTGCGCGACCGTCACGAACAGGCCCGGGAAATCCTCTTTCTGGCCACCGTGATGCAGACCCTGCTGCTCGTCTGCGTGCTCTCGCTGGTCTGGTTCGGCGTCAGCCGCGGCCTGCGCGTGCTCGACCCGCTGACCATCCGGCTGGCCGCACGCACGCACGAGCTGACGCCGATCAACGGCCCCGACGTACCACAGGAGATCCAACCGCTGACACGTACGATCGATGCCTTGTTCGGCCGCCTGCGCGGCATGCTGGCCCTGCACGACCGTTTCATCGCCGACGCGGCACACCAGCTGCGCACGCCGCTGGCCGGATTGAGCGTGCATGTCGACCGTGCACTGGCTGACCCACAGCCGGAAACCGTGACCGACGCACTCATGCACATCCAGCGGCTGACCCATCGCGCCGCACGAACCACTTCGCAATTGCTCTCGCTGGCGCGCGCGCAGGCCTCGCCGGACGACAACGAAGAGTTCAAACGGCTCGATCTGACGCGCCTGATTCCCGAAGCGGTTTCACTACGCGTGCATGATGCGCTGGTCGCTGGCGTGGACCTGGGCTACCAGGAGCCTGCTACTAAGCAAACGCTATGCATCATCGGCGATGCTGCCAGCGTGCTGGATCTGCTCGACAATCTGATCGACAACAGCGTGCGCTATGGCGGCCGTGGCAGCACGGTCACTGTCGCCCTGCATGCACGTGCCGATGGCGGTGCCAGCCTGAGCGTCGAGGATGATGGACCCGGCGTACCGCCCGAACTGTTGCCGCGCCTGAGCGAGCGTTTTTTCCGCGCCGCCGCCAACGGCGAGGAAGGCAGCGGACTGGGCCTGGCGATCGTGCAGCGCATTGCCGAACGGCATCACGCCGAAGTGATCTACCGGTCGAGCGAAGAGCGTGGCCTGCGCGTCGAAGTGATCTTCCCGCCACTGGCATGACATGCAACCGGATCACAGGACTCGCTGCACCACGGCTGTACGTTCGGGCAACCCCCTATTGCGCTCTCCCGCTTCGCCTTCACAATAGTCGAGGACGCTGCCGTGGCAACGATCCATCCTGATCACCACGGATACCGACTCGGCACGCCAGCGCCGGATCATCGCCATGGAACCATGCTTACCGTGCCATCTCCACTCATGCGCAAGGTGATCACCCGCAGCCTGCTGCGTGGCGGCCTGACCGCTGCTTTGCTTGGCGGACTCGCCGGCTGCGCCGCGCCGCTGCCCAGGCTGACCCCACCGGTGCCTGCGCAATGGCAGCATGCCGTCGCCTCGGATCCAGCCAAGCCGAGCGATCTGCATGGCTGGTGGCATGCCTTCGGCGATCCAGGACTGGATGCCCTGGTCGATCATGCATTGGCCAACAATCTCGATGTTGCCCAGGCAGTCGAGCGCATGCGCGCGGTACGCGCGCTGCAGCGTAGTGCCCAGACACGCTACTTGCCGGCGGTGCGCGCGAGCACCAACGATGTGGTCGAACCGAGCGCAAATGCCTCCTATCAGCTGGTCGGTTTCGATGCCACCTGGGAATTTGGCCTGTTCGGTCGTGCCGAAGGCTCCCGCCGCGAAGCGCACGCCGCGCTGGACGCGAGCATCGCCGATCTGCGCACCGCGCAGGTCTCGCTGGTCGCCGAAGTCGTGCGCGAATGGATCGAGTTGCGCACCGCGCAGCAGCAGGAACAACTGCTGCTGCAGATCAACGACGCCCGTCAGCACGAATGGGAATTGCTGCAGGTGCGCCAGCATCTGCAGTTGGTGGCACCCAACGCGGTGGATCAGGCTCAGGCGGCATTTGCGCAATCCACAGCCGCCCTGGCCGCTCCGCGACAGGCCATCAACGCCAGCGCGCAGCAGTTGGCCATGCTGCTGGGCCAGAACCATCCTGATCCGGCGTGGCTGCAGCCCGGCACTCCACCTGAACTGGGTGCATGGCGGCTCAACAGCACTCCGGCTGATCTGGTGCGCACGCGCCCCGAGATTGCCCGTGCCGAAGCTGATGTATTGCAAGCCGCCGGTGCGCTGGCCCTGGCCCACGCCGACATGTTTCCCAGTATCGGCATTGGCGGTTCGGTCGACTGGGCCACCGACATCTTCGACAACAAGAAACATGGCACCACCCCCAATTCGATCGTCTCGTTGGGGCCCGAGCTGACCATTCCCCTGTTCGACTGGGGTATCCGGCTGGCAGCCAAGCACGCCAAGGATCACGAACTGAAAGCCAGCGTGCTGGCTTACCGGCAGGCCGTGCTGCAAGGCGTGGCCGAAGTGGAAACCGCGCTGGGCAACGTGCAGCAACAACGGCAGCGCGAACAGCAGAGCCAGCTCGCGTGGCAGGCATTGCAACGCGTCGACCAGACCGTGCAGGCACGGGTCGGCCTCCGGTTGGGCAGCCCGCTCGATCGTGCCGAAAGTCAGGTTGCCGCCGCCCAGGCTGCGATCGAGCTGGCTGATGCACGCGCGGGACACAGTCTGGCTTACGTGGCGCTGTTCAAGGCACTCGGCGGGGCGCCCTTGCCAAGCGCTGCCGAAACAGATGCGCCCGCGGCAGCAGCCTCTGACGAGATGCACCGCTGATGGTTGCCCTTGCGCGCAAGACGCTGATCTACGAATGGCGACGGTTTCTGCCGGCCATGCTTGCGGTGGGTTTCGCCGGCCTGCTGCAGCTGCTGCAGATCGCGCTGGTGCTGGGCATCTTCGGTAGCACCAGTCTCTACATCACCGGTTCGTCGGCGGATGTCTGGGTGGGTTATCCAGGCACGCAGAGCGTGGGCTCGGGCCGCACGATCGATGCCGACGTGGAATCGCGCATCCTGATGGACCCGGCCGTGCTGCGAGTCGAACCGTATATCTGGGACGATGGAGACTGGCGTGGCCCTGCCGAAACCGGTGGCGTCTCGGTGTTCGTTTCCGGTATCGACCCCAGCGCCAATGGCCTGATGTTCTCCAAGGCACTCCCGGCCGACCTGCGCGCACGACTGGCGGAACCGGACGCGGTCGTCGTCGATCGATCCGCACTGGACCAGCTCGGTGTCGACATCGGCCAGACCGCCACCATCAATGGCCATCAGGTGCGTGTGGTCGGCATCAGCAGCGGCCTGCGCGCGCTGGGTGGCGTCAACGTGCTGTGCTCGCTGGATACCGCGCGACAGCTGAATGACGATCCGACTGACAGCGGTCCGACCTATCTGGTCGCCAAGCTGCGCAATCCGGCCCAGGCTGCGGCGGTCGCCGTGCGCCTGCGCGGCAGCACGGCGTTCGGCCCCTATACGACCTGGAGCGCCAAGGATTTCGCGAAGATCTCGGTACGCTACTGGCTGTTCGACACCGGCGCCGGTGCCGGCGTGCTGTTCCTGGCCGGCATCGTGTTCCTGGTCGGTGCGGTGATCACCAGTCAGACCCTGATCGCCGCGGTCAATGGCTCGATGCGCGAATATGCCACCCTCAATGCGCTGGGCGTGGGTGTTGGAGCGCTGCGCCGGGTGGTACTGGAGCAGGCGTTCTGGGTGGGCGCACTCGGGCTGCTTGGTGCCGGCCTGCTCGGCATCGTGCTGATGCTGCTGGCACGCAGCCAGGATGTGCCGGTGGTGCTGAACGTACCGGCGGCTCTCGGCTGCATCATTCTGGTGATGGGCCTGGCCGCGGTTTCCGGACTGGCCGCCATGCGCAGCATGCGTCGCGCCGACCCTGCCACCTTGCTGAGGTAGCCGCGATGCATCCTGCCGCCACTACCGAACACGCAGGCACTCCCGCCCTGCTGGCCGAAGGGATCAGCAAAGCCTTCATCTCCGGCCAGCAGCGCACCCAGGTGCTGGACAACCTCTCGCTGAGCCTCGATGCCGGCGAACTGACCCTGATCTCCGGCCCCTCCGGCTGTGGCAAGAGCACCTTGCTGGCGATCCTCAGCGGCCTGCAGAAGGTCGACAGCGGGCATGTGCGGGCACTGGGCAGCGAACTCGGCCAGCTCGACATGCGCGCGCTGGAGCGCTTCCGCCTGCAGCACACCGGCTTCGTGTTCCAGGGCTTCAACCTGTTCCCGGCGCTGAGCGCGTTCGAGCAGGTCGAGCTGCCGTTGAACCACATGGGCCTGTCGCGCAACGAGGCACGCCGCCGTGCGCAGCAATCGCTGGAAGAAGTCGGCCTGGCACACCGCATGCGCCTGCGCCCGTCCGAGCTGTCCGGCGGCGAGAAGCAGCGCGTGGCGATTGCCCGCGCGCTGGCCAAGGAGCCGGAGCTGCTGTTCGCCGACGAACCAACCAGCGCGCTGGATGCCGCCAACGGCCAGATGATCATCGACATCCTGCACCGGATCGCCCGCACTCACGGCACCACCGTGTTGTGCGTCAGCCACGATCCGCGCCTGGTCGTCCACGCCGATCGCGTCCTGGCGATGGAGGACGGCCGCATACTCAGCGATCGACGCCCGCCCGCGCCGACCGCACCAGATCAGGGAATTCCGTCATGAAGCTGCCCATCATCAAGCCGCCCGCACCCTTTCCGTCACGGCACCCGCAGGCGTTGCTGCTGATTCGTTTAGGCTGTCTGGCCATGGCGATGACATTCCTGCTGAGCGCGTGTTCCAGGTCCGCCGATGCCCCCGACAAAGGCACGGCCAAACCCCCTGCCGCGTATGCCGCGGTAGCGCGCGGCAAGATCGATATCGAAGGCGGCCTGCTGAACCTGTCGATGCCGCGCGAAGGCACTCTCGCCACGGTCGCCGTGCATGAAGGCGACCACGTCAAGCAGGGGCAGCTGCTCGCCACGCTGGATACCGAGCCGGCAACGCTGGCCGTGGAGGCGGCACAGACGCAACTTGAGCAGGCACAGGCGCAGCTGAAGCTGCTGGCAGTCAAGCAGACAGCCGCGAAAGAGCGTGCCCGCCGGCTCGTGGCGGCAGCGGCGGCCGGCGCCGGCGACGGCCAGAGCGCCGACGATGCGCGTGAAATCGCGGCACAGCTCGACGCCGAGCAGCAGGGCGACCAGGCCGCGCGGGACATGGCCAGCCAGAAGCTGGACGAGGCCCGCTACGAGCTGAAACAGCGCAGCCTGCACGCGCCGTTCGACGGTGAGGTGGTGCACGTGCTGGCCCAGCCCGGTGCCAGCGTGTCGCCGTCGTCCGGCCCGCTGTTCACCCTGCTGCCGCAGAAGCCGCGGATCGTCCGTGCCGAACTCAACGAGAGCTTCGTCGGCGTGATCCAGCCCGGCATGCATGCCGAGGTGGTCGCCGACAGCGGTGGCGACAACACCCGCTGGAGCGCGCACGTATTGCGCGTCGGCCAGGTGTACGGACCCGCCACGCTGGAGAACGATCCGCAGATACGTGCCAACGCGCGCACGGTGGAATGCGTGCTGGCATTCGACCAGACCGGCTCTGATGATCGGACCCGGGACCTGCGCATCGGCCAGCGCGTGATCGTGCGCTTCGGCACCGCGTCGACGCCTGCCCAAACTGCCCCGAAAGACTGAGGAAACCGCGATCTGCGAGCCTTTACAGTATCAAGGACCGTCGTCGGTCAACTGGCGACGGCCTATCAGGTACAGGGTAACCGCGTGATTCAGCAAACTGATTTCTTCTTCGAGGGCGGGCGCAGCGGCGTACTGCTGATCCATGGCCTGACCGGCACGCCGATGGAAATGCGACTGCTCGGCAAGGGTCTGAACCGTGCCGGCTTCACCGTACACGGCATGCAGCTGGCCGGCCACTGCGGCAATGTCGAGGACCTGCTCGCCACCGGCTGGCGCGACTGGTATGCCAGCGTCGAGAAAGCGGCCGACGAGATGCTCGAAAAAGTCGACCATCTGTTCGTCGGCGGCCTGTCGATGGGCGCGCTGCTGGCACTGAAACTGGCCGCGGATCGGCCGCAACAGGTTGCCGGTGTCGGCGTCTACGGCGCCACCTTCCGTTACGACGGCTGGAGCATTCCGTGGGCCGCGAAACTGTCGTTCCTGCTTCCGCTGCTTAAAAAGTTCGGCATCGGCCGCAATCGCAGCTTCATGGAGCAGCCGCCCTACGGCATCCGCGACGAACGTCTGCGCGCCCAGGTCAGCACGGCGATGCTCGGCGGTGACAGCGCCGCGGCCGGCCTGCCGGGCAACCCGTGGTATTCGCTCGCCGAAATGTACGGCCTCGCTGCCGAAGTGCGCAGCCAGTTGCCGCAGGTGGTCGCGCCGTGCCTGGTCGCGCACGCCAGCGAAGACGACGTCGCCAGCCTGAAGAATGCGGAACTGGTGATGCGCGAAGTCAGCGCGCCGGCCGAACTGCTGCTGCTCAAGGACAGCTACCACATGATCACGATCGACAAGGAGCGCCGCACCCTGATCGATCGTTCGGCTGCGTTCTTCGACAGCATCGCCGCGTCGAACGGCACGCAGCGCGTTGCCGCCTGATGATGTCGGTGGCGGGATCCATCTCACCTCTGGTCGCCGGCCTGTGGTTGCTCAACATCGTGCTCGACACCGGTGGCCAGTTGGCTTTCAAGGCCGCTGCCGGCGATGAAGCAGCGGGTGATGGTCTGGCACGCTGGAAGCACATGGCCTCACGGCCATGGCTGTGGCTCGGCGTCGCCAGCTACGTGATCGAGTTCCTGGTGTGGATCGCGTTCCTGTCGCTGGTCCCGCTGTCCGAAGGCGTGCTGCTGGGTTCGATCAACATCGTCGCGATCATGGTCGCCGGGCGTTTCCTGTTCGGCGAGAAGCTGACCCGGCTGCGGGTCGCCGGCATTCTGCTGGTGACACTCGGCGTGGTGATCGTGGGAGTCGGCGGATGAAGCGTTTCTACCTGTTCGGCTTCCTGCTGCTGATGGGTTTCGACACCCTGGCGCAGATCAGTTTCAAGTACGCCGGCACGCAGGCGCTGCCGGTGGCTGCCAGCATTGAGTGGGTGCTGCGCGTGTTCGGCCAGCCGTGGGTTTACGGCGCGGTGATCGGTTACATCGGCGCGTTCTTCACCTGGATGGCACTGCTCAAGCACGCGCCAATCGGCCCGGCCTTCGCTGCCTCGCATCTGGAAGTGGTATCGGTGATGCTGCTGTCGGTGTGGCTGTTCGACGAACATCTCACCCTGCCCCGCGTCATCGGCGCAGTTGCGATCATCGCCGGCATCGTCTGCCTTGGCATGGCGGAGAGTCGCGAACACGTACCGGAGCCTGCCGAAGCCTGAGGCATCGGCCAAGCTGCGCATATGCTGCCACGCCGCCATCACGAACTGCCGCCCACCGCCGGCTTGCCGCTTCGGTTCGCCGACCTGCGTCCAGACGCCGCGACGCTGGCGGACGATATCGCCAGGCAGCTCGGCACCCCGCCACTGCAGCTCGAATGCTCCGGCACTGCCAGTCTGCTGGTCACGCTGACCGCCCTGCGCGAACTGCAACCCAGGCGTCGCCGTGTGGTGGTACCTGCCTACACCTGCCCGCTGGTCGCGATCGCGGTGCAGCAGGCCGGTCTCGAACTGCAGTTGTGCGATCTGCGCGCCGGTCACTACGACATGGATCCGGCTGCGCTGCGCGCGGCCTGCGACGAACGCACGCTGGCGATCATCCCTACCCATCTGGCCGGCCGCGTCGCCGATGTCGATGATGCGCTGGCGGTCGCCAACAACGTCGGAGCCTACGTGATCGAGGATGCCGCGCAGGCGCTGGGTGCACGCCGCGATGGCAGCAGCGTGGGACTGGCCGGCGACGTGGGTTTCTTCAGCATGGCCGCCGGCAAGGGTTTGTCGATCTACGAGGGCGGTCTGCTGCTGGCGCGCGATCCGGAACTGCGCGAGCGGCTGGCCCGTACATCCGCGCGCATCGTGCCACGCAGCTTCGGCTGGGAAGCGAAGCGAAGCATCCAGCTGCTCGGTTATGCCGCGTTGTACCAGCCCCGCGGCCTGCGGCTGGCATACGGCAACCCGCTGCGCCATGCCTTGCGGCGTGGCGATCCGGTGGCCGCCGTGGGCGACGATTTCCCACTGACGATACCGCTGCACCGCGTCGGCCACTGGCGCCAAGCCGTGGGTGCGCATGCCGCCAGCCGCCTCCCGGCCTTCCTCGACCGGTTGTCCGCGCAGGCGCAACAGCACCTGCCACGACTGCGCCGTATCGAGGGCATTACAGTGCTGGATGATCCGATCGGCGCACACGGCACGTGGCCGTTCCTGCTGCTGCTGCTGCCCGATCAGGCACGCCGCGATGCTGCACTCGCGCAGCTATGGCAAGCCGGGCTGGGCGTCAGTCGCCTGTTCATCCACGCCCTGCCCGATTACGCCTATCTCGCCGACGTGGTGCCAGCGCAGGATGTACCGAACGCCCGCGATTTCGCCGCACGCAGTTTCAGCATCGGCAACAGCCCGTGGATGACCGACGTGGACATCGAAAGCATCTGCGGCGTGCTTGAAGCCGTACTGCGCTGATCTCGGCCAGGCACCTCTCAGCCAGACACCGCCGCAATCGCCGCCAGCAGCTGCAGGTTCAACGCATGCTGCTGCGCCTGCCAGTCGGTCAGCAGGGCCGGATCGATCTCGGGCTGTTCGTCCATCGCCGACAACCGACGCTTCCACCAGCTCAGATAACGGTAATGCGAAACCTCGCCGTTGATGTCGCTGCCGACCAGGCCGTGGCGCAGGCTGCCGATCAAGTTCAATGCATGCCCCGTCAGCAACCGGCCCTGATCCCAGTTGGTGTGCGCCACTTCGGGCGAGAACGCATCCTTGTCGATCGACAGGTAGCTCGGCGCAGTCTGTGTGCGCTGCAGGTCGACGAACGCATCGACCATCGCCTCGGGCGTATCGAAACCGCGAAATGCCTGCGTCAGGCCGAGCCGGCGCGCCCAGCCGGTGTCGACACCGACACTCCAGTAGCTCAGCTTGCCGCGCCGCAGTGGGGTCAGGTAGTTCTCCCACGCATGGCCGCCACCGATGTCGGCCGAGGTGATGCCAAGTACATGCACGTGACTGACCTGCGGCAGCATCGCCACCTTGCGCACCCACGAACCGCAGTGCACGCCAAACGGAAAACGCATGTTGTCCGGATGATTGTCCAGCACCACGACCTGGAATGGCGTGTCCTGCGGCAGGCGTGCAATCAGCGGCCAGCTCAGGTGGTGGAAATCGCCGCTGCCCATGAACACGGTGCCGTACCGGGCCGGCAGCAATTCATCGAGCATCGTGCCGAATCGCCGCATGGTCGCCAACGAGCAGCCGAAGCGGATCGACTCCTGCCAATGCTCCAGCGGCAGCACCAGGCGATTGGGCAGTGGCCCGACCGAACGGTCGATATCGAGTACGACGGGCCGGTTTGCGAGATCATTCATCGGTAGCCTCCGTTGCCGCCTGCCAGCTGCGATCGCTTTCAAAATGACTGCCGAGCTTGCGCAGCAAGGCACGCAGCAACGGATTGCGTGCATATACCGCATGCCGCGTGAAGGTCATGCTGGCGCCGAGGAAGGATTTCACCTCGGGATCGGTCCAGCCGGCCACATAGTGGGTCAGCCCGCGCTGCCGCGCGTAGTCGAGGTTGTGCATCCAGCTGACGAAATACAGGTTGTGCTCGCGTGCCTGCGGATAGGCGAAGCCGACGTACTTGTCGATCAGCTTGCCGCCGTGCTCGTAGCAGAGGTTCCAGCCGATCATCTGCCCGGCATGGCGATAGATGAAGACCACGCCATGGCTGCCGGCATCCTGCAATACATCGCGGAAGAACGCCGCACTCAGCCGATCGAAGTGGATTTCGCTCTGTGCGTATACGTTGTCGAACAGCGCATAGAACTCCGCCAGCGTTGCCTCGTCATGGAAGCGTGGGTCGCCCGTGCTCACCACTTCGACCTTGAGGTCGGCGCGCGAGCGCAGTTTGCGCCGGATATTCTTCCGCCGACTGGATGACAGTCGCGAAAGGTATTCGTCGCCCGAGGCGAAGTTGATCGGTACCCACGCCAGTGCCTGGCCCTCCAGCAATACATAGCCTTCACGTTCACAGGCAGCGGCGAATTCGCGTGCATACGCGTTGTCCGCATCGCCGAGCAAGGGCGAGTCCTGTGCGATGTCCTTGACGATCATCAGCTTGCATTCACGCCCGTACGCCGCCTTGAGCCCTTGCGCGAGGGCGAGCGGCGTCGCGTTTGGCGGCAACGGTGCGTATTCCGACACGGTGGTGCCGGCGAAACGCGTGCGCCAGCGCAGCAGGCGCCCCCACAGGCGATACAGCGGCAGACGCGTCACGCGGCGGCGCAGCGCATCGTCCGCGGTGGTCAACAGGTCGAAGGGGGCCACAAAAGCCGGCATGCCCTGCGGCGACAGCTCGACACCGAAACCGATCGGTGGCTGTGCCATGAAGTGCGCCAGTAGTGCGTCCGGCTCCAATTGGGAGATGAAAGGCATGGGTAAGCCAACTTGCCTAGACTGGTGAGTATGTAAGATTGTCGTGTACAGCCAGGAACCTGACCATGACCGATACGACCCAGCAAGAGCTTTTCGACATCATCGCCAAGCAGGCCAAGATCGATGTGGCGATCATCAAGCCCGAGTCCACCTTGAAGGATCTGGGCATCGCCTCGCTGGAGGCGATCGAGCTGATCTTCGACATCGAGGAACATTTCGACATTACCTTCCCCGACCAGCAAGGTGCCAATTTCGACAGCGACACCGTGCAGAGCCTGATCGACGCGGTACAGAAGGCGCTGGACGAAAAGGCCGCGAAATGACGCAGGGCAATCCGATGCGTCGCGTGGTGATCACCGGCATGGGTGCTATCAGCCCGCTTGGCGTGGGTGCCGAGGCGCTGTGGCAAGGCCTGCGCGAAGGGCGTAGTGCCATTGGGCCGCTGCAACATCCCGACGCCGATCGCCTGCGCGTGAAGATCGCCGCGCAGGTGCCGGCGAGTTTCGATCCGACTGCGGATATCGACGAACGCACCCTCATCATGCTCGACCGCACCTCGGAATTCGCGCTGCATGCAGCGCGCGAGGCGATCGCGCAATCCAGGCTGGACTTCAGCCAGAACGGTCTCGGCGTACGCACGGCTGTCGTGGTCGGCACCGGCGTCGGCGGTGAAACCACCCAGGACGAACAGAGCCGACGGCTGTACGCAGAGAACTCCAACCGCGCGCATCCGCTCACGATCGTGCGCGTCATGACGAATGCCTCGGCCAGCCAGATCAGCATTGCCTACGGCCTGCGCGGACCGACGTTTGCGGTCGCCAGTGCCTGTGCTTCGGCCAACCACGCGATCATCCAGGCTGCGCAGATGATCCGCTACGGCATGGCTGACGCGGCCATCACCGGTGCTACCGAAGCCTGCCTGACCTATGGTGCCCTGCGCTCGTGGGAAGCGATGCGTGTACTGGCCGACGACACCTGCCGCCCGTTCAGTGCGAACCGTCGCGGCCTCGTGCTTGGTGAAGGCGCCGCCATCTTTGTGCTGGAACTGCTGGAACATGCGCAGGCACGCGGTGCCACCATCCTTGCCGAGGTGGCCGGCTTCGGCATGACCGCCGATGCCACCGACATCGTGATGCCTAGCGCGGAAGGCTCTTCCGCGGCGATGAGCCAGGCGCTGGCCGATGCGGGTCTCGCCCCGCAGGACGTTGATTACATCAACGCCCACGGTACTGGTACCCAGGCCAATGACACCACCGAGACCAAGGCAATCCGCCTCGCATTCGGCGAACACGCCGATCGCCTTGCGGTGTCGTCGACCAAGTCGATGCACGGTCACGCACTGGGTGCATCCGGTGCGCTGGAACTGGTTGCCGTCATCGGTGCCATGCGCGACGGCGTGGTGCCGCCCACGGCGAATCTGGACAAGGTCGATCCGGCCTGCGATCTGGACTACGTGCCGAATGTCGCCCGGCCGATGCCGGTCCGCGCAGCGCTGAGCAACTCGTTCGCGTTCGGCGGGCTCAACGCGGTACTGGCAATCAAACACGCGCCGTAACGACCCGCACCGCAACGGCATTTCAGCCTGCGACAAACAAAAGAACCCGGCGACAAGTCGCCGGGTTCTTTTTGCGCGTGATGATCCACGCGCGGCCAAGCTCAGCCCTTCTTGGCTTTGGTCAGCAGCTGGTCCAGCAGCGACATCGCCAGATCGATCTCCTCGTGCGTGATGTCCAGCGATGGCGCGAACGTGATCACGTTCTTGTACCAGCCGCCCACGTCGAGCACGAGGCCGATCTTCTTGCCGTTGTGTTCGAGGTCACCGGCCAGGCCGATGTCGACCATCTTGTCGAGCAGCGCCTTGTTAGGCGTGAAGCCGTCATCGGTGCAGATCTCGGCGCGCAGCGCGAGACCGAGGCCGTCGACATCGCCGATTTCCTTGTGCTTCTTCTGCAGGTCGCGCAAGCCTTCGAGGAAGTGCGCGCCCTTCTTCGGCACCGTGGTCTCGTAATCCAGCTCGTAGCCCATCTTGATCACTTCCAGACCCAGCGAGGTGCCGAGCGGGTTGGAATTGAAGGTGGAATGGGTCGAGCCCGGCGGGAACACGGTCGGGTTGATCAGCTCTTCGCGCGCCCACAGGCCGGACAGCGGATTCAGGCCGTTGGTCAGCGCCTTGCCGAACACCACGATGTCCGGCGTCACGCCGAAGTTCTCGATCGACCACAGCTTGCCTGTGCGCCAGAAACCCATCTGGATTTCGTCGGACACCATCAGGATGCCGTACTTGTCCAGGACCTTCTTCAAGCCCTTGAAGAAATTCATCGGCGGCAACACGTAACCGCCGGTACCCTGGATCGGCTCGACGTAAAACGCTGCGTATTCGCACTGGCCAGTCTTGGGGTCCCACACGCCGTTGTACTCTGTCTCGAACAGGCGCTCGAACTGGCGCACGCAGCTGTCGGAATACTCTTCCGGCGTCATGCCCTTCGGACGACGGAACGGATACGGGAACGGCAGGAACATCGCACGCTCGCCGAAGTGGCCGAAGCGTCGGCGGTAGCGGTAGCTCGACGTGATCGACGAGGCACCCAGCGTACGTCCGTGGTAGCCACCTTCGAAGGCGAACATCAGGCTCTTGCCGTTGCAGGCGTTGCGCACGATCTTCAGCGAATCCTCGATCGCCTGCGCGCCACCCACGTTGAAGTGCACGCGACCATCCAGGCCGAACTTCTTCTTCGCATCCAGCGCGATCGTCTTGGCCAGCTCGATGCGGGTCTGGTGCAGGTACTGGCTTGCGACCTGCGGCAGCACGTCGATCTGCTTTTTCAGCGCGTCGTTGAGGCGCTTGTTGCCGTAACCGAAGTTGACCGCCGAATACCACATCTGCAGATCGAGGAACGGCGTGCCGGCGGTGTCGAACATGTAGCTGCCTTCACCGTGACGGAAGATCTTCGGCGGATCCACGTAGTGCACGGTGTCACCGAACGAGCTGTACTTCGCCTCGTCGGCGAGCAGCTGCGCGTCGTCGATGAAACCGGCGGCGGTCTTGTCGATTTTCATGGGGAAAGATCCGGAGTGATTCGGGGGATTCAGAAAGAGGGAAATTCAGAAAAAAGAAGCAACGTATACCGCGCGATCAGGCCAGTGCGGGCGCATGCTCATGATGCCAATGGCTGGCCAGGCTGCCGTCGAGCAGCTTGGGCAGGAATTCCAGCGCATCCTCGAAACCGGTGATGGGCACGTAGTCGATGCCGGTCGCGCGGCAATGCTCGATCAGGCGATGCTTGGCAAACACGAAGTCGACGCGGTCGGCAGCGCAGAAATCCGAAGCGCCGTCACCAATCAGCAAGGTCTTCGCACCGGTCGCGCGGGCCTGCGCCACACAGGCGCACTTGCAGGTACCACTGCGGCAACCCTCGGCCTGGAACGGCGAGGTCAGCTGCCACTGCTTCGGCGGCTGCGCCGGCGACAGGTGGTTCGCCGCCAATGGCAGCTTGTCGAGGCCATAACGGCCGAGAATCTGGTGGATCGCGTAGTCGAGACCGTCGCTGACGATGCGGATCGGCACGTTCAGCTCGCGCGCCTTCGCCACGAAACCCGGGAACGCGTGATCGATCCATAAGCCGGCCAGATGCGTGTCGAGCTCGGCACGGGTCATCTGCAACAGGTCGACCTGGCCGGTCATGCACTCGCGTGAGCCGATACGACCGGCGCGCCAGTCCTGCTCCAGCACTTCCCAGCCGGGACGGCCGAAACGATCGAGCAGCGAGTCGATCACGTCTTCGACGGAAATGGTGCCGTCGAAATCACAAAGGATGGTCCAGCCAGACACGGACATCGGAAACTCACACTAATCAGCGATGGCATGCAGGGTAGGCAGGCTGTCTTTCGGCGCCCTTTCCCTTTCCCTAACATATGCTGAGCCAGAACCTGCCGATTCGCAGCAAATCGCGGCAACAACCTCTATGCTGCCGCCCCCATGACCCGCATACCCCGGCCTGCAAGCTCCCCACTCCGTCATCTCCTGTTGTCCGCCGGCCTGCTGGCCTGCCTGCTGTGGACCCAGGGTTGCATGGCCGACACCGATGACCAGCCGACCTTCGCCGGCGGCATCGGCATGGAACATCTGCCGAGTTGGCCCGGCGCGGCAACCTCGCGCAACCAGCCAATACCATACGTCGACATCGAGATCCCCAACCGGATCAGTCTGTCCACCCTGGACGGCCTGCAGGTCGACCTGATCGTTGGACAGGTGCTGCACGGTGGCCTCTACGGCGACTACCAATGGGGCCGCGACAGCGACGATCTCGGCGTGCTGCGTGACAAGATTGCCCCGTTGTCGCCACGACTCACGTTGGGAGGCTACCTGGAATGGCAGCTCACCAAACAGATCGACGTGGGAGCCAACCTCAGCCACGACACCTACGGCGCCGGCGCCTATCTCGACCTCTATGGCGAGTGGGATCTTCCCAAGATGTGGCTGCTTGAGCACTCTTTGGAACTGCACTGGCAGGCCATGAACGCACAGGCCATGAACCGCTTCTTCGGCATCAACCCGAGCCAGGCCAACGCACTCAGCGTACCGGCCTGGCAACCAGGCGCAGGCAGCCAGTCAGCCTCGCTGGAATACGACCTGTTCGTACCCACCAGCAAGCACACCGGTTTCGCGCTGGCCGTGACCTGGGAACGTCTGCTGGGCGATGCCGGTGACAGTCCACTGGTGACACGCTTCGGTTCGCGTACGCAGCTGAACGAATCGGTGGCGTTCATCTACCACTTTTGAGGGAATGAGCGCCCGCTGCTGCGCGGCCACGATGCCCCTGACTTCAGGGCGATACACTCGCGCTTCGCTCAAGTCCCTTCCGATCAAGGATCAAGGTATGACGAAGTCGCTTGCTGCACTGGTCGCTGCCCTGGCGTTCACCATGCCGATGCCCGCAGCCCATGCCGACCAGGCCATCGTGTTCCTGCGTCACGGCGAAAAACCACCGCGTGGACTGGGCCAGCTCGACTGCCAGGGCCTGAATCGCGCGTTGGCTTTGCCAGACGTGCTGCAGGCCAAATTTGGCACACCCACCGCGATCTATGCGCCCGACCCGGGATCCACTGCGCGGGACAAGGGCATCGAATACAACTACATCCGCCCACTGGCCACCATCGAGCCGACCGCGATCCGGCTGGGCCTGCCGGTCAACACGTCGTTCGGAGTGCGGCAGGTCACGCAACTGGAACAGGAGCTGCTCAAGCCTGCCTATAGTTCGGCGACGATCTATGTGGCGTGGGAGCACAACCTGGCGTGGCAGGCGGTGCAGCAGCTGGTTGCCACTGCCGGTGGCAACGCGCAACAGGTGCCCGTCTGGGCCGACGATGACTACGACTCGCTGTACGTCCTGCGCGTGAAGTGGCAGAACGGCAAGCCAGTTTCTGTGAGTTTCGCGAAAGAGGCTGAAGGACTGAACCATCAGTCGACTGAATGTCCCGGTGCGCGCTCTTGAGTGGAGCAAAGGGCAGCAACATGTTTCACCGCTAGAAACTAGAAATGCGCATACTTACCTCAGCTCAAAGAATGACTGCTATCGACGGCGGATTCAACCAGTCAACGGTGTTCGGCGCTGGTATTGACGACTAGCGGGAGCTGGAGGGCATGTTCACTTCCCACCGGCGCCGGTCACTCCGACCCACGCCCAGATAGCTCCATGAGCGCGTCGCGGGCCGCTAACCTACTGCCTTCGATGCAGCGTCGAGGAAGCGCTCGACGATCGCCGGCAGCATCGGCTCGACGGGGAGCGTGTAGTGGGTGGTATTCGGCAAGATTGCAAGCTCGTTTGCGGGCCGCAGGGAGCCACCGATTCCGGCATCGCGTTGGCCGCCTCCCAACGCCTTCCAGAACTCGACCATGTGTTCGGGCCGGATGGCGTCAGCGTCGGCAAAGACCAGCAGTGTGCGTGCGTGCAGCTTCGCGACCTCGGCGCTCCAGTCGAAGGGGCGTTCGGTCATGTCGCCCACCTTCCTGAAGAGGTTGGTCCAATCGACATCGGGATAGGTCTCCCCTAGCGGCGATGCCTTGACGCCAGAGCCCAACGTGGCAGCGTTGGCCTGCAACTGTTTGAAGGCCGTTACCACCTCCGGATAAAAGCCGTCCTGCCTCATTGCCGCGGACACGAGCACGAGCCGGTCGACCACGTCCGGATGGCGGATAGCGGCCTGCAGCGCGACGCTGGAGCCCAGCGAGTAGCCCATGACATCGGCCTTGCCGAGCTTCAGGTGGCCGATCAGGGCCGCGATGTCGTCAGCCATTGTTTCACTGCGCAGTGGCCTGTCAGTGTCTGGCGTGCGCCCATGGGCCTGGAGATGGGGGGCGATGACCTTACGGCCCTTGGCCAGTTCGGTCAGGTTGCTGCCGAAGCTGTCTGGATCGATGCCACCGTGGAGAAGGATGAGCGGCTTGCCGGCGCCATGCACGGTGTAGAAAACATGCTGGCCGTTGACGTCGGCAAAGTGCCCGATCGGATCCGTAGGCGTATTCTTGTTCTTGGCGCTGACGGGAAGAACCGCCGTCAGCACGGCGGTCGCCATGGCCGTCTTCAGGAAATCACGTCTGAGCATCTCGTCTTCCCGTGGCGCCTGACTGGCCGGCGCGGCGTGATCGTGTGTTACACCGATACGCCGGCCGCTGCGGTGTGGTCACGATCTGCCTGCGAGCAACTCATCCAGCTGCGCGAACTGTTCGGGCAGGCCTTCTGCCGAACCGGCGAGCGCTTCCTCGAGGGCTGCTGTTGTGGGATAGAGTTCATGGAAGGTGACCAGCGTCTTGCCGTCATTTTCTTCGAACGTCACCGTGGTCACGGCGCCCTCATCGCTTTCTTCGTTCGCCCATACGATGCGCTTGTGCGGCGTTACTTCTCTGTACGTGCCGAAGAATGCCATCGGTTGATCGAAGGCCGGATGGCTGAACACGAGGCGATACGCGCCCCCGGTGCGAATATCCATGTCGCACGAGACCAGCGACATCCCCACCGATTTCGGAACCCACCACTGCGTGAACAATTCGGGTTTGCTCCACGCTTCGAAGACGATGTGCGCTGGGGCATTGAACGTTCGCTTCACGACGAGTTCGCGGTCGGACTTGCGCTCCACGACGGTGCGGTTCATGACGGCGGAACTACCTTCTTTTTCGTTGGGCATCTGCCTTCTCCTTGCGTTTCAAGTGTTCGACAAGCTCGTCCAGCGCGTCGAAGCGTGCGCTCCAGAGCTGGCGGTGCTGCTCGATCCAGGCGGCCTCTTCTTCCAGCCGGCGCTGTCCGAGCTTGCAGGTTCGTACGCGCCCGACCTTCTCCGTGGTCACCAGCCCCGCCTGCTCCAGGATGCTGACGTGCTTCTTCATGCCCGTGAGGGTCATGTGAAACCTTTGGGCAAGGTCGGTAATTGAGGCGTCTGAACCCCCGAGCTGCTCCAGCACGCCGCGTCGGGTGACATCGGAGAGCGCGGCGAACGTTGTGTCGAGGCGGACCTGATAGTGAACCATATGGTTCACTGTAGAGCGCGCGTGGGTGATTTGCAAGGGGATGACCCACGGGTACAAATCGTGCGTAGCTCCCCTGCCGCTCCGAACCCAAACGGCGCATGCCGAACGTGGGTAAAGGTTCGACCGACGGCTTTGCCGGCGCTGAGCCGACGGATAAACCTCAATTTTCGGACGAAGCAGGCTCAGCCACGATCACGTACAGTTTGTAGAGTTGGGCAGCTTTCAGTGTGTTGCATCCACCGATTGAATCCGCCGCCGAAAGCAGGCAGTCCAGCAAATGCTTTCATCGATCATCCCGCGTCCAGATCGCCCCTTCTTCTTCTCGTACCGGAAAGCTCGCGATCGGCTCATACGCCGGCGGCTTCGTCACTGCGCCCGTGCGCAGATCGAAGCGTGCGCCATGCCGCGGACATTCCACCTCGAAACCATGCACCTCGCCACCGGCGAGATCGCCGCCGTCATGCGTGCAGGTGTCCTCGACTGCGTACAACGCACCATCGATGTTGTACACCGCGATCGGCGTATCACCGTCCCACACCACCTTGAATTCGCCCGGGAGCAGCTCGCTGCGCGTGCCGACTCTCACCCAGCCATTCATGCAGACGGCTCGGCGAAATCCTTGACCAGTACCTCGAAGCGCAAATCGTCGCGACGCGGAATACCAAAGCGCTCGTCGCCGTACGGAAACGGCTGGTATTCACCGCTGCGGCGATAGCCGCGACGCTCATACCAGGCGATCAGTTCGGCGCGCTGCTCGATCACCGTCATGCGCATCGCGCGGCACTGCCACTGCTCTCGCGCGATGCGTTCGGCTTCGGCCAGCACCGCCTTGCCGAGGCCGCCACCCTGCTCGTCGGGATCGACTGCGAACATGCCGAAGTAGCCGGACTCGCCCTGCCGTTCCACATGGGCGCTGGCGATCAGCCGTCCATCGCGTTCGGCTAGCAGGATGCAACTGCCGGGACGGCTGACCAGCTCGCTGACCGCTTGCTCATCGGTACGTCGACCATCGAGCAGTTCCGACTCGGTGGTCCAGCCGCGTCGGCCCGAATCACCACGATAGGCAGATTCGACCAGCGCCACGACGACGGGGATATCGGCAGTCCCGGCTGCACGGAATACGGGGAAAGTAGGTTCGCTCATCAGTCGATGATAATGCCCACCCGGCCCGCATCACCATGATCTGTTGCAACTGCCGGCGGCGGCCATCCGTGACCTTCGACACTGTTTGCCACCGCGCTTCACTGCCTACGGTGCAGGGTCGGCCTGCCCGACATCGGGCAACACATGCGCGATCGCGCGAACCAGGGAGAACCCATGAAACATCGACTCGTGAAACCGCTGGCGTTTGCCGTAGGCATGGCCTTGTGCACCGGTGCCTTCGCCGTCACCCCCAGCGTGTTCAATGTGCACGAGCTGGACAGCAAGATCAGCGCTTGCGCCGATTTCAACGGCTTCGTCAATGCGAAGTGGGTCGCAGCAAATCCGATTCCCGCCGACCGTACTCGCTGGGGTTCGTTCGATGCCCTGCGCGAGGACAGTCTCAACGTGCAGCACAAGATCGTCGAGGATGCCGCCAGCCATGCCGCCAAGGCCACACCTGGCTCGATCGAGCAGAAGATCGGCTACCTCTACGCCTCCGGCATGGACGAAGCCGCCATCAATAAGGCCGGCTTCTATCCGATCAAGCCGCAACTGGCGCATATCGACGGGTTGAAGAGCAGCGCCGACGTGGTCGGCTACATCCGCGACAGTTATGCCCAGGGCGAGCCGGTGCTGTTCCGCTTCGGCGGCAATGCCGATTTCAAGGACTCCAGCCGCGTCATTGCGTACGCCAACCAGGGCGGCCTCGGCCTGCCGACGGCCGACTACTACAGCAAGCCGGATTACGAAAAGATCCGTACCGCTTACGTAGCCCATATCGCGAAGCTGCTTGAGCTGACCGGCATCAGCGCTGGCGATGCGCAGCAGCAGGCCAAGTCCGTGCTGGCATTCGAAACCCGCCTGGCTGCCGCCTCGCTGGTGCCGGTGCAGATGCGCAAGCCGGAAAACCGCTACCACTATGTAAGCATCGCCGATGCCGACAAGGTGACGCCGAGCTTCGACTGGGCGGCCTTCTTCAAGACGCAAGGCGCCGATGTGAAGGATGGTTTCTCGCTGTCGCAGCCGAAGTTCTTCGCCGAAATCCAGAAAATGCTGGGAGATGTGCCGCTGAATGAATGGCAGGCCTACTTTCGCTACCACGCGATCGCCAACGCAGCACCCTATCTGTCTGCACCGTTCCAGCAGGAAGACTTCGCCTTCGAGGAACAGACCCTCAATGGCCAGAAGGAAATGCAGCCACGTTGGAAGCGCGTGCTCGGTGCCACCAATGAAGGCATGGGCATGGCGCTGGGCCAGCTGTATGTCGCCCACAATTTCTCACCGGCTTCCAAGCAGCGTGCACAGGAACTGGTCGACAACCTGCGCGCCGCCTACAAGACGCGCATCGAGAATCTGCCCTGGATGAGCGATGCCACCAAGCAGAAGGCGCTGGAAAAGTGGGCCACCTTCGTGCCGAAGATCGGCTATCCCGACAAGTGGCGCGACTGGAGCGGCCTCACGCTGGTGCCGGACAACTACTTCGCCAATATCCAGGCGGCCGACAAGTTCAACTACGACTACCGCGTCGCCAAGATCGGCAAGCCGGTGGATCGCACCGAATGGGGCATGACGCCGCAGACGGTGAATGCCTACTACAGCGCACAGCAGAACGAAATCGTATTCCCGGCGGCGATCCTGCAACCGCCGTTCTTCGACGCCAAAGCGGATGATGCGATCAACTACGGCGGCATCGGCGCCGTAATCGGTCACGAGATGGGCCACGGCTACGACGACCAGGGCAGCAAGTTCGACGCCCAGGGCAACAACGTCAACTGGTGGACCGACGCCGATCGCAAGGCATTCGAGGCGCGTACCGCGAAACTCGCCGCGCAGTTCGACAGCTACGAGCCGCTGCCTGGCAAGCACGTCAATGGCCAGCTCACCATGGGCGAGAACATCGGCGATCTCGGCGGCCTGAATGCCGCCTACACCGCGCTGCAGATGGCGCTGTCGAAGAACCCGGCCGAAGCGAAGAAAAAGATCGACGGCTATACGCAGGACCAGCGCTTCTTCCTCAACTGGGCGCGCGTATGGCGCGGCAGCATCCGTCCCGAAGCGCAGCTCACCCTGCTCAACACCGATCCACACGCACCGGCGCAGTTCCGCGCGATCGGTGCACCATCGAACATGCCGGAGTTCGCCCAGGCGTTCCAGTGCAAGCCTGGCGATGCGATGGTGCGTTCTCCCGACACTCAGGTAAAGATCTGGTAAGCCGCAGCAACTGACTCACCCGGAAAGCCACGGCCATCGAGCCGTGGCTTTCTTGTATGAATCAGCCTAACGAAAGACCTACGTCGTGAAAACGCGTCGCGATCACGCCGCCGCCGTGCGCGCCCTGCCGGCCTCATACGCTTTCAGGTTTGCGTAGACCACGGTCAGCAACGCATGGGCATCATGCAGATGATCGGCGCGCTTCAGCATGTCGCCGATCACATGATCCGCTTCGATCGCATGACCATGTTGCAGATCGCGCAACATCGACGCGCTCAGGCTCGATCCCGCCTCCGTCAGCACGCTGCGGGCACGTTGCAGCGTCGCGTCACCAGGCGCATGACCAGAACGCTCCGCCACCGCGCGGCACTCTTCCAGCAGATCCAGCGTAATCGTCACGCCACCGGGTGCAGCAACGATATCGCCCACCGACGCACGCATCAGACAGGTGATGCCAGCCAGCGAGGCCAGGAACACCCATTTGTCCCACATATCCTGCAAGATCGAGCTGCTCGGCCGCGCGTCGAAACCCGCATCCGCCAGGCTCTGCGTAATCCACTGCATCCGTTCGGAGGCACTGCCATCACGCTCGCCGAACGTGAGGCTGTGCGACTGGTTGAGATGCTGCACGACGCCTTGCGCATCCAGCGTGGCGGCGATCACGCATTGGCCGCCAAGCACATGTTCCGCGCCAAACCGTGCATCCAGCAGATCCAGATGCCGCATGCCGTTCAACACAGGCAGGATTGCTGTGTGCGGACCGATCGCCGGCGCGATATCCGCCATCACCTGTTCCAGCGCATAGGCCTTGCAGCTGAGCACCACCAAATCATATGAGGCATCCAGGTCGCGCGCCTGCACCGTTGGCGGTGCCGGCAGGCTAGCATCGCCCATCGCGCTGCGTATCACCAGGCCGGTACGCGCCAGCACTTCAGCGCGCGCATCGCGCACCAGGAACGTCACGTCCCGCCCATGTTGCAGCAAGCGACCGCCAAAATAGCCGCCGATGGCGCCCGCACCAACGATCAGGATGCGCATCGTTGCGGCTCCTCCGGCTGTGTGGATGGTTGCTCAAGCATGCTTCCGATTTGCCTGTCCTTCTCGCCCCAAAGCGCATTCACCCAGGTCTGGAAGCGTGCCCGGAACGCGGCATCGCTTTCGTAGTCACCACGCAGCTCGCCATCGATCGGCAGCTCGCGCACATGCACGCGGATATCACGAATACGGCCGGCGATCAGATCCATCATGGCGCATGGGCCATTAGGATAGACGATGGTGACGTCAAGAATCGCGTGCAACGCATCACCCATCGCGTCGAGCACAAACGCCAGGCCGCCAGCCTTGGGCCGCAACAGATAGCGATAAGGCGACGACTGTGCATCGTGCTTCACTGGTGTGAAGCGGGTGCCCTCGGCGAAATTCATCACCGACACGGGCATATGGCGAAACTTCTCGCAGGCGCGGCGGGTGGCCTCCATGTCCTTGCCCTGCAGCTCGGGGTGCGCGGCAAGCGTCTCCTTTGAGTAGCGTTTCATGAACGGGAAATCCAGCGCCCACCATGCCGGCCCCAGCAAGGGCACCCAGATCAGCTGGCTCTTGAGGAAGAAGCGCAGGAAGGGGATGCGCCGGTTGAAGATCTTCTGCAACACCGGAATATCCACCCAGCTCTGGTGATTGCACAGCACCAGATAATTGCCGTCATGGTGCAGATCGTTCAACCCGTCCAGTTGCCAAGATGTGCGGGTGAACCATTCGAACATCCGGCTGTTGACCGCGATCCAGCTTTCCGCGATCGCCACCAGCGCATGCGAGCACGCAAGCCGGATCGTGCGTATCGGCAACGCGACTTTGACCAAGGTCAGCGCAAACAGCGGCAACACGTGCAGCACGATGTTGGCAGCGAGCAGCATCATGACAAGGGGTATGCGCAGCAGAGCGGGGAGCGTCGCAAACATGAGGGCAATCGCAGATGGGAATGTTACAGGGTAACGCCGTAGGGGTGATGGTGTAAGCGTTGAGACGAAGGCTGGAGCACCCGCACTGGTACGCGCCGATCAAAGTTCGACTACATCCAGAAGCTCTACAACTGTAACCGTAAGCGACACAGTTCGACCCGCGGTACATCAACCCGTTACAGAGGCAATTAGCTTACGATGGCATCCACGGCGTCGACAGCAGCCCAAATAGCCAGTCCGACACTTCGCGGGCATGCATAAACAAGTAGCGTTAAGATTCTCTCTTAGATCAATATTTCCACACTAGCTCTTACTGTCATTTCAGGCTAGGAAAAGCGCCCAAGGTGATGCTTATCTAGCTATCCAAAGGTCTTTTCAAGAAGATTGTGATGAGCATGACGACGAGCTCGCAACGCCTAACAACAAAGTCGGGTAATTCACCGTACACCCAGTGTCATAAGACAATCGGCTGCCATCTTCCGAAAGCTGCGTCAGGGCAAATCCTGTGAAGTCTTGGCGCGAAGACTGCTTGAATAGGCTGACGCTGTCAGCGGGAAGGTCGAATGCCGAGGCTTTAAAAGAACTCGCGACCATCGTGCATCATCTGGGGTTCGAATACTGCTCCTACGTTTTGCAAATCCCGACTCTCGTTTCAGAACCGAGCGTCACATGGGCCAGCACGTATCCCGCCGCTTGGCTGGAACACTATTTCGCCAATAAGTACCTCGAGATTGATCCAGTCATTCAGCGAACATCATCGCCAGAGCTATCTCCTGTTGTCTGGACGGATGATCTTTTTGAAAGCCAGCCAGCGTTCTGGGAAGAGGCAAAGTCACACGGGATAAGACATGGGTGGGCATTCACCACCCACGGCAAGCGCATGACCACCGGCATGCTCTCTCTGGCTCGGTCGCATGAAGTGGTGACTTCGTCGGAATTGGCAGAGACTGAGATGAAGCTGGTGTGGCTATCACATATTATCCACGGATTGATCAGCACTGCTGAAATACAAAGGCTGATGCCGATATCTGATTGCGAATTGACGGCCCGCGAAAGCGAAGTGCTGCGATGGAGTGCTGCAGGTAAAACAGCAGACGAGATCGGTAGAATTCTTGGAATCTCCGAACGCACTGTTACGTTTCACATCTCAAGCAGCTTAACCAAGCTCGACGTCACCAATAAAACGCAAGCAGTTGCGAAGGCGATGCTGTTGGGAATGCTTTGATCCTGCCGGTGCCAGCTAGTGGCAAAAGATGACGAGCACACTACGGACGTGCCCAGCAACCGACCTCAAGGATGCGCATTGTTCTGACCTCGGGCATGAGGCGAAAGTCGCTTCATTTTTGTTGGCACCTGAGACTGAGGATTTCTACCAGGTTCCCCGCGTGATTTATCAGGCTAAGCTCGAAAACGTGACGGTGTTCGACTCCCAGGGCATATCTTCACGATTTCACGGGAGGATCTGGTTAAGATGCAATGCGAGCCTTGCGTGGAACCGATAAAAATTCGCAAGAAAAAACCCCCATGGGATCTTGGATGGGGCGCAGTATTTCAAGCTATGGGGTAGCTAGGATATGCAGCGTATAAGAGGGAATTTTTTGTTCGGCCAAGTCGCGGCAATCGTTGCGTATGCAGTAACCTACATTCTGCTGCGTCCGGTATCGGATGCACACTTTCCGATCACAGCTGGGCTTCGACTTAGTTGTCTTTTGCTGGTTCCATACCGGTTTTGGCCAGCCTTGGTTGTTGGCGAACTGCTCCCGCTTGCGTACTTTAATTTTCTCTGCGTTGCCCAGTTCGGCCCCTTGGCTGTCTTGCTCGAAACAATACCGCCTATCGCTCTCGCAATGCCGATTGTATGGTGGTGCAAAAATCGCCTTGCATTGTTCCCAAACAAACGACTTATCAACGTCAAGGCGTTGCTCATCTGCGGATTGCTGGTATCGCTGGCTTGGGCACTCGTCAACTTCGGTACGATTGCAGCGGTCCGTCTGCCCGCCGGAAATCCGCCCCTGCAAGTCAAGTCGCTGATGGTTGTTGGCCTCTTCGTCGGGAAGTACATCTCCATACTCGCCGTCGTGCCGTGGGTATTGATAGCGAAAACGGACTACAGCGCTGGCCTGCTTCGCTCAAGGCTCCAACGCTTTGCCAAGAGTCGGTTATTGATAGAGACCGTTAGCCTCATCCTTCCCACACTTATTGCCCTTTCCTGGCTGAGCCTGCACGGCAACGAGGATGCCAAGCAACTTACAAGGATGATAATGTTCTTGCCTGTCTTATGGCTGACCATCAGGTACGGTTGGCGGGCAGCAGTGCTAGGTGGAACGCTCGCAATCATTTGCATTTGCTCCGCGATCGCATCTCGCCCCGAACCCGATCTCCTGCAAGCACAGGCCTTCATCGCTTTCGCGGTGACCTGTCTCTTTGCCATAGGTGCACAGATCACAGCCCAGAACCTGCAGGAAATGCGGAGGCGCCTCGATGCAAAGAGTGCGATGGAGCTTGCTCGGAATGGCTTGTACCAGGGTGAGCTTCGCATGCGTCAAACGGCAACAGCACTTGAGCAAGTCAGGAGTGCGTTACAACTATCGCACGTCCGTTTACTCGATCGATTCAAGCACCTGCTAAAAACTTCTGAGACTCAGAATTTCTACAGGCAAGCCGCCGCAACGAACAGCCAGGTTTGCCGACTTGCAGATAGCATGCATCCCGTTGCTTGGCGCGACAGGGGCCTAGCTGCAGCGCTTAAGGAGACGATTGCACATACCCTTGATGAAGCGGGGATGGCTTACTTTTGCAAGATCAAGGGGCGTGGCTTGAGCCAGCTCGCCCCCTGCATTCAGGCAGCCATCTATCGCTTGGCCTGCGAAACGGTGGTTTACATCTGCGGGGAAGAGACCTGTCTTACCATCACCCTATCTTTGCGTGGAGGGGAGACACACGGCGAACGCTGGGCGGTTCTTCGTTTAGAAGGTGCAGTTCAAGATATCCAGATGATGGATCCTTCATATAAAAAGTTAGAGAGCCAATATCTGGCTGCTCGATTTGGAGCAAATGGACTGGACTTGGCATCCATGCGTGACCACGTCAGCCTCTATGAAGGTGAGCTCCACGTCAAATCGACCCACGAAAAGCTTCGAATCACTTTCTTGCTACAGGATGTGAGAAAAAAAGAGCAGGAGCGATCAACCGCTCCTGCTCAAACTCAGCTATGGGTGAATTAAAGTGTCAATTTCACTGTGAAACCACGCTGCCACCTATGCAGTTGTATGGGTCCGTGCAACCCGCCAACGAAGCACTTACTAGCAACGCTCCATTGGATTGTGGTGTAGCAGTCACCTGTACTACGTTGTCGGAGTAGACCTTCTCCGTCAAAGATGTGTTGACTATTGTCGTTTGTGCAGCAGATTGCTGAGACGTTTGGGCGCCCTGAGCATCCGTACCAATGGGCAGCACAAAAATGACTTGGTTGGCTGTTGCAAAGGCAGCTCGCACCTTTCCACTAGAGTCATTGACTTGGATGTATCGGATCCCATCTCGCGCGAAAAGATACACGTGGTAGTGCGGACTGGTGCTCACATCATTGGTATTCGGCCACGATTGACCTAGCCCTGTCGAAGGTAGTTTGGCTGCAAACCCAGGTGCCGAGAGAACCAAACCGAACAGTCCAGCCAAAACGATCTTGCGTGATATGCAGAACATAAAGCCCCCATCCATTCATAGCGGCACACATATGCCGATGGAAAGGTAGCACCAACACTGTTCCGGCCACCTTCTGATTTTGTGCCGCGCCATCCGTGGCGATGGCGCAAGCTGGGTCTCCGTATCAGCAATTCTGGGACGGGAGAGGCGTACGCATCATGTTAATCACTTGAAGCGACGTGACTGACTTCCGCTTGATCGGGAGACGCACTCTAGAATCCCGCGAGGTATCCGAAACCGCATGAACCGGTGGCTGTCGTGTCGAGGCAAGTTATTGGCGGCCAACTAGCGACTCAGTTGCACCGATCGCAAATCTCGAAGCGTAAAGTTTGCATCAGCGCCCACATAGACAATCATTGCGGGCACTGTTTGATCACCGTTTCTCGAAACCTGCTGCGTAGCGAGCAACCCGTTCATAATTCCTAATCGCCAATTTCAACATGCAGAAGAAATCCAGTGCCAACGCCAGTCGATCAATCCCGTATGCTCGCCGGCTCCATGTCACGCCAGATAGCATCGGCGACCAAATGGTTAATTATGACGAATGGTCTAGGACAAAGCCGTGGAGCTGCAGAGTCACGCTAAATAGGATGGAGTACCGCTGACACTCAGCGGCCTCCTGAGTCGGCATTGCCATCAGTGAGGCGAGGCCTCAATGAGACACGTTGGACGAGGCTGGCGCTACGGCCGGTGATGCATCGGGTGCATCGTGCACCACGGAATTGCCGGGGGCAGGCAGAATCAATTCCGGATTATTTTGCTGTGCCTCTAATGTGTGTATATGCTGCTGAACCGCATCGAGCTGATTGCTGGCGCTACGCAGGTCGCTGCTCAGCATGACAGCCTGTTGTTTGGCTTGCTGCTGCTGGACCATGACCTCTTGAGCCTGCTGCTGCTGCCGTGCGGCATCCTGCTGCAAGTTCTGAAGCCGTTGCTCGTTCATGGCAACCATATGCTCGGCATACTTCTTTCCAGCCTGCAGCCGCAGTGCATCGATGTCTACCTCCGCTAGTTGCTCAGTCTGCGCAGCAAATGTGCGATAGATGCTTTCGGCATCTTTTTCCGAATAGGTCTGAATAACCCGCCAAAACATCTTGTCGTGAAAAAGCGCAACAAAGTAAGTCAACTTGTCGATCTGAAACAGAAGACTGGCGCCATAGGTGCCGTTATAAGTAGTTCTCAGCTCGGTCAATTGATGGCTATCCATCAACTGGAGCAGGTAATTTACAGTGCTTCCAGATGCAACGTCTGACGCAGAGTTCGCTTCACTGGTATGCGCCTGTGGAGGCTGCGCGGCAAAGGAAAAAGCCGAAACACCGAATGAAACAAGCATGACCAACGGCATAAAGAGCCGCTGCGCATTCGCGCTACTAGTTATTGGATTCATCCCTCGTATCCCCGATAGTTGCACTTGATAGAAAAATGCCACTGCCAGCAGCTAGATCCATGCTGATAGTTATCAATCCCAGCAGTCTAAAGGTACCGCTCCCGCGGTCAAGGGGTTCTACCCGTTAGCGGGCAAAACAGGCCTCCAGCATTCCTGATATTTTATAAAAATAGAAAAATCTAGCTGTAGAAACCTACAGTTACCGTTCGTTCGAAGTTCTTCTTCAATTGAGGCCATGCAACAATCTATGGATCGCAACATTTTGGCGACGCCAAATCGCGCATGGAGTGAGCCTACGACTCGCGTGGAATGAACTATATCGAACCGCGATGCGACCCTTGGCTTTACGCACATATCTGCCACACAGATAAAATTGAGCAGGCCATCGTGTCAGGGAATTGGGGAAAGAATTTTATCCTGGTCGAATAAAGTTGGAGCCACGGGGGAACACGATGGGGACCAAGGATGACGGAATCACATTGCCTTGCGATTTGGCATCCCTCAGCGGAACGCTGAAAGTCTGCAGCTTGGAAATGGTCCTGCTCAAAGCCATTCGCCCACAGCCCATTATTGATACTCTAGCGCAAGATCAGGCTTGCTTTTTCAACGCCGAATGCGCCTTTTCATTCAGAGCACATCTGACTGTGCCGAAAAACTGGTGCCTACTCGGTTATATTCATTACACAGACAGACACAGTTGGTGCCATGGTGTAACACTCGCGACAGGCACTGCTTTCACCGTGTTACCGGATGGCGATAGTGAACTCTTGCTCAGCGCTGGAACCAGCCTGACGGTGATACTGCTTCCGCTGGAACAGCTTGAGATGAAGCTTGCCGAGATCTATCCTCGTCACGCAGGAGATCTATCGTGTCTGCATACCCTATTTCATTTATCAGATACACCTTCGGCGCAACGCCTCAAGACCATCTATCAAAACATCAGAAGATATCTGACACGAAGTGAATTGTTGGGAATAACCAACGTTCCTGTCACGAACAAGTTAGATATCGATATCCTCCTAAAAGGCCACCTAGCCGCGAGCATGGCCGTTACGGCCGAAGATCTACCTGGTTGTTCGCGTGGACGACGAAAACACTATCTGATAGTGCAACGCGTTGAGCAATTTATGCGAACCAATCTGAGGAATGACATTTATATCAACGAAATGTGCGATGCCGCCAAGATAAGCGAACGAGCCTTACGTTATGCGTTCGAAGACCTGCTGGGCATCTCGCCCAATCGCTACCTGTCGATGCTGCGACTTTGTACGGCTTGTAGGAGCCTTGCATCATCTGACATCAGCCGGCGATCGGTGAAATCTGTGGCATTGAGCTGTGGACTATGGGATCTCTCGCGCTTCGCTGACAGCTACCGCCGCGTGTTTGGCGAATTACCGCACGACACGCTGATGAGAACGCCAATGATAAATTCCTCACCAATGTCAAAGTCGTGATCATTATGCTGTCGGCAAGATACCGCTTGATATTTGCCAAGTCGACGTAGGCAATCTGCTGAGCCCGGATGTTGGAGCCCGGAAATCCGTCGTGATCGGCACCGTGGAGAAGCGGCCATCGGGGGAATAGGGCGCCAACTTGGCACGAACTTCATGTGCCAACCCACGGTGCCGATCACGACCGACTCGTTGCAGCCGTGGCTTCACGGCTGGCTCACCCCGGACAACTCGACTCTCCGATTTGGTGCCAGGCAGGCAATTAAAGCCTTGCGGTTGGAATTCGGGCACTTTACAAGTGGATCTCCTTTGCCATGACCCTCGACCTGCACCGCCCCTGGGGAAACGCCTTTGTCTATTAGATAATTGCGTACGGAGTCAGCCCGCTTTTCGGACAGTGTCTGGTTGTAACTGTCGCTACCGATACGATCGGTATAACCGGCGACCAAGATGTTCTCAATCTGACTGGCTGATTGTACTTGCTGCAACAACCTTGAAAGCTGGTCGCGACCTTGTTCGGTTAGATTCGAACGGTCAAAATCGAAGAGCGCATCCGTGGATAGCCGGATCGGTTCTTTTGGTAGAGCCACTGGAGCAAAGTTCGTCGCGATCGTAGAAGCGGCAAGCACGGATTTGCATGATTCGGGCTTCCAGTAGAAAGTTTTTGCGCGATCATGCTTGTCGAATTCGACTTGATACTGACAGCTAAAGTGACCGCCGTTCGACTTGCGGAAATCGAAGATGTAGTTCCACTTTCTAACGCCAATGACACCTTCGCTGAAATGTGGAATGCCAAGCAAGTTGTACAGTTGAGCCTTGGTCGTGCCCGGTGCAACGTTGCGCAGATTTTCAATGTTGACAAAAATGCCCTCGGGCATCGTCGCGCGAGTCGGGTCCGGGAAGCTTGCTTCCCCGCCATCATTGCTATTTGACGAAATCTTGCTTTGCGTTGTGCTGCAGGCCGCCAATAGCACCGAGCACATCAGTATTGTCTGCAATATGTATTCGCGCCATTTCATGGTTTGCATGCTCCTTCCAGACTGGTTTCGAAACACCCATGATCGGCCATGACTCACCATTGCATACCGGCACCTATGGATACGCCTGCGTCACCCCGCGTGTCGGCCGATCCGGTCAATTTGTAGACCCAGCGACCGCCTTCAGAGATTGTCGAGACCCCTATCGCCAAACTGGATTCACCACGGAAACTGCCAGCTGATACCGCAGCCATGCTCTTGCCCGGCTCATATGCTTGAGGCAGTCCCGCCATCGCCATCGCCGCTGCTACGCCGGCATTGGCGCGGTTGGCCAGTTGCTGTACCTGTTGATCGGTATATGCATTGGCCCAGTTGACGGCCTGCTGGATACCGTTGTTCAGCTGGCCGACATTTACTGCATCGGTCGCGGCGACACCCGCCGCGACGTTGTGAATGCTGGTACTGCCGACACCATTCCCCAGCGTCACGCTGTTGTAATCGATGCTTCCATCCGCATTGGTGTCGTAGCGGACTGAGCCGGCTGTAGACGCGGTTACCGATGCATCCAGCTGATTTAGATTCACGGCATCCGTGCCTTGGGTGCCTGCTGCCACATTGGTGATCTGGCGGTCGTTTCCATCACTGCCTACAGACACCGTATTGTCACGATCGGCCACCGAGCCAGCACCGATGGCTACCGAATTGCTACCGGTAGCCGTGGCTCCATTGCCTAAAGCGACACTATTGCTTCCGCTGGCGCTTGCGACCGGCCCGATGGCGATACTGTTGGAACCACTCGCACTGGAATTGCCCAATGTCGAATTGACATTAAAATATTTGACACCACCAGAACCGCTGGTGAGATTGTTGATGTCGTTATATAGGCTGTAGTTGCTATAAATGTTGTTGGTATCTTGGGTCCAGTGCCATAGCTGCGAACCATTTACTGCATCGGTACTGGTAGCCGTTTCGGAACCGGCGGCAAGGTTGGTGATGTTGACTTCCGCTCCGCTGCTATCGCCGATCAATGTAATTTCATTAGTCGCATTGCCTGCGGAGTCGGCGTCGTACTTCACCGCCAGCTTGTCCACCGCCTGCACCTGGTTGCCCACACCTTCCAGTTGGGCGACATTGACCGCATCCGTCGGCGCACTGCCTGCAGCGACTCCAGTGATCTGGCGATTCCCTACATTGACCTCGCCCAGGGAAGTCTGCGGCGCAGTCAGCCCATAGGCCGTATAGTTGCTCAGTGCGCCGACGAGAGTGACGGAGCCGGCACCCAATGCGATGCTGTTTGCCATGCTGGCACTGGCATCGGCGCCAAACGCGAGCGCATTGGCCGCCGTTGCATTGGCTGCATTGCCAAATGCCATCGCTCCGGTATCACTGGCTGTCGCCGACGAACCGAATGCCATGGCGCTATCGCCTGAGGCATTGGCGCCGTCACCCACGGCTACACTGCTGTCGCCACTCGCGCTGGCTACAGGGCCCACTGCCACACTATTGGTGCCACTGGCATCGGCATCGGCCAGATTGGAATTCGCATGGAAATATTTGATCCCCTGGCTCGTGCCGCCGCCGGTCAGCGCATTGATGACATTCTGCACCGAGCTATAGCTATTGCCGCCATAACTCAGGCCCGCCGACACCACGCCGGTTGCGGTGTCGTAGGTCGAGTTGCCTCCTAGCGAACTGGCCAACGAGACGCCAAGGCTGTTGACCCCAGTAACCACCGAGTAAAGCTGGGAGCCGTTGATCGCATCAGTCGATGTCGAGGTAACGACACCAGGGGCAAGATTCTGGATCTGTCGCTCCTGTCCGGGGGAGCCAATCGATATTACCGAAAGAGCCGTACCAGCTGCTGTGCCACCGAAGAACACCATGTCGCCAGTGTGCGGTGCCGCGGTTATCGAGTTAGCGCCGAGCGCCACATCGCCAGTATTGTTCGCTACTGCTCCCATGCCGATGGCTACGCTATCGGTGCCGGTGGCAGTGCTATCTGCACCCGTACTGTTGGCGTGAAAATATTTGGTGCCGGTATCATAGATGTTTGAAATGCTGCTGTCGGTTGCGTACAGCTGTGCGCCGTTCACCGCGTCCGTGCTCGTCGCATTGAGATCGCCCTGATGCAGATTCGTGAGTGTGGTGCCACCGGTTACGCCACCATCGGTGCTGGCCGGCCCGGCGAGTGTTACGACCGTCTTGCTGGCATCGTCGTATTGCACAGCATTGTCCGCTACCGCTGCCACACCCTCCAGTTGGGCGACATTAACCGCATCCGTCAGTGCACTGCCTGCAGCGAGCCCAGTGATCTGACGATTTCCGACATTGACTTCACCTAGGGAAGTCTGCGGTGTAGTCAGCCCATAGGCCGAGTAGTTGCTCAATGCGCCCACAAGGGTGGTGGAATCTGCCCCCAGTGCGATGCTGTTGGCCATGCTGGCATTTGCGCCTGTGCCGAACGCCAGCGCATTGGCCGCCGTGGCGCTCGCGCCATCGCCTAATGCCACGGCGCTCGCTCCATTGGCTACCGACGTTGAACCGAGAGCAACGGCACCTTGACCAATTGCTTGGTTCTCATAACCCAACGCTACCGCGCCCTGCCCAGTCGCCGTGTTCGGATCACCCATGGCCACCGCGCCGTTGCCATCGGCCGTATTGCCCGAACCAATCGAAACCGCATTGCCATTCTGTGCCGCTGCTCCGTTGCCGATAGCGACAGAATTGTCACTGGACGCTGTCGCACCGTTACCCATGGCGATTGAAGATACGCCCACTGCAGCGGATTGCTGCCCGATGGCGATTGAATTTGTCCCGCTGGCATTGCTGTCCGGACCGGTGCTGTTGGCATGGAAATATTTCGTGCCGGTGTCGTAGATGTTCGAAATATTGTTGTTCGTCGCGTTCAGTTGCGCACCGTTCACCGCGTCCGTACTCGTCGCACTAAGGCTACCTTGCTGAAGATTGGTTATCTTGGTGCCACCAGTCACGCCACCATCAGTGCTAACCGGACCGGCAAGTGTCACGACCGTCTTGCTGGTGTCGTCGTATTGCACTGAGTTATCCGCCACCAATGCGACACCTTGCAGCTGGGCGACGTTAGCCGCATCAGTCGGTGCACTGCCAGCGGCCACATTGGTGATCTGACGCTCTTGGCCGGGCGAGCCAATCGATACCTCACCGGCCGAGTCCTGAAGTGCAGAGAGGCCATAAGCAGCGTAGTTCGTCTGCGCGCCACGGTCGGCAATGGACGCGTAGCCCAATGCCACGCTGTTGGCCGCACTTGAAGTGGCGTTCGCACCAAGGATGGTCTGCGCGTCAGCTGTGCCCGAGGCGCTGTCGCCAATCACTACGGAGTGCCCCAAGCGAGCCTGATAGTCCGCGGTCGGCACGCCGCACGGGTTAGTTGGATCATTCGGGCTCGCGCCGGGAAATGCCGTGCAGGCCGCCACAGTCGGCAGTGTATGGCTCGCGTTGGTACCGATCACCACTTCTTCCGAACCGTTGGCCGATGCACCATCACCCACCAGCACCTGATTATCCTGCGCAGCATTTACGCCCCAGCAGGACTCCGTCAATACACCCAGGACATTCAGGCAGGTGGATGCCCAAGCTGGTGCTCCCGTAGGTAGCACGATGCCGAGAAGCCCTCCGGCGGCACCGTTGTTGATGTTGTCGATATAGTTTCCTGAGGTAACCCCACCCAGCAGGGTCAAGTGGGAATTGATTCCGGTTTCACCGACCACCGCGCCACTCGTGGAGGTAAGCAATGTACCCACCGGGGTCAGATTGAGCACAGGTAGTCCCAATAAGTTCAGCGTGGAATAACCTTGCGTGAAATTGGCATTGCTGACTTGCAAGCTTCCATTGGTTACATAACCGTTTGTATTGTTGAACAGGCTATTCGTCGTCGATCCAAGCAATTGGGTCACGGTACCCACCACGCCGCCATTACCGACAATCAGGCCCGTAGGCGTTGGCCCGGGTGCTGGCACAACAGGCACCGCTTCTGGAATGCCGGAGGCCATGGGTGTGAATAGGCTTGCCGTCGAGAATACGTCCTGCGGCGTCGATGAGAGTGTCGTTGGCACATTGGGGGCCAAGAAAGCAGGCTGTGACAGCAACGGCAATGTTAATGTTGAAGTCGAGTCAGAATTCTCGTCTCGCGGTGCGTCTTCGTCATTGACGGCGTCGCTGTAGGCTGTCGCCTTTGACTGCTTGGCTTTGGTGGCGTGAACGAGGCGCCGGTCAGATGCCATATCTGGCTGTCGACCCGATGTTTCTGCATTGCCTGGCGTCACCACGCTGGCAACAGTCACCTCCGATACCGGCGAAACAGTTTGCTGCTTGACCTGGGTGCTTGCGCGAACTGCGATCGACGTCGATGTCATAGTGGAATGCGCATCAACAACGATGTATGCATGAGCCATCTTCGAATGAGTGTCCGCCTCCAATGCTGCTTCTCTTCCAGTTACTGCTGCTCCAGTTACTGCTGCAGGGTGATAGCTGTGCTTGGCCGGCGACTGTGCTGTCGAGCCTGTAGCACCAGCGACTACAAGTGCAGAATCGGTGACCTGTGCATGGGCAGCCGCTTGCGCTACCGGGCGGGTACTGTCGTATTTGTCAACAAGAGATTGAAGATCTGCCAGCTTGGCATCCCCGACGGACTGCGCATAAGCAGCAGGAATAGGGGAAAAGCCGATTGCAGCAAGGATGAAGGCAGATAACAGCAAGGAGGATCTGCAAGTCGCGCTTCGGTGAGACCCGCCGGCCAGTCGCTTGGAGGAGGCTAGTTCGGAAGCGACAACCAAGGCGCCAAGAGATCGACACCAGACCAGGCGATATATGCGATTCATTGGTAGAGCCCCCTTTACTGATAGCCGAGACTTGGCTCGCGTTTATGACGCATCAGTCGCCGTGCAACTCGTAGCGCCATGCTTTGAGACACGCTGTCGGGGACCATTGGAGCGCATGACATGCCTGCTCGATGTGCCTATTCGGCATCGGGCTATGCATATTCGGCAATGCCTAGAGCCGATGAAACAACTGCATGCGCAAAAACGGCAGGTTGAACCATCAAGCTCCCTGCCTGACATCGAATTGGCATCCTTCAAGGCCATTGATGTCAAAGGTAGCGATGCAATCTTGCTCTTCTTGTTTGTCCGGCAAGATGCTGACGAATGCGCGACCAGTTTGCCGGCTCAGAAATACCAAGCTGATACTTCTACGCAACGACTACTTGGTACATTCAAGCCGTCGGTCTCGATAGCAAACCCTTACAAAAGAGAACGCCCGCGCAATGCGGGCGTTGCTATATCGGACACGAACAGCATAGGGGTGAAGACTTTTTAAACATAGTGTCAAGATGCGCGCTCAACTCTTTCCCAAATGTCGTCGGGCATATCATCTTTCCACACCATGCCAAGCATCACCCTAAATCGTTCGTCGACTTTTGTGTTCACCTCGATTCTTTCGATAAATATATTTCCTGCGCTCACTAGCAGGTCTTCGATGGGGCCTGCAGCTAAATTTGAAAGAATGAGGTCCGAATCATCGAGACGCCAGATCTCATTGATGACCTTCCAATAGCGTTCCAAATTGCTCTCACGAAGCTCATCAAGTGACATATACGCCCAAAAATTCGCATCACGCACCTCAGAATCCATCTCGGCCTTGTGCACTACCACCCAAGCCTTTGCGATATCAATGTCACTCGCTGCGTTCATGAATCCACCCTCTTCTCGCTGCTATCTTTAAAGCATTGATTGGACGTAACGTCAGCCTTAGCTCGCAACACTCCTGATGCGGCATTGCTGAGAAAACCATCACTCCGCCAATGAACAGTCCATGCCCATCAGGACCCTTTTCACTCTTGAATCGGGATTCTTACCGCTGTAAATCGCTCTTTGCCCATTTGATTTCGCCATGCGTATTGAACAAGGCGCCGCGCTTACAAACTCCATGTATCTCTGACGCACATTTAAAATATTGGCATCGGCTTTATTCACGCAAACGGTGAACAGCCCTGAGTGCTCTTTATAGGAAGGCAACGCGCAGACGAGGCGGCCCAAGCAGCTGTTAGAACCTACAGGTTCGCCCAAAAGCACATCGCTCTATGGTTATCAAGAGGTCACCTGTGCTGACTGAGTATCTGCGGCACGGCCGATTTGGCATGCCAGGCATCTCGGACAAGGAGTGGCTTCTGTGGGCTGATCATTGGATACACCTCGGCGCCCGTCCCCCTCGGGCGCCATTTTTTTGGGTCACATCGTTCCCTCACTCAAGCACTCACTTGCGCGGGAAATGTGCATGCACGAGAGCGTGGACCGACCCGCAACGGCGGCATGGGATCGCTGATCATTTGAGAATTGCGACAAATGCCGAGGCAGCCACGTCGAACGCCTAGGCCACCGGACATCACACAGGTGGACCATTACGCACTGGTCATCAACGACACTGACGCAAACCAGAAGGTCTGGTGATGCATTCCGTCAGTATTTCCCGGAGGGGTGCGTCGAAAATCCTGCCGACCTCGGCGGGTGAAGACTTCGACTGCTTTGGCGCGCAGTAGAAAATGCCCTCGGTGTCCTGGTTCATCGGCGGCACCGATACGGAGATCTACGCGAAGGCGCAGGCTGCGGGCCAGCTCAATAGATTTGCCGACCAACCACAACCCACGGTTCGCGCCGGTCATTCAGCCCACGCTGCGCACCGGCATCGAAACGCTGGTCATCGCCGTGCATGCATCGAAGTAGCGGTTCGGCAGGATCGGGCGACCCCTGCGCTCTGCGCGGCCAGCCTGCGTTTGCCGGTACGAGACGGATCACCTGCCTGACGCTACAGTGCGTTGTCTGCACAGGGAGATATCTACATGCCGACAACGAAACTGCTGCTATTGCTCGCCGATCTGGTCGGCACGTTCGTATTCGCGCTCAGCGGTGCGACGGCGGCGACACGGCGGCGACTCGATCTGTTCGGCGTGCTGGTGCTGTCGTTCGCCGCGGCCAATGCCGGTGGCATCACGCGCGACCTGCTGATCGGTGCGGCGCCCCCGGCGGCGATCAGCGACTGGCGCTACCTCGCCGTTTCGGTATGCGCTGGCATGATCACGTTCTGGTGGGCTCCGGTGATCGAGCGGCTGCAGAATCCGGTGCGCCTGTTCGACGCCGCCGGCCTTGCACTGTTCGCGGTCGCCGGCGCGCAGAAAGCGCTGGCGTTCGGACTGAACCCGGTCATGGCGGCGCTGCTAGGCATGCTCACCGGCATCGGCGGCGGCATGGTGCGTGACGTGCTGCTGGCCGACGTGCCGATGGTGCTGCGCGCCGACCTGTATGCAGTGGCCGCATTGGCCGGGGCAGTCATGGTCGTCATCGGCGCCTCGTTGGGGCTGCCATCCGCAGCGACGATGATCGTCGGGGCCATCATCTGCTTCGCCCTGCGCATGCTGGCCGTGCGACGCGGCTGGCAGCTGCCGATCGCCGGCGGCGGCCGCGCGAAAAACCGGACGATCCCAGATGATGCGCACTAATACGCGACTGTTTATTGATCAGGTCGTCAGTTGCCTCACCGCCAAAATGTAACCCGCCGGGATCGGCAGGCGCTCATTCATCCTGCTCCTTCGGAACGCTCAACAGACTGCCCAGATACAGGATCACGCCTAGCACCAGCAAGCCACTCAAAATACCTGCGAAACGTTCGGCCGCGGCCGCATAGCTCTCGGCCAGGTGCGGATCGTGCACGAAGGCAGTGAGGTAACCCAGGCAGAACTGCGTGCCGATATAGCCGATGCCCGGGCCACTGTTCTGCAGGTGCTGTCCGACCCATACGCCGAGCGCCAGCGCCAGCCACCACAGCAGCGGCACATGCCCGGTGAGCAGCAGCAACAGGATGCCGGCAAGACCACCGGACAGGCAGCCGAAGCAGCGATGGATCAGCTTGCGCCGTACCGCGCCACGCCGGTTCGCGGCGAAGTCCGTGATCGGCAACATCATCACCGCGAAGACCGTGATCGATGCCTGGGTAAACGAAGTCAGCCCGAAGCCGTAGCCCAACGCGGTGACGCAGGCCAGCGCCAGCGCGGCTTCGCAGACGTGCTGCAGCAGCCGGCGGCGCACGCCCGGCTCGGAGCGGACTACCCGTGCGGCCACCGGTGTGCCGATCAGGCCGCGCAATGACTGCAGGAACGAGCGGGGATGCGTGCCTCCGGCCAGTGCGAACAAGGCGGACACGATCACGCAAGCTGCCGTGCCTACCGCAACATCGGCGATGCGCAGTTTCGCGAAGTGCAGCAGCGTACCCGGCATCGGCACCGCGAACGCCAGCACCATGACGTGGGTGAGCCCGAGAAAAAGCCATGCATAGCCATAGCGCGACAACAACGCGAAATACAGTGTCACCGCGCCGAACCCGAAGATCCACACGATCCGCCACAACGGATGATGCGCCATCACTGGCGCCAGACCAACGCCGAGCGCGACACCGACTACCGTGCCGGCAATCCGGTACACGCCACGCCGGAACGTTTCGTCGAAGCTCGAGCGCATCACCATGTAGCCGCTGAAAGCTGCCCACCACAGATCGTCCAGACCCAGCGCCTTCGCCAGTGCGACCGCCAGCATGACCGACAGCGCGGCCTTCAGCGACTCACGCGCCCGCGGCCCACGCCATGACATGCTTGCCAGTTCGGCAGACACCGCCGCCATCGTGCGGCGGCCGCCATCGAGCCACTCCTGCAACTTCCGGCGAGCCAGCGGATTCATCCGTGGCCTGCGTCGACAAAGGGTTGGGCATGACGCCCGCAAGGTGTAAGCCCAAAGCCGCGCAGGGCCTGGGGGCTCGTGTGCGAAATCGGCGCCTGATGATGCATCAGACCGAACACTGCATGCAGGTTCCGCGGAATCACCAAACGGAAGTGCCACGTGCCCGACGGTTGGCGCAGAAAATGATGTGCGAGTCGCATTGGATTGACCCATCCGACTTGATCAAGCACCTTTCCCAGTACACAAAAAAGCCCTGACAAATCAGGGCTTTTTTGTGTACTGGCGGAGAGAGAGTCCGTCAGCCTGTAGTCCAGTCCTGTCCAAACAAGTCCTCACAAATGGCTTAACCAAGCCGTTTACAGCGTGAATATGTCCAAACACGCCCAAAGGCGTTCAACCAAATCCAGTGTATGATCATGGGTAGAAACAGGGGTAGCCAATGGCTCGCGCACTCGAAAAACTGTCCGACCTGAAGGTTCGCAAAGCCAAAACACCCGGGTACTTGGGCGATGGCGGCGGCCTCTATCTCCAGATTTCTGCTTCCCTCTCCAAGTCATGGGTATTTCGTTACCAGATCAACGGTCGCGCCCGAGAGATGGGCTTAGGTGCCTTCCATTCTTTTGGGCTGAGTGACGCTAGAAAGCGCGCCATGAAATGCCGGCAGATGGTCACCGATGGCATCGACCCCATTGACGATCGCAAATCGGCCCAGCAGCAGAAACGACTAACCGAGGCGCGAACGGTGGCGTTCGGTCGCTGTGCCGGTTTGTATATCGAAGCGCATCGCAGCGGCTGGAAGAATGCCAAGCATGCTGCTCAGTGGGAAAGCACGCTCGCGACTTACTGCAAACCGATCTGGGATGTGCCGGTCGATAGGGTCGATACGGAGCTCGTTATGCTCTGTCTAAACCCCATTTGGACAACAAAGACCGAGACAGCAAGCCGATTACGGGGGCGGATCGAGTCGGTGCTGGCGTGGGCAACGGTTCGCAAACTCCGAACCGGTGACAACCCCGCGGCGTGGCGTAACCATCTGGATCACCTTCTGCCTAAACGCAGTGAAGTACAAAAGGTCAAACCCAGGCCCGCTTTGCCCTACGCTGAGATTCCTGCATTTATGTCAAAGCTTCGCCAGCACCAAGGGTTATCCGCTCGCGTGCTGGAGCTGCAAATTCTGACGGCTACGCGGCCAGGCGAATCTGCAGGTGCGCAATGGGATGAGATCGACCTAGCAAAAGCCCTTTGGATCATTCCGGCTGAACGAATGAAGGCGGAAAAGGAACATCGAGTGCCCCTATCACCTGCAGCAATCGAGTTGCTACGTTCGTTGATACCGAAAGTGAAGGGCAAGCTGGTCGTTCCATCCGGCCATGTGTTCCCTAGCGTCAAAGGTCAACCCCTAACCACAGCCGCGGGCGAGAAGCTGATAAAAGGCATGCACGCTTCAGATATTGCCAAGGGAGGCACCGGACACATGGATCCGAGGGAAAAGAGGCCTTGCGTACCCCATGGCTTTCGATCCAGCTTTCGTGACTGGGCAGCAGAGACTACGAAGCACTCGCGCGAGGTTATTGAGAAGGCATTGGCGCATCTCCTCAAAGATGCCTCAGAAGCAGCCTATCAACGTGGTGACTTGCTGACTCGGCGCGCCAAGTTGATGAACGACTGGGAGCGGTATTGTCGTTCTACGGCATAGTCTTGCATGCCCCCGATCCGCTATTTGCAGCGGATCGTGGTTCTATCTCGTAAGCGTCGACATTGAGATCCCATGCACGCATGATCGTCGTATCAGGCTTGTGGCACCGACACGTCGCCCCGAAGCGCCTGCCAGATACCTAGTAGCGAGAGGGCCAGAAGAACCGACGCCGTGGCGAAGAGAAGACGTCCGCCGATCGCCTGATAGACCATTACACCGATGATCCCGCCCACCAGGAAGGAAAGCACCGTCTGTGCATGAAGCCGAAGCTTCAGCTGATAGGGCGCAGCATCCACCCCAAGCTCGCGGCCACGAGCGATGTCGAACAGCATGCTCAACTCGATGCCAATATCCGTCGACATACCGGAAACATGGGTTGTTCGCACACGCGCACCAGAAATCGTGGTGACGACCGCATTCTGCAGACCCATAAGAAAACTCAACCCCAGGATCAATGTAGGCCCACGGTTAGCCTGAGGAAGCCAGAGACAGGCACATCCAAGCAACGCCATCAAAACTGCCTCTGCGAGGATGCTGACAGCGTAGATACTACGAATGCGTCGACGCTTGCCCGCATTAATAAGCAAGGTCGACACCGCAGCGCCCAGCACGAAAGCCAAGACAATCGACAAATAGAACATGCCTAGCAACCACTCTCCCAGTGCGGCGTGATCGGAGAGCGCCGAAACGTTCCCAGTCATGTTGGCGGAGAAAAAACCTACTGCGTGAAAAGCAGCCGTGTTCAGCGCTCCGGCAATCGCGGCCAGGGTGCAGGCAAGGCGACGATCGACATCGCTGCTTCGCGCGTTTCCTTCCCTTACCAACATTGAGACTGCCCCGTTCAACGTGAGGTTGGTGCAATGGCATCACTGTAGACGGTCAACGAATCGCGTGCCATCTGAAGCGGTGCGGCGAACCCATTGAGCGTTGCCTAACACAATGATGAGGAATTGGTTCCGATCCTGCGTAACAGGGAGCCGAAGCGACTTGATCTAGATCAATAGTCGGCTGAACAGCGTTGTCAGAATACCTCCAACCATAGTTAGGGGGTGCCATGCCAAATACCGAGTACTACAACGACAAGGTCGTGCGCCAGTTTCTGCTCGGCGCCGCGGTATGGGGAATCATCGGCATGTCGGTAGGCGTCTACGCCGCCGCGGAGCTGATGTGGCCCGCGCTGAATTTTGATATCCCGTGGCTGACCTTCAGTCGCATCCGTCCTGACCACACCTTCGGGGTGATCTTCGGCTTTGGCGGCTGTGCGTTGATGGGCACCTGCTATTACGTGGTGCAACGTACCGGTCAGGCGCGGCTGGCGCTGGGCCGGCTTGCCGAGTTCACATTCTGGGGTTGGCAACTGATTTGCGTGCTGGCCATGGTGTCGATGCCGCTGGGCGCGACCCGCGGCAAGGAATATGCCGAGCCCGAGTGGATCGTCGCCATTCTCATCGCCGTGGTATGGGTCAGCTTCGGCGTGGTGTTCTTCGCCAGCCTGACGCGCCGGCGCATCCGCCATATCTATGTCGCGAATTGGTACTACGGCGCCTTCATCATCGCGGTCGGCCTGTTGCATATCGTCAACGGTCTCGTGCTGCCGGTGTCGATGTGGAAGTCGTACCCGATCTATTCGGGCGTGGTCGATGCCATGGTGGAGTGGTGGTACGGCCACAACGCGGTAGCGTTTTTTCTCACGGCCGGCTTCCTCGGCATGATGTATTACTTCGTCCCGCGGCAGGCCCAGCAGCCGCTGTGGAGCTATCGCTTCTCGATCGTCAATTTCTGGGCGCTGATCTCGGTCTACATGTGGGCAGGCGCGCACCACCTTATGTACACCGCCCTGCCCGACTGGGTGCAGTCGGTGGGTATGGCATTTTCGCTGATCCTGTTGATGCCCAGCTGGGGCTCCGCAGCTAACGGGCTACTCACCTTCAACGGCTCGTGGTGGCGACTGAAGACCGACCCGGCCGCCAAGTTCATGGTGATGTCGCTGGTGTTCTACGCCGCGGCCACCTTCGAAGGTTCGATGATGGCGATCAAGACGGTGAATTCGTTGTCGCACTACACCGACTGGACAATCGCCCACGTACATTCGGGTGCGCTCGGCTGGGTCGCGATGATCACCATCGGCTCGCTTTACGCGATGGCGCCTCGTGCGCTAGGTCGACCCGCCATGCACTCGCATCGCGCGATGGAAGCGCATTTCTGGCTGCACATGATGGGTACGCTGATGTACATCTGCTCGATGTGGGCCGCCGGCATCACCGAAGGCATGATGTGGCGCGCCACCAACCCGGATGGGTCGCTCACTTATTCCTTCCTCGACAGTCTGATTGCGATCAAGCCGATGTATTTGATCCGCTGGGCCGGTGGCCTGCTGATCCTGTCTGGCATGGTGGTGATGGCCTGGAATCTGTGGCACACCGCAGCAGACGCCCGTGCCCGACTGATCAAACCGATTCCCGTGCCGATCCCGGAGCCGGTGCCCAATCAGGTACCGGCCCCCTTGCCGGCTGCCGGTTGAGGATCACGACATGGCATACAAGCATTTTGAAATCATCGAGAAAAACGTCGGCCTGCTTGGCATCCTGATCGCTATCATGGTCTCGCTCGGCGGCCTCGCTGAAATCACACCGCTGTTCATCGAGGCACATGCGATCAAGGCGCCGTCCGGGGTCAAACCGTACGACCCGCTGCGCCTGGCTGGCAGGGACATCTACGTACGAGAGGGCTGTTATCTGTGCCATTCGCAGATGATCCGCGCGCTGCGTTTCGAGACGGAGCGCTACGGTCACTACTCCACCGCCGACGAATCGGTCTACGACCGTCCGTTCCTGTGGGGTTCCAAACGTATCGGACCGGATCTAGCTCGTGTCGGAGGCAAATACTCGGATGACTGGCAGCGCATGCACCTAATGAACCCCCGGCAGGTGGTGCCGCCATCAAACATGCCAGGTTTCCCCTGGCTGGCCGACAAGAAACTCGATGCGGCGGAGATCCAGGCCAGCATGCGCACGCTGCGCCGATTGGGCGATCTGTACAGCGACGCGGACATCGCCGGCGCGCCAGCGGCGGTGAACGGCAAGACCGAGATGGACGCGCTGATTACCTATCTGCAGGGCTTGGGTATTAAAAATGAGCCGACGAAGACAACCTCGGCGGAAGCCAGCGATGGAGGCCAACCATGAGTCCGGTATGGGGACAGATCGCGGGCGCTTTCATCCTGGCCATGATGATCACCTTCATTGGTATCTGGATCTGGGCTTGGCGCAAGCGCCACAAGAAAGTGTTTGACCAGATGGCCCAGTTGCCGATGCAGGAAGATACGGAAGAACAACCTGCCGACACGCAGGCAGGCACACGGGAGAGTCGTCCATGAGCACAGGCTGGTCGTTGTGGGTCATGTTCCTGGTGGTGTTCAACCTGGGCATTACATTGTTCCTGTTCCTGTGGGGACCGTGGGTAAAAATACCGACGTTGCCCGACGGCACCAGTGGCCACATCTGGGCACACGGTGCGCTGCGCGAGGGTGTGCGACGACTGCCGCGTTGGTGGTTGCTGATGTCGGCCAGCATGTTCATCGCCGGCTTCACGTATCTGGCGTTGTTCCCTGGCTTCGGCAACTTCAAGGGTTTACTGGGCTGGACCTCGCATGGCGAACTGGCGCGCAACGTGGCCAGCAACAATGTCGCGTTCGCCGAGGAGATGAAGCGCTTCGAGCTGTACCCGGTCGAGCAACTCGCTGGCGATCCAGCCGCCCAGCAGATGGGCAAGGAATTGTTCGGCGACGACTGCGCGGCCTGCCATGGGCGCACCGCCAAGGGCAATCAAAAACTTGGTGCGCCCGATCTCACTGACGCCGACTGGTTGTACGGCGGCGACGGTAAGTCGATCACCGCAAGCATCCACGATGGTCGTGCCGGTGTCATGCCGCCGTGGGCGAGTCTGGGCGAGGACAACGTGAAAAATCTCGCCCAATATGTGCTTAGTCTGTCCGGCTCACCGTACGATGCTGCCAAGGCGGCGGCCGGCAAGCCGCTGTTTGTCACCTGCGCCGCCTGTCACGGCCCGGATGGCAAGGGCAACCAGGCGCTTGGCGCACCCAATCTCACGGACCACATCTGGCTGCACGGTGGCAGCGTTGCCGATATCGAAGCCACCATCGGTGGCGGCAGGCAGGGCCATATGCCGGCGTGGAGCCGCCGCCTCAGTGACGACCAGATCCACGTGCTGGCCGCCTATGTCTACCACCTGTCGCACCGCGATGATGCCACGCCATGACGCCCGCGATTTATCCAGCGCATCGAGCTGGTATCGCCAGCCGGTGCTGTGGCTTGGTGTGGTGGTCTTCGCCGCATCGATGGCCGGGTGCGTATGGCTGATCGTGGTGAGCTCCCGTCACGCCGATATCCCGGTGGACACGTCGCACACCGTGTTCGGGGTGCCAAGCAGCAGCCATAGCAGCAACGGCCCTCCACCATGAGTACCCATGCGGCATGGGTCCAGCCGCAACTGGCTGCGCAGGTATTGCGTACACGCCGAGATGGTCATAGCGAGATCGCTCTGCGGGTCGAAGGACTGCACAACGCGCAGCAGGTATTGCGACTGGAGCAACTCATCCACGGGTTGCCCGGCGTGCAGCGGGTGGCCATCGACGCACCGGCCAAGCGCGTACGGGTAGTGTGGGACAGGCAGCACACATCACTGCCGGTTCTGCTCGAGGCGTTCACTGGCGCACGTTGCAGGGCGCAACCGCTGCGGCATGACAGCATCGACGACGCCCGTTCGCGCGAATCGCATGACGCATTGAAGCGCCTGCTGGTCGCCGGCATGTTCGCGATGCAGGTGATGACCTATGCGTTCGTGATCTACATCGGCGTCGTCGACTTCGTCGATTTCACTACCCGCGGCCTGTTCCGCTGGCTGAGTCTGTTGTCCGCCGTGCCCGTGGTGTTCTATTCGGCCAAGCCGTTCTATGTCGGCGCACTGCGCGAACTGCGCCGCCACCAGTTGGGCATCAACCTGTCGGTGACGCTCGCGGTGCTGCTGGTATTTCTCGCAAGCACGATCAACACCTTGCGCGGCAGCGGCGACATCTACTTCGATTCGGTCAGCATGTTTGTGTTTCTGCTGCTGGCCGCACGCTACGTGGAGTTGCGCGCGCGGCATCGCAGTGGTGCTCTTGGCGATGCGGTGATCGATGCCGCACCGCTGCTGGCGGAGCGTCGGCATGCAGACGGCAGCCTGGAAACGGTGGCCGCGATCGAGCTGGTTGCTGGCGATCACGTGCACATCGCCGAGGGCACCACGGTACCGGCAGACGGCGTGCTGGAGAGCGCCATGGCCGAGGTGGACGAGGCTTTGCTGTCGGGCGAATCGCTCCACGTGCAGCGTCAGCGCGGGGAGCGGCTGATTGCCGGCAGCATGCTGCTGGTCGGCCCTGCCGAGCTGCTCGTGGAACACACCGGCGAGGCGACAGCTGCCGCCCGATTGAGCGCGCTCAGCACGCGTACGCGCAAGGCGCGCATGGTGTCCGCGCCCGGGGGCGAACGCGAAGTCGGCCGTTTTATCGGCCGCGTACTGCTGCTGACCGCGTTGACGGCGCTGGGCTGGATGCTGGTGGACCCAGCGCGCGCGTTCGAAGCGGCGGTGGCGGTGCTGGTGGTCGCCTGTCCATGCTCGTTCGCACTGACTCGACCGGCCACGCTGACCCGCGCTCTCGGCGTGTTGGCTGGACACGGAGTGCTCGTCACCGACAGCAGCGCGCTGGCCACGCTGGCGCGGGTCGATTACGCGTTGTTCGACAAGACCGGCACGCTCAGCGTGCCGCAACTGGCAACCGCCGCGATCGAACCGCTCCGCGGCGATGATCCCGATGACGTGCTGCAGCTGGCCGCCGCACTGGCCCATGAAAGCTCGCATCCGCTGGCGCGTGCGCTGGCCAGCACCGCCCGCCAGCGTGGCCTGCCACAGCGGGCGCAGGCAGTTGAGGTCAGTGCCGGCGCAGGCATCAGCGGGGAAGTCGATGGTCGCCCACTGCGTTTGGGGCGCGCCGATTTCGCGCTGGCGCCGAGCGGACATATGGTATCGGCAAGCCTCTCAAATGCGCTGCTGCTGGCCGATCAGAACGGACCGATCGCTGCCTTCCATCTCGACGAACAGCCACGCAAAGATGCCCGCCGCACGCTCGACGCGCTGCGTGCCGACGGCATCGCGCTGGTAATCGCCAGTGGCGACAGTAAATCGCGCGTGGCCGCGCTTGCCGCTCGTCTGGACATCCACGACGCTTACGGCCGTCAGTCGCCCACCGACAAGCTGCAGCGGCTGCAGGCAGCCCGCCAGCGTGATCACGTCACCTTGGCCGTCGGTGACGGAAGCAACGACGCGCCGGTACTGGCGGGCGCGGACGTCTCCGCCGCGCTGGGTAGTGGAACCGAGTTGGCACAGGCGCATGCCGACCTGCTCTTGCTGGATGGAGGTCTGGACGGCCTCGTGCAAGCACGCTCGATCGCGCGCCAGGTAGCTCTCGTGGTTGCTCAGAGCCGGCGCTGGTCACTCGTCTACAACTTGTGTGCCGTGCCGTTCGCCGCGCTCGGCTTCGTGCCGCCGTGGCTCGCCGCCATCGGGATGTCGCTGAGCTCATTGGCAGTCGTGCTCAACGCATTGCGCGTGGGTCGCGACAGTGTCAGCGAACCCACGGCGAAGCAACGCGAGATGCGCGTATGAACATCCTGCTTGTACTGATCCCGGTAACCTTGCTGGTGGTGCTGATCGCGACAGTCATTTTCTTCTGGGCCGTCAATCACCAGCAGTTTGACGATCTGGACAGCCCGGGAGTTCTACCACTGCTTGAAGATTTGGCTCCGGGCGAAGCGCCTCCGGAAAGGGCCACGCAGGCAGAGGACTTTGCCGCTGGCACTGACCCAGATCAAGGCTGACTGCGCATGAGCACGCCAAAATGAAGCCACTCTTCTTCCCCACCATTCCTCATTGGAGCTTCTACTAATGCGAAAACTAATTGCGATCACCCTGCTCGGCCTGTTGTCCACCCCACTGCTGGCCACTGAGTGTGCAACCACTGTCGAAGCCAATGATGCTATGCAATACAATCAAAAAAGCATCACCGTGCCGAAGACCTGCAAGACCTTTACGGTGACCTTGAAACACACCGGTACGCTACCGAAGACTGCGATGGGCCATAACTGGGTGCTGGCCCACAATGCCGACGAGCCCGGCGTTATTGCCGACGGCATGCAGGCAGGTGCTGCCAGCAACTATGAGAAGCCGGGCGACGCCCGAATCATTGCGCATACCAAGCTGATCGGTGGTGGCGAATCCGACTCCGCGACCATCAGCGTAGCCAAGCTCAAGACTGGCGAACAATACGCATATTTCTGCACCTTCCCAGGCCACGCGACCCTGATGAAGGGCACGCTGAACCTGAGCCAATAAGTGGCGCCCACAGCACGTTTCCGGCTGGTACCGGATACGTGCTGTGGGCAAACGCCCCTACTTTCGTGTATTCCGACTCCTGATGCACCACGTTCCGCATGAACTCACCATTCCTTGACGAATTCGCGATCGCTACGCTAGTCGACCGCTTTTACGAAAGGGTGCGATGCGATCGGAAACTGGGCCCAGTATTCAATGCCGCAGTGCGTGACTGGGACGAGCACAAGCGCTTACTTGCCTCCTTCTGGTCATCAGTAGCATTACGCATCGGAAGCTGTCGCGGAAACCTGATGGCCGCACACCGACCGCACCCGATCCTCGCCGAGCATTTTGACCGCTGGCTTACCCTGTGGCGTGAAACCTGCGCCCAAGAGCTGGACGAAGCGAACGCCGTACTGATGCTGGAGTATGCCCAGCACATCGGCCGCAGCCTCAAGCTGTGGCTCGGCCTGCATGAGCGAGCACATAACTTTGTCGTGCCCGTAGTCGGCATCACCAGAGAGTAGCTCCCCAGCTCGGTCGAGGCACTCCGCGAGCCATGCTTCACCAATCACCCGGAGCCAGCTCCAGAGTCGGGTGTACCCGACACATGAGTGATTCAGCGCCTTCAGGTTTCACAGTCGTAGGGCTTGAACATCTCCCTAAATCGCTACCGACCTACTGAAACACCGGTGCCGTCGTACTCACTGCCTAAAACTGGCCGTCGATACTGATCGACTGATCATTGAATGCGACTGTAGAGATGATGCGCCTTATTAGAAGAAGGCCGTCTACAGATAGAACATGATCTTGGCCAAGAAAACGATGCCAATCATCAGGCCGAGTACCACGCGATGGGTATGCCGGAACCGGCACACGTTCATCCTGCCGCTCCGCATAGCCCGCATCGCATTAACAAACACGCCGAGTACGCCGAACGCCAGCAGCATCTTCAGCAGCAACAAGTTGCCGAAGCGCGTGCCAATACAGCTGATGCCAGCACAACGAATGTCGAACAACATGCCGCCACTGGCGAACAGCAGAATCACTACCAGCGGCATGAAGCGGCGTGCCCGCGCCATCACCGCCTGTTCGATACGCTGCATTATGGCCCCGTCGAAGTGTCGATGTAGGGACTCGATCACCAACACCTCGAACGCCACCGAACCGACAAACAGGATCGCGCAAGACAAATGTATCAACACTATCCATGGATACCAGACAGCCATCACTTTCTCCCAATACTGGGTGAACGAGTCTGCGCGTAGCCCATCCTGGACGCGCTGATATGGATCAAGCGAGAGCCTGTGTGAGTTGTTGGCAAGACGACGGCGGCGCCACCTTAACCCGGCTTGTTGTCCACCCGCGGGGTCAGGTAGATCCATGCCGAACGCAGCACCCATGGCAGAAAAGCCAGTAGCCAGCCGTACGCAGCGACCACCAGCCATAGGTACATATCGCCGCCCAATTCCGCGCGGATGCGCAGCAACACGACGATCTGCAGCAGTCCGAAGCACAGCCACGCTACCGCGCCCATCTGCAGCGGCCGACCGGAATGGCCTTGGGTCACCCGCGTCACCATTGCGACCAGCATCGAGCCGAAGTAACCAATCGCCAATGCATGCAGAGGTGCACGTCCGAGCAGCAGATGACCGCTGGCCGCGTAAATCACGTCCTGCAGCGCATACAGCACGAATGCCAACGGCAGCCAAGCGAATGCCAGATGCAACACAGCAAGCAGACCTGGCCGCATCGCCTTCCAAGGTTGCCACGCCAGCGCGTGCCAAGCGAACACCAGCGCCAGCGGAACATCAGTTAGCCACAGCCAGCCCAACGCATTGCGCCAATCCAACAGCGCATGTACTAGCAGCAACACCCACACAACCGGAAGGCTCCAGCGCGGACGGATCACCCTGTAGTCGGCTGCCACATTGCCGCTAAAGAACGGTAGCATTCGGTGCGTTACCGTAAAGAAAATGGGCAGGAGCAGACCAAATGTCCCCAGCCGGATCGCCAGCGTAGCGCACTCGAACGGACCGCCGAACAGAGAGACCAGGAACGCGAGAAGCCCTAGCGTGCCCAAACCCACCGCCAGAAGACACGAACGCGCATGGTTGTCGCGCTCACCCGACGCATGCAACACCGTCGCCAGTGTCCAGAAGCCGATCACGTAACCCGCCAGCATCACGATGAAGCCGAGCTTGAGCAGCCACGGCAAGTCGAGCAGCCCCACGTTCGCCAGCACATAACCGCCGAATACGCAGCCAGCGACCGGTACATACCGCCCGCGCGGCAACGCCGGTCGATTCAGCCAGCGCGGAAAAACTGTCAGTAAAAAGCCAAAGATGAATAGCGGAAACAAACCGTATTGGATCAGCATTGCATGCGCCCAGCCGGGGGCTATCGATGGCTGCGGCCAGCCACCCAGCCCGAAGCGCATCCAGGTTAGTTCCAGCGCCCACCAAAGCATACTGAGCAGCACTGCAACCGTGCCGGCCAGAAACAGCAGCCGATGCGGCGCCGACGCCAGCAGGGCTGGCAACTCCGCGAACATAGCGGGCTTGACTCTTGAAGATGGAGATTCAGCCATGACGGCGTCAACTCAAGTGAGAACGACCTGTCATGTTGACCGCCATTCGGGGCGACATTCTTGATCTGTGTCATATGGAGGCCGTACCGATTGATCGGCAATCATGGCTGCGGTTCGCGACCGGGTCGAAGGGCGTATGACTTCTTGCCTAGTTGCTCCAAGGAGGTGCACATCATCGGCCTCGTAAAGTGTGGATGGGATTCCCAACCTCATGTTTTGCCCTCTTAGGCTTAGACAGGATAGCTTGCGGAGCGATTGGCCTGACAAATAGCACGCGATGCTCTCCAACCGACGTAAAGCTGGATTTCCGATGGTGGTGCTCGCCTTGGATAGGAGCAACGCAGCATTTCGTCGCGGTTTTTGACCTGAATCAATGCACGAACTACTCGCGCTGCACAAACTAAGCACATGAGCCGAGCCATCACTGCACCTGAATTCGATCCGGCGACAATCGCCCGCTATGACACGGACGGACCGCGCTATACCAGCTATCCCACAGCACCGCAGTTCCGACGCGATTTCGTCGAAGCCACGCTACGCGAAGTGATCCGCGCGTCCAACGAAGAGCCAATCCCGCGTTCGTTGTCGCTCTACGTTCACGTACCCTTTTGCCTCAGTCCGTGCTTCTACTGTGGATGCAACCGCGTAATTACCCGCGATATCGGCAAGGCCGACCGCTACTTGGAACGGCTGTACCGCGAGATTGAACTTTTGGCACCACTGTTCGACCGTGATCGGCCAGTGCGTCAACTACATTTTGGTGGTGGCACGCCGAACTTTCTCGATCTACCGCGGATGGCCGAGCTGATGGAGTCGTTGGCCCAGCACTTCAGCTTCATACACGAGAGCCGGCGTGAGTACGGCATCGAGATTGATCCGCGCTTTGCCGATGGCAACTACATCCACGGCCTGGCGGAGCTTGGCTTCAACCGACTGTCGGTAGGCATCCAGGATTTCGATCCGGAGGTGCAGCAGGCTGTCAATCGTATTCAGAGTGTGGAGCAGACACGTGAGGTATTGCAGGCTGGGCGGGCCGCAGGCTTCGTGTCGGCCAGTGTAGACCTGATATACGGTCTGCCACGGCAAACGATGCAGGGATTTGACCATACACTCTCGGAAGTGATCGGATTGGAACCAGACCGTGTAGCCGTATACGGTTACGCGCATATGCCGCACCTGTTCAAGGCGCAACAGCAGATCGACACGGCCGAACTGCCCGATCCGGCGACGCGGCTAGCCTTATTTGGTCAAGCGCTGCAGCGGCTCTGTTCGGCCGGCTACGTCTACGTCGGCATGGATCACTTTGCACGCCCCGACGACGAGCTGGTACGCGCACAAAGGGCGGGCACACTGCAACGAAATTTTCAGGGTTACTCCACCCATGGCGACTGCGACATCGTAGGCTTGGGTGTGAGTGCGATCAGCCGTATTGGCAACAGCTACAGCCAGAATGCCCGGGATCTAACCGGCTACTACAGTGCCCTGGACAATGCCCGCCTGCCTATTGTTCGTGGGCTGCTGCTGGACGAGGACGATGAGATTCGTCGCGAAGCGATAAGTGAGCTGATGTGCCATGGTAAGCTGGACATGTATGCTTTTGGTGCGCGTCATCGTCTAATCTTCGGGGAATATTTCGCTACTGAACTGGCCCGGCTGCAATTGCTTGCCGATGACCAATTGGTGACCTTAGACTCACGTATCATCCGTGTAACGTCGCGTGGACAGCTGTTGTTGCGTAGTATCGCGATGTGCTTTGATGCGTATCTCGGCCGAGAGAGCACGGCACGCTACTCGCGTACCATATGAATGGCACGATCACCAAAGATGCTTCCCAGATGCGTTCCAGCGATCAGATAGGCCGCCTGCCCCAACCACCCAGTCCGATCGCTGATGATGGTGATGAAAACCATTTCTGTCGTACCTGTGCGTTTGCCAGCGTTTGTCTCGCAGTGGGCTATGGCAAGTCCGACCTAAGTGCACTGCATTGTCTGGTCGAGCACGTAGGACCGTTTCGAGCCGGTGAATATGTCTTCCACAACGGAGACCCATTTCGCGCAATCTTTGCGGTGCGTGCTGGCACAGTAAAGACCAGCATGGTTGATCGCGACGGGCGCGAACAGGTGCTTGGCTTCTACCTACCCGGCGAAGTAATCGGCCTAAACGCCATCTATCCGGATCATTTTCCGTGCGATGCAATCGTGCTGGAGAACGGACATTTCTGTCGCTTCTCATTCCCGGCCATGAGCGCGTTGGCCGCTCGTATCCCAGCCGTACAGCAACACCTTTTCCGCATGCTCAGCAAGGAGCTGGGTGCCGCCAGCCTACTCGCGGGTGACCATAGCGCCGACGAACGCATGGCAGCGTTTCTCGTGGATCTAGGTGAGCGTTATGCCACGCGAGGCTTTTCTGGCACTCACTTTCAACTAAGCATGTCACGCGGCGATATCGCCAACTATCTCCGTCTAGCCGCCGAGACAGTGAGCCGAGTTCTTAGTCGCTTCCGCAGCCTCGGGTTAATTGAAATCGAAGGGCGCGAACTGGTGCTAAACAATCCAGCCGAGCTGCGCAGGATAGGTCAGAGTCTGCTACCTAACTGAGCTAGGTGTCGCAGAGAGCGAGTCCAAATTCAGGTGACCGTGCGCCCGAACCAAGAGCCTGTCGCATTCGACAAACAGGCTATGGCATGGATGGCTCCCAAGCTTCATCCAGTCTTTCTCTGTTGAAGCAATTGGCCATGCAGGCGGCAATGCCGTCATCTGCAATTTTTCCCCAGCGCGCCAGCCTCTTTGATCCGCGCTTAAACCCAAAGCCCTGAGGCTAGTGGTGTCATAAATTGGCACTACTCTCGCACTGGAGCCACCTGGTTCCACATGTGAACGGCCATTTCGGCGATCGTTTTTCGAGCTAGCATTATGCGGCAGCTTGACGCAGAAAGCATTTGTCGCTTTCGAAACTGATCCAAATCAAGTAGGCAAAAAGATAGTGATTTAGGCTTAAGCCAGGACTCACAAAGGAGAGACCTTATGTCACGATTGCTGCCCTCTTTACTGGCTGCCGCTGGCCTGTTGGCGATCACTGCTTACATCGGTTCATCCGCTTACGCGGCACACTCCGCTGGATCGATCAATGGGTCCACAACAGTCACAGGGGATTTCGGACCTCCCCAAGGACCGCCCATCGAGGAGAAGCTGGTCGCTCCCCCGGGCGTACCGGCACCGATTCATCGTGATCATCCTGCACGCGTGATCGTTCGCCTTGAAACGCAAGAAGTGGTCAAGGAAATTGCCGATGGCGTGCGTTATAACTTCTGGACTTTCAACGGCACTACGCCAGGGCCGCTGATCCGCGTGCGGCAGGGCGATACCGTGGAGCTGCATCTGAAGAACGATCCCAATTCGCACATGGCGCACAACATCGACCTTCATGCCGTGATGGGACCAGGTGGTGGCGCAGCCTCCACCGTCACACCACCGGGACATGAGAGCGTATTTACTTTTAAAGCGCTGCGCTCCGGCACCTTCATCTATCACTGCGCGACAGCACCCGTACCGATGCACATCGCCAACGGCATGTATGGTGTGATCGAAGTCGAGCCACCAGAAGGTTTGCCCAAGGTTGATCACGAATATTACGTGACGCAAGGCGACTTCTATACCACTGGCACCTACCACGAACCCGGCTTGCAATCGTTTGACATGCAGAAAATGCTGTTGGAGCAACCGACCTACGTTTTGTTCAACGGTCGCGAAGGCTCCTTGACGGGCGCCAACGCGCTCACCTCAAACGTGGGCGATACGGTGCGCCTGTTTGTCGGCAACGGAGGCCCGAACTTAGTGTCTAGCTTCCATGTCATCGGCGGCATTTTCGACAATGCCAATGTCGAGGGCGGCACCTTGATCAACCATAACGTGCAGACCACCCTGGTTCCAGCGGGTGGCACCACTATGGTCGAACTAAGCACGCCGGTACCGGGGACCCTGCTGCTGGTCGACCACTCGATTGCTCGTGCCTTCATGCAGGGAGCACTGGGCGAAATCAAGGTGAGCGGGCCGCCACAACCGGCGATCTACAATAAAGTATCCAGCGGTCCGGTAAGCGGCGCGGCGGAACCCGTTGCCGTAGTCGCCGAAGTCTCCAATGCAAACTCGGCCATGGCCGATGGCAAGCGTGTGTTTACTCAGATCTGCTCCGCCTGCCATCAGGGCAACGCAATGGGTCTGCCTGGGGCTTTCCCGCCACTGGCGATGTCCGATTACCTCAATGCGGATCCAAAACGAGCGATCGGCATTGTGCTCAACGGCCTCAGTGGAAAGATAACCGTCAACAGCACCGGCTACGAGTCGGTAATGCCAGCCCAGGGTCCGAACCTCAACGATGAAGAGATCGCCAACGTATTGACCTATGTGTTGAACAACTTCAACAACAAGGGTGGAAGCATCAGTCCGGCCGAAGTCAAGGCCGTCCGTGCAGGCGGCAAACCAAACTGAGGTCGAGTCGATCGCACCACCGTGTCGATGCCATCGGCTGTCGTCCCAAGGAGGCTATATCCGTGTCAAACCGGCTCGCCGGATGCCTGTTGCTGCTGGCGATATCGCCAGCAGCAACAGCTGCAGACTATGTGGCCATTCCCGCTGGCCGGTTTGTAAGTGCCTTGGCCATAGACGGCAGCGCCTCGCGTATCGCGATTAAGCCATTCACGATGCGGGCCGAGCCGGTGACTAACGCCGAATATCTGACCTTCGTGAGCAAATATCCACAATGGCAGCGAGGCAGAGTGTCGCCCCTGTTTGCCGGACCGCAATACCTAGCAGCGTGGCAGGGGCCACTGATCCTAGGCGCCGCGGCACAACAACAACCGGTGACCAATGTCAGTTGGTTCGCCGCGCGAGCTTTCTGCGCCAACGAGCACGCGCGACTGCCTAGCTGGTACGAATGGGAATACGTGAGTGCCGCTGATGGCACCCATCGTGATGCCAGACAGGATCAGGCTCGCAACCAGACGTTGCTGTCGGCCATCCTGGCCAGTAACGGTGAGCGCCCTGGTGTGATCGGTCAGCATCACGCCAATTTCTATGGGTTACGTGATCTCAACCAACTGCTGTGGGAGTGGACCGGCGATTACGCCGCGATGTTTCCCAACGCCGATTCGCGGGTTGCTGGCGGCGGCGCCCTATTGGCACTATGCGGCGGCTCGGCGTTGGCCTTTGAAGACAAGAACCAATACGCGCTAATGATGCGTGTTGCCGCCCTGACTGCACTCAAACCCGCCGATGACGCACCGCGCGTTGGCTTCCGTTGTGTTCGTGACTTGCCTGGAAAATGACCATGCGCTTCCCTCTACATGTACTGCTGCTGATGGGGCTGGTGCTTGCTCCACCGCTGGCATTCGCTTCGCCCCCCGCTGCCACACCACTACCGAAAGACTCGATATATGGAATTCCCACCCTGATACTGCGAGATCAGCAAAACGATGTCTTCTCGTTTGCCTCACTACGTGGGGAGCCGCGTCTCGTTGGTATGTTCTACGGCTCGTGCAAAATGGCCTGTCCGCTCGAAATCGAAACATTGAAACGCATCGAGCATGCGATCGCGCAGAAAAGACCAATACCGGTGTTACTGGTGACGTTCGACCCCACGGTCGACGACGTTGCGATGCTTCGGCAAGTGGCGGACGAACATCATGTGCAAACGCCGCAGTTCCGACTGGCCCGCCCTGAAGAAGGTGATGAAGGCATGCTGGCAGGGGTATTGGGCATTGCCTACCGGCCGTTGCTAAGTGGTGGCTTCAGCCATAACGTGGTGGTGGCCCTGCTCGACGCGGAGGGCCGCGTAATTGCCACGACCGACGCCTCCGGAGCACCTGACCCAGCTTTCGTGAGAGCGATTGTCGACTTGGAAGCAAAACGCTAACGCCTTGAGGGCCGTTCGGCGCCTGCCGCGTTGATTAAACCTAGTTCGGTTACGGTTGCGTCACAGTAGCCAGGCAGGCTTGATTTACGTCAATGCCCATATGCATGCTGAAGCGTAACTTGACGGCATCACTGAGCAATTGAGAGACAGTCATGTCGTTTGATGTCGTGGTGGTGGGTGCGGGTCCTGTCGGGCTGTGCTTCGTACGCTCACTTGCTGGCAGCGGCTTGCGCATCGCGCTGGTCGAACGCCAGGACGAGGCATCCTTGAGGGCGCCACTGGACGACGGTCGCGAAATCGCAATTACCCATCATTCGCGGCGGCTATTGATTGAATTAGGTCTCTGGTCACGGCTGAGCGAGGAGGAGCTCAGCGCCTTACGTGACGCCAAGGTACTCAACGGGGATGATCACGACGGGTTGTTTTTCAGCCACGAAGAAGCGGGGAAATCGCTGATGGGCTGGCTGCTGCCCAACCATGCGATTCGTCGCGCAGCCTACGCCGCGGCGGCGGAGTTGCCTGAGGTGCGAATCGTAACTGGCGTGAGCGTAACCACAGTACGCAACGGCAGCGATGGCGCCGATGTCGTTCTTGACAATGGCGAAATCTTGCGAGCACAGCTAGTAGTGGCCGCCGACAGTCGATTTTCCAGCTTGCGTCGGGAGGCGGGCATCGCTGCCGGCATGCACGATTTCGGCAAGGTCATGCTGGTATGCAAAATGCGTCACGAGCGGGTGCATGATCAGACGGCGTGGGAGTGGTTTGCCTTCGGCCAGACTTTAGCGCTGCTACCATTGCATGATGCTCACACATCCTCCGTGGTAGTGACGCTACCACCACAGCAAATGCAAGCACTGCTTGCGCTGGATGATGCCGCACTGGGCGTCGAGATGGCCGCGCGATTCCAACAACGCATGGGCGCAATGAACGTGACCGGCCCGCGCTGCGCTTACCCACTGGTGGGCGTGTACGCTCGACACTTCGTCGCTGACCGTTTTGCAGTGATCGGCGATGCTGCGGTCGGAATGCACCCGGTCACGGCTCATGGCTTCAACTTCGGATTGCTCGGGCAAGAGACTCTGTCTCGGAAACTACGTGCGGCGAGAGCCGCCAGTGAGCCGATCTGGAACCCTCAGCTGCTGCAGAGCTACGAACGCGAGCACCGTCGTGCTACCCGCCCGCTGTATCTGGCGACGCAACTGCTGGCCAAGTTGTACACCGACGATCGCCGCCCGGCACGGGCGCTGCGCAAACTGGCGCTGGATGGTAGCGCATGCCTTGGGCCGTTCAAGCGCATGGTGATGAGCGGTCTGACCGGCGACCGCGACGGAAGTCAATCGCCTATGACTCGGATACGGAGTCTGCTACAGCGAATGCGACCGGCATAAGCTCAGACATTGCGAGGGTCCTTTCGACGCGCTGGTTTCTACGACATCGACGTCGATAAGTGGTAGCCGCTCGCCTTCCTGCTCAGCGCTCATTTGCGGGTACCGATCAGCTGAACTGAATTAGCTGGTTTGGTGCATGGCTGTTTCTTATACCGCTGATCATCGGAAGGCATATCGCTGTCGCAGACGATGCGTGGATAGCCGTACGTTGGAGAACCCGGTTTGCAGCCGCCTTCTAGTGCCGGGCTAGCGTGTCTGTGCCTGCCGATTGATGCCCTACGCAGGACACATTGTCACAGTTGATACCCAGATTGCCCGAACTTGACGCGAATCAGATCGCGTGCCACTGCGCGCTACGAAACTGCGCACACCCATCACGAGAGCCCATCATCATGCGCAACAAACTCGCCACCGCAGCTATCGCAGCCCTTTTCTGCACACTCAGTTTCGGCGCGCACGCCGATACCCTCAGCGATCTGTTTACTCAAGGCACGGTGGACGGCCAACTTCGCGTATATGATTTCAATCGCGACTACGGCGTGCAGACCGCAGCGAAGCCGAATGCCCAGGCATTTTCCGCTGCGATCCTGCTCAACGCGAAGACTGCCTCGTTGTACGGTTTCAGTCTCGGCGCTTCGCTGGTGAGCGCCAATTCGTTCGAGACGCAATCGGACAACGTGAAAGAAATCGATAGCACGCTGATGGGTCCCGGCAACTCCCTCACCGCGCTGAGTCAGGCCTATCTGCAGTACCAGAACAGCTGGGTGCTGCTGAAAGGTGGCTATCAGTACATCGATACGCCGTGGCTGGGCAGTATGGATGGGCGAGTGATTCCTGCCTCGTATGACGCATTGACCGCTGACTTCAAGCCTCTCGCAGGCTGGGACATCGTTGCGCTGCGCACCTTCGGCTGGAAGAGCCGTACGTCGGACAATTATTTCGATGACAACCTCTACTACCCCACCACCTATCATGGCGACTCCCTGTACGCCGGTAACGCACCGCTGCCGGCCACGGCACCTTCGGCTCCTGGTACTTGGGCGTTGGGCTCCACCTACGTCAACGGTGGGCTGAAGGTACAGGGCTGGTACTACGACTTCATGGATTTCGCGCACATGGGTTATGCCGACGGCAGCTATGTGTTCAATACCGGCACCGGTTTCAATCCCGTTATCGGCGCTCAGCTGTTGACCGAAACAGGTGGATCGGACAACACGCTGGTGGATACCCAGGCCAAATTGCTGGGTGTAGCCGGCGATGACGTGAAGAGCCGTGCTTGGGGTGCCGATCTCGGCCTGGTCATACCGAACGGCCGCTTTGATGTGTACTACAACAAGCTGTCGCAGGAGGACGGTGCCGTTGGCGATGGCGCCATCATCTCGCCGTATACAGTGGGTTGGTCCACCGATCCGCTCTACACCACCTCGATGATCCGCGGCCTGGTGGAAGCGGGTCCTGGGCACGCATGGAAGGCCAAGGCGGCGTATGATTTTTTTGGAAGCAAACTGCAACTGGTTGCCGCTTACGCCAAGTACACGACTGATCTCTTCGGCGACAGCCACGATACCTATTTCGACATCATCTACAACTTCGACGGCTACCTCAAAGGCCTCCAGCTGCGCTATCGGTGGGAACTCTCTTCCGGCGGTACGGGCAACCTGAATCCCGGCAATGGGTCGTTCACCTACAACCGCGTGATGCTCAGCTACAAGTTCTGATCATGACCGCCGCGGTGTCGAGAAAGATGGAAGACTTGCAATAACCACGCTCTGAAAGCGCCATGTGGTCGTAGCGGGCTGCGTCCATCGAGACGGCTCCGATCAACGGTTGTGACAAGAGAGTTCGGTCCAGGAAAGGAAAACGGCGGGTAATGCTCGCCGCTTTTCGTTCCCACCATTGCGTACTGCCCATGCAAAGGACTCGCTAAACCTTGACTGCACGCAATTCCGGGGAGCGCAACGATCGACACCGGCATATTCCCCTCGCCACGTGGTGTGACGAATTCAAGTCCGAATGCACTTAACTCAGCCTTCGCCTCGAACACTTAGCGCTATGCCTTGAATGGTCGCGTCACCTGCCCGGAATCGGGGTGATCAATCGACTGAAGAGGCTGCATTGCTCCGTGACCTCGATGCATAGCCATCGGCCACCCGAGACCCATTAAGGCGTTGGTCGACCTGTCAGTAACGGTGTACCTAGGCAAGCGCTGCGACATTTGCGGCGACGAGTCACGCAGTTTCGTTGCCATTCCTGATCCAGATCAGCTGGGCGCCAAGGCAAGTTGCATAGCATTTGCGTAGCCCCTTTCCGCAAACAGGAATGCATCGATGAGTACAACTAATCTCCCATATGGCCAAGCGGGTCCACAGGACCGTACCAGCAAGGTACTGATCTGGGTGCTGCTGTTCGTTACCGTTGCCTGCTTGCTGGGCATGGCCGCAGCGACCCGCAGCACGTATCAGCAGGCCGCTCCACTACCTCAGCAAATGGTTACCAGCGATGGTACGTCGGTCATGGACTATGCCGACATCGTTGGCGGCAAATCGGGCTTCCAGAAAGCCGACCTGATGGATTACGGCAGCCTGTATGGCATGGGCTCCGCCTTTGGCGAAGACTACACCGCCGAGTATCTGGTGCAGTTAGCGAAAGAAGTCCGGAACAACCTCGCCCTGACGCGTTATGGCAAGCCTTTCGATGCCGTCGACGCCGACGAGCAGGAGGGCATCACCCACGCCATGCGCAGGCAGTTGCAAGGCATCGACCTGAGCCAGCAGCAAGTCGTCCTTCCGGATGCTGTGGCCGCGGCGATTGGCACGCTGCATCCACGCATCGCCACGGCGCTGCTCACTGATGATTTCGCCAAAGGCTACACGGGTGCGCGCGCGCTGAACCCATCCAGCGCCGATCAGACCGCAAAGTTCCTACTCTATTCGTCGTTAACCACGGTCGCACGTCGTCCCGGCAAGGATTATTCATGGACTACCAACTGGCCGGCAGAACCGCTGGTCGGCAATGCCCCCACGTCAGCGACCTTCGTTTGGACGTGGGCATCCTTCACGATGGTGTTCTTCGCCATCGGCGCGGCGCTGGTGATCTTCCGTCTGTGGATCCAGCCAAAAGCCCCAAACGAAACCTTTGAACCGGTCCTGCACACTTTCATGGCACCCACGCCTAGCCAGAAGGCGCTATGGAAGTACTTCCTGGTCGTAGCAGGCGTTCTTCTGGTGCAAATCCTTGCCGGCTCGATCATGGCGCACTACTACACTGATCGCGCCAGCTTTTACGGGTTCAATGTTGGCAAATGGCTGCCGTTCGCATTCCTGCGCAGCGTGCATCTGCAAGCACCGATCATCTGGATCGGTGTGAGCTGGATTGGCGCCGGGCTGTTCCTGGCGCCGCTGATCGGCAAACGCGAGCCCAAGGGGCAGCGACTGCTCGTCAACCTGATCTTCTGGGTCTTGTTAACGATCGTGGCTGGCGCCCTGATCGGGGACTATCTGGGCATCATGGGGCTGCTAGACAAGAACTGGTTCTGGTTCGGCAACCAGGGTCTCTCATATCTGGAGTTGGGCCGCTTCTGGCAAATCCTGTTCTTCGTCGGCTTGGCCGTCTGGTGCATCGTATTGCTGCGCGCGTTCTGGCCTACCCTCAAATCGCTGTCTAGGCAGAGCGGTGGCTCGCTGTACGGCCTATTCCGTATCGAACACCTGCTGTGGATAAGCACGCTTACTGTTGCAGTGTTCTATGTGTTCGGCATGATTCCGCTGGGCTCACCCAATCCCTCGTTTTCGATCACCGACTTCTGGCGTTGGTGGGTGGTTCACCTCTGGGTGGAGCTCGCGTTTGAACTATTCACCGCCGCGGTTACCGGCTATTTCCTGATGGCGCTGGGCTTGGTGTCGCGTCAGATGGTCGAGCGTGCCGTACTGTTCGAGTGGGTCCTCATCGTGATCGGCGGTGTACTCGGTACCGGTCATCACCTGTATTGGGCTGGCGAGCCTGGACTCTGGGTCGGTGTCGGCAGCATGTTCTCCTTCATCGAGGTGCTGCCACTGGTCTTGTTGGTACTGGAGGCCATCGAGCAGCAACTTCACATCAAGCAGAAAAAGGACTTTCCGTACAAGCTCGCCTATCTCTACATCCTCGGCTCTTCGTTCTGGAACTTCGTTGGTGCCGGCGTGTTTGGAGGAGGCACGCTGAATGCACCACTGGTCAACTACTACGAGCACGGCACTTTCCTTACCCTCAATCATGCACACACATCCATGTTCGGCGCCTTCGGCCTGTTGGCGATCGGCCTGATCTACATGGTGCTGCGCTATCTCAACGGTGACCGGCCGTGGAGCGATCGAATCGGCGTGTGGGCGTTCTGGCTCTACAACATCGGCGTGGTGATGTGGATCGTGCTGAACTTCTACCCGATCGGCTGGCCACAGCTGGAAGCTGTCTACACCCACGGCTACGCTTACGCACGCAGCATGCAGTTCTACAACACGACTACCTTCTGGCAATGGATGCGCATGCCTGGTGACGTCGTATTCGCCATGGGCGCCGTGCTGATGGCTTGGGACTTCATGGCCAAATTGTGGGCGCAGCGTACTGCGGGAAAGCTAGCTGTCTTGCCATCAAGCGCGGGCAAAGCCATCAAGAATCATTGATGTAAGAGTGAATCGCCCACAAAAGAGGGCCCGCAATAGCGGGCCCTCTTTTGTGATGCGTCCATGGTGGATCACTCCATGTCGTTTTCGTCATTTGCTCATGACCACAGGATGGTGGTATCCAATATTCGGAAGAGTCATTTGTCGATCGCGGCTTGATATGCATCAGTGTTGACGAGGCGGGTAGAGGTGCAGACTGACTGCTCATCCACCGTGGCTCCATCCATCTCATGTCGAGCACTGAACCGGGCACACATATTCCCGATGGCAGCAAGTTTCTAAGTCCGCAAGGCACGCCCGCGGTCAAGGGCGGTATCAAACCGAACGCCGCCAGCGCGATGCCGGATGCCGATCGCAAACCGCCATGGCTACGCGTCAAACTGCCGGCTGGGGCACGCTACGAAGACGTGCGCCAGATCGTACACACAAACAAGTTGAACACCGTATGTGCGGAGTCGAAATGTCCGAACATAGCTGAATGCTGGGGCCGCGGCACTGCCACTCTGATGCTGATGGGATCTGTGTGCACGCGCGCTTGCAAGTTCTGCGCGGTCAGTACCGGCAATCCCCACGGCTGGCTCGATCCACTGGAGCCGATACATGTGGCCGAAGCTGTTGCGCTGATGAAACTCGAGTACGTCGTGCTGACTTCGGTAGACCGCGATGATCTTGCCGATGGTGGAGCTGCGCATTACGCCGCGTGCATACGGGCGATTCATGAGCACTCATCTCAGACGGCCGTCGAAGCGCTGACGCCAGATTTTGCCGGCAACCTTGGTGCAGTCGCTACTGTACTGGACGCAGGCCTCATCACCTACGCGCAAAACCTAGAGACGGTGGAGCGGTTGACCCATCCAGTGCGTGACCAACGCGCCGGCTATAACCAGACGCTGGGTGTACTGGCATTTGCCAAGCGTCATGCGCCGAATACTCTGACCAAGACCAGTTTGATGCTTGGATTGGGTGAAACAGACGCCGAGATCGAACGCACGCTGGACGATGTTCGAGACGCTCATGTCGATGTAGTCACGCTGGGCCAATACATGCGGCCAAGTCCACATCACTTGCCGGTGCAGCGTTTCGTCACACCAGAGCAGTTCCTCCAGTATCGCGAGTTGGCGCTGAGCAAGGGCTTTTTGGAGGCGGTTGCGGGGCCCTTGGTGCGCTCGAGCTATCGCGCCGAACGCGTGTTGGAGCACAACAATCTCGGCTTATGAAGCAGCATCTGCTGCCGGAGGCATGTCGGGTTTTCCCAGGAGTATCGACATGGACGTTCACCTTTTCCGGACGCCAAATCGAAGCTGACATGCCTGCGTCGCCAACTGCTTCTACAACCGCTCCAGGCAGTGGACCTCAGGAATAGATGTTCAGCTGAGGTAGGTAACGCCTTGGATCCACAGCGAATCCACGAGTCCCGGAATGGGCTGATTAGTCGATATCCAGAACAGCAAGTGATGAGCCGACGTCGACACTTGGCCGCTCTCGCGATGACCGACCGCACCATCGTCAACGCGCCACCATCCCTGCCCTTGCCTTCCCTCGCCATCACATTGATTAGCTCCACCCCCAACGGAAAGGAGTACACTGAAATTATAATGATTCTCATTTGTATTGAAGTGCGCTAGTCCGAATCGATATCACGACTCAATGGTACGAAACCATCGTGATCACCGACGTCTCTGCGCAGAACTTCCCTCTCGAAGAAGTCCCGTATATGTCAGCTACAGCCGTCGAAGCCCTGATTCGTCCGAAATCGCGCTGGACCCGCTTTGCCGTTGTGGCAGGTCCCGGCATTGTCGTGATGCTGGCGGATACCGACGCGGGGAGCATCATCACCGCCGCGCAAAGCGGTGCGGAATCTGGATATCGGTTGCTGCTGTTGCAGGCAGTCATGATCCCCATCCTGTTTGTAGTACAGGAACTCACGATCCGCCTGGGTATCTTCACCGGTCAGGGCCATGGCCACGCGATCAGGCAACACTTCGGGCCCATCTGGGCATGGATTTCAGTTTCAACACTGTTGCTTGCCTGTCTCGGTGCATTGATCACTGAATTGAGTGGCATCGCTGGTGTAGGAGCGCTCATAGGCATTCCGAACTGGCTCAGCATGACCATTGTGATCATCGGACTCACGTCGATGGCCTATAGCGGCTCGTACCTGTCGGTGGAACGCATTGCGCTAGCGGTCGGCCTGTTTGAATGTGTGTTTTTGTATGTCGCGTGGCAGGCAAAACCTGATATCACCGCAGCCCTCACGGAAGCGTTGAAGATGCCGCTCACCAATAGCCGATACCTCTACCTGATCGCCGCAAATATCGGCGCGGTGATCATGCCCTGGATGGTGTTCTACCAGCAGTCAGCAGTGGCCGAGAAGGGACTGGTTGCTGCCGACCTCCCCGCGGCGCGCTGGGATACAGCGATCGGATCAGTTGTCACTCAGCTCATCATGGCTGCCGTGCTAGTGGCAGTCGCTGCAACCATCGGGCGCGTTGACCCCGGACACTCTCTGGATACAGTTCAGAAGATTGTGCAGGCGATCACGCCCCTTCTCGGCGAACGGACAGGAACACTGTTATTTGCGCTAGGCATGATCGGCGCGGCGCTCGTCGCGACCATCGTCGTCACCCTTACGGCAGCGCGCACCCTCGGCGAAATCATGGGCTACAAACACTCGCTCGCCCAGCGCCCGCAAGAGGCTCGGTGGTTCTATGGCGTGTACACGGTGACCTTGGTCCTGGGAGGCCTTCTAGTGACCTCTGGCGTTGACCTGGTAAAACTCAGCGTTGGGGTACAGGTCATGAATGCGCTGCTGCTGCCTATCGTCCTCGGCTTCCTTTATACGTTGGCCCGACGGGCACTACCGGAACCATATCGCCTCAAGGGGGCTTATGCCGTTGTGGTGGGCATCATGATGGCGATGACCGCCGGACTTGGTCTATACGCAGGCATCATCGGGACGCTGACTTGAGTTCGATGGGTTTCCAGAGAGCCCTTACACACGTCTCAATGCTTGACTTCAATCAAGGCGCCTCTCAAGTCCACTTGGCAAACTGCACACCATGACCCATGGTTGCTCATGCTCGACGGCTCGGTGCGGTACTCATGGCGAGCCGGGGGTCTGTTCGTCTACATCACACCAGTTATCCCACAGCACATCACACGCATGATGCTATCCGACCAACGGGTTTCAGCCCGCGAGGACCAAATTCGTGACCCATGTTGTCACCGAGAATTGTATCAACTGCAAACATACCGATTGCGTTGAGGTGTGTCCGGTGGACTGCTTCCACGAGGGGCCCAATTTTCTGGTGATTGATCCCGACGAATGCATCGACTGCACCCTGTGTGTGGACGAATGCCCGGTTGGTGCGATCTTTCCTGAATTTGACATGCCTTCCGGACAGGGAGGCTTTCTCGCGATCAATGCTGAACTAGCACGCGAATGGCCGGTACTCACCAGCAAGATTGCTGCCATGGAGGATGCCGCCGAATGGGACGGCGTGCCGGACAAACTACCCCTACTCAAGCGCTGAACGGTCAAAAGAAAAGCGAACGGCTTTGCAGTCACTTGGTATGGGCAACGACCTCGGCGAGCTAGCTAATAAAGTGTACGCGCGGAGAGCGCCCGCTCGATCCGTCAATAAGGAACACAGGCATTGTTGAATAGCAAAGATCCCAGACGAAGTAACCGCCTTTGGCTCCTAGCCGCAAAACGCCGATAGTTCGTGGGCCTGCCGCCTCACTCGATCGGCAGACCGGTAATGCCGAAATCAATCACCGTGATATCGGGATTACTTTGCCGATAGGTGACCGTCAAATTATCGCCAAGGCGCTCGCGCAATTGGGCGATGAGCGGGAGCGGATCGTGATCGTTCACGAAACGCATTGTTTCACCGGAACGTAAAACGCCGATAGCACCAAAGATCGCCGAGTGACGAAAACGGCGTGCAACACCGCGGGCATCAAAAGTATGAACGTTAGCATTCGTGGAGGCTTCGAAGGACATGATGTTGACACCCTACTGAGGAAAGTTACCTCAACATACGCCGCCGCCCGCTCGGTACCACTGATTTAGATCAAACGATCCATCGGTTACTTCAGCTGGCGCCTCTCCTCACGATTACGTACCAGTGCTGTCGAGACGAAAACGCCAATCTCGTACAACAGAATCATCGGAATGGCCAGCATGATCATCGACAACATGTCGGGTGGCGCCAGCACCGCAGCGACTACAAAAGTACCGACGAAGACGTAGCGCCGTACAGCTCGCAGCTTAGCGGGTGTCACGATGCCTAACGCTGCCAGCAGCACAACTGCGACGGGAACCTCGAAGCAAAGACCAAAGGCGAAAAACATGGTCAGCACAAAATCGAGGTACTTCCCAATATCTGTCATCATCGACACCCCTGTCGGAGTGCTCATGGTTAAGAAGTGGAATGCTGCGGGAAGAATCAGGAAATAGGCGAATGCGCAGCCCGCATAAAAGAGCAGTACAGCGGACGCCAACAGCGGCAGAGCGAGACGCTTCTCGTGACGGTATAACCCCGGACTGACGAAGGCCCACAGCTGATAAAGCACGGCTGGCATTGCCATGAACAGCGCGACGACAAATGCCAATTTAAGTGGGGTGAGAAACGCACTGGCCACCTCGATCGCAATCATGTGCGAACCATGTGGAAGACGTTCCATCAGTGGTTGTGCAAGCCAGTCGTACAAGTGCTTGGAAAACGGCAGAACAACCAACAGCACGAACAGCACGCTCAGGATCGCTTTCAGCAGCCGCCCACGCAGATCTAGCAAGTGAGCCATCAACCCATCCCTGCCCTTGGTTCCAATTGGCGATGCGGCGATCATCGGATCGTCGCCGGGACAGTGATAGCGCTATTGAGGGATTCGATGCGCATGGCCGCAGAACGGACGTCAGCCACGGCTGCACGTAGTTCATCGCAGGCGTCCACCGTTGTATTTCGAATACCGTCCGCGGCGAAGGCAAGTTCACGTAAGGCCTGCGCCAGCTCCGTCGGAGCCTCGCGATACTCCTTCGCCATGCCATCATCCTTAACCACCGGGGACATAACATTCTCGGTGGCAGCGAGTTTGGCCGTTGCCGCGCTCTGCCAGGCTTGTGACATATCGCTGGCCTCATTCCAAAAAACCGTGTTCGATGCACGAACATTTTCAACCGTCGACTGAATATCTTCGACGAGTGGTGTCACCGTCGCCTGGACACCGGTAGCCACATTGGCAATGTCATCCTTGATCGATTGCATTTCAAGCTCGCGCGTGACATCGGCCTGAACGTCGGCCCAGACGGAACGGGCACGCCGCGCCATCGCACCGACGGTGCGTGCAACTCCCGGCAGACGCTCGGGACCAAGCACGATCAACGCCAGCACGGCAATCAGAAGAAGCTCATTGAAGCCGATTCCAAACACAAGGCTACGACACGCGTTCGCGTTCGGCGTTCTTGACTTGCGCGGAGGTATCTACAGGAGGGTCGGCCTTTAGCTGCTCGGACGGGCCGGTTTCAACACCACCCTTCATACCTTTTTTGAAATCACGAATGGCCGCGCCAAGATCGCCGCCAGCATTGCGTAACTTTCCGGTGCCAAAGAACACCAGGACGATGACAAGCACCAACACCCAGTGCCAGATACTATCAAGACCAAACATAGATCACCTCACAACTTGCAGCGCTAAATGCGCGATGCGGTTGATTTCAATACTTCGACGAGACTGCGTTCACCCCGATGGGAGGTCCATCAATCCACTTTTTAGCAACATGACAGCGCGGTCTGTAACTTTATCCACGTGATATGGAACCCGCTACAGGCCGTTGGCAGCTGCATCACTTTTCCCCTCGGTGGCGTTCGACGGATGATTCCAGTCAATACCCTCACTCTCCTGCAAAAAAAGTGCTCCAGTCGCAGTTCATTTCCCGGCCGTAGCACATAGGCAGGGAAATATCGCGTCGAATCAAACTTCAATGGTTTATCGCTGCTCTTCAAACAGGCCTCACTGCGAGGTCCGGATGATGCTTCGATATACATTCCGCATATCTCGCAAACGTCATCTTTCAAAATGGCCACGGGCCTCTGGGGTGGTAGGGATTGATGGTCCCCACAGCCGACGAGAAGGAAGACGAACGCGAGGCTCGTACATCTTGCAATAGCGGCCTTCACGTCGAACTTCACACTTCCCTGTGGCGAAAAATGGAAGGTCAACGCTTATCGTCGCCGAGAATCACGTGAACCTGCCAAGACAAGCCTTCCATGGCGCTCATGCTAGGCCTTGACGTAATCAATCATATTGACCTTTGTCAACTGGCACGCACCGGCACGAATGGCAAAGTGTCACAGGCGCCCAAGGCTCCTGGATCTCGCTGGGCCCAAATACGCAAATCGTCAGCCCCGATTGATACTACAAAGTTTCGCACTGAGCCGAATGGCGTGGTTAGGGAGTACTGGATAACGCTCTCTGACCGAAGGTCGAACGTCTCGTCGACACGACAATTGGATGTCGTTTGATCCAGATCAGCGCGTCAACGTGATACGTGTGCTGCAATACCGATTATGCATCACGTTAGCCGTCCCATTCAGCAGGTTGCCACTGACGTGAAGTGGCCTGAATACGACCTGAGAGGGCGTCCCTGCCCCGAACCGATGCAACGTGCACTCGAATTTTCCGACGCGTTGGAGCCGGGGGAGAGCGTGTGTGTACTCACCCCACTGTGGCCAACGCCACTGCTTGAAGTTCTGGACGCACGCGGCCTTCAGACCAGAGTGTACGCACTGGCTTCCGGTGGCATGCGTGTGTTGATTTCCCGACCCGATCACGATGGTACAGCTGGCGCTTGAGAAGGCACCGCCGACGGCGTTGCCGCGCCGTTTCCTGCTCAGCGTACCGCTGTGGGGAATGTTCGCAGGCATACTTCTAGTCGTCGACGGTGATGCACTTCTGCGCACGCGTTGGCTGCCGGAAACTCTAGCGCTGGTGCACGCATTTACTCTCGGTGTTCTCGGCAATGCGATGTTCGGCAGCGTGTTGCAATTCCTGCCGGCAGCGGCTGGCGTACACGTGCGTGGCAGTACATCGCTCGGGCCTTGGTTGCACGTACTGTTCAATCTCGGCCTAGCCCTGCTGATGACGGGACTGCTTGCTGGTTGGCGCCTCGGCCTTCTGGCTGCTGGCGTGCTGCTTCCGACAACATTCGTGCTGCTATGCGCGATGACTTTGCCGGGCACGCTCTCGGCTGTTGGCCAACGTCTTTTGCGGGCAGGTATTGGCGTATCACTGGTGTTTGCTTTGTCTACAGCATTGCTTGGCGGTTGCCTGGCACTGGGTCTTGGTGGCTGGTTGGAGATACCGCTAGCTGCGCTGGTCGACGTGCATGCAAGCTGGGGATTACTGGGGTGGACCGTACTGCTGATCGCCAGCGTGGCGCGCGTAGTGATGCCCATGTTCCAGGGAACTTCCGTGGTACCGGCGGCGGCACAAGCTGCATGGCTGATGAGCCTGCTGTTGGCGTTGCTCGCTGGGGCGTGGCTACGGCTGCTACGCGACGATGCCTCATGGCTACGCTTAGCACTAGCTATCCATGCACTGCTGTTTACTTGCTCTGCACTGTGGCTGCAATGGCGGGCGCCGCGGTCACGGCGAGGACCCTTGCTTTGGAGTTGGCAGGCCGGACTGGGCGCACTAGCGATTACCGCGCTTATCCTTCTCTGGGATACACGGAACGAATTATTGGCTGGCGCATTGGGGCTGTGTATCGCCCTGCCATTGCTGGTGAACGGTATGTTGCTGGAGATTGTGGCCTTTCTCGGCTGGATCGCCTTACACCGTCGTGTCAGTCGTGGCGTGCGGATACCCGGCATACAACGGCTTCTGCCTGAATTGGACAAGGCCCGTGTGCTGCTGGCGCAACTGCCGCAGGCATTTCTGCTACCAGCGGCTGTGTTGTGGCCACGCCTTTGGCTGGCGCGTTCAGCCGGGCTGGCGATGCTACTGGCATGGCTTTGCCTTTGGCTAACTCTTGATGGCGTGCGCCGACGCGCAAACCGCTTTCTGCTTAATATGGAGGATCATCCATGACTGGTAGGCCGCCGCTCGTCTATTCCTGCTCTGGCTGTTCCAGTGCGGCACAGATGGCCAATCACCTCGCACTGCAACTGGACCGCGCAGGCGTCGCGGAGATGTCGTGCATCGCCGGCGTTGGTGGCGGCGTGACTGGACTGGTCCGCACCGCACAAAGCGGGCGACGCATCCTCGCGCTCGACGGCTGCATACTAAAATGTGCCTCGGCCTGTCTGACCAACGCGGGCGTGGTGGCCGACACACATCTAGTTCTGTCCGACTATGGCGTAAAGAAACGCCAGCATGCCGATTTCGATGCCACCGAAGCACGACGCGTCTATCTGGACAAGGTGCTTCCGGCAGCACGAGCGCTGTTAGCGCTGCCAGCGGCCGCCACCGGGGAGACGGTCGATGTATCGACATCTTCCTGAGCATTTCGCCCTGTCGCGGGCGCGCGCCGTGATTGATCGTGTCGATGACGGCTTAATTCTTCTGCTGGCCGCACGCCGTCGGATGGTGCACGTGGTGGCGGCTCTCAAGCCACGTGCGGGAGTACCACTGCGCGATCCGGCGCGGGAGCGTCGGGTACGCGACCGTGCGCAGAAACTAGCAGCGCGACTCAATCTGCCATCGTCCACCGCAGAGGATCTACTGGACCTGGCCATCGGCGATGCTTGTCGCCAGCAAGGATTGATTGTTGACGTGGATCAGAGCGGTGCTCGCGACTCTGCTTCAATAATGGCGTCCACTATGCCTAGCCCCCCACATTTATCCTCCCTTGCTCCACGTCTGCTGCGCCTGTTGCCGCCACCACAGAGGATAGCTCCGCTGCTGCATGTCGCGCCATCGCGCTGGCAGCACACTTTACTCGAGGCAGGGATGGCGCATGTACTTGCCACTCCTTTGCGCGTGGGCGCACTCGACTTCATGCTTGGACGACGACTAGCCATCGAGGTGAGCGACCTGCGTATCCGCTGGGTGCTGGAGTTACGTGAAGGACGTTTGCGTGTGACCAATGACGCGCCAGAGGCCAGTGTGCGCGGTAGCGTCGCGGACTTGTTGTTACTGGCCTGCCGGCTGGAAGACGCCGACACGCTCTTCTTCCAACGCCGGCTGGTACTCACTGGCGACACGGAGCTTGGTCTTACGGCGCGCAATATGCTCGACCGGCTACCGTGGGAGGCGATACCGCTCGGCCTGCGCATTTTGCTGAACCGGAGCGCCCGCTTCACGCGCGCCGCCCGGGCGGCGCATCGACGTGAGGCAGCCTGACAGGTTGCTGCGGCACGTGTTTCTCCTACATTCCCTCTGCGGATCGCCATGACCGACCCCGACACGTTGCCATTGCCTATCTGGCGTGACGCACTTGAGCATGAATATGCCGAACTCGGTGCACGCCTCGAACACTTGGTGCCCTGCCTTGAATGGCCATTTCACCTACCCTGGATCGAGGCTATCAACCGGCTGAAGAAACAGCGTGGCGCCGTGATCATGGCGCACAGCTATCAGTCAGCTGAGATCTTTCACGGCGTGGCAGACGTCACCGGCGACTCGCTCGCACTGGCACAGGCGGCGGCGGACTGTGAGGGCCGCCTGATTGTGCTGTGCGGAGTCCATTTCATGGCTGAGAGCGCAAAGATCCTGGCCCCGGAAAAGACGGTCTTGATACCTGATCTAGAGGCCGGTTGTTCACTAGCTGCGTCGATCACCGCTGCTGACGTGCGCGCCTTGCGAGCGAAATATCCTGGAGTACCTGTAGTTAGCTATGTCAACACTTCGGCTGAAGTGAAGGCTGAGTCTGATGCCTGCTGCACTTCGGCCAATGCGGTTGAAGTAGTAGAGGCGATGGGAACGAACCAGGTGATCTTCCTGCCCGACCGCTTCCTTGGAAATTACGTCGCGAGCAAGACCAAGGTGGAGCTGTTGCTGTGGACCGGCCGCTGCGAGGTACACGAAAAATTTACTGCACAACAGGCTCGGCACGCACGCGAATACTTCCACGCCAAACTGATAGCACACCCCGAGTGCCCCCCAGAGGTATGGGCTGAGGCCGATTTCGTCGGCTCTACCAGCGCGATGGTTCGCTGGCTGGCTAAGGAAAGGCCGGAACGCGTGGCACTGATCACTGAATGTTCAATGGCGGACAACTTGCGTGCACAGTTCCCAGCCACCGAATTCATCAAGCCATGCAACCTCTGCCCGCACATGCAGCGAATCACCCTGCAGAAAATCTACACCTGTCTGCGCGACCTGCGGCATGAGGTCAGGGTACCCACTGACATCGCTGTACGGGCCAGGACGGCACTGATGCGGATGCTTGCGATAGGCCGGCAGGAAACGATATGACGCGCGCAAGGCCACCTGTAGTGGTGGTGGGTGGTGGTGTAGCCGGACTGACCACAGCGCTGGCGTTGGCGCCAACGCCGGTACGCCTGCTTTGCCGCGCACATGATGGCAGCGGCACGGCCAGCGCGCTGGCGCAAGGCGGTATCGCTGCCGCTCTTGATCCAAGTGACAGCCCCGCCATGCATGCCCTCGACACACTCACCGCCGGGGCGCACCACAATAATGCTGCGATGGTGCAGTGGCTTTGCTCGCAGGCACCGGCGGCCATCGGCTGGCTGCAGGCGCAGGGCGTTGCATTCGACCGAGATGCGGACGGACATCTGCACCTTGGCCGCGAAGGCGGACATCTTGCCGCACGGATCGTGCATGCAGGCGGTGATGCCAGTGGTGTGGCGCTAGTTCAGGCGTTACGTCAACGCGCGCAACAGTCATCCCATATCCAGTGGCGCGGCGATATGGACGTGGATGGACTACTGCTGCGCGGCGATGCTGTCTGCGGCGTGTGTACCCACGATACGCGCGGCCATCGGCATGAAATGGAGGCCGCCGCAGTTGTGCTGGCCACCGGTGGTATCGGTGCGTTGTATGCGCGCACCAGTAATCCTCCCGGTGCAGACGGCAGCGGTTTGGCGCTAGGCATGTCCGCCGGCGCGCGAACTCGCGACCTCGAGTTCGTTCAATTTCATCCGACCGCGCTTAACGTTGCGGGCGTCCATTGTTTGCCGCTGATCACCGAGGCCCTGCGCGGTGCCGGCGCGCGTCTGTACGGCGCTACCGGTCAGCTGTTGATGGCCGATCAACATCCGCTGGGTGATTTGGCACCGCGCGATGTGGTGGCCCGTCGCGTGTGGCAGGCATGCCGCGATGACGGCTCCGCATGGTTGGATGCACGCGAAGTGGATGGTGAGTGGGAGCGGCGCTTTCCCACCGTCTTGGCGGCATGTCTTGCCGAAGGCATCGATCCACGACTGCAGCCGATCCCGGTGACGCCAGTGGCTCATTTCCATATGGGCGGAATTGCGGCAGATGCAGATGGCCGTACAGGTGTGCCCGGTTTGTATGCCGTCGGTGAGGTAGCCTGCAGCGGCGTGCATGGCGCTAACCGACTGGCCAGCAACTCGCTGCTCGAAGGCGTGCTGTGTGGTCAACGCCTGGGTTTGATGTTGGCCACCATGGATTTGCGAGCAGCAAGCAGCGGTCCATATCGCTGGGTTGGGCGTGCCGCGAGCCTGCCACAGTCGCGGCTGGAAGCTCTGCGCATGTTGCTATGGCAGACCGCAGGACCGGAACGTGAGGCAACTGGCTTGCAGAACGCGCTGAAGGCATGTCTGGCTTGGGCCGATGAAGGTTGGCAGGCTCGCCTCGCACAACGGGTGCTTGAGGCAGCCCTATCGCGCACTCACAGTCTCGGGGCTCACTATCGCACCGATGCCGTCATGCCAGCTTGACTGCGCGATTGTGCCGCACGCCTAAAACAGACGCTGGCGTATGTTTGCACCCCCTTGACCAGCGTCATGGTGCCCGGGTGGAAAGCCTCGCAGACTGGTTAGGTCTTCCTCTGCAAACATGGCCATGAACCGACCTTCTTCGTTCGACTACGCTCAACTGCTTGCCTGTGCCCGCGGTGAATTTTTTGGTCCCGGCAACGCTCGTCTACCGTCGCCACCCATGCTGATGTTCGACCGCATCACCCGTATTGATGAACATGGTGGCGCTTCCGACAAGGGCGTCATCCTTGCAGAGCTGGATGTCCGGCCTGACCTGTGGTTTTTCGGCTGCCATTTCGACGGTGACCCTGTGATGCCAGGCTGTCTTGGCTTGGACGCGATGTGGCAACTCAGTGGGTTCTTCCTGCCATGGCTGGGTGAGCCCGGTCGCGGTCGGGCGCTTGGCGTGGGCCAAGTGAAGTTTTCCGGACAGGTATTGCCGAGTGCAAAGTTAATCCGCTATGAGATCGATATCCGCCGAGTGCTACGTGGAAAGCTGTCCATGGTGATTGCAGATGGCAAAACGTATGTCGATGACCGGCTTATATACGTAGCCACCGACATGCGAGTTGGCCTGTTCCAGTCGACGGAGGGCTTCTGATGCGCCGCGTAGTGGTAACCGGCATGGGCATCGTGTCTTGCCTTGGCAACGCCGCGGATGCTGTCTCTTGCGCACTGAGCGAAGCACGCAGCGGAATTCGCGCCGTTCCAGAATATGCCGTTCGCGGCTTACGCAGCCAAATCGCCGGCGTGCCGCAGATCGATCTCAATGCGGTGATAGACCGTAAGTTGAAACGCTTCATGGGTGATGCAGCGGCCAATGCGTACGTGGCGATGCGAGCGGCCATTGCCGATGCTGGTCTTGCCATCGAACAGATATGCCATCCGCGCAGCGGTGTGATCGCCGGCTCCGGCGGTGGCTCAGCACAGTGGCAGATTGAGACTGCTGACCTTCTGCGCGAGAAGGGTGTACGTAAGATCGGTCCATACATGGTACCCCGCACGATGTGTTCCACAGTGTCAGCAACACTCGCCACCGCTTTCGGCATTCTCGGCCTGAGCTACTCGATCGCCGCGGCATGTGCCACCTCGGGCCATTGCATTGGCGCGGCAGCAGACCTGATCCGTCATGGTGCGCAGGATGTAATGTTTGCTGGTGGCGGCGAAGAACTGAACTGGGGTATGACCGCGCAGTTCGATGCGATGGGCGCTTTGTCCAGTAACTATAACGACGAGCCGCAAACCGCATCGCGCCCCTACGATGCGGGTCGCGACGGCTTCGTCATCGCCAGCGGTGGCGGCATGCTGGTGCTGGAGGAATACGAGCATGCAAAGGCGCGGGGAGCATGCATCCATGCCGAACTGGTCGGCTATGGGGTGACCTCGGACGGAGCCGATATGGTGTCGCCATCAGGCGAAGGCGCAGTGCGTTGCATGAGGATGGCAATGCAGGGCGTGACGTTGCCAATCGACTACCTCAACACCCACGGCACCGCCACCCAGATGGGCGACATTGTGGAATTGAGGGCTGTCCGCGAGGTATTCGGAGAATCCGTACCGGCAATCTCCTCAACCAAGGCTTTGACGGGGCACTCGCTCGGCGCGGCGAGCGTGCATGAGGCAATTTACAGCCTATTGATGCTCAGGGATGGCTTTATGGCAGGGTCCGCCAACATCGTCGAGCTTGATCCGCGCGTCGAGGGATTTCCCATCCTGCGAGAGACGCGTCAGGCGACGTTGAACACCGTGATGTCCAACAGCTTCGGCTTCGGTGGCACCAACGCTAGCTTGGTATTTGCGCGGGTTTGACAGCTATCAGCTGCCTGGGCGGGGGCACCCACGTGTCACCCCTTGCAAGACTATCCCTACCATTTGCATTTGCTGAAATCTGGCGATCGCTACGGTGGCGGCAGCTCAGTCGAGCCGATGAGCTGCGCTCCAAACCCGGCTGATGACAGGGACTCTGATATCAGATCTGTCCCTTCCGTGCCGCACAAATAGATTCATTTTGAAATTCATAGCAAGGGCCAATATCACATGCCACGAACGTCAGTCAGCGCCATCACGCGGCACCAAACCCTCGGCGAGGAAATCGCCAACAGTCTCAGTCACGGATTTGGCTTGTTGCTGGCTATCGCCGCCCTACCCATCCTGGTCATTCATGCGCAGCACGTGGGTGGCATCTCGGCGATCGTGGGAGCGGCGATATTCGGCAGCAGCGCCGTCCTGCTCTATCTTGCTTCAACCCTCTACCACGCAATCTCACACCAACGGCTCAAGGCCATCTTCCGAGCGCTGGATCACGCAGCCATCTATTTGCTGATCGCTGGAACCTATACGCCAATCACCTTGGGCGTGCTTCACGGAGGCTGGGGTTGGACCATGCTCGGCGTAATCTGGAGCCTGGCTCTGGCGGGGCTGGTGTTCAAGGCCATGGTAGGTCCGCGATTTCCACGCGTGTCCACCCTTATGTACGTCGCCATGGGATGGGTGGTGATGATCGCCATCCGGCCGCTGTGGCTACACATGTCGGCAAATGGACTGCTTTGGCTCGGAGCTGGCGGTTTGGCTTATACCCTGGGCGTGGTGTTCTTCGTGCTAGACGGTAGGATTCGATACAGCCATTTCATCTGGCATCTGTTTGTCCTTGCCGGCACAACATGCCATTTCTTTGCAGTGCTGCTTTACGCGTTTTGATCGACGAGAAGATTGCGCCTGCCCACACCGCTGCCCTCAGACAGCGGTGTGGAGCATCTGCATTCCCGGCTCGCCGTGCCAGTAGCCGTTGCGTATACCGATCCGCGGCGGCGCCACTGGCGAGCGACGCGCAAGGTGAAAGTGCGCCACGACATCGGCCATGCCACTAACTTGCGGATATAAACGAAGCACGTCGACGCCAAGTTCGCGAAGTGCAGGCAACTGGGGACCGAGATCGGTGACTTCCTCGCCCTGGATCTGGATGCCGTTGATGCGTAGGAACGGTCTACCCTCGCGAGTGGCCAGCGGCATGCCATCGGGGTATTCAATACAACGAAAATCGCATTGATCTTTGCCAACATCTAGGGCACGCGCGGTGAAGCAGCGCGCTGAGTAAGCCAGTGGCAATCGACCAAACGCTATCACCTCAAGTTCCGGCATCGTGAGGTTCTCAGCGAGCATCGCCGCGCGAAGCTCACGCAACAGCACTTCGCCCTGCTCCACGCCAGGAACCCAGCGATGCAGACCATCTTCCATCAGTAATGCGAGTGCTCGATGGTTGTAGACATTGAGCGATGGACCGGCAACGAAGGGCACGCCACGCTCGCGGCACAACTGCACTGCGGAGAGATCGTTCGCCTCGATCCAGCAGTTACCGTCACTGACCAACCGTTTTAGTGCGCCGAGTTCAGATTCGGCTTCGATCAGTGCCAATGATGACAACACGACTTGCTTACCGCTCTCGCTAAGTTCCGCAGCCAGTGCGATCCAGCCCCCAGTGCTCATCTCTCGCCGTTTGCTACATACGGTCTCACCGAGATAGATGATATCAATGGGCCATTGCGCTGCCTCACGGTAAAAGGCCAAAGTGCGCTCGCGGGGCCAAAAATACTGTAATGGTCCCAAGCTTAGTTTCATCGTATTCATCGGTTCAGTGCCAATGACGGTGATAGGGGCCGAGCGTGGTCTGGTGACCCTCGGCATGTGCTGACAGCGAGCGTCGCCAGTCCGCTTGCAGCTGCCAGTCCTGCGGTGATCTGTGGTAACGATCCAGTGCATCACGCCAAGTGCGAGTGACCGAACTCACGTAGGCCACACCGCGTTGGCGGCCCTCGATCTTCAGAGCCGTCACCCCTGCCTGAGCGAGCCGAGGAAGCAACTCCAAGGTATTGAGACTGGTCGGCTCCTCAAGTGCGTGAAATACCTCACCGCCGACGTCAAAGCGTCCTTTGCACACTGTGGGGTAGCCCGCTGGCTCCGCGGGCTCAAATCGGTCAATCAGCACCTTGTTCAGGCGGACACTGCGTCGGCCGTCTTGCTCCTCCTCCCAGCGTACAAAGCTGGCCGGCGAACACACGCCGTGACGGTTCGGCGAAGCACCAGTGACATAGCTCGACAGCTGACAGCGCCCCTCAACCATGATGCATAGACTGCCGAATCCGAAGACTTCCAAAGGCACCGGCGAATTCATGCACAGTCGCTCCACCTGCTGGATAGAAAGTACCCGTGGCAATACGGCACGACTGATGCCAAAGCGCTCGTACATGTAGTGCAACGCGGGCGCAGTGGTAGCCGAACCCTGCACCGATAGATGTCGCGCCAGCCCTGGATGGGTACGTGTGGCGTAGTCGAGCACCGCCATCTCAGCCGCAATGATCGCATCGCAACCAAATTCCGCCGCCTTGTCCACAGCCGCCTGCCAGTGCGCCAGCCGTACGCTATCTGGATAGGTGTTGAGCGCCAGATAGACCTTGCGACTACGCGCATGCGCGTAGTCGATCCCTGCACTCAGCTCTTCGTCACTAAAATTGAGACCAGGGAAGGCACGCGCGTTGGTCTGATCGCGAAAGCCCGCGTAGACCGCATCCGCACCGGCATCAATTGCCGCCTGCAATGCCGGCAAATTGCCTGCGGGACAGACCAGTTGCATACGCACGCACCTTGGGAAATCGAACAGACCGCATCATGGCGCGTGCAGGTAGCAGTTGCCTTGATGTGCGTCAAATCGGGCATGGTCATCAGATAGGGTAGTTGGCTTGGTGAAACTCATGCTCGCCGACGTCGCTGCGGTTCGGCACAGTCGGTACTTTCACAGTGGGCATGGTTGGCACTCCGCCATGGCCAGTGGAAGCACCCTACCGCACAATGCAGGTCGAGCTCGCGGACCGCTACGCCCACTGCGAGCCCTTGAGCTGGAAGCCTGCGACGCCTAACCGGCCACGCGGGTGGCCTGCATTGCGGCCCACATCACGTCAATGCGCTGTGCAACGGCGGCATCCGGCACGATCGGCCTACTCCATGTACGCACCGTTTCGGACGGCCATTTGTTGGTCGCATCGAGACCGAGTTTCGAGCCGATGCCGGCGGAAGGGCTCGAAAAATCCAGATAGTCGATCGGAGTATTCTCGACCAGCATCGTGTCGCGTGCTGGATCGACACGGGTGGAAATTGCCCAGATCACGGCCGACCAGTCGCGTACGTCGATGTCGTCGTCAGTGATGATCACGAACTTGGTATACGTAAACTGGCGCAGATAGGACCACACGCCCATCATCACTCGCCGTGCGTGACCAGCGTACTGTTTGCGGATGCTGACCACCGCGATGCGATAGGAACATGCTTCCGGCGGCAGGAAGAAATCGACGATCTCCGGAAATACCTTCTGCAGAATCGGCACGAAGATATCGTTCAACGCCATCGATAGCACAGATGGCTCATCGTACGGCGCGCGTCCCATATAACTACCATGGTAGATCGCGTCCCGGCGCAAGCGCATGCGTTCGATCGTGAATACGGGAAAGTGATCTTGCGCGTTGTAGTAGCCCGTGTGGTCACCGAACGGCCCCTCCAACGCGGTGTCGCCCGGGTAGATGAAACCCTCCAACAGTATTTCGGCACCGGCCGGCGCATCAAGGCCGGTCAGCTCGCTGCGCCATACGCGGGTGCGCTGGCCACGTAGCAAACCGGCGAATTCGAATTCAGACAACGTGTCTGGCACCGGCGCCACCGCCGCCAGCATTGTCGCCGGATCAGCCCCGACCGCCACCAGCACAGGGAATGGGCGCTCCGGATGCGAGGCAACCCAGTCGGCATAGTCCAGCGCACCCCCACGATGCGGCAGCCAACGCATGATTACTCGATTCGTTCCGATCGCCTGCTGCCGGTAGATCGCCACATTCTGCCGTGCCTTGCGCGTGCCACGGGTGACCACTAGGCCGAACGTGATCAGCTTCCCTGCATCCCCGGGCCAGCAATGCTGGATTGGCAGGCGCGAGAGGTCGATGTCGCCGCCTTCTACACCTTCGTACTCGAAGGCAGCCTCATGCACGTACTGAGGTGCGACGTGGGCTAGTTGCGCCAGCTCCGGCCATGTCGCCAGGGCTTGGCGCAGACTGGATGGCCAGCGCGGCTCCTTGATCGAAGCCAGAAGCTGCCCCAATTCACGCAGGGATGCTAATGGCCTTCCGGCCAACGCTGTCTCGATCCTTGAGCGATGGCCAAACAGATTGCCAAGCAGCGCGTGCGAAGCACCCAGCGGCCGCTCCATCAACAATGCCGGGCCACCTTCGCGTAGTGCGCGCTCGCTAAGCGCGGTTGATTCCAGGTACGGATCAATCGCTTCATTCACACGGATTAGCTGTCGATCTCCCTCCAGTCGCGAGAGAAAGCTACGCAGGTTGTGAAAGCTCACGGCGATGCCTGCGGTGGCTGGGGAATGGCCAGACTCTCATCACTGGCATGATCTATGAGTTGCTGATGGATCAATTCCAGCTCGGCCAGCAAGCGCACGCGCTCCTCCTCGGCTGCGGAGGCCTCGGCAGGCCTAGCAGGCAGCGCCATACAGGAATCATAGGCACGCCCATCCTGCACATCGTAGATGAGCAGATCGCACAGGGTCCTGCCGAAGCGGCCAAAGCCTAAGTTGGCTAACGACATGTCGGCTTTCTCGAATCGGCGCGGCGGCATATGACGGCAGGCAGCATGTAGACGTATTGATTGCGTTTCATATCGCGCCATTGCCCGGGATGCGCCAGCGGCCATCTTGCAGGGTAGAGCGCAGTGCGGCGTCCCACGTCGAAATATCGATACCACGTGCGGCCAGCCACTTTCGATCGAACAGCGTCTGCGCGTAACGTTCACCACGGTCGCACAGCAGGCTGACAATGCTGCCATGTTCGCCGTGGGCCCTCATCGATGCGGCAAGCTTCAGGCAAGCAACCAAATTTGTACCGGACGAGCCTCCGTAGCGATGGCCAAACAGCTCCTCCAGAAGCCAAGCGGCGGCGATCGAGGCGGCATCGGGTACCTCGATCACCCGATCGACCAAATCAAACAAAAATCCTGGCTCTACCCGTGGCCGGCCAATGCCTTCGATCAACGTCGGCTGGCTTGCCCTGACGTTGGGATCCCGGCTGCGCCAGCCATGCACAAAGCCACTGCCCGTCGGCTCGGCTACGCACAGCTGCGTATAGAGCCGACGGTAGCGCAGGTAGCGCCCGATGGTGGCGGAGGTACCACCAGTTCCGGCACCACAGACGATCCACGCTGGCACCGGTCTGGGCTCCAAAACGAGCTGGCCGATGATCGATTCTGCGATATTGTTGTTGCCACGCCAGTCGGTAGCCCGCTCGGCCAGGCCGAACTGGTCAAGATGACAGGCGCCGCGCTTCGCGTGCGCAATCGCCCGCTCATGTACCTGCGACGGGTCATTGACGAGGTCGCACTCGCCTCCGAGCGCATGCACGTCGCGGATCTTGCCTGGCGCAGTACCCTCTGGCATCACTGCGATGAACGGTAGTCCAAGCAATCGCGCGAACCATGCTTCCGAAATTGCAGTGCTGCCAGAGGAGGCATCGACCACGGTTTGCCCTTCGCACAGTCGGCCATTGCACAGTGCGTACAGGAACAGCGAGCGTGCCAACCGGTGCTTGAGGCTACCGGAGGGGTGCGCGGCTTCGTCCTTAAAGTAGAAGTCGATTCCGTGAAAGCCGGGGAAGTTAAGCTTGAGTAGATGCGTGTCGGCCGAGCGGGCCGACTCCTGCGCCAGCTTCGCCAGCGCGTTGTGCACCCAGCATCGTTCGAACTCGCGTTGTGGATTGACCAATTTCAGGATCCTATCCAATGCCCGCCTTCCTGATCAACGTCGGGCGAGAGGCGTCAGTAACGGTCAGCGACTGCACGCGCCGGCCGAGGAATTCAAAGTAGCGATCGATATAACTGATGCCGTTCTCATGATCGATCAGGTACGGGTTCATCAGCGTATGACGCAGTATCAGCAGGCGTCTGTTTTCGCCGTCATGATTGAGAGTAGCCAGATCCAACCCCAAGGCATTGAGAATGCGTGCCGTCTCCACCAGCCCCAGCTCCTCCGGCCGCAGACTGGTTACCGAGCCGAAGAATTCCTTCAATTGCAGCGGCTGGCCTGGATCACAGCGCAAGGTGTCGTGCAGCGCACCGACGAATGCATTGGCACCAGCCAGCGATGTGTTGCCGCGCGGATTGAGCGCAAGACAGACCAAGTTACTGTCCGGCGCGAACGGCACCAGCGCGTGCACGCAGTCAGCCAGATCCAGTGCAAACCGCTGCGCACGTGCGTAGAACGCCTCGGCGGCACGTATGGTGGCGCGCGGCAAGCGGCCGAAATGGCGGTGATCCAGCGGCAGTACCTTGTGGGTCACATACGCCGCGGCCGCCGCCGCGCCAGCCTTGGAACCTTCTGGAATGAACTGGCCGAGGCTACGGTAACGAGCCAGGTAGTCGCTGGGCGTGCTGGTATGGAACACGTAGTCAGCGCGCTCGGCCAGCAACGCCATCGCGCGATGGTCACGGCAAATGAAGGCGCCCGTGCCGTAGGGTAAGTAACCAAGCTTGTGCGGATCTACTGTAGCCGAGTCAGTGTCGCCCAGTGCGGCAAATGCCGCATGCACCGCTGGCGTTGGGAACTGTACGTACTCAGTGGCTACCTCTTCTCGCCTGCGCAGGGTGCCATTCTCGTTACGGAACAACGTGGCCAAGTAGCCACCCCAAGCTGCATCCACATGTACCGAAAAGCCGAGCCCATGTGCTTGAGCTTCCGTGCGTGCAGCTAGAACCTCATCTATCGGATCAATCGTGCCGTACTCTGTGCTGCCTAACACTGCCACGCACATCAGCACCGGCTGCCGGATGCGGACGCAGCGTTCCAGGGTGCCCCGCAATGCAGAAGGATCCAACCGCATGCCTCGGGTCGGCAGAAGCTCCAATTGGTCGCGCCCGAGGCCTAGGAGCTTCAGCCCCTTGCTCCATGAGTAGTGCGCGGTTACCGGCGCCAGCACTAGTGGCACGCGCAGCTGCGGGTGCGCGGCGAAGAAGCCGACCAGACCGCGTTGTTCGACGCGCTCATCGTCCACTCGTTTCAGCCAGTGCGCCCGCTCGGTCGGCGGCTGCGCCGCCAGCCAGGTTTGCCACGCTTCCAGAACTGCGATGCCATCAGCATGAGAAAGATTGAAGGCGCTCCAATCATCTGGTGGCAATTCAAGTTGCGGCACACGCGCCGCACGAAGCGCAACCGGGAATGCCTTTAGCGCAAGTGCGAGTCGCAGCGCCTGGTAGTTCGCCAACGTACCGCCCGAGGTCAGATGCCCGAAGGCACAGGCCGGCTGCACCGGATCGTGCGGATAACCGAGCATGCGTGCCAGTTGAAGTCCAACCTGCACCTCCATATCAACCGTGACCGGCGCAGCGTCCTCGCTGACGTTATTGGGGTTGTACGGCAGCGTCAGTATCTGTGCTGCCAGCCCTGGTAACAGAAGGTCCGAAGCCATATGCCCGATGTAACGAGGGCTGTGGAACGGCACTGATTTCTTCAGTGCCGCGGACAAAAGATGGAGCTCGCGACGCATGCGCGATTCAAAAGCGAGGTAGTCGGGGTGTTGGGCTGCGCCGGTGGCAATAGCCGGTGGATCCTCCGGATGAAAATTGCGCCGCCAATACACGTGGTCGCGCAGGAACTCCACGATCAACCTTTCCAAAAGTGCGTCGTTCTCACCATAGGGACCAAGAAAGCAAGCATCCAGCGTGTGGTCGCGTGACTCCAATGCCGAGAACGGCTGTGCTGCGCTCATAGGAGCCTCTCGCATGTCCTGCCAGAAGTCAGATCGCAATATTCGACCGTGACCTTACCTTTCTGCTGAGTGAGCAAATCCGCACGCGCGCGATCCACACGAGATAGCTCGAGCGGAACCCAACCCAACGCTGTCAGCACACTATGGCCTATGACGTGAATTTTCACATTTTCACTGCTCATCGCACATCTCAGAGAATGTGCATATCCTGGTCCACACAGGGCGTAGTCCCATTGATGCAGATCAAACCACAGCAATATCTTTGGAATTTCAACCGCAGCGCAACTTGTGCGATACCGACTGACGACGGCATCTCACTTGCGTGAAGATCGTCAGATTCGCCTGACTGTCGCTAGCGAACACACCGCTTGACCAAACGTGCACTCGATGTGGTCAACGATCCCGTGTGACTTTCGCTGAATCGAGTACCTCTAGGGTCTGCTGCTGGTTGACCTTGCTCCTAAATTTTCCACCTCATAATCGTGATCAGTGGCGGCTTGTTTGGTCGGATCGGCTTGCCGGTGCTTCTCGAACTGCATCCGCGTAACGTACGGCGAAGCTTCGTTAGAATAGGTTCACCAGGGCTCGGCACGAACGCTATTCCAGCCGCCCGCGTTCGACGCATAGCCTCACCTACGGCGTGCGCTGCGATGGGCCGCTTTCGGGGCCAAGAACGATCAGCGCAATCAACACAAGAAAAATCAGTTTGCCAATATTGGCAACAAACATCAGACACCCCTAAGGCTTGCTGATGCTTCCACGATTGTCTTGTCCAACACTGCTTTCAGACAGAGCCTATGCCGCCAACTGGTCTTGCGCCCCAAGATCCCGCCCTTCCTCACCATTCATGTTTTTCTTAAGCCTCCGAATAGCTGACCCCAAATCCGGCCCATACGGCTCAACTTGCTTGCATCAAAAACCAACACAACCACGACTACAAGGATGATTCGATGCCAAATGTTCAAGATTGAAAGAATTCGCGAATAGGCCACTCGCCAATCTAATAGGCATTTGACGTCAGCGAGCCGACGGTAACCAGGCAGAATACTGCCGCCATTGCATCAGCCTAGCGTTCGCACGCAACAGAGGTACCTTCTATGTCAGTGCGATTTCCCGTCAAGCAGAGGGAGCTGCCTCTTTCGCTGCCCTGAATCAATCTCATGCGGAGCAGAGTTCGACATGCGCAGCAGATCAGGGAGTTCTTCCTGCTTAGCCCACGGCGAATCAGCAGAATGAGGTGGCCTAATACAAGCTTTGGCCAAGGCAAATTCCGGTGAGCCTTGAGTCGGGCAGCTATACCCAAGCATCGAGGTCAGCTCGGGAGTCACGTCGGGAAATCGCAATACTTCTCCGCCGTGCTTGCTAACGAATGCCTCGGCATCCTGCCTGGAGGCAAACGATGCAAACGTTGGTCCCATCAAGCCACTCAGTGGTTGCCAAGCCACGTAGTAGGCCTTACGCGCATCGACAAACGTATTGGCCTCGTTGGAGGGGTGCTGCCAATTGATTCGGGCGCTGTCTTGCACCAGCAGATGCTGCAGCCTTGTCATGTTTTCCGGTTGCAGGATATAGGCAAAGAAATCACGGGTTGAGCCGAATTTCAGGGGGAACTTGTCACCCTGAACATAGGCCTCCCCACGCGGCCCGGGGCCGGCCTCGATGTACATCCCACAGACCGCGCAGACATCGCCTTTATGGATGTCCACCGCGACCTGTGGTGCTGGCGCTTGCCTGCTCTCACAAGCAGCCAATGAAAGGACAACAAAGGCTACCAACAAGAACTCGAGGGCCCCGCCCTTCCCCTTGCAGCGCGGGCGCGACGTGTGCATTTTCATACCTCCTTTCGACGAAACAGAAACTGCGCCAGCTCAAACGGAATGACAATCCACAGCAACATGACCAGGTAGAGCACCCAAGGGCGATACACGTGGGTCGCCGTCATTCCCATGAACAGCTCGTTGCCGCTGCCCGATCCGAGCGTGGTCAGGTTGATCAGCCGAAAGACGTCGATCGGATTCAGGTAGAGCAAATGTGGGAAGAGAGATTGCTCCCACTCGTTGCCGCCGCTGAAGACCAGGATGGCCAGCAGGCAGAGGTCAAAAATGATCACCGTGCCCAACCAAGTCACCAGGGCCAAGCCTGCCGCACGCGCCTTGTCGTGGGTAATCACGCTGATCACGCTGGCCAATGCGACGAAGCTTGCCCCGAGCATTGAAGCGCTGAGCACGAAATTCCCCATGTTGAGCCAGGCCCCTGAGGTTCGCGCCTCGGGCTGCATGATCTGAATGATCACCACCGCCACGCCGAACCCCACCAGGGTAGCCGTCGCCAGCGCACAGCAGTGACCCACGAACTTGCCTGCGACCAGTTCGACTCTCGATATCGGGTAGCTGAGTACCAGTAACAGAGTGCCGTTGTCCTGTTCGCCAACCACCATGTCATAGGCGATCAACAGGCCGATCAACGGAATCACGAAGGCCGCCAGCGTGGTCAGGCTGGCCAAAGTCGCGTCGAACGAGGTAAAGCCTATCTTGCCGGCCGCGGCGCCTCCAAAGTAGGCAATGCTTAGGGCCAGCACGGCGAACAGCAACGCCACGGCAATCGTCCAGCGATTGCGGAAGTCGTCGCGAAACTCCTTCCTGGCAATGATCAGGATGCTGCTCATGGCTTTTGCTTCCCCTGCTGTTTTGTGCCTGCGCCAAGATAGTCATACAGGCGCGCCAGCGATGCCTCTTTGACCACAATGTCCTCGACAGCAGGGTCTGTTACAAGCCGTTGCAGCAGGGCCAGCTTGCCCCCTTCGGCGATCTGGATCTCGAACAGGCCGTCGAACCGCACATCGTGTGTCAGCGCGAATGTATCCAGTCCCCGAGCAAAGGCGACCGGATCGGCAGCGTCTTTCAGCTGCACCACGACGATGTCGGGCAACCCTGACTGCCGGCGAAGATCGCCAACGCTGCCCGCCGCGAGCAGCTGGCCCTGGCGCAAGATCAGAGCGCTGTCGATGTGCGGCTCAAGCTCAGCCAGCACGTGTGACGACACCAGCACGCTGTGCCCTTCGGCACGCAACTCGCCGACTATGTCATAGAGCTCGCGCGTAGCCTGCGGATCGAGTCCCCCGGTGGGTTCATCCAGCACGACGAGTTCGGGAGTTGCCAGCAGCGCCTGCGCTAGGCCCAGACGCTGTCTCATTCCCTTGGAATAGGTGGAGACCCGGCGATCCCTGGCATACGCGATGCCGACGCGCTCTAGCAGCTTACTCGCCTGTTCCCGCGATGCACGCTTCAGGCTCGCGAGGTAGTTGATCACCTCATTTCCGGTGAGGTTTCCGTAGAACGCCACGCTCTCGGGAAGATAGCCGATGCGACGACGCAGCGAGACCGCGTTGCTCCCCCATGGGGATTGACCCAACACCTCAACGTGACCGCTGGTCGGTGCGATGAGTCCCAGGATCAGCTTAATCAGGGTCGATTTCCCGGCGCCGTTGTGGCCCAGCAAACCAACCACCTTACCCATTGGCACGGTCGCCGAGACACCGGCCAAGGCAGCGACGCCCTTGTATTGCTTGCCGAGAGCGGAAATATCAATAGCGTTAATCATTTGCTCGCGCTCTCAAGTTTTCGGGAATCCTCATCAGAGGAAAGCTGTCCTGCACACTGGGCGGAGTGAACACTGGAAACGCGTGCTGCACATAACGCATCAGCAGGATCGAGGGGCTCGACATCAATACCCGTGCGCTCGGATATCTCCACAGCAGTACATCGACGCCATCGTTAGGCCGGTAAGGGACATCACCGATGCCATCACCGTTGAGATCCCAGCCCAAATAGTTGCTCCAGTAATTACCTCGGTGGTGCTGTGACCATTCCTCCGAATTGTTCTGCACATACATGACCTGGGTCTGGTTGTCGACGAAGGCATTGCCGTAGATATTGTTCTGGTCAGAACCTGCGGTGACATGGATGCCGATACGCGAACGCTCCAGCAGGTTGTCCGTGATCGTATTGCCCTGGGAGAGGTACACGAAGATTGCCTTGCCCTCGGCACCGTCGACGACCTGACCATCGGTATCGAATTGTCCCTGGATGTTGCGCACCTCGTTGCCGCGAATCTCGCTGTAATTGATGTAGTTGAGCAGGAACCCGTAAGACATGTCGTCATACGCCTGATTGCCTTTGACTCGCAGATGATCGGATGCCATCAAGGCGAAGCCTGCGGTGTTGCCGGAGCTAATGTTTCCCTCTAACAAATTCTGTTTGGAATACATGTAGTGGACGCCGTAGCGCACGTCATGGATCCGGTTGTTTTCGATCTTGTTGTCCGGGCTAACGTAGACGTAGATGCCGTCCCGGGTCTTGCTCACGTCATTCCCGGAAATCGTGCACCCGGTGTCATTCCACAGGTGAATCCCGTCACCCCGATCCGACACGCGCAATTGCGGCACGCCAACGATGGTGTTGGCGTTAACCACCACATGGTTGGCACCGTCCAGATAGACACCGAACAGCACGTTCTCGATCCTGTTGTTTGAGACGCCCACATCATCCACCGCACGGTCAATGTAGATACCGGCATTCATCGCGGTCAGGTCCGTACCGGAGTGGCGGATCGTCAGGTCATTGATACGCACATGAGATGCTGACACGCGTATCACATCGCCTGAACCATCACCATCAAGCACTGCTCCGGGGCTGCCCACGAGCGATATCGACTTGTTCAGGTGCAGGTGCACATGGTGAACACCCGCGGGTACGTTAACCACCGTCCCCGCCGTCGCCTCGGCGATTGTCTTCTCAAGGGAATACGGCGCTTGCGCCGCCAGGCAGAGACCAGATGCAGCAAGCAGGAGAAAGAGCAGAGGCCAAAGGCTGCGGAAGTTCAACGGACACCTCGAGCTGAGGATGAGGCTGACCCGCCAGAACACAGGCTCCGGCGGATCCAGCCGTTCATCACGCTTCCACCAACATCCGGCCTCTCATCTCCAAGTGCAGCGCATGGCAGAAGAACGTGCAGTAGTACCAGTAGACTCCTGGCTTGTCAGCGATGAAGGTGACGGACGAAGTCTCCTGCGGGCTGATCTCCATGTTGATGCCATAGTTGCTGAGACAGAATCCGTGGGTCAGATCCTCGATGTCGTCGATGTTTGTGTCCACCACAGTCACTTCGTCGCCTTTCTTCACCGTGAAGCTGTTCAGACCGAACGTCGGCGCAGAGCTGGTCATGTAGACAAAGACCTTCTTGCCCTCGCGGATGACCTTGCTGTCCTTCTCCAAAACGATGCCGTGCTTCGTCGCCTGGGCGACGGTTTCGGCAAAGAACGGGTCCTTGCGATCCCAAATGCGCTTGATCTTGCCCGCCATGAGTCGGCTCGGAATGATCACGGAATCATGGGGCTCCGAGAAGACCGGTGCATCCGCCACCAGCACCATCTGGTCGCCGGAAATGTCGATCAATTGATCGTTGTCCGGATGCAGTGGGCCGACCGCCAGGAAACGATCCTTCGAGAACTTGTTCAGCGATACCAGCCACTTGCCATCCGCATCGCGCGTTTCGCCCAGCGACGTGTGGTTGTGGCCAGGCTGGTAGGCGACATCGAGCTTCTGGCGCAGGTAGTTGACCTTCTTGCCCGCATAGGCGTCGATCGCGTCCTGGATGTTCCATTTTACGATCTGGCTATCGATGAACAGCGTGGTGTACGCATTGCCACGACCGTCGTAAGCCGTATGCAATGGCCCTAGGCCCAGTTGTGGCTCGGCCACCACAGCATCACGCGGATCTTTGAGCTTGCCGGCAAAGTAGTCGTCGACCTTGCTCCACGCCATCAGGGTGACCGTCGGCGACAACTTGCCGGCGGCAGCGAAATACTTGCCGTCCGGGCTGGAATTGAGGCCGTGCGGGTTCTTCGGGACCGGGATGTACATGGTCAGTTCCGAACCATGGCGTCCGTCCACCACTGGCACCTTGGACGTGCCGATGGTCTTGAATTTGCCGGCCTTGACTGCCGCCTCTATGCGCTTGATGTTGAACACGACGGCCCAGTCGCGCTCGCCCTGCATCATGCCGGCAAGATCCACGGCCCCCTCGCTGTTGTAGCAGGTCGAGGCCACGTATTTGCCGTCGTAATCGCAATCGGTATTGTCCAGGTTCCCATCGACGATGACCTGCCATGCCACTTCCATGGTGTCGCCGTTCACCGCCGTGAAAACGCACTGGTATTTCTTCGGATCGTCCAGGTCACGGCCGTCGTTGGGACTGGGAACTCTGAATTCCGAGTTGGCGAACACGTAACCGGTGCGTGGCTCACGCTGCACGCGCAGGCCGTGGACGTCCGCTACATTGGGAATGCTGGTGATCTTGTCGGTGCGCATCACATCACAGCGGATGCGTGCGATACGACAGCCCGTTTTGTCGTTCATGAACAGGTAGCGCCCGTCGTAATGACCGTTCGTCTGACTCATATGCGGATGATGAAGGTCACCACCTCGGGGAAAGTTCTCGCCTAATACCCGCTTGCTCTCGTTGGTGATGCCCCAGCCGATGGCGAAGTCGGTGTTAAACACCGGGATGCGCATCAGTTCACGCATCGACGGCAGGCCCAGAATACGCATTTCGCCGGACTGGCCGCCGCTCCAGAAACCGTAGTATTCGTCCAGTTTGCCCGGCGCAACGTGATCCTCCGGCATGCCCGTGGCTGCAGGGGCGGGGGCCTTACTCGACACGGGCTGTTCGCCCGTCGACGCGCGGCCGCATCCGGCTAGCAGCGTGCCACCGACGCCGGCAAGACCCGCCAGTGCGCCCATTTTCATGAAACCACGGCGGCCAAGGTTCCCCGGCGAACCAGGAAGCGAGGCAATCTCCTCTTCCGTCAGCGCTCTGAACTGGCCGGCTTTCAATTCCGGATTCTGTTCGTTTGTCTTGTCGCTCATTGCTATCGCTCCTCAAAAATTAGTGGCATCCCAACCAGATTGCTGGCCTACCTAGGTCTTTCTGCCTGTGCATCTGTGGTGACGACACGCGTTGGCAACGGGCGTGACGCCTTCTCTTTTCTCTTTCGATGTTCGACCAGAGGTGGGCACTTGTGGTCGTCTTCGTAGGTCACCTGGCAGTCCAGGCAGTAGTGACACTCGTTGTAGTTGATCGGACCCAGCGGACTGATCGCCCTGACCTCGCACTCGTTGGCGCAGATCTGGCAGGGATGTCCGCACTCCTTGCGCCGACGCAGCCACTCAAACAGGCGCCAGCGCCCTGAAACAGCAAGGCCGGCACCTAGCGGACAGATGTAGCGGCAGAAGAACTTGTTGATGAACGCTGCCGCGACGAGCAGGATCACCGCGTAAAGAACAAAGCCCCAGGAGCGCATGAAGTGCAGATTGACCGCAGTCTTGAACGGCTCGACCTCCGCGAAGCGCTCGGACAGACCCACCGACTGCAGCGACAGGCCAAAGAGGAACAGCAAGATGATGTACTTGATCGCCCACAACCGCTCATGCACATACGGTGGTGGTTCCAGTTGCGGCACCTTGAACTTCAACGCCACCTTGTTGATCAGCACCTGCATGGCGCCAAACGGGCACAGCCAGCCGCAATACACGCCCCGCCCCACCAATAGCAGGGACACCGCCACGAAGGTCCACAGGATGAAGATCAGGGGATCCATCAGGAAGATGGACCAGTGGAAGCCGTGGATCACCGCATTGACGAAGGTCAGGATGTTCACCACCGAAAGCTGCGCCAGGCCGTACCAGCCGATGAACACGACGGTGTAGATCAGAAAGCCGACACGGACGCGTTCCAGCAGCTTTGGACGCTTGACCACCCAGTCCTGGAAAATCAGGATCAGCGACAGGAAGAGCAGTCCGGCTACCAGCACGGCAATCTCGAAGCGCTTGCCGTACCAGACCTTCACCCACAATGGAGCGTCATCAGGAATCGGACTGCTGTTGACCTTCGGCTGGATGACGTAGTCGGCAGGGATCTGGTAGCCCCCGCTAAACGTGCTGTAGATGCTTTTCAGCGGCCCGATCTGCCGCCTGACCAGCAGCTGCAGCGTCCATGGGCCACCGGCATTGAACCCCTGTCCATGGTGCAGGATGAAAATGCCGTTCTCGTTAAAGCTCGGCATCCCGGCCAGTTCCGGGTTGTCGAGCGCCACGTAATCAGTATCCTTGAAAAGGAACAACTTGCTGTCTTGGACAATATGCAGCCGGTCATAGATGCCGCCGCGCACGTAGCCCAATCCCTTGTACGAATAGACACCGTTGGCGACGACCGCAATCGCTTCATCGCCGGGACTGAGGTTCTGCATCATCGCTTTGTAGGTGGCGTCGCCGAGCAGGTTTCTGCCTACAGTCGGCGGGGTGATGTCGGCGTAATAGAGGTCAATGAACGTGTCGTTCTCATGACCCGGTGATGGTGCGGTCGGATCGTCGACCAAGCCGCTCTCGGGCTGCCCCTTGAAGGCATCGATGACCGTCCCTCGAGTGATGTTCAACTGGCGGAAAGCCCCGTTCCCCGTCAGCTGCTGCCAATTAGCCTTCTTGAGATAGTCGGCCCGGATGGTGGCCAGCGCATTTTCGGTGGCCGGCATACCGGTCACCAGATGCCGCGACACGGCTACTTCCAGCGCTGCATTCATGATCGTCTCATTGACCACCATCGAGGTGACGGTGGCGCTGCTGATCGCATCAATTTTTGTAGTCCCGGGAACATCGCTTCCACCGACGACGATCTTGTCCTTGACGCTGTGGCCGACATAACGCTCAACGAAATCGTAAAGTCGCTGCACCGGAATGCCGACCAGTAGGATCGGCTCATGCTGCTCGAGAACCTTGGTGCCGAGGATCTTGCCAGTCTGGTCAATCGCCACGAGGATATTGATTGGATCACCGGAATACGCCGGAACCGGCGCTACCATCACCGACTCGAACACGTAGCCGATAACCTTGTCACCGTCGTAGACCGGTGCTGCCGGCGGCTTGCCGGAGATATCCGCGAATCGGGTTGCGCTGGGAAAGTAGCCACGCACTTCGGGAAATTTCTGATCGACGCCTGCGATGGCTTCCATGGAAACAAGCATCAGCAGGCAGGTCACACAAAGCAGGAGCAGCCTCCTGGCGAGTTTGGCCGTGTGCAATACCCCGGAAAGACCAGGGCTTTCGGGTGGCCGTGTGCGCACGTCAGACCACCTCCGGATTGCCCGAAACTTGCGGGAGATCCTTCGAACGCCAGCTCCTGCTACCGTCCCTGGAGAAGACCAGCCATTGATCGTTCTGCGAGGCCATCACTTCGCGCAACCGCGGCACCGGCATCGAAGCGGCGGCGACGCTCATTGCATCGGCATCCACCGAGGTCTCCGCCATGACCGTGACGCTGGAGTAATTCAGTGGGGAATAACCCGTATGTGGATTGATCACATGGAACAGCGTCTTGTCGGACGAATAGAAGATCCGGTAATTGCCGGACGTGCCAAGTGCGGCATTGCGTATTGTCACGACGGCTGCAACCTTGTTGATGTCGCCGGGATCAACGATGCCGATGTGCCACTGACGGTTGAAATCGCTACCGGAGATCGCACGCAGATCGCCACCTGCATCCACCAGGGCGTCTTCGATACCCGACTCTCTCAACGAGGCAATCCCCTGGTCGATGACGTACCCCTTCGCCAGCCCGTCCAATGTGACGGACATACCCGGATGGGTGAACCGTACGCCCTGCGCATCCAGCGCGATTCGGCGATAATTGATCAGATGATCTCGCTCCCCTATCTGTACACGATCACCCGCATCGAGTACGGCGGGCTGGCGCATCGATTCGAAGTACTCCAGGACGGGCAACACGCTGATATCGAAGTCACCGTCAGTCACCGCTGAAATCGCCAATGAGCGATGCAAAACGTCCCTGAGTTCCGGCGGCAAATTCTCCAGACGGCCATCACGGTTCAGGCGCGCCACCGGACCGGCCGGGTCGAAGCGCGTCAGCACCGCAACAGTACTGGCCATTCGCTGAAACGCGGCGTCAATGGCGACGCCCGCCTTGTCAACGTCGTCGGCCAGGCAGGTGATTGCTACCGAAGTCTGCATAAGCGTCTGCTCACGACGCACCTCGAACAGGTTCCGTCCCCGTTTGAGCACGAACCAGCCTGATCCTCCGACCAATCCTCCGGCCGCTGCCACACCGACGAAGGCCTTGAGGAGTTTTCGGCGACCGGGCGACCGAGGCTCGTCAGCTTTTTCCGGGACATGCATGACGTCAGCCTCCAGTGGCTGCAAAACGAACCAGACAGTATCTTCAGGAAAGCATTTGACGCGCTGCTTTAGGCTTTACGCGCATAGGCGACGCACCATGCGGTGGGGCTAATACTTCCTGCAACAACTTTGCAGGTTCCGTTGGACTTTGGCGTCTTGCCCGGGACGTAGTGGATGCAGTTGTCGCATTGATCCTTACCGTGCGGTGTGGACTGGTACATCATCGTGGCCTGGGGGGCCAAGGCTTGTGCATGCGCCGGTGCGGATTTCAGCAGACCGGTGGCTGCCACGGCCCCGATTGCCGCCATGGTCAGGCCGCTCTTCAGCAGGGTGCGACGGCTAGCATCGAATTCATTGCTGTTCTCTTTCATGGGTTTCTCCTGGGACTGTGTCGCTTCATTTCACACACGCATACCGCGTGCTGGCACGCATTTCACGTATTGCTGGCGACATCGGTGGTCAAGCCGGCGCTGGCCGGACTGGCCGCGGGCACGATGGGTGCGCCATCGGCACCAACCACAACGCCTAGGCGCTTGTGCATAATTGGGCTGGTCGTGGTGTACTGCAGATGCACCTTCTCACCAGGATTGAGGTGTTCCTTTACGGCGAAGGCGCACAACGCCGCCTCGTGAAAACCAGAAAGAATCAGTTTCTTCTTGCCGGGATAGGTGCTCACGTCGCCAACTGCATAGATGCCGCCTTTCGATGTTTGGAACGTGGCCGTATCGACCACGATCTGCTGGTGATCGAGTTGCAAGCCCCACTCCGCGATCGGCCCGAGTGCCGGATGCAATCCCCAGAAGACCAGCAATTGCTCAGACTCGATCCGTTGCACCACACCACTGCGTGCCCGTACACGTACCCACTTCAGCTCGCCTTCCGGCGCATCCAGTCCCACGATGTCGCCTTCGAAGAATTGCATGCGACCGGCGTCGCACAGTTCCTGCATGCGTTTGACGTGGGCGGGTGCCGCCCGAAACTTGGTCGAACGATGCACCAGCACGATGCTATTGGCACGATCGACCAGTGCCAGTGACCAATCCAGTGCTGCGTCACCGCCGCCGGCAATCACAATGTCCTTACCATCAAATTTGCTGGCGTCGATAACCTTGTAGTGGACCGCGTGACCCTCCACACCTTCGATGTCAGGCAATGCGAGCTTGCGAGGCGCAAATGCCCCGAGACCGCCAGCTATTATCAGTGCTCCGGTGTTGAACGTGGTCCCAGCACTGGTGGTTACCTTGAAGCGCCCACTTTCCAAGCGATCGACCGTGGTCAACGTCTCGCCCAAGTGGAATTGCGGGGCGAACGGTCGAATTTGTGCCTGAAGCCGCTCGATCAACTCACGTGCACTGCACACCGGTACCGCCGGGATGTCGTAAATCGGTTTGTCGGGGTACAACTCGATGCATTGACCACCAACCTGTGGCATCGAGTCGATGATGTGCGCGCTGACCCCGAGCAGGCCAAGCTCGAACACCTGGAATAACCCTACGGGGCCGGCTCCAACGATAACCGCATCTGTACAAATCGACCTTTCGCACACTGAAATACACACCTCTTGCGAATTCACCACGTGGGTAGAAGTCTGCGCGACCACGACGCGTCTGTTCTTGATATCGATCAATTTCAACCGTTCTCGGCCCGTGACCGAATGCCACACCAAAGGATTTATTTCGGGCACGACCACGCGATACGGCAGCGAAGCCATATACCGTTGACAACAAGTGGTTTCCGACCATCCAATGCGGGCGGCCAAGCTCAAGGAGCTTTCCATTTCGCCAATGACGGCGACGTGAACAAAAACTCGCCAAAATGCTCGAGGAACAGCTAGCGCCGCCGCGCCAATCAGATCGCTATTTGACCACGCGCGCGGATTTCCTCGCTGAAGATATGCAATAAGCGATCTGAGCGGCAACTCCACAGTTACCGCGGTGGAAACAGTTCGTATTTTCCATCCATGTATTCATGTGCGAGAGATGTGGCATTGGGTCGCAGTGCCGACGTTTTCGCAACTGAATATGACGTCGGTCAAGAGTCTTGGTGATGACACTCACCAGAATGCTTGCAGACCGCACAAGGAGTACCACCTGAAGCCCCCTTGCTGCTGCTCACTAGCCACTGACCTTCCCACTGGCGCTGGCCAGGTAGTAGCAATCAAGGGATCACATAATCCAATTTTCAGATTGAGAAAACGCATCCTCGCTGGATTGACAAGGAGGTTGCACGGAAATGTCAACGCTTAGCCGAGGTTTATTTGCGCTATGACCATAGATCTGCTGGAACCCGTGATCACCCCATGAAAATTGACGCCGTCCTTTGGATCAGACCGTGATGCCATTCATGCCACTAATTACCAAACCATTGGTTGTCGCCCTTGGGGTACTGATGCTAAGTGGTATACCGCTCACCGCAGAGGCATGTGCGACGTGCGGCTGCACTTTGAGCACAGACGCTGCGACCGGTTACTCATCGGAGTCGGGCTGGCGTATCAACGTCGACTACACCTATATCGATCAGGATGAGCTTCGCACCGGTAGCCACAGGGCAAACCTCGAGCAAGTGGTCAATCAACCCTCCGATCCCTCGCTTGGCGGCGGTGAAATCGAGCACGGCACGGCCAACCAGTATGTGAACCTTTCCGTGGACTATCGCTTTAATGCGGATTGGGGAGTCTCGCTGTTGATTCCCTACGTAACGCGCGACCACTCCACGTACGGCACTCAACTTCAGCCTTACACATCCGCTGAAAGTGCACCCGATCAGCTAAGCAATGCCAGCGTATCCGGCTTGGGCGACATGAAGCTACTTGGCAGCTATCAAGGATTCTTGCCAACACACAATCTCGGCATCCAGTTCGGCGTCAAGCTACCGACCGGCAACTACGGTGGTCAGACCGCCGATGGCCGCTTGGTCGGTACTCCCGTGCTGTTCAAGAATGGTCCCGGCGTCGGCCAATCCCTTGATACAAGCTTGCAGGCGGGCACTGGAAGCACCGATCTGATCGTCGGCGGTTACTACTTCCAACCGATCAGTCAGAACTTTGACGCCTTCATAGACGGTCAGTTTCAAGCAGCGATTTCCGAAGAGCTCAGCTCCGCTGGTGGCAACTATCGGCCCGGCAACCTGGCCACCATGAGCTTTGGTGTGCGCTATGAGGCGCACGCAAACTGGGTCCCTCAATTGCAGATCAACCTGCTGCACAAGAGTGCGGATCAGGGTGCGCTAGCCGACCAGCCTGACACTGCCGGCACGGTGGCTTACCTCAGCCCGGGCATCAGTGCGAGCATCACTAAAAAGTTGCAGCTCTACGCCTTCGTGCAGGTCCCGGTCTACAGCCATTTGGCGGGCTACCAGCTGTTTCCGGGCTGGACCGGCACGATGGGAATCAGCTTGGCGTTGTGACTATGCAAATCGTAACGTGCGTACCAGTTAGATTCGGAGTGCCGCCACATAGCGGTTCGCATCTTGTTTGAGGATCGCCCTGCTGTGCGAGTACCGATATTCACCACAAAGGTGTTTTGGCCTCGCATCGTGCTCGCGACTGCGTTGGCACTGGCACTTTCAACTTTCTCACCTACACAGGCAAACACACTTGTCATTGGCCAGACGGCGCCTCCGATCACACTAACCACACTCGACGGCAAGCAGATTGATACTCACGATCTGCGCGGCAAAGTGGTGATCGTGACTTTCTGGGCAACGTGGTGCCAACCGTGCAGGGAGGAGTTACCACTGCTCTCGCGTTATGCACGGGACCATGCGCAGCAAGGTTTGGTCGTACTCGGCTTCAGCCTCAACACACCGGATGAACTCGACCAGGTCCGCGCCGCGGCGGGCACCCTGAGCTTTCCAGTGGGTCTACTCGGCGACCCACATGTGCAAGGCTACGGTCGCATCTGGCGTCTGCCAGTCAGCTTCACCATCGATCGAAAGGGGCGATTAGTCGACGATGGCTGGAAAGACGACTCAGCAGCATGGACAGTCATACGTCTCGAACAAGTGATTACTCCACTGTTGAATCAAGAATATTGAGACTAAGAAACTCATTTATAGGCTCGGAAACAAATTATCGCCGGCTTGTCTGAGTAGAGCCGTAAATATAGGTTGACATGATGGCCTTGGAGTTCGCTGTGGTCGCGAATGCCACCCCTCGGCTCGGTGCTGGTGGCAGCTTTCGATCTCGCAATCAATAGGTATTCATTTACCAAGGTCCACACAGGTCGCACCAACGTGTTGTTGCGACGCCTGCCGTCACTGCTCAAGCCGCACCAGATTCCGGCCATGCACAGGTTGATGGATGTGACCTTATCCCTGTATTTGTGGCGGCCTAAGGTGGAGAAATCGGCCCTTAGTGATTCGTCCGTATCGTCTCTGCGAACAACGCGGGCGTGCTGTCTGCGAGACGGTCAAGACCATGATAACGCGTTGCGCTTCCCGCGATTTTGCGTTTACGAGATGGCAAAATCTGGTGCAGGCACCAACAGTTCGCGAGATTTGGCAGATGTATCAGGGTCGCACACGTGCCCAAAGAGCGGGCACGATCTCATGACGCAACTCTCCTGCCTTGAAACCGCTGCCCTGGTTTTGGATGATCACGTCCTGACCGAATTCTGCGGAGGGTGCTGACCCTGCATGTGGTACCACCGATGCAAAAACGACAATGGAGCAGACCTGTAATCCGATCGTGATGTCCGCGTATAGCCTGGAAGAAGTAACCGGGATCCCCATACGCACCAAAAAACCAACCCTATGCCTCGATGATGACCTTGAGCGCATGGGTCTCCGCGGCGTGGCCAAATGCTTCGTATGCATCAATGATCTTGGCGAGAGTGAATCGGTGTGTGATCAGCCGCGTCGGGTCGATCTTCCGAGATTGCACGGTTTTAAGAAGCATCGGTGTTGTCACGGTATCGACGAGCCGCGTGGTGATCGCGATGTTCCGATCCCACAAACGCTCCAGATGAAGATCTACCTTGGTGCCATGCACGCCGATGTTGGCGATGATGCCACCAGGTGCCACGATCTCTTCGCACAGCTCGAAGGTGGGTGGGACGCCAACGGCCTCGATCGCGGTATCGACGCCCCGGCCGTTCGTCAGCTGCAGCACTTTCTCGACCGCCTTGCCATCGGCGCTGTTGATAGTCGCGGTGGCACCAAATCGCCGGGACACTTCCAGGCGGTTGTCGTCCAGATCGACCATGATGATTCCCGCTGGCGAATAGAACTGGGACGTCAGCAGCGCTGCCAATCCGATGGGTCCGGCACCCACGATCGCGATGGTTGATCCCGGCTGCACCTTGCCGTTGAGCACGCCGCATTCGAAGCCAGTGGGCAGAATGTCGCTCAACATCACCAAGGCCTCTTCGTCAGCGTCGACGGGAATGTGGTAAAGGCTGGTGTCGGCGTAGGGAATGCGAACGTATTCGGCCTGCGTGCCGTCGATCGTGTTGCCGAGGATCCAGCCCCCATTGACGCAGTGCGAGTACATCCCCTTGCGGCAGTAATCACATTTCCCGCACGACGAGATACACGAGATGATCACATGGTCGCCTGGCTTGAAAGCGGTGACAGCGGAACCGACCTTTGAGACAACGCCGACGCCTTCGTGACCGAGTATCCGGCCTGGCGCGCAGGTAGGCACATCGCCTTTGAGGATGTGCAGATCCGTTCCGCAGATCGTCGTCTTGAGGATTTTGATGATGGCGTCCGTGGGTGCAGTAATCTCCGGTATCGGGCGATCTTCGAGAGCCTTCTTCCCCGGCTCCAGGTAAACAAGCGCTTTCATAATGAACCTCGTAAGTTCGTTGTGCCGGCAGTGGACGCGAAGCACTGAAAAGCCTCGGGCCCGGTGCGCGATGGCCCAGTCGACTCGAGTTGCCTGACTTCGGCATCAGTGAACAGGCTCGACCGTGTCAGCCGTATGGCTGCGAACACACAATGGCAACATCGAAACGACAACATCTTGATCGCGATCAAGAAGCAGGCATATGCCCCTATGTAAGTTCCGTTATCGATTCAGCCAGTACCACAGCCTCTTGCGCCTGCGGGATCTGGCAGGCGAAACCCAGTTTTTCGAGGCATGTCTCCATAGCCCGCATACCTCGCTCGTACTCTCCATGGACGAGCAGCACGCGTTTGCGACTTGTGTTGCCGAGCCAATCCAGCAGCGCAGATTGATCGGCATGTGCCGAAAATCCATTGATGGTCCAGATCTGCGCATTCACGTTTATTTCTTCGTGGAAGATGCGCACGCTTTTCGCGCCATCGACGATCCGTCTGGCCAAACTCCCATTCGCAGCGTAGCCGACGAAAACCACACTGCTGCGCTGGCGCCAAAGGTTGTTCTTCAGATGATGAAGCACTCGGCCGCCAGTACACATGCCTGAGCCTGCCAGGATGATGGCACCGCTTTCAATATGATTGATCGCCATCGATTCCGCAGTGTCCCGGCAAAAATGAAGATTCGGCATGGCAAAAGGATCGCTTTGCTCCAGCTCCTTGCGAAAATCATCGTCAAAGCACTCAGCATGGCGACGGAATATTTCAGTGGCCGAGATGGCCATCGGGGAGTCCATAAATACCGGCGTATGCGCGGGAACCTGGCCTCCCTGGATGCCTCGATGAAGGTAATAGAGAACTTCCTGAGCGCGCTCCAGTGCAAACGTGGGGATGATGACATTGCCTCCGCGTGCCAATGTCTGTTGTATCGCGCGATACAGTTCATCGACAGAATCGGGAAGCGCGCGATGCGGCCGATCACCATACGTGGTCTCCATCACCACGTAATTCGCTTCAGGTGCGGGAACCGGATTGCGCAAGATGGGCCGTCCTGGGTTCCCCAGGTCACCGGAGAAAAGTATGCGCAGTGGCTGCGCCCCCTGCTCGATGGTGACCAGGATGGACGCCGAACCAAGAATATGACCGGCATCCTGAAAACGTGCGCGGACACCGTCGATAACAGGCACGTCCATGTCGTAGGCCACCGGATCGGCAAAATAGTCCATGGCATGCAATGCATCGTCCAAGGTATAGAGAGGCTCGCTGTATGCTTCATCGCGCCGCCGCCCGCTACGTTGCGCACGACGCGCATCCTCTTCCTGCAGGCCCGCTGCATCCAACATTACGACGCGAGCGAGGTCACGAGTCGCCGCTGTAGCCAGGATACGTCCGTGAAATCCCTCACGAATCAGTTTGGGGATTCTCCCGCAATGGTCGAGGTGCGCGTGGGTCAGCAGCAGAACGTCGATGCTGGCGGGATCGAATCCGAAAGGCTCGAAATTGGCCCGTTCCTGCTCGCGGCCGCCTTGGAAAAGGCCGCAGTCGATCAGCACGTGCCGATCGCCACAACGCAGAAGATGACATGAGCCAGTAACCTCCCTGGCCGCCCCGTGGCAACTATAGATGATCTTTTCGGTACTCATGCTGGTGTCCTCCTCGCTGTCTCGGTCGGGTTAGCCTCACACAGGCTGACCATCGCTTCGGCGACCGGCTTGCTGATGTCGATCTGCGTCGTGTCGGTGATGACGCTGTTGCTGGTGACAACCAGCCCGGCTCCCTCAGCGAGCAGACCTTCAAGTGCACCCTCGGCGAATACGCCATGCACGGCTACGCACACAGGCGGCAAGGATGTCCTTGCATGCAGGCAGCGCAGCGTCTGAACCATGGTCTCGCCGCTGGCGATGATGTCGTCAACCAAGACCGGCGTGTGATCCCGCCACTTGTCCATCTCAGGCAGAAGGATTTCCACATCGCGATCGCCATGGCGTTCCTTGTGCGCCACCACGCTCGGTGCACACAGCAGGTTCGACACCGCCGTCACCCACTGCGCACTTTCCTGATCTGGCCCGACGATCAGCGGCATTGTTACGTGGGCATCGATCCAGACAGCCAGTTGCGATGCCACATGCACGACGTGCGCAGCGTTCGGATATACCTCGGCAAGCGTCGCGTAGCGATGCAGATGCGGGTCCACCGTGACCAACCAATCGAAGGTGTGACCCAGCCAATCAGCGAAGATCTTGGCGGAAATGGCTTCGCCAGGATGGAAGCGCGTGTCCTGGCGCATATAGGCCAGATAAGGGGCTACCAGGCCGACGCGCGCCGCACCCAGTTCGCGCGCGGTCGCTGCCGCCATCATCAAAGGGAGTGCCTTGGGATCCGGGCGATCCAGCGTGCATACGATCACGGCGTCGCCGCCCGGGGTTGGTGGTGCCATTCGAACCAGCGTTTCGCTATCCGGGAAATGGTGCAGCAACAGCTGCCGGCGTTGATAACCCGTATGCAGCGACAACAATTCGGCAAAAGCCTCATTGCCGGGCATGGCATAGAGCGAGTTCATGTGGACGCCTCGACGTAAACGATGCAGGGATGCCGGGATATGTATTCCATCGCGTAAGCCAGCTCACCGGGACTTTGCGCGTGGATCGTGAAAAGTGGTTGCCCGGCCACCACCACTTCACTGAGATGCGCGTCGAGCGTCAGCCCGGCTAGCGGTGCGGCAGGCGCACCGGCCAGCTTGGCGACGCGGGACAAGCGGCGATTGTCGATCGCACTCACACGCCCTGGCTGCGCGGCCGGAACAACTTGCTGATAAGCGGCCTTCCCCGGTGTACGCATACCGCCCTGCGCGGCGCAAATGGCTTGGAAGCGCTGCCACGCCCTGCCCGTCTCCAGGCAGGCTGTCGCCATCGCAAGCGAGGAGCCGGCGCTCGCAATGTCACCCAGCTCCAATACGGCGGCGGCGACAGTCAGGGCATGAACACGCAGATCAGCCGGGGCATGCGGTTCGTTGCGCAGCACCGCCAGGACATCGTGCGCTTCCAGCGCAGGGCCGATGCCGCGCCCTATCGGTTGGCTACCATCGCTGATCAACACGCGCAGCTGCAAGCCGAACGCGGCCGCCACTCGCTGCAGCAATGTAGCCAGCGACTCTGCTTCCGCTTGATCGCGCACCTTGGCGGTCGGCCCGACCGGGACATCGATCACCACGTGGGTGGAGCCTGCCGCTATTTTTTTCGACAGCACGGACGCAACCAGCTGTCCGGCGCTGTCGACGTCCAGTGCACGCTCGATGCGGATCAGCCTGTCGTCAGCGGGAGCCAGATTCATGGCGCCGCCCCAGGCGATGCAGCCGCCGCAGGTTTCCACGACGCGGCGTATCTGCGTTTCGTTCAGATCGACCGGCGCCAGCATTGCCATGGTATCGGCGGTACCTGCCGCCGAGGTAATCGCACGCGAAGACGTCTTGGGTATCGTAAGCCCCAGTTCTGCCGCGATTGCCACCACGATGGGTGTGGTGCGATTGCCTGCGAGCCCGCCGATGCAGTGCTTGTCGACAACCAGGGGTTGCCGCCAATGCAGCTGTGTGCCGGTCTGCACCATGGCTTTCGTCAGCGCGATGACTTCTTTGATACTCAGGCGATTGCCGCCGCCGGCGGTGATGAAGGCCGCCATTTCAATGGTGGAATAACGATTGCCGACGATGTCCTGGATGATTCCGTGCAGTGCAGACTCATCCAGTTCCTGGCCGTAGATCTTCGCCCGAACCGAAGCCAATGAGTCCACGCTCGGCGGATGAGCAATGATCACGCGCTCGTCGGCGCCAGGCTGCAAGGAAAGCCATGCCGACTCGGATAACCCGACCTCATCCGCGCCTAGCAAGCCGTCCTGAACGATGTTCAATGTCGCCAGCACTCGCTGCGTACCCACGCGGAGCTCAAGACGAGAATGCGCGCCGAATCCCTCACTGCGGCAAACGGGCGAATCCTTATTGAGGTACACGACATGCTCATGCCCGGTGTCGATGCCAAGCCGGCGTATGTGACCAGCTTCAAGGCGCGCCCCGGGAAACGTTTCGAGCCCTGTTGTTTGAGCGGACATGGATATTCAGGCAGGTAATAATCGTGTTCCGGGAATGTTTACGCCGCTTCAGGGGTGGTCGACTTGACCTTCATCAATTGAAGGCTGCCTGAAGCCCGAGGTGATGCAGCTTAAGCATGGCAATAGAGCGAAAAAAAAAGAGATCGCATCGAAGCGATCTCCTTCTCCAAACAAAGGAAGTGACTAAGCGACGACCAGATGATCGATAACATTCTGTACGCCAGGCGCACTCCAGGCAGCCCATTCGACCGCACTGCGCTCGGCCAACGAATCGACCTCACCCGTCAACGTCACCGTTCCCTCCTCCACGCCAACCGTGATGGCGGTAGCATCGAAATGAGCGCGACGATACAGCGCTGCTTCAATCTTGGTCTTGACACCACGTGGCTCGATTCGCGGGCGCATGATGATCTTGTTGACTACGCCCTTAACGCCATACAGGTTGCGAACACTGGCTTCTGCAGCGTTTCGAACGAAAGCCCATTCGACTTCGCCAGAGAGCGTGACCCAACCATTTTCGACTACAAGCTTGACCGTATCCTTTGGAATCGAAGCATTCCAATCGATGGCTTGGGCGGCCGCCCAAGCAATTTCCGTATCGCTGCGCTGATGTGGGCCTGGCAAAACCACGTCGAGTTCGACCGCAATGCTCTTGATGCCCGCGACGCGCTGCGCTGCCCGCTCAGCGGCCCATTTCTGCGAATAGCTGTCGACATGACCCGACAAGGTAGCGACCCCTCCCGATACCTCCACGCCGATGCGACTGGTTTCCACCGAGGGCTCCCAGTCGAGCTCGTTCAGGATGTCTTCTTGAAGTTGACGATCATTTTTCATGAGCTTTCCTCAAATATTTGATCAGTGAATGCATTGCAGGCACAAGCAGGTCGATGCGAAGTGGAAGGTCGCAATCGATGCGTAGTCACTTTAGAAATGGGACATGTCCGCGTGTTGATCTAGATCAACCTTGCAGCACATTCCAACGGCGCCGCGTGCGCAGCAGATTACGGGTACGAAAGGCACGCCTCCCCTTGACGCAAATCAAACCGCCCCTCGCCCATAGGGCTTAAAAGATGGCAGTGACGCGTGGTGATCACCACACAACCCATCTAACCGGGAGGTCCTATGCCAAACCCCTTGTCCGCCAAACAACTGCAGAAAATGGACGCCTATTGGCGCGCCGCCAATTACCTGTCCGTTGGCCAGATCTATCTGCGCGACAATCCGTTGCTGGAAACGCCGTTGAAGCGCGAACACATCAAGCCGCGCCTGCTCGGTCATTGGGGCACCACGCCGGGCCTGAACATGCTGTACGTGCATATAAACCGGCTGATCAAGCAAAACGATCTCAACATGATCTTCATCACCGGCCCAGGCCATGGTGGACCAGGACTGGTGGCACAGACCTATCTGGAAGGCTCGTATACCGAACGCTATCCGGCGATCGAGCGTAACCGCGATGGTATGCGACGACTGTTCCGCCAATTCTCCTGGCCGTACGGCGTGCCCAGCCATGTTTCCCCGGATACGCCCGGCTCGATCCATGAAGGTGGCGAACTGGGCTACTCGCTTGCGCACGCGTTCGGTGCGGCGTTCGACAATCCGGATCTGATCGTCGCCTGCGTGGTGGGCGACGGCGAAGCGGAAACCGGAGCGCTGGCGACCAGCTGGCATTCGAACAAGTTTCTCAATCCCGCGCGCGACGGTGCAGTGCTGCCGATTCTTCATCTGAACGGTTTCAAGATCGCGAATCCGACCATTCTCGCGCGCATCAGCCGTGAGGAATTGGTGAACCTGTTCCGCGGCTATGGCTACGAGCCCTATTTCGTCGAAGGCAGCGACCCAGCCGCCGTTCATCAGGATCTTGCCGCCACGCTCGATGAGATCCTCGCCAGGATCCAGAGCATTCAGCAGGCAGCACGCGCGAAAAGCGGAACGATCCAGCGCCCGCGCTGGCCGATGCTGATCTTCCGCACTCCAAAAGGCTGGACCGGGCCCAAGACCGTCGACGGCCTGCCGGTCGAAGGCACCTGGCGTGCGCACCAGGTGCCGATTGCGCAGTTCGACAAACCCGAGCACGTCGCTCAGCTCGAAGCCTGGATGAAGAGCTATCGCACGGAAGAACTCTTCGATGGCACCGGCCAGTTCCGCCACGAGCTGGCCGCAATCGCACCGACCGGACACCGCCGCATGGGCTCCAATCCGCACGCCAATGGCGGGGAACTGCTGGAGCCGTTGGTGATGCCGCATTTTCGCGATCATGCGGTAGCTGTCAACGCGCCGGGTTCCGTCGAAGCCGAGGCGACACGTGTGCTCGGCGGCTTTCTGCGCGAAGTCATGCGTCTCAACCTGGACAGCCGGAATTTCCGCCTGTTCGGGCCGGACGAAACCGCATCCAACCGGTTGGATGCGGTTTATGAAGTTACAGGCAAGGAATGGATGGCCGACATCGATCCGGTCGATGACCATCTCAGCGCCGATGGCCGTGTCATGGAAGTTCTGAGCGAGCATCTATGCGAGGGTTGGCTGGAAGCCTACCTGCTCAGCGGCCGCCATGGTTTCTTTTCCTGCTACGAAGCATTTATTCACATCATCGATTCGATGTTCAACCAGCATGCCAAGTGGCTGAAGGTCGCGCGCCACATTCCGTGGCGTTCACCCGTAGCGTCATTGAACTACCTACTTACTTCGCATGTATGGCGGCAGGACCATAACGGCTCCTCGCACCAGGATCCCGGCTTCATCGATATCGTTGCGAACAAGAAGTCGGAAGTGGTGCGCATCTACCTGCCGCCAGACGCCAACTGCCTGTTATCGGTGGCCGATCATTGCCTGCGCAGCCGCAACTACATCAACCTGATCGTGGCCGGAAAGCAACCGGAATGGCAGTGGCTGGATATCGACGACGCCGCGAAGCACTGCGCCGCCGGCGCCGGCGTATGGGAATGGGCGAGCAACGATGGTGGCAACCCAGATGTCGTGATGGCCTGCGCGGGAGATGTGCCGACGCTCGAATGCCTGGCCGCCGTGACCCTGCTGCGCGGCTTCATTCCGGACATCCGGATCCGCGTCGTCAACGTCGTGGATCTGATGGTGCTGCAGCCGCAATCCGAACATCCGCACGGACTGTCGGAGCGCGATTTCGACGCGTTGTTCACCACGGACAGGCCGGTGATTTTTGCCTTCCACGGCTACCCATCACTGATTCACAAGCTGACTTATCGTCGGCGCAATCATGACAATATCCATGTGCGCGGCTACAAGGACGAAGGCACCACCACCACGCCGTTCGACATGGTGGTATTGAACAATCTCGACCGTTATCAGCTAGCGTTGGATGCCATCACGCGCGTGCACCGCTTCGGTCCTTATGTCCAACAGGCTACCGAGCGGTACTGGGCAATCATGGAACGGCACAAGCTCTATATCAGCGAGCATGGCGAAGATATGCCCGAGGTGGCTGCGTGGCATTGGCCGGCACATGGCCCCGCGCGTTAATCGCTTTTCTGTAGCCAAATTGATGTGCACATCCCATGCTGATGTGCACATCACATGCGGTTCGTATCAAGCTTTCTTCTGTGTATACGAACTGCACCAGCCTTTCGCATTGACGGCCTTGCCCGGGAACAACTGGCAGGGGCCATAGCCGTCTGCTGCACCTGAGTAGAACTGGCAGTTGGCGCAAGTGCTCCCGGCCTTATACAGGGTGTTCTTGGTTGTACTTGCATCCTCGACATAACCAAGCGCCTTAGCGGTAGGGTCGGAATCGGTTACGTGCAGCAAGTCGGAAGCGCGCACAAGCCCTGTGATGCTCGTCAGGGCGGCCGTTGCGGACATGACCACCGTCATCTTCAGAAATTGACGGCGGGACTCCAGATTTCTCTCACGATATGTCATGGGTGTTCTCCATCAGTACTCGGTTGATCGGGGCTCGCGTGCACGGGGCTGGCGCACATTTGCGATGGGCTTGATGGCCACGATATTTGCGTTGCGCCCGTACTTGATTGATCTAGATCAAACGTCTCGCCTTTGGTCGCGGCAGACTTTCATGCGACTGCTTCCACACCGTGCTCGGCGCTCCGGACACACCGTATTGCACTGAAATGTAACCGCATCGGGGAAGAACATGGCCGTCGATAGCACATCCCTTCGTGATTCATTTGGCCGAACCGGCCGCATCATGCTGGCGTTTGGTCTTTGTGTGCTTGTGGTGCTGATTTTCTTTTCGACACGCGTCCGTGCCGTGCCTGCTTTTGCCAGGCAGACGCATCAGCCCTGTGTGGCCTGCCATGTGGGAGGCTTCGGACCGCAGCTGACCCCGTTTGGGCGCCAGTTCAAGTTGCTCGGCTACACCCTGAAAGTGGGCAATGACGCCAAGGTGCCCCTGTCGACGATGCTGATCGAGTCGTTCACACATACGCAAAAGGCTCAGACTGCACCCCCTGCAAGCGGCTTTGGCACGAATGACAACACCGAGCTTCAACAGGCATCGCTCTTTTTCGCAGGTCCGCTCACCGACCACCTCGGTGCGCTCGCGCAGGCAACCTATTCGCAGAACGGCGGCCTGCTCGGATGGGACAACTCCGACGTGCGTTATGCACGCACGTTGACCACGGGTAGTCACACCACAATCTGGGGCGTGTCGCTCAACAACAATCCGAGCCTTACGGATGTGTTCAACACCGCGCCTGCCTGGCAGTTTCCCTATACGGCACCGGACTTGGCGCCCGGTGCACCTGCGGCGCCGATCTTGATGGGCGGCCTTGCACAGCAAGTGGTGGGCATAAACGGGTATGCGCAGATCGATAGTGCGTTGTATGTCGAAGCGGGCGCCTATCGCTCGCTGTCACCGTCCTTCCTGCGCACCGTCAATGGCGATTTCAATGGGCGCCTGGCCGGCATTACGCCTTATGCACGTGTTGCCTACACCTGGAACCTTCCCAAAGGAAATCTCGAACTGGGTAGCTTTGCCTTGGACGCGCGGCGTGGCTTGCCTGGTACCAATGCTGTTGGTGACGCCGTAGCGATCTCCGGTCCGACAGACAAGTTTCGTGACCTTGGTATTGATGCAAGCTACCAGTTCTTGAACGGCGGCAATCACCTCTTCACGGTCAATGCGCTCTACCTGGGGGAGCACCAGCGACTGGATGCCACCTATGCGGCGGGAGGGTCGTCCAATCTGGACAACACCATGCATGCCATCAATATCAACGGCAGCTACTGGTACAAGAACACCTGGGGTGCAACGCTCGGTGCGTTCACCAACGATGGCAGTCGTGACGTCACGCTGTACGGCAACAACGGCAGCCCCAATACCAACGGTGGCGTTGTCGAGTTGAACTGGAACCCGTATGGCCAAGCCAGCTCCTGGGCCGAGCCTTTCGTCAATGTCCGCTTCGGCCTCCAGTACACCTTCTACACGCGCTTCAGCGGGCTTGTTTACAACGTGGATGGCGCAGGCCGAAGGGCGACTGACAACAACACGCTCTATCTATTTACGTGGCTGGCATTCTGAGTGATTGACCACCATGGAGCGCCGTGCAACAGGCGAACACAGGCCGGAAATGCCTCATCGTGAACCAGACGCCTTGATTCTGGCCGAGTCGGAGCGGACACGTTTTCCGATGGATCGACATCAAGCGTGAGGCGTTGCCCGCTCATCAGGCTATTTACACCCAGCGAGGAGAGCAGACATGAGAGACATTCTGGCCTATGCCAATAGTTTCGAATCATGGTCGCCGGGCCTGGAGTACGCGGCACGTCTTGCCGCCTCCTTCGACGCTGCACTGACAGGCATCTATATCTACCCCGCGCCATTGCCGATAGCGCCTACCTATGTGGCGGCCGACTTTCTGACGTACACCATCGAAAACACCCGTCGATTGGAGCAGAGCGCGTGCGCAGCGCGGACGTCGTTCATCAATTGGGCGGCAAAGCTCGGCGTGCAAAAAGCAGCCTGGCAAGTGGCCGAAGGAGATGTACCGCACGTCTTGGAAAACATCGGTAATTGGCACGACTTGCTCGTGATCGACCGCACAACTGAGTGGCCGCTGGAAAGCACCCCACTGCTTGGCCAGGTCATACTGAAAAGCAGGCTGCCCTGCCTCATTGCCCCATCGACGAAGGCCCCGTCGTTATCGCTTGACTGCATTGCTCTGGCCTGGAACGGGTCGCCCGAAGCGATCCGTTCCATTCATGCAGCGCAACCGTTCCTGGCACGCGCCAAGCGGGTGGTGGTATTACGTGGGGCATCGCGGGATGCCATAAGCGAGATTGGCTGGAAGCCGGAGTTCGAGCTGTCCGACTATCTGCAGCGTCATGGCATTCGCGCCGAGGAGAAGCCTCTGATGGCCAATGACGAAGACGCTGGTGCAGCACTGCTCGCTTCCGCGAAAGCGGTTGGAGCCAACATGCTTGTTATGGGTGCCTATGGCCGCACCCGTTTCAGCGAATGGATCTTCGGCGGTGCCACCCGCCACGTGCTCAATCACGCCGACATTCCTGTGTTCATGCGGCATTGATGGATCTAGCACATCAAGAGGCCAACTTGATGCCGATCAATAGTGTAGCCTCGATGGCCTCTCAGAATTAACTTGCTCAGGGGTTGAGGTCACCTACTGATGAACGCTTCGACTTCCCTGGTGCGGCCGCTGATCGAGAACCGCACTTTCGACGAGATTGCCATCGGCGACAGCGCCAGTCTGAAGCGCACGCTTACCCAGCGTGACATCGAATTGTTCGCGGCAATGTCGGGCGACGTGAACCCGGCCGAGATGGACCCTGCCTACGCGCGCACGGATATGTTTCACCATGTGATCGCCCACGGCATGTGGGGTGGCGCGCTGGTCTCCACCGTACTCGGCACCCAGCTTCCTGGGCCGGGCACGATCTACCTTTCGCAGGATCTGCACTTCCGTGCACCTGTCAGCCTGGGTGACACGATCACCGTCAGCGTCGTCGCCAGGGAAAAGGATCCGGCAAAGCATCGCATCACGTTCGACTGCCGCTGCAGCAACCAGCATGATCAGGACGTGATCCTCGGCACGGCCGTCGTACTCGCACCTACCGAGAAGATTTGCTTTGCATACGACACGTTGCCAGAAGTACGCGTCATCGACCATGAGCGTTTCCATGCGCTGATCGCACGTGCCGCCGGTGGCACTCCCGTGCCAACCGCCATTGCCCATCCCTGCGATGACGTATCACTCATCGCAGCGATCGAGGCGGCAAAGGCGGGGCTTATCGTGCCGATCCTGGTCGGCCCCGCGGCGAAAATCCACGCGGCCGCCGAGCGTGGCGGTCTGGAGATCGGCAGCTATCGACTGATCGATGCGCCGCACAGTCATGCCGCCGCGATGCAAGCGGTGGCCCTGGTACGCAATGGTGAGGCTGGATTGCTGATGAAAGGCGCCCTGCATACCGATGAACTGATGCACGCGGTGGTCGCCGCCGATACCGGATTGCGTACGGCGCGCCGGCTCAGTCATATCTACTTGATGGATGTCCCCGATTACGCGCGTCTGCTGCTGATCACCGACGCCGCGATCAACATCGCACCGTCGCTGGCCGACAAGCGCGACATCATCCAGAACGCCATCGACCTAGCCCAGATCTTGGGTATTGCAACGCCGCGTGTGGCCGTCCTTTCGGCGGTGGAAACCGTCAATCCCGCGATCCCCTCGACGGTCGATGCAGCCGCGCTCTGCAAGATGGCCGAGCGCGGGCAGATCGAAGGCGGTATCGTCGATGGCCCGCTGGCCTTCGACAACGCGGTCGACAGTGATGCGGCACGCCAGAAGGGCATTGTTTCGCCCGTGGCCGGTAACGCTGATATCTTGGTCGTGCCCGACCTGGAATCGGGCAACATGCTGGCCAAGCAATTGACCTTTCTGGCCGGTGCCGACGCCGCCGGTGTAGTGATGGGTGCCCGTGTGCCGATCATCCTCACCAGCCGCGCCGATACGCCGCGTGCACGCATCGCCTCCTGCGCGGTGGCGGTACTCGTCGCCCGTGCGCGTGCCGGGACGCCTGCAGCAGCCGAGCACTGAGCGATGCCCAAGGCTATCCTCACGCTCAACGCGGGGTCCTCCAGCATCAAGTTCGCGCTGTATAAGCTCGACGCCGGCGTGGCACTGCAACAGGTATCGCACGGCCAGATCGAAAGCATTGGCGTCGCGCCACATTTCATCGCCCGGGCCACGGATGGCACCGTGTTGAGCGAGTACCGCTGGACATCGAGCGCCACGCTGGAGCACGAGGCGCTGCTCACGCCGCTGCTTGCGTGGATTACCACGCATCTGGGGCAGGAGGCGCTATGCGCGGTCGGGCATCGTATTGTCCACGGCGGCAGTACCTATAACCGGCCGGTCTATCTGGATGCGCAGGTAGTCGCCGACCTGACGAAGCTGACGCCACTCGCCCCCTTGCATCAACCGCACAACCTCGCGGCGGTCCGCGCGATTGCGCAATTGCGCCCCGAGCTTCCGCAGGTGGGGTGCTTCGATACCGCGTTTCACCATGGCCTGTCGGCGGACGCCGCACGACTGGCGTTGCCGCGCAGGTACGCGGCAGAAGGCGTGCGGCGCTATGGATTCCATGGGCTCTCCTACGAATATATCGCTGGCCGTTTGCGTGAGCAGGCTCCAGGATTGGCGGCCGGTCGGGTGATCGCGGCGCATCTGGGCAATGGGGCCAGCCTGTGTGCTATGCACAACGGTCAAAGCGTCGACACTACGATGGGATTCACCACGCTCGATGGACTAGTGATGGGCACGCGCTGCGGCAACCTGGATCCCGGTGCAGTGCTCTATCTGCAACAGGCCCACGGCCTCTCGGCGACCGATGTCGAACACATGCTCTATCACGACAGCGGGCTGTTGGGCGTGTCTGGCATCAGCAGTGACATGCGCATGCTTCTGACCAGTGACGATGCCTGCGCGCGTGAAGCCATTGATCTTTTCGTCTTCCGCATCGCACGGGAAACTGGTGCGCTGATATCCACCCTCGGCGGCATCGATGCCCTGGTCTTCAGCGCCGGCATCGGCGAGCACGCGGCGCCGATACGCGCCGCAGTCTGTGCCAGGCTCGGCTGGCTGGGGATCGAGTGTGATGCAGAGGCCAACAGTCGCCATGCAGCACAGATCAGCACTTCGAACAGCCGTGTGCCGGTGTTCATCGTCCCCACCGATGAGGAAGCGATGATCGCTTCTCACACTGCGCATGTACTGCAAAACGCGCGGTCACCTGTTTGAAGTGTCATCGAGGTGGCTGCTGACCACCGACATTCGCTGGGTTGATATCCGTTTCCCCGTTTTATTTTCGCCAAACTAACGTGCCTTGGCGCATGCAGCCTTGCCCTGTTCCAAGGAACGCGATGGCGACAGCGTGACGGGACTTGTCGATCCTCCCTGTTCCTCACGCCTGGAATACACCATGTTGCCCATGCCAAACATCGCCAAAGTGAGTGTCGCCCATGCGTTGAGGCACTCCGCGTAAGGGTTGGCTGCAGGCATCACCCATTGCGTCATGAGGCTGGTGGCATTGGCGACGGGATCTGTCCAGGTAAGCACGGGCGACGCGAAGGGGCCGATCTGACTACCGATCAGGGCCAGTAGTTCGGGTGGTTGGAAGGCGAACGGTGCAAAGGGCATGGCGCTCATGACTTGCTTCCTCGTAATAGATGCATATCGTCCATGGGTTATTTCGGTTCGATGGGCTTTGCCGACATGCGGACGGCAACACAGCTTTCAGTACATGTGCTGACCGCCGTTCATCGCGACATTGCTTCCTGTCATGAACGCCGCCGAATCACTGCAGATAAAGCCCACCAATGCCGCGATTTCCTCCGGCTGCCCCAGTCGCCCCACCGGAATCAGCGGAATGATCTTCGACTCCAGCACCTCCTTGGGCACCGCCGACACCATACGCGTCGCGGTATAGCCAGGCGATACCGTGTTCACAGTGACACCGTGGCGCGCGACTTCCAGCGCCAGTGACTCGGAAAAGCCATGAATGCCAGCCTTGGTCGCTGCGTAATTGCATTGACCAAACTGCCCCCTGGTGCCATTGATCGAACCGATATTGACGATGCGCCCCCAGCCCTGCTCCACCATGCCGCCGCAGAACTGCTTGGTGACGTTGAACATGGAATCGAGATTGGTATGCATGACGGCTTCCCAATCGTCCTTGCTCATCTTCAAAAACCGCCCATCGCGGGTGATGCCGGCGTTGTTGATCAGGATGTCTACCTTGTGGCCATCCTTCGCAATTGCCTCGGCCATGCGCTGGCATGAAGCAAATTCGGCGACATCTACCGGATAGGCCTTGTACTGGTATCCCGACGAAGCCTGATGGTCCAGCCACGCACCGACACGATCATTGCAGGGTGAATGCGTCACCAGCACGGTATCACCGGCATCGTGCAAGACTTTGGCGATCGCTTCGCCAATGCCCCCCATGCCACCAGTCACCAAGGCCACATGCTTAGTGGTCATGACCTGCCTCCCCAGCGGCCGCGTTGTTGAACATCTTGAAAAATCGTCACATCGCACTCCGTCGTATTGAGTGGACGATGCCATTGGGATGCAGTGCTCTTCTTGACCAAGGTCAAGCAATGCGTCGATGTTCTAACCACGGAAGATATCGAACGGCTCGACCTTGAGCACCTTGCGGATGCTGATGTAGCTCGAGACCGCAGCAATCAGCACCACCATGCCCAACGCAAGCCCGAGGTTGGCCATGGTGACCAGCGCCGCATAGTCAGGCAGCCGAGCCTTGGCTACAGCAATCAACAACGTGCACAGTCCGATACCCAGGCCATAACCGGTAAGGCTGGTGAAGGTCACCTGGAACAGGATCATGTAGGTCAGTTCGTAGCCTTTGGCGCCGATGGCCTTCAACGCACCGAACTTGTCCAGGTTTTCCAGCACGAAGGTGTAGAAGGTCTGCGCCGAGATCGACAGGCCGACGATGAAACTGATGATCGTCATCAGCATGATATTGGTGCCGATGCCGGTCTGGTATTTGTAGAAGTCCGCAATACGCTGGTCGAACTCGTCCTTGGTCAATGCCAGATAGCCCAACTGCGCGACCTCCTTCTTGATTTCCGGAATATCGCCAGGGCTCTTCGGCTCGACCAGGATGTAGGAAATCGTGAAACGCGTACTGGGGATGTATTCGATGGCGCGGCTGTAGGTGGTGTAGAGCGTCGGTATGCCGAACAGGCCGAAGGAATTCACCTTGGCGATGCCGACCACCACGCCGCGATTGTCATTGAGCTCGAATTCCTGTCCCAGCCCCGGACTGCCCAACTTGCCGTACTCGGCATCGTCGACCACGAAAAACCCGTTGTCGGCGTAGATGTCCTCGACATTGCCCTGCTCCAGCCTGGGGCGGCCAACCAGGCTGGTGTCGTCCAGGCCCATCACCGTCACCGCCTGATAAGTGCCGTTGCGCAATTTGACAAGGGCGCCGCCGGAGTACAGCGGCACGGCATAGTGCACACCGTCGATGCTGCGCACTGCATCGAGCAGGTAATCGGGCATCGGGATGCTGCTGGCAACCGTCTGCACGGCAGGATCCATGACCCATATCGAAGCGCCCACATTGGTAACCGTGGACGCCGAACGCGAAAGGATGCCGGCGAACAGTGAGGTCATCATCACCATCAGGAACACCGCGAAGGTGATGCCCAGCAGCAAGGCCGAGAACTTGCCGCGGTCGTTGACCAGCAATTTATAGGCGAGCTTGAAGATACCCGCGTATTTCATGGCTGCACCCTGCTCGCCTGCGCGGCATGTGTCGATGCAGGCATCGCCTCGGTATGCGGCGCCTTCCACCAGCCGCCGCCGAGCGCCACATAAAGTGCGACGGCATCCTGATAGCGCTGGGCCAGCGCCTGCACATAAGCCATCTTGCTCTGCCGGTACTGTTCATCGGCGATCAGCACATCCACATAGTTCACCAGGCCAGCCGTATAGTTGGCCTGGATCAGGCTCAATGCCTGCGCAGCATCGCGGGCGGCCTCGTCATTGGCCTGCATCGCTTCCGCATCGTGCTGCAACGCCTTGAGCACGTCGGCGACCTGCTCGAACGCGGTGAGCACGGTGCCGCGATAGTCCTGCAGCGATTTCTGGTAGGCGTCGATCGCCGCCTTGCGGTTGTACCAGCGCGTGCCACCCTGGAAAACCGGCATGCTGATATCTGCCCCTGCGCTCCAGTAACGGCCCTGGCTCTTGCCGAGCGCGCCGGTAGTATTGGCGGCTGATCCGTCATCACCGCCCAGCGTGATGCTCGGAAACATCGCGGCCGTAGCAACGCCGATTTCGGCGCTGGCCTCATGCAACTGGGCTTCGGCGGCAAGAATGTCCGGTCGCTGATGCACCAGATCGGAAGGCAGGCTGACCGGTAAGCTGGCGGGCAGATGCAGCGCTTCGAAGCGAATGGCGGGAAGCTGCGACTCGCCGGCGCTTTGCCCCAATAAAGCGTGCAGCAAGTGATCAGCCTGATCGCGCTTCAGTTCCAGCGATGCCAGTTGCGCCAGGTTCGATGCACGTGCGCTGCGCAAGGTGAGCAAGTCGCTGTAAACCTCGGCACCGGACTGTATGCGTGTATCGACCAGCCCGAGTTGCTGCGTCTGCAACGATACCAACCCATGCATCACGTCGATTTCGTCGGCATAGGCCTGGCGTGCGATCGCAGTATTCACCACATTGCCGGTCAAGGTCAGATAGGTGCCTTCCATGGTGTATCGATGCATGTCTACTGCGGCGTGCAGGCCCTCTACCGTCCTGCGCTCGCTGCCGAACAGATCCAGCGCATAGCTGACGGTAGCGCTGAGGGTGAAGAGATTGAAGATACCGCCGATGCCATGCTGGCCGAGCATGGAAGGAGATGTTCGCTCACGCGTAGCATCGGCACCCACACCCAATTGGGGGAAGAAAATGCCTTGCCCTGCGCGCAGGTTGTCCTGGCTTTCGCGCAGACTGGCCTGAGCCGACTGCAGGCTCGGATTGCCGGCGATAGCCGTACTGACCCATTGATCGAGCTCGGATGAGCCAAACAGGTGCCACCAATCCGCGTCAGGTGACTGCGACAGATCGAAATGCTGGGTCTGCCCGATCGCCGTCACGTCCCCCGGTAGGTCGCCGCTCGGCAAGTAACGCGCGACAGCGGGCGCGGACGGCTTCGTGAAATCCGGCCCGACAGTGCAGGCGCCCAACAGCAGCACGGTAACCGCCGCGGCGATACTATTTTTTAGCCACGTAGACATCGACCAGTTGCCCCGGATAGATGGCCGCATCGGCGGGTTTCTTGAAGCGGAAGATGATCGGCAGCACGCGCAGGTCCACGCGCTCCAGGCGCTGGTCGGAAAGCTCGATCTTGGGTGTCACATACGGCTGCATGCGCACGAATTCGAGCGGAATTTTCAGGTTGCTACCGCGTACCGACATCTCCGCCTTTATATGCGCCAGCGACGGCAGGCGGTCGACCAAAATTTCGTCGATGAAGCAGCGCACGGACAGATAACCTTGCGGTCCGCCCATCACGATGATCGGGTCGTAACCCTGGGTATAGGCGTCGTACGCGCCTTGCGCCGATACATAGCTGCCCAGTGCCGTATTCATGGCCAGCACGATGCCGTCGGCCTGCGCGCGTATCGTGTATTTCTGCAGCAGCGCATCGGAGGCTTGGTAGGCCTGTTCCAGGGCGTTGTATTGCATCTGCTGGTTGCGGATGTCGTAGCTCCACGCGCCGGCCTTGGTCAGTTCGTATTGGCGGCGTGCAAAGCCGAGATTGGCCTTGGCAACTTCCAGTGCATCTTTATCGTTGTCGAGGGTGTCCTTGCTGACTGAGCGCGGGTCGATCGCATAGGAAAGACGCTGCTTCTCGAAGGTATCGCTGGCTGTTTTCTGACTGGCCTCGGCCTGCGCAACCTGCGCGGTGGCGACCGCCAGCGTTTCCCTGCGCGGCTGCGCTTGCAGTTCCTGCAGAGTGGCAAGCGCTGCGTCGCCCTGACGCTTCTGTTGCTCGGCCAGAGCCAGCTGCACCGAGTTGTCGATCACCAGCAAGGGCTGTCCAGCGGCGACGTGATCGCCTTCGTGCACTTGGATCTGCGTGATGCGCCCGGACACATCCGGGTAGATATTGATGTTCTCGCCGCTGCCCTGAGAGCTTTCCACGATGCCGTTGGCGTAGATGCCATTCGCGTAGGAGTTGGTGGCCGGACTGAACACGGGTGGTTGAGCCGCCTGCTCCCGGCCGTAGAAGTAGGCGCTGGCGATCGCTATCAACGCACCCAGGGCGGCCACCAGGAAAATGATCCGGTTTCTCATAAGGCTTTCTCCGTCCCAGCCGTGATGCATCCGTCTTCCATGTGCACGACACGGTCCGCGAATTCGAGAATCCGCGCGTCATGGGTGACAATCAGGACACAACGGGTGGGATTGAGTACGTGCTCACGCACGAACTGCACGATCATGCGGCCGGTATCGCCATCAAGCGACGCGGTTGGCTCATCGAGTATCAGCAATTCCGGATCACCAACCAGCGCACGAGCGATGGCGACACGCTGCTGCTCACCGCCACTCAGCTTGACCGGCGGCAATTGCCCACGATCCTTCAGGCCGACAATGGCCAGCATCCGCTCACCCTTACTCAGCGACGCATTCCAGTCTTCCCTGCGCAGCACCAGCGGAATCGCCACGTTTTCAGCCGTGGTGAGCTTGGGAAACAGATGGAAGTCCTGAAATACGAAGCCGATCGTTCGTAGCCGGAATTCAGCAAGATCGTTGGCGCTGAGCTGCCACAGGTTGGCACCCTTGACTTTCACGGTACCTGAGCTGGGGCGCAGGATGCCCGAGATCATGCTGAGCAAAGTCGTCTTACCGCTGCCTGACGGACCAACGATGAAAAGCATCTCGCCGTAATGCGCTTCAAAGGTCGCCCCGCGCACGGCCAGCGTCGCGGCAGCCCCTTCGCCGAACGACTTGGTCAGACCGGTAGCTTGAATGGCCGCGTTTTCCATGGCGTAACTTTAGGCAGCCGCGGCCCTGGCCCATTTGAGCGAAGTCAATTGAATTCGCATTCAAGTTGCCGCGTGCATCAGGCAGCTACTGCAAGCCAACCGGCGCTAGCGTATGCTCTGGTCGGAGTGTTCCGTTGAATCAGGCACCACGGGGGATCGGAGTTTCAGATGGCCATGTCGCTTAGTCCTGCGTCGTCTGCGATGGCGCCGACACATCTGCTGGTCGTTGATGACGATACCGAGATTGCCCAGATCCTCAGCCGCTACTTCGGCAGCCATGGCTTTCGTGTCAGCACGGCCGGTGACGGTGCCCAGATGCGCCGCGTTCTGGACAGCGAAGCCGTGGATATCGTCATGCTCGATCTGGGGTTGCCTGGCGAAGATGGCTTCACCCTCACCCGCCATCTGCGTGAGCATTGGCATGGCCCGGTGATTATCGTGACCGGACGCGGCGAGTCGGTGGATCGCGTCGTGGGCCTGGAACTAGGCGCGGACGACTACGTCACCAAACCGTTTGATCTGCGCGAGTTGCTGGCACGCGTGCGCAGCGTCCTACGTCGCACTGCACCGCCAGCCAAGGCATCAGACGTCAAAGCAGGCCATCCCTGGCGTCTGTCGTTCGATGGCTATGTGCTCGATCCGCGATCGCACACCTTGTCCGGACCGCAAGGCGAACCGATTCTGCTGACCAGCGGCGAATTCACGTTGCTCGGGGTTTTCGTGGAACACGCCAATCAGGTCCTTACCCGCGACCAGTTGATGACGCATATCCATGGCCGTGATGCGGGACCGTTTGATCGTTCGATCGACGTGCAGATCGGCCGCCTGCGCCGCAAGATTGAGCCCGATCCCGCCCGTCCTCAACGGATCAAGTCGATCCGTGGCACGGGCTATCTGTTTTCGTCGACGGTCCAGCGGGTATAAGGCAGCGCCATGTTCAGCAAGCAAGCTCCGGACGCGAACCTGTTCCGTTCATTATTCGAGATGGCACCGGACGCGATGATCGTGGTCGATCGGCAGGGTGTCATCGTGCTGACCAATGCGCATGCGGAGCGCCTGTTCGGCTATGGAGCAGGTACGCTTGCCGGTTTGAAGGTGGAAGCGCTGCTGCCGGCGGCGCTGCGGCAAGCGCACATCGCACATCGCACCCATTACATGTCCAACCCGCGCGAGCGTCCGATGGGCGCCGGCTACGAGCTGACCGGCGTACGCGCTGACGGCCAATCCTTTCCCGTGGAAATCGGCTTGAGCCCGGTCGCTGCATCGATGGGAACGCTGTATGCGGCATCGATCCGCGATATCTCCGAAACGCAGCGTGCACGCCAGGCCCTGGAACGCGCCCGCTTTGACGCTGCCATGGCCCAGATGGGTCGGCGTCTGCTTGAGGCCACGCATCACAAACAAGCCATCGGCGAAATGCCCGAGTTAGTGGCAACTACCCTCGATATTCCCGCAATGGCGATTCTGCTGACCGACCCGCGCCATGTCCGCTTGCAAGTCCCCGCCTCGATGGGTCTGCCTCAAGCCGTGCTGGAGAGCTTGTCGGGCGATCCCGCGCTGCATGCCATGACACGTAGCGCGACGCCGGATGTCGATGATCAACCACCCGCGCAAGGCGCCGTCATCGAAAGCCTTCGCCGCATATGCCCTTCCTTGAGCGGCGATTACCAAGACGCCGCTCTCGTGTTTTTGCCCGATAGGCATGGACCCTTGGGGCTGCTGTTGGCGCTGGCTCACCAGAAGGGCTATTTCGACCGGGATCGACTGAATTTTCTACAATCAGTCGCGAACATTCTGGCCGCATCCATTCAGCGTGAACGCAGTGAAGAACAGCTGGCACATGCGCAGCGCCTCGATGCGCTCGGTCAGCTCACTGGCGGCATTGCGCATGATTTCAACAATCTGCTGACGGTGATTTCCGGCAACCTGCAGCTGCTGGAGGCCGACATGCCGGACGATCAGGCAACGCGGGAAACCGTCGAAAGCGCTTCACGCGCCGTCGAGCGCGGTGCGGCACTCACCCGCAAACTGCTTACCTTCTCACGCCGCCAGCATCTGTTGCCGCATGCCGTCCAAACAGTGCAATTGCTGGCCGATCTGAGCGACATGCTGGGCCGTACGTTGGGCGAACGTATCGTGGTGACCGCCGAGTGCGCCAAAACTACGCCTGCGGTATACGCGGATTCGGGAGAACTGGAAGCGGCATTGATCAATCTGGCACTCAACGCGCGCGATGCGATGCCGCGCGGTGGACGCCTCGGCATCACGGCACGCTCTCATAACGTCGTCAGTGTCGAGGAAGATGCCAAGCTACAGCCTGGCTCGTATGTAGTCTTTGCGGTATCGGATAACGGTGTGGGTATGCCGCCGGAAATCCTGGCGCATGTGCTGGAGCCTTTTTTCACGACCAAAGAAGCCGGCAAAGGCAGCGGACTCGGCCTCAGCATGGTATACGGCTTCGTAAAACAGTCAGGTGGACACCTCAATATCGAGAGCCAGCTAGGTTTCGGCACGCGCGTTGAGCTTTATCTGCCTGTTGCTGTCTCAGCCCATACCGAAGAACCATTGGTCATGACGTCGCGCCAGGGCCACGAAACAGTACTGGTGGTGGAAGACGAATCGGAAGTACGGCGCGTGGCTATCGCTTTTCTGCGCACGCTGGGCCACCCGACTTTCGAGGCCAACGACGCCACCACCGCACTTGAGCGATTGGCGGAACATCCGGAAATCGATCTGCTCTTTACGGATATCGTGCTGGGCGGAGACATGACGGGTTTCGAACTTGCAGCGCTGGCACGGGAGCGGTATCCACATCTTCCCGTGCTTTTCACTTCCGGGTACGAATACGCCGCAATGGATATCGATACCTCTGCTTCCGGCGCCTTCGAACTTCTACGCAAACCCTATCGCCGCGAACAGCTTGGTGCGGCCATGCGTCGTGTGCTGGATCGGGACGTCAGTACCTGATATCGCTCAGTTCAGCGCGGTGCTTATCCCGGCCATCGAGCGCAGCCCATCGACATCCAACACCCGTACTTCGCGGCGCTGCACGTCGATGTAGCTTTGATCGTGTAGGCGCGACAGTGCCCGGCTTACGGTTTCATGCTTCAGGGCCAGGAAACTGGCCATGTCGATACGGCTCATGCGCAAGATGAAATGCTTCGCGCTATAGCCCAGGCGTGCATAGCGTGCAGCCACGTCGAGCAGAAAGGCGGCAACGCGGCGTTCGGCGGCCAGCGTGCCCAGCATCAGCATCCATGAACGGTCGCAACGAATTTCCGCCGCCAATGCTGAAGTCAGGCGTGATTGCAGCTCCGGCATGTGCAGACAGGCCCGCAACACCGCCGGATATGGCAGTTCCCAGGCTTCGCTGTCTTCCAAGGCGATCGCATCGCTGGAATAGGTGTTCAAGCCAATCGACTCCACACCGATGAGGTCGCCGCGCATGCGGAATCCGGTCACCTGTTCACGCCCATCCTCAGCCAGTTCGCAGGTCTTGTAGGAACCGGCATGTACCAGATAGATCGCCTGGAACGGCTGGCCGGCGTGATAAATGCCCTGTCCGGCGGCATGTTTGCAGCGGCGGACCGGAACGTGTTTGCGAATCGCTTCGATGTCGATCCCCAGATCGTTGCAGGTGGCTGCCAAAGCCATGGACGCGTAAGGCTTGCCTACCGGTGTGGTGCGAACGTCTGTTGCTAGCAATGTCATGACACGTACCCCCGAGCTGCAGTTCATCTCGACTACGGGGGTGACTCTAGGTGCTGCCCGTAACGGCATTAGTTCGACTCGGCAACGGTTTGTAACGGTGTGTAACAGCACTCCGACTCGATCGACGCTTGATGCGCGTCAAGCCACCCCTATCGGGCCGGCCTAGGATTGATGGCGTATTTCAGCTTGGAGACCGCCATGCGCGCCGCCGATATCGGGACTTCCCGCGTCATCCAATTGAACGAATCGTCCACCATCAACGAAGCCGCCCGCACCATGCGCCAGCACGATGTGGGTTGCGTGGTGACGATGAAGAACACCCTGGCAGGTGTACTTCCCAGCGGTATCGTGACCGACCGTGATCTGGCCATCCGTTTTCTGGCCAAAGACCTAGGCGATGAAAAAAACTTGCACGACATTCAATCGCTGCCGCTGGTGACGTGTCACGCAGACGCGACAATCGATGAGCTCGTCGGCATGATGCTGGGCAGCCACGTCCGGCGCGTGCCGATTGTGGACGACGAAGGCCAGTTGATTGGCATCGTGTGCCTGGATGATGTGATGGCTGCGCTGGCCGAACTGATGCAGCGCGCCTCGCGCGCACTCACGGACGAACGTGAACTCGACTAAGTCGTTTCTCACCACGCGTTGGAGAGTATTCGCCTGCATAACGCGCCATGCGCCATGCTCAGCACCGATGCCAAGGCACCACACGGTTCCGGCGAAGGTTGCGCGTTACGTGGATACTCCCTTGCTGCGCGCGGCTTTCGCTCGAATTGCGAACGCAATCAATGCGCCATGAGCACCGGCAATTGGGCGTGTTCGAGTATATGGCGCGTCGTGCCACCGAGAATCAGCTCAGTCATCCGCGAGTGACCCCAGGCGCCCATCACCAGCAGGTCCGCATGCATGGCATACGCCTCATTGAGCAGCGCTTCACCGGCCTTGGCCGTCGACGGAAACGGCTGAGTCGAATGCAACTTGATGCCTTGCCTCGTGAGCCAATCACGCACCGGGAGCGGCGGCGGCGCGAAACCAGGCAACTCGTCGCTCGAACCATCGATCAAGCACACCATTTCGGCCTCACGAAGGAATGGCACGGCGGCGCGCAATGCGCGCATGGATTCCTGCGTGCTGTTCCAGGCCACCACGATTCTTTCCTGACGGAAGTTTCCCTCCCACTTGGGCGGAACGAGCAACATCGGTGAGGCGGCTGAAAGCAACACACGCGTCACATAGTCCATGCCCGAGGGGTAGCCGGCCTCACGATTCGGCAAGCGGCTAACCGTGATATCCGCCATGCACGAACGCCGCGCCAGTATCGGTACGTACACACCGCGGATCACCTCCCAGCCACCTTGAACACCGTGTTCGCGGCATAGGTTCATCCACCAGGCATCGCATTGCTTGGCTTCAACCTCCTCCGCATCCAGCACAGCCATAACATCGGGCATGTACATGGAAGACGGAAAGACCTCGACGATATTGAGCCCCGTCGCATAGGCATTATGGCGGCTTGCCAGTGCCAAGCCCGTTCGCACTACGGGATTGTCGTTGCTCATCTCTTCAGTGTTGACGAGGATCTCGAACATAACGGCTCACCTTAAGCAGGATCGACATACCAACATTCATCCAGGCGCTGGTAATGCGTCTTGATCTGGGTCAACCGTTGTCGACGCGACACCGATAAGCGGGATCCATAGGTGCGATTCCTGTTTCACTTGACCGTCGTCAAGTGCTTACAAGCGCCAGCCCGCTAAAAGATAAGTGTGGCCCCTAGCAAAGGGCTTCCTACCAAGTCGCGAGGTCTTCGCCATGTCTTCCACTACAAAACAACCCCAGGCCGCTCTTGAAGGTGATCACTGGATCGAACCCCTGCGTGACGGAACGCGAGTGCTGGTGCGGCCACTACAGTCGAAGGATCGCGCCATGGAAGAAGAGTTCATTCAGCGGCTTTCACCCGAGGCACGACGCTTCCGCTTCCTGGGTGACTTCAAGGAGCCCGACAAGGCCCTGCTCGACCATTTGATGCATGTGGACTACGTCCACGACATGGCTTTCATAGCGATGGCGCACGACAACGGTCATCTGCGCGAAGTCGGCATAAGCCGTTATTCGACCACCGGCGACGGCCAGCAATGCGAATGCGCCATCACGGTGGCCGACGACTGGCGCAATCGCGGCTTGGCGGTCGTTCTGATGCGCCATCTTATCGACGTCGCGCGCAAGCAAAAGCTGACCCGGATGTTTTCGATCGACGACGTCAACAACGAACAGATGCGTGAACTCGCCAAGTATCTCGGATTCAAGCGCGAATCGCATCCGGACGACCCGCGATCGGCGGTGTACTCGCTGACCCTGTGAAAGCCCGTGCATTCCCCTGCTGGAGACATCGCCATGCTCGCCAACAAATCTCATGAAACTTCCTATGCCAAGTCGAACGCGGCAAAGCACCCCGCGTCGCAATTCCACGACATCCTCGCCCTTGTCACATCCACCGGTCCGTGGAGTGCGGCACTCCTGAGCGCCATTGATCTCGCGGCACGGTGGAATGCGAATGTCACCGGCTGCTATGTACCTCCCAGCCTGCGCGAACAGCGCGCTTATGAATCCGATCCCACAGTGATAAGCTTGTTGACCGATGGCGAGTACAACTATCCCGACGAGTCCGCCGCCTTTCATGCCTTCGCCAAGGAGCTCGGCGCGCAACATACCTCATGGGTCGTGACGCATACGGCGATTGCGCCTACGCTGCGCAAGCTCGGTGCATGGCATGACCTGGCTATCATCGAACGCGACATGGTCGGTGAGACAGGCGTGTTCGATATTCTCGGTGAAGGCATGTTGAGCAGCCGTGCACCTTGCCTCGTGTTGCCTCCACACTGGGACGATACTGTTAGCTTTGATCGCATCGTGATTGGCTGGAACGGCACCGTCGAAGGCACCCGCGCTCTGCATAGCGCGTTGCCGTTGCTTCAGCTCGCCAAACAGGTGATCCTGGTCAACGGTGAAGTGCGTACGCCTTACGCCGACCAGGTCGGCGTGACGGAACCGGATCCCATCGTCTACCTGATGCATCACGGCATTGCCGCAAAGCCACATTACATCAACGTGCCGTCCATTGAAGCCGGCAAGTGCCTTCTGCAAAAGGCGCACGAAGTGCGTGCAGACCTTCTGGTGATGGGGGCTTATGGGCATTCACGTATCCGTGAACGCGTGCTCGGCGGCGCAACCCGGTATGTCATGGCGAACGCCGACATTCCCGTCTTTATGCAACACTGATTCAAGCAGAATGGTGCCTTCGCCAAATATGCAGTCGACACGGCCGCCTACGTGGCACGCCTTCCCGGCGTAATCGACACAATGTCGATTACGCCGATTCTTTGCACTAGCGTCACGGCCTACAAAAGCATCAAGAAACCCGGTTCACACCCTCGCGAATGGATCGCCATCTCGGGCATTTATTGGCGGCCATGGCCATGCGGGAGGGAGGAAGCGTTGATGTCGGTAAGCGCTCAGTGCTGCAGCAACATCGGTATCTTCGCGTTCTCGAGCATGCACCTGAACACACCGCCCGCTACCCGTTCACGAAGACGTGAATGGCTGAATGCGCCAAGCACAAACAAATCGGCACGAAGCTGTTGCGCCTCCCATATCAAAGCGCCACCGACGATCGCCACGTCACCATCAATTCGACGCTGATGCGCCGTTACACCATGTTGCGCGAGAAACCGATAGGGATCGAACTTGGGTAGGTCAGCATTGTGATCGCCATCCTCGTCTGTCCCATCCAGGATCCAGACCTCTTTGGCATCCAGCAGAAATGGCATCGCTGCGTGAATGGCGCGGGTAGCTTGAGGGCTTCCGTTCCAGCCGATGACAATGCGTTCGAAGGACGACGAGACTGTGCATAGCTTTGGCAGGAGGACACAAGGCAATCGGCAGGCCCATAAAAGATGGGTCAGAAAGGTCAGCAACTCGTTCGCTTCCATCATGTCGCTTTCAACAACCGCCAGATCGTGCCAGGCGGCGAGCTGCGTGATGGCGCTTCCAACATCGGCTTGCACGGCAGCCCAGTTCGTCTTGGCGACGCCGTTCTGGTTAGCAAAAAGCGTGAAGTCGGCTGCAGTCGGTGTACTGAAAAGAACATCGTCGCATCCCAGTGCGTGCATCGTCGACTCGACATCCAACACACTGAAATCGCGCAACATGGGGTCGACGTAGCAGCCTGTCAGCACGGACCCATAGCGTGAAGCCAACGAAGCGCCCATCACCGCCGCTGAGCTCCAGGGAGTACTCGCCGTCAGAAAAGCCACGATATTTGGGATCGTCATCGCGCCTCGCACGTGCGATTTATCATGATCGGAAATGGGCATCTCTAGCAGTTCAGCCATAACGTCTCTCCTTTTCTGACATCAGCGACAAACAAGCAACGGAATTTCGGCGCAGCTCAGCACCTTGTTGGTTTCGCTACCGAGTACCAGATGGTCCCATCCCGTGCGACCATGCGTCCCCATCACGATCAGATCGCAATCGTACTTTCGGGCCGCACCAATGATGGCGCTATAGGGGCGTTCGTCGAATGCGTAGTTGCCTTTAAACGGCACATCGGCCTCCCTGGCCAGTACGTGGATCGCCTCAAGCTGCTGCTGCGCGCGACCGATCGCTTCCTCGTGATAGTCATCTGAAGCGTGCCGAATCAGATCGGAAAAATAGGAAACGGCCGCCAGTGGCGCCAATACGTGAAAGGCATGGACGCGCGCGGCGATCTGTTTGGCCATTGCGATGCCAAGGCGGGCAGCCCGTAGCGACTGATCCGATCCGTCGATGGGCAGGAGGATATTCTTGAACATCGCGCACCTCCGAGGCTGGGTGGACCGTTGGATTACTTGCGTGCGTCGTTGATCAGGCTGAGCACCAGTGCCACCGAACAGATGCCGCCGATCCAGTCCGTCGCTGTCCAGGTGAATTCGTTGCCTCTAACTACGCTGATCAGGGCGCTGGCTACAGCAATAAGCAAAAGACCGGTCGAGAGCATCGAAAACGCTGGCGCAGTTGATTGGCTTTTCATCGCACACCTCGCTTGGATATTGGTGCAACGGCATGCGAACTGTCACATGACACGTCATCGTTTCTTACCGGCATCCGTTTGAGCGCGTGTCCATCGCTTTTCAGACAAAAGAAATCGCTCGTACCTGCACGAAGCTGCCCACAAAAACGCTCAATCTTTACGACGGTACGTTTTGCGAGTACCCGATGCTTCAGCAAGTTCAAAGCGGTGCTCCTTTTTCAATCAACTCGCTGACAGCTTAGGCAAGCAGGCACGGCTCATCTTGATGTTGATCAACTGATCATCACCATTTCCTCTTTTTCGACGCGGCACGGGATTACTCAACGACTTGACCACGATCAATATCGCGGCAATTGCACCGGGCATCATGAAACTCGACGTGCCTGAGCGTAGGCGCGGCATCCCTAAGACTCTGGAGGCTCTACCCATGTTCGCCGCAACCGCCATGCACCGGGAATCCACCGAAGCGCAACCGAAGTCGCTATTCCGGCACTTGCTGCTTCCGATCGACGGATCGGATCTCTCGCTGCGAGCCTTCAGTATGGGCCTCGAACTGGCGAAGACATTTGACGCCAAAGTGCTAGCGCTGCACGTCGTGCCACCATTCAACTCCTTCGCCTACATGACTGAACTTCTTGCTGCTACAGAGCTGAGTTTTAGCCAGCAAGCAGTTCAAACCGCTTCACGCTACCTGGACGAGGCCAAAGCACTGGCCAAGGCTGCACAAGTGCCCTGCGAGTGCCACTACGCCTTTGGCGAGCGCCCCCATCAAGCTATTCTGGACGCCGTCAACGAGCATCATTGCGACCTCATCGTCATGGCCACCCATGGCTGGCATGGCTTGAATCGGTTGATGCTGGGTAGCGAAACGCAAAAGGTACTGCTGCAAAGCAAGATCCCAGTACTGGTTTGCCGGTAACCTAAGGGCAAGAGCATGCCTTTTCGATGGGATCCTAACACCCGCGTGGACCAAGCACCGCTCAAGCCGGTCATACGGAAAGACGTCGCATCGGAAAGCACCCCCGCTGTCGATCCTGGCGGCACGTCCTTGTACAAAACCTTGTGGCATCGCCTGAAGCAGCACCCGTTGGCACATGTTGGCCCCGGACTGATCACCGGTGTCGCCGATGACGATCCGAGTGGCATCGCTACTTATTCACAGGCCGGCGCACAGTTTGGTCTCAACATGTTGTGGACCATGCCACTAGCATTCCCGATGATGGCGGCCATTCAATCCATGTGCGCTCGGATCGGACGCGTGACTGGCAAAGGTCTGGCCGCGAACATCAAAACGACGTTTCCGCCTTATGTGCTCAAAGCTGTTGTAGTGCTGCTGCTGATCGCAAACACGCTCAATATCGCCGCGGACATTGCCGCGATGGGTGAGGCGGCAGAACTGGTCACCACGGTCGACCGGCACGTCATGACGGTCGGCTTTGTTGTCGGCATGCTCGCTCTACAGATCATCGTGCCGTACCACCGCTATGTGTTTTATCTGAAATGGTTGACGCTTTCGTTGCTTGCATACGCTGCCGTGCTCTTTACCGTCCACGTGCCATGGAAAGAAGTCATCTGGCACACGCTTTGGCCGCATTTCGTGCCGAACACGGACACCGCTACCATGGCAGTCGCCATTTTCGGCACAACCATCAGCCCCTATCTTTTCTTCTGGCAAGCGTCCGAAGAAGTCGAGGACATGCGCCTGAAAGGCGAAGCGCGACCGTTGACGCAAGATCCCGGTGCCGCGGCGTCAGAATTAACCCGCATCAAGTGGGATACCTGGAATGGCATGTTCTATTCGGACATCGCTGCCTATTTCATCATTCTTGCCACGGCGGTCACGTTGCATGTCGCAGGCATCACCGACATCACGACTGCCGCACAAGCGGCAAGCGCGCTTCGACCACTCGCCGGCGATCTTGCCTATCTTCTGTTTGCACTCGGCATCCTCGGAGTCGGCCTGATCGGCGTGCCGGTTCTCGCAGGCTCCGCCAGCTATGCTCTTTGCGAAGCGATGGGCTGGCAATGGGGCCTGGAACGCAAGGCCAAGGATGCACGTGGGTTCTACGGCGTGATCGCCGTCAGTGTACTTGCGGCCCTGGTCATTCAGTACTCGTCCATTCCGCCGATGAAGGCCCTGTTCTGGAGCGCTGTGATTAATGGCGTCGTTGCCGTACCACTGATGGTGGTGGTTATTCTGCTGGCTTCAAGGAAATCGGTCATGGGCACGTTTACCGCCCCAAGGCTCATCATCAGGATCGGCTGGATCTCTACCGTCTTTATGGGCGTTGCAGCCATATGGATGTTGATCGCCAGTTAGATCATCACTCAACAGAGGTCGGATTGGCCCAACTTCCATTCGCACACAACTCTGTTAGTCAGTGAATCGTGGGCGCTCGGTCGATCGAAAATAATTTCAGCCCTACATCACCCCATAGAGAGCAGCAGGAGCTCTCGCGTATGAGCTGACGCCGTCAGTCTTGCACCAACTCCATGGGAGAAATCGTGATGTACAACTATCCAGTACTCGAATGTCTTCTTGCATTCGCGATCGTATTTTCGATCGGCTTTTTGTTGGCTAAGAGCAACCATAACGGTGACGCCGTGGCGTTGCCGAACGGAGTGGCTCACATATGACGCCACCATGCCCCCAGTGCCACACCGCGTTCGTCGTCCCTCGACGTCGCGCGCAAACCACGGCAGCCGCCATCGGCGGCATCGCTGGTGCTATCCAAGGTGCCTCCAGCGCGATGACGGACGCAAAGGAAAACGATGATCCGCTGGGTGTCATTGCTAGCGCGATCCTCGGCGGCCTGCTCGGCGGCGCAGCGGGCTGTGTAGCAGGTTCGGCAATCGGTGCGCCGATTGACCAAGCCCTACCCGACAACTTTCGTTGCCAGGCCTGCGGCCATGTATTTGATGCCAATCGCACTGATCCGGTTTTGACGTAGCGCCCCAAAAGCCAGCCGCATCGAGCCAACCGGGCTCGGGCCCCCATTTCTTTTCATCTTTCCTGACGACTTCGCATAGAGCCCGGCCTCACGGCCGGGCTCTATGCGTTTGTGCACATCACAAGGAGCACCTTATGAAAGTTGTTCGATCATTGACCTACACTCGCTACAAGCTCACTGACGAAACGACAGAGCAGGACGTTCTCGCCGCGGCCGAAGGCATCCTGAAAGGAAGGCTTGAACGTCAAGGCAGCATCGGCAATCCAACCGATGCCAACGACTTTCTTCGCATGCGCTTGGGTGCTCTTTTTCACGAGGAGTTTCACGTCCTGTGGCTGGACAACCGCCATCGCATTCTCGACTGTCAGAAGCTCTTTACCGGCACCGTCGATGGCGCCAACATCTATCCCCGGGAAGTCGTGCGGGCCGCGTTGAGCATCAATGCCAGCGCCGCCATTTTTGCGCACAACCACCCCAGCGGCGTTGCCGAGCCCAGTGCGGCGGACCGTGCAATTACCCACGAGCTTCGGGATGCTTTGCGGCTAATTGGCGTGCGGATTCTTGACCACATTGTTGTGGGTGCCGAGTGCGTCAGCATGGCCGGCAGAGGGCTGATGTGATGCAGATGCTCACTGCTGCCCTACCCTTTGCTGGGTTCTACGGTTCCCAGCACGATGCTGAGCTGGACTACGCCATGACGGC
>NZ_MUNR01000008.1 GCF_002001045.1 Rhodanobacter sp. C01 | reverse complement strand
GCAAGAGTAGGTCACCGCCAGGGGCTTTATCCAAGAAGGCCTCCCCATCCGGGGAGGCCTTCGTCTTTGGGGGCGCTGGAAAGCGATAGCTGTCGGGATCGCACCCTGCAACAGCGGAGCCCGTCTCGCGCTTTATCCTCAAACGTCCATCGGAAACGGTGGGGTTTTTTCTTGGCTGGATTGCAACCCGGTCACGGTCAGTCATGTGCGATCCCCTATGATGGTCGGCACGCCGTGATCAGGCCTGTATACGAGGAAGGGCGCTCTTGTTTGTACATGTCGAAACACGCCGTCGACCTCGCTGGCACTGGGCCACCTTGCTGGTGGTCACGCTGTGCGTGGTGTGTTTTGTCTGTCTGACGCTGACGCCACCGCCGCAGCGGATTTCGCTGCTGCTGGAATGGGGCACGGTGCCGGCCAACATCTTCGATCCGCATCAGGCCTTGTTGCCGCAACTGACCGACCCTGCCCTGCTGCGGCTGTTCACGGCGCTGTTCATCCATGTGACCTGGCTGCACCTGCTCAGCAATCTGCTGTTCCTCGCGATATTCGGCCTGCCCGGTGAGCGCGCATTGGGCTCACTTCGGTTTCTGCTGTTGTTTGTGCTCGGCGGCATCGTGGCGAATCTGATCGGTGCATTGTCACTGGCGGGCGTGCGCCTGCCGATCATTGGCTGCAGTGGCGCGGTATCGGCGGTCGTGGGTACCTATGTGGCGCTGTTTCCGCGCGCCAAACTCGGACTGGTATTACCGCTGGGGCTGTTTCTAGAGTTTGTGCGAGTGCCAGCCTTTTTGCTGATCGGCATCTGGGTGCTGCTGCAATTGTTGTTCAGTTACGCCGGACCAAGCTACGGCGCCTATGTCTGGTGGGCGCACATCGGCGGTTTCCTGTTCGGCGTGGTGTTCGCGCTGTTCTCGCGCGATGCGATTGCGCGACGCCTGCGCGGCTGAATCCATCAGCCCAAGGCGGCGATACGGTTCCATCCGTGCAAGCGGGCGAACTGCCGCAACAGCCGACGGGCGAGTGGGGTAGCGGCGACATTGCCAAAGACCTGATGCGGATCCGCGCCTTCACGTTGCATGTCGACATGCTTGCGCTTGATGTACGCGCGCATCACGTCAGCATTGAACTCCGGATGGAATTGGCTGCTGATCGCCTGCGGCCCGTGGCGCAGCAGCTGGTGCGCATCGCGGAGGGAGCGTGCCAATACCGTGGCACCGGGCGGCGGCTCAAGCACGCTCTGTTCGTGGGTGGTGTGGGCACGAAAAGTGGCAGGCAGGTCGCGGGTCAGAGGGTCGGACGTGGCGTCATCGAGCAATTCGATCGGCTGGGTCCCGATCTCGCGGCCACCGGGCAGATAGTCAACACGTCCACCTAGCGCGTGAGCCATCAATTGGTGGCCGTAGCAGACACCAAACAATGGCAGTTCGACATCCATCGCATTGCGTATCCAGCCGGCGGTACGTTCGCTCCATGCGGCTCGTTCGGTGACCATGGCTGCGGAACCGGTGATCATGGCTCCAGCTACTTGCTGGGGCGCCGGCAATGCTTCTCCGGCAGCGACATCGATGATCCGGAGCTGTTGCGGCAGCAGCTGAGCGCCAAGCCGGAACCAGTGGGGAAAGTCGCCGTGGCGGCCACGAATGTTGTCCGGCGCACGGCCGGTTCGGATGATCAGGACAGGTTTCATGCAGGAAGGGATCGGTGCAAAGGGGTTTACGGTGGAGTGTCGTCGAAGGCTTCGATGGGCGGCAGTACGGTGAGGATCTCCTGCACGGTGGTCAGCCCTGCGGCCACTTGGTCGGCAGCGGAGATGCGCAACGGACGCATGCCTTCGGACAATGCGGCGTGGCCGAAGTTGCCCAGATCAAGTTCGGCCGAGATGAGTCCGCGCAAGCGCGGTGAGAGCTTCATCATCTCGTAGATGCCGGTGCGGCCCATGAAGCCGGTATTGCGGCACTCCAGGCAGCCGACCGGCTGGAATACCTTGTCCGGTACCGGTATCGACCAGCCATGGGTGAGGACCATCCACGCCTGCGGATCCTGTGTGGTTTCCTGCTTGCAATGCGGGCACAGTGTGCGTACCAGTCGCTGCGCCACTACGCCGGTCAGGGTGGACTGGATCAGGTAATGCGGCACGCCCAGGTCGAGCAGGCGAGTAACTGCACTGGGCGCGTCGTTGGTATGCAGGGTGGACAGCACCAAGTGGCCGGTCAGCGAGGCCTGCACCGCCATCTGCGCGGTTTCCAGGTCGCGGATCTCACCGACCATGATGATGTCCGGATCCTGCCGCAGCAGGGTGCGCACGCCGGCGGCGAAATCCAGGTCGATCGCGGCATGCACCTGCATCTGGTTGAATTCCGGCGAGACCATCTCGATCGGATCTTCCACCGTGCACACGTTGAGTGCCGGCGTGGCCAGATGCTTCAGGGTGGAATACAGCGTGGTGGTCTTGCCCGAACCGGTCGGGCCGGTGACCAGCACGATGCCGTGCGGACGCTCCACCATGCTGCGCCAGTTGGCGCCCTCGCTCGGCGAGAAGCCAAGCTGGGCGAAATCCTTGACTACCAGGTCCGGGTCGAAGATGCGCATCACCACCTTCTCGCCGAAGGCGGTGGGCATGTTGGAGATGCGCAGCTCCACTTCGCGGCCACCTGCAGAGCGGGTCTTGATGCGGCCATCCTGCGGCCGCCGCTTCTCGGCCACGTCCATGCGCGCAAGGATCTTGATGCGCGCGGTCACCGCGGTCATCACCGGCGAGGGCAGCTCAAAGACTCTGTGCATGATGCCATCGATGCGGAAGCGGATATGTCCGGTTTCGCGGCGTGGCTCGAGATGGATGTCCGACGCGCGCTGCTCGAACGCGTATTGCAGCAGCCAGTCGACGATGTGCACCACATGGCGGTCGTCGGCACCGACCTCGCCGCTCTTGCCCAACTCGACCAGCTGTTCGAAATTGAGGATCGCCGAAGCATTGTTGTCGTTTGCCTTCGCGTCCTGCGCCAGCTGGATCGAGCGCTGGACGCCGTAGAACTCCTGCAGGTAGCGGTTGATGTCGATCGGGCTGGCCACCACCCGCAGCACGTCCCGTCGCAGCATCTGGGCCAGATCGGCGGCCCAACCCGCGTCGAACGGCTCGCAGGTGGCAAACGTCACTTCGCCCGGAGCCGAGGCAACCGGCAGGATCCTGTGGCGCTGGGCGTATGCGTGACTTACTACCTGGGTCACCGAGGCCACGTGGATCTTCATCGGGTCGATCTTCAGATATGGCAGACCAGCGTGACTGGCCAGCCATTCGGTCAACGTCTCCAGCTTGAGTGGCCGCCCGGGCTCGCGCTGATTGACCAGCTTGGCATTTGCGATCAAAACCAGTGGATGCAGTTCCACGGCACTGCGTCCGGCGCGCGCACCCATGCGCACCTGCTTGGCGTCGTCAGCCAGCAGGTAGCCATCGACCACCAGTGCGGCCAGCAGATCGTCCAGTTCTAGGCGACCGCGCCGGCCCAGCAGGGATGCGATTTGTGGTGATGCGGCCATCCTGATGTAACCCCCGTAGTGCCATTTGCCGGTCGGAGTCCGGTGAGAAAGCAAGCTGCCGTTATACTAGCGCGCTTTAACCAAGGTCACGGAAAGCCATGTCTGCGCGCACCTTCCAGGATGTGATCCAGACCCTCAACCGCTATTGGGCGGCGCAGGGTTGCGTGCTGTTGCAGCCACTCGACACCGAGGTTGGCGCCGGCACGTTTCATCCCGCTACCTTTCTGCGTGCACTCGGCCCCGAGCCGTGGGCGGCGGCGTATGTACAGCCTTCACGCCGACCCACCGACGGTCGCTACGGCGAGAACCCGAATCGCCTGCAGCATTACTACCAGTACCAGGTGGTGATGAAGCCGAACCCGGAGAACATCCTCGAGCTGTACATCGGTTCGCTGAAGGAGCTGGGCCTCGACCCGCTGGTGCACGACCTGCGCTTCGTCGAGGACAACTGGGAGTCGCCGACGCTCGGTGCCTGGGGTCTCGGCTGGGAAGTCTGGTTGAACGGGATGGAAGTGACCCAGTTCACCTACTTCCAGCAGGCTGGTGGTCTGGAGTGTCGCCCGGTGACCGGCGAGATCACCTACGGGTTGGAGCGGTTGGCGATGTACCTGCAGAACGTGGACAACGTCTACGACCTGGTCTGGACCGACGGTCCGCGCGGCACGGTCACTTATGGCGATGTGTTTCACCAGAACGAGGTGGAGCAGAGCACCTACAACTTCGAGCATGCCAACGTGGCCGACCTGCTGCACTGGTTCGACGCCTGCGAAGCGACGGCGAACCGGCTGATCGCCGCCAACCTGCCGTTGCCGGCCTACGAGCAGGTGATGAAGGCCAGCCACACGTTCAACCTGCTCGATGCGCGCCGTGCGATCAGTGTCACCGAACGCCAGCATTACATCCTGCGCGTGCGCACGCTGTCGCGCAGCGTCGCCGAAACCTATGTGGCACAGCGGGAGAAACTCGGCTTCCCGGGCCTCAAGCAAGTAAAGGAGCCGGCTCATGGCTGAGCACAAGCCGCTGTTGATCGAACTGGGTACCGAGGAACTGCCGCCCAAGGCACTGGATGAACTTGCCGCTGCATTTCTGCGCGGCATTTGCGATGGGTTGAGCAAACGCGGCATCGATGCCGCGCTGGATCAGGCGAAAGCCTATGCCACGCCACGTCGTCTGGCTGTGCATGTTCCCGCCGTTGCGCAGGCGCAGCCGGAGCAGACGATCGAGCGGCGTGGCCCCGCGATGAATGCTGCACTGGACGCCGAGGGGCAGCCGTCCAAGGCGCTGCTCGGTTTCGCGCAGTCATGCGGCGTAGGCGTCGAGAAGCTGGAAAAACTCGAAACCGACAAGGGTGCATGGTTCGTGTTCCGCGCGGTGAAACCGGGTCAGCCGGTGGCCGCCCTGCTGCTGGAAATCATCGAGGAAGCGCTCAAGGGCCTGCCGATTCCACGGCCGATGCGCTGGGCCGATCACGACTACAGCTTCGTGCGCCCGGCCCACTGGCTGGTGATCCTGCATGGTGCCGAGATCATCGATGGGGGGGTGCTTGGCCTGAAGAGCGGGCGCAAGTCACGCGGCCATCGCTTCATGCACCCGCAACCGGTGCACGTGGCCGATGCCGACAGCTGGCTGGATGCGATGGGTGCCTCCAATGTGCTGGCCGATCCGCAGGAGCGGCGCCAGCGTATCCGCGCCCAGGTCGAACAGGCAACCGTGCAGACCGGTGGCGTGCCACGGCTTGATGACGCGCTGCTCGACGAGCTGGCCAATCTCACGGAGTGGCCGGTCGCGATAGCGTGCACCTTCGAGCGCGAGTTCCTCGCTGTCCCGCCGGAGGCACTGGTGACCACGATGGTGGCAAACCAGAAATTCGTGCCGGTGTTTGATGCCGACGGCAAGCTCACCGAACATTTCATCGGCATCGCCAACATCGACAGCAAGGATCCTGCCGAAATACGCAAAGGCTATGAACGGGTGATCCGCCCGCGCTTCGCTGATGCCAAGTTCTTCTGGGACGAGGATCTGAAGACACCGCTGGCCAGCTATCAGGAACAGCTCAAGAGTGTCACTTATCAGCAGTCGCTGGGCAGCCTGTGGGACAAGAGCGTGCGCGTGGCCGAACTGGCGCGTGTGATCGCCAACCGGGTCGGTATCGATGCCGGCGCAGCCACGCGTGCCGCCTCGTTGAGCAAATGCGATCTGCTGACCCGCATGGTCGGCGAATTTCCCGAGCTGCAAGGCGTGATGGGTCGCTACTACGCCAGTCATCATGGTGAATCGGCCGAAGTGGCCGAGGCGCTGGACAGCTATTACCAGCCGCGCTTCGGCGGCGATGCGATCGCTGCCGGCAAGCAGGGCCAGGTGCTCGCGGTGGCCGAGCGACTGGATACGCTGGCGGGTATTTTCGCGGTCGGCATGAAGCCGAGCGGCAACAAGGATCCGTTCGCATTGCGCCGTGCCGCGCTCGGTCTGGCACGTACCCTGATCGAGGGTGGTCTGGAACTCGATCTGCGCGGCAGTTTTGTCGAGGCGTTGGAACTGCTGCCCGAAGGTGCACTGGCTGCTGGCCTGAAGCCAGGCAAGGATGGCAAGCAGCCGGTCCTGCATGCCGGTGAGCGTCGGGCGATCCTGCTCGACGAGTTGTGCGACTTCGTGCTCGACCGCCTGCGTGGCTACTACGCCGAACAGGGCTTCGACAACGCGCAGTTCGAGGCCGTGTTGGCCGTGCAGCCGCGCAGCCTGGCTGACTTCGATCGGCGCCTGCGCGCCGTGGCCGAGTTCGGTCGGCGTCCTGAGGCCGCCAGTCTGGCGGCGGCCAACAAGCGTGTCGCGAACATCTTGCGCAAGCAGGCCGAGGAAACGGGTGCACCGGTGATCGGACGCGTGGTCGATCCGGCACATTTCGAGACGGATGCGGAGCGTGAACTGGCCGACGCGCTCGGTGCCGCGCAACGCGAGACAGCTGGCCCACTGGCCGCCGGTGACTACACCGCCGTGCTGGCGCGTCTGTCGCAACTGCAGGTACCGGTAGATGCGTTCTTCGACAACGTGCTGGTGAACGCCGACGACCCGACGGTGCGCGCGAACCGCCTTGCGCTGCTCGGCCAGCTGAAGGCACAGTTCGGCGCGATCGCCGATATCGCCCTGCTCTGAGCAGAAGCCATGAAATAAAGCGGCAGCCGTCAGGCTGCCGCTTTATTTATGCGCGAAACGTGCGAGTCGAATCAGGCGGTGCTGCGATCCTGACGGATACGTTCGACCAGTCGATGGTTGAATGTCACCATGGCCAGCGGATCGACATGGGAGCCGCCCGGGCCGAGAATTTCATAGAGCTGGGTCAGCAGATCGGTATTCTCGGACAGCGAAAGCTGGCTGCCGGCCAGGCTCAGTTCCGACTGCAGGATGCGCATGGCGGTGTTAAGCCGCTGGGCGTCGACGCCCGAGTTCTCGACGTGGTGGGCATGGGCGGCACCCTGCATGCCCAACCGGGCGCGGGGGCGGTGGGATGTCACGCTTTCCGAGCTGTACTGGTCGTCAAGGGTGGGCACGTTCGGGTCGATCTGCAGCGTGCCCTCGCCTGCCACCAGCCATACCAGCGAGATGCCCAGGGTGCGCGCCAACGTGACGCAGCGTGCTCGCGACGGATCGGTGTTGCCGTCGCGCCAACTGCGCACAACGCCTTCCGAGAATCCGCACATTCTGGCGATCTCGGTGGCGCTGCCAACACGCTGAATCAGCAGCTTTATGCGATCCGAGAAGGTTCCACCTGCAGTGGAGAGCGTGTTTTTTTGCGCGTTCATCGGCGGTGGCCAAGGCGATGATTGAGGGGGCTCGCGTATCGTAGTACTTAACGAGGGAGGAATTCTGAAGATTGAATAAAGTTGCGAAATGTTAAAACAGAACAATCGGCTTGCCATAATGAATCGCCAAGTCGCAATAAATTACGAAATGGCCGAAAGCCAAAACAAGCGCAACGAGTACAACTTGCGTACTTCGACGCGGTGGATCCACAAAAGTTTCATATCGGCCTGCCTCGCGCCAGATTCCGCAGATGGGTGATCAAAATCATTCCCGACATGGCGTGTCCGCATGGAGCATCGCAGAGCCAATCTCGGGAAAGCGCGATGACGGCACTCCCCATGCTGTCGTTGAATGCGGTGTCGTATTCGCGCTGCGTTGTGCGGAAAGCTTTTCAATGGCAATAATCCCTCGAGCCAAGAGGCCTTGCGCCTGATACGCATACTCCTTCACCAAGGCATCGCATGAGCCAGTTCGCATTGCTGGGCAAACGGCGGTTCGCGCCGTTCTTCTGGACCCAGGCGCTGGGTGCGTTCAACGACAGTGCATTCCGCAATGCAATGGTGATGCTGGCGGCGTTCCAGATGGGGTTGCCGGAGCGGCAAGTGTCGCTGTACACCAATCTCGCACCGGCGCTGTTCATCCTGCCGTACTTCCTGTTCTCGGCCACGGCGGGACAGCTGGCCGAGAAGTTCGAGAAGACCCGGATCATTCGCTACGTGAAGCTGTTCGAGATCGCCGCGATGCTGCTGGCGGCCTGGGGTTTCCACACACACCATCTCGCGCTGTTGCTGACGGTGCTGTTCATGATGGGCGTGCACTCGACCGTGTTCGGACCAATCAAGTACGCGATCCTGCCGCAGGCGCTGAAGCCGACCGAACTGGTTGGCGGCAACGGTATGGTCGAGATGGGCACCCAGTTGGCGATCCTGATCGGCATGATCGTCGGCAATGCACTGATGCTGCTCGTCGGCGTGGGCCCGTTGGCATCGGCGGCGCTGACTATTGCCGTGGCACTGACCGGCTACGGTGCCAGTCGTGCGATTCCTCCCGCGCCGGCAACGGCGCCCGAGCTGAAATTCAACTGGAACCCGGTGACCGAGACCGTGCGCGTGCTCGGCATCACGCGCAGTGATCGCGCAGTGTTCAACGCGGTGCTCGGCATCTCGTGGTTCTGGTTTTTCGGCACCGTGCTGGTGGCGCAGCTGCCGATCTACACGAAGTTCAACCTTGGCGGTGACGGTTCGGTCAGTACGCTGGTATTGACCCTGTTCTCGCTGGGCACTGGCGTGGGTTCGCTGTTGTGCGAGCGGATGTCGGGCAAGCGGGTGGAAATCGGGCTGGTGCCGCTGGGTGCGTTCGGGCTCACCGCCTTCGGTATCGACCTGTTTTGCGCTCGACCGGGCGCGGCCGTCCTGCAGAACCTCGACTGGCTGGCTTTCCTGCATGCGCCGGGCAGCCTGCGCATCGTGCTGGACCTCACCGCAATTGGTGTATTCGCCGGTTTCTACGTGGTGCCGCTGTTCGCCTTCGTGCAGGCACGCGCGCCGCGGGAGAAGCTGTCGCGAATCATCGCCGGCAACAACATCCTCAATGCGTTGCTCATCGTCATGGCGTCGCTGTTCGGGCTGCTGCTGGGCACGCTGGGCATGAGCGCGGCTCAGATCTTTGCGGTCGACGCTCTGCTCAACGTGGTGGTGGCGGTGTACATCTTTACCCTGGTGCCCGAATTCCTGATGCGGTTCATTACCTGGCTGCTGGTGAATACGCTGTATCGGGTGCGCGTGGACGGCATGCAGAACGTTCCGGAGGAAGGTGCTGCCCTGTTGGTGTGCAACCACATCAGCTTCGTGGACCCGTTGCTGCTGATGGCGAACCTGCGCCGACCCGCGCGCTTCGTGATGTATTACAAGATCTTCAACATCCCGCTGTTGCGCTTCGTGTTCCGGACCGCCAAGGCGATCCCGATTGCCGGCCACAAGGAGGATCCGGCGGTGCTGCAGCAAGCCTACGACGCGATCGACGAGGCGCTGGCGGCCGGTGAGGTGGTCTGCATCTTTCCCGAAGGTGGACTGACCGGCGACGGCGAGATCGCGACGTTCCGCCCGGGCGTGGAAAAGATCCTGGCGCGCCGGCCGGTGCCGGTCATCCCGATGGCGCTGCGAGGATTGTGGGGCAGCGTGTGGAGTCGGCGTGACTCGATGCTGCATCGCGCTCGATTGCCGCGGCGTTTCCGTGCGCGGGTGGAGTTGGTGGTCGATGCGCCACAGGCGCCGCAACAAGTCAGCGCAGTGACACTGGAAGCACGGGTGCGCGAATTGCGCGGAAGCCTCGCTTGACCGCCGGTCAGCGCACCCAGCCGCCCAGCACGATCAACGCCACCACGCTCAACCATGCCAGCAGGGCGCGCAGCAGGGCACTGCGCAAGCGTACCAGTTCGACCAGCGGATCACTGTGCTCCTCGGCGTAGCCGTCGCCAGCCTCGATGTCGATCAGCACGTCGGCCTGCGCCGCGGCACCGAGAAAGCCCGGGCCGACGCTGTACCAGCTGGTCGCCGCAGCCTGGCTGTGCCAGCGCTTCCAGGCACCGATCACGGCCTCCCAATGGCCGACGATCGCCAGCGTGAAAGTCAGCAGTTGTGCCGGAGGCCAGTCCAGTGCGTTGGCGGTATAGCGCGCCATCGTGCGGCTGGCCGGGTCGAGTCGCAGCGATTCGTCGCGGCCCAGCGTCTGCGCCAGACGGTAAAGCAAGGCGCCTGTCGGGCCGAGCAGGAAAAACCACAACAGCACGCCGAAGCGCCGCCGCAATGCGGCGTAGGCGATCGCAACGCCGAGTGCTGGAGCATTCCAGGCGATTGTGTCGCCGTCGTCGGTCAGTGCCTGCGCCGCCGCTTCACGACTGGCGCCATCGGGGGCTTTCAGGATCGTTTCCAGATCCGTCTCGAACTCGCGCGGGCCAAAGCAATACAGCAGCACGGCCAGCGAGAACAGCATCTGCAGCAGATCACCCAGCAGCAAGTGGCCCAGCAACCACCACAGCAACGCACACAGCGCGACGGGAAGCAGCAGACCCAGCAGCACGCGGCCGCTGCCACTGGTGTCCGCCAACTGGGCAACCCAGCGGCGGAACAGACTGTCGCCCCGCCAGTGTGCGAGCCTCGGCATGACATGCAGCAGGCCGAGAACAATGAGAGCAACAAGCAGACGGATGGCCATGGCAGTGCGGGCTCGCGGGCAGTAGCGGCATTGTATGCGAGGGACCGGCTTCTTCGCAGAGGAGGCTGAGGCGGTGCATGTACAAGAGGCTCTCGATGCGCTGGTGTGCCTCAGTTGCCGAATATTGCCTGATGGGCAATGGCATCGATCGTGGCATCGGCCGGCGCATGTTCGAGATGCGGCCCGCAGCCTTCCACCTCGAGTGCGTGGTCGATCATTTCCGGCGTGAACTGGTGGGCGCTGTTCTGCAGCTGGAATTGCTCGTTCGTGCATTGACTGGTTTTGACAAGCATATGCACGATTCCCTGGATGCTGGAACGAGCCTGAGGCGAGATGCCAGCGATCCGTGGCGTGGTGGTGCCCGGAATGTGATCGGCCCTTGTTCGCTGCGCGTTTTGCAACGCCGACTGGAAATCGCCGGGCTGGTAGCTGCGGTGTGGATCACCGGGCGTCGATGGCGGCGTCATGATCGGGATTGTCACAACCGGCGGATTCGTCGAGTGCGCGACGGTAGCGGCCATCTGTGCGGACAACGCGATTGCCTGTCGCACGGGTTTCGTCCTGGCTGGCAGCCGCATCGCGACAGGTGCCGGTGAGGGCCGGACGAGTTTCGGCAACCGATCGAAGCTGAGCCTGAGTACGTGATCATCATGCTGGCGTGTCACATGCGCGATCCGTCGCCACGAGGGATGTAACACCAGCATCAGGATGGCGAGATGGCCTGCGAATACGCTGCCCTGAATGGCAGCACGCCGCACGGCGTCATGCCATGTGGGTGCAGCGGATCGGCACACCATGCACGGGCGCCATTCTTGATCAAGCTGATCACGCCTGCGTTCCATCGCCGACCCCAGTGATGTGCAGGGGTTATGACAGGCTGGCCACGCTCAAGTTCGCCGATGAATGGTAGTGATGGCGACTCTCGCCAGAGTCAGCGCGAAGGGCCGCCGGCAACCAATTCGTCCAGATCAAGCCCGGCACGTTGCTGCAACCAGTGCGCCAGCAATTGGTAGGACACCGACAGGGGGGTGGACGGCAGGAAGCTGCCGTCGGCGATGTCGTCGACGATCTGCTGCGGGGTGAACCAGCGTGCGTCTTCCAGTTCGTGATCGCGCATGGTGATCCGGCATGACGTGGCGGTGGCGATGAAACCGACCATCAGCGACGCTGGCAAGGGCCATGGTTGCGAGGAGTGATAATGCACCGTGTCGACGAGCACGCCGGCCTCCTCGGCCACTTCGCGACGCACGGCGTCTTCCAGGGCTTCGCCGGGCTCGACGAAGCCGGCCAGGGTGGAATAGCGACCTGGCGGCCATCCGGCCTGACGGCCGAGCAGGCACGCGCCTTCGTGTTCGACCAGCATGATCACGGCCGCGTCGGTGCGAGGGAAATGCAGGCGCGCGCAATCCGGGTTCGTGCACTGCGCACGGTGGCCCGCAGCGACCAGTTGCAGCAATGTGCCGCAACGCGCGCAGTGTCGGGTCTCGCGCTGCCAGTGCGACAGGCCCTTGGCATAGGCGAACAGGCCGGCCTCGTGCGCTGGCAGCTGCAGGCCGACGGCACGCAAGCTTGCGCGGCGAGCGTCGAGTGCAGTTTCCAGTGCCGCGATGCGGGTGGCATCGTCCACTACCAGCATGAAGTGCGGCCGTTCGTCGGCGATGCCGAGCAGGCTTGTCGGCAGATCATCGAGCCAGCGTTCGCGTTCGCTGATGTCGAGCCAGCGCAATGCTTCGTGATCACGCTGCAGGAAAGCCTCGCCAGCAGCGTCCAGCAGCAGGTAGCGTGCGTGGCCGGAGCGTGCCTGGTCAGTGATCCAGGCGGAGTCATCGCGTCGTTCGGCCACCCGGTCGAGTACCAGGCTGAGTCCGGCGAAAGTGTTGGGACGCGGCAGCTTGGCCCTGTCCATCGGACCGCCTTTCTTTTAGGTGGAGAACGAGGAGCCGCAGCCGCAGGTGGTCTTGGCGTTCGGGTTGCTGATCACGAATTGTGCGCCGCTGAGGTTCTCGGCGTAGTCGATCTGCGCGCCGGTGAGGTACTGCAGCGACAGCGGATCGCAAAGCAGAGTCACGCCCTCGCGCTCGACCGCAAAGTCGTCCTCGGCCTGGGCCTCGTCGAAGGTGAAACCGTACTGGAACCCCGAGCAACCGCCGCCGCTGATGTACACGCGCAGCTTCAGCGCCGGGTTGCCTTCTTCGGCAATCAGCTCATGCACCTTGTGCGCGGCGGCAGCGGTAAACAACAGCGGCGCACCACTGTTGCGGTAATCGGGGATCGCGACAAGATTTTCCATGGCGTTCAGATGGGGGTGTTCCGGAGTGATGCAAGCATACCGCTTCAGGCCGGCATGGCGTCGTCGAGCATGCCGGGTGCGGCGGTATCCGGTGACGGCAGTTCGCGCGGCGCATCCTCGACCTGTCGCGAGATGCGTCCGTTGACCTGCGCGCCGGCGGCCATTTCCAGCGTGTGATAGCGCAGGTCGCCGTCGATGCGTGCCTGCGGGGCCAGCTCAAGCCGGGCACTGACATGGACGTCACCGGTGACGTGGCCATTGATCACCGCATGCGGCACGCGGATCTCGCCCTGCACCTGGCCGTGCTCGCTGAGCGTTAGCATCGCATCCTCGCCCTCGGCGAACACGGTGCCCTCGATGCGGCCATCCAGGTGCAGTGCGCCGTTGAAGCGCAGGTCACCGCGGATCACCGTGCCACGGGCGATCAGGCTGGTCTCATGACTGGTATTGCTACGCTCGTTGCGCTTACGGTTGAGCATCTTGATCCCCTTGAGCTGTGGTGATGTTGCCGCTCAGCGCGGCGCCCCAGGCGACGGTACGGTCCACCGGGTCGCCGCTGGCGGGTTGAAGGAGCAGGTGCAGCCGCGTCGGGCGAAAATCCGCCGGCAGCACGAAGGTGGCATGCAGCTGCTGAAAATACACGAAGTGGAACGGCAAACCGTTCTTCTGCGTGGCGTCACCGAGTGCGGCCCAGTCGAGCGTGACCACCTTGTCGCTGCGCAGACCTTCCACGCTGATGGAAGCGTTGCCGGTGGTTTCCTCGTCGCGCTTGGCGTTCTGGGTCAGGCTAAGGGTGAGATTCCAGCCGTGCGAGCCGGTGATCGGCTCCAGCTTCACTTCCTGCAGTTTCAGGCCGGCCCGCTGGGCATCGCCGCCAACCAGTCGGGAATAGAAACCCAGGTCCGCGCGCAGGCCACTGAGTTCTTCCTCGCGCTGGGCCAGGGTCCCGCGTAGCGAGCGGGTGGCGACATCGTTGACCTGGGCGGCCCGCTGCAGGTTTGCGACCTGTTGCTTGAGATCATCGATTTGCACATTCAGTGCGTGCTGCTGGCGCTTGTCGCTGGCCGCCGGGCTCGCATGGCGGGCCAAAAAGCCGGCCAGCGATCCGACCAGCAACAGGCTGACCAGCCACGCTGATGCCAGCCACAACCAGCGCCGGCGCGAGCCGACATCATCATGCCGGCGCACAATGAAGCGCGGTGGAGGGCGTGAAGCCATGCGGGCCATTCCGGGGAAAGCCCAAGGTATAGCCCTGCCGTGACGAAAGCGTCAAGGAACCGGTGCGCGTTTCCGCCAATCCCCCGGGTGGATCAGCTCTGCATCTTGCTCTGCAGGTAGCGCTCGGCGCTGATGTCCTTGATCAGGCTGAACTGGGTTTCCAGCCAGTCGATGTGTTCTTCCTCGTCGTGCAGGATGTCCTTGAACAGGTCGCGGCTGATGTAGTCGGCAATGCCCTCGCTGTGCGCGATCGCCGCACGCAGGTCGACCACGGCAGCCAACTCGAGATCCAGATCGCCCTGCAGGCATTCCAGCACGTTCTCGCCAATGCGCAGCTTCCCCAGATGCTGCAGGTTCGGCAGTCCGTCGAGAAACAGAATGCGCTCGATCAGGTGATCGGCGTGCTTCATCTCCTCGATCGATTCCTTGTACTCGTGCTCGGCCAGCTCGGTGTAGCCCCAGTCCTTGTACATGCGGTAATGCAGGAAGTACTGATTGATTGCGGTCAGCTCGTTGTAGAGCACCTTGTTGAGGAACTCGATGACCTTGGCATCACCTTTCATGGAGAATCTCCGACTGCCGACGCGTTGGGTCGCCACTATACAAACTCAGTGCACACGCCGACGAAATGCGAATGGCAATGGTTTGCCAATGCACGGGTCGTGCACGGCCATGCGGTCGCGCTGGATTCGCCAGCGGGTGTCGCGGCTCAGGCGGTGAGGATCGGCAACTGCGAGAGTGCGTGTTCGACCGCCTTGTCCAGCGTGGCGCGGGCTTCCTGCTCGCAGCAGCCGCAGCAGTCGGAACAGCCGGTACGGGCCTGCAATTCGGCAAACGTATGCACGCCATCGGCCGCCTCGCGGCGGATGTCATGGTCGGTGACGGCGTTGCACAAGCAGATATACATGGCGCGTATAAGAACGCGAATGCGAATGATTGTCAACAATAACGTGGCTGCCGGCTGGCGCCGGCTGTTCAGGCAGCCTCGCGGCCGTCGCGGGGGCGCGGTGGTGGCGTGTCGTCGGCCTGCTCCCGCGGCGGCAGGTTGCCCAGCTCGACATTGAACAGGCCTTCCACCAGGGGCGCAAAGTGGCGCAAGGCCCGCTCGTACACCTGCCGCTTGAAGTTCACCACATGCGCGGCCGGGTACCAGAAGTCCACCCAGCGCCAGATGTCGAACTCCGGCTTGTCGCAGGCGTCCAGCTTCAGTTCTTCCTCGCTGGCGACCAGCTTGAGCAGGAACCACACCTGCTTCTGGCCGATGCAGGTGGGGCGCTGGTGATGGCGTACATAGCGGCTGGGCAGGCGATAGCGCAGCCAGCCATGGGTGGCGGTGATCACTTCCACATGGTGTGGCGCAAGCCCGGTTTCCTCTTCCAGTTCGCGGTACATCGCTTCCAGCGGCGTCTCGTCCGAGCGCATGCCACCCTGCGGGAACTGCCAGCCATCACGATTGACCCGGCGTGCCCAGAACAGCTGCCCGTCTGCATTGAGCAGCACGATGCCAACATTCGGACGGTAGCCATCAACATCAATCATGTCGCCTCCAGGAGTGGGCCAGCGTGGTCTCCGCCGGTAGCGCCTCACCCAGTTTCACCCGATTCAACCACGGCGCGTGAAGCGACAGCAAGCATCAGACTTGAACCCACAGGACGACCCGACTACACTGCCGCGCCCCGCCCGCATCGTTCCGATGCCGGTACGGCGGGTTTCCCCAAGGCTATGTAGCTCAGCCGGTTAGAGCACAGCACTCATAATGCTGGGGTCGGTGGTTCGAGTCCACCCATAGCCACCAGTCGTGTCCAAACCACTGACACGACTCGCCTTTCGAGCATTGCCGCACCGTTTTGGCCAAGTGCTACAGCGAGTGCTACGACAAGTGCTACGACGCAGAGGAAAAGTTTTCACCTCCCGTATCTTTGTTCCTCGTGATCTTCGGGGCCTGTTAGGCCGTGTCGAGATCACAAGGAGTCTGCGGACTACTGACCCACGCCAAGCCAATCGCAATAACTTGCTTTGGGAGCCACACATCGGCACTCTTCTTGGCCATTTGCGAAGACACGGCCGTTGGATGAAGCAAGACGAACTGGAAGCATTGATGCAGCAGTACCTCGCTGCGTCCTTCGACGAGATTGAAGATCGCCTAGCGCTCGACTGGAACCCAGCCGGGATCGAGATTCACTCTTCGCACCTCAATGAGCGCTGTCATGAGCTTTCGGGTGCCTTGGCCGCTGCCGATGTGTCTTCGGCGATCGAGCTCGCTGTGGAGATGGCTCCGCAGGCTGACGAACTCGCACAGCGGAAGCTGGCGCGGCGGCTCATTGAGGCCCGGCTGCAAGCGGCTATGGCCGAGCTCCGTGCGGTTGCTGGTGAACCCCTGAGGCGTCCTGAGGTCGCCCAGAGAGCACCCGCGATTGCAGTGCCCGAGACGAAGCGGAGCCAGAAGGTTTCCGAGACGGCCATGCTGTATGCCGAGGAGCGCGTCGCCCAAGGGCGTTGGTCGCCAAAGACAGCCAAGCAGGGCGTGACCATCTTTCAGATGATCGCGGAACTGCTGGGCGATCCGCCTATCGCCGAAGTCACCAAGGGTCATATTCGCCAGCTCGGGCTCGACATCACGAAGCTCCCGGCCAACATGGCCAAGCGATATCCAGGGCTGCCGGTCGCTGAGGTGCTGGCCAGGACTGATGGTGATGGCGCTGTGGCGCGGCTTGAGTCACGCAGCGTGAACAAGCACTACCAGCATGCGCGCACACTTTTCGCCTGGGCTGCGGAGCATGACCACATCGCTCAGACTCCGGCGACGGTCCTCCGCGATGTTGAGGAGGGGCGAGCCCAGGACGCCCGCAAGGCCTTCGACGACGAGGACATCACCGCGTTCTTCATCGAGATCGCGAAGAAAGCCAAGGAGCCGTATGGTCATTGGATTCCGCGGATCATGGCCTACACAGGCTGCCGAATGGGTGAGGCTGCTCAGCTGCGCAAGATCGACGTGCGCGTGGAACAGGGGGTGGCTGTGTTCGACTTCAACGAGGAGTCAGAGCAGAAGAACCTCAAGACCGAAGGAAGCACACGGCAAGTTCCGATCCATCCGCGGCTTCTTGAGCTGGGCATTCTGGAATTCGTTGCATGCTGCTCCGAAGAGTTTCTCTTCCCCGAGCGCGTTCGGTTTACTGCGAACCCCGAGAGGGGAAACATGGATCTACTGTCGAAGCAGCTCAATCGTTGGCTCCGTAACGCCGGTGTTGCTGATAAGCGCAAGTCGGTGCAGAGCTTCCGGGGCACCATGGCGACCCGGCTGAAGGGCTTGGGTGTCGCCGAATACCACATAGCCGAGGTGGTAGGCCACGAGAACGACAACATCACGTCGGGTAGGTATGGCAAGCGAACCAACCTGCCGGCCCTCCTTGACGTTGTTGCGCAGCTGAAGCTTCCCATCTGAGCAATACTCGGCCAGCACGGGCGCTTCTTGTGGTCAGATCATTGATCGGGAATCGCCAGCTGCACGCACGCCGCTGATAGCTCTCGACCCACCATGCGAAGCACCTGCCCGCGACTGACAGGGTGCTTGTGTACTTCTGTGATCTCGATGCGGCCGTCTGCACGGCCACGCTCCCAGCGCTTGTGCGTGCCGCCTGCCATGCGGTGGATCAGCTTGGCCGCCTGCACTTGCCGATACTCGTCGTGACGGTCGAGCTGTGGGTCATCTCGTAGCCGCATATCGACAGCCATCCACACAGCGAGCACTTCAAGTGGATCGACCTTTTGCATGCGCAGCTGTGCCCACATGGCCCGCGCACGCTCCGCTGGTGTCTTGCCCGGCAACCTGAAGGCCTCGATAGGCGCCCCTGCGGCCCGATACAGCCGCTGCACACCAGCTACCGACAGTCTCACACTCTGTTCGTCGACGTGCGCCCCGAGCCACTGGAGGGCTTTCACACGGTACGGCCGGATCTCACCAGCACCGTAGCTGCGTTTGACGTAGCTCCCGTGACGCCGATAGAACTCGATGTGCTTGCGGCAGTAGAGGCGATTGAGGCCTTCGCCGCGGTCCGCAGTGGTGCCATTGGTGCACGGGTAGACCCGGCAGTGCTCGTAGGCGTCTACAGGGTTCGCTATGCGGGCATGGAGATTGGAGAGACGCCGCTGGCGCTGACGTGGGTCTGTCACGTTGTCGTCCGTTCGTTCGCGGGGAGGCATCTCTCGCCCCCCACAGGTAGAGAGTCAGGTGATGTCACCTCATGAGTACCTTCAGGTGTCCAATGGGACCATGAGGAGTCGTTAGGAGACCTATAGCCTTCTTCCTCACCCTTCCCCTGGCAGGGTTCCTGTAGGTGTCCATGGAGGTACCTGGAGTTATCGGTGACAGGCATGTTCATGCCAGGCAGTGGCCTGCCCACCTCTCCCTCCACCTCGACTATCCCAGGCACTCCAGTGACCTCCTCGAATGCTTGCTCCATGACCGTCTTCGCGGCATCAACCTCTCGCTCGTTGTTGGCTATGAGCACGCAGTCGTGGATAGGTAGCGCTCTGATGCCCATGGCCTTCAGGCGCAGCAAGACGCGTATGAGGATTTCGCTTTCATCGTGCATGAAGCGCAGGCCGCTGGCCGAACCGAACAGAGGGACAAGCGGCGCGTGATAGCGGGCAATGAGGCTGTAGGGCCGCTCGAACTTCCAGCTCTTAGGCATCGCCCCACGAGTGTTTTGCGGGAAGCGAGTGTGCAGGGAATCCGAACACAACAGCGCGTTGATGATCTGCTTGGTTTCGCCGCGGTAGAGCTCTAGTCCCCAGACGGCGTAGAGGTCACCCTTGGGTAACTCGGCGCCAACTTCTGCGTAGGCCATGCGAAGCGCTGATTGAGCGAAGTCCAGTGAGACGATGGGTTGGTCACCGATCAAAACACCATCCAGCCGAGGTCCCTTCTCCATTGACTGCCAGAACCCACCGTAGAGCCGTCCCCTGCCTCGAATGACCCGTTGTTGAAGATGCGTTTGAGGAAACGTTTGCCGAGATCGACCCTGTCCTCTTGCTCGTCACCGTGCCAGGACACGTTGGTCTCGGCGATCCATGCGTTGATCTCGTCCATCTCCTTGCGGATGCGGGCGACGTCTTCCGACTGCGGCAAGGGGAGCTTCTCCGCCAGGAAGACGACCTTGCCTCCGACGAACCTCTTGACCTTCTTCCCGCGGAGCTCCAGAGGCTCGCCGAGCAGGGCGCGCTCACATCCGAGGTCGCTCAGCCCCAAGCCGAGCTCGGCAATGCGCCCGACAAGCCAAGCGCTGGGACGGATCGTCGTCCGTAGACCACCGAGGGACTGCTGGTTGCCCTTTCGGAGCTCCACAAGGTTCACCTCGGGCGCCGCTAGGCCCTTCACGAGTTCGGCGAACTTCTCTGTCATGAAGGGCGCGCGGCGACGTGCCGGCGACAGTACTGCCTTCGAGAGCTCGACGTTCATCCACTCAGTGGGCTTGGTCAGGTGCAGATGCACCAAGTCGCAAGTGAGCGCCGAGACAGCGCGTTCATGGATCAGCTGAGCAGTTGCCTGACGTCTCTTGCAGCGCGGCTCTGCCGAGCTCAGGCGGTCAAGGACTTCTCGGGTCAATCCTCGGGATTCACTCGTGACGGGAAGGCGAGATGGGTTGAAGGGCCGGTCTGAAACTCGCTTCTCTGTTGCTGGCTGGGTCATTCGGCTTCAACGAAACTCGACACCCCTCACTGCCGCGCACGGACACGGGTACAGCAAGACAGGCCGGTGGTAGACGGCCGCATATCGTAAGTATTCGCGATGAAACGCACAAGTTTGCGACTACGCTATCGACGTCTCGCCGAACCACGGCCTCGTCCGGTTCACGATATGGACCACCGACAGCATGACGGGGACCTCAACCAGCACGCCGACTACGGTCGCAAGAGCTGCTCCGGATTGAAGCCCGAAGATGCTGATGGCCGCCGCCACCGCCAGCTCAAAGAAGTTACTAGCACCAATCAGTGCGGCCGGTCCTGCCACACAGTGAGGGACGTTGAGCCACCGGCTCAGCCCGTACGCGATCCCCGCGTTGAGGTACACCTGAATCACGATGGGCACAGCGAGTATCGCGATGACGAGGGGCTGCGCGGTGATGGCTCTTCCCTGGAAGCCGAACAGGAGCACCAAGGTTGCCAGTAGGGCTACGGTAGACCAGGGGTCGAGGCGTTTCAGCGTTCGCTCCAGCGCCGGCAGCCCCGGACCACGCAGCAGTTGCAGACGCCAGAGCTGCGCCGCAATCACCGGCACGATGATGTACAGGAGCACGGACAGCATCAGCGTCGGCCAAGGCACGGCGATGGACGCCACACCCAGCAGCAACGCCACGATGGGAGCGAAGGCAATGACCATGATCGCGTCGTTCAGAGCGACCTGAGCCAAGGTGAAGTTGGGCTCTCCACCGCACAGCCTGGACCACACGAAGACCATCGCCGTGCAGGGGGCTGCGGCAAGCAGAATCAGCCCCGCGATGTACGAGTCTTGCTGTGCCACTGGGAGCCAGGCCACGAAGACGTGTCGGACGAACAGCCAGCCCAGCAGTGCCATGGAGAACGGCTTGACGCCCCAGTTCACGAACAGCGTCACGCCGATACCTCGCGCCTGCCGGCGCACTCCACTCAGTTGGGTGAAGTCCACCTTGATTAGCATCGGGACGATCATCAGCCATACCAGCACGGCCACCGGCAGGTTGATGTGCTGCACTTCCAGGGACGCCAAGGCCGAGAAGATGGGTGGGAAGAAGTGTCCGAGTGCTACGCCGGCGACGATGCAGGCCGCGACCCAGATGCTGAGGTAGTGTGCGAAGAAGCCGATGGGAGCGGGTGCCTCGGTGCTTACAACCTTGTTGCTCATCCGACGTGCTCGGTGCTGCCGATGTCCCGCAGTTCGCGTTGCGTTGCGATGCGATCCAGCTTCGCCAGTGGGAGAGCCAGGAGCAATTCGATGCGCTGTCGAAGCATCATCCAGGCGCTTCGGAATGCCCTCCTACGGGCGTCGTCGGTGCCTTCGGTGCTCGCGGGATCAGGCACACCCCAATGGGCCGTGACGGGCTGTCCGGGCCATATCGGGCACATCTCTCCAGCTGCGTTGTCGCATACGGTGATAACGATATCGATGGGCGGTGAATCCGGCTGCGCGAACTCATCCCAGCTCTTGCTGCGTAGCGTTGCTTCGTAGCCAAACTCGCGCGCCATCTGCGCAGCGATCGGTTGGACTGTGCCACTCGGAAAGCTGCCGGCGCTGTGGGCAATGAAGCGGCCTTGGCCCAAGACGTTGAGGAGGGCTTCGGCCATCACACTACGGGCCGAGTTTCCGGTGCATAGAAAGAGAACGTTGTACGGGGGCGTGCTCATTGAGGCCTCAGCAGCAGCTGGTTGATGTTCGTGGGGCACAGCTGGCCGCGCTTATGTCTGAAGGGCCGCAGCAGGAGCCCGTCCTCGGCTCGTCGAGGCTCGGAGCGCTCGTATATGTCGTCGCTTCGCCATGCGTCCGGAAACTCTCCCAGCGAACTCCCTGAGGGTCTTCAGCCCAGAACTTGTCGGAGTGGGCGTAGCAACACGTTGTGGCCTTCTCAGCGAGCATCACTGCGTCGGCGGATTGGAGACGTGACCCGATAACGGCGAGCTCGTTGTCGTCTTCCGCCTGAAGTCCTAGGTGGTCCACGCCAACGGTGCGGCCTCGGGCCGAGATGGCGAAGTTCACCCTGGGGTCGTCGAGCATCCACTTGGCGTAATCGTCTTTCACGACAGCTGGGGAAGTCCCGAAAAGGGTGGAGTAGAACGAGATGCTGGTGTCGAGGTGTTCGACGTTCACGTGGACGTGGAAGCGCTTCATGGTGTTCTCCGTGGAAGGCAGTTGGTGGCCGGCGCACAACTCTCAGGGCCGCCGGAGCCCGCGCAGCAGTTCTCAGTAAGGAAACCGAGCAGCGAGGTCATCTGTTCGTAGTTCGCGCGGCACTGGATCACCCGCCCGCGGCGTTCGTCGGCGACTAGCCCCGCACGTCGAAGGATATGGAGATGGTTTGTCAGCGTTGCTCCAGGAAGGCGCGTTGCCGTGGCAAGCTCGCCGACAGACATTCCTTTCTCGCCTGCCTGAACGAGGAGGCGAAAGAGGTGGAGGCGGTGCTCCTGGGACAGGGCACTGAGACAGGCGAGAGCGTTTATCGATTCCATGTTTCGAGAATTACGGAAACGTTAGGACGCGTCAAGTGCTCCCCGAAATGACAGCTAGGACACTTCGAGGCGATCCAGGAGATTGCGCACGGACGTCTTGTGCCATCGGCCGCCGCGAGGCGTCAGCATCCCTCGTTCGTTCAGGGCTGTCGCCACGGCCCCCAAACTTGTCTTGCCCTCAGTCGCGAGGGCGCGGATGACGGGCTGAAGGTTGCGCGCATGCGTGTCAGCAGCGGTTCGGATTGCTTGGAGGCTCGCAGTGTTCCCGCGCCCCGCCCGCTTGAGGGCCTGAGCTCCATTCGGATTGCCCAGGCGAACCCCGCGCGCCTTTGCGGCCGCCAGTGCCTCCTTAGTGCGCCGGGAGATGGCCTCGCGTTCCTGTTGGGCGACCAGGGCCATGATGCCGACAGTCAGATCGTTCGCGTCTGGCATATCCGCGGCCACAAAGCGCGCTCCACTGTCACGCAGGGCCAGAAGGAAGGCTGCATTGCGGGACAGGCGGTCCAGCTTTGCGATGACCAGCGTGGCACCCGTAACCTTCGCGAGGTGAAGGGCGCTCGCAAGCTCTGGCCGCTGGTTGAGCTTGCCACTCTCGATCTCGGTGAAGGTCTGGATGACCGTGCCGTGCCGCTGTGCGGCGTAGTTCTCGATGGCGGCCCGCTGGGCGTCCAGACCCAGGCCACTCTCGCCCTGCTTCCTTGTAGAGACTCGGAGGTAGCTCACAAGCTTCATCGGTTCCTCGATAGTATAAGACGGCCATACGCTCTTTGGGCGACTTGTTTACAAGGCTGCTGTATTCCTTCCCGTCTTCCATCGCGCCGACAAGCGATTCAACAATTTCGACAGGCAACTTTTGAGACAAGGCACCTACCTTCGGCAGGTTGCCAGCTGTTCTTGGAATCGGTTGCTTATGCCCCGTCTTTTTGTTCACACATCTCCCCCCGTTCAAGCGTTTATCAAAGTAACACCCTATAGTGGGAGAGTGCCAATGGGTGGCTCTTCGCGGGCCACTTTCCGTAAACATCCATTGGGATGGTATCGGCCCCCTAGGAAGTTCTTTGAACAGGACAATGGTTCGAGTCCGACTTTCACCCTCGAATTGATGGGGGTGGAGGGGGAAAGTGGCAGGGTCAGAGCGGCTCAGACACTCCACCGGAAATTTGTGCCCGACATTTCGAGGACTCCCCTTGGGGGACACCAAGTGCTACAGCAAGTGCTACGACGGCTGGTACAATCGACCCAACCGCATTAGTGGGAAGCCGCGGAAATGCTCGGTTCTGGTATTGGATGGTGGCTATGCTTCCCCTCCACCCATAGCCACCAATGCCTGTTTCAAGGCATTTCCAGTAAGGCCTGGAAGCCTCAAAACCCGCATGACAGCGGGTTTTTTTGTGCCTACCTGATTGAGCGGGCGGTTGTGCGGTTCATTGCCGCGCGTCGGCGGCAATGAACCGGAGGTATCGCTCTTGGTCGCGCCTTCTCAGGCGGCGGCGTCCTTGAGCTTCTTCAGCGGGCGCACCTTGAGCTTCACGCTGGCCGGCTTGGCGGCGAACCACTGTTCCACCTTGGTGAAGGGGTTGATGCCCTTGCGCTTCGGCTTGGCCGGCACGTTGACGGCGGTAATCTTCAGCAGACCCGGCAGCATGAAGGTGCCGGCACCCTTCTTGTGGACGGAGCCGACGACAGCGCCTTCCAGTGCGGCGAGTACGGCCCGCACGTCCTTGGCCACGACGCCGCTCGTTTCGGCGATGTGCGCCACCAGCCCCGACTTGCTCAGGGTTTCCTTGATCGGTTTGGGGGCGGCCGGCTTGGCAGCAGCCTTCGGGGCAGCCTTCTTCACAGCCTGTTTCTGGGTCTTTGCCATACGTTTCCCTGCGCAATTCGGTGAATGGAGTGCCGGAACGTCGCCCGGCAAGCGGAATGTAGGGCAAATCCGCGATGCGGCCAACAGTCGGGCGGCTCACGGTTGCGGGTGAAACGTATCGGGTGCGGGTGGGTCCCTGCCATCGTCGGCTTCGGAAACGGCTCTTTCGATATCTGCCCGGGCCGCGGAATCCGGGTTGGAGGGCCGTCATGCCGCAGAGTCGCGCGGTCCCGGCTGTACAATGCCGGCATGAATATCTTCAAGATTTTTACTCTCGAGGCGGCGCATCGGTTGCCGAACGTGCCGGCCGGGCACAAGTGCGCGCGGCTGCACGGGCATTCGTTCCGCGTCGAGATCCATGTCTCCGGGGAACCTGACCCGCAGTTGGGCTGGGTGATGGACTTTGCCGACGTGAAGGCGGCCTTTGCGCCGTTGTATGACCAGCTTGACCATCACTACCTCAACGACATCGAGGGGCTGGAAAACCCGACCAGCGAAATGCTGGTGCGCTGGATCTGGCGGCATCTGCAGCCGCGCCTGCCGGGGTTGGATAAAGTGGTGGTACATGAGACGTGTACCTCAGGCGCCAGCTGCAGTCGCAGTGATTTTTGACGCGCCGCGAAAAACGCCAACTGTCATCAAGTAAACGTTTTCATTGAATTTTTCATGACTGGCCTGGTTGGCTTGCGGAAAATATATTGCATTGCACAAAAAGTGCTGATAGAGTGCGTCCCACTACCCCATCCTCAGTGAGGACAGCACCATGACTCAGCAATTCAACAACCAGCTTTTCGCTTTCACCAAGCAGCTGACCGACAGCGCCTTCAAGGCCCAGTCGCTGGCCCTGAAGGGTCTGGAGACGGTCGCCGAGCTGCAGCTCAAGGCGCTCGAGGAGCACACCAAGGTTTCGGCCGAGTTCGTTGCCGAAGCGCTGGAAACCCGCGACATCAACGGCCTGCGCAGCCTGTGGGAAAAGGGCACCAGCCTGAACCGCGACAACGCCGAGCGTGCAGTGGCGGTTTCGCAGGAAGTCATCGCGATTACCCAGAAGACCGCCGAGTCGCTGAATGCGCTCGTGCAGGAGCAGCGTCAGGCCGCCAATGACGCCGTGTCGGCGCCGGTCGTCGCTGCTGCCAAGAAAGCCGCCAAGTAATCCCGGCTGTAGTTGCGCCGTCGCGGTTCGCCGCGATCCCAGGGTCGAACCTCGTGTTCGGCCCTGTTTGCATGTGCGGTTGCAAAAATTTCGCCTCGGGGAAGTGGCCGTCGCCCGTGTTGCGCGCCGCATTTTCAGCAAGCGGGGCGAGATGCCGCAAGAAGCACAGCTTGTCGCTGCAATCGGCGCGCTGATATACTTTTGCGGATTGGATCGTGGCCCGTAGCTGTTTCGGTGCCGCCTGGTGTAAACCGCGCGGAGACGTTACGTGCTCAACAGTCTTGCCTCCGGTCGACGTCTCGCTTTGCGCATCATGTGGCTGCAGCTTGCTGTGGCGGTGCTGGCCGGCCTCGTTTTCCTGGCGCTGGGGCGTCGTGAAGCGATGTCGGCTGCGGCGGGCGCGGCGATTGTGGCGCTGGGTACTGCGCTGCTGTCGGCGCGGTTCTTCAGCGGGTTGAACGGGGCTGGCGTGGCGTTGAGCCGATTGCTGACGGGCATGCTCCTGAAATGGATCGTGATCGTCGGGGGGCTGGTCGTGATCCTGTTCCAATACAAGTTGCCGCCGCTGGCCGCCATCACGGGGTTGGCGGCTGCTTACGCGGTTTATCTGTTGGCGTTCAGATTCAAGGGTTGAGACATGGCGAGTGAGTCGGGTGGCCTGACCGAATACATCCAGCACCATCTGACCCACCTGCGCCCGCAGGCGAGTCCGGAGGGTTTTTGGGCGGTGCATATCGACTCGATTACCGTGTCGCTTGTGCTTGGCGTGCTGTTTTGCCTGCTGTTCTGGCTGAAGGCGCGCAAGGCCACCGCCGGTGTGCCGGGCAAGGGGCAGGCCTTCGTCGAGCTCGTGCTGGAGTTCGTCGATGGCCAGGTCAAGGACGTGTTCCACGGCGATCGTCGCTTTTTGGGGCCGCTGGCGCTGACCGTGTTCGTCTGGGTCTTCCTGATGAATGCGATGGATCTGCTGCCGGTCGATCTGCTGCCGTGGATCACCCAGAAGTTCGGCGTCGGTCATTTCCGTGCCGTGCCGACCGCCGACATCAACATGACGTTCGCGATGTCGCTGACCATCTTCGTGCTGATCATTTTCTACAGCTTCAAGGCGAAGGGTGCCGGCGGCTACATGCACGAGCTGTTCACCGCTCCGTTTGGCGCGCATCCGCTGCTGTGGATCCCCAATTTCCTGCTCAACGTCGTCGAGCTGCTGTCCAAGCCGGTGAGCCTGGCGATGCGACTGTTCGGCAACATGTACGCCGGTGAGCTGGTCTTCATGCTGATCGCTGGTTTGTTCAGTGCTGGCGCCGGCTTGGCCGGCTGGGCGCTGTATGGCGCGGGCATCATCGGTTACACGGTGTGGGGCCTCTTCCACATCCTGATCATCGGCATCCAGGCCTTCATCTTCATGGTGCTGACGATCGTGTACATCTCGATGGCGCACGATCACCACTGATCACGCTTATCGAATCGCGATTTTCGAATCATCTGCTTCAACCGTTTTGATCTTTTCAGTTTAAATTTCTCAGGAGACCGTCGTGGAACTCATCGCTCATATTGCTCAAGTGCAGTCCTTCACCGCCATCGCGTTGGGTCTGATCATCGGCCTCGGTGCCCTCGGTGCCTGTATCGGTATCGGCGTCATGGGTTCCAAGTTCCTCGAAGCGGCTGCCCGTCAGCCGGAGCTGGTGCCGCTGCTGCAGGGCCGCATGTTCCTGCTCGCTGGCCTGATCGACGCCGCGTTCCTGATCGGCGTGGCGCTGGCGATGTACTTCGCCGTGGCCAACCCGCTGCTGTCGAAGCTGGTCGCAGGTTGAGTTACTGGGGGCGCCGTGGCGCCGCCGTCCGTCTGGCACGGGCATCCATAGTGCCCGTGTCTGTTTCATCCCGTATTTACAGGTAACGCAGCGATGGATTTCAACGCGACCTTGATTGGCGAAATGATTTCGTTCGCCATCTTGATCTGGTTCTGTGTCCACTTCATCTGGCCGCACATCAACAAGGCCATTGAAGAACGGCAGATCAAGATCGCCGAAGGCCTCAATGCGGCCGAGCGTGCGCACGCCGAGCTGAAGAGTGCCGACGTGAAGGTGGCTGCCGAGATCAAGGTGGCCCGTCAGCAGGCCTCCGAGATCATCGACAAGGCCCAGCAGCAGGCCAATCAGATCATCGACAAGGCCCGTGGCGAAGCCATCACCGAGATCAACCGGCTGAAGGCGAGCGCGCAGGACGACATCGCGTCGATGGCCCAGCGCGCCCGTGACCAGCTGCGCGAGCAGGTGGGCGCACTGGCGGTGCAGGGCGCCAGCAAGATCGTGCAGCGCGAGGTCGATGCGTCGACGCACAAGGCCTTGCTCGACCAGCTCGCGGCCGAGATCTGATCGATGGCACAGGCAATCACCCTCGCTCGCCCGTACGCCCGCGCCGCCTTCGAAGTGGCGCATGCCGCCGGTTCGCTGGCTGCGTGGTCGCAGGCGCTGACCTTCGCTGCTGCGGTAGCGAAGGATTCGCGCGTGGCCGATCTCGGCACCGATCCGCGGGTGCTGCCGGCTCAGCTGGTGGCCTTGCATCTGCCTGCCGGTGTCGCCGTCGATGCGCCGTTCGCGCAGTTCCTCACCGAGATGGCCGAGCAGCGTCGCATGGCGCTGCTGCCGGAAGTGGCCGATCTGTATGAGGCGTTCAAGCGTGAGTCCGAGTCGCAGCTGCTGGTCAAGGTGACCAGCGCGATGGCACTGGACGCGGCGCAGGCCGAACAGCTCAAGGTGTCGCTGAAGCGCCGCTTCAAGCGCGAGATCGAACTGGAAACCAAGGTCGATGCTTCGCTGCTGGCCGGCGTGGTGATCGATACCGGCGCAGAAGTGATCGACGGCTCCGCCCGCGGACGCCTGGCGCAGCTGGCCAGCGCTCTGAGTTGATTTAACGCGAAGTCCATTTCGCGAAGAGTAAAACCGGCCATCCATGGCCGGACTCGGTGAAAGAGCTTCGTTTCTAACATTTCGAGATAAATGACCATGTCCAGCACCACTTTGAATCCGTCCGAGATCAGCGAACTGATCAAGAACCGCATCGAGCAGTTCAAGCTCGGCGCGGAAGCACGCAACGAAGGCACGATCATCAGTGTGTCCGACGGCATCGTGCGCATCCACGGCCTCGCCGATGTGATGCAGGGTGAAATGATCGAGCTGCCGGGGAATTCGTTTGCCCTCGCCTTGAACCTCGAGCGCGACTCGGTCGGCGCGGTGGTGCTCGGTGAATACCAGCACCTGCGCGAAGGCGATACGGCCAAGACCACCGGCCGCATCCTCGAAGTGCCGGTCGGCCCGGAGCTGCTCGGCCGCGTCGTCGACGCGCTGGGCAACCCGATCGACGGCAAGGGTCCGCTCGGTGCCAAGCTCAACGCGGCGATCGAGAAGGTCGCGCCGGGCGTGATCTGGCGCAAGTCGGTCGATCAGCCGCTGCAGACCGGCTACAAGTCGGTCGACGCGATGATCCCGGTTGGCCGCGGCCAGCGCGAGCTGATCATCGGCGACCGCCAGACCGGCAAGACCGCGCTGGCGATCGACGCGATCATCGCGCAGAAGGATTCCGGCATTAAGTGCATCTACGTCGCGATCGGCCAGAAGCGTTCGTCGGTGGCCAACGTGGTGCGCAAGCTCGAAGCGAACGGCGCGCTGGCCAACACCATCGTCGTGGTCGCCTCGGCGTCCGAGTCGGCCGCGCTGCAGTACGTGGCGCCGTATTCCGGTTGCGCGATGGGCGAGTACTTCCGCGATCGCGGCGAAGACGCGCTGATCGTGTATGACGATCTGTCCAAGCAGGCCGTGGCCTACCGCCAGATCTCGCTGCTGCTGAAGCGTCCGCCGGGTCGTGAAGCGTATCCGGGCGACGTGTTCTATCTCCATTCGCGTCTGCTCGAGCGAGCATCGCGCGTGTCCGAGGAATACGTCGAGAAGTTCACCAACGGCGCCGTAAAGGGCAAGACCGGTTCGCTGACCGCGCTGCCGATCATCGAGACCCAGGGCGGCGACGTGTCGGCGTTCGTGCCGACCAACGTGATCTCGATCACCGACGGCCAGATCTTCCTGGAGACCGACCTGTTCAACGCCGGTATCCGTCCGGCCGTGAACGCCGGTATCTCGGTGTCCCGCGTCGGCGGTGCCGCGCAGACCAAGATCGTCAAGAAGCTGTCCGGCGGCGTGAAGCTGGCGCTGGCGCAGTATCGTGAGCTGGCCGCGTTCGCGCAGTTCGCCTCGGATCTGGATCCGGCCACCCGCGCCCAGCTCGATCGTGGTCAGCGCGTGGTCGAACTGATGAAGCAGGCGCAGTACTCGCCGCTGTCGATCGCCGAGCTGGCACTGTCGGTGTACGCCGCCGAGAAGGGCTACCTCGACGACCTGCCGGTCAACAAGGTGCTGCCGTTCGAGAAGGGTCTGCACGCGTTCATGCACCAGAACCACGCCGAGCTGATGAGCAAGATCGTGGCCACCGGTGACTGGAACAACGACATCGAAGCCACCTTCAAGGCCTCGCTGGACGAGTACAAGAAAACCGGTAGCTGGTAAGACGGTAGTAGTGAATCGGAAGGGCGGACAGCGTTCTCCCTTCCCACCAGCGAGCACAACGAGCGGATAAAGCATGGCCAGCGGACGCGAAATCAAAACCAAGATCAAGAGCACGCAGAACATGCGCAAGGTCACGCGCGCGCTCGAAATGGTCTCTGCGGCAAAGATTCGTCGCGCGCAGGACATGATGAAGGCCTCGCGTCCGTATGCCCGCTCGATGCGCAAGGTGATCGCGCACGTGGCCCAGGCCAGCACCGATTTCAGCCATCCGTTCCTGACCCAGCGCGAGAAAGTGGCGCGGGTTGGCTACATCGTGGTGTCGACCGATCGTGGCCTGTGCGGCGGCCTCAATTCCAACCTGTTCCGTCGCCTGTTGCCGGCGATCGCCGAGTGGCAGCAGCAGGGCGTGCAGGTGGACGTGGTCGCGATCGGCCAGAAGGCGATCTCGTTCTTCCGTCGTCTGAAGGGCGTCAACCTGATCGGCAGCGTCAGCCATCTGGGCGAGAAGCCCAAGCTGGAGCAGCTGGTCGGCGTGATCAAGGTGATGATGGACGCCTATACGTCCAACGGTCTGGATCGCGTGTTCCTCGCCTACAACGACTTCGTCAACACGATGACGCAGAAGCCGACCATCGACGCGCTGTTGCCGCTGCCGCTGGTGGCGTCGGAAATGGAAGCGCACCAGGCCGCTGGCGAGTCGGCGTATGCCGGCGTCAAGCTGGAAGCGAGCCACGACTGGGACTACATCTACGAGCCCGATGCGCAGACCGTGCTGGAGCACGTGCTGGGTCGTTACATCGAGTCGGTGGTGTACCAGGCGTCGCTGGAGAATCTGGCCAGCGAGCATGCCGCGCGGATGGTGGCGATGAAGAGCGCGTCGGATAATGCGAACAAGGTGATCGGCGAGCTGACGCTGATCTACAACAAGGCGCGTCAGGCCGCGATCACCCAGGAAATTTCTGAAATCGTCGGCGGCGCCGCGGCTGTATAAGTGCGATCGTCCCTGATCGCGGAACAAGATCAAAAAGCGGCCATCCGTGGCCGCACTCTCAATAAGAGCGACGCTTCAAACGGCGCTTAGACAGAACCTTAAAGATCCATCCGGAGCATTCCATGAGCCAGGGTAAAGTTGTTCAGATCATCGGCGCGGTCATCGACGTCGAGTTTCCGCGCGATCAGGTACCACAGGTGTACGATGCACTGAAGATCGACGGCACCGCGATCACGCTGGAAGTGCAGCAGGTGCTGGGCGATGGCATCGTGCGCACGATCGCGCTCGGTTCCACCGACGGCCTGCGCCGCAACCTGATCGCCCGCAACACCGGCGAAGGCATCAAGGTGCCGGTCGGCAAGCAGACGCTCGGCCGCATCATGGACGTGCTCGGCAACCCGATCGACGAAGCCGGCCCGATCGGTGAGCAGGATCGCTGGGTGATCCATCGCGAGGCGCCGAGCTATGACGACCAGGCGGCCGCGAACGACCTGCTGGAAACCGGCATCAAGGTGATCGACCTGATGTGCCCGTTCGCCAAGGGCGGCAAGGTCGGCCTGTTCGGCGGCGCCGGCGTGGGCAAGACCGTCAACATGATGGAATTGATCAACAACATCGCCAAGGCGCACGAAGGTCTGTCCGTGTTCGCCGGCGTGGGCGAGCGTACCCGCGAGGGCAACGACTTCTACCACGAGATGAAAGACTCCAACGTGCTCGACAAGGTCGCGATGGTGTACGGCCAGATGAACGAGCCGCCGGGCAACCGTCTGCGCGTGGCGCTGACCGGCCTGACCATGGCCGAGTACTTCCGCGACGAGAAGGACGCATCCGGCAAGGGCCGTGACGTGCTGTTCTTCGTCGACAACATCTACCGCTACACGCTGGCCGGTACCGAAGTGTCCGCACTGCTCGGTCGTATGCCGTCGGCGGTGGGTTACCAGCCGACGCTGGCCGAGGAAATGGGCGTGCTGCAGGAGCGCATCACCTCGACCAAGACCGGCTCGATCACCTCGATCCAGGCCGTCTACGTGCCCGCGGATGACCTTACCGATCCGTCGCCCGCCACCACCTTCGCCCACTTGGATGCGACCGTGGTGCTGAGCCGCAACATCGCTTCGCTGGGTATCTACCCGGCGGTGGATCCGCTGGATTCCACCAGCCGTCAGCTGGACCCGAACGTGATCGGCGTCGAGCACTACGACGTTGCCCGTCGTGTGCAGGGCACGCTGCAGCGCTACAAGGAGCTGAAGGACATCATCGCGATTCTCGGCATGGACGAGCTGTCGGAAGAAGACAAGCAGGCCGTGTCGCGTGCGCGCAAGATCGAGCGCTTCTTCTCGCAGCCGTTCCACGTGGCCGAAGTGTTCACCGGCTCGCCGGGCAAGTACGTGCCGCTGAAGGAAACCATCCGCGGCTTCAAGATGATCGTCGACGGCGACGTCGACCATCTGCCGGAGCAGGCGTTCTACATGGTTGGCGGCATCGACGAGGCGGTCAAGAAGGCCGAAGAGATGGGCGCCAAGAAGGCTGCCTGATCCTCAAGGGCGGACCGTCAGTCCGCCCTGTGTCTTACGCATTCGGAACCTGAGTCATGACCACCCAAACCATACGCGTCGACATCGTCAGTGCCGAAGCCGAGATCTATCACGGCGACGCCGTGATGGTGGTCGCCACCGGCGAGCTGGGCGAGCTGGGCATCACGCCCCGCCACGCCCCGCTGATCACCCGCCTCAAGCCTGGCCACGTCGACGTGGTGCTGGCCGGTGGTGAGCGTCAGCAGTTCTGGGTGTCCGGCGGCATCCTGGAAGTGCAGCCGCAGGTGATCACCGTGCTCGCCGACACCGCGGCCCGCGCATCCGATCTGGACGAGGCGTCCGCGCAGCGCGCCAAGAAGGAAGCCGAAGACGCCCTGGCCAGCCGCAGTGACGCGGTGGACATTGCCGAGGCCCAGGCCAAGCTGGTCGAAGCGATGACCCAGCTGCAGGCGCTGGAGCGCTTGCGCAAGAACCTCAAACATTAATTTGTGCGCTCGTCCCTGAGCGCAGAACCAGGGTCAAAATGCGGCCATCCGTGGTCGCTCTTTCAATAAGAGCGGTCGTTTCGTTGACGACTGGCAGTGATGAACAGACGCCGGCCTTGTGCCGGCGTTTTTGCGTGGGCAGGATGCCGATATGACTTATGAATTGAATGCGTGACGCGCATGATCGAGCAGCTGGCTTCATGGCGGTACACAGGTTGCATCGTGCTGCTGGTGCTGACTGGTTGTGCCAGCTCGCCGCGCATCACGCCATCGCCGCCGCGCGGCGATGGCTCGTGGGGAATGGTGCCGCCGGGTACGGCGCGCTATCACTTGGCATTGGGTGATGTTTCCACAGGTGCGACGCCGGTTCAGCGTGTGATGCCGGTCTATCCGGCCAGCCAGCTCGCCACCTGTCTACGGCGGCAAGAAGTGCAGGCACAGTTGAGCGTGGACAAGGCCGGCATGGTGAGCGACGTGCGGAGAATCGTGATAGACGCGGCTCCGCCGCGCTGGCAACAGTTCTTTGCCGCTGTTCGCGTGGCTGCACTGCAATGGCGGTTCACCCCGCTGCAGATCGAACACTGGGCCGCTGACGCCGATGGCAACACCCATGAGGTGGACAGCGACACCGAGCCATTCAGGCGAATCTATGTATTCCACTTCGAGTGCCACGCTGGCCAGCCTTCCGTCTCCGCTGAAGCGCTCGGAGCGGTGCGCCCGTAGCAGTGCGAGCCATCCACACTGCGCGAACATGCTGGTATCTAGAATGCGTTGACTTGCGCCGCGGATCGACCCCATGAAACCTCATCACCGTCGACACCTTGGCCGGCTGCTGATTGTCATCGCGCTGCTGCTGATCGCACGCGCACTGTTGCCCTACGTGGTGAGGCATTATCTCAATGCCCGCATGGATCGTATGGGCGAATATCACGGCCAGATCGCAGATATCGACCTGCATCTCTGGCGGGGTGCCTACACCATCAACGGGCTTCGCATCGTCAAGACGACCGGCAAACTGCCCGCGCCATTGCTCGACACCCGGCGTACCGATATCCAGCTCAGCTGGTTTGCACTGAGTCATGGAGTGTTTCGCGGCAAGGTGAGTTTCACCGACCCCACGATCAATTTTGTCAAAGGCCATGGCGACAGCGACAGCCAGACCGGCAAGGGCGTGGACTGGCGTGCCCAGCTCAAGTTGCTGGCGCCGATGCGTCTGGACGAGATCAACGTCAGCAACGGCACGGTGACTTTCCAGAGTTTCGTAACGAACCCGCGCGTCGATCTGAAGATGACCGACGTCAATGGCACCGTCACAAACCTCACCAACATCCAGCGGCGCCACGGCAATCGGGTGGCCACGCTGCATGTCACCGCAAAGATCCTCGGCGACGCGCCGTTCGAAACCCAGGCCAGCTTCGATCCGCTGAGTCACTTCGGCGATTTTTCCTATCAGCTGCATGCCTCGAACATCCAGCTGGTCAAGGCCAACGATCTTGCCCGTGCTTATGCCGGCCTGGATTTCGCCGGCGGCAGCGGCGACTTCACAATGGAACTGGAAGCCAGTAACGGGCAGTTGGACGGCTATGCCAAACCGATTTTCCACGACCTGAAAATCTTCAGCTGGAAACAGGATGTGGTGCAGGACAAGAAGGGGCCGATAAAACTGGCCTATGAAGCGCTGGCCCAGGGCGTGGTCTCGTTGTTCGAGAACCATGCGAACGATCAGTTTGCCACCCGCGTGCCGATCAGCGGACGCATCGACGACAAGCAGCTGGACACGTCCCAGGCGATCTTCGGCGTGCTGCGCAATGCCTTCATCAAGGCCTATACGCCGCAATTGAAGAAGCTGACGCCGACGACAGACGAAGCGAAGCATTGAGCCACGGTACGGACAGAGGCAGGATGTATCCTGCATCGTCACTATTTCCAGATGGCCAAGGGAGCGATATGGAAGCTGCAAACCTGCATGTGATCATCCTCGCCGCCGGTGCCGGTACGCGGATGAAGTCGAACCGGGCCAAGGTGCTGATGCCGCTGGCCGGTCGCCCCCTGCTCGCCCACGTGGTCGCCACGGCACGCGCCCTGCAGCCGGTGGCGATCCATGTCGTGTACGGTCATTGCGGCGAACAGGTGCAGGCTGCGTTTGCCGGGCAGCCCGATTTGCAGTGGGTGCTGCAGGCCGAGCGGCTGGGCACCGGCCATGCGGTGGAGCAGGCGCTCGCCGGTGTGCCGAGGGATGCGCGTGTGCTGGTCCTGTACGGTGACGTGCCGCTGACCCGGGTGGCGACGCTGCAGCAACTGGTGGAGGCGGAGGGCGGCTTCAGCCTGCTCACCACCCGGCTCGCCGATCCGCGCGGCTATGGCCGTGTGCTGTGTGACGGCAATGCCAAGGTGCGCGCAGTGGTCGAGGAGAAGGACGCTGACGTCGACCAGCGCGCGGTCAACCTGGTCAACACCGGCATGCTCGTTGCCGATGCGAAGGCATTGCGCGGCTGGATCAAGCGGCTCGATCGCAACAACGCCCAGGGCGAGTACTACCTCACCGATATCTTCCGCATGGCCGCCGAGGAAGCCCGCGCCGCGCTCAGTGTCGAATGTGCCGATCCGGTGGAGGCGGCCGGTGCCAACAACCCGCTGCAACTGGCCGAGCTGGAGGCGGCGTATCGCCACCGCGAGGCACACGCGCTGCTGGCCGGCGGTGTGCGGCTTGCCGATCCCCTGCGCATTGATGTGCGCGGCAGCGTCGATGCCGGCCATGATGTCGAGATCGACATCGACGTGATCCTCGAGGGCAGAGTGACGTTGGGCGACGATGTGCGCATCGGCGCATTCACCCGGCTGAAGGACGTGCAGCTGGCCGCCGGTACCGTGGTGCAGTCGCATTGCGATGTGGAGGGTGTGATCACCCATGGCCCGTGCACGATCGGCCCATTCGCACGACTGCGCCCCGGCACCGAGCTGGATGCCGGCGTGCATGTCGGCAATTTCGTGGAGGTCAAGAAAACGCACATCGGCGAGAACAGCAAGGCGAACCACCTCAGCTACCTCGGCGACAGCGAGATCGGCCGCGGCGTCAATGTCGGGGCCGGCACCATCACCTGCAACTACGATGGCGTGAACAAGTTCGTGACACGTATTGGCGATGGCGCCTTCATCGGTTCCAACAGCGCCCTGGTGGCGCCGGTGACCGTCGGCGCACAGGCCACCATTGGCGCCGGCTCGGTGATCACGCGCGATGCGCCAGAGGGTGAACTGACCGTGGCGCGTGGCAGGCAGCAGACCTTCCATGGCTGGAAGCGTCCGGTAAAAGCATCGACATGACGAGCGCCGGCCACCCAGGCTCTGATGGGTTTTGCATGCACCGTCGATGACGGACGCTTATCGAGTTGCTGGACTCGCGATACATCAACCCAGTGACAGGCTGGTGCGCGTCATCAACAATGCTTCGCATTCGTCGGCTCTCAGGCATAGCGCCAGCCATCGATCTCCACCAGCAGTTCGCTGCGGCAGATATCGCCATGCAGCAACAGTATCGGCACGCCGGGCAGACGTTGGCGGAAGAATTCGCGGACGCGCGCGGCATCAGTGCTGTGGCGCACGTAGGCTTTAAGCGGCGAATGGGTGTCGAATCCAGCCGTCATGTCGGCGCTGGCGAGCAACGCTTCCAGGTTGGTCAGCGTCTCATCGAGCTGTGCATCCAGGTCGTCGTGGTGCGCCGAGGCATGTCCGACCACGGCAGCCGTGCCGGAGATCGCCAGCGCATCCTGCGCCGGCAGCACCATGGCGCGGGCAAAGCTGGGCGGGGTGCGGCCGTACTGGCGTGGATAGCGCCAGGCGCTGACCTGACGCGGATTTTCCACCCGGATGCCACCCTGGTCGCAAGCCAGCAGGTAGACCTGCAGCCGGTGCACATCGCCGTGATGGCCGATCGCGGTGGCGGCGGGGAAGCCTTCGGCGAAGAAGTCGCCCATACCGGCGGCACGGCCGTCACAGAAGTGCTTGTAACGCTCGGCGTCGCCCTCGCCGTGATTGATCGCGCCGAGGTAGTTCCATACGCGCAGCACATGCTGAGCACCGCGTGCTCCCACGAAGCGGTGCAGCTGTTCGTAGGCCAGCTTCGCGGTGGCGGTAGGGCCGCCATGCTCACGCTCGTCCAGTTCGGTGGCTGCAAACAGCCAGCCACCGCCAGCCGACCAGCGCAGGGCGCCGTCGGTGCCGCAGCTCACCGGCGCATCGACCTGCCAGACCTCCAGCGACGGGGGCGCATCGAAGCATTCCAGTGCCACTTGCAGATAACGCGGATCGTCGCAGCCCGGGCCGCCGGCACCGAAACCGAACAGTGCCAATGTGCCGGATTCTTTCAGCGCATCTGCAGCGTCCGCAATCCGGTAGGAAATTCGCGGTGCACGGCGCTGCAGCGGCTCGATCTGTGGGTTTTCACATCCCTGAATCATTGGTTGCAACCGGGAACGACAGGGGCGCTATGTTACACTCCACAGCCACTGCCACCGGGGGGAGGCAATGAATCCAGAGTACGGAACCGGGCATGGCAGAGCAGACAGCAGCACAGCACGAATTGGCCACGTTGATCGTGGAATGTCTGAACCTCGAAGCCGTCACCCCGGAACAGATCGAGCCGGATGCGCCGCTGTTCGCTGGCGAGCTGGGGCTGGATTCGATCGATGCACTGGAAATCGCGCTGGCCGTGTCCAAGCGCTACGGCTTCCAGCTGCGTTCGGACAACCCGGACAACCGGCAGATCTTCACCAGCCTGCGTACGCTGTCCGCCCATGTCGAGCAGCACCGCGTCGGTTGACAGCGGTTCGTGAGCAACGCCGGCGTGCATGGTTCGTCACGCGGTATTCCCCTGTCAGTGGCAGGCTTGTGCCACCGATGCTGCCATCGCGGAATGCTGCATGACGTATTCATCTCCACCTGCTGAAAGCGCGACGCGGCGTTATGTGCTGCCGTTGCTGCTTGCCTATCCGTTGCTGGCGATCGCCGGCGCGGTGACGCATCGGCAGATTTTTCCGCTGGCGGCGCTGCTGCTGCTGCTGACGGCCGTGATGTTGCCGCGGCTGCAGAGCGGTCGTGTCGGGCCGTGGCTGGCCTGGCTGGGCATGCTGCTGGCGTTGTTGTTGCTGTCGCTGTACGGGTTTGCCGGCCTGCTGTTGGAAGCCGTGCCGGTGCTGATCAATGCGCTGCTGGCCTGCTGGTTCGGCAGCACGCTGGGTACCTCCGAACCGCTGGTGGCGCGTTTCATCGTCGCCATCGAAGGTGCTGATCGGCTGTCGCAACCTGGTGTGGTGCGTTATGCCCGCCAGGTCACCTGGTTCTGGACCGTGTTGCTGGCGACGCAGGCGGTGGTACTCGCGGTGTTGCTGTTGTGTGCCGAGCACAGCGGGCTGTTGGCGCGCTTCGGCATCGTCTCGCCGTTGCCGATATCCGATCGCTGGGCCGCGGCATGGCTGCATGCCGGTGGCTACGTATCGCTTGGTGTCGCATTCCTGCTGGAGTACGGCTACCGTCGCTGGCGCTTGCGCCACCTGAGTCATCCCGGCCTGCACGACATGCTGCTGCAGCTGGCCCTGCACTGGCCGCAGCTGGTGCGTGGCAACCGGATCGCTGCGCCATGAATGATGCTGGCTTCGAACAGGTAGTGTGCATCGATGGCGGGCATCCGGCGCTGCCGGGTCACTTCCCGGATCATCCGCTGGTGCCGGGAGTGATTCTGCTGGAACAGGTGGCGCTTGCCTTGCGCGCATGGCGCGGGCAGCGACTGAGCGAGGTAGTGGAAGCAAAATTCATGGCACCGTTGTTGCCCGATGAGGCCGCGCTGCTGCGCTTGACGGAAGCAGGCGCGGTGCGGTTCCGTTTCGAGATTCGGCGTGACGGCAGCCTGCTGGCACGTGGCCTGGTCGAGGGAGCGACATGAATACGAATGAACACTGGCAGAGCCGTCCGGAAGGTGGTGGACGTTTTGCGATCTGGCTGATCCGGACGATCGCGTTGTACGGCGGTCGTCGTGTGGCGCGGCTGTGCCTGTATCCCATCACGCTGTACTTCTACCTGCGCCGTGGGCCGGAGCGGCAGGCATCGAAGCAGTACTTGCAACGCGTGTTCGAGCAGCCGGTGATGCCGTGGCAGGTGCTCAGGCACATCCATTGTTTCGCCGCCACGATCATGGATCGGGTGTTCCTGCTGGCGCACGGCGAAAAGCCGTTCCAGATCGAGACCGAAGGGCTGGAACTGCTCGATCAGCGCATTGCCCAGGGTCGTGGCGTGCTGCTGTTCGGTTCGCACCAGGGCAGTTTCGAGGCGCTGCGGGCACTCGGCGCGCGCCGCCCGGAAATGCCCTTGCGTGTGGTGCTGGACAAGCAGAAGACGCCTGCGATGACCGAGTTGCTGGAGGCGCTGGCGCCGGAGGTCGGTGCCTGCGTGATCGATGCCGCCAAGGACGGCACCTCGATCGCACTGGCGATGGCCGAGGCCTGCCAGGGCGGTGCCGTGGTGGCAATGCTGGCCGACCGCGGCCGCGGCCACGAGGTTCTGCGGCATGTCGACTTCCTCGGCTCGCCAGCTCCGTTCCCGATCAGCCCGTGGCTGCTGGCGCATACGCTGAAGGTGCCGGTGGTGCTGTGCTTCGGTCTGTATCTGGGCGGCAACCGCTACCGGCTGATCTTCGAGCCGCTGGCCGACCAGGTGGAGATTCCGCGGCACAACCGCGGCCCGGCGCTGGATGCGCTCATCGGCGGTTATGCTCGGCGGCTGGAACATTACGTCCATGTCGCCCCCTACAACTGGTTCAATTTCTATGATTTCTGGCAGCAAGATCTGCGCGCTCCTGCTGGGCATGAGCCCACTGTCGTGGGCCAGCACGTCGGCGTCTGAGGCACCCCCTGCCGCATCCATGCCGGCCACGGCGTCCTCGTCCGCGCAAGTGCTGATCAGTGCCCTCGGCCAGCCGGCACCGGCGCGCACGGCGTTTGCCGAGGCGCGTTTCATGCAGGTGCTGGATCGACCGCTGGTGGTATCCGGCGAGCTGGCCTGGCTGGGCGGTGACCGACTGCAGCGACGCGTCGACCATCCGCAACAGGAAACCGCGACCATCGCCGACGGCGAGGTGACCCAGCAGCGCGCCGGCAAAAGCCCGCGCCGTTTCTCGCTGGCGCGTGCGCCGCAGCTGCAGGTGCTGCTGGACAGCTTTGTGGCGCTGCTCAGTGGCGATGCCGGGCGTCTGCAGCACGCGTTCGAGATGCGGCTCAGCGGTGATCCCGCGGGCACGTGGACGCTGAGCCTGGCGCCACGCGATGCGAAGGTGGCGAAGACCGTGGCCAGCATTGCAATCGATGGCGCCGGCAAGCAGTCGCGCTGCATGCGGATGCAGGAAGCCGATGGCGATCTCGCCATCGATCTGCTCGGGCCGCTGGCTGCGAAGATGCCGGCCCAGCCGACGCGCGAGGCGCTGCAGGCGCTGTGCCGGGGCACGCCCTGAGCATGCGTGCTGGCGCGCGCGCGACGCTGCTGATCGTCTGGTTGCTGGCGCTGGCCGGGCTCGGTTGGCTGGTTGCCCAGCGGCTGAAAGTCAGCACCGATCTGCGCAGTTTCATGCCATCACCCACCACGCCGGATCAGCGCCTGCTGATGGAGCAGGTCGGCGATGGGCCCGGGTCGCGGTTGCTGCTGCTGTCCATTAGCCGCTCCTGCGCATCCTGCGCTCGCGGCACTGAGCAATCCATGGCTGGCGCCGACGCGCAGCTGGCGGCGCTGAGCCAGGGTCTGGCCAGTGCATTGCACGCCGACAAGCGCTACAGCCAGGTACTCAACGGCAGCTTCGACCTCGGTGCGCTGGACGCGAGCCTGCTGCCGTATCGCTACCTGCTGTCGCCGACGCTGGATACGCAGCCACTGGATGAGGCCTATCTGGCCGATCAGCTGCAGCAGCGACTGGATGATCTGTCCTCGCCGGCAGCAAGTCTGCTGAAGGGCCTGCTGCCACGCGACCCCACGCTGGAAGTACTGAAGCTGGCCGAACGCTGGACGCCGGCCAAGTCGCCGCAAGTGCGCGAGGGCGTGTGGTTTTCGCCACAGGACGAAGCCTTGCTGCTGGTGCAGACCACGGCCGCAGGCTTCGATCCGGATGCGCAGCAACAGGCGATCGACGGCATCCAGCGCGCGTTCCATGCGTTGCCGGGGAGTGCCGCTGCACAACTCGAATTCAGCGGGCCGGGCTATTTCAGCGTAGTGGTTGGTGCGCAGACCCGACAGCAGGCGGACTGGATCGGCCGCATTTCCAGCGTGGGTTTCATTGCGCTGCTGCTGCTGGCGTACCGCAGCTTCAGTTCGCTGCTGCTGTCGGCATTGCCGATCGCCAGCGCGGCCCTGACCGGCATCGCGGCACTGACGCTGGCGTTTCCTGAAGTGCATGGGATCACCCTGGCGTTCGGTTTCACCTTGCTCGGTGTGGCACAGGAGTACCCGATCCGCGTGCTCAGCCATCGCCGTGCCGGCGAGGATGCAGTACAGAGCGTGCGTGCCTTGTGGCCATTGCTGCTCACCGCGATCGCCTCGGCCTGCATCGCCTATCTGGCGTTCTATGCGTCCGGCGTGAACGGTCTGAAGCAGCTCGCCGTGTTCACCATCGTCGGCCTGCTGGTGGCCGGCTTCAGCACACGCTACCTGCTGTCGCGATTGCTGCCGGTACGCGTGCGCGATGTGGCGCAGATGCGCTGGCTGGCAAGGGCACGTGACTTCGTCGACCGGCTGCCACGGCCGCGCTGGATTCCGGTGCTTATGGCGCTGGTGATCGTGCTGATGCTGGCATTCGCGCCCGGCCCGTTCTGGCAGAACAATCTCGCCGCGCTGACCCCGCTGCCGCAGGACATGCTGCAACGTGACGGCCGCCTGCGCGAGGCGCTCGGTGCACCGGATGTGCGCTACCTGCTGGTGTTGCAGGCGCCGACCGAGCAGGGCGTACTGGCGCTGTCGGAAAAACTGCAACCGCAGGTCGATGCGCTGGTGGCGAAACACGCCGTCGATGCGCTGGAACTGCCGTCGCGCTATCTGCCGACCGTCGCATTGCAGCGGCAGCGCCAGCAGGCGCTGCCGGACCGCGCCACGCTGCAACATGCGTTGAATGAAGCCGTGCAAGGACTGCCGTTCCGCCCCGACCTGTTCCAGCCTTTCCTGGATGATGTCGAAACCGCGCGGCAGTTGCCGCCGCTGACGCCCGAGCATTACGCGCAGACCCCGCTGGGCCAGCGCGTCGCGGCGATGCTGGTGCATCGCGATGGGCACTGGCTCGGGCTGGGTACGGTCAGTGGCGTGCACGATGTGGCCGCACTGCAGGCGCTCGGCGAAAGCACGAACGGTGCGGTGCGCCTGCTGGATCTGAAGGCAGCCTCGGAGTCGTTGGTGGCGGCATATAGGACACGTATCCTGCAAGCCTTGCTGGTGGCCACCATCCTGCTGGTGCTGACGATCGCCGTGGCGTTGCGCAGCCTGCGTCGCGCCTGGCACGTGCTGGCGCCAATGACCCTGGCGACCTTCCTGGTGCTGGCGGTGGAGCGCATGGCCGGCATCGAGGTCTCGCTGTTCCACCTGGTTGCGCTGATCCTTGCCGGTGGCCTCGGTCTGCATTACGCGCTGTTCTTCGAGCGCGATACGGGCGACGCGGCCGAGCAGCGGCGCACCCTGCATGCCACCCTCGTCTGCGTGCTGTCGGCGTTGCTGGTGTTCGGCATGCTGGCCTGGGCGACGATTCCCGTGCTGCGCGCGATCGGCCTCACCGTGAGCCTCGGCGTCGCCTTCCATTTCTGCCTGTCGATCCTGATGGCACCGCATGCTTCCGAAGACTGACTGGGCATCGCTGATCCCGCACACCGGCAGCATGTGTCTGCTGGATGCCGTGCTGGCATGGGACGAGCGCACGATTCATGCAATCAGTGCCGGTCATGCGCAGACGGATCATCCTTTGCGCAGCCTGCAGGGCTTGCATGCCGTGCATCTGGCCGAATACGGTGCGCAGGCGATGGCCGTGCATGGTGCCTTGCTGGCGCGCGGGGCAGGCGTCGAAACGGCGCGGCCGGGCCGGTTGGTCAGTCTGCGCGACGTGCAGTTGTTCGAGGAATATGTCGATCGGCTGGAGGGTCATCTGGACGTCCATGCCGAATGTCTTTATGCCGATGATGGCGGTGCGCAGTATGCGTTCCGCGTCGAACATCGCGGTCGCCTGCTGGCCAGCGGGCGTGCCGCGGTCATCCATCCCCAGTCCTGAGCCGCGAGGTCGCGCCATGTCTGCCACTCCTGTTTCGCGCCGCGCCCTGGTCACCGGCGGCAGTGGCGAATTGGGCGGAGCCATCTGCCACGCACTGGCCGCAGACGGTTATCACGTCATCGTGCATGCCAACCAGAGTCTGCATCGCGCGGAGGCCGTGGTCGTGGCGATCCTCGCGGCAGGCGGCAGCGCGCAGGCAACAGCGTTCGATGTCACCGATGCCGAGGTGGCGCGCGCAGCGCTGGATGGGTTGTTGTCCGAAGGTCCGATCCATGCGGTGATCAACAATGCCGGTGTGCACGACGACGCGCCGATGGCCGGGATGAGCGGCGAGCAATGGCATCGGGTGATCGACGTCTCGCTGCATGGCTTCTTCAACGTCACCCAGCCGCTGCTGCTGCCGATGGCGCGTGCGCGCTTCGGCCGCATCGTCTCGGTGAGTTCGGTGGCAGCGCAGCTCGGCAACCGCGGACAGACCAACTATGCCGCGGCGAAGGCTGCCTTGCATGGTGCCAGCAAGTCGCTGGCGCGCGAGATGGCTTCGCGCGGGATCACCGTGAACGTGGTCGCGCCGGGCGTGATCGAGGGGCGCATGATTGGCGAGGATTTCCCGCCCGAGCGCATCCGCGAGATCGTGCCCGCGCAACGTGCCGGCAAACCGGAGGAGGTCGCCGCCCTGGTGGCCTTCCTGTGCAGCGATGCAGCGGGATACATCAATGGTCAGGTGATCGGTGTCAACGGCGGCATGGGCTGACGGCACCTCCCGGTAGCGGAGAAGTCAGCCGGCAGGATGATTATCGACAATGATCGGCGCGCCGCGCGAATGGTGATGGCTGGCGATGATATGGCCGTAGTGAAAAACCCGGCCAATGGTGTAGAGGGTGATGCGGGTGACGTCGCCCACCGGATTAAAGTGGCTGAGCCGGAATTCGCCGTTGTAGCGTGAGGCGATCGGCACCGAGACCACGCCAAGTTTTTTCTCGCGTGAAGCGGCGATCAGGATCGCGGCCTCGAACACGAAGTTCTCTGCCGGCAGGTCAACCAGGTCCAGGGCCGCACGTGGATACCAGCGCTGGCCGCTCTGGGTGTCGGCGATCGGTTGCGCACAGGCCCACGAAATACCCCAGTCGGCGACGGCGTTGGCGCGGCGGCGTCCCTTGGGTTGTTGCTCGCGCTCAAGCAGGCGCGAGCCGATCACGATATGTTGCGGATATTTCGCCGCTGCCGCCACGATGCGCGGAATGTCGCTGGCCTGATGCTGGCCATCACCATCCATCGTCAATACTGCGTCGTAGCCCTGGCTGATCGCCTCGCGAAAGCCGTGGCGCAAGGCCTCGCCCTTGCCGTGTCGTTTGGTGTGGCGCAGCAGGGTGACCGGTAGGGTGGCGACGATTTCCGGTGTACGGTCATCGGAACCGTCGTCGATCACGATCACCGGCACACCAAGCGCAAGCACCGATTCGACGACCGACTGGATCGCGGCCTCCTCGTTGAGGCAGGGAATCAGCACGCACCAACGCCCAACCGTGGTGTTCAAGCAACGCTCTCCATGTCGATCTGCAGTCCCAGTGTAGCGGCGACATCCAGCTGGCAGCGGCCGCGCCCTTCGGCCAATAGTGCCAGCAATGGCAAGGCCGTGGCCGAGGCATTCGCTTCGCGCCAGTGCGCCAGTGGTTCGGCCAGCGGCGAGATGACCCGGCTCGTGGTCAGCGACAGCTGCAGCGACGTCATCGTCGTCGCACTGGACTCCGGTGCCAGCACCAGCGCACAACCGAACGACTGGGTGCAGCCGGTGATTTCCAGCAGTGGTCCGCCGCCAGCGGTATCGCTGCATACCAGCAGCACCGGGCGTTGCTCCGCCAGCACCTGACCGACCGCTTCGAGCAGTCCGGCGCCGAAGCTGGCGCGCTGCGCGGCCACCGCGGTGGAGGGAGCATGGCAGCTAGTGACGATCGTCCAGTAGCCGACCGCGGCGTTGTGCACCGAGTTGTGGAAACGGATCGGCGACAGCTCGGCTGGCGCCTGCGCGAGCGTCGCGCACATGTAATCGGTAATCGGCTGGTCACCGTGCGAGGAGGCGAATACGCAGGCCAGTTCGCTCGCGCTATGTCCGCTCATCGCTACCGCCTGGCCAGCGACTTCGATCGCCAGCAACACACTCTCCGGTGCGCGACGGCGTTCGTTTGGCGGCAGCGTGGCCGCGGCCGGGCGGGCCGGCGGCGGGTCGGGGATGTTACCGGCCAGCTGTGACCGGAGCGCAGCGAAGTCAGCCAGCTGCGGCGACCACAGGCCGACACCTTCGATGTAGACACGCAGTGCGCTCATGCGACAAATCCTGCGCGCGCTAACGCGAGGCAGGCATTGTTGCCGCCGAAGCCGAACGAATTGCTGAGCGCCACATCGACGCGCTGTTGCTCATTGCGCCAGGCGAATTGCACGCCGCAGAGCGGATCAGGTGTGCTGCTGCCGAGATTGCCAGGAATCAGACCGTGTTCGATCGCCTGCAGTGCGATCGTCGCCTCGACGATGGCAGCTGCACCCAGCGTGTGACCGGTGAAGCCCTTGGTGGAACTGGCCCGGGTGTGGGCCGGGAAGGCACGATTGACCAGCGCCGCTTCCACTTCGTCGTTCTTCTGGCTGGCCGTGCCATGCAGGTTGATGTAGTCGACCTGGCCTGCGTCGAGTCCGGCGCGCATCAGTGCATCGCGTAGCGCCAGCTCGGCGCCCAGTCCGTCGGGATGCGGAGTGGACATGTGGTGTGCGTCGCTCGCTTCGCCGTAGCCGAGCAACTGCGCTGCATCGGGCGCGACATCAATCCGTTCCAGCAGCGCGAAGCCAGCCGCTTCGCCGATCGAGATACCGTCGCGCGCCGCATCGAATGGCCGGCATGGTGCAGTCGACACCAGCTCCAGCGAATTGAAGCCGAACAGCACGCTGTCGCACAGGGTGTCCACGCCGCCAACGACGGCAGCATCGACGAGGCCGAGGCGGATCAGGCGTTCCGCACTCGCGAAGACCTTGGCGCTGGATGAGCAGGCGGTGGAGATCGTCAAGCACGGGCCCTCCAGGTCCAGTGCAGCGGCGACGAAGGCGCTCAGCGAATGCGGTGTGTGAATCCCCGGTCGCAGCATGTCGTCGGCGAAACCACCGTCTGCGTCGAGCCGGCGATAGGCTTCCTCAGTGGCGCCGATACTGGCAGTGGAGGTGCCCAGCAGCAATGCGATGCGATCTGCACCGTAACGCTCACGCGCCGCCAGCACGCGGGCAAGGAAGCCGTCCTGGCTCAGGCCGAGCCATGCCAACCGGTTGTTGCGACAATCCCATGCGGCATGGGCAACGGGCAGGACGGTGTCCTCCACACCAGCGACGCGCCCGATCCAGCACGCCAGCGGTGCGCTGCTGAAATCGTTGGGGCGCAGGCCGCTGCGCATGTGCTGGAGCGCGTCGAGCTGGGCGGCGAGACCGTGGCCCATGGCCGAGGTGCTCGTATAGGAGGTGATCGCAAGGGGAGTCATCAAAACCGGCATCACGAAAGCCTAGCGGTCACCACGTAGCTTGCCTAGCCTGCAACCGGGTCACCGCACAGGCGGGCGTTCAGCGTGACCGCGGTCGCATGAAGCTGCCGCGAACACCTGTCGGGCCGTTAAGCTGATGCACTTCTCTGCACGAGTGCCATTCACCGCCATGCCTGCCACACGAAGCCCCTGGCGCTATCTGCGTGATCACGACATCCAGCATGCGGGCGTGGTGACCATGTTGGCGGTGCTGCTGAGTGGTGGCCTGGTCTGGCTGGGCTACCTGATCCATGTTTGCCGGGTGGCCGCAGGCAGTCCGCTGACACCGCCGCAGCGGATGATCGCCCTGGTGTTCGGTCGCCGGCTCGAGAATGACGTGCCGGAGCATGATTACCAGCGGCGCCTGCAGCGTGTGCTGACGCTGTCCAGGCAGGGGCAGACCAACCATATCCTGCTGCTCGGTGGTTGCAGCAGTGGTCAGTGCAGCGAGGCCGCGGCCGGTCATGCCTGGCTGCAGCAGCATGGCTTGTCCGCCGATGTGCGGGTGGAGCTGGAGCAGGATTCGGTCGATTCGCTGGAGAACCTGCGCCAGGCGCGCCGGCTGCTGCAGGCGCACACGGATGGCGCTGGGTTGCCGCCGGTGGCACTGATTACCAGTCGCTACCACTTGGCGCGCTGCCTGCTGCTGGCGCGGCGGCTGGGTTTCGATGCCCTGCCGATCGCGGCCGAACCGGTCATGCCGTGGTATGGACGCTACCTGCGCCTGCTCCTCCTCGAGTCGGGCTTTCTGATGTGGACTGACCTTGGCTTGCGTTGGGCACAGTTGATCGGTCTTCACCGCATGCGCGACCGGATCAGCTGACTCTGCGCGACGTCTCGCCGCAGCCACTGCGCCCGAGGCCTTGCTAAGCTCGCCGCAGCCGTCGAACCCGGGGAATGATGTGAGCCAGCAAGCCGACCGTGCCGAAACCTTCCTGCGTGAGTTGCAGGATCGCATCTGTGCCGCGATCGAGCAGGTCGATGGTGGCGCGCGATTCGTCGAGGACGCGTGGACGCGTGCAGCGGGCGGTGGCGGACGTACGCGCGTGTTGCGCGATGGCGCGGTGTTCGAACAGGCCGGGGTCAACTTCTCGCGGGTCAGCGGCAACCAGTTGCCGCCCAGCGCGACCGCGCACCGGCCGGAGCTGGTCGGCGGCAGCTTCATCGCCACCGGTGTGTCGCTGGTGCTGCATCCGCGTAACCCACACATCCCGACCACGCACGCCAATGTGCGTTACTTCGAAGCCAGCAAGGAAGGTGTGGAGTCGGTCTGGTGGTTCGGCGGCGGCTTTGACCTTACCCCGTTCTATCCAGTGGACGAGGACGTACTGCACTGGCACACGGTAGCGCGCGACCTGTGCGCGCCGTACGGCGCGGACGTGTACCCGCGCTACAAAAAGTGGTGCGACGAGTACTTCTACCTGAAGCACCGCGAGGAGACGCGCGGCGTCGGCGGCCTGTTCTACGACGATCTGAACGAGGGCGGTTTCGAGCACTGTTTCGCGTTCACCCGCGCCGTCGGTGAAGGTTTTCTCGACGCCTATCTGCCGATCGTCGCGCGCCGCAAGGGCACGTCGTATGGCGAACGCGAACGCGAGTTCCAGCTGTACCGGCGCGGCCGCTACGTGGAGTTCAACCTGGTCTACGACCGCGGCACGCTGTTCGGCCTGCAGTCCGGTGGCCGCACCGAATCGATCCTGATGAGCCTGCCGCCGCGGGTGCGTTTCGAATACGCCTACACCCCCGAACCGGGTTCGGCGGAAGCGGAGCTGGCCGAATACCTGAAACCACGCGACTGGCTGTAAGCCACGAATCATGTGCAGGAGCGGCTTCAGCCGCGATGCTCTTCGGTGTTGCAGTCGAATGCATCGTGGCTGAAGCCGCTCGTACAGGTTGTTTTATGGCGTCGCGCCGCTGAACTTCACCGCTGTGGCGCCTTTCACCGGGCCGATCTGCGCGCTGTCGCTGACCTTCAGCACCACATCGCGGCGAAACTCCAGCGTGCCCTGCACGACGGCGTGCGGGCCGATCACCACCAGCGGCGTGCGGCTGTTCCAGTTGAACCAGCCACTCGGCTTGTCGACCAGGATGCCGCCCTCGACGTGCGAGTTCGCGCCAACCGTGATGTCGCCGCCGACCGTGCCGAGGCCACCGGCGACATGCGCGTTGTCCAGCACGATGGCGCCATTGACGTTGCTCAGCTTGCCGCCGACATCCGCGCCAGGGGCCAGATGCAGGCTGCCGTTGACGGCGCTGACCTCGCCGCTGACATGGCTGCCGCTGCCCAGGGTGATCGCGCCGTTGACCGTGCCCAGCTCGCCGGCCTGCGCCTTGTCGCCCAGATCGACCGAACCGTTCACGGTGCTGGCCTTGTGCACGCTTGCGCCATCGGCAATATGTACCGCCCCGTTGACCGTGCTGACGTTGCCGGCCTGTTGCCCGGCGGTGATCTGCACCGAACCGTTGACCTTGTCGACATCGTTGTCCTGCGCGGCGGCCAGCAGCGGCAGGCACAGCGCGAATGCGGTCGTGATGAGAACCGTCGAAAGACGACGCATGGCTTGTCTCCGTGTTATTGAGTGGTGCAGCTAGGATGCTTCGGCGCTCCCATCGGTTTAGCATGACCTGTGGCAGGGGCGGCATTTGACGATGCGGGGGCCGGCCTGCACCATTCGCGGTTTACCGCATCCTGATGAGCGCAGCCATGCACAAGCTCGTACTGATCCGCCACGGCCAATCGCAGTGGAACCTCGACAACCGTTTCAGCGGCTGGGCCGATGTCGACCTCACCGAGCAGGGCATGGCCGAGGCGCAGGAGGCTGGCCGGCTGCTGCAGGCCGAGGGTTATACGTTCGACGTGGCGCATACCTCGGTGCTCAAGCGTGCCGTGCGCACGCTGTGGGGCGTGCAGGACGCGATGGGGCTGATGTGGCTGCCCGTTCATACCGATTGGCGCCTCAACGAGCGCCACTACGGTGCGCTGACCGGCCTCAACAAGGCCGAGACGGCGGCGAAGTACGGCGAGGAGCAGGTCAAGGTCTGGCGCCGCAGCTATGACATTCCGCCGCCGCCGCTCGAGCGCACCGCCAACGAGTCGGTGCACGACCCGCGCTATGCCACGCTCGATCCGAAAGAGATTCCCGACACCGAGTGCCTTAAGGACACCGTGGCCCGCGTGCTGCCGTACTGGCACGAGGAGCTGGCGCCGGCGATCAAGGCCGGCCAGCGCGTATTGGTGGCGGCACACGGCAACTCGTTGCGCGCGCTGGTGAAATACCTCGACGGCATGTCCGACGAGGCCATCGTCGAGCTGAACATCCCCAACGGCGTGCCGCTGGTGTACGAGTTCGACGAACATCTCAAGCCGTTGCGTCACTATTACCTCGGCGACACCGCGGCGATCGCGGCGAAGATGGCAGCGGTGGCAAACCAGGGCAAGGCCAAGTAGGCCGGCACGATGCCCAGCACGAGCTCGCCGAAAGCAATCGCTGCTGCACTCACCGACTACTGGTCGCCACGGGTCGTCGGCGAGGTCGATGACAGCTACATCAAGGTCGCCAAGGTTTTCGGTGAGCTGTGCTGGCACAGCCACGACGACGAGGACGAGTTGTTCCTGATCCTCGAAGGGCATCTGCGCATCGAGCTGGAACATGCCGCACCCGTCGAGCTGGACGAAGGCGAGATGTTCGTGGTGCCCAAGGGCACACGGCACAATCCGGTGGCCGAGCAGGAATGCCTGCTGATGCTGATCGAGCGCAAGTCGACCCTGCATACCGGCGACGTCGTGACCGAACGGACGCGCTCGCTGGCGGAACAGCTGGGTAACGGCTGACACGCTGCAGAATGCCTCGACGACAGGTGACAAACGTCAGTCGCCTGTCGCGGGCCGCTCGACTAAGCTGGACGCAGTCCATCCTGCGGCGATACCCATGCCAGCCCATCTGACCAACTACCTTATCATGCTGCCGCTGCTCGCCTGGATCGTGTGGCGGCGCGTCAGCCGCCAGTTCGGTCGCCAGCCGATCCAGCGCAAGCGGATGATCGCGCGCATCGCGATTTTTGCTGTGGTGGGTTGCCTGCTGAGCCTTGCCGGCTTGCACAGCATCCAGCTGCTCGAGGGGTTGCTCGTGGGGGTGCTGATCGGCGCGTTGATCGGCATGGTCGGGCTCAGGCTCACCCGCTTCGAAGTCGATCCGGTCAAGGGCGACTGCTATGTGCCGAATTCGTGGATCGGTGCGTTGCTTACCGTGTTGCTGCTAGGCAGGCTGCTATGGAAGGTCATGCAGATGCAGCAGGTGTCCGCTGCCGCCGCTGGCTATCCGGCGAACTATACCTATAGCCCGCTGACCATGCTGGTGATCGGCCTGCTGGTTGGCTACTACATCGTCTATTTCAGCGGCCTGCTGATCCATCACCGCCGTTTCCAGCAGTCGCATCCGGGTGTAACCGCGCTGTAAGCGTCGCGGTTACGGTCTGGCGAACATCGCCGAGAATTCTCGCGCAAAGCGATGCACGTCGCCCGGCCAGCGCGCGGAGAGATAGTTGCCGTCGCGCACGACGAACGCCGGTGACGCATCGGCGGCGCTGTCACGTGCCAGGCCATTCGTCTTGCGGCGGTAATCCGGGGCGTCGCGTGGCACGTCGAGAAAGTCGGCCGGATCGGCCAGCGCACGTATCACTTCCTGTTGCACCGACATGTAGCCGACCGGTTGGCCGGGTGCTTCGGCATAGGTGCGGTAATAAAGCGGATCCCAGAAGCGGCTGATCCGCGCCGTCGCCCAGGCTTTCTTTTCCAGTGCCCAGGTCAGCGCGGTGGTGCGGCGGCCATGCAGCACCGACTTGCCTTCCGCCGAGCGGCTGCGCGCCGCCAGCAGCACGCCATGGCAGATCGCAGCGACCGGCTTGTCCGCGGCGAAGAATGCAGCGACCAGCTTCTGCAGCAGCGGGCTCTCCAGGTATTCGCGCATGCCGCGCTCGCGATGTCCGCCCGGCAGCAGCAAGCCGTCAAACGCCGATGCATCCAGTGCATCCCAGCGCAGCGGTGCACGGAATGCGCCATCCTGCAGCATTGCCGCATAAGCCTTTCGCGCATCCGCGTTCGCGCGTAGCAGCAGGCCGACCACGCGCAACCGGTTCAGCCCCGGCACCCAGCCCCACGGATCGAGGCCGACGCCGCTGAGCATCAGCTCGTCGGCGCTGGCGGCTCGCCCGTCGGGCGTGGCAAAGATCACCTCATGCCCGTCGGCGTGCAGCGTGTGCCAGCTCACCGCGACTTCGGACGGGTCGAAATCGCGATGTGGCAGCGGGATCAGGATGCAGGCCATGCGCATGGTTCGCTACTCACGAAGTTGGTGCGTTGAGGTAATCCAGGCTGGCTTGCAGCATCGACTCCATGCCGATCTTAAGTGCGCCCTCATCGAGATAGAACTTCGGTGAATGGTTGGCCGGTGCCTTCGAGGCATCCTGGCCCAGTGGCGTGGAACCGACGAAGAAATACACGCTCGGCACAGCCTCGGCGAAATAGGCGAAGTCCTCCGAGGCCATCCACGGTTTCGCTTCGATCACGTGCTCGCTGCCGAGCACGTTGCCGATGCTGCTGCGCACGCGCGCGGCGAGCGCGGGATCGTTGACCAGGATCGGGTTGCTGTCGCCCACCGGAATCTGCTCTTCCACGGTGGCACCGTTGGCGGCGGCGATGTGCTCGGCGATGCTCTTGAGATTGTCGATCGCCTGCTGGCGCATATCGGCATCGAACGTGCGCAAGGTGCCCTGCAGTTCCACCTGGTCCGGCACGATGTTGTAGCGCGAGCCGCCCTCGATGATGCCGAAGCTGAGCACCGCCGGCAGGTTGCCGATATCCAGCTTGCGGCTGACGATGGTCTGCGCCGCGCTGATGATCTCGGCCGAAGTGACAATCGGATCGACCCCGTTCCACGGCATCGCACCGTGCGTCTGCCGCCCGTGCACCACCATGCGGAACCAGTCCGAGCCGGCCATCGTCGGCCCCGGTCGCACCGCCACCGTGCCCACGTTGAGCGAGCTGACCACGTGCATGCCGAACATCGCGTCCGGCTTGAAGCCGCGGAACAGGCCTTCCTTCAGCATCAGCGAAGCGCCGCCTTCCTCGCCGGCCGGCGCACCTTCTTCGGCCGGCTGGAACACGAACAGCACCGAGCCGTGCAGCTGCTTCTTCATGCCGCTCAGCGCTTGCGCCATGCCCAGCAGCATCGCGGTGTGCGCGTCGTGGCCACAGGCATGCATCACGCCGGTCGGCTTGCCGCGGTATTCGCCCATGGCCTTCGAGGCGAATGGCAGATCCACCTCCTCGGTCACCGGCAGCGCGTCCATGTCGGCGCGGATCGCCAGCCGCGGGCCGGGCAGATCACCCTTCAGCAATCCCACCACGCCGGTATGCGCGATGCCGGTATGCACTTCCAGCCCCAGTTTCTTCAGCTCGGTGGTGACGAGTGCCGAGGTGCGCACCTCGCGGTTGCTCAGCTCGGGATGCTGGTGGATGTCGCGTCGCCACGCGGTGACCTGTGGAAGCTCCTGCTGCGCCAGTGCCTGCACACTAGGGGTGTCGGTGGCATGCAAGGGAACGATGGCGGCGGCGAGCGCCATGAGAAACAAGGTACGGCGCATGGGTATCTCCTCCGAGGGACGACCGATGCTAGCGCGTTACCACGACGCGGTGCCGAATTTTTGGCGTTGGTTCGCCGAAAAATGTGTTGACCACCCACATAATGAGGGTGGATTCGTTGGTGTTTTAGATCGCTTTCGGCGACCAGAAGTAGACGTTCAGTGCTTTGTTGAAGCATCGACACCAGAAGGTGACATGACTTGACCGTGTGGCCCAATTTCCTGAAGAAGCTTGCCAGACGGCGAGTAATAAAATAGGAGGGCTCGCATCTCGACAATTACTGGATTGCCACGGTCGTCCTCATAGTCTGGACCTGCGCCAACGGTCCACCTGCCAGAACTAAAAGACGCTATGAAATCGCAGCGAACTGTATGAAGGTCATCCAATGTGTGTGCAGGATTTTGGCAATAGCTTGCAGATGCCTGCTTTGCAAGTTCGATGATTTGTTCTTTCGTCAACTTGACGTCGGAGGCTGCCGCGCTTGTCGTAAGCAACAAAAAAGCTAAAAAGACTTTACCAATCATGGAATGCGCTGAATGTTTAGAGGCGCTTTCAGATTCTGACACTGAATATGCTCGTTTTTGGCGGCGACCGAAGGCCGCACTTGCCACGCTACTGGGAAAAGTCCTTCGGCACGTTGGCATCGATCCAGTGGGTGATGAATTCCTCGAGCGCAACACGTTGCGGAATCTCGATGCCGGCTTCCCGGACAAACGCCGCGGCGACCTTGATGAACGATTGCTTCGACTGGCTGGAGGCTTGCCGGGCAGACGCCTGCTTCTGCCGGAGCTGGACGGTGTGCGCCGAGGGCTGTCCGGGCTTGGCGAACTTCTGGTAGCGACGCAGTTCGTCGGCTGCGAGTTCCCTGTCGAATGCTGCCTGCAGTGTTGCCTGCCTGGCCTTCAGCAGCTCGATCAGGCAACCGGCGCTCTTGGTCAGAGTCACGGTCTCATCCGAAGCGAAAAGAATGTGGGCAAGTGATGGGGATAGTGCAGCATTCGCAGCCAAGGGAGAGGACTTCTCGAGTAGCTCCAGATGATTCAAGAAGGCGGCTTGGGGAAAGGGCATCTTCGTTGCCATGGGAGAACCGATTGTGAGGAGCATGGACGATACGCCTTTGCACACTGCGTCACGCAGCCAACGGCCTGGTATCTCACGATGTGTACACAATGCAGAACTGCATGAGCTGAGGCGTATCGCAGCAACTTATGCCCGATGCAAGTTGCGTTTTTCCGGGTTGCGATATACCAGTACCGTCGCGATCAATCCACACAGTGCCGCGAACGACAGCCACAGCCCCGGCGCGGCGTTGTTGCCGGTGAGATGGATCAGCCATTGCGAGATCGCCAGGCTCGAACCACCCAGGGTGGTAGCGAGGCTGTAGGCGAGCGAGAAGCCGGCGGTGCGTACCTCGACCGGCATGATTTCGGTGAGTGCCACCACCAGCGCGCCGTTGTAGCTGGCATAGATGAAGGACAGCCACAGCTCCACGCCGAGCAGCCGATCGAAGCCGGGCTCGGCCACCAGCCAGTGCAGCACCGGATACGCGGTAAGCAGGGCGAGTACGGTGCAGGCGAGCAGCAGTGGCCAGCGACCGATGCGGTCGGACAGCGCGCCCATCAGCGGCAACCAGATCAGGTTTGAGATGCCGATGCATAGCGTCACCACAAACACGTCCGACTCCGACAGCTTCAGTACTTCCTTGCCGAAGGTCGGCGTGTACGCGGTGATCAGGTAGAACGACACCGTGGTCATCAGCACCATCGCCATGCCGAGCAGCACGATGCGCCAGTGGGTGAGCATCGAGCGGTAGATTTCGCTGGCGTCGAGGCGGTGCTTGCGGGCGAGGAAGGCCTCGGTTTCCTGCAGCGAACGGCGGATCAGGAACACGAACGGCACGATCAGGCAGCCGATCAGGAACGGCACGCGCCAGCCCCAGTCGCTCATCGCCTGCGGCGACAGCCAGCGTTGCAGCAACAGGCCGAGCAACGCGGCGAACATCACCGCGACCTGCTGGCTGGCCGATTGCCAGGAACAGTAAAAGCCTCGGTGTCCCGGTGTGGCGATCTCGGACAGGTAGACCGACACGCCACCCAACTCGACGCCGGCGGAGAACCCCTGCAGCAGGCGTCCGGCCAGCACCAGCAGCGGCGCCAGTGCACCGATGGTGGCGTAGCCTGGTACCGCTGCGACCATCAAGGTGCCGACAGCCATCATTGCGAGGGTGAGGATCAGTCCCTTGCGGCGGCCGTGATGGTCGATGTACGCGCCGAGCACGATCGCGCCGATCGGCCGCATCACGAAGCCGGCGGCGAAAGTCAGCAGGGTCAGCAGCAGCGACGCATACGCGTTGTGACTCGGGAAATACGTGCGCGCGATGGCCGAGGCGTAATAGCCATAGACCATGAAGTCGTACATCTCGAGGAAATTGCCGCCAACGACGCGGAAGATCGCCAGGATGTTCTGACGCCTAGTGTTCTCCACCCTTCGGCCCCCAGAACACGACCCATGTGGCGAAGTCGTCAGAGAAATTTTCAAACCGATGCTCGGAGCCGGCTTCCACAAACAGCACGTCGCCAGCTTTGAACGGAATGCGTTCTCCGCATTTTAGAAAATCACCGACGCCGCTGATGACAATGTAGAGTTCGTCCTGCTGATGCGGCGACTGCGTATCCGTACCTCGCGGCGCATAGAGTCCGATCTTCATCGAACCGTGCCTCAGGCCATAATGGAAACGGAATTCATCCGGGCTACCCGGAAGCTTCCCTAGGGCCTCTTCAAGCCCGAACATCCAGTCGTTAGCTGACACGGCGTGTCGACCTGGCGTTGGTAACACGGAATACAGCCTCGACGTTGTCGTGGCGCGAACCGGTCAGTGTGGCGTGCATGGCAGAATCCCGCGGAGGCAGGACATCAAGGCTAGTCCGCGCGATGTTCCAGCGCCAGGTAGTCCTTGCTCTGCATCTCGATCAGCCGCGACTCGGTGCGACCGAATTCGGCGCGCAGGCGTTCACCGTCGTACAGCTCGGTGATCGGTGCGGCGGCGGACAGCACCAGCTTGACGTGGCGATCGTAGAACTCGTCGACCAGCTGTACGAAGCGCTTGGCGGCGTCCTCGCTGTAGATGGTGAACTGCGGCACGTTGGCGATGATGATCGCCGGACCTGCCTTGGCCAGCGCAATGTAGTCGGCGACCGCGCGCGGACCTTCGCACAGCGCGTCGAAATCGAACCAGAGGATGTTGTCGGCGCATTTGCGGAACGGGATGGCGCGGCCGTTGATCTGCAGCGAGCCGTCCTGCTGGATGGGGCCACTGGCCTGACTGCTGAAGATGCGCTCCAGTGCGCGATGCACTTCGGCGCCAGGTGGCGTCAAGTACACCGGCGCCTGCGCCAGTGCGCGCAGGCGCCAGTCGTGCGACGAGGCCATCTCGACCACGTGGCAGCGCTGTTCGATCAGGGCAATCGCGGGCAGGAAACGGGCGCGTTGCAGACCGTCCTTGTAGAGATTGGCCGGTGCGGTGTTGGATGTGGTGACCAGGGTCACGCCGCGCGCGAACAGCGCGTCGAGCAGGTTGGCCAGGATCATCGCATCGCCGATATCGTTGACCAGGAATTCGTCGAGGCACAGCACGCGGCAGCGCTCGGCGAGGCCGGCGGCCACCTCGACCAGCGGGTTCTGGCGCTCGCCGAGCGCGCGCAGGCTGTCGTGCACTTCGCCCATGAAGCGGTGGTAGTGCCGGCGCAGCGCGACGCCGTGCGGCAGGCTGGCCACGAACAGGTCCATCAGGAAGGTCTTGCCGCGGCCGACCGTGCCCCACAGGTACAGGCCGGGCACCGCTTCGATTTGGTCGTTGCCGAGCAGGGATTTCAGCCGTCCAAACAGACCGTTGTGTGTTTCAGGCGGTACGCATAGCGCTGCGTGCATGCGGTCGAACTCGGGCAGCAATGCGAGCTGGGTGGGATCGGATTCCCAGCGGTGCGCGGCGACGCCTTCCTGGTAGCGCACACTCGGCGCGAGCGGTGAAGTTTCACTCATGGAACGGCGTCTTGGGTGAGATGGATGGGGAGCGTCAGGCGCGATCGGCGACATGCTTCACGGCTGGCGCGGCGGCGGCAGCCAATCACGCACGGTGTGTTTCACCGCGCCGCGCAGATCCATCAGCCGGCGATGGAAGAAATGACCGGTCTCCGGCATGCGCACCAGTTCCGGTGGCACCGCAAGGCTGTCGATCCAGTCGAACACCGCCTGCGGCTCTACCACCTCGTCCTCCTCGCCCATCACCACCAGCCAGGGACAGCCGGGCGGGGTGATCGATTCGAACGACCAGCGGCCGGCTGGCGGGGCAATGCTGATCAGGGCTCTGGCTTGCAGCTTGGCGGCGTTGCGGATGGTGACGTAGCTGCCGAACGAGAAGCCCGCCAACCACAGCGTGTCGTCCGGTCGCACGCGACGTACCCAGGCGACCACGGCGGCAAGGTCATCGCCTTCACCATCGCCATTGTCATACACACCCTCGGAGTCGCCAGTGCCGCGGAAGTTGAAGCGCACAGTGTCCAGCCCGGATTCGCGCAATGAGCGGTCCAGCATGGTCACCACCTTGTTGTGCATGGTGCCGCCCTGCACCGGATTCGGGTGGCAGATCACCGCGACGCCGCGGCGCGCGCAGGCTGGCACGGCGACATCGCTGACGGTTTCGAGCTTGCCGGCAGGGCCGGCGAGCATGAAACTGGCGGCGATCTCGGGAAAGCCGGCAGGTTCGGCGGGGAGCTCGGAGGGATTCATGCATAAGATGATAACCGCCACGGCGATTCGCCGCCGCGGGCACTGTGGATGAACCATCTCGCGCACGTGCTGCTGGCTGGCGACGACGAGGGGTTGCAGCTCGGCGGCATGCTGGGCGACTTCGTGCACGGCCAGCCCGATCCGGAGTTGTTTCCGCCGCAGGTGATCGCCGGTATCCGCCTGCATCGCGCCATCGATGTGCATACCGACGCTCATCCCGAGGTGCTGGCGGCCAAGGCGCTGCTGCCGACGCCGTACCGGCGCTATGCCGGGATCCTGCTCGACATGTGGTTCGACCATTGCCTGGCGCGGGATTTCGCGCGCTGGTGCGCGCAGCCGCTGGACGATTACTCCGATGCCTTGCGTGCGTTGCTGCATCGTCACGATGCCTTGCTGCCGCCGGCGCTGCAGCGGTTTCGCGGTTACATGGAGGCGCATGATTTGCCCGCAGGCTATGCCGATCCCGCACTGCTGGGGCGGGCGCTGGCAGGGATCGGGCAACGCCTGAGCCGGGACAATCCGCTGAATTCGGCACTCCCCGTGCTGGTGGCGCGGGAGGCGGTGTTGCAGGAGCGCTTCGAGGCGTTCTTTCCACAGTTGCGAGAGTTTGCGCGGGAATGGATCGAGGCGCAGGAGAGCAGAAAACCCGCGTGATGTACTCCTGCCCCTGCTTGCAGGGGCGAGTTGCTTTTGATCTTGCCGCAAGCGCGGACAACCCTATTCCGACCTTCCCTCACAAGCAGGGGAAGGGGCAAACGGAAACGCCGCCCGAGGGCGGCGTTTGGTTTTGCTTTCTTGAAGCGAGGGCTTACTTGGCCTGACCGACGATCCAGGTGACGGCAGCCTTGACCTGCTCGTCCGTAAGCGCCGGATTGCCGCCCTTCGGCGGCATGAAGTTGCCGTCCGGGCCGTGATAACCCTCGGTGGCATGCTTGATCAGGGTGTCGAGGCCTTCGGCGATGCGCGGACCCCACATGCTCTTGTCGCCCAGTTTCGGTGCACCGGCGATACCGGCGGTATGGCAGCTGGTGCACAGGTTTTCGTAGATGGTCTTGCCATCGGTGGTGCCGCCGTAGGCGACTTGCGACGCGGCAGCCTTGGCGGCGGCATCGGCAGCGGCCTGCATCGCAGCCCGACCGGTGTTGCCGGCATAGACGGCACCGGCCGGCGCAATCCGCTCGGCGACCTGGGCCGGTTCGTTCGGATTGGTCTCGTGCGGCGCGTGCTCGTAAATCGCCAGGGCGGAGAAGATCAGCACCAGGGTCAGCACCACCAGGCCACTGAGCATGACGGAAAACTGGCGCAGGAAGCTCTGATCGGATTTGCTCATGGGACCGCTCACGCACGTACTCCTGTCAGTGGGCAAGGCGGCAGGGCCACGATGGCCGTCCCGGCATGCCGGATTTGCTTGTACTGAACTACCGATCCGGGAAGTCATTCCGGTGCGGACAGCCATGCTTGCGGGCATGCAGCATGGACACCCCCGCGGCTACCAGACCCGTGGACGGGTCGGGCAGCCAGCCAGTCGCGGATTATAGACGAAGCACGCGGCAAGTTTCAGGCCTCCGTGCCGGGTATCCGGAGGCACCGTCCGGCTTTCATGTGACGTACCGCAGGGCTTGCCAGGCGCCGTGGGGCGGTCGACCCTGCCATCGGTCATGCCCTACCCCTGTCAACCGGCATTGTCCAATTTCGTTCAACTGCCCCTATGCTTTCACCCGAGTGAGGAGTCGGTCGGACTTTGTCCCCGCGGGTGGAACCGACAAACTCCATACATATCAGATATGCATACTGCGTGATGGTGTGCCGAGTGGCCGCGCGGTTTCAGTTAAGTCCAGGAGTTTCACATGTCGCGTTTTTGGAAGATCGCTTTGATCGTGATTGCGGTGATCGTGGTGGCGGCGATCGGCTTCAGGCTGTTGCACAAGCCTGCTGCCGAAGGTGCGCATCGCTATGGCAAGCATGCGAACGCAGCCGCGACCACGGACCAGAGCGGCGGACCGGATGACAAGGACAATGCGCCGGTGCCGGTCACGGTCGAGCCGGTGGTCAGCCAGAACGTGCCGATCTACCTGACCGGACTCGGTACCGTGCAGGCGCTCAACACCGTGACGATCAATCCGCAGGTCGCCGGCGAGATGATGAGCATCAACTTCAAGGAAGGCCAGGAAGTGAAGAAGGGCGATCTGCTGGCGCAGATCGATCCGCGCACCTTCCAGGCAGCCTATGACCAGGCCGTCGCCAAGCAGAAGCAGGACCAGGCTTCGCTGGCCACCGCGCAGAGCACGCTCAAGCGCAACCAGGCGCTGGTCGCCAGCGGTTACGTGGCAGCACTGGACATGGATACCTACCGCAACAACGTGGGCCAGCTGCAGGCGGCCGTGAATGCCGACGAGGCGAGCGTGCGCTCGAGCAAAGTGCAGCTGGACTACACCCGCATCATCGCGCCCTGCGACTGCGTCACCGGCATCCGCAGCGTGGATCCGGGCAATGTGGTGACCACCACCACGGCGATCGTCACGCTGACCCAGGTGCATCCGATCTACGTGATCTTCTACCTGCCCGAGCAGAACCTGGAAACCGTGCGCACGGCGTTCAAGGGTGGCGCCCAGCTCGAGGTGGCGGCGCTGGATCGCACCGACGCCCATCCGCTGGCCAACGGCGGCGTGTTGCAGGTGATCGACAATCAGATCGACACCAGCACCGGCACGTTCAAGCTGCGCGCGCAGTTTCCGAACGCGGACGGCACCCTGTGGCCTGGCCAGTTCGTCAACGTGCAGCTGAAGGTACGCACCGATGCCGGTGGCCTGGTGATTCCGGCGCAGGCGGTGCAGCGTGGTCCGGACGGCGACTATGTGTACCTGCTGCAGGACGACAAGACGGTGAAGATGCAGCCGGTGACGACGGCCAATGAAGTGGGCGCCAGCCACGTGATGATCAGCAAGGGTCTGACGGTGGGTGAGCAGGTGGTTACCGAGGGTCAGTTCCGGCTCAAGCCTGGCAGCAAGGTGCAGGCGCTGAAGCCCGGCGAAGTGCCGGCGGCACCCAGCGCGGACGACATGAAGAAAGCCAAGGCGAACGGTCAGAAGGGCGGTGGCCGCCGTGGCGGTTGATGGCAGCGCGGCATCAGGTATGCGCGGGACGCAACCGCGCATGCCGTGGTCTGGCCATGATCGCGGCTGAAGCCGCTCCTACACGTTACGGATAGCCATGGGATTTTCGACACTCTTCATTCGCCGGCCGATCGCCACCTCGCTGTTGATGGTGGCGATCCTGCTGCTCGGCATCCTCGGCTACCGCCAGCTGCCGGTCTCGGCGCTGCCGGAAATCGAGGCGCCCAGCCTGGTGGTGAGCACGCAGTATCCGGGTGCCAGCGCCGCCACCATGGCCTCGCTGGTCACCACGCCGCTGGAGCGCAACCTCGGCCAGATCTCCGGCCTGTCGATGATGACCTCCGATTCGTCGGCCGGCCTGTCGACGATCGTGTTGCAGTTCAACATGGATCGCGACATCGACATCGCGGCGCAGGATGTGCAGTCCGCGTTGAACCAGGCGCGCGGCACGCTGCCAAGCACGCTGCCGTATCCGCCGGTCTATAACCGGGTGAACCCGGCCGACGCACCGATCCTCACGCTGGAACTCACTTCCGACAGCCTGCCGTTGCGCGACGTCAACAACTACGCCGATTCGATCCTGGCGCAGAAGCTGTCGCAGGTGCAGGGCGTCGGCCTGGTCTCGATCGCCGGCAATGTGCGTCCGGCCGTGCGCGTGCAGGTGAATCCGGCGCAGCTGGGCAACCTCGGCCTGACCATGGAGGACGTGCGCAGCGCGCTCACCGAGGCCAACGTGAATGCGCCCAAGGGCACGCTCAACGGTGCCACGCAGAGCTACAGCATCGGTACCAATGACCAGCTGGCCACGGCCGAGGAATACAAGAGCACCATCATCAGCTACCAGAATAATTCGGCGGTGCGTCTGTCCGACGTGGCGAACGTGGTCGACGGCGCGGAGAACGACCAGCTCGCCGCATGGGCGAACGGCAAGCCGGCGGTGCTGCTGGATATCCGCCGCCAGCCCGGCGCGAACATCGTGCAGACGGTGGAGTCGATCCGGCAGATCCTGCCGCAGCTGCGCGCAGTGCTGCCGGCCAACGTGCACCTGGACGTGTTCGCCGACCGCACCGTGACCATCCGCGCGTCGGTGCACGATGTGGAGTTCACCCTGCTGCTGACCATCTTCCTGGTGGTCGCGGTGATCTTCGTGTTCCTGCGCCGGCTGTGGGCCACGATCATCCCATCGGTGGCGGTGCCGCTGTCGCTGCTCGGCACGTTCGGCGTGATGGCGTTCACCGGCATGTCGCTGGACAACCTCTCGCTGATGGCGCTCACCGTCGCCACTGGCTTCGTGGTCGACGATGCGATCGTGATGATCGAGAACATCGTGCGCTACATCGAGCAGGGCAAGGACGGCAAGGAGGCCGCCGAGATCGGCGCGCGGGAGATCGGCTTCACCGTGCTGTCGCTGACTGTGTCGCTGGTGGCGGTGTTCCTGCCGCTGCTGCTGATGCCGGGCGTCACCGGGCGGCTGTTCCACGAATTCGCGTGGGTGTTGACGATCGCGGTGACCATCTCGATGCTGGTGTCGCTGACGCTGACGCCGATGATGTGCGCCTACCTGCTCAAGGCCGACCAGTTGCCCGAGGGCGACGATGCGCACGAGCGCCACGCTGCCAGCGGCAAGAAGAACCTGTGGACGCGCACGGTCAATGTCTACGAGAGCTCGCTGGACTGGGTGCTCGGACACCAGCGTCTGACCATCACGGTCGCGGCGATCACCGTCGTGGTCACCGTGTTCCTCTACATCGTGATCCCCAAGGGCCTGCTGCCCGAGCAGGACACCGGCATGATCACCGGTGTGGTGCAGGCCGACCAGAACGTGGCGTTCCCGCAGATGGAACAGCGCACCAAGGCGGTGGCCGACGCGTTGCGCAAGCAGGATGGCGTAGCGGGCGTGGCGGCCTTCATCGGCGCCGGTTCGGTCAATCCCACACTGAATCAGGGCCAGCTCAGCATCGTGCTGAAGGATCGCGGCGATCGCGCGAACCTGGACACGATGGTGGCGAACCTGCAGGCGGCGGCGGCCGGTATCCCGGGTGTCGCGCTGTACCTCAAGCCAGTGCAGGACGTGACGCTGGACAGCCAGGTGTCGGCCACCGAGTACCAGTACTCGCTGTCGGACGTGAACGCCGCCGAGCTGTCCGGCTATGCCAACCAGATGACCCAGGCGATGCGCCAGCGCCCGGAGCTGTCCGACGTCGGCAACAACCTTGCCGATCAGGGCACCGCGCTGAAGCTGACCATCGATCGCGACAAGGCCAGCCGGCTCGGTGTGCCGGTGCAAACCATCGACGACACGCTGTACGACTCGTTCGGCCAGCGCCAGATCTCGACCATCTTCACCCAGCTCAACCAGTATCGCGTGGTGCTCGAAGTGGCACCGGAGTTCCGTACCAGCACGTCGCTGCTGAACCAGCTGGCGGTGAAGAGCAACGGCAACGGCGCACTCACCGGCAGCAATGCGACCAGCTTCGGCCAGGTCGCGTCGAGCAACTCCTCCACCAGCACCGGCATCAATGTCGCCAATACCGGCGTGATCATCGGCAGCGGCAGCATCATCCCGATCGCCTCGCTGGCGAGCTCCGAGATCACCACTGCACCGCTGGTGGTGAGCCACCAGCAACAGCTGCCGGCCGTGACCGTGTCGTTCAACCTGGCGCCGGGCTATTCGCTGTCGCAGGCGGTGGATGCGATCCACGATATCGAGAAGCAGCTGAACTTCCCGCCGCAGGTGCGCGGCCAGTTCATCGGCAAGGCGGCGGAATTCTCCTCCAGCCTGGGTGACGAGGTATTGCTGCTGCTGGCGGCGGTGATCGTGATCTACATCGTGCTGGGTGTGCTGTACGAGAGCTACATCCACCCGCTGACGATCATCTCGACGCTGCCGCCGGCCGGTGTCGGCGCGCTGCTGGCGCTGATCCTGTGCGGCATGAGCCTGTCGGTGGACGGCATTGTCGGCATCGTGCTGCTGATCGGCATCGTCAAGAAGAACGCGATCATGATGATCGACTTCGCGATCGAGGCGAAGCGCACAGGCCTCAACGCGCATGACGCGATCCGCCGCGCCTGCCTGCTGCGCTTCCGCCCGATCATGATGACTACTGCTGCGGCGATGCTCGGCGCGCTGCCGCTGGCGCTGGGCAACGGCATCGGTTCGGAACTGCGCCGCCCGCTGGGTGTGTCGATCGTCGGCGGCCTGCTGCTGTCGCAGCTGGTGACGCTGTACACCACGCCGGTGATCTACCTGTACATGGAACGTTTCTCCGACTGGCTCGCCGCACGCCGCGAGCAACGCGCGCTGCAGCATGCAAACCAGGGCGTGGCGTGACGCCAGCCACCACTCCGCACGACTTTTCCGTGGCCGTGCATGAGTTCAGCTTCAACCGCTCGTCATCGTGCAGCGGTTGAAGTTGTCGCATGCTTGCCGTCCCTTGCGGACAGGAGCACAGGTGCGGATCATCATCCGCTTGCGTCAACTCAACCTTTTCGCGGCTGAGGCGTTGGCAGTGGACTGAGCCCTTTGCGCACTATCCGGCATAACGTCATCCGCACCCTGGTCCAGCTTGATCCATGAATATCTCCGGCCCGTTCATCCGTCGCCCGATCGGCACCTCGTTGCTGGCGATCGGTGTCTTTGTGGTCGGGGTGATCTGTTACGCCCTGCTTGGGGTGTCCGCGCTACCTGACATGCAGTTTCCGGTGATCTTCGTGCAGGCCAGTCAGGCCGGTGCCAGCGCCGGCACCATGGCCTCCACCGTGGCGGCACCGCTGGAGCGCCACCTGGGCCAGGTGCCTGGCATCGATACCATGCGTTCGTCCAGCTCTCTGGGCAGCACGCAGGTATTCCTGATGTTCGATACCGGCCGCAACCTGGACGCCGCCGCGCGCGACGTGCAGGCGGCGATCAACGCGGCGCAGTCGGATTTGCCTTCCGGCCTCAACAGCCCGCCCAGCTACGAGAAGGCGAATCCGAACGACGACCCGATCATCGCCTTCGCGCTGACCTCCGAGACGCAATCCGCGCGCGACCTGTACGACGTGGCCGATTCGCTGCTGGCGCAGCGGCTGCGTCAGCTCGAAGGCGTGGCCTCGGTGGATATCGCCGGTGCGTCGACTCCGGCGGTGCGCGTCGACGTGAACCTGCGCGCGCTCAATGCGATGGGCCTGTCGCCGGACGATCTGCGCAATGCGCTCACCGCGGCCAACGTGACGTCGCCGCAGGGCTTTCTTAGCGATGGCCACACCACGATGGCGGTGACTGCCAACGATGCCCTGCACAACGCCGACGATTTCGCGAAGCTGGTGATCGCCAACCAGAAGGGCGTGGCGGTGCGGTTGTCCGACGTGGCCAAGGTCTACGACGGCACACAAGATGCGTACCAGGCGGCCTGGTTCAGGGGCAAGCCGGCGATCCTGATGTACGTCTACAAGCAGTCCAATGCCAACATCATCGGCACGGTGGACCGGGTCAAGGCGGCGATCCCCGAGCTGCGCAGCTACCTGCAGCCGGGTACCACGCTGACGCCGTATTTCGACGGCACGCCGACCATCCGTGCGTCGCTGCACGAAGTGCAGGCCACGCTGCTGATCAGCCTGGCGATGGTGGTGCTGACGATGGCGCTGTTCCTGCGCCGGCTGGCGCCTACCCTGATCGCCGCGGTGGCGGTGCCGCTGTCGCTGGCCGGTGCGGCCATGCTGATGTACATCCTCGGCTACACCCTCAACAACCTCACCCTGCTCGCGCTGGTGATCGCGATCGGGTTCGTCGTCGACGACGCGATCGTGGTGATCGAGAACATCGTGCGGCATATCGACCAGGGCATGACGCGGATGCAGGCAGCGCTGACTGGTGCGCGCGAGATCGGCTTCACCATCATCTCGATCACCGGCTCGCTGATCGCCGTGTTCATCCCGTTGCTGTTCATGGGCGGCATCACCGGCATGTTCTTCAAGGAATTCACGATGACGCTGGTGGCGGCGATCGTGATTTCGGCGCTTGTCTCGCTGACCCTGACCCCGTCGTTGTGCGGCCACTTCCTCAGGGGGCATCGCGAAGCGGCGGAATCGTCACGCTGGGGCCGTGCGATCGACCGCTTTCACGAGCGCATGCTGGCGGTCTACGTGCGCGCGCTGGATTTCTCGCTGCGGCATGCCCTGCTGCTGTCGCTGACGCCGCTGATCCTGATCGGCGTCACCGTGTTCCTGTTCACCCAGGTCAAGACCAGCCTGTTTCCGCAGCAGGATACCGGCCTGATCCGTGGCCGCGCGACGTCGGGCTCGACGGTATCGTTCCAGGATTCGGTCAACCGCCAGCAGCGTCTGATCGACATGCTGCTCAAGGATCACGACGTTGCCGCGGTCGGCTCGCGGCTGGGCAGCAGTCGCCAGGGTGCCAGCGGCTTCTTCGACATCCAGCTGAAGACCCATGAGGCGGGGCGCAAGGACGATACCTTCGAGGCGCTGGCGCGGCTCAGCGCGAAGGCGGCGAAATATCCGGATCTGAATGTGCGACTGCGTCCGATCCAGGATCTGCCCAGCTTCGGCGGTGGCGGCAGCAGCCAGGGCGCGCAATATCAGATATCGCTGCAGGGCGACGACCTGGTCGAACTGCAGGAGTGGTTGCCCAAGCTGGTGACTGAGCTGAAGAAGAATCCCAAGCTGAAGGATGTCGGCAGCGACGTCGACGATGCCGGCCTCGAGCAGGACATCGTGATCGATCGCGACAAGGCCTCGCGGCTCGGGCTTTCCATCGGCACCATCGACGGCGCGCTCTACGACGCCTTCGGCCAGCGCCAGGTGTCGACGATCTACTCCGACCTCAACCAGTACAAGGTGGTGATCAACGCGCTGCCGAACCAGACCGCGTCACCGGCTTCGCTGGACAGCACCTACGTGAAGTCGACCAGTGGCCAGATGATCCCGCTCACCGCGTTCGCGCATCAGAAGGCCGGCCTTGCGCCGACCCAGGTCACCCATGAGAACCAGCAGACCACGATGGATCTCAGCTTCAACCTGGCTCCTGGCGTGAGCATGGGCGAGGCCTTGCAGGTGATCCAGGCCACTGCCGGCAACATGCGCATGCCGGGCGACATCAAGCTCAACGTGGGTGGCGATTTCCGCCGCTTCCAGCAATCGCAGAGCGGCATGCTGTGGCTGGTGCTGGGCGCGGTGCTCACCGTCTACATCGTGCTGGGCATGCTGTACGAGAGCCTGATCCATCCGGTGACGATCCTGTCCACCCTGCCGGCGGCGGGTGTCGGTGCGCTGCTGGCGTTGTGGTTCACCAACACCGACCTGTCGGTGATTGCGCAGATCGCGCTGGTGCTGCTGATCGGCATCGTCAAGAAGAACGCGATAATGATGATCGACTTCGCCCTCGTCGCCGAGCGCGAGCATGGCAAGAACCCGATGGATGCCGCGCGCGAGGCGTGCATCGTGCGCTTCCGTCCGATCATGATGACCACCATGGTCGCCATTCTCGCCGCGCTGCCGATCGCGATCGGCCTCGGCGAAGGTTCCGAGCTGCGCCGTCCGCTCGGTATCGCCCTGATCGGCGGCCTGCTGATCTCGCAAAGCCTGACCCTGCTGAGTACGCCGGCCCTGTACGTGATCTTCTCGTGCCTTGCGGCCCGCTGGAGCAGCTGGCGCCTGAGCCGGCAGGAACGTGCGCGCTCGCGTCGCATGATCGGCGTGCGGGGTTGAGGCACAGGCTGTACGCGATCCTGACATGAGTTGCCGGGTGCTTGTAAGCGAGGCTTTGCCTTCATGCACACGGCTTGTTAACGGCAGGACGGTTATCACTGACCCCGATTCCAGGCGCAAGCCTGATCGCTTTTCCCGAGGCAGGAGGTTTCAGATGAAGATGACTCGCCAGATCCTGATGTATGCGGCTTCTGCCGTCGCCGTGCTGGCCTTGAGCGCGTGCGGCAAGAACGATGAATCGTCCCCGCAGGTACCGGCCACGCCACCGCCGGCCGCCACCGCGGCATCACCGGCCACACCGCCACCAGCGCCCGCTGCCACCACCCAGCCACCGGCAAGCAGTGGCACCGCCATGGCGCCCATGAACAGCGGCTCGACCGCGCCGCCGCCAGCCAGTACGGCAGGGCATTGATGCGCCGTCACTGATGGCCGAAACCCGCCGAAGGCGCATCCTTCGACGAGCATAGTGATTGATGATGTGGTCAGAACAGGAGCGCAGCCAAGCCGCGCTCCTGTTCTGTTTCTGTGTGCGCTTGATTGAGACACGACTGCGATTGATGGCGAACTGCTCCCTTCGGGCCAGTAACCCCGTGGTCCGGAACTGGAGTGAGGCTGCCCGGCAGGGCTTGCCGATGCCCCATACGCCGATGCATGTAGCAAGCCTGTGCCCGCGTGCGCTTTCCCCTCTCCGCTGAAACCGCGACAATGGGAGGCTTTCGTGTACTCCGATCAACCTTGTCGGGGCGCCCGCAAGATTCGGTCGCCACACGCATGGCGTATGCCATGCCATTCGGCCCGACCCGGATCGCAGCCCGCATCCCTGATTGCCGCAGCAGAGAGGTTCACGCACACCATGTCCACCACACCAAAGATCATCTACACGCTGACGGATGAAGCGCCGTTCCTGGCCACGCAGTCGCTGCTGCCGATCATCGACGCCTACACCGCCACGGCGGGTATCGCGGTGGAGACCCGCGACATCTCGCTGGCCGGGCGCATCATCGCGCTGTTCCCGGAGCTGCTGAGTGACGGGCAGAAGATCCCCGACGACCTGGCCGAGCTGGGCCGGTTGGCCACCACACCGGAGGCCAACATCATCAAGCTGCCCAACATCAGCGCGTCGATGCCACAGCTGAAGGCCGCAATCAGCGAGTTGCAGCAGCAGGGTTATGCGCTGCCGGACTATCCCGAGGCACCTAAGGACGTGAATGACTGGAACGTCAAGGCACGCTACGACAAGGTCAAGGGCAGTGCGGTGAACCCGGTGTTGCGCGAGGGCAATTCCGACCGCCGCGCGCCGCTGTCGGTGAAGAACTATGCGCGCAAGCATCCGCACAAGATGGGTGCGTGGAGCAGTGAGTCGAAGACCCACGTGGCGCACATGGACGGCGGCGACTTCTACGGCAGCGAGCGTTCCGCGCTGATCGACAAGGCCGGCAATGTCGGCATCGAATGGTTCGGCAAGGATGGCAGCCACACCGTGCTGAAGGAGAAGACACCGCTGCTGGCTGGTGAGCTGATCGATGCCTCGGTGATGAGCCGGCGGGCGCTGGCTGCCTTCGTCGACGCGCAGGTCGAAGATGCAAAGAAGCAGGGCGTGCTGTTCTCGCTGCACCTCAAGGCCACCATGATGAAGGTCTCGGACCCGATCATGTTCGGCGTGGCGGTCACCGAGTTCTACAAGGATGTGCTGGCCAAACATGCCGATGCGCTGAAGGCGGCCGGCTTCAATCCGAACAACGGCATCGGCGACCTGTATGCGCGTATCGCCAGCTTGCCCGCCGGGCAGCAGGCTGCGATCAAGGCCGACATCGACGCCGAATATGCGAAGCGCCCGGCGGTGGCGATGGTGAATTCCGACAAGGGCATCACCAACCTGCACGTGCCCAGCGACGTGATCATCGATGCCTCGATGCCGGCGATGATCCGCGACTCGGGCAAGATGTGGAACGCCGAAGGCAAACTGCAGGACACCAAGGCGGTGATCCCGGATCGCTGCTATGCAGGCGTCTATCAGGCGACCATCGAGGACTGCAAGGCGCATGGCGCGTTCGATCCGGCCACCATGGGCAGCGTGCCGAACGTCGGCCTGATGGCGCAGGCGGCCGAGGAGTACGGCTCGCACGACAAGACCTTTCAGATCGCCGGCGACGGCGTAGTGAAGGTGCTGGACGAAGCGGGCAACGTGTTGCTGCAGCATGATGTCGAAGCCGGCGACATCTGGCGCATGTGCCAGACCAAGGATGCGCCGATCCAGGACTGGGTGAAACTCGCCGTGAGCCGTGCGCGCCTGAGCAACACGCCCGCGGTGTTCTGGCTCGATCCGCAGCGCGCGCACGACGCGCGGGTGATCAGCAAGGTCGAGCGCTACCTCAAGGACCACGACCTCACGGGCCTCGACATCCGCATCATGACGCCGGTGGAGGCTACCCGCCATTCACTGGAACGCATCCGCCAGGGTCTGGACACGATCTCGGTCACCGGCAATGTGCTGCGCGACTACCTCACCGACCTGTTCCCGATCATGGAGCTGGGTACCAGCGCCAAGATGCTTTCCATCGTGCCGCTGATGGCAGGCGGTGGCCTGTTCGAGACCGGTGCCGGCGGTTCCGCGCCGAAACATGTGCAGCAGTTCCTGGAAGAGAACTGCCTGCGCTGGGATTCGCTGGGCGAATTCCTCGCATTGGCCGCCTCGCTGGAACATCTCGGCAACCGCTACAACAATGCCGCGGCCGGCGTGCTGGCGCGTACCCTGGACCAGGCCACCGGCAAGTTCCTCGACAACAACAAGTCGCCTGCGCGCAAGCTCGGCGAGCTGGACAACCGAGGCAGCCATTTCTACCTGGCCCTGTACTGGGCACAGGCACTGGCCGCGCAGGACGACGATGCCGCATTGAAGGCCCGGTTCACCCCGCTGGCCAAGGCGCTGGCAGAGAACGAGGCCACCATCGTCGGCGAGCTCAACGGTGCGCAGGGCAAGCCGGTCGACATCCAGGGTTACTACCACCCGAACCTCGAGCTGGTCAGCAAGGCGATGCGCCCGAGCGGCACCTTCAATGCCGCACTGGCCGCGCTGGGGATGCGCTGACCGCGACCAGCCAGAGCGCTTGTGATGGCAACGGATGAAACGGGGCGCTTCGGCGCCCGGTTTGCTTTCGCATGTCCGCGGAGCTTCGATTCGCGTGGATGCCGCCAGGCAATCTCCGAGTCAGGATCGAGCTGCCACAATGGCAGCTTCGAAGACGGAGTCAGACGGATGCGCCTGCTAGCTGGAATCGTCCTGTTGCTGCTGTGCGGCAGCGCGCCGACATTCGCGCAATCGGCTGCGGCCACCGCACCGCCCGCACCGGCACCATCGGATGTGGCGGATCTTGCCGCCGTGGTGGTCAGTGGCGTGCAGCCGGGCCCAGGCCTATGGAAGGTCAGCAAGGGCGGCCACGTGATGTGGGTGCTCGGCACGCTGTCGCCGCTGCCGGAGAACATGCGGTGGCAATCGCACGAACTGGACCAGGTGATCAGCCAGTCGCAGCAGGTGCTGCTGTCGCCTTCGGTGAAGTTGAAAGCCAACGTCGGTTTCCTTGGCAAGATGTTCCTGCTGCCATCGGCCTACAGCGCACGCAAGAACGATGATGGGCAGACCTTGCAGCAGGTGCTGCCGCCACCGGTGTACGCACGCTGGCAGGTGCTCAAGCAGAAGTACATCGGCGACAACCGCGGCATCGAACGCTGGCGCCCGATCTTCGCAGCGCAGGAGCTTTACCAGAAGGCGATCAAGGCGAATGGCCTGAGCAAGACCGGCGGCATCCAGGCCGACATCGATGCACTGGCCACCCGTTACGGCGTCAAGGAGGTGCCGACGGACTACCAGGTCGTCATCGAGCATCCGGGCGCGGCGCTCAAGGCGTTCAAGAATTCCGCGCCGCACGACACCACCTGCTTCATCCGCACGCTGGACAGCGTCGAGCAGGACATGACGGCGATGAGGGCGCGCGCCAATGCATGGGCCACCGGCGACCTGCAGGCCTTGCGCAAACTGCCCGACAGCGAGCGACGCGACGCTTGCGTTGCGGCCATCGCGGGTGCGGGCTTTGCACGCACGCTGGGGCTGGACGATGTGCCGGCGAAGCAGCGGGCGACATGGCTTGCCGCTGCGCGGACGGCACTCGGCAGCAACGCACAGACATTCGCGATGCTGCCGATGACCGAACTGCTGAAGCCGGACGGCTATCTGGTTGCACTGAAGGCTGATGGCTACCAGGTCGAGTCACCGGAGGATCAGGATGAAGATCCCGCTTCCGATAGCAGTGCCGGCACTCCCGCGCATGCCGGCACCGCGTCGGAATGATCAGATAGCGCTGGCCAGATCCAGTTGCGCGATCTCGTCATGAACCAGCTGCAGGCGGGTGGCACCTGACAACTCGCGCAGCTGTTCGACGCTGGTGGCGCTGACGATCGGTGCAGTGAGCCCGGGTCGCGCGATCAGCCATGCGAGCGCCACCTGGGCCGGTGTGGCGTGGTGGGCTGCGGCGATGGCATCCAGCGCAGCGAGTACCTGCAAGCCGTGCGGATTGAGGTATTTCTTCACCGCACCGCCGCGTGCGTTGCTCTTGGCCAGATCGGCCTCGCTGCGGTATTTGCCGCTGAGGAAGCCGCTGGCCAGCGCGTAGTAACTGATCACGCCGATGTGCTCCGCGCGGATCAGCGGTTCCAGCTCCTTTTCGTAACCGGCGCGGCTGACCAGGTTGTATTCCGGCTGCAGGCTCTCGTAGCGCGGCAAGCCATGTTCCTTCGACACTGCCAGCGCATCGGCAAAGCGTGCGGCGCCGTAGTTGGACGCACCGATCACGCGCACCTTGCCGGCCTCGATCAGCCGTGCGAACGCGCCCAGCGTTTCCGCCAGCGGCACGCTGGCATCGTCCTCGTGTGCCTGATACAGGTCGATGTGATCGGTCTGCAGGCGCTTCAGCGAGCCGTCCACGGCCTGCAAGATATTCGCCGGCGACAGACCGGGATGCTCCGCCCACTTCGCTACCTTGGTGGCGATCACCACCTGGTCGCGCTTGCCCGATTGCTGCAGCCACTTGCCGATGATGGTTTCCGACTCGCCACCGCGATTGCCTGGTACCCAGGCCGAATAAACGTCCGCCGTGTCGATCAGGTTGCCGCCGCCGTCGACGAAGGCATCGAGCAGTTCGAACGAGCGCTTTTCGTCGGCGCTCCAGCCAAATACGTTGCCGCCGAAGGCAAGCGGTGCAACGGACAACGGCGATTTGCCAAGTGGACGCTTGTGCATGGAACACCTCGGATGATCGGAAGCAGCAAGCATGCACGCATCCGGGCAAAAGGAGCGTGATCTATCCGAGGGGTTGCGTGCCGGATGGATTCAGCGCGGCCCGACAAGCCTCGGCCAGACCGCTACGCAGCACATCCGCACGATTGACTTGGGTTTCCTGGGGGTGGGCTTGCGCCGGCCCGTCTCGGTGCACGTATCGGATCGCCAGGGCAGATCGGCGTGCGCGATGTGACCGTGCAGGAACAACAGGTTGGTCCAGAGTGAGCTCATGACGGGATCTCCTGGGAGGCATGGAGGCTTGGTGTGAGCTCAAGATACGTGGGCCATACACCGCCAAAAAGCGATATATTCGCAAGCCAGACTTGAGAGAGATTCAAGATGGGAAAGCTGCCGCTGGGCTTGTTGCAACAGTTTGTGCTGGTTGCCCGGCTGGGCAATCTGTCGCGCGCCGCGGCGCAGGCGAACCTCACCGTCAGTGCGCTCAGCCACCAGATGCGCCAGCTTGAGGAGCGGCTGGAGCGTCGCCTGTTCGAACGCGGTCCGCGCGGGGTGACGTTGACGGTCGAGGGGTGCAGCCTGCTCGAGGCAGTGGGCGAGCATTTCGACGGCATTGAGCATGCGCTGTCGCGCTATCACCAGCGTCGCCACGACGCGCTCACGCTCAGCGCCAGTCCGGGCATCATGTCGAGCTGGCTGGTGCCGCGACTGCCGCGGCTGGTCGCGGTACATCCGGACCTGGAGCTCAGCCTGCAGTCGACCTCGGCGCTGGTGAACTTCGAGCGCGAGCCGGTCGATGTCGGTTTGCGTTACGGCCATGGCAACTGGGCCGGCCTGCACAGCGAACGATTGTTCGGTGAATGGATCGCGCCGGTTGCGGCGCCGGAACTGGTGGCGCGGATGGAGGGTGTCGATCCCCGCGACCTGTCGCGCTGGCCGCTGCTTGGGGAGCCGAGTCCCTCCACGCGCTGGAGCGACTGGTTCGCGCGCGTGGGCAGCACGCCACCGACGCGCTACGTGGCGCAATTCGACAGCCTCGATGCCCTGCGCCACGCGGCGCTGGAAGGTCTTGGCGTGGCCTTGGGGCGGATGGTGACATCGAAATCGCTGATCGACGCCGGGCGGCTGCAGGTGCTGGGCGAAAATTACCTGGCGGTGAAGGAGGCGTACTGGCTGGTGTATCCGCCGCGTTCGCAGGAGCATCGCGGCTTGCAGTTGTTCCGCGAATGGCTGCTGGCCGAGGCGAACGACTACGGCCGGCAGATGTCGGCGTTTCGGCCCGATGACACGGCAGTGGGCTGATGCGGTTTCGCAAAGCGGACGGACGCGTCATCATCGTGGGTCGTTGCAGAACTATCGTCAGGAGTTGAACCATGAAGTCACGCGCCGCTGTTGCCTGGGAAGCCGGCAAGCCGCTCACGATCGAGCAGGTCGATGTCGCCGGGCCGAAGGCCGGCGAGGTGCTGGTGCGCATCGTCGCCACCGGTGTCTGCCATACCGATGCGTTCACCCTGTCGGGCGCCGATCCGGAAGGCATGTTCCCGGTGATTCTCGGTCACGAGGGCGGCGGCATCGTCGAGGAAGTCGGTGCAGGCGTCACCTCGCTCAAGGTCGGCGATCACGTGATCCCGCTGTACACGCCCGAATGCGGCGAGTGCAAATTCTGCCGGTCCGGCAAGACCAACCTGTGCCAGAAGATCCGCGTCACCCAGGGCAAGGGCCTGATGCCGGACGGCAGCTCGCGCTTCTCGCTCAACGGCCAACCACTGCTGCATTACATGGGCACCAGCACGTTCAGCGAATACACCGTGCTGCCGGAGATCTCGCTGGCGAAGATCAACAAGGCCGCACCGCTGGAGAAGGTCTGCCTGCTCGGTTGCGGCATCACCACCGGCATCGGCGCGGTGCTCAATACGGCGAAGGTCGAGCCGGGTGCGTCGGTGGCTGTGTTCGGTATGGGCGGCATCGGCCTGTCGGTGGTGCAGGGTGCGGTGATGGCGAAGGCCGGCCGCATCGTGGTGATCGACACCAATCCGGACAAGTTCGAGATGGCCAGGCTGCTCGGCGCCACCGACTTCATCAATCCCAAGGACTACCCTGACGCGCCAATCCAGCAGGTGATCGTGGATCTCACCGACGGCGGCGTGGACTATTCGTTCGAGTGCATCGGCAACGTGCACGTGATGCGCGCGGCGCTGGAGTGCTGTCACAAGGGCTGGGGCGAGTCGATCATCATCGGCGTCGCTGGCGTCGGGCAGGAAATCAGCACGCGGCCGTTCCAGCTGGTCACCGGCCGGGTCTGGCGCGGCTCGGCGTTCGGCGGGGTCAAAGGTCGCTCGCAGTTGCCCGGTTATGTCGATCGCTACATGGCCGGCGAGATCCGCATCGACGAGATGATCACCGAGGTGCTGCCGCTGGAACGCATCAACGACGCGTTCGAGCTGATGCATGCGGGCAAGGTGATCCGCTCGGTGATCCACTACTGAGCCCAGCCGTGGAGCGGTCGAAGCCGCTCCCACCGAGTGCGCAGAGGCCTTAGAATGTGCGCAGACCGCTGGCCCATCATGCCGGCGGTGTTCATCCATCCATGCCGCACATCCATAAGGCTGTCCCATGAACCGCACCGCCATCCTCGTCGACGGCGCTTTTTTCCTTGCCCGCTACCGCAAGGTTTACGGCGAGCGTGACGCGAGCGATGCGCGCACCGTGGCGAAGACCGTATTCAGCATGGCGCTGGAACATCTGAAGGCGGTCGACCGCCCGCGCGAATCGCTGTACCGCATTTTTTTCTACGACTGCCCGCCGCTGGAAAAGAGCTTCATCAAGCCGGTCAGCGGCGACAGCATCGATTTTGGCCGTACCGGTGCCGCGGCGTTCCGGCGTGAACTGCACGACCAGCTGCGCCGTCAGCGCAAGATGGCACTGCGATTGGGTCGGCTGGCCGAGCGCGGCGAATGGCAACTCAAACGCAATGCTTACCAGCAGCTGCGTGACGGCAACCTGCAGTGGGATGATCTCGGTGACGAGCATTTCGAGCCGGACATGCGCCAGACCCAGGTCGACATGAAGATTGGCATCGACATCGCCGCATTGACCTACAAGAAGCTGGTCGACCAGATCATCCTGATCGCCGGCGACGCGGATTTCATTCCGGCTGCGAAGCTGGCGCGCTACGAGGGTATCGACTTCATCCTCGATCCGATGTGGCAGGGCATCGCACCGGATCTGCACGAACATATCGATGGCCTGCAGTCGGTGTGCCCGCGGCCATTCTGAAACGTCTACCGGATCTGCACATTGCCGCCGCCATGATGGCATCGAGTCGGGATGACCAACACTTCAAGGGGTAATCCAATGAATCGCGGGACACAAGCAAGCATGGGCATGGCACGTCTGGGCACGACACTTGCGGCAGTGCTGTTGGCGACCTCTCTGGGCCTCCCTGCCGTGGTCGTCGCGCAAGCGGCACCGGCGGCTACGGTCGAGTCGGATCAGCCGACCAACGAGCTGGTGCCGCCGACCAGTGCCAGCGATTTCACTTCCGCCCAGCTCGACAGCGTGCTGGCTGGCAGCTGGCGCTCGCCCGCCAACAAGGCGCGCGACGTGTATCGCCATCCCAAGGCCACCTTGCAGTTCTTCGATATCCGCCCCGACCAGACGGTGATCGAGATCACCCCCGGCGGCGGCTGGTACAGCGAGATCCTGGCGCCGCTGTTGCACGACAACGGGCACTACATCGCCGCCGTGCAGGCACCTGCCGGTGGTGGCGAAGCGCGTCGCGATGACGATGCCCTGCATCAGAAATTTGCCGCTGATCCGGCGCGTTACGGCCACGCGAAGTTCGTCGAGTTCGATCCGAAGGCGCCGGTGTTCGGTGCGCCCGCCTCGGCCGACCTGGTGCTGACCTTCCGCAACGTGCACAACTGGGTTATGGCAGATACCGCGCCGGCCATGTTCAAGGCGTTCTTCGCGGTGCTGCGGCCCGGTGGCGTGCTCGGCGTGGTCGACCATCGTGCCGATGACTCCGCTTCACTGGCATCGGTGAAATCGAGCGGCTACCTGCCGACCCGCTACGTGGTGAAGCTGGCCACCGAGGTGGGCTTCACCCTTGACGAGAGCAGCGAGATCAACGCCAACCCGAAGGACACCAAGGACTATCCGAAAGGTGTCTGGACCTTGCCGCCCACGCTCACGCTCGGCGAGCAGGACAAGGCCAAGTACCAGGCGATCGGCGAGTCCGATCGGATGACCTTGCGCTTCGTCAAGCCGTCGTCACCGGCACCGGCTGCCTCGACCCCCTGAGGTCGTGCGCCGCGCATCGCCATGTTGATCGCATTGAACAAGCCATATGGCGTGTTGTGCCAGTTCACCGATGCGGATGGCCGGCGCACCCTGGCCGAATTCGTCAGGCAAAAGGATGTCTATGCGGCTGGGCGGCTTGATCACGACAGTGAGGGACTGCTGCTGCTGACCGACGATGGTCAGCTGGCGCACCGGTTGACCGATCCGCGCCACAAGCAGACGAAGACCTATCTGGTGCAGGTCGATGGCGAAATTGACGAGACTGCGTTGCTGGCGTTGCGCCGCGGGGTGTTGCTAAATGATGGCCCGACCCTGCCGGCCGCCGCCGAGCTTTCAGTCGAGCCGGACTGGCTGTGGCCGCGCGATCCACCCGTGCGTTTCCGCAAGAGCATTCCCACCAGCTGGCTCAGCCTCACCTTGCGTGAAGGCCGCAACCGGCAGGTGCGGCGGATGACCGCTGCAGTGGGGTTTCCCACCTTGCGGCTGATACGCACGTGTATCGGCGAACACTCGATCGATGGCCTGGCGCCGGGCGAAACGCGCCTGCTCCCATCCGCCATGGAGCGACGTCTGCCGTAAGCGTGTGCAGCAGTGGCCAGGCGGCGGTGCACCGACAAATGGGTCTGGGGTGGATGTCGCAATTCGCTGTGCAAGATTGCCTGAACTTTCGGTCGGATTCACTGCCGAATTCCCTCTCGGATCAGGTCGGTTGGGACGGGACTGGCCGCATCCCAGCCATGAAGCCCGCGATCCCGGCTCAGGTTTCAGCGCAGATCGCGGCCAGGCCAAAAAACGCCTCGGCCGTCGCCGTGCTGTTCGCTGCCGTGACCTCCCCCGGTTCGCCGCGGTCGCGAGCGATCTCCTCGCAGATATGCCTCAGATACATCGGCTCGTTGCGCCGGTGCGCCGGCTGCGGCCGAACCGTGCGTGGCAGCAGGTAGGGCGCATCGGTCTCGATCATCAGCCGATTTGCGGGAATCTCGCGAACCAGTTCGCGCAGGTGGGTGCCGCGGCGTTCGTCGCAGATCCAGCCGGTGATGCCGATATGGCAATCCAGCGCCAGGTAGTCGCGCAGCGCTTCACCGGTGTCGGTGAAGCAGTGCACCACGGCGGCCGGGACCTTGTCGCGATAACGTCGCAGCAGCGCGATGAAGTCCGCGTGCGCATCGCGCTGGTGAAGAAACAGTGGCTTGCCTGTATCCACGGCAATCTGCAGCTGGCGTTCGAACACCTGCAACTGCACGTCGCGCGGCGAATAGTTGCGGTTGTAGTCCAGTCCGGTTTCGCCGATCGCGCGAACCGAGGCATCCCGCGACAGCTCTCGCAGCAACGCATCGGTGGCGTCGTCGTAGTCGATCGCATGGTGCGGATGCACGCCGGCTGTGGCGAACAGCCGGCCAGGATTTGCCCTGGCCAACGCGAGCGCCTGCCTGCTGCTGTCTCGCGAGGCGCCGGTAACCACCATTCGCGCTACACCGTGCGTGAGCGCACGTTGCAACACGGCATCGAGATCATGGTGGAACGATTCGTGGCAGAGATTGGCGCCGATATCCAGTAAATGCATGGTCTTGACCGGGACGGAACCTTTGATTCTGGCAGACACGGGCTGCTGCACAAAGTCACGCATGCCGGCGCTGCAGCATCATTCACTTTGGTTACATGTGAAATTACGTTGACGACCGCAAGAAATTACTGATAGCTTTCGGTGACGGGATTCGCAGATTTGGAAATCGCGGATGGAACGGGGTGGCGATCTCATATGGGAAATGACGGTCGCAACGATACGGGGTTCGTTGCGTAGACGAAGACTGTCGATGTCTTGAGTTGATCAGACATCGCGGGGGTGAGGGCGCGGGGTGGTGAGTCGCTGGACAACTTCGGCATGGTCGAAGCAGCTCTGGTGCATGCGCGGTGCAGTGATCGCGCATTGCTTTCTTTCTCGTGTATGCGCGTGACCGAGTGAATGGTTGATCAAGCCCTGGTGCGCGATTCGCGCGCCACGGGAAAGTGCGCTCCATTTTTGGTGCCGTCTTGCGGCGCTTTTTTCAACGGGAGGGTTTTGCATTGATGAAGAACGTAATGACTCAGGCGGCGGCCGTGATGCTCACGGGCCTGTTCGCCAGTGCGGCAATCGCCGCAGACAAGAAGCCGGCGCAGCCAGCACAGCCGACGGAGACTTCGGTCGCCAGCGGTTCCATGCAGGTAGCCTTTTTTGATCCGATCACGAAGAAGCTGCGCGCGCCCACGCCCGAAGAGGCGGCGGCATTCGCCAAGTCGGTTGAACTCAGGCGCCAGCAGCAGGCGGTGCTGCCCAGCACTAGTGGCCGTCCGCGCACCGAGGCCGAGTCGCTCAAGACTCTGCGCACGGTGCATGTGAATGGTTACACCATGGAAGTGATGGACACGCCCGAAGACATGGACAGCTACGTGGTCGGCAAGCGCGACGCCAAGGGCAACCTGGTGGTGGTGCACCCGGGTGATGAAGTACCGACTGCCGCCGCGGAGGTGACGAAATGATCCGCCGCAACAAGCTATTTACGGCCTTCCTGGTTGCCGGCATGCTCGGCTTCGCTGGCAGCGCGCTCGCCGCCGACATCGTCATCATCAACAAGGACGCTGCCAACACCGGCCTCAATGACACGACTCCCGCGACGCCGGTTGGCGGCAATGCCGGTGTGACGCGCGGCGAGCAGGCACGCATCGTGTTCCAGTTCGCGGCCAACATGTGGGGTGCCGTGTTGAAGAGCAGCGTGCCGATCGCGGTCGATGCCAAGTTCGGCCCGCTGCAGTGCGACGCCAATGGCACCGTGCTGGGCTCCACCGGCACCAATGGCAATATCCGGTTCACCAATGCCGCCACGGCCCCGGCGGGCGTGAAGCTGAACGTGTGGTATTCCGGCGCGCTGGGCAATGCCTATTCCGGTGCCGATGCCACGCCAACGACGTCCGACATGACCATGTCGTTCAACGGCGCGTTGGGTACGGCATCGTGCCTGCCCGATAGCGGTTGGTACTTCGGCCTGGATGGCAACACGCCGGCGGGCCAGAGCAACCTGCTCAACGTCATGCTGCACGAGATGAGTCATGGCCTCGGCTTTGCCGGTACGTCCAACCTCAGCAGCGGCGCGCTCTCGTCGAGCTCGGTCAACATCTACGAGTACTTCGCCTACAGCGACACCAACAACAAGGCGTGGGGTGACCTGACCAATGCGCAGCGCAAGGCCGCGGCCCTGGACGATGGCAATCTCGTCTTCCGCGGCACGAACGTCGTGGCCGAGGCGTCGCTGGCACTGGGTCCGCCGCCGGTCGTCAAGGTAACCGCGCCTGCCGCCGCCGTGGGTGATTACGCCTATGGCGAGGCATCGTTCGGTCCGGCGGCCACCGCACAGAATTTCTCAGGCACGGCCGTGCTGGGCGTTTCCGGCAGTGACAGCCTGGCTTGTACGGCGCTGACCAATCCGGATGCAGTTGCCGGCCACGTCGCGATCGTCGATCGCGGTACCTGCAGCTTCCAGACCAAGGCTTACAACGCGCAGCAGGCCGGTGCCATGGCGGTGCTCATCGCCAACAACGCCGCCGGCGTGATCGGCATGGCAGGCGACAACACGGTCGGTGATGTCACCGTGCCGACCGTGATGGTCAGCCTGGCCGATGGCGCCAAGATCAAGGCCAACGTACCGGCGAGCGTGGGCCTCGGTCTCGGCAACGGCCTGGCCGGCACCGATGCGAACGGCAACGTGCAGTTGTATGCGCCGACGACCCTTGCCAGCGGTTCCTCGTTCTCGCATTACGACACCCGTCTGTCGCCCAACGCGCTGATGGAGTACGCCGAGAGTTCGGATCTGAAGGGGCACATCAATCTGGATCTGACCCCGGCGCTGTTCAAGGACGAGGGCTGGCAGCTCAACGAGACCGGCCAGAAGCTGCTGACCTGCGACACCGGCGTGCCGACCTGGATCCCGGGTGGCATCGTGATTGGCGCCAACGTGTATGCCAATGCCAAGGCGATCGCCGCTTCGGCAGCCCACTTCGGGATTTACCGCACGTCGATGCTGGCCTATGCGGCTGACCTTGCCGCCAAGCAGCTGATCTCGGCACCGCAGGCAGCCAGCCTGAATGCCTGCTTTAGCGATGCCGAGTTGAAGAACCAGTTCAATGCATGGGGCAACGGCTTGCCCGATCCGTCCGTTCCGACAGGTCCGGTCGCGGTAGAGCTGACCAACGGCATTGCCTTGGGTGGCCAGTCCGGCACGGCGGGTGGTTCAAGCCTGTACAAGCTGGATGTCCCGGCCGGTGCGCTCGCGTTGACCTTGCGCACCCTGGGTGGTACCGGTGACGTGTCGCTGTTCGTGAAGGTTGGCGCCGAGCCGTCCGAGACCGACAACGACTTCAAATCGGTGCATGCAGGCACCAACAGCGAGTCGGTGGCTGTCAGCCGTCCGGCAGCGGGGACTTATTACATCAAGATGGTCGGTGTAACTGCGTTCTCGGGCGTGACGGTGCAGAGCAGCTTCGTCAAGCCGGCGCAGTAAGTCTCGCGAATGCATTGCGCTGGTGCAGGGCTTCGGCTTCTGTACCAGCGCAATCTGCATCTTCTGACGAAGTGATGCATGCATGAGACATGGCCGAGATGCTGCAGCTATCCGGTCATCGCATCTGCGGAAGTTTCATTCCTGCGACGAATGCGCTCGCGTCATCGCGCGGGCTGTCGCATTGAAGCATGGCCTAGCAGATCAGCGACAGAAATTTCATGCGATAAATCGCAATTTCTAATTGCGGTTGGAAAAATCAGATGATAGATTCGTAAAATTATGCGTATCCGAAGAGATATCGCATGAACTGACGACTGCACTTTCCAGTCAGCGTCAGGCGCGGGACGGGGGTTTCGCGCAGCAGGGGGTTCCATCGACGTGTTCATGGAAAAAACCATCATCAAAATTCGGGGATCTATCGCAATGATGAATAGTTTGGGGATCAAGGGGCTGCTGGCAGCCTCCATCGCAATGACGTTCGCTGTTTCGGCTTTTGCGGTTGGCGTAACGCCGGTTGCATCCGCCAGCCCGACGCTGGTTGCGAAGTTCAATGCCAGTGCCCTGCGTAGTGAGGGCACTTATGACCGTTTCATCGTCAGGTATGTCGATGGCAGTACGGAAAAGACGAGTCAGGCAGCCGCCCTGCAGAACGTCAAGGCGGCCGTCAGCCGGGCAGGTGCCATGCGCGCCTCGTTGTCTAGCAGTGCGCCAAGCGTGAGCTACGGGCGCAAGCTGGCAACCGGCTCTGACCTGGTAACAACCTCGCGCAAGCTGACGCAGGACGAAGCCGCGGCTTTCATGCAGTCGATCGCTGCCGATCCGGCCGTTGCCCATGTTGCTCCTGACGTTCTTCGCCATGCCATTGGCGACATCAAGGCACCCGCCAACTTGAGTCCGACGGCCTTCACGCCCAACGACCCCTACTATGCGGCCTACCAGACCGATTACCTGCCGGGTGACGGTACCCTGACGCCGACCGGCAAGGTTGCCAACTATGGCGGTGTCAACGCCAAGGGCGCCTGGGATCTCGCCGATGGCACTGGCGTGATCATTGCGGTCATCGATACCGGCATCGTCAAGCATGCGGACGTGAACACGTCGCTGGGTGATGCCGGATATGACTTCATCATCGACAAATTTGTCTCCGGACGCACCGCCGATGGCCGCGTATCAGGCGGCTGGGACCTCGGCGACTGGACCACGGGCAACACATACAAGGCAACCAATGGCGGTTGCGTTGATGCCAACAATCCCGCCGAAGCCAGCTCCTGGCACGGCACCCATGTGTCCAGCGCCAGTGGTGCCGAGCTGACCAACAACGGTATCGGTATGGCCGGTATCGCCTACAACGCCAGGGTGCTTCCGATCCGCGCGCTGGGCCACTGCGGTGGTTACGACAGCGACATCAATGATGCCATCGTGTGGGCGGCAGGTGGCCATGTGGATGGCGTGCCGGACAACCAGAACCCCGCGCAGGTGATCAACATGAGCCTGGGTGGAGACGGTACTTGCGCAGCTGACGACGACGCCGCTCTGGCCATCGCCAAGGCGAATGCGCTGGGCACCACGGTCGTCGTCGCCGCCGGCAACGATGGCGAGTCTGCATCTTTGAGTTCACCGTCCAGCTGCCCGGGTGTGATCACCGTTGCCGCGACCGGCTACACCAGCAAGCTCACGTTCTACTCCAACTACAACAGTCCGGGTGAAAGCGTGGTCGCTCTGGGTGCGTTCGGTGGTGGTGTCTACCCCAACGATGCGACGAGTGGGACAGCTCAGCAGAATCCGGAAGGCTTTGCCTGGCAGGCCATCAATACGGGCACGACCACACCAAAGGCCAGCCCGGGTGGTGATACCTACGGTGGCATGGCAGGTACGTCACAGGCCACGCCGCATGTCACCGCCGCGGTTGCCCTGATGCAGAGCGCTCGCATCAGTGCGGGGCTGCCACTGCTCAAGCCGGCTGAGGTGCTGAGCATCCTCAAGAGCACGGCTCGTGTCCCCAACGTGACGCCGGATGCAGCCAAGACCTTCGGTGCCGGTATTCTCGATGCAGGTGCTGCTGTGGCTGCCGCTGTGGCCTATGTCCCCGACAATGGCGGTGGTGATGGTGGCAATCAGGACACCACGATCCCGCTCACCAATGGCGTCGTGCTGGCCAACCAGTCCGGGGCAGCCGGATCCAGCACCGTCTACACGCTCAATGTGCCGGCAGGCGCGCTTGCACTCACTCTGCGCACGCTCGGTGGCACCGGCAACGTGTCCATCTACGTCAAGGCAGGTTCCGCAGCCAGTGCCACCGATTACGACTTCAAGTCGGCGGTTGGCACCGGTACCGCCAAGTCGGTGGCGATCTCGCGTCCGGTGGCTGCAACCTACTACGTCACCGTGGTTGGTGATGCCGCCTACAGCGGCGTGAGTGTGAGCGCCAACTTCGTCGCACCCAAGTAAGAGTCACGCTCGACAGGAACGAGACTCCGCCCGCATGGGCGGAGTCTCGCATGACCCAACGGGTGAAATGCCATGACCGCGAAGCCGTGTGCAGCCATGAAGGCGCAGCTTCAAGTCCGGTCGAACCGATGACCTGCGGTGACGACATGACTTCACGTCGTTGATGCACCAACTGGCCAAATGAACGGTTCGCTCAATGGTTGACGGAGGTCGACGCTGATCGGGCTGCGCATAGGCGCATAGGTACGCAGGTATTGGAGGAATGGCGCGGCGAAGGTGTCCGCTGCGGTGGCGTCGCTGTGCTTCTGGCGGTGAATCCGGCAGCCGCGGGCGTGCAAGTTTTCGCTACGTGATTGAAGTAAAGGCCTGCCAGGTCGCAGGCGCAATTCATGTCATCCGGTGCGCGCTTACCGCGGTATGGGCGAGCCGGATTCAAAAAATCCAGTGGGGGATTGTGTCTTGAACAAGATCTACAGCAAGGTATGGAACAAGTCGCTGGGCATGCTGGTGGTTGCTTCCGAACATGCCAGGGCCAGCGGCAAGGGCGGCGCCTCAAAGCGCCTGAATGCTGCCATGGCGACAGCAGGTATCGTCATCGCGCTGAGTGCGACATCTGCAAAGGCTACGGATTTTGCGACTGACCCCAGCTGGTGGCCTGGCGACCCGGTCGTGAGCGTGGGTGGCACGGCAGGTGGCCAATCGGCAGTGGCGGGCAGTTACGGCACGGCCATCGGGCTTCTCGCGCATGCCACAGGTAACGGGTCCTCCGCACTGGGTTACAACGCGCTGGCCCAAGGCGACAGCAGCATGGCTGTTGGCAGTGGGGCAAGGGCCTTCTTCACCAATGGCACCGCGGTCGGTACAGGCGCGACCTCCTATGCCGACAACGCCATCGCCATGGGCTACCTCAGCTATGCCGCTGGCGGCAATTCGCTGGCGCTGGGTTACAACTCGGATGCGCGCTACAACTATGCTGTTGCGATCGGGAGTGACAGCAAGGTTTACGCGGACAACAGCGTGGCGTTGGGCGCCGGCTCGCTGGCGGACCGCGCGAACAGCGTGTCGGTGGGCGCGGCAGGCAGCGAGCGCCAGATCACCAACGTGGCCGATGGCAGTGCGTCGCATGACGCGGTGAACAAGGGCCAGCTCGATGCGCTGACGACGGCGACGACGACGGCGTCGCACCTGTTCTCGGCCGATGGAGCAACGGACGGCAGCGAAGATGCGCTGGCGCTCGGTGACCATGCGGTGGCGGCCGGAGCGAGCAGCTTCGCGGTCGGTGACGAGAGCGCGACTTACGGCTACGGTGCAGCGAGCTACGGCAACAACGGCGTGGCGATCGGTGCGGGCAGCGGTGCACTGAGCGACAACGCGACGGCGGTGGGCTGGGGTGCCAACGCGGTGAACGCGAACAGCACGGCGTTGGGTTACGCCAGCGCGGCCTCGGCGGACAACAGTGTGGCGCTGGGTGCCGGCTCGCAGGCGGACCGTGCGAACAGCGTGTCGGTGGGCAGCGTCGGCAACGAGCGTCAGGTCGTCAACGTGGCGGCGGGGAACGTGGCCGCCGGCAGCACGGATGCGGTGAACGGCGATCAGCTGAACACGACCAACCAGGCGGTGGCGGCGAACACGACGAACATCGCGACGAACACGGCGTCGATCAACACGATCAACAACTCGGCGGTGTTCTACAGCAATGCCGGTCACACGTCGGTGGTGCTGGGCAACGGCACGACGCCGGTGACGGTGGGCAACGTGGCCGATGGCAGTGCGTCGCATGACGCGGTGAACAAGGGCCAGCTCGATGCGCTGACGACGGCGACGACGACGGCGTCGCACCTGTTCTCGGCCGATGGAGCAACGGACGGCAGCGAAGATGCGCTGGCGCTCGGTGACCATGCGGTGGCGGCCGGAGCGAGCAGCTTCGCGGTCGGTGACGAGAGCGCGACTTACGGCTACGGTGCAGCGAGCTACGGCAACAACGGCGTGGCGATCGGTGCGGGCAGCGGTGCACTGAGCGACAACGCGACGGCGGTGGGCTGGGGTGCCAATGCGGTGAATGCGAACAGCACGGCGTTGGGTTACGCCAGCGCGGCCTCGGCGGACAACAGTGTGGCGCTGGGTGCCGGCTCGCAGGCGGACCGTGCGAACAGCGTGTCGGTGGGCAGCGTCGGCAACGAGCGTCAGGTCGTCAACGTGGCGGCGGGGAACGTGGCCGCCGGCAGCACGGATGCGGTGAACGGCGATCAGCTGAACACGACCAACCAGGCGGTGGCGGCGAACACGACGAACATCGCGACGAACACGGCGTCGATCAACACGATCAACAACTCGGCGGTGTTCTACAGCAATGCCGGTCACACGTCGGTGGTGCTGGGCAACGGCACGACGCCGGTGACGGTGGGCAACGTGGCCGATGGCAGTGCGTCGCATGACGCGGTGAACAAGGGCCAGCTCGATGCCGCCGTGGGCGGCATCAGCGCTGATCTGGGCACTCTGACCGATAGCGCGCTGACCTATGATGACGACAGCAAGGATCAGGTAACCCTGGCTGGAACCAATGGCACGCGCATCAGCAATCTGCAGGCGAGCGGCGTGCTAACTGACGCCGCCACCGTGGGTCAGATCTCCGATCTGCTGGGGGCTCTCGGCGGTGGTGCCATGCTGCAGATGGGCGGCGGCATCACGATGCCCAACTACGTGGTCCAGGGGAGCAGCTACAACAATGTTGGCGATGCGTTGAGTGCATTGGACGGCGTGCTTAGCGGAGCGCTGAGCAGCATCGCCGGTTGGCAACAGCCTGGATCCGGTAACGCCAATGGCCCGCGTGTGGCGGTTGATGGTGCCAGCGATGGCAGTGATGCGGCGACGACGGCGGCCGGCTCGAAGGGTGTGGCAATCGGTGCCAATGCTGCGGCCGGCGGCGATCATGGCACGGCGATTGGTGGCGACAGCTATGCCGCCGGCCCGAACGACACTGCGATCGGCGGCAATGCCAAGGTGAATGCGGACGGCAGTACGGCGGTCGGCGCCAATACCACCATCGCGGCTGCAGCGACCAATGCGGTGGCAGTCGGCGAGGGTGCATCGGTGACGGCGGCCTCCGGTACGGCAATCGGCCAGGGCAGCTCGGTGACGGCAGAAGGTGCTGTCGCGCTGGGTCAGGGTTCGGTGGCTGATCGTGCCAACACGGTGTCGGTGGGCAGCGTCGGCAACGAACGCCAGATCACCAATGTGGCGGCTGGCACACAAGCCACCGATGCGGCGAACTATGGTCAGGTCCAGGATGCTCTGGCCACCGCAAAGACCTACAGCGATGCCGGGGATACGCAGACGTTGCAGAAGGCGAATGCCTATACCGACCAGCGGCTCAGCGGTTTCGCTACCAGCAGCGACCTCAATACGCTGCGTGACCAGGTCAACACCCAGTTCCGCGTCGTGGACCGGCGCTTGAACCAGGTGGGTGCCATGGGTGCGGCGATGGCGCAGATGTCGTTCAGCACGCAGGGTATCGCGACGGATAACCGGCTTGGCGTGGGTGTTGGCGGTTACCGCGGCCAGGCCGCGTTGTCGGTGGGCTACTCGCGGCAGCTGTCGCCCAAGGCCAGCGTGACCTTCGGCGCCGCTGTCAGTGGCAATGAAACGACCGGTGGCGTAGGCGTGGGCATCGGCTGGTAAAAGCTGTTAGCGGCCCGACTTGCCGGGCCGCTGGACAGGATCGCGACCGGCGCCCTGGTGGCGCCGGTTTTTTATGTCTGGAAGCCCAAAAAGATGGTGCGGTCCTATTCCTTTCAGATGCTATATCCGTGCGCGTTTGCTCCACGCAAAATCGGCGGAGGGCATACTGATCACCCTGATAACTCGGCTCGGACTGGTGTCCGAGCGCAATGTGGCCGAAGCTTGGGCGGAACTGCTGCAGAGGCCGCTACTGGCGGCGCGCGATGCGCCGGAACTGCCACCGGCCGATCCCGAAATGTCGCTGCGCATCCTCAAACAAGAGCACGTGGTGCCGGTGCAGGAGTGGCTCTGCTGGTGTCCGATCCGTATCAGCTGGAGGCGGTTGAGCTGAGTGCCGGCCGACCTGTCGCGTTGCGGTCGGCCGGCACTCAGAAATCGGCGGTCTTATCGAACGTTATTACGGCAACTGGCGCTCGAATACCGCAAGTTGCGCGGCGATATGGCGATATGGTTGCGGCTGTAGTCGAGACACGGTATCACCGATCGCACCAGCCGCATGATCTTGCGATAGTTCGCGCAACGACGCGTCGAGTATTGTCGCCGTAGCCGATTGCATGATGCGGATGCACTCCGGCCCATGGCGAACAACGTGCCCGAAGGTGCTTTGGCTAGTAGTGCCCGCACGTGCATGCTGCCTTCGTATGAGGCGCGCATCTACCCCGCACCGTACAATTTTTGGCCGTCCGGTTTGCAGGTGATAGTGCTTACTTGCGGAAGAATTTGCTGATAGCTTACGTGACAGCTTTCACAGGTTGAAGGGCTGTGACCAAGCTGGGCGCGGATTCGTCGGAGACCCTTGCTGGCAATGCGGAACATATGCTCAGGCCGCTCATCTACCAGCAGTCCGCGCCATGGCAGATGGTCCTGTTGGGGTGAGGATCACCCTTGTCTGCAGAGAATCCGGTGTCCAATGTTGACGACAATCAACAAGGTTCATCAGATTTGCAGAACCCATGGTGGATGTTGCGCGCGAAGCGGAGAGATGGAAGATCGAGCGCAGTCAATGCACGGAAGAAATGGCCGATAGGCTGGTGGCGATGGAAGTGGAGCGAAATTTTAGTAATTAGAAGTGTTCAATCTGGCGGTAAAGACGTCTATATTGCATGGTCTATCGATGCAGGTTAGCCTTCTCGCAAAGCATCCTCGGGTGCATCATTTTGTTTGAGGTCACGCATTATGACCGTGTCAACTGGTTCATCTCAGTCATCCGGGTGCTCGGATCTCTTGCACGTGATGCTCCTGGATGACGACGAGTTGTTACGGGATAGGGTTCTCGCGCCGAGATTGCGACAGTTCGGCTTCGACGTCACAGCAATCGGACGCATGGCCGAAATGGCTGCAGCTGTTGAGATGCAGCGGCCGGATATCGTTCTATTGGATATCGGCCTTCCAGACAGCGATGGCTTCACCGTAGTGCGCTGGCTTCATGCCGAACTTCCTGGGACGGGCATAGTGATGCTGACTGGGCGATCAGAAAACATCGATCGCGTGCGAGGTCTCAGCGAAGGTGCAGATGCTTATCTTTCCAAGCCGGTGGAAATTGATGTTCTTGTGGCGACCCTGCAAAGTCTTGCACGAAGGCTGAAGCTGTCACCGGCATGCGCTGCTGCCGAAAACGTTTGGCGACTCGATTCAAATGACTGGCTCCTCCTATCGCCTACCAGTGGACGCGTGGCGCTGAGCAAGGCTGAACGATGTCTATTGGAAAAGTTCATGCAGCATCCGAATCAGGTTGTATCGCGTGAGTCCCTGATAGGTACGCTGACCAACGATGTTCACGAATTCGACCCGCATCGTCTGGATTCCTTGATCCACCGCTTGCGTAGAAAAGTTCTTGCTACTTTAGGTCAATCTTTGCCTCTTGATGCCATTTATGGGCAAGGGTATTTATTTGCAGTGAATTGACCGGGATCTTGTTGCCAAGCAGCATCCATGGCACTGATAGCACGATCTGTATGATTTCTTTATCGGCAACAATCAGTCCCGCTCGCGAAGTGCAAATTTCAGCCGCAGTGATCAGGCCCATCGAATACAAGTGCAAGCGGCGCTTGCGGTGATGTTGTTCGACGAGTAAAGCAGCGATTCAAATAGTCATATATCAAGGGATGACTGTTTCGATACCGCAAGGCCTCGCGACTGTCAGTCGGTATGTCCAGAATAACGGCCATGCTGATCCGCGCTGCGCGCAGTCGCACGATCTCTGCTTCTTGAAATGCGGCAGGCCGAACAGCTAAAGGCAAAATCTCCCATACTGGAGAAGGCTGTTCGTAGAGTGAATAAGCTCCGGGCCAGACTGGCGCGAAGAAAACGGGACCTTGTGCAGGGCTCGTCCAACGCAAATGCTTTATCAGATCGACACTGGATGCTTCCTGCGAAGAAAGCATCAGTGCATCGGAACCGATGCTGACCTGATGCCAGCGACCGCCATACCGCAATGCATCGTAACGTGGATGCAATCGCAGGGCAGGGGGCATTGAAAATACCAGCAACAGTGTGCACAAGCTGGCGCAACGAAAAGTTTGTTGCTGCGTGCTGCCGCAAGCAACTAACAACCCAATCAGCATGGGCGCCACGCTCAGGCTGAGGTGGCTAATGTTCGCACGCGAGAAAACATAGTGTGTATACGGAATGGAGGCACAGATTGCCGCGATCAGGATGGGTGACATCGCCGCGCTGCTTTTCCGCCGCCAGAGCAGGATTATCCCGGCCACGTCGAAGACCAGCAGAGCCACGATGAAGAATCCCGCAAAGAATGTGCCACCATCAAAGTGGCCGGCAATCAAGATTTTCCATGGCCATGGTATGGGCAGCGGCAAATTTGTCGCGCCTTGGCAGAACATAAGCATCACGCTCTGCCACATGGCAGTTGCGAAGCCATGAATTATCAGCATGCAGATCCATACTGGAGCGTAGCCGAGCGCAAGTCCGGCCAAGAGCGCAGCAAGCGCACTCCCCCAACGTGACAACGCGCCGCGGCGAATGAGCCACGCGTATGCGAGGGCGCACGCGATGACGGCATAGACGCCATGATTGCGCCCTAATACGGCAAGCAATCCAATCAGCAGGCCCAGCCCGAAGAAGCGCCCTGCATTTGGTCGCGCCAGCATCCAGCCAAGACCGGCAACCAATACGATCGAAGCTGTTGCGTCGAAAACCTTGTAGCGTGGGGCCATCCACAGCGCGAAAAGCAACGCTACTGGCACAATTCGCCACGCGCCATCATGGCGCCAAGCGCGCGCGACGAGCATAGAAGCAAGTGTGACGCCGAGGATAGTTACGAAGCCCAGCAGATCGCGTAGTGCGAGGATGCCGTTGTCACCTTCAAGCCGCATCCAGGCAGCAGCCAACGCATAGCGACCGATGTCATAAGACATGAAGTCACGTAGCGGTACTTCTCCGCGCAGCAGGTGCTGCGCGCCGTACCAAAGATAGCTTTCATCGGCCAGGCTGAAGCCCCAGTGGCGTTCGGCAAGAAATGTCGCGAAGGCTATGACAGCGACGATTAGGGCCGTCGCCCAAGATTGAGATGGCCATGCCTCATGGCCATCGAGACCAGACTTCATGCAATGGGAGCTGGTAGTCATCGTCATCGGCCACGACTGCCCAGGATGGAGGTTGCTATTGCCAAGGGCATTCTCAAAATGCGTTGTAGTGACATGGTGGCTGCGCGACTCAACTTCGTCATGCTTCTCGCCAGGATCAAGTCGGGCCAATAAAACAAGGCCGGGCATTGCTGCCCGGCCTTGACCAAACAAATTTCGACAATGGGTCAGTCTACTAGTGACTTGAGCCAGTGCTTGTATCTATTCCGCCTGTGGCCGAACCCTGCAGGCGATTGGCCTGAACTTGCGTGCCTGCGGGGATGACTAGCGGTTTGCCTGAAGCATCGGCGACTCGAAGTGACTGGAAGCCGCTGCCAGTACTCTGCCACTCGTAGGCATCACCGGCCGCACCCACCCACAGGATGTCCGCCAGACCGTCGCCGTTATAGTCCGCAATGCTGGCCATCGTGTAGCCCGGCGCCACGTTGCGGACCTCCTGATCGGTCACGTTATAGCCATCCATGACCCACCATGCCATCTGGTTCGTCTCTGGATTGGTCCATATCAGATCCGTTTTGCCGTCGCCGTTGACATCACCGGCACCGAACAGGCTGAACCCGGATGCATGGTCGGCAATTTGGCGCGGTACAAAGCCACCGTTCTGATTGTTGATCCATACGTAGACGCTGTTGTTGTTCGGATTGGTCCATACGATGTCGGCATAGCCATCGCCATTCACGTCAGCCAAGGTCGGTACGTAACCCTGTGCAACATTGATGGTCGGTGAAATGGTAACGCTGAAGTGATACGAGGCCCGACCCAGGATATAAAGCACAAATGCATGCAGCTTCCACCAGCCAACTTGACCGGTGCTGCTGTTCCACCAGAACAATTCGTCTGGATTGCCGGTCGCAGCGGCGGTGCCATCGAAATTGGCAGCCCCCATCAATTTCCAACCAGCCGGAAAGGGGCTTCCTACGGGATGTGGCGAATAATTGGTCGCACCACCGACACCGTCGGAGAGCCAGATGTATAGCTGATTGTCCGGACCCGTCCAAGCCAAGTCAGCAATATATCGGCCGGTACCCAGGAGCACCGAGTCGGTGAAGAAATTGCCGATTGACCCGATCGTATAGCCACTGGAGATCGACTGGGTGGCATTCGACAACGATACGCTGCCTTTCATCCCCAGCGTCGAGAATATGCCTTTGCTCGGGTCGACCATGGCGATATCGCTGAATCCATCTCCATAACCTTCCTCATAAGTCGTCAGGAAGTCACTCGGAGCAACATAGCCGCGCTGGAATGGCTGGTAGAACTGCACTACCGCGTTGACCAGATTCGTGGCGTTGATGCTACCCAATCCCGTGGCCATGCTGTAACCGGCATTCGTCAGCCATGCCGGGGCCAGGTTGGACGAGCCACCGGCACTGACCACGCCGTAGGACTGCACACCGTTACCCGAGAAACACGAAAGGGTTCCCGCATAGCAAGGTACGTCGATGTCGCCCGCCGTTACATTGTTGAATACGCAGCTGCTGCCGATGCCAGCTCCGTTGGACGAATTGCAATTGTTCAGCATCGCCGTATTTGGCGAGCCGTTGGTGCCGTATTCTTTCGTCCCGATGCTATAAAACGCCGGCAGGATGTTGCCGTTGTATTGCCCTGTCGCCTGGTTGATAAGTGCTTGCACGCCCGCCATTGACGGTGCCGCAAACGAGGTGCCACCTGCGCTGTTGAACAAGACTTTGTCGGGATCGGTGTAGTCGCAGGGGGTGCCGTTTTCACTCTCATCCGACATGCAGTACACCAGTGCGTGGCCGTACAAGCCGTTGGCCGCGAACAGAGACACGTCCGGCAGCATGCGCGTACCGTAATTCGAGGAGCCGTAGATGCCGGCTTGCCACGAAGGCTGAAACCAATTGGTACTGGGGCCGCCGCTGCCGCCTGCCGTGCTGAGGTAGTTCTGGCCACTGGCGCTGTTGCAGGCGTCCACGCCGTTGCTGTATCCGAGTAGACCGTAAAGCACACTGCTGGCACAGGAATCGTTCCAGGTCATCTCAGGAATGTAGCCTACTGCCGACAGATCCAGTGGCAGGTTGCTCGAGGTCCAGTACTGACTGTAATTATTGAAATCGTTGAAGTCGGTGCCGCCTACCGCGACGTTGTACGGTGTCGAGCCCATGCTGTTGACCGCTATGCCCTGGTAGGCCGCTAGCTGATTCTGATTGCAGCCGGCGGAGCCCGAATCTCCGGTGGATACGAATACCGTCACGCCTTCGGCAGCTGCTTGCGACCAGAGATCACCCGCTTCATTCGCGATTCCGTCGACGAATCCGTCGGCTTCGCATTCGCCGTAGCTCAGGCTGAAGATAGAGGGCAGTGGTGCAGCACCTTCAAGCAAATTCTGTGCAGCAGTAAACGGGCCGAAAGTGGCACTTTGACTGTCATCGCACGAGGCGAACACGATTGCCGCGTCAGGATCCGCTGCGCCGATCCATTCGGTATCCAGCGCCGCCTCACCCTCATCCCCATTTGTGCCCGGATCTGGACAACTGGTATCGCCCGCGTAAGCCACCGGGTTCACATAACTCACCGTGCCTTGCGCATCGGTTGGCAGGAATCCGCTGCGGAAGGTCTGAACGTCCGCAGGCAGTACATCCGTGCGCTCCAGCACGGCCACGGTCTGCCCAGCGCCACGAATCGGCGTGCTCTTGCTCCATAGCGGCTTGACGTTGTAGATCGTGTTGAAGTCGGCCGGTGCGACGTCATAAGTGATGTTCGTATCTATGGTGCCCGGCGGCACTGTGAACTGCGGTGCCGAAGGCGCCTTCGTCACGGTCTTCCACTTGCCCGTCTTCTTGTCCTTCGTCACCGTCCCCACATCGCGATATTGCGGTTTGGGAAAGAAGTTGCCCAGTGAGGCAGTCCCCTTAACCACAGTAGCCAGGGCTGCCGGGATTTGCTCCACACTGGTATTGGCGAAGTGCCGCTCACCGTTCACAGCGTAGCTGTGCAAGGAGGTATGGAAGGCCTGGCCGACAGTTGCTGCCGTGCCCGAGAAGCGAATCGTCATCCCCGTCGGCGAGACCGCATCTACCTTCAGGCCCTGCGAATGAAGCCACTGCGTCACTATGCTGATGTCGGACTGCGCGGGACCGAACATCGTGCCAATCTGCGCGGCTGTCAGCCAGTGGTGGAAGTAGGGTGAACTGGGGTTGGTCAGCTGCTGCAGGTAATTGTCAAACTGTTGCTGCTTGGCATTACTGCGTGTCAGCAGCAGCGTCACGTTACGAATCGGTTGCGCTGATGGCAGTGCTCCGGTGTCATATGCAGCCAGCCGGGAAGAGATCTGGCTTCCATTCACGGCCACCAGCTTTGAGCTGTTCAAGGTTGTCGTAATGCGTGCCGTGTCCGGCGTGAAAGTGGGATAGTAATTTGCTGGATGAGCTGGTGCTGTCTGCGCCCATAGCGGCATGACACATCCTAGTAGCAGGCCCGTCCCAGCGAGCCACGAAAAGCGTTTGTAGATCGGCATCATTGATTTTCCCCTAAAGCTTGAAGTTCTGAAGTGGCCTATCACGCCGTACGACTTCCCTGAAATCTGAAGCTCCATGCAAAGTTTCAAACAGCTCGAAGTTGTACCGATTTGGATACGGTGCGTCACGCACCGCTTACTGACCACAATCTCACTGAAATCTCACAATGATGCGTGAGTTGCCACAACGAGATCGTGGTTTGGCAAAGGATGAATCACGTCATCGTGCATCGGGCCGAAGGCATTCCGAAAGTTTGCTTTGTCTGCGCCGCTGCCAACACAATCACTTCAATGAAAGAGGCCGGGCATCAATGCCCGGCCTCGCATCAAACCATCATCTCAGGGTGCGGATGTATTACGGACTCGGCACAAAGGTAGAGCCTTGCAGGCGATTGACTTGCACCTGGGCCCCTGCCGGAATGACCAGCGGATTGCCCGAAGGATCTGCTACCCGGAACGACTGGAAGCCACTTCCAGTGCTCTGCCACTCATAGGCATCACCAGCCGTGCCCGCCCACAGGATGTCGGCCAGGCCATCGCCGTTGTAGTCCGCAATGCTGGCCATCGTGTAGCCTGGTGGCACGCTGCGGGTCTCCTGATCGGTCACGGTAAAGCCGTTCATCAGCCACCATGCCATCTGGTTGGTTGCTGGATTGGTCCAGATCAGATCCGTTTTGCCATCGCCGTTGATATCGCCCGCACCGAACAAGGTGAAGCCGGCTGGATGATCGGCGATGCTATGTGCAACATAGCCACCATTATGATTGCTGATCCATACGTAGACACTGTTGTTGGCTGTGCTGGTCCACACGATGTCGGTATAGCCATCGCCGTCGACATCAGCCAACGTGGGTACATAACCCGGCGCGACGGTAGTCAACGGTGAAATGGTCTGGACAATCGGGTTGTAGTTCCCGTCGACGCCGAGCGTCCACCAGCCAAACTGGGAGGTCGTGGCATTGAACCAGAACAATTGCTGCGTACCGCTGCTGTCATTGACGCCTTCTCCAAGCAGCTTCCAGCCGGCGGGGTAGGAAGCGACGCTGTACGGGAAGTAGCCGCCGAGCGCGTCGGAGAACCAGAGGTAGAGACGGTTGTCCGGCCCTGTCCATGCCATGGCGCCGGATTTGAGGCCAAGTGGAACAAACTGCGGAACGAGATTTGCGCCCTCGGCACCGATGGAATAACCCGGTGCAATCTGTTGGGGAACGCTGTACATCACGACGCTGCCCTTCATGGCCAGCGAAGCCAGTGTTCCCTTCACAGGATCTACCAGGGCGATGTCGCTGTACCCGTCGTTCGCAAATTCGCTGTACGACAGGAAATCGTACGGTGCGGCATAGCCGGTATGCTGAATCGGCTGCAGGTATTTCACGACCGCATCGACCAGATTTGCTGCATTGATGCTGCCAAGGCCGGTAGCCATGTCATAGCCAACATTGGTCTGCCAGGCTGGCAACAAGGTCAGCGAGCTGCCGGTACCGCCCACCGTCGTACCAAACTGATTACTGCCCGAGCTTCCCGAGTAGCAATTGATGGACCCTGCCCAGCATGGCTGGATGATGTCGCCCACAGTGACGTCGTTGAACACGCATTGACTGCCGACGTTGGCGCCATTGGACGAGTTGCAGCTGGCCAGCATGGCGTTGTTCGGCGAGCCATTCGTGCCGTATTCCTTGCTCGCAACGCCGTAAAGGGTTGGCGAGATGTTGCCGTTCGGCCCCCCAGTGGCCTGGTTGATCAGCGCCTGGATGCCAGCCATGGCGGGCGCCGCGAACGAGGTGCCGCCTGCGCTGTTGTAGTAGACATCGTCCGGGTTGGTGTAATCGCAAGCTGTACCGTTTTCGTTCGCATCGGACATGCAGTAGACCAGTGCATGGCCGTACAGACCGTTCGCTGCAAAGAGCGAGACGTCCGGTAGAGTGCGGGAGTTGTGATTGACCGAACCATAGACACCGATCTGCCATTCGGGCTGAGTGTAGAGTGTGCTGGCACCACCACCGCCGCCGCCGATCGAGAGAAAGTCTTGCCCCCTGCCACTACTGTCGTTACAGGCGGTGAGGCCGTTGGAGTAACCCAGCAAGGCATCGAGCTGGCTGCTGGCGCAGGAATCGTTCCAGGTTTGCTCCGGGATATAGCCGAGGGCCGATTGGTCCAATGCCAGGTTGGTGGGTGCCCAGTATTGGCCGTAGTTGTTGAAGTCGTTGAAATCGGTACCACCCACAGCAACGTCCGAGGTGGAGGAGGCCATCCCGTTGACGGCCGACCCGTAGGTCGCGGCAAACAACGCGCCTTGATCACAGCCAGCCGAACCGGCATCGCCTGTGGACACAAACACTGTGACGCCCTGCGCGGCGGCCTCGGACCAGAAAACATCGGCAAGATAGGCATCGCCGCTGTCTTCAAGCTCGCATGCGCCGTAGCTCAGGCTCCAGATGGGTGGCGGTAACGTGCCTACCCCATGAATACCTGGTTCGAGCAATGTTGCTGCTGCCGTGAACGGACCGAAGCTGGTGCCGGAGTCGGCACACGATGCGACCTCGATGTTCGCATCCGGAGCCGCTGCACCGGCCCACTCGGCATCCAAGGCGGCCTCGCCCTCGTCTCCGTTCATGCCAGGATCCGGGCATGGGCCATCGCCGAGGCCGTCATCCGGATGGACATACGTCACGGTGCCCTTGGCATCGGCCGGCAAGAAGGCTGCGCGGAATGCGGCGATGTCGGCAGGATTTACGTCGGTGCGTTCCAGCACCACGATGGTCTGGCCGGCGCCGCGGTTGGGCGTGCCTCGGTTCCACAACGGATTGACGTTATAGATCTGATTGAAATCAGCGGGTGCAACGTCGTAGGTCGTATTGGTGTCGACCGTGCCACCAGGGACCGTGAATTGTGGCGTCGCCCCGGTCCTGGATGCCGTCTGCCACTTTCCGGTCTGCTTGTTCCTGGACACGACTCCGACATCGGTATGTTGTGGCTTGGGAAAGAAGTTGTTCAATGAGACAACACGATCCACGACCGGTGTCAGCGCGGTAGGAATTTGCTGTGCAGCCAGATGGCCGAAATGAGCTTCACCGTTCACATTGAAACTGTGCAGCTGCACGTGAAAGGCCTGGTTGACGGCCGCTGCCGTACCGGCAAAGCGAATGGTCATGCCATCGGGAGTGACGCGCTTGACGCTCATTCCCTGCGAGGTCAGCCACTGCGTTACCTTGGCAAGGTCTGTCGATGACGGACCGAACATCGTGCCGATCTGCTTGGTCGTCAGCCAGTGATGGAAGTATGGCGAGTTCGGGTTGGTCAGTTCGCTGAGGTAACTCTGGAATTGCTGTTGTTTCTCGGGGCTGCGCTTGAGCAGCAATGTCATGCTTGAAATCTGTTTTGTGGACAGCAGGACTCCGCTGTCGTACTTGGCCAGACTCTGACTAAGCTCGCTGTTTTTTACAGCAATCAGCGCTGAGTTATTGATGGATGCAGTTATGTGTGAAGTGTCTGGCGTGAAGCTTGGATAGTAGCCAGGTGCCTGCTGGGCTGCGCTCGCGGCAAATGCTCCAAGCGGAAGTGTTCCACCTATGAGCATGCCTGCCATGGCGAGCCATGTGCTCGATTTGAAAATCATGTTTCCCCACCCTCTCAAGTAGAAGTTTCAGATCAGTGCCTGATCCGTAACGGCTGCTGCCTATCCCATTCAGAAGCAGCCCGGTGCGTAACGTCTGCTGTTGCCATCATCGTTGCAAGCTGCATTGCACCATTTAGACGTCTAAATGATATTTAATAATTTAGACGTCTAAACATCCGTTGCGATAACGTAGTTGAATGCAACCAAGCAGTGGGATCAAGGGTGTTAAATGAAGAGCACTGTTCGCCGTCGCGCAAAAAAATTTACGCGAGTCAATGCTCCTTACGTGTTGATCGAGGAATTTCAAGCGGCCGACCACGTCCGGGTAGGCTTACGGCATCGGCACACACAATGATGGCGAACTCTGCGATTACCCTGAATCTTTAGGCGCGCGCATCCATGGCATCGCCATCGGCGAAATGCCAGTACGCAGCGTGGCCCGAAAATTCTTCCGTGCACTCAAAAAAGCGATAGATACGCAAACCTCAGAGCAATTCTGCGCGAGCAGTGAAGGCCAGCCTCTGTTCAGCCGTTGACTGATCGTGGTTGAACCTGAGTATCGGCTTGGCCAGGAGGTGCGCGCAATGGGAAATGCTGCCGTCTTTCCTTCATGGGGGAAAGTCGCCAATCTTCGGTGTGTTCGGAGCAGGTAACGGCAGATCGCCGTTATTGCCTGAAGGACTTCGAGTGCTTCGGTCAGCGTGCCGTCGAAGGTGGCTTGGCGGTGGTGGTGCTGACCGTCAAGTCATTCGGAAATGCATTCAAGGCGGCACGCCAGCCAAGCTGGAAACGGGTTCGGGTATCGAAGCACTTCATCAGTTCGGAGATACGCCTGGTGAGTGTGGTGTCGGATATTCCAGCTTCGTGGGCGATCGCTTTGTCGTTGAGGCCTGCAGCCAGCAGTGGGAGGAGCAGCTCAGTTGCTTCGGTCAATTGAGCGTTGGGCTTGCCGGTCTCCAGCTGCCCGGCTTGAGTAAACGTGATGGGCGTCGCCCGTTCCCAGATGAGCTCGAAGAATGCGCAAAGTGCGTCGAGCAATGGGCACGCTCGAACCAGCAGCGTTGGGCCACTTGCAGGGTTTTTGGCATTCAAAATCAGGCCTATGCGCCGGTCGGCAACGAACATGGTGACGGGCAGGGTCGGAAAGACCCTTGCCTCCTCGCCCAGTTGCATCACGCGACGAAGGGAATTCATCGAGCCGGGCGCTTCGAGATGGGCCATATCCGAGATGCTTCGAATGCGCACGCCCGGTCGCTGCCCTTGTTGGTGACTATCGGGATTCAAACTCGGGCCGCTCTGGAAGCCAAAGACTTCGCTCTGAACGGTTTGATGAAGGTGCGTCACGATTTGGCCCAAGGCGGCGTGGCTGGTGATGATCTCCACAACCTGTTCATTCCCCTGATTGTTCGCCGTGCTTGTGGCCTCCTTTTTCAGCTCGGGTATCGTGGAACATGCTCGTTCAATATCTGCCCGGCGTTGGCTGGCCAACGCTTCGACGGCAAGCTCCGGCGGTGCGGCGATGTAGCGCCGTGGCTGTTCTGGCGAGTGGGTTGCCAAGCCCTTGGACTCGATGCTGTCGAGCAGTCGCTGGGTCTTGCGTGGCGACAGGGAAAGCATCTTTGCTATATCTTCGGTGGTGGCCATGCGATGAGCCAGAAGAACGCGATAAATGCGCTCTTGCATCTCATCGATACCAAGGACTTCCAGCGGTCTTGAGGTAGTCGCTCTGGTATTCAGCACGTTCATTGCATTTCCGCCATGTTCAGGAATTCCAAGGTGGGGGGTTTGGACGGCCCCACGATCGTAAGCATTTCTCGTCTACCGCGAAACGTGAGTGAACAGGACGTTCCGATCATCGGCAACCGACACACCTCGACGCGTCAGGGGAAAAAATGTTTGAACGATTGCTGGGTTGGTCTGGGCGTATTCCGATCAACGATCCCGTTGACCGTCGCAATGCGGTGTTCATGCAATGGTTGTTCGTGTTCGAAGGGTTTCGTACGCCGCTCAACAAGATCTACATGTTGTTGTTCGATTGGTCATATCTTCAAAGTACTTATTACGACCAAGCCAAGCTGTCACCTGGAATGGCGGTCGTCATCGATCTGGGAACAGACGTGGCGATGACCATTGCAGCATGGTTGGGGCTGTATCTGATTCGTTTGGGCCGCTTTCATCTGGCGGTGGGGGAGTATCTCGCGGTTCTGCTCGGATCCGGAATCATCGCTTATGCCGCGTTCGGATTTTCCCTGGGCGCATCTTCGGACCAGATACTGATCGTGGTGCTGGCGTTGGCGGCGCTCATGCTTGGGCGCAAGGCTCTGTGGATGAGCTACATGATGATCATGCTGACCTTCATCGTTGGGATGACGTCGAACTACATTTTTAGTCGTGCGATGTATGTCACGGCCGGCCCCTACGGTGAACTTCCATCTTTGGCGCTGGATTACGTGCAGATAGTCGTGATTCTTGACCTTAGCGTTACCAGCCTGCGTAAAGGTCTCGCTGAGTCGAACGCACACCGTCGCCAGCTTCAACATGAAATGACCGAACGCGAGCGTGCCCAGGAACAGTTGTTGCACGCGCAAAAAATGGATGCTGTAGGAAGGCTTGCTAGTGGCATAGCGCACGACTTGAACAACGTGCTCGAGATCATTCTTGGCTTTACTACCGAACGGGATCGTATCGATGACTCCGTGACTGAGCGCAACAAGGACGCGCTGATGAAGGATGCCCTGGTACTCGCCGATGCCCTGGATGGGATCGAATTGGCTGCTCGTCGCGGTTCCAGTATCTGCCGAAAATTACTCAGCTTCAGTCGCAGCGACGTTACCCATGTCGAATCCTTCGATGCCACGGATGCCTTGCGTGAGCTTCAGCCGCTGCTACGCCAGTCACTGCCGCCCACAGTACGTCTGAGTATCGATGTGCCCGATATGCCGCTGGTAATCAACTTTGATCGCAGTCAGTTCGAGCTCGCGCTGCTCAATCTTGCAGCCAACGCACGTGATGCCATGCCAAACGGTGGCGAGTGCTCGATTGCGGTTGCGCAAAAGGACTCTTCGACCATGGTGTTATCGATACACGACACCGGTGTCGGTATGTCCAAGGACGTCAGAATGCGAATCTTCGAACCATTCTTCACTACCAAACCTTCGGGCAGTGGCACCGGTCTCGGGCTTGCCATTGTCTATAGCCTGATCGATCGAGCCGGAGGTCACATAGAAGTGAGTAGTGCATTTGGTGCAGGTACCACCTTCCATATCTACTTGCCCGTCGCCATAGCCAAGGCTGTGGATGCGCTGCCCGCATAGCGTGGCCGATCTGAACGACCATGGCGATTGCAACCCAAGTGAATATTCTTCAGTGCGTCCATTCAAGCCATATAGATAGATCAGAGCATATGAATGAGTGAAATGGTTTCGATCGGACCTTCTGCAGTGAGCACAGTCGCATCAATTTGCGCAACTTATCGTTAGATTGCGCGGCCAGCTTTACTTAACTTATCCGGTACGTACACGGTCAGTAACGATGGCGCGATCGATCTGTCGCAGAAGATTCCAACTCCACGTCAGTGGGTGCCGGGTCATGGATGGCGCCGGCCGGAGGTGCGCGTCGTTGATAACGATCTGCACAATGCCCTGCATGGCAGTGGCAAGCGCCGAACTCGAGTGCTGATCCAATTGTCTGAATAAGCTGGACGAGGTTGCTTGATCTTCATTTTTTTTGAAGAGTCAAGGCTCGCATGATGGCCTTTGATTGTGTTACCTATGACGGTCGGGGTGGGCGGGTAAGATTTTTCGGATCATAGTGTTTCATGGCGTTTCCGCGCCTCGGGGTTTGTATGTCGACAACAGCTACCCAGCCGTCGGTTGATGGAGATCACATGGCTGAGGTTGACCGCGAGGCGGAAGTCTGCGCGTGGCTTGTTGCGCGCGGTCGTCTGAAAGACAGCGATCTGGGTCGTGCGCGCCGGCTGCACGAAGAGTCGGCGGAAGGCACGCTGACCACCTTGATGGCTCGGCTCGGACTGGTGTCCGAACGCGATCTGGCCGAGGCCTGGGCGGAGCTGCTGCGGGTGCCATTGCTGGCCGCGCGCGATGCGCCGGAATTGCCGCCGGCCGATCTCGAGCTGTCGCTGCGCTTCCTGAAGCAACAGCATGTGGTGCCGGTGCAGGACGCCGAGGTTGGATTGGCCCTGCTGGTGGCCGATCCGGCCGATCCGTATCCGCTCCAGGCGGTCGAGTTGGCCGCCGGTCGGCCGGTCGCCTTGCGGGTTGGTCTGCGCTCGGAAATCGATGGCCTGATCGAACGTTATTACGGCAGCGGCCGCTCGGCGATGGGCACGATTGTCGAGAACCTCGACGGCAGTGCGGCGGAAGAGGATGACGTCGAGCACCTGCGCGATCTGGCGTCCGAAGCGCCGGTGATCCGGCTGGTGAACCTGATCCTGCAGCGTGCGGTCGAGCAGCGCGCTTCGGACGTGCATATCGAACCGTTCGAAAACCGGCTGAAGGTGCGTTACCGCATCGACGGTGTGCTGCATGAAGTGGAAGCGCCGCCATCGTCATCGACGGCAGCGGTGATCTCGCGCGTGAAGATCATGGCGCGGCTGAACATCGCCGAGCGCCGGCTGCCGCAGGACGGCCGCATCCAGCTGCGCGTGCAGGGCAAGGAGCTCGACCTGCGTGTATCCACCGTGCCCACCAGCTTCGGCGAGTCGGTGGTGATGCGTATCCTCGATCGCGAATCGGTGGTGTTCGATTTCGCCTCGCTCGGTTTCACCGACAGCTTCCAGCAACGTTTTGTCGACGTACTGCAACGTCCGCATGGCATCCTGCTGGTGACCGGTCCCACGGGTTCCGGCAAGACCACCACGCTTTACACGGCGTTATCGCAGATCAACACCAATGACGTGAAGATCATCACGGTCGAGGATCCGGTCGAGTACCAGCTCGAAGGCATCAACCAGATCCAGGTGAAGCCGCAGATCGGGCTGGATTTCTCCGGCGCGCTGCGCTCGATCATGCGCCAGGATCCGGACGTGATCATGATCGGCGAGATGCGCGATCTGGAAACCTGCCGCATCGCGATCCAGTCCGCGCTTACCGGCCATCTGGTGCTGTCCACCCTGCATACCAACTCGGCCGCCGGCGGCGTCACGCGCCTGCTCGACATGGGCGTCGAGGATTATCTGCTCGGTTCCACCATCAACGGCATTCTCGCGCAGCGGCTGGTGCGCCGGCTCGATCCGGAAACAGCCATTCCGTATGAGGCGCTGCCCGAGGTGATCGCGCAGTTCGAACTGGAGAAGTACACCGAAGAGCGGCCGATCCGGTTGTGGAAACCGGGCAGCAGCGCGGCCAATCCTACCGGTTACCGGGGGCGTCGCGCGATCATGGAATTCCTCACCATGAGCGACCCGCTGCGCCGGCTGGTGATGCAGCGCGCCGATGCCGGCGAGATCGAGAAGCAGGCGCGCGCCGAAGGCATGCGCACGATGTACGAGGACGGTATCGCCAAGGCCGTGGCCGGCATCACCACGCTGGAAGAGGTCCTGCGCGTGACGCAGGAAGGCTGACGTGGCGCAGTTCCGATACAAGGCGGTCAGCGATGCCGGCGAGATACTGCATGGACAGATGGAGGCTGGCAGTGTCGACGAGGTCATCGGTCGACTGCAGGATCAGGGCCATACGCCGCTGGAGGCCCAGCCTGCCGACGCTGCCGGTGGAGCCAGCGGGCTGGCGGCCCTGTTCAAGCGCGGTCCGTTCAGCGGTGACCAGCTGGCGCAGTTCACGCACCAGTTGGCGACGCTGCTCGGTGCGGGCCAGCCGCTGGATCGCGCGCTCGGCATCCTGCTCGACCTGCCTGAAGGCGAGAGTGCGAAGAAGCTGATCGAACGCGTGCGTGACCGCGTGCGTGGCGGCAATACGCTGTCGTCTGCGCTGGACGAGGAACACGGCGTATTCCCCAAGCTGTATGTCAGCCTGGTGCGCGCCGGCGAGGCGGGTGGCTCGCTGGAAGAAACCCTGCGCCGGCTCGCCGACTATCTGGAGCGTGCCCAGCAGCTGCGCGGCAGCATCGTCAACGCACTGATCTATCCGGCGTTCCTGATGGTGGGTGTGCTCGGTTCGTTGGTGCTGCTGCTGGCCTACGTGGTGCCGCAGTTCGTGCCGATCTTCGAGGACATGCAGGTGCCGATCCCGTGGATCACCCAGGCGGTGCTGGTGATCGGCAATACCTTGCAGACCTGGTGGTGGCTGATCCTGCTGGTGCTTGGTGGAGGCTTGTTCGTCTGGCGCGCGCGCCTGCGCGATCCGCAGATGCGGCTGGCCTGGCACACGCGGCTGTTGACGATGCGGCTGGTCGGTCCGCTGCTGCTGAAGGTGGAGACCGCACGGATCGCCCGCACGCTGGGCACTCTGCTGAAGAACGGTGTGCCGCTGTTGAGCGCATTGACCATTGCGCGCCAGGTCACGGCCAATCGTGCGCTGGACAAGGCTTTGAGCGAGGCCCATGAGCAGGTCAAGGGCGGTGGCGGTCTCAGCCTCGCCTTGGGGCAGTCGAAGCTGTTCCCGCGGCTGGCGATGCAGATGGTGCAGGTCGGCGAGGAAGCCGGCCAGCTCGACACCATGTTGCTGAAAGTGGCCGACACCTTTGAGCTTGAGTCCAAGCGTGCAATCGATCGTCTGCTGGCGGCACTGGTGCCGGCGCTGACCATCGTGATGACGGTGATGGTGGCAATCATCATGGCGGCGATCCTGCTGCCGCTGCTCAGCCTGACCAGCAATATCCAGTAGATGCAAACCTTCGCAAACCCTGAGGTGACCCACATGCAGTACAGACAACCACGACGACTCGGCTTGCAGGCCGGTTTCACCCTGCTCGAAATGCTGGCGGTGATCGTGCTGATCGGCATCATCGGTGCAGTGGTGGTGACCCAGGTCGGCAAGAACGTCGACAAGGGCAAGTACGGTGCCGGCAAGGCCCAATTGCTGACGCTGAGCCAGAAGATCGAGAACTACGCGCTGGACAACGGCTCGCCGCCGCAGCAGTTGGAGGATCTGGTGGTGAAACCGGCCAATGCATCGAACTGGCAGGGGCCGTATGCGAAGGAGTCGGATCTGAAGGATCCGTGGGGTCACGCTTTCGGTTATCAGTATCCGGGCCAGCACGGCAACTTCGACCTGATCTTCTACGGCCAGGACGGCAAGCCTGGCGGTGATGGTTACAGCCAGGACGTGGGTAACTGGCAATAGGACATGAGGGCTGCGCGCACCCACGGCTTCACCCTGCTCGAGATGCTGGCGGTGATCCTGCTGATCGGCATCGCGGCGGCTGCGGTATCGGTCGCAGTGACGCAGGGGCTGGCCAGTGCGCGCGTGCGTGCGGCCAGCAGCGAGCTGGCTGGCGCGTTGCGGGCGACGCGTGCGCAAGCCATCGTGCGCGGACAGGAACAGAACTTCGACGTGGACACCCGCGCCAACACCTATCGCAATGTGCACGAGCAGGATGTGCGCCTGCCCAAGGGATTGCGCATAAGCATCACCAGCGCGAAAGAGGACCAGCCGAGCGATCACGTCGGGCGCATCCGCTTCTTTCCCGATGGCAGCTCCACCGGCGGCCGCATCACCTTGCAGAGCGGCAAGCGGCAATGGCATGTCAACGTGTCCTGGTTGACTGGTGAAGTACGCGTGGTCGATACGGTGGCGGCGCGATGACTTGCCTGCATCGACCCTTGCCACGTTCGCAGCGTGGCTTCAGCCTGCTCGAGGTGATCGCCGCGATCATGCTGCTGGCGATCGCGTTCACTGCCCTGATGAAGGTGGCCGGTGCCTCGATCAGCCTGAACCGCAACGCGGCGGAACACAGCGAGGCGGCGATGTGGGCACGCAGCATGCTGGACAGCGCGTATGTCGGCGAACCGCTGCAGACAGGCAGCCGTTCCGGCCAGTTCGATCATCAGTTCCGCTGGCGGCTCGACGTGTCGCCGTGGAATCAGGTCGGCGTGGCGCCACCCACAGCGACGCTGCATCTGTACCAGCTCGATCTTGACGTGCAATGGGGGCCGCTGGCGCATCCGCGCGAGGCGCATTTCCGCACGTTGCGGCTGGCCGGTCCGCCGGTCGCCAGTGCCGGCAGTCAGCAGGTCGACCGATGAAGCACGCCGCCGGGTTCACCCTGCTGGAAGTGCTGGCCTCGCTGGTGCTGCTGGCATTGCTGCTGGTCGGCGTGTATTCGGGCATTCGCACCGCCACCGATAGCGTGCGCTCGGGCACCGCCGCGATCGAGCGGATCGACCAGGTACGTGCCGCCGAGGACTTCCTGCGGCGCGAACTGGCGCAGAGCCTGATTCAGCCGATCAGCCACAACGAGCATGGCGAGGCGATCTATTTCGAGGGCACGGCGCGCGAGATGCGCTATGTCGCCCCGCTGCCTGGTTATCTCGGCAAGCTCGGTCCGCAATTGCAGCGGCTGCAGCTGGTCGATGACGGCAGCGGCGGACTGCGGCTGGAACTGAGCCTGGCCATGCTGCCACCGGATGGCCAGCCACCGAAACCCCTGGGCGATCCGCAGGTATTGCTCGACCACATCAAGGACGGCAGCTTCGGCTATCGCGGCGTCGACGGGCAGGGACAGGCCGTGCCGTGGTCCGGCACGTGGGCGGACGGCCGGATGCTGCCGCAGCTGGTACGCATTCAACTGCACCCGGAAGGCAATCAGGGGTGGCCGCAGCTCGACGTGCCACTGCGCGCCAATCCGCTGAACAGCAACGGGCCGCCTGGCGTGTTGCGAGCGACCCTGGGTGGCGGGAGTCAGCCATGAGGCTGCTGGCCCGACGCAGCGCCCAGCGTGGCGTGGCCCTGCTGCTGGTGCTGTGGGCATGCACCCTGCTGGCGATCCTGCTGGGTGGTTATGCCGCACTGGCTCGCACCGAAGGTTTGCAGGCGCACTATGAATTTTCACAGGCCCAGGCGCACTACGCCGCCGAGGCAGGCCTGATGCGTGCGGTTTACGGGTTGCAGAACCCTGACATCAAGCAGCGCTGGGTCGGCGACGGACGTGTTTATCCGTTCCGTTATGACCATGCCACGGTGATGGTGTCGGCGATCGACGAAGGCGGCAAGGTGGATCTCAACAGCGCCACACCCGACGTGCTGCAGGCCTTTTTCCAGGCTGCCGGGATGGACCCGGAACATGCCAAGGCGCTGGCTGGCAACGTGGTGGACTGGCGTGGCCAGGCCGGCCTCGAGAGCGCGGCGACCGCCCAGCGCGCTGCCTATGCGGCGGCCGGCCGCGACTACGGCCCGCGCCACGGGCCATTCGCGAGTATCGAGGAACTGCAGATGGTGCTGGGCATGACGCCGGCGGTGTATCAGCTGGTGGCGCCGGCGGTCACGATCTGGTCAGGCAACCCGAGTCCGGATGCGAATACGGCACCGCCGCTGGCCCTGGCAGCGATTCCGGGAATGACACCACAGCAACAGAGTGCGCTCCAGGCCACACGGCTGCGGAATGTGAGCGATCCGGGTCTGGTTCTCAACAACGGAACCACGCAAAGTATCAGGTCGGAGGCGACGCTGGCCGATGGAACGCGTGCCGTATTGCGTGCCACGATTCGTGTACAGGGGAGACAGCCCGGCGCACAACCGTATACGGTGTTGCGCTGGCAGGAGGGAAATGCGGAATGAGTAATACGGCAACGCAATCACTGCGGCCGCTGATGGATCGTCTGCGTCGTGGCTGGCGTGCTTCGCCGTTGCCGCCCTTTCTCGGCTGGTGGGGCGGTGAATTGCGTGGGCTGCTGCCGCTGCGCTGGCGTCACTGGTTCGGTGGCGGCGCCGACTGGCATCTGCTGCAACGCACGGGCATGCAGTGGACGCTGCGCCGCGCCGGTCATGGTGAGGTGCTGGCCCGGTGGGATGACGGCGCCGAGACGCCGGCCGTCGGCGACGGGCAGATGGTATTGAAGGCCGCCTTGCAGAAAGTCGATCGCGAGGATCTGCGGCTGGCCTTGCTGCTGCCATCGGCAACGGTGCTGCGGCGCACGCTGGCACTCCCGACGGCTGCACGCGACAACCTGCAGCAGGTGATGGCGTTCGAGATGGACCGGCAGACTCCCTTCAGCGCGGCACAGGTGTATTACGCGGTGCGCGAACTGAGCGCGCCGGCCGGTGGTCGCTTCCAGGCGGAGCTGGTGGTGGTCACGCGCGACACGCTCGATCCCCTGCTGCTGCGTCTGCGCGAACTGGGTGTCTCGATCGATGCGGTGGATCTGGCCGTCGGCCAGGACCGCCTCGGCGTCAACCTGCTGCCGACGGAACAGACGCCGCGCCACGTGCGGCCGCGGCGACGGCTGAATCTGGCGCTGGCAGGGGGGTGTGTGCTGTTGCTGGTGATGGTGCTCGGGCAATGGCTGCACAACCGGCAGGCGGCACTCGAGCAGATGCGCAGCGAGGTCGAGAGCATGCGTGGCGATGCACAGCAGGTGGCCGCGCTGCGCACGCAATTGCAGGACAACACGGGCGCGGCCAGCTTTCTGGTCCGGCGCAAGAAGGACACCAGCTCGATGCTCGGCGTACTGCAGGACATCACGCAGCGGCTGCCGGACAGCGCATGGCTTGAGCGTTTCAACGTGGACAATACCGGCCAGGTGGGCATGCAAGGGCAGAGTCAGCAGGCGGTGAAACTGCTCGATGTGCTGAAGGACTCGCGGCTGATCACCAACGCCAGCTTCCAGGGCAGCATCCAGCCTGATCCCACCAGTGGCAAGGAACGTTTCTACCTGACGGCACAGCTGGCGACGGCCAGGGTCAAGCCCGCTGCCGCGGTGCCGGCAGGCGATGGGGGTGCGCCATGAAGCTGGCTGCGCTCAATCCGCGCGACAGCCGCATCGCGGCGATCCTGCTGCTGTTGCTGGTGCTGCTGCTCGGTTACTTCGTGCTGCTGCATTGGTGGTTCGTGGCACCGTTGCGGCAGATCGACAACGAGATGGCCGACCTGCGCGACACGCATAGCCGTTACGCGGCGGCGATCGCCGAAAAGCCGATGCTGGAGCAACGCCTCGCGACACTGGGTGCCGGCCAGGCGGCCAGCCGTGCGTTCCTGGCCGACGATGATCCGAATACCGCTGCCGCCGATCTGATGCAGCGTGTGGTCGACGTGGTGGGCAACAGCACCCGTGGTGGCACCTGCGAAGTAAGCCAGAAGATGCCGTTGCCGAATCCGCCGGTGACACCTGGCGAGCCCTACCGCAAGGCCGCCGTGAACATCAACCTGAGTTGCGACATCGAATCGCTGGCGAGCGTCCTGCATGAGCTCGAACAGGGCATGCCGTACGTCTTCATCGACGATCTCAGCATCTATCGCAATCCGGTGGCGGCACAGCAGAGTCACGCTGCGACGCTGGAGGTGCAGTTCACGTTGTCCGGTTACCTGCGGCCGGCGCACGGAAATCCGGCGAATGGATCGCCCGAGATGCAGTCACCCGGTCAGGGAGGCGCGCCATGAACGCCGCACACCAGCGCAGCCTGACCCCGGTGCTCGTGGTGACCGCGGTCGTGCTCGCCTCGCTGCTGCTGTTGCTGCTCGGTGGGGTGGGCAACGGTGTGCACTGGAAAGCACCGCGACCGCTACCGCCGCTGTCGCCGATGGACAATGCAGCCAATCCACCGACACCGTTGCCGCTGGAGCAGTTCGCGGTGGTCTGGCAGAAACCGTTGTTCAGTCCCGACCGCAAGCCGGTGGCACGCATGGCCAGCGCGGGTGTGGGCCTCGGCGATCTCGAGCTGACCGGCATCATCCTCACCCCCACGCTGCGCATGGCGTTGCTGCGCGACAAGAATCCTGATCATCGTGAAGTGCGCTTGCGCGAGGGAGCGTCACTGCCCGATGGAAGTGTGACCTTGCTGGAAGTGCATCCGCGCTCGGCGGTATTCGCGACATCCGCGGGCCAGACCGAATTGAAGTTGCCGGCCGGCGCGCTCATCGACGTCCCCAAGCCTGGCATGGCTGAAGCTCCGGTCAGCCCGGGTGTTCCTGCAGGCCCAATAATGAATGTCCAGCCCCATGATCCTGGCGGTCCGGTAATTCGCGGCGGCAATGACCAGGCTCCGCCAGCGAATTCGTCGCAGCAACAAAAAGCCCTTGAGCGACTCAGGGAAAATATTCAGAAACGTCGTGCCGCTGCTGCCGCCGCGGCCAACGCAGGAGTACGTTGATCCATGTTTCGCAAACTCACTCAGCAAACCCTGCGCGCTGGCGCGCTGGCATGTGCCGTATGGCTGGCAGGCTGCGCCAGCCTGCAGCCAGCATCGCAACCGCATGACGACGGCGCGCTGCAGCGCGAGGCGATGGCCGGCACGCAGAATCCGGTGCCCGCACCATTGCCGTTGAACAACGGAGTATCGGACAACAGTGCGGCCGTGGCCCCATCCGAGATAAGCCAGGGCAGCGGGCAGTTCATCCGGCCCACGGCACTGAATCAACCGAAGCCGGCAGCCAGTGGCAACGGATCGGTGACCTTCAATTTCGAGAACCAGCCTGTGCAGGCGGTGGTCAAGGCGATCCTCGGCGACCTGCTCAAGCAGAACTACACGATCGTGCCCGGCGTGCAGGGCAATATCTCGTTCTCCACTGCCGAACCGGTCGACGCGGAGCAGGCCCTGCCGATCCTGGAAACCCTGCTGTCGTGGACCCACAATGCGCTGGTGAAGCGTAGTGGCGGCTACGTGGTACTGCCCGAGAAAGAAGCCGTGGCCGGCAACATGGTGCCGAGCCTCGGCGCCAGCGCACCCACTGGCGGCCTGCAGTCGCGCCTGTTCCCGCTGCACTACATCTCCGCTACCGAGATGCAGAAGCTGATCAAGCCGTTCGCGCGAGCGGATGCGGTGTTGCTGGTGGATCCGGCGCGCAACCTGCTGGTGATGTCCGGTACGCCGGAGGAACTGGCCAACTACCAGAGCATGGTGCGTACCTTCGACGTCGACTGGCTGCGCGGCATGTCAGTGGGCGTGTTCAACCTGCAGTACGCCAATGTCACGGAGCTGATGCCGAAACTGGATGACATGTTCGGCGCAAAGGGAAACACGCCGCTGGCCGGCATGTTGCGCTTCATTCCGATCGAGCGAACGAATGCCATGGTGGTGATCAGCACCCAGCCCGAATACCTGCAGGAAGTCGGCGACTGGATTACCCGCATCGATCGCGGCGGTGGCAACGAACCGCAGTTGTTCGTCTACGACGTGCGCAATATCAAGGCCTCGGATCTGGCCAAGTACCTGGCCCAGATCTACACCAACGGCGCCGGCAATGGCGATAGCGGCGGCAAGGTGGGGCCGGGCCTGAGCAGTGCGACGCTGGGCAGTGCCGACAACAGCAATGGCGGGACCAGCATGGGCAGCACCGCCGGCAGCTTTGGCAGTTCGGCCGGCGGCTCGACCAGTGCGTTCGGCTCGACTGGCACAGGCGGTTCGACCGGCCTGGGTGGTTTGGGCAGCACTGGAGGCACTAGCGGCACCAGTGGCGGTTTCGGAAGCAGCACATCCAGTGGCTTCGGCAGCACTGGAAGCGGCACTGGAAAGAGTTTTGCTGCCGGCAGTGGCGCCGCAGGCGATGCCGGTGGCAACGGTGGATCGGGCGACCAGCAGTACTCCTCCAGCGATGGCAGCGTGCGGATCAGCTCGGTCGACAGCAGCAACCAGTTGATGGTGCGTGCGCGACCGTCGCAGTGGGAGGAGATCAAGGGGGCGATCGCCAAGCTGGACAACGTGCCGCTGCAGGTGCAGATCGAGACGCGCATCATGGAGGTGACGCTGACCGGCGACTTCGCCTTCGGCGTGCAGTGGTACCTGCAGGGACTGACCGGCAGCACCACCAACAGCGACGGCAGCGTCACGCCCGGCCAGCCGTATCGCCATCGGGCGGCTGCGCTGGGTGGCGGTGGCAACACCTACAACAGCAGTGACTCGCTGTTCTACTCCTTCATCAACAGCAAGATGCAGGTCGCACTCAGTGCGATGGAGACCAACGCCAACACCAAGACGCTGTCGGCACCGTCGATGGTCGTGCTCAACAACCAGATCGCGCATATCCAGGTGGGTAACCAGATCCCGGTCAACCAGACCTCGATCATCGGCCTGGGGGCGACCACCACCACGGATGCGACGGCCAGCAGCGTGACCTATCTGCCGACTGGCGTGATTCTCGATGTGCAGCCGCGGGTGAATCCGGGTGGTCTGGTCTATCTCAATGTGCACCAGCAGGTCAGTTCGACCCTCGGCGCGGCCAATGCGCAGGGCAACTTCACTATCGCGCAACGTGATGTAGCGACCCAGGTCGCGGTGCAGAGCGGACAGACCGTGCTGCTCGGCGGCCTGATCCAGCAGGACGAAAGCACGACAAATACCGGCATTCCGGGGCTGAACGACATTCCCTGGCTGGGTCGTCTGTTCGGCACCACCAGCCGCAACAAGGACCGCACCGAGCTGATCGTGCTGATCACGCCACGGGTGATTCGCGGTGCCCAGGATGCCAAGCAGATCACCGACGATTACCAAAGCAAGTTCGAGTCGCTGGCCCCGCTGCGTGCAGCGGGCACCAGCATCAGCGCAGCACCCGCCGCGATCGTGCCTTTGCCGGCAGCATCTGCGCCGGCGGCAAGCTGGCCGGAGCAACTGCAGCAGCATGCCGAGGATGCCCTGCGCCAGGCCGACTATGCCAACGCGCAGGATCTGGCGATGCAATCCTGGCGACAGGGTTCGCGGCACGGCAATTTGTGCGAACGCAACTGGCAGGTGATCGTGCAGGCGCGCCAGCATGGCCATGCGCTGGGCAGTGTCGATGCGGCGCGCAGGCAGGAGGCGGCATGCCTGCAGCCGGCGGCCTCGCCGTAGTCGCCGTCTCGGATAGGGTTCGCAATGACAGAGGCCACGGAAGGCCTGTCGCGGGTTTTGTGTGAGGCGATGCGCGGCAGCCGTTATCATCGGCGCGGATGACTTCATCCGTGCCTACCTTTCCGATCACCCCGTTGTTGCCGGAGATTTGCGCGTCGCTTGCCGCGCACCCGCGGCTGGTGCTGGAGGCGCCGCCCGGCGCCGGCAAGACGACCCAGGTGCCGCTGGCGTTGCTCGATGCGGCATGGCTGGACGGGCAGAAGATCGTGATGCTGGAGCCGCGCCGGATTGCCGCGCGCGCCGCGGCACAGTTCATGGCGCGACAGCTCGGCGAAGAGGTCGGTCAGACGGTCGGTTACCGCATCCGCTTCGAATCAAAGGTGGGCGCGACGACGCGGATCGAAGTAATCACCGAAGGCATCCTGACCCGCCTGATCCAGCACGATCCGGAGCTGACCGGCATCGGCGCGATCGTGTTCGACGAATTCCATGAACGCCATCTCGCCGGTGACCTCGGCGCCGCGCTGGTGCTGGACGCGCAGGCTACCTTGCGACCGGAACTGCGCCTGCTGGTGATGTCGGCGACGCTCGACGGCGAACGCATCGCGTCCTGGCTGGACGCGCCGCGACTGAGCAGCCCGGGCCGCAGTTTCCCGGTGCGCATCGAACACCCGCCGGCACGCACGCAGGAAAGCGTCGAGCACCATCTCGCGAGGGTGACGCGCCAGGCGATCGAGGAGAACGAAGGCGACGTGCTGGCGTTCCTGCCGGGGCGCCGCGAGATCGCACGGGTACAGAAGCTGCTCGTGGAGACACTTCCGCCAACCGCGGCCGTGGAGGTTGTCGCACTGCATGGCGAGCTTTCACTGGCGGAGCAGCAGGCCGCGTTGAGTCCGGCGCTGCCGGACACGCGCCGGATCGTGCTGGCAACCAATGTCGCCGAATCCAGCATCACCCTGCCGGGCATCCGCGCGGTGGTCGATACCGGGCTTGCGCGCGAGCCACGCTTCGATCCGAACTCCGGCTTCACCCGGCTGGAGACCGTCACCATCTCGCAGGCCTCGGCCGATCAGCGCGCCGGCCGTGCCGGCCGTGTGGCGGCAGGTGTGGCATATCGGCTGTGGCCGCAGAGCAGGCGGCTGGACCCGGCGCGCGGCGCCGAAATCGCCCAGGCCGAGCTGTCCGCGCTGGCGCTTGAACTGGCGGCCTGGGGGATCACGGCGGGCAGCTGGACCGACCTGCCGTGGCTCGATCCGCCGCCGTTCGGCGCGCTGGCCCAGGCGCGCGAGCTGCTGGCGAATCTCGCCGCGCTGGCACCGGACGGTCGCATCACCGCGCTCGGTCGGCAGATGCTTGAACTCGGCGCCACACCGCGCCTCGGCGCCGCCGCGCTGCGTGTGCCGGTGGCACTGCGTCCGCTGATCGCCGATCTGCTGGCCTTGATGGAAGCGCGTTCGCCACTGCATGGCACGCATGCTCGCAGTGATGATTTCCGCGCGCGTGTCGCAGCCCTGCATGCATGGCGCGATCGCCGCGGCACGGCCGGCGGCGGCGATGTCGACCGTGGCGCACTGGCCGCGATCGAGCAGGCCAGCAAGGGCTGGCGGCGGCGTCTGGACGTGCGTACTGCAGCCAGTGGCGTGCCGGACAGTCATGCGGTCGGCGATCTGCTGCTGCATGCGTTTCCCGATCGCATCGCGCGACGCGACGACAACAACCCGTTGCGCTATACGCTGGCGAATGGCCGCGGTGCCCGCCTGCATGAAAACACCGCTCTGCTGGGCGAGCCGTGGCTGGTCACGCTGGACCTGCGCTTCGAGGCACGCGACAGCCTGATCCTCGCCGCCGCTCCGCTCGATCCGCGCGTGCTGGAGCGCGACTTCCCGTTGCAGTTCACCCGCGAACGCACGCTGCGCTGGAACGACGAACGTGCGGCGGCCGAGGCCTTCGACGAGCGCCGCTTCGGCGCGATCGTGCTGGAGCGTCGCAGCGTGCCGGTACGGCCGGAAGATGCGTTGCCGGCGATGCTGGCGGCCGTGCGTACGAAAGGCCTTGGCGTGTTGCCGTGGAGCGCCCGCGCGCAACGACTGCGCGCGCGCATGCAGGCGCTGCGCGCGTGGATGCCGGAGCTGGGCCTGCCCGATGTTTCGGATGCCGCGCTGCTCGCCGCGCTCGATGAGTGGCTGGCACCGTATCTCGAAGGCAAGCGCCGGCTCGACGCGCTTGCGGCAGAAGAGCTGTCGCAGGCACTGGCGGCACTGTTCGATTACGAGCAGCGCCGGATGCTCGACACGCAGGCACCGGAAAGCCTCATCGTGCCGAGCGGCCAGCAACGGCGGCTGGAATATGCCGAAGGTGAACCGCCGGTGCTGGCGGTCAAGCTGCAGGAGCTGTTCGGTCTCGCCGACACGCCGCGCGTCGGCGGCGGACGTATTCCTGTCACCCTGCACCTGTTGTCACCAGCTGGCCGCCCGATCCAGGTCACGCAGGATCTGAAGGGCTTCTGGGAGCGTACCTATCCGGAAGTGCGCAAGGAGCTGAAAGGACGCTATCCGCGCCATCCGTGGCCGGACGATCCATGGACCGCCACGCCGACGCACCGGGCGAAACCGCGAGGTACCTGAGTACTCACACTTCGGCCTTGAAGGTGCGGCCCAGCCGCGACCCACGGCCAAAGTAATGCCGGAACACATAGAACAGCGGGTGATAACGCGCCGGGTCGATGTGCTGCGTGCCGGGAATCACGATTTCCGCATGGGCGTGAACACGCAGCACCTCCAGTTCCAGGATCACGTAGCCGCCAGCCTGCCCGCGCCAGGCGTCGAGTTGGCAGGCCAGCGCATGGCTCAGGCGTGCCTCCAGTTGCAGCGGGGATTCGGCAATGCGTGGTGCAGCCACGGTCGACGAAGGCAGGGCATGCCAGCAGGCCAGTGCGAACTTGTCGGGTTCGTGCCGGTAACCGATATCGCGTTTCCAGGCTGGAACCGGATCGCGACCCGTGGTGGGCGCCAGTCGTTCGATCGATTCATGCTGAGCCGTGTCGGCGAGATTAAGTACGCATTCGCGTTCGCGCAGCAGATTGGCCAGGCCCTGGCCGTCGCTGGTGAGGCCGATCACCACGCGATCGGCCAGCGCCCAGGCAGAGGACATCGGTGTGATGTCGGTCGATCCGTCCGGATTGCGCGTGGTGATCAGGATGATCGGCGTGCCGAAGTACAGGATCGAAGGTCGGATGACGACAGAGTCGGGAGTGCAATGCATGTCCATGCCGACAGTGTCGACGTGTGCCGACGACGAATGTTTCGCTGCGTGGCGAAGCGTCCGCACGGCAGCGTGGCTAGACTGCGTGCATGAACGATGCTGCGCCGCTCAACCGCTACCAGCTGGCCGAACTCGGCAGTCTGCTGGCCGAGCCGGCGCGGGCGGCGATGCTGCTGGCGCTCACCGATGGAACATCGCGCCCGGCCGGTGAACTGGCGCAGGCGGCGGGCATTACCCCGGCCACCGCCAGCGCGCATCTGCACCGGCTGCTTGCTGGCGGCCTGCTGGCGCTGCAGGTGCAGGGGCGGCATCGCTATTACCGGCTGGCAGACGAGCGTGTTGCGGCCATGCTGGAGTCGCTTGCATTGGCGCGTGTGCCGGCGCTGCACGCCATGCCGGCCAAGGGCGATGCACAACTGCGCCGCGCACGTTGCTGCTACCGGCATCTGGCTGGTGCCCTCGGCGTGGCGTTCTGCGCCACGCTGCTGGATCGCGACTGGCTGCAGATCGATACACGCGGACTGTGCTTGCGACCCGCCGGCATCGAGGTGCTGCGCTCGAGCGGGCTGGCAGTGGACGACGCAGCGCCATTGTATGGCCGCAGCTGCCTGGACTGGACCGAGCGCCGCATGCATCTGGGCGGGCCGCTGGGCGTGGCGCTGACCTCGGCGATGTTCGAGGCCGACTGGCTGCGCCGACTGCCGCGGGGCCGTGCCCTGCAGCCCAGCGCCGATGGCCTGCGTCGGCTCGGCGCGTTGGGCGTATCGCTCGATTGATAACGGTGTTTCAGTTCGTTGAGTTGTGGAGCCGCGGATGGCCGTCGTGCCGGCTTCCCGGTCGCCATGCGCCGCGGGGCTGCGCGGACTCAATGAAGATGCCTTCGGGCGCGAGTACGATCGCCGGCGTCGGATTGCGCGCCACCGGCTCAGAGGCGTGTCGAACTCTGCTTGAGTATTCCCTGGCGGAGCACAAGGCCGGTCGCAGCCGATCATCGAAAGCCAGCCGCGTCCCGCCTTGAAGGCTGCGACTGCAGCCCGTTGCAGTGCCACTTGATCTCTGATCGACAACGATGTCACCCATCGGTCCGGCCGATCGATGCTGGCTGAGCGTGTGTGTCCGTGATGGCTTTCGGTCGCGCAACACAGCGCGCGCTCTGCTGCACGAGTCGGCGTCGGTGGATGCTGTCCATGGAGAGATAACCAAGAAGAGTGGCATGACCGGGTCGCCCCCCTGGAGCCGCTCTGGAAGTCCATCCGCAAGGGCATGAAGTCCGATATCGGGCGTCGTTCAGCGGTTTGCCTGTGGGCCCTGCATGACGCCCTGCCAGCTTGCGGGCGGACGTCACAGTTTGGGAAAGGTCATATAGACAACGTTGTCATTTTTATCTAAGACAGGACAATTACAACTAGCACAACCGGTAAACGCAGGAAGCCATCAGGCGATGGAAGTCCCCACGGGGCTGCATGGAACGCGGCCGAAACTCGTCCTGACAACTCACCAGTAGCGATGTCACATCAATCAGGAGAATTCCATGTTTGTGAAGCGATCAGCTGTGTGGTCCGGTCTGGCCTTGAGTGCGTTGGGCAGTGCAATGGGGACAGCCATGTCCGTGACTCTTCTTGCGGCGGTGCCGATCCAGTCGGTGCAGGCGCAATCGGTTCCGGCCTGTGCCGCGGCGTGGAATGCGACGACGGCCTACAGCGGTGGCAATACCGCCAGTGAAAACGGCATCAACTATCTGGCGAACTGGTGGACCCAGGGCAACGACCCGGCCACCGACAGTGGTCCGACCGGCAGCGGCCAGCCGTGGACTTCGCAAGGCGCCTGTGGCGGATCGTCCGGCGGCAGCTCGGGCGGCACCGGTTCGAGCGGGTCGGGCTCCGGCTCCGGCGGCACCTGCGACGCCGCCTGGAACGCCACGACGCCCTACAACGGCGGTGCCGAGGTCAGCGAGAACGGCATCAACTACTCCGCCAACTGGTGGACCCAGGGCAATGACCCGGCCACCGCCAGCGGTCCGACCGGCAGCGGGCAGCCGTGGACGGTGCTCGGCTCGTGTACCGGTGGCAGCAGCGGTGGCACCGGCGGGGGAACAGGTGGTGGAACGGGTGGCGGAACAGGCGGCGGTTCGGGCTCGGTCAGCGGCCTGCTGTTCAGTCCCTACAAGGATGTGACCATCAATCTGGACTGGAATACCGACATCATGCGCACCGCGGTGACCGGTACGCCGATTCCGGTGGTGGGCAGCGGCAGCCTGGTTTCGACCGCCCTGCCCAACCTGGGTGCGATCACGCTGGCCTTTGCATCGGGCGAGTGTGGCAGTGAAAACTGGGGTGGCATTCCCGCCGACAGTTTTGCCAGCGCCAATATCCAGCCGCTGGCCAGTGCCGGTATCGACTACGTTGTATCCACCGGAGGCCAGGCCGGCACGTTTACCTGCTCCACCCCGGCCGGCATGGCCCAGTTCCTCGCGCGCTACATGTCACCGCAGCTGGTGGGCGTGGACTTCGACATCGAGGGCGGCCAGACCCAGGCGCAGATCAACAGTCTGGTCTCGAACGCCGCCTATGCCGAAACCCTTTATCCGAACCTGCGCTTCTCGTTCACCCTGGCCACGCTGGCGGCGTCGGACGGCAGCTACGGCGGCGTGAATTCGCTGGGCGACATGGTGGTCAAGGCGGTCCTGGCGGCCAACCTGCCGAACTACACGATCAACCTGATGGTGATGGATTTCGGCACTGCCGGTCCGGGCGTCTGTGTGGTGGCCAATGGCCAGTGCGACATGGGCCAGTCGGCGATCCAGGCCGCGCTCAATCTTGAGCACACCTATGGTATTCCGGCCAGCCACATCGAGCTGACTCCGATGATCGGCCTGAACGACAACACCAGCGAGACGTTCACCATGGCCAATGTCGATACCGTCAGCAGTTATGCGGCGAGCCAGGGCATGGCAGGTGTGCATTTCTGGTCACTCGATCGCGATACGCCGTGTGCGAGCAATACCGGTTCCGCATCGCCGACCTGCAACTCGGTCAGCGGCACCACGGCACTGCAGTACACCAAACGGTTCCTGCAGGATCTCGGTCACTGATCAGCCCTCATAGTCAGTCTGCATCGGCAGGCCACGCAGTCATGCATGGCCTGCCGGCTGCAGGGCGCACTTGAATGGGTTGGGATATTGCGAAGCCGACTTCGGGGGCAATACCGGTTTCAGCCCGGATGATCTCTCCATGGAGAGCCCGGCCTGCCGGACTCTTTCATTGGCATGGATGTGATGGCTTCAGGGTGTTCCGCTGCGACCGGCGGAGGACGGCGACTGCTCGAAGCTGCCGGCGAAGCCGGGAAACACCACCGGGCTTTCATAGCCATCGGCCGAAACCGAAGACACGCCGAAGAACCAATCGTCGATCACCACATCCTTCAATACCGCCTGATCGACGTCGCCCACCGCACGGGCGTATTGCCACCGCGGGGCGGTGGTGTCGCGCCAGTGGACGCGGTAGCCCGCGGCGCCAGGTACCCGGGTCCATTTCACCGTGGTGTCGGTGGCCAGCGCGCCTTCAATGTCGACGCCGGTCGGCGGCGCCGGTGCGCGGCTGAGTGCGGCCATGGCCAGCGTGTTCAATGCGGTGACGCGGGCGAGGTAGCGGAAATCGATCCCGTCGATGGTGTCGCCGTAATGCACGCCCCGATCCTTGTCGGTATGTCCGATGCGCAGATCCTGGTGCTGGCGGGTGTAGTCCTCGTGCGCCTCGGTCACCCGCACGGCGGGAAAGCCGGCTTCGAGGAACGGTACCTGGTCGCCGCCGCGAGCGTAACGGTCAGTGCGATAGACCATCTTCACATGGAAATCCGGCATGTATTCGTCGGCGATGGACGCCATGTAGCGGGCCAGGTTGCGCGAAGGCGAGTCGACCTCGCCACCGTGGTAGCGACGATAGTCCGCCTGTTTGCCGGTCTCGTTGCTCTTGGTGCCTTCGGAGAACACGCGTACCGTGGTGTTGTCGACCACACCGTTCTGGCCGCGGCTGTTGCCGACGATGTCGTTGTTGAGATCGGCCTCGACGTGCCAGCCCTGTGCCACCGCGTAATCGGACAGCACCTTGCCGCCGTAAAGGCCCTGCTCCTCGCCGGACAAGGCGGCGAAAACCAGGGTGGCGTCGTTGTCCTCCTTCGAGAGCAGACGTACCGCTTCCATCAGCGCAGCGACGCCGGAGGCATCGTCGTTCGCGCCGGGCGCGTCACCGCGATTGTTCATCACATCGGTGACGCGCGAATCGAGATGACCGGTCATCACGATGACCCGCTTCGGATCGCCCTTGCCGCGCTTGATCGCAACCACGTCCATCACTTCCATCGGTGTCGGAAGTCGCTTGCCGGTGAACGTCTGCGATGGCGTGACGACTTCGATGCAGCCACCGCAATCGTGCGAGATCGCCTCGAAGCGCGACTTCACCCAGCGCCGTGCAGCACCGATACCGCGCTTGTCGGACCGGGTATCGGACATGGTGTGCCGGGTGCCGAAGCCGACCAGACGGGTGATGGTGGCGCGCAGTTCGGCCTGGCTGGGCGCGCCGACGAGGGCGTGCAGTGCTGACTGTTCGCGCGGAACGGCGGGTGCCCCGGATGTTGCCTGACTGGCGCTGGCAACAGTCAGCAGGGAGAGGAAGAGCAGTCGCGTGGCTTGCAGCATCGTCGGGATCCTGGGCGACAAAATGGGGACGATACAACGCCTGGATGGTTCGGGTGACTGGTCGAGCTCCGACGAGGGCATCGAAACAAGAAAGGCCCGATCGTTGCCGATCGGGCCTTGGGTACCTGATAGTGAAGCATGCGAACGTGCTTGATCTACGTTCTCCTGCGTCCCGGCAAGAGCAGGGACAAGGCACACATCCGTGTGCGCCGTTTCGTCTTCTGGACTTACTGCACGGTCAGGGTGACATCATCGATCGTGAAGTCGGTGTTGCCCGAGGACGAGGTCTCCTTGCCGGTGAACTTCAGGGTCACCGTCTGGCCGATGTAGGCGGACAGATTGGCGGTTTCCACTGCATAGCCGGTGTTCGTGTTCTTGCTGGTGAACGAACCCACCGTGCCCAGCACCGTACCCGACGAGTTCAGCACCTGCACGGTCAAGGTATCGACCGCCGTGCTCTTGGTCGAGTCGATATGCAGGTAGTACTGCAGGGTCGCCGTCGTCTTGCCGCTCGGAATCGCTACCGATTGCGAAACCGTATCGGTGTGCGAAGTGCCATAGCCGTCAAGCCATGCGAACCAGGTACCCGCATGCGAGGTCTCGCCGCTGCCGCAGTAGCTCGACGAGGAGCTGCTGGTGCTGCACAGCGTGCCTGAGCTCATCGTCCACGGCGTCGCCTTGCCGGTCTCGAAGCCGGTGTTGGTGAGCAGCTGGGTCGGAGTGCCACCGCTGGAGACCGTCACCGATGCCGTCTTGGAGCTGGTCTTGCCATCGACGCTGTCGGTCACCGTCTCGGTGACGCTGTAGGTGCCGGCGGCAGCGTAGGTGTGGCTCGGGCTGGCCACGGCCGAGGTGCTGCCATCGCCGAAGGTCCAGGCGTACGTGCCGATGGTGCCACCCGAATCGGTGGAGCTGTCGGTGAAGTTGGCGGTCAGGCCGCTGGTGGTGTCGGTGAAGTTGGCCGTCGGCGTACCACCCGTGGCGCCACTGGAGACCGTCACCGATTGCGTCGAGGAGCTGGTCTTGCCGCTGACACTGTCGGTGACCGTTTCGGTGACGCTGTAGGTACCGGCGGCGGAGTAGGTGTGGCTCGGGCTGGCGACAGCGGATGTGCTGCCGTCACCGAAGGTCCACGCATACGTGCCGATGGTGCCACCCGAATCGGTGGAGGTGTTGGTGAAGGTCGCCGTCAGGCCGCTGGTCGTATCGGTGAAGCTGGCGGTCGGTGTGCCGCCGGTGCTGCCGCTGCCGCCGACATTGCTGGACAGCCCGCTGACGATGATGCTGCCCCAGCCGGTGGTGTAGTCCCAGCCAGTGGCGGCCGTCTCACCGCTGTTGTTGCCCGAGGTGATGTCGTGGAAGTCCGTTGCATAGTTGGCAGCAGCGGCCTTGTACAGCAGCGGAGCCTCAAAGCCGAGTGCGCCGCCATTGGCGCCCTGGATGCGCGCCCATGCGCCAACGTTCAGCGGCGAGGCGAGGCTGGTACCGCCGATCTGCTGGTTCGACTTACCGTCGACGATGACCAGTGCGCCGGAATCCGGGCTGGCGTCGAAGGCGATGTCGGGCACGCCGCGATACTTGGAAGTGCCGTTCTGGCCCACGCCCACCTGCCAGCTCGGAATCGGCTCGAAGGTGCTCGGGCTGCCGCCGGTGGCACCCTCATTCTCGCTGAGGTTGTTCCACACCGTCTCGCTGGTCCAGGTGGTGGTGCTGGTGGTGTACAGCTCGGTGCCGCCAGCCGCGACCACATACTGCGAGCTGGCCGGCCAGCTCGGGGTGATGCCGCTGGTGCATTCGTTGGCGCCGGAGTCGCCCGCGGAGACCGAGAAGGTCTGGCCCTGCGCGACGGCCTGTTCGAAGATCGCGTCTTCAGTGGTGGTGGTGCCCGCCGACTTCGCATCGGTTTCGCACTCGCCCAGCGAGACGTTGATGGCAACCGCCTTGTCGTCGGTTACCGCCAGGTTGTAGTCCGTGGTGAGCGCGGCATCGGAGAGCGAGGCCGCATCGTAAAGGATCAGGCTTTTCAGGCCACCCGACATCGCAATGATGTCCTGGGTGTCCAGATCCCATTCGCCGTCGCCGCTGGCCGAGACGGAACCGGTATTGCCGGTGCCCTCGATGGTCGGGACGAGCGAGGTCAGGCCATTGGTGCTCTCGAAGGACTTGATGTCGCTCAGCACATCGCTCATCTGGCCCGACACCACGTTGCCGACCGTGATCGACGTGGCGGCGGGAAGGCTGCTGGCGCCGTAGATCTTCGGGAAGTCGAGCGGGTTGTGGCCGACTGCCGTGCCGGCCGTCGCATCCGGGTGCACGGCGTTGGCACGCACGCGCTGCGCGAAGATGTGCGACATGTGCACATTCTCGAGGCCGAGCACGGACTGGACCGTGTTCTGCAACTCGGCCGGGATCATCACGTCGTTGGAGTTGGCGTAGGCATCGCGTCCGTCATGCGTGCGCACGTGCACCATCGAGGTATGGAAAGACGACTGCACTGTGTCGGCATGACCATCGGCCTCGACCAGCATGCGGTTGGGCGCGATCGTGACGTTGGTGAAGCCGGACTGCTTCAGATAATTCGCGACTGCCTGCGCCTGTGCCTCGGTCGGCGCATACAGCGCGGTGAATTCTGCCGGTGTGAGTGCCTTGTGCTTGGGATCGGCCACATAGGCATCCAGCTGCGACTTGTTCTGCAGCTTCAGCGAGATCACCACATGCATCGGCTGCGAGAACGCAAGCGGACCCTGGGCAACATCACCGTTGCGCAGGCTGGTGGCGTGGTGCGGCTGCGTCAACGCGACGAACGAGGTAGGCGCGGCGAAGGCCGATGCGGTGGCAGCCATGCCGATGGCGGCTACCAGCATCTTGAGACGAAAATGGTTTGGCATTTAGAGCTCCCAGAATATTTTTCGAGGCCAAACGAAGCCTGTGAGACCCGTGGACCTCATGATTTAGTGCCGTGGACAGACACGACACGACGAGTTTTCTTGGATTGCCCTGCGATCCCGTGCCTCGTGCCCAACCCTCCCCCAGGTTTCCCTCAGGGTCGAACACAGAGATTTGAAATGATTTTGCAGATGTGGTGACAGGATCATTCGCCAAACTCCCAATTGGCGAATTCCTCGACGGTAGGAGTTGCAGATGAAACCGGTCAATAGGACTTTTTGAAGTGGTCGGTGACTGCGGTCACATAATCTATTAATTGCGTCGGTATGCCTGCGCCGCAAATATTTTCAGTAATCGTGGCGCCGCGGCGTTCCCGCGGAAACACGTTCGTCCGCGGTCGGGCGAACGGGCTGCGCGTTGCTTTTCATGTTTCGAATCAGGTGAATAGGCGACACATGCGGGCGCTTGGTGTCGATGCTCGCGTGCGATTCCGGACGGGCAATGAAATCGGTTACGCGATGGTGCGAGATTTTTGACGAATTCGCAATTAAATGCGTTTGGAACGATATTAATCCAATAGCCTGCGCAATATTTTGCATGATTCCCGCTTGATTGACGCCTCGATAATCCATGTAATGCGATTGACCTGGTTTATTTTCAATTCAGTTGATCCGGTCCGAACGCTACGAAGGCCACCGGATAGATGGATGCCTGTGCGGCCACGGCAGGATTACCCAGTGCCGGTTCATTCCGTTCAGGCGGCATGCGACCATGCACGGATGACCCGAACAACTCTCCCGCAGCTGGCCATCATTGGCGGTGGCCCGGCCGGCCTGATGGCCGCGGAAGCCGCGTGCAAAGCCGGTGTGAAGGTCGATCTGTATGACACGATGGGTTCGGTCGGCCGCAAATTCCTGTTGGCCGGCAAGGGTGGGTTGAACCTGACCCATGGCGAACCACGCGCACGCTTCGTGCAACGCTATGGCGCGCGTCAGGTCGAGATCGCGCGCTGGCTCGACGCGTTTGATGCGGATGCGTTGCGTGTCTGGGCACGTGGATTGGGCGTGGAGACCTTTGCGGGCAGTTCGGGCCGGGTGTTCCCCGCCGACCTCAAGGCTGCGCCGTTGCTGCGGGGCTGGTTGCGGCGCCTGCGCGAATCCGGCGTGACATTCCACATGCATCACCGCTGGCTGGGTTGGCAGGCGCATGGCGCGCTGCACTTCGCCACACCGCAGGGTGAGCGCGCCGTGCCGACCGATGCAGTGGTGCTTGCACTCGGAGGCGCCAGCTGGCCGCAGCTCGGTTCCGATGGCGCATGGATGGTGCCGTTGCAGCAGGCCGGGATCGACGCGGCACCGCTGCAACCGGCGAATTGCGGGTTCGAGCTGGCGTGGAGCGAGCACCTGTCCAGCCGTTTTGCCGGCGCACCGCTCAAGGCGGTTGTCGCGTACTGGACCGATCGTCGCGGCGTGGCCCATGCGCGACAGGGCGAGTGCGTGCTCAGCGAATACGGTATCGAGGGCAGTCTCATCTATGCGGTCGGCGCCGAATTGCGCGAACAACTGGCCGAGCGTGGCGAGGCCATGCTGCGGCTGGATCTGGTGCCGGGCTACAGCGAGCCGGTACTGGCCGAACGCCTTGCGGCAGCGAGAGGCAAGCACAGCATGGGTGACTGGCTGCGCCGGCGGGCCGGGCTCGATGCAGCCAAGTGCGCGCTGGTGTTCGAATTGACGGCGAAATCGACCCTGGCCGATTCGCTCGCGCTGGCGGCGCAGCTCAAGGCGATGCCGTTGCGCCTGCGTGCGCCACGACCGGTTGCGGAGGCGATCAGCACGGCAGGTGGCGTTCGGCTTGAAGCGCTGGATGACAACCTGATGGTACGTGCGCGCCCTGGTGTCTTCTGTGCCGGCGAAATGCTCGACTGGGAGGCACCGACCGGCGGTTATCTGTTGACTGCCTGCTTCGCGAGCGGCCTGCTGGCCGGTCGTGGTGCGGCGCGCTGGCTGGAGTAGTAGCCGATGCAGGCGGGTGCCCACCGCGCTCGATCGGCACCGGGCCGAAGAGGTCTGGACCCGCTCCACCGCCACATGACGCCACATGCTATGCCTCGAAGATGGCTTGCAGGCGGCAGGTCAACGCATGGCCACGTGAAGCGTTCATCCCAGTTCGTGTGCGCACATCCAGGTGCAGCCGAGGATGTCCGAAAGCACGGTAAAAATACATATGCAGGAATAACGTGGCGCGAGCCAAGACGCCAGCTTTCAGCGACGGGTTCGTGCGGTCTCCCGTGCGCTGGCTTCCGGCCCCGAATTGCGGCCCATTTCCGAGCCCATCGTCCTGTCCGTGCGTCTTGCCTGAGCAAAGTCGTGACGGGTGCAAAACACCAGCACTGGAACCAGTCCTGCCACCGCGAGAACCATGGATCGTCGAATGCACGCTGACAATCTGGCCGCAGACGGCGCTACCGCGCGAGGTGAGGATGTCCCGGTCCATGCAACGGCCCCTGCAAGCAGGGCAATGAAAATCTGGAGATGCCCATGAGTGCCGACACCCCGCAAGCAGCCCGACCCTTTCACAAGAGACGCGGCCTGCTGATCGCTGTGGTCGTCATAGTTGCGGTGATCATCCTGATCCTGATCCATCTCCTTGGCAGCAAGAAAGCCAAGACCGGTTCACCGCCGCAGGTAGTGAGCGCGGCCACCGCCAGTCTGGGCAGCATGCCGGAAATCCTGAGCGAACTGGGCACGGTGACTCCAGTCGCCACCGTCACCGTGCTGCCGCAGCTGAGCGGTTACCTCACCGCCGTCGGTTATCAGGAAGGTCAGGACGTGACCAAGGGGCAATTCCTGGCACAGATCGACCCGCGTCAATACGAGATCGACAAGCAACAGGCCCAGGCGCAACTGGCCAAGGACCAGGCGACCCTGGCCCAGGCCCGTTCCGATCTGGCCCGTTACACGCAGTTGCATGCGCAGAAGTCGATTGCCGAGCAGACCTATGCTGACCAGCAGTTCACGGTCCAGCAGGAGGAGGCTGCGGTCAAGGCCGATCAGGCGAGCATCGCGCAGTACGACCTCGATCTTGCCTATTGCCATATCACCGCGCCGGTCGCCGGGCGGGTCGGCCTGCGCCTGGTCGATCCTGGCAACTACGTCACGCAGTCCAGTTCGCCGGGCATCGTGACCATCACCACCATGAAGCCGACCACCGTGCAGTTCACCGTACCGCAGAACTCGCTGGCCAAGGTGCTGCAGCGATTCAACAGTGCCAACGCCAAGCTGCCGGTCACCGTCTATGACAGCGACAACAGCAAGCAGATCGGCGCCGGCACGCTGTACGCACTCGGCAACCAGATGGCCACCAGCACCGGTACGGTGACCTTGCGCGCGACCATGCCCAACGACGACGAGGCATTGTTCCCGAACGAATTCGTCAATGTCAGGTTGCTGGTCGACACCTTGCAGAACGCCGTACTGGTGCCGACGCCCGCAGTGCAGAGCGGTGCACCGGGGGATTACGTCTACCTGGTCAACGATGACCAGACGGTGTCCGTGCACAAGGTGACCCAGGGCCCCAGCGACGGCAAGAACACGGTCATCCTGTCGGGCCTCAGCGCCGGCCAGATCGTGGTTACCGACGGCATGGACCGTTTGAGTGATGGCGCCAAGGTCAAGCTCGCCGCGGCGAAATCGGCCAAGCCGGCGGAGGCGGGCAACGCACCGGCGCCGGCTTCGTCCGCGGCAAGCACACAGCAGCCGGGCAGGAAGCGGGCGCACGGCACCGCCTCTGCCTCCGCCTCACAAGCTTCGTAAGCGGCGGCGACCCGATGAATATTTCCCGCCTGTTCGTACTCAGGCCGGTGGCAACGTCACTGCTGATGATCGCCCTCGTGCTGGTGGGTGTGGTCGCGGTGCGTTTCCTGCCGGTGTCGTCGCTGCCGGGCGTCGACTACCCGACGATCCAGGTGCAGACCTTCTACCCCGGTGCCAGCCCGACGGTGATGGCGACCACGGTGACCGCACCGCTGGAAGTACAACTGGGCGAGATCCCCGGCCTGCAGCAGATGACCTCGAACAGCTCGGCCGGGGCCTCGGTCATCACGCTGCAGTTCAATCTCGCGCTCAACCTCGACGTCGCCGAGCAAAACGTGCAGGAGGCGATCAACGCTTCCAACAGCCTGCTGCCCACCGGTCTGCCGGCACCGCCGACGTATGCCAAGGTGAATCCGGCCGACCAGCCGATCCTTACCCTGGCGGTCACTTCCAACTCGATGTCGCTGCCGCAACTGCAGGACGTCGCCAACAACCGGCTTGGTGCGAAGATTTCCGAAGTATCCGGTGTCGGCCTGGTCACACCCTCCGGCGGCAACGTGCCGGCGGTCAGGGTCGAGGCGGACCCGCAGAAGCTGGCCGCCTACGGGCTCAATATCGACGACCTGCGTTCGCTGATCGCGAACGTCAACGTGAGCCAGCCGAAGGGCAATTTCGACGGCCCTAAGCTCGACTACACGATCAACGGCAACGACCAGATCCAGGATCCGCAGGATTACCTGGCCACGGTGATCTCCTATCAGAACGGTGCGCCGGTGTACCTGCGCGACGTCGCCAAGGTCACCCAGTCCGCACAGAACACCGAGCAGGGTGCCTGGTTCAACAAGACCCAGGCGATCGTGCTCAACGTGCAGCGCCAGCCGGGCGCCAACGTGATCGCCACCGTCAACCAGATCATGAAGGAGCTGCCCGAGCTGGAATCCACGCTGCCGGCGGGGATGAAGGTCGAGGTGGTGTCCGACAGCACCGGCGTGATCCGTTCGTCGGTCACCGATGCGGCGTTCGAGCTGGTGCTGGCGATCGTGCTGGTGGTGCTGGTGATCTTCGTGTTTCTGCGCAACATACCAGCCACGATCATCCCGAGCATTTCCGTGCCGGTGTCGCTGATCGGCACGCTGGCGATGATGTACGAGCTGAACTACTCGATCGACAACCTCTCGCTGATGGCGCTGATCATCGCCACCGGCTTCGTCGTCGACGACTCGATCGTGATGATCGAGAACATCGTGCGCTATCTCGAGGAAGGCATGACGCCGCTGGAGGCGGCCCTGACCGGCGCCGGGCAGATCGGCTTCACCATCGTGTCGCTGACCGTCTCGCTGATCGCGGTGCTTATCCCGCTGCTGTTCATGGGTGGCGTGATCGGTCGCCTGTTCAGCGAGTTCGCGGTGACCCTGGCGATCACCATCGTGCTCTCGGGTATCGTCTCGCTGACCTTGGTGCCCATGCTGTGCGCACGCCTGCTGCGCGCGCAGGCCGACCGGCATCCGAGCCGCTTCGAGCGGATCAGCGAAGGCCTGTTCGACAAGACCCTGGCGGCCTACGAACGCGGCCTGCGCTTCGTGTTGCGCCACCAGGTCCTGACCCTGGTCATCGCCACCGCTACGGTCGCGCTGACCCTGTTCCTCTACATCATCATTCCCAAGGGTCTGTTTCCGACCCAGGACGTGGGCGTGATCCAGGGCATCAGCATCGCCGACAACTCGGTGTCGTACAGCGCGATGGTGGAGCGCCAGGCGGCACTCGCGGAGGCGATCCTGAAGGATCAGGACGTCACCGGGCTGACCTCGTATGTCGGCATCGACGGCACCAATACCACGCTCAACAACGGCCGCTTCCTGATCAACCTGAAGGCACGCGACGACCGTTCGTCGACCGCGGCCGAAATCGCCAGACGCCTGCAGACCGAAGTGGAGAACGTGTCGGGCATCAAGCTGTACCTGCAGCCCGAGCAGGACCTGACCCTCGATACCACGGTGTCGCCGAACCAGTACCAGTTCGTGCTGCGCGGACCCAGCCAGCAGGCCTTCATGCAGTACGTGCCCGCGCTGATCGCGCGCATGAAGCAGATCACCTCGATCACCGACGTCACCAGTGATCTGAACAACGATGGCCTCAGCGTGGATGTCGAGGTGAATCGTCAGCTGGCCGCACGCTATGGCATCACCGCGGCGACGATCGACAACGCGCTCTACGACGCGCTGGGCCAGCGCATCGTCTCGACGATCTTCGACCAGTCCAGCCAGTACCGGGTGATCCTGGTCGCCAAGCCCGAGAGCCTGCCGACGGTCGAGTCGCTCGGCGACCTGTACCTGCCCAGCCAGACCAGCAGCAGTGGTCAGGTGCCACTGAAAGGCATCGCCACCATCAAGATCACCAAGTCACCGCTGGTGATCAGCCATCTGGCGCAGTTCCCCGCAGTCACCATCTCGTTCAACCTGGCCAAGGACGCTTCGCTGAGCAAGGCGGTGGACGAGATCAACCAGGCCGAGCAGGCGGTGCAGCTGCCGCCCTCGATCACCTCCTCGTTCCAGGGTGCTGCGCAGGCATTCCAGGATTCGCTGTCCAGCGAGGTGTACCTGCTGATCGCCGCACTGGTCGCCGTCTACATCGTGCTCGGCGTGCTGTACGAGAGCTTCATCCATCCAGTGACGATTCTCTCGACCTTGCCCTCGGCCGGCATCGGTGCGCTGCTGGCGCTGATGATCGCGGGCAGCGACCTGGACGTGATCGGCATCATCGGCATCGTGCTCTTGATCGGCATCGTCAAGAAGAACGCGATCATGATCGTGGACTTCGCGCTCGAGGCCGAGCGCGAACACGGCAAGCCACCAGCGGAGGCGATCTTCGAGGCTTCGCTGCTGCGCTTCCGGCCGATCCTGATGACGACGCTGGCGGCGATGCTCGGTGCGTTGCCGATGCTGCTGGGTACCGGCACCGGTTCGGAGCTGCGCCGGCCGCTCGGCCTGGCGATCATCGGCGGTTTGGCGTTTAGCCAGGTACTCACCCTGTTCACCACGCCGGTGATCTATCTGTTCTTTGACCGCCTGGCACAGCGCTTCCAACGCAAGCGTCCCGAGCAGGCAGCCGAGCAAGCGCCGTGAACATCCCCGGGCTATTCATCAGGCGACCGGTGGCGACCACGCTGCTGGCGGTCGCCATCGTGCTGTCCGGGTTGCTGGCGTATTTCCACCTGCCGGTGGCGCCGCTGCCGAATGTCACCTATCCGGTCATCGTGGTGCAGGCGAGCATGGCTGGCGCCAGCCCGGACATCATGGCATCTACCGTGGCGGCGCCGCTGGAGCGGCGGCTGGGCACAATCGCTGACGTCAGCGAGCTGACCTCCACCAGCTCGGTCGGTTCGGCGCAGATCGTCATCCAGTTCGGCCTGAGCCGTGACATCAATGGCGCCGCCCGCGACGTGCAGGCGGCGATCCAGGCCTCGCGCGCCGATCTGCCGTCCACGCTGCGCAGCAATCCGAACTACCGCGAGTTCAACCCGGCCGATTCGCCGATCATGGTGCTGGCGTTGACGTCGAACACACTGACTCGTGCGCAGCTCTACGATTCGGCCGACTCGGTGATCCAGCAACAATTGTCGCAGGTCGATGGCGTGGGCCAGATCACCCTGGGCGGCAGTGCGCTGCCGTCGGTGCGTGTGGAATTGGAGCCCGATCAGCTCAACAGCTACGGCATCGGCCTGGAGGACGTGCGCGCGGCGATCAGCTCGGCCAATGCCAACAGCGCCAAGGGCCACATCGACCAGGGCGACCAGCGCTTCGAGGTCACCTCGAACGACCAGATCAACAAGGCGGCACCTTATCGCGACCTGGTGGTGGCCTATCGCAACAACGCACCGGTGCTGCTGCGCGACGTCGCCGACGTCGAGGACTCCGCGGAAAACATCCGCAACGCCGGCCTCTACAACGGCAAGGATGCGGTGCTCGTCATCGTCTATCCGCTGCCTGGTGGCAACATCGTCAAGACCGTGGCGCAGATCCGCAAGGTGCTGCCGTCGATCGAGGCGACGCTGCCGCACAATGTCCACATCGGCATCGCCGTCGATCGCTCGCAATCGGTGAACGCCGCGGTGAACGACACCGAGCGCACCCTGTTCATGGCCGTGCTGCTGGTGATCGGCGTGGTCTTCATCTTCCTGCAGTCGCCACGGGCGATCCTGGTGCCGGCAGTGGCATTGCCGCTGTCGATCATCGGCACGTTCGGGCCGATGTACATGCTCGGCTACAGCATCGACAACCTCTCGCTGATGGCGCTGACCATCGGTACCGGCTTCGTTGTCGACGACGCGGTGGTGGTGCTGGAGAACATCGTGCGCCACGTCGAATCCGGCATGGACGTGCACGAGGCGGCGCTGCAAGGCAGCGCAGAAGTCAGCTTCACGGTGATCTCGATGAGCCTGTCACTGATCGCGGTGTTCCTGCCGATCCTGCTGATGCCAGGCATCATCGGGCTGCTGTTCCACGAGTTCGCGGTGACGCTGTCGATCGCGATCCTGCTCTCGCTGGTGATTTCGCTTACGGTCACCCCAACCATGGCGGCCTATGTACTCAGCCGCAAGACGCTGCATTCCAGGGCGCGCTGGGCACTATGGTACGAACGGCAGTTCGAGCGGTTCAAGAACGCGTATTCCCGTTCGCTCACCACCGTGCTCGATCACGCGTTGCTGGTCGGACTGACCCTGATCGGCCTGATCGTGCTCAACGTCCTGCTGATCAAGCTGGTGCCCTCGACCTTCTTCCCGGAGCAGGACAACGGCATCCTGATGGGCCAGATCATTGCCGACCAGAGTATCTCGTTTCAGGCGATGGAACAGAAGCTCGCGCAGTTGCAGGCGATCGTGCAGAAGGATCCCGCGGTCGCCTCGGTGGCGGGTTTCACCGGTGGCCGTGCGCTCAATACCGCCAACGTGTTCATCGAACTCAAGCCGCTGGCCGTGCGCAAGCTGTCCGCGGCGCAGGTGGTCGATCGCCTGCGGCCCAAGCTCAATGGCGTGTCCGGTGCGAAGCTGTTCCTGCAGGCCGCGCAGGATCTGCATATCGGCGGTCGGTCGTCCGCCGCCGAGTACCAGTACACGCTGACCAGCGACGATCCCACCGCGCTGTTCAAGTGGGTACCGCAACTGGTGACCGCACTAGGCAAGGACCGGACCCAGATGACCGACGTGAACTCGGATCTGCAGCAGAACGGCCTGCAGATCTACGTCAACTTCAATCGCGCCACGTCCGCGCGCTACGGTTTTGCGCCAAACCAGATCGACAGCGTGCTGTACGACGCCTTCGGCCAGCGCACCGTGTCGACCGTCTACAACCAGCTCAACCAGTATTACGTGGTGATGGAGGTCGCACCGAAGTATTGGCAGTATCCGCAGATGCTCGATCGCATGCGCTTCAGTACCGCCGCCGGCAATGCGAGCGGCACCCAGCAGACGCAGATATCGAGCAGCCTGGTCAAACCGGTCACGTCGGTGTCGGCGGTCAATTCGACGCAGGGCACCGCGTCCTCGTCCAATGCACTCAACGCCGACGCCGAGGCCAACCAGCTTACCAATGCCATCTCCAATGCCAAGGGCGGCAGCTCCAGCGGCAGCGCGGACAGTACGTCGAGCGAAACCATGGTGCCGTTTCCGCAGCTGGCGACCTACACCAGCAGCCACACCGCCACCCAGGTCAGCCATCAGGGCGGCCTGGTGGCCGCCACGATCTCCTTCAACCTGCCGCCTGGCGGTTCGCTGAGCAAGGCCACGGACGCGATCAACCGGGCCTCGCAACAGCTGGGCCTGCCTGCCTCGATCCACGGCAGTTTCGCCGGTGCCGCGCAGGTCTACGCACAGTCGATGTCGACGATGCCGCTGTTGATCCTGGCAGCACTGGCGGCGGTGTATATCGTGCTGGGCATCCTTTACGAAAACACCGTCCATCCGATCACCATTCTCTCCACCCTGCCATCGGCCGGCATCGGCGCCACCCTGGCGCTGCTGATTTTCGGCACGCCGTTCTCGGTGATCGCGATGATCGGCATCATCCTGTTGATCGGCATCGTCAAGAAGAACGCGATCATGATGATCGACGTCGCCATCCACTTGCAGCGCGACGAAGGTTACGAACCGATGAAGGCCATCCACGACGCGGCCGTGGTGCGCCTGCGGCCGATCATGATGACCACCGCCGCGGCCGTGCTCGGTGCAGTGCCGCTGGCCATCGGCATCGGCCAGGGCGCGTCGCTGCGTCAGCCACTGGGCATCACCGTCATGGGCGGCCTGATTTTCAGCCAGGTCTTCACGCTGTACACCACGCCAGTGATCTACCTCTATCTCGACCGCTTGCGCGCCAGACTCGCCAAGTGGTCCGCCACCCTGCCGTGGAACAGATCGGACGCGAGCGCATGAACATGAAGATTCTCCACACCACCCTGGCTGCCTCCTTGGCACTGTTGCTCGGCGGCTGCATGGTCGGCCCCGACTACCACCGCCCGCAGGTGGCGACACCGCCGCAATACAAGGAGCTGCCCGGCTGGACGGCAGCAGCGCCGGCGGCCGAGGCGCCAAAAGGCGACTGGTGGACCGGTTTCAACGATCCGCTGCTCAACCAGCTCGAACCAATGGTGTCCGTCTCGAACCAGACCGTGCGGCAGGATTACGCCAATTACCAGGCCGCGCTGGCCGAAGTGCAGGTGGCGCGCAGCAGCTTGTTCCCCACGATCGGCATCACCGGTTCGGCAACCAAGGAGCGCAGCGCAGCCGGAAACAGCGGACTTAGCCTTGGCAGCAAGCCATCGATCAGCACCGCGAGCTCACTCGAGGGCAACGTGAGCTGGGCGCCGGATCTGTGGGGCAAGGTCCGCCGCACGATCGAGGAAAACAAGGCGACTGCCCAGGCCGGCGCAGCGACCCTCGCCAACGCTACCCTGTCCGAGCAGACCGCCTTGGCCACCGCGGTCATCGAATTGCGCGTGAGCGATGCCAACATCGACCTGCTGCAGAAGACCGTCGCGGCATACAAGGAATATCTGCGCGTGATTTCCAACCAGGACACCGCCGGTACCATCGCGCCCTCCGATGTCATCAGTGCGCGGACCCAGCTGGAGAACGCACAGTCCAGCCTGCTTGCCCTTGGCGTCGCCCGTGCGCAGTATGCCCACGCGATTGCGGTGCTGGTTGGCAAGAACCCGGAAGAGCTCGACATCCCGCACAGCACGACGCTGCCGGCGTTGCCCACGGTTCCAGCAGGGGTACCGTCCAGCCTGCTGCAGCGTCGACCGGATATTGCCGTCGCCGAGCGCCAGATGGCTGCGCAGAACGCCGCCGTCGGCGTTGCCATCGCCGCTTATTACCCAAGCCTTTCACTGTCGGCGGCAGATGGCTTCTCGCAATCGCCGCTCACCGGCCTGCTGCACATCGCCAACCATGTCTGGTCGCTGGGTGCCGACGTCAGCGAAACCGTGCTCGACTTCGGCGCACGCCATGGCGAGGTTGCTGCTGCCAGGGCAACCTACGAGGCGACGGTCGCCAATTACCGCGGCACCGTGCTGACCGCGTTCCAGAACGTGGAGGATGACCTTTCCGGCCTGCGCATCCTGGCCCGGCAGGCCGAGGTGCTGGACGCCGCCGTGCATGACGCCACCCGTGGCGCCGAGATCGCGTTCAACGAATACCAGGCCGGCACCGTCGACTACACCACCGCAGCCACCGCCCGGGCTACCGAGTTGAGCACACAGGAGAGCGCGCTCAACGTGCAGCAGCAGCGCCTGCTCGATGCAGTGTCACTGATCGGTGACATCGGCGGCGGCTGGTCGGCCAGCGAACTCGATGATTCGGGGAAATCGACGGCTCAACGTTGAGCACGGGCGCTTGCCGATGAATCCCGGCGGCATGCTCGGCTGCGTCGGCGTCACCGTGCCGGCTGTTTCACCAGCCGGATCTCGAACAGCTTCGGCCAGCGCTTGCCGGTGACGAACAGCCGGTCGTGCGTGGCGTCATAGGCGATGCCGTTGAGCACGTCATTGCCAGGGTCGGGCAGCTTGCTGATATCGAGCAGACCGGTCAGGTCGATCCAGCCGACCACGTGGCCGGTGGCGGGATCGATCCTGGCGATCCGGTTGGTCAGCCAGACGTTGGCGTAGATCTCGCCCTTGACCCATTCCAGCTCGTTGAGATTGGTCACCGGCTGGCCATCGGCCATCACCATGATGCTGCCGGTGGTGGCCAGGGTTTCCGGGTCGAGGATGCGTATCACCGCCGAGCCGTCGCTCATGTACAGATGCCGGTTGTCGCGGGTGAGTGCCCAGCCTTCGCCGGGATAGGTGAAGGTGTGCTGCAGCTTGAAGCTGGCCAGGTCGTAGACGAAGCCGATCTGGGTTTGCCAGGTGAGCTGCACCAGCCTGTCCTTCCAGTCCACGATCCCTTCGCCGAAATACTCTGACGGCACGTTGTAGCGCTGCACCACTTCACCGGTCTTCAGTTCCACCTTGCGCACGGTCGACTGGCCGGTTTCGCCGGTGCTCTCGTAGAGATAGCCGTCCTTGTAGAACAGGCCCTCGGTATAGGCGCCGGTATCGTGCGGATAGACCTGCACGATCCTGTAGCCGTAGACCGGTATGTCCGCCGCCCGTGTCGTGTGCGAGCAGGCGAGCAGGGCGAATGCGAGTGTCCAGGCGAGCCATCGGGTCATGGGCGCATGCTTGGTGAGAGTGGAGGAAAGGATATTTTGCACGTACTCATCGATAGTCCCGCACGATATCCAGCAGAGGCGCCAGCTGTGCCTCGAAGTGCTTCCAGCGTGCAATCGACGATCGGTAAATCGGCTTGCGCACCTGGGCGATGCTGGCGGTCCTGACAACGCGTTTGTTCCGGTGGAAGTCGAGGCAGCGTTCGTCCCAGGGCAGCCCGAGATAATCGAGCAGGCGCCGCGCCTGGCCCTCGGTATCGGCAACCATGTCTTCGTAACGCAGGTCCAGCATGGTGCCGGCCGGTAGCACGCGATGCCAGTGCCGCATCAGCTGGATGTAGCGCAGGTAGTAACGACCGACGGTGCCGAGGTCATAGGTGAAATCGAGATGATTGCCCTCGAACAGGCGCGCGTAGCACGAGAAGCACGAGTCCATCGGGTCGCGCATGGCATGGATGATCTTCGCCTGCGGCAGCATCAGGTGGATCATGCCCACGTGCAGGTAGTTGGCCGGCAACTTGTCGGTGATGCGTTCGGCTTCCGGCGCCAGTCGCCATGCGCGCTCCGCGTACGCTTCGCCGAGGCGGTGGAATTCATCGGCCGACAGCGTGGTGACGACCTCCGGATAGACGCTTGTGCGTTCGCCTGATTTTGCGTCGAGCGAGTGAATTACCTCGTCCAGGTCGGTCAATTCGCCGGCGCCATAGATACCCGGATGCGTGGACAGGATCTGTTCGATCAGCGTGGTACCCGAACGCGGCATGCCGACGATGAAGATCGGTGCCTTGCCGGCATGGCTCGTCCGTGACCGGTTTGCGAAGAAGGTCGTGCTGAACACCGATTGCAGGCGCTCGACCAGCGCGACCTCGCGTGCCTCGTCGTGCGGAAATTGCGCCTGTTGGAGGCGATTGCCTTCCGCGTAGGCGGCAAACGCATCGTCGTAACGGCCGGCATCCTCGCGCATCTTGCCCAGCGCGAACCAGTAGCTGATGCGCCCGTTCAATGGCAACGCCGGGAGCTGGTGTTGCTGGCCTTCGAACAGGTTGAGGTGGGCGTCGTCGGACGCATACGTCCTGAATGGCGCCAGGTTGCAATGCGATTGTAGGAAATCCGGCTTGATAGCTATCGCGGCCTCGAAACACTGGCTGGCTTCCTCCAGCCGGCCCTGTTTCTTCAGGCACAGGCCGAGGTTGTTGAGCGCCATCAGGTGAGCTGGCTCGATCGCCAGCGCATGTCGGTAGCTGCGCTCGGCGTCGAGTTGCCGGTGCCGGTGACGCAGGATGTTGCCGAGATTGAAATGCGCTTCGGCCAGTTCGCCATTGAGCGCGAGCGCCTGACGATAGCTGGCCTCCGCTTCGTCGATGCGTCCCTGCTCGTGCAGCACATTGCCGAGATTGCCATGTGTCTCGGCGGAGTCCGGGGTGATCGCCAGCGCGCGGCGATGGCAGGCCTCCGCCTCTGCCATGCGCCCCTGACTGCGATACACGATGCCCAGGCTGTTGTGCACCTGTGCGTCGTCCGGTCGTGTCGCCAGCACGCGCAGGAAATGTGTTTCGGCCTCACTGGCTTGGTCGATCGCCATCAGGATATGGCCTAGCGTGGCGCGTGCTTCGATGAAATCCGGGCGCAGTGCCAATGCATTCCGGTAGCTGTTCGCGGCATCCGCCAGTCGCTCCTGCGCGCCTAGCGCATGGCCAAGGTTGCAGTGGGCTTCGGCGGAGTCCGGCTTGAGCATGGTGGCATGCCGGTAGCTGTCGGCGGCATCGGCGTGGCGTCCCAATGCCATCAGGCTGTTGCCCAGGTTGAAATGCGCGCCGGCATCGCCCGGCAACAGCGCGACGGCTCGTTGCTGGGCGACTGCGGCGTCGGCGATGCGGCCCTGCGGTTTGAGCGATGCGCCCAGCGCCTTCCAGATGAAACCGCTGTCCGGAAAGCGGACGAGCAGGCTGCGAGCCAGCGCCTCGGCCTCAGCGTGATGGTGTTGGTTGATGAGCTCGACCAGCGCATCCATGTCCTGCCGGCGGGGTGAGTCGATCATGACCGTCGGCGCATCAGGCTGCGGTGTCCTCTCATCGTCTGACATGGAAGTCCCTGGCGACATGTGCGGAAAGCGGGTCGGCGTCAGCCTAGCGGGCGCACGCGGAAGTTGCGCCCCTTGATCTTGCCGGCGCGCAGTCGCTCAAGCGCCTTGTTCGCCAGTGCGCGGCTGATCGCCACGTAGGCGCGGGTGGCGAACACGTCGATCTTGCCGATGTCCTTGGCCTCCAGTCCGGCGTCGCCGGTGAGTGCGCCAAGGATGTCACCGGGGCGCAGTTTGTCCTGCCGACCGGCGTCGATCACCACGGTCTTCATTGGCGCGAGGTGCAGGGTCTTGCCACGTTGCGGCGCGATCTTCAGCGGGCGCCACGGCAACGGCGTGCCGCTCAACTCCTCGATGTTGGCGGCCTTCGACCGCTCGCGCGACGAGCACAGCGTGATCGCCAGGCCCGATTGTCCGGCCCGGCCGGTGCGGCCGATCCGGTGCGTATGCGTCTCCGGGTCGTGCGCGATGTCGTAACTCACCACCAGCGGCAATGCGGCGATGTCGAGGCCGCGCGCGGCCACGTCGGTGGCGACCAGGACCGCGCAGCTGCGGTTGGCGAAGCGCACCAGCACTTCGTCGCGATCACGCTGCTCCATGTCGCCATGCAGGGCCAGCGCCGAAAAGCCGCGGCGGTCGAGTTCCTGCGCCACCGCGTCCACTTCGCGGCGCATATTGCAGAACACCAGTGCGTGCTCGCCGCGTTCGCTGCTCAGCAACTGGGCCAGCGCATCGGGCTTCTGTGCCGGCTCCACTTCGATGAACTGCTGCTCGATCGCCGATTTAGCTTCGATTGGCGCCTCCACCGTGACCACGACCGGATTCTTCTGCACGCGCTGGCTCACCGCGCGGATCTCGTCCGGATACGTCGCCGAGAACAGCAGCGTCTGGTGATGTTTCGCGATGCGCCCGACGATGTCGTCGATCGCCTCGCTGAAACCCATATCGAGCATGCGGTCGGCCTCGTCCAGCACCAGCACCTTGATGCCGCCGCCGTGCAGGCTTTCCCGCTTCAGATGCTCCTGCACACGACCGGGCGTGCCCACCACGATGTGCGGATCGTGCGTGAGCGAGGCCAGCTGCGGCCCCAGCGGCATGCCGCCGCACAGGGTCAGCAGCTTCACATTGGGGATGTTCGCTGCGAGCTTGCGGATCGCCTTGCTGACCTGGTCGGCCAGCTCGCGGGTCGGGCACAGCACCAGCGCCTGCAGCCGGATCGTGTCGACATCCAGCGACTGCAGCAGGCTCAGCCCGAACGCCGCGGTCTTGCCGCTGCCGGTCTGCGCCTGCGCGATCACGTCACGCCCTGCCAGCATCGGCGGCAGGCTCTGCGCCTGCACCGGCGTCATCGTGGCGTAGCCGAGCGTCTCGATGCTGGTGAGCAGGGCGGGTTTGAGCGGGAGCGAGCTGAAGGCGGTCATGCAATATCATCGCACGACACCTTGCGGGAAAAAGGGTCGGTCCGGGGCTCGCTAGTGCCTGTTCGTTCGACGTTAATCAATGCTCTTATGTGAATATTTGATCAAGGGGGATCAATGCGTAATCTGATCGTGGCTGTTATGAGTGCGTTGGCACTATCTGACTGCGCGACGAATACCGTAAGCAATACGGCCAAGCCGGTAGTTGTTTCCATGACACAGCAGGTGCAAACGCAACCGACAACCCGAGCCATAACCTATGACATGAGTACTCGGGTTCAGCCGGTGTACCCGGGATTTGATACCATTTACGGCATCCAGGGCACCGTTGTTGTAATGGTATTGGTGAAGTCAGACGGTCAGGTGGCACATGCAAGGGTCGATAAATATGCGGCCTACCCCGAGCTTGATGACGCTGCAATCAATGCAGTGCGCCAGTGGCACTTCATTCCAGGGCGCAAGAATGGATTAGCGGTGTCGGGCTACGCGCGCATCCCAGTCAACTTCAGTGTGGACAAATGGCTGGTGCCAAAGGATTGGCCAGCGAACTACATACATGCGCGCTCTGTACTGGACATTCACGCAATACCATATTCCTCGGTTGATGATGCCCTGCTGGCTGTATCGACAGCCTTGCGCGAACCGATAGGGTTTAGTCCGAGTGGAAAAATCCAGAATTTCCCCATTCGCGACAATCAAGGAATAGTTCGTGAATGGTGGTTATTTGCCGATATGGATTCGGAATACGCCATGGCGGTGCATTATGTATTTGCGGGCACGACTGCAGCACCGGAGATCAGGGTTTCTTCACTTTGCCGTGGTGGTGCCGGATTTTGTGACAGCAGGACCTCATGGTTATTGATGGGTCCAGTCTTTGCAAGAAACTCGCAGCCGAGTGATGCAAGCTCACCTTAGCGTTTGATTGATTCGACAAGACGCGTTTGAGCATTGAATGCAATGGGGCGTCCATCTATGCGTGCCGCGTGATTGCCGTCACATGACCCTAAGACTTGCATCCGCGTGCCAGTCCGTCGACCCTGTGCAGTTACAGCCCGAGTGATCAGCCTCATGGATATCGTTTTCATCGAAGACCTGCGCATCGAAACCGTCATCGGCATCTACGACTGGGAGCGCCGCATACGCCAGACGCTGTCGTTCGATATCGAGATGGCGTTCGACAATACGGTTCCGGCAGCCGGCGACGACATCGCGCTCACGTTGAACTACAAGGACGTCTCCAAGCGCCTGATCGGCTATGTGAGCGAATCGAGCTTCGGTCTGGTCGAGACGCTGGCCGAGCGTTGCGTGGCTATCATTCGCGAGGAGTTCGGGGTCAGCTGGGTGCGGCTGAAGCTGTCCAAGCCCGGTGCGGTGCGCGGCGCGAAGGCGGTCGGCGTGCGGATCGAACGCGGCACGCGGCCGGACTGATGGCGCAGGTTTACCTGAGTCTGGGCTCCAACCTCGAACCGCGACGCTACCTGCCTGCGGCTATCACTGCGTTGCGTGATCGCTTCGGCGCGATCTCGGTATCGCCGGCGTATCGTAGCAAGTCGGTGGGTTTCGACGGCGCGGATTTCATCAATCTGGCGGTGGGACTGGATACCGACTTGTCGCCCGAAGCGCTGAACGACTGGTTGCATGCGCTGGAGGATCGTCACGGTCGCCGTCGGGATGTACCACGCTATTCCGACCGCACGCTGGATATCGACATCGTGTTCTATGGCGCACTCGTGCTCGACGGACCGGGGCATCTGCAGATTCCGCGCAAGGAGCTGAGGCACGCCTTCGTGCTGCGACCGATCGCGGATATCGCGCCGACGTTCCGGCATCCGCTGAGCGGCCTCAGCATGACCGAGCTGTGGGCGGCGTTTCCGGCGGAACACGAGCCACTGATTGTCGAGTCGTTGCCGGACTGAGTGTCCGCACTGTCGCGCGTTGATGACTGGTGTTAGAAAGGCACCTTCACAATCCACGGACGCGGGGGCGACGTACATGGCTGGAAAATTTGCACGCAGTTGGGCCTTGATGAAGGCGAGCGCGACGGTATTGCGCTCTGACAAGTCATTGCTGGTGTTTCCGATGCTGTCGGGGCTGTGCACGCTGCTGGTGGCCGCGAGTTTCCTGATCCCGGTCGCAGTGATGGCGATCGGTGGCGAACATGTCGGGCAGGATTTCCATCAGCGCATGTCGTTGGGTGCGTATCTGCTGATGTTCGCGTTCTATCTGGTGCAGTACTTCGTGATCATCTTCTTCCAGACCGCACTGACCGGCGTGGCGCTGATGCATCTGCGTGGTGAGCCTACCAGCGTGGCGGCGGGTTTTGCGCTGGCACGTGCGCGGCTGCCGCACATCTTCGGTTATGCGCTGATTGCGGCCACCGTTGGTCTGGTACTGCGGATGGTCCAGGAACGGCTCGGCCTGATCGGACGGCTGGTGATCGGGTTCCTTGGGTTGGCCTGGACGGTGGCGACGTTTCTGGTGGTGCCGATCCTGGCCAGCCAGGACGTGGGGCCGGTGGATGCGGTCAAGCGCAGCGTGGAACTGCTCAAGCGCAGCTGGGGCGAGAACCTGATCGGCAATGGCGGCATCGGCGTGGTGTTCAGCCTGCTGATGTTGCTGGCCGCGCTGGTGGCTGCCGTGCTGATCGGTGGCGCGGTCGCATCGCAATCCATCGTGGCGATCGTGTTTGCCGTGGTTGTGGTGGTGCTTGGCTTCATCCTGCTCGGGCTGGTCCAGTCTTCCCTGCACGGCATTTATGCCGCTGCGCTGTATCGCTACGTGGAGTCTGGTGAAGCCAGTGTGGGTTTCGATCCGGCCTTGCTGGAGCAGGCCTTCCGCAGCAAGCAGAAATAAGCGTGATGCCGTGACCGTCCTTGCGTACGGGGATGGTCACTCATACGGAAAGCGTGCGGCCGCCGTCCACGCGGATGGTCTGGCCGGTAACGAACGGCGCGTCACGCAGCAGCCACAGCACCGCGCCTGCGACATCGTCCGGTGTGCCGACCCGTTGCAATGGCGTGCGCGCCAGCATCGCCTGCTGGTCGGCATAGGGTTTGCCGTCGCTGGGCCACAGCACAGCGCCTGGAGCCACACCGTTGACGCGTATCTCGGGGCCCAGTTCCAGTGCCAGCGAGCGCGTCATCGCGGCCTGTGCAGCCTTCGCCATGCAGTACAGCGTGTGCTGCGCCAAAGGACGCTCGGCGTAGATGTCCAGCAGGTTGACGATGCCGCCGCGTGCTTCGCGCAGTGCGGGAATCGCCGCCTGGCAGAGGAAGAACGGTGCCTGCGCGTTGGAGGCGAACAACTCCTTCCATTGCGTTGGCGTCGCCGTGCCCAGTGGTGTGGGATAGAACGCAGAGGCATTGTTGACCAGCGCATCGAGCCGGCCGTAATGCGCCAATAGTTGCTCGATCAACGCGGGTAGAGCAGGGATGTCGGCCAGTTCGGCTTGCAAAAGCAACGTGCTGCCAGTGCGCTTCTGTTCCAGTTCATCAGCCAGGGTGCGAGCGTCATCGACGGAGTGGCGGTAGTGCAGCGCCAGGTCGTAGCCAGCCGCGTGCAGCGTGCGTGCGATCACCGCGCCCACACGCCGCCCCGTACCGGTGATCAGCGCGACGGGTCGCTCATGGTGTGGCTTCATGCATCGGCTCCTGCGGCAATCCAGCGGACAGCTTGCCGCAAAGCATGCGGTGCGTCATCCGCTGGCAGGCGATCAGTCCGCCTTCGGCGAGCGCGGTTTCCTGCTGGCGGCCTTGCGTGCAGCACTGGCGACCTTGCGCGCGGCGCCGGTCATCGCTTTGTCGACCAGTTTGTCCATCGCGCGGCGCACTGTGGAAGCCTTTTTGCGTGGTACCGGTTTGACGGTTTCCGCGGCCTCTTCGTTGCCCTCGTCGGTCATCACGACATCGCCGCTGAACAGGGCAATCGCGGTACTGGCGACTTGCCCGGTGTCGTAATACGCATAGGCGCCGACGCCGAGCGCGCCGATCACCGGCAGCCAGCGCGACAGGCCTTCGCTCACCGTGCGCTGGGTGAGCTTGACGCCGACCTGCTTGGCCACGCGTTGCGCGACGGTGTAGGACATGCGGCGGAATACCAGGCGGTCACCCATCTGCACGACCAGGTCGCGGAAGGCCTGCGCGGCGGTATGCCGGAACAGGCACCACAGCATCTGTTCGCGGCCCAAGGTGTGATTGCGGCCGTAGGCGGCGGCGATGTCGCTGACCATCTGGCCCTGGATCTTCCAGATCGCGATCAGCTCCGGCAGCAGGGTCAGCCAGCCCAGCGGTCCCGGCGGCAGTGCCAGCGAACCGGCGGTGAGTGCTGCGCGCTGGGCCGCGCGCTGGGCCAGCCGGCGCGCCTCGGTGGCGGGATCCTTGCTGCTGCCGACCTTGCTGTCCGGCACCCGGCTGACGAAATCGAGGATGGCCTGGGTCACCCGGTTGTGATCGGCCGGTGCGATGACGGCCGGAACGTTCTCACTGTGCTTGGCCATGCGGGGCTCCGTAAGAGGATCGCGCCGTGAATAGGCGTATGTCCGCAGTCTAGAGGAGCGGTGTGAAGCCGGACTCAATGGCCGGCGACAACTGGTCCCCGGTATGCCACGTCTGCAGGCATGACTTCTGGCGCAGGTGGGCGAGACGAATGCTTGGTAATGTTATAACATTACGAAATAGACCATTCCTCTCTTGTCCCTGCTGGAATTCATGATGAAACCCTCCCTGCTTGCACTGAGTCTTGCCGTTGCGCTGGCCACGACCGCCGTTCATGCCACCGATACGTCCCCCTCGGCGACCACGGCCACTGCTGCCATGGACGAGCCGGCGGATAACGGTACCGGCAACCCACAGCCCACGACCAAGGATCTCAGCACCATCGAGGTGTCGGCCAAGCTGGACAAGGCGCGCAACGCGTTGTCGCCGGATACCGGCAGCAGCCAGTACGTGATCGACCAGAAGGCGATCCAGGCCTTGCCGCTGGGCGCCTCCACGCCGATGAACCAGGTGCTGTTGCAGGCGCCGGGCGTGGTGCAGGATTCCTACGGCGGCCTGCACGTGCGCGGCGACCACGCCAACCTGCAGTACCGCATCGACGGCGTGATCATTCCCGAGTCGATCTCGGGCTTTGGCCAGAGCCTGGACGCGCGCACGATCCAGAGTGTCAGCCTGCTCGATGGCGCGCTGCCGGCACAGTACGGTCTGCGCACCGCGGCGGTGGTCGACATCACCACCAAGAGCGGCAGCGCACTGGGCAATGGCGGCAGCGTCGGCGTGACCGCCGGTTCGTTCGGCACGTTCAATCCCAACGTTTCGCTGTGGGGCAGCAGCGGCCCGTGGAGCGCGTTCTTCACGGCGAACTACACGCAGAACGATGTCGGCATCGAGAACCCGACGGCCAGCCGCACGCCGATCCACGATCACACCAACCAGACCAAGGCGTTTGGCGACATCAGTTACCTGATCGACAGCGACACGCGCCTGAGCTTCCTGTTCGGCATGGCCAACAACCGCTTCCAGATCCCCAACAACCCGGATCAGACACCGCAGTTCGGCTATCTGGACACGGTCGACTTCAACTCCGCCAACCTGGACGAGCGCCAGAACGAGCAGACCCGCTTCGGCGTGCTGGCGCTGCAGGGCAAGTTCGGCAGTACCGACTACCAGGTCTCGCTGGGCCAGCGCTTCAGTGGCCTGCAATACCTGCCGGACGACATCGGCGACCTGATGTTCAACGGTGTCGCCGGCGCGATCAACCAGAGCGATCGCGCCAGCACCTTGCAGGCGGACTTCTCGATGCCGTGGGGCGAGAACCATACTTTGCGCTACGGTCTCTATGGTTCTTTCGACCAGGCTGCCACGAACACTAATTCGCTGGTGTTCCCGGCCAATCCGGACGGCACTCAGGCCAGCACGGTGCCGTTCAACATCTTCACCGGCGATCAGATCACCGCCAGGACCTGGTCGGCCTATGTGCAGGATGAGTGGAACATCGGCCAGAACTGGACGGTGAACTATGGCCTGCGCGGCGACCAGTACCAGGCGTTCAATACCACCGCCAGCCAGTTGAGCCCGCGCCTGGGCATGGTGTGGCAGGCAACCAGCACCACCACCGTGCACGCCGGCTACTCGCGCTACTTCACGCCGCCTGCCACTGAGCTGATTTCCACCACGGATCTCGCTGCGTTTGCCGGCACCACCAACGCGGTGAAGAACTATGGCGACAACACGCCGCTGGCCGAGCGCTCGAATTACTTCGATGCCGGCGTCTCGCAGAACATCGGCAGCGACTGGACGCTGGGCCTGGACACCTACTACCGCAAGGTGAGCCGTCTGCAGGACGAAGGCCAGTTCGGCGCGGCACTCGTGTACTCCACCTTCAACTACAAGTACGGCCGTGTCGGTGGCGCCGAGTTCACGGCGAACTACACCTCTGGTCCGTTCTCGGCCTATTTCAACTTCTCCTACACCAAGGCGATGGGCAAGGACGTGATGACCAGCCAGTACAATTTCAGTCCGGAAGATCTGGCCTACATCGCCAACAACTACATCTACCTCGACCACGACCAGAAATACACCTCGTCCGGCGGCTTCAATTACGCGCTGGGCGATACCACCAAGCTGGGCGCCGACTACCTGTTCGGTACCGGCCTGCGCAAGGACGGTACCGTGCCGAACGGTGGCACCTTGCCGGACTACTTCCAGCTCAACCTCAACGTCTCGCACGACTTCACGTTCGATCATTTCGGCCAGCTTCACACGCAACTGGCGCTGATCAATGCATTGGACCGCACCTACGAGCTGCGTGACGGCACCGGCATCGGCGTCGGCGCGCCGCAGTACGGCCCGCGCCGCGGCCTGTACCTGAGCCTGCAGAAAGATTTCTGATCGAAACACGGTTCGCTTCTGCGGGAACACGGCGAGGGACGCGTGATGCGTCCCTTCCGCTATGCTTGCGGCGATTTTTTGCTGCCGGCAAGACCCATGCGATCGCAACTCCCCGAACCGAGCGCTGACGAACGCGCACATTCCGACCACCTGTTGCAGTTGCTGCGCGAACAGATCGCCTCGCACGGGCCATTGCCTTTTTCGCAATACATGGAGCGTTGCCTGTACGCACCGGGACTCGGCTACTACAGCGCGGGCAAGACCAAGTTTGGTGCAGCCGGTGATTTCGTCACCGCGCCGGAACTGGGCGAATTGTTCGCGCGCTGCGTGATCAATGCGGTGCAGCCGGTACTGGCGATGCTGGGCGACGACGCGGATTTTCTGGAGCTTGGCGGCGGCAGTGGCGCGTTCGCCGAGGTGGCGCTCAAGGCGCTGGCGGCTGGCGGCATGCTGCCGCGGCAGTACCTGATTCTCGAACCCAGCGCCGACCTGCGCGAACGTCAGCGCGAGCGCCTGCGCGCGAATCTCCCGGCCGAGCTCAACGCCCGCGTGCAATGGCTGGATCGCCCGCCCGAGCAGGACTGGCGCGGTGTGCTGTTTGCCAACGAGGTGATCGATGCGTTGCCGGCCACGCGCTTCGCGATGCGCGCCGGCGAGGTCTACGAGGAGTATGTGGCGCTGGATGGCGAAGGTCGTTTGATGCGCGTCGATCGCCCGGCTGATGCGCTGGTGGCCGGCGCGGTGCGTCATGTCGAGCGCGACCTCGGCAGCGACTTCAGCGAGGGCTACCGCTCGGAAATCCTGCCGCAGCTGCCGTACTGGATTCAGGCGATAGCCGGTTCGCTGGTCGCTGGCCTGATGCTGTTCGTCGACTACGGTTACGTGCGCCGCGAGTTCTATCTGCCCGAGCGCGACGATGGCACCTTGATGGCGCATTACCGTCATCACGCACACAACGACCCACTGTACCTGCCGGGTCTGAACGACCTCACCGCCTCGGTCGATTTCACCGCGCTGGCCGAAGCAGGCAACAGTGCGGGCTTCGGCGTGGCCGCGTATCTGCCGCAGGCGCAGTTTCTGATCGGTGCCGGCTTGCAGGACATCTTCGAATGCGAGCAGGCGAAGATCGCCGACGAGCACAGCCGTTACCGGCTGGCGCAGCAGGTGAAGCGTTTGATGCTGCCCGACCAGATGGGCGAACGCTTCCAGGCGATGTTGCTGGCCCGCGGCCTAGACGTGTTGCCGCTTCCGGCGGAACTGCTCGCTGCTGACCAAGGTGGCCGGTTGTAGCTGTCCTTGGTAACCCGATGCCGTCGGCTGACGACATCGGGTAGAGACTCGCTCAGTGCGCGATTGCCGCTGTGCCGGCCGTTGCCGGCGCTGCTGTCGAGCCCCTAGGTGCTGGTGCCGAAGTGGCGGATGCCGGTACCGACGCGGCAGGCGCCGGCAGCGGCAATGGCTGCACCGGCGTCGCGTCGCTGGGGCGGCGCACCAACTGACCACGTTTGAACAGGTCGCTGGAGACCTGGTAGTAGGCGATCGCCTGATCGACCATCGCCTGGTTCACCGGCTGGATCGGCGTGGCATCCCCGGTGGTGTAATCGGGCGTGAACTGCTCCAGCTTGCGGCGTGGTTCCAGCACGGTGAGCACGTTGTCACGCAGGTAGCCGAGCTTCTCGTAGGTGCCGGGCAGGGCATGGCCGCCGCCTGTTGGCAGCTGGAACACGTCCTGGCCGAAGAAGCGCGTGCGATAGCTGAAGTTGAGCATGCCGAGCAGGGTCGGCGGGATGTCCAACTGGCCCATCAAGGTGTGCACACGCTGCGGCGGGAAGTTCTTCGGTGAATAGATCCACAGCGGGATATGGTAATGGTTGATCGGGATGGCAGTCTTGCCGGCACTGGAGGCGCAGTGGTCGGCGGTGATCACGAACACGGTGTTGTCGAAATACGGCTTGCTGCGCGCGCGCTGGATGAAGTCCTTGATCGACCAGTCGGTGTACGCCACCGCGCCGGGACGTGACGGCGCGATCTGCGACACCCGGCCGGCCGGGTAGGTATACGGCCGATGGTTCGAGGTGGTCATGATGTGCAGGAAGAACGGCTTGCCGGCGGCCTGCGCGTCATCCATCTGCTTCAACGCCAGCGTGTACAGATCCTCGTCGGAGACACCCCACACGTTCTGGCTGTGGATCACCGCGTCCTTCGGGATGTCGCCACGATCCACCGTTTTGTAGCCGTTGTGGCTGAAGAAGTAATTCATGTTGTCGAAGTAGCCGTAGCCACCGTAGACGAAGTCCGACTGGTAGCCGCGATCGTTGAAGATGTCGGCGATCGAGAACAGGTTTTCATTGTTGTGCTCGCGGATCAGCGAGTCACCCGGCGTCGGCGGCACCGACAGCGACAGCGCTTCCAGTCCGCGCACGGTGCGCGTGCCGTTCGCGTACATGTTGTCGAAGAACACGCTTTGGCTGACCAGCGAGTCGAGATACGGCGTGAGGTTTTCCTTGTTGCCGAACGTGCCCAGGTAATCGCCGGACAGGCTTTCCACGCTGATCAGCACCACATTGAGATGCTTCTCCGGCCCGACGTGGGTGATCGCGCGGGTGAGATCCTTGGGGTCGTCGCTGACGAAGCTCGCGTTCGGTGCCTTCAGGTTGTCGCGCAGAATGGCGAACGCCCGATCTTCCGGCAGGGTCTGGTAGAACTTCGCGTAATCGAGATGGCTGCTGCGGAACGCGGCGAAGAACTGGTAGATGCCGTTGCCGGCCAGCTCGTCGACGTAGCTGTTGCCGGTGCGATCCTTCATGCCGCTGTTGACCGCGAACAGCGAAAGCACGGTCAGCACCAGCCACACCAGCGCCAGCTTGCTGCGTTGCCAGAAACGGCTGCCTTCATCACGCGTGCGCAGGCCGCGCTTGGTCAGCACGAACACCACCAGGGCGGCCACCATCAGCAGCCCCATCCAGCGCCCGATCGGATAGGACTCCTGGATATTGCCGATCACCTCGGTGGTATAGACCAGATAATCCACCGCGATGAAATTGAAGCGCACGCTGAACTCGTTCCAGAACACCAGCTCGGATGCCGCCACGAAGAACAGTCCGTACAGCAGTACGAGGCCCATCACGTACATCGCCCACTGGCCGCTGCGCGCCGAGTACGCCAGCGCCGGCATCGGCAGGAAGAACAGGAACAGCACGATCAGCGGCCACGACTCGTGCACATGCACGTGCCACAGCAGGAACACCAGGCCGAGGCAGGCCGCGTACAGCAGCGCCATGCCGACCAGGTACAGCAACCACAGGCCGGGGCCGGAAATCACCGCGCGCCGCGCCGGCACCAGCCACAGCATCAGCACCATCGGCCATGCCACGTAGATGAAGGTGACCAGGTCGTAGCCCAGGCCCACCCCGAAGGCGTACAGCAGGTTCAGTGGCGTGTGCGGTATTTCCTGGCCGGACATGACCAGCAGTGCCACGCGGGTGACAAAGGAGATCAGCACGAAGGTGATCGCCAGCCACCAGAGCGGGCGGAAGCGCTGACGCAGGGGCGAGACTCGGGTGAATGCGCGGGACACGGGCAGCTCCAACAGAACGTGAGATCGAAGGATGCCCGCTGCGGGCAATCTTTATCCCGGCTTTATACCGCGGATCAGCTTGGCGGATGGTTAGTTTTTACGGCGGCGATCGCCTTGGTGCGGGCCGTCGCCATGGCTGCGCCGATGGCCGGACCGGCCAGCCCCTGTTCGACAAATGCACTCGCCTCCACGGCCGCCGCTGCGGCATGCGCTGCGCGCAAGTACCCCGCCTGCGGGTAAGCGTCGTGTTCATGGCCCAGCCGGCCACGCTTGTCGGCCTCGCAGGCGGCCAGGAAGGTGTCCAGCCGCGTGGGACGACGCAGTGCATCGAGCGCGCCGAGCAGCTTCAGCACGGTGGCCGGTTTCAGATCGAACGCGCGGTGCGCATTCAGATGCTCGCGGCAGACCAGCTCGGCCAGCGCGGCGTGTTCGGTCGGGACCTTCAATCGCAAAGTCAGTGCGCGCAGCGGTGCCACGCCGCGATGCTCGTGCCCGACATGACGTGGCAGTTCGTCCGCTGGCGTCAACGCTTTGCCGAGGTCATGCGTGAATGCGCAGAAGCCGACCAGGTCGTCGCCCGGTGCCAGCCGCGCTGCCGCGTCCAGCACCATTTCCAGATGCACGCCGGAGTCGATCTCGGGATGGAACTCGGCGCGCTGCGGCACGCCATACAATGCATCCACTTCAGGAAACAGCACCGCCAGCGCGCCGCACTCGCGCAGCACGCGCAGGAACGCCGATGGCTGCGGTTCGCCCAGCGCCTTGCGCGTTTCCGCCCACACGCGCTCGGGCACCAGGTGATCCACTTCGCCGTCGTCGACCATCTGCCGCATCAACGCCATGGTTTCGTCGGCCACCGTGAAGCCCAGCGGCGCGAAGCGCGCTGCGAAGCGCGCCACCCGCAGCACGCGTACGGGGTCTTCCACGAACGCGGGCGACACATGCCGCAGCACGCGCGCCTCGATATCGCTCACGCCGTGATACGGATCGGTCAGTACACCTTGCGCATCTTCGGCGATCGCATTGATGGTGAGGTCGCGTCGGGCCAGATCCTGTTCCAGCGTCACCGAAGCATCGGCCTGGAACACGAAGCCGTGATAACCGCGTCCGGTCTTGCGCTCGGTGCGCGCCAGCGCATATTCCTCACCGGTCCCGGGGTGCAGGAACACCGGGAAATCCTTGCCCACCGGCTGGTAGCCCAGCGCGAGCAGGTCCTCGGGCAGCGCGCCGACCACCACATGGTCATGATCGACCACCGGCCGCCCCAGCAATTTGTCACGGACCGCGCCGCCGACCAGATAGATGTGCATGGCGGGATTCTGCCATGCGGCCGCCCGTCGACGCGCATCACATCGTCGCTTCGGCATCCGTTCAGCCCCGTGGCCACGACGGCGTGATCGCGCTGATATTCTGGCGCGCACTTCCCACATGGAATCCGGATCATGCAGCTACGCAAACTTCTCTGGGTGTTGTTGCTATGGCCCGTGCTGGTGTCCGCGCACCATGCCGACAAGGACACGCGCGGTCTGCGTGATGTCACCGTGCTGATCATCCGGCACGCCGAAAAGCCCGACCAGGGTAATGGCCTCAGTCCGCGTGGCGAGCAGCGAGCGCAGGCCTACGCCAGTTATTTCGATCCGTTCCAGCTCGATGGCGGCACGTTGTTGCCACAGCGCCTGATCGCCACCAGCGACAGCAAGGCGAGCATGCGTCCCCGGCTCACGCTGACGCCGCTGGCTGCCCGCCTGCAGTTGCCGATCGAGCAACCCTGGGCCGACGATCAGGTCGACGACCTGGCCAAGGAGTTGCGCAAGAAGAACAACGCACCGGTGGTGCTGATCGCCTGGCATCACGGGCATATCGTGAAGCTGATCGAGGCCCTGGGCGGTGATGCCAAGCAGTTGCTGGGGCGCAAGACCTGGCCGGGCGATGTCTACAACTGGGTGGTGGTGCTGCACTTCGATAGTCAGGGCCGGTTGAGCGAATCCACCAGCCAGCTAGTGCAGGAGCATCTGCTGCCGGGTGATTGAGCCGGGCCGCGGTGATTTTGGATTTTGATTGCCACCGTCCCCATGCATGGTGGATGTGGCAAAACGGGACCCGTCCTAGGGATTCTGCCAACGGATGTCCCGGTTGAGCAAGCCAAGGTAGCGGAGCGACATCGGCGGGGCTCTTGCAGCTAGGAACACGTTTCGCCACGTGAACAAGGGATTACGAAAACTGTTCCAGATTTCGCTAAAGTCTGAGCCTAGGGAGTTAACAGGGGGAAGCCATGGGTAAGGTGCTGTTCGCGATTTTGTCGTTCGCCAGTTGCAGCGTCTGTACCGCAGCAACATCAGAATTGTTCAGTCGTATTGCCACGCAAAGTAGCTTTCTCCAAGGCACCGAGCGGTTCTATCCGGTAGACATCCAAAAGGGTTGGGCAGAAGCCGCTTCAGCCGAGGGTGGTGTGTGGGTAACAACCCCGGATGGCGAGCATATCTTTGCGAAAACCGTTCGAGTGGAGGCGCAACGCGACGGCAATCAAACCTGGGTCGGCGAGGTGAGCACCCCCGGTAGCGAACGTAGCGTGATAATTACTTTCGGCAAGGATGCGACCTTCGGATCGCTGTTGTCGACAAAGGGTAAACCACTACGCCTCATTACCCAGAACGGCAAAACCTATATCGCCCAGCAGGATGACCAGGCAGCAGCGGAACGCGCACAAGTACAGAAACTTATGCCGTCGCCGCCCATTGACTATCGCCTGCCTCCGCAAGTGCAAGTCAGTGACCATGCCGCGGCACAAACCCGGGCGGCCATAGTTGCAGCCACTTCAAGCACCACCACTCCCACTATTGATGTTCTGCTTGGCTACACGCCCGGGATGGTCACGGCGTTGGGATCGACCTCCGCGGTAATCACCCGTCTCAATTACCTGATTTCTGTCGCTAATCAGGCGTATTCGGATAGCCAAGTCAACAGCCGCGTGCGACTGGTTGGCACGGTGGCAGTCAATTATCCCGATGCGAGTGACGACAACCAGGTACTTGATGACCTGACCAACAATTCGCCTGCAGGCCCCCTTGCCTCACTGCGTGCGAGGCGCAAAGCACTGGGAGCGGATCTGGTAAGCCTGGTGCGCCCGTTTTCCAAGACGGGCCAAGGGGGGCTTTGCGGTCTTGGATATCTAAATGGTGCAAACCTGGCCCCTTTCACGGTCGCATCAGCGCCTTACGGATACTCAACCATTGGTGATGGCAGCGACAGCGGTTCTTACTGCCTCGACATCACGCTTGCTCATGAGATGGGCCACAACATGGGCCTTGCCCATGACCAAGCAGATGCTTCCGGGCCCGGTGCGTTTACGTATGCCTACGGATGGCGACAGACGCTGACAACGGGCAGCTTCTTTACGATCATGGCCTATGGAACCGGGAATCAGCAGTCGGTCCCCTATTTTGCCGATCCGAACATTACCCTTTGCAATGGCAATCCCTGCGGCGACCCCATCCAGGCCAATCAAACACTGGCGTTGAATCAAACGATGCCCGTGGTGGCTGCATTCAATGCGCCAGGTGAGCCAACTTCGGACATCAACGGTGATGGCATGGCCGACATCGTCATGCAGAACACGTCGACTGGCCAATACGCTTACATGTTGATGCAGGGCTCCAACCCGATCGGCAACAAGGTCGCATCCGTGGCAGCCGGCTATCGAATTGCTGCTGTCGCCGATCTCAGCGGTAACGGAAGCAGTGACCTGATCTGGACCAGCGCGGCTAATGACCTCTATTTCTGGATCAACAACGGTTCCGGCTCGTACAGTTCCGTTCAAGGTCCCAGCTACTCGGCCGGCTGGACCTTGGTTGGAACAGGCGACATCAATGGCGATGGCACCGCCGATCTCCTGTGGATCAACAATTCGACCCATCAGTTCTCGTACTGGCTGATGAATGGCGCGACAGTCGTCAGCACAAAAATCATTCCCGTCACGCCCGGCTACTACATTGCCGCCATCGGCGACTTCACGGGCAGCGGCTATGTCGATCTGGTCTGGACCAGTGCGGCCAATGACCTCTACTTCTGGATGAACAACGGCGCAGGTGCATTCACCAGCGCTCGGGGACTCGACTACCCCGCCGGGTGGCAGCTTGTGGGTAGTGGTGACATCAATGGCGATCAACGTGCCGACCTGATCTGGACGAACGATTCGACCCATCAGTTCGCCTATTGGTTGATGAATGGCAGCACGCGTACCGGGTACCAGATCATGCCGATCAGTGCGGGTTATCACGTCGCCGCCATAGACAGGTTCTCAGGCGGTACAGCCAGCATTCTCTGGACCAGCTCAGCCAACGATCTGTACCTGTGGCAGAACAACGGCAGCGGCGCCTTCAACTCTTCCCAATTGCTGGGATTTCCTGCCTCACAGCCCGGTTACTACTATCAGGATTACCCAGCCGGATGGAGCGTGTTGTCGAACTCGCCAGTCAGGCCATAATCGGTATGCTGCAAAGTCGAGTCCCGACTATCAGCTAGGCTGAGGGGCGGAGGGCGTGCGCAATGTGTCAATGATCGTCACGCGTCAGCATGCGGTTGCGACCCGTGCAGCACCTCACTTGCATCGGCCAGCTCGTGCTTCAGCACCCCTCGGAGAAGCTCGGGCTCAGGCGTTGTCTTTACCATGTGTCCTTCCGCGCGACAGCTTGTCGATATCGTGGCCACGCCGGTTTCCAACGACAGGAATAACTCAACCAGCGTGACCGCGATGTCGCCGAGGATGACAAAGCGGCCATGCGGATCGATCCTTGAAGCAGAACTGACGCTCTCTCTATGGTGAAGCCTGCGGCGTGGAGGTGGCGCCGGCCGGTGCGCTGACCGGTGCAGGCGGCGGGCAGTCGATTGACCTGCGCACCGTGGTGGCGTCCGGCAGTTCATACGGCTGGCCGATCGCGCTCAGCCGCGAACTCAGCGGTACGGCCTTGCCATGCAGGCGCCAGTCGTACATCACGCTGAAGTCCATCACGCGCGCCACGTATTCGCGGGTTTCCTTGAACGGGATGGTGGCGATGAACAGGTCGGGTGGCAGCTGGCTGCGTGCGGCCACCCATTGATCCGCGCGGTTGGGGCCGGCGTTGTAGGCAGCGCTGGCGAGCCAAGGGGCGCCGTTGAAGCGCTCTGCCACCTGCGCGAGGTAGCGTGTGCCGAGTTCGATATTGACGGCCGGGTCATACAGCGTCTCGCCACCGCCCCAGTTGAGGCCGTTGCGCTTGGCGACCAGCTCGGCGGTGGCTGGCACCAGTTGCATCAGGCCGCGCGCGTCAGCACCGGAACGCGCGTCGCTCACCCAGGCGCTTTCCGCGCGCAGGATGCCGTAGGCCCAGGCGGGGTCGATGCCGGCCTGCTCGGCCTGTGCCACCACGCCATCCTGGCTGGCGAGCGGGAAGCGTAGCGTGTAGTAGCGCATCGCCTCGTCGTGGTTGAGGGTGAATGCCGCGCGGTCGTACCAGCCGCGGGCGTCCGCCAGTTCGACGGCAAGCACCTGCGTGCGTTCGTCGGCGTCATCCAGGGCGCGTGCCCATTCGCGCCGCGCCAGCTTCGGCAGGTCCACCGCGAACAGCTCGAATGCGCGCTGCAGGCTGGGTTGCGCAAGCAGCGCCTGCTCCTGCTGCGGGTCGTCGATCGGTGCACGTGGGCAGATCGCGTAGGGCTGTCCGAGCTGGTCGGCGGCGAGGAAGCCGAAGAACGTGGTTTCCCTGGCCAGGTTGGCGTACAGCGCCTGCGCCTGTGCGGTCTGGCCGGTGGCGGCCAGCGCGCGGGCGCGGAAGTAGCGCCACTCGCCATTCTGCTGCTGGCTGGGTGGCATCGCGTTGATCGCGGCCAATACCGCCGGCCATTCCTGTTGCGCCAGCGCGACGCGTACGCGCCATTCGCGACTGGCATCGGTTTGCGCGGTGGCGGCCAGGGCGATCAGTCGGGCTAGCGCGCCATCGTCGTAATCGGTGGCATGGAACAGCGCCAGTGCATGCAGGATCTGGTTGCGCTGCGGCTCACTGAAGCTGAAGCGGGTTTGCAACTGCTGCCATGCGCTGTCGGCAGTGTCGGACTGGCGCCGGGCCAGCCGACTCAAGGCCAGCGTGACGGCCTGTGTATTGCGTGAGGTATCCGGCCAACTGGCAGCGGCCGTTGCGGCACTCGCCGGATCGCGCAGGGCCAGCGCGAACCGTTGTGCAGTGGCGCTGTCATTCGCCGGCAGCCAGTTGGCCAGGCTGGCGATGGTGCCGGGCTGACCGGCATCGGCGGCGCGATCGATCCGTGTCCATAGCCGGGCGCTGGTGAGCAGGCCCTGATCGTGCGCGGCATTCAGCACCGGATCGCAGGCACCGGGCAGGTTCGGCTTCGCCCACAGCGGCGCCAGGTCCTTGTCGAAATCCAGCGCACCACCGTTCGCCAGCTTCGCTTGCAGCGCGTCGCAGCTCAGTGTGTCGCTGAGGCCAGGTTGGTACAACGCGAGGAAACTGTCCCAGTCCTGGCGTCGCGCCAGTTCCAGCAGGAAGTCGCGGCGCAGGTCGGCGGCGGGAATCCAGTCCGGGTATTGCTGCAGATATGACTCGACGGTGGCGCGGTCGGTCTGCTGGATGTCGTGCTCGAGCGCGGCGGCCTGCAGGTACGGATACAGCGGATAGTCGCGCAGGCCGGTGGCCATGCTGCGCCAGCTGTCGCCACCCTGTTGTGCGGCGGCATAAGCCTGCTTGAATGCGGCACGTTGGTCAGCCGAGGGTTCGCTGGTCGTGGCGGCAGTGGCGGCGAGCAGGCAGCCGGCAGTCAGCAACAGGCCAGCCAGCAGCGCGTGCCGCGCGGGTGAACGAGAAAACATGCGAACTCCTGCGGTCGATCCACTGGCAGTCTAATTCATGCCTCCGTGGCGTCAGATGAACATGCGGCGTCGGCACGCGGATGCGCCTGTTAAGCTGACGCGCCTCGTCGTCAGCATCTACGGAATCGGCATGTCGTCAGCCTCCTCGCCTGTCAATCACCGATACGGACTCGCGTGGCTGGCGCTGGTCCTGTCTGCACTGGCTGGTGCGTACTGGTGGTGGGCCGTGGGGCGACCGGTGTCATTGCCGGATGCGCCGTCGGCGCGCATTGCCTGCGTGTCGTACGCGCCGTTCCGCAAGGCAGGCGAGACACCGCTCGATCCGAACGCCTTCATCAGTCCCGAACGCATTGATGAGGATCTGCGTGCGTTGTCGCAGCGTTTCGACTGCGTGCGCACCTATTCGCAGGGGCAGGGCCTGAGCGCCGTGCCGGAAATTGCCAATCGCTACGGCATGAAGGTGCTGCTGGGCATCTGGCTGGGCGCCGACAGGAAGGCGAACGATGAGCAGGTCCGGCTTGGCATTTCGATAGCGCACAAATACCCGCACGTGCTGCGTGGTGTGATCGTCGGCAACGAGGTGCTTTTGCGTGGTGAACTTTCCTCGTCGCAAGTGGCCGGCTATCTGCACGAAGTGCGCGCTGCCATCAGCGTGCCGGTGACGTATGCCGACGTGTGGGAATTCTGGTTGCGCCATCCCGAGCTGGCTGGTTCGGTCGATTACCTCACCATCCACATCCTGCCTTACTGGGAGGACACGCCGGTGTCGCCGGAGCGCGCGGTGGAGCACGTGGCGATGGTGTATGCGAAGGTGCAGCAGGCGTTTCCCGGTCGTCGCGTGATGATCGGCGAAACCGGCTGGCCCAGCGCCGGACGGCCGCGCCAGGCGGCAAGTGCAAGCCTGATCAACGAGGCGCGCTACCTGCGCGAATTCCTGCGTTACGCGGCTACGGTGAGCATGCCGTACAACGTGATCGAAGCGTTCGACCAGCCATGGAAACGTGAGCAGGAAGGTACCGCTGGCGGTTACTGGGGGATCTTCGATGCACAGGCGCGGCCGAAGTTCGCGATGGAAGGGCCGGTGACCGAGGAGCCGCACTGGTGGGCTGGCTGGCTGGCGGGTGCGACGGGTACTGGCTTGTTCGCGCTGGTCGGCGCCTGGCATCGTCGCTGGCGTGGCTGGCGCGGTTGGCTGGCGCTGAAACTGGCCGGGTTCGCCAGTGGCTGCGCGCTGGCATGGCAGTTCCGGCAGATGCTGTTTGCCTGCCGCGATCCGTGGGAGTGGTCGGTGTCGTTGCTGGCCTGTGCGCTGGCCCTGATCAGTGCGCTGTGGCTGGCGCGCTGGATGGCGGCGCAGATGGCGGGCGGCATGTCGTCGCCGTTGCCGCGCTGGCTGCGTTTCGGCTGGCTGTTCGTGCTGGCGTTCTACGGCTTGCTGCTGGTGTTCGATGGCCGTTATCGCGATTTTCCGCTGGGCCTGTTCATGCTGCCGTGCATCGCGCACGCGCTGGTGGGCTGGCTGGCTGGTCGGCATGCGATGTCGATGCCGTCGCTGGAGGAGCGTTTTCTCGCCGTCGTGGTGCCGGTGCTGGCGGTGGTCGTGCTGGCGCAGGAAGTGTGGCTGACGCCGGTGGCCTGGATATGGCTGGGACTGAATCTACTGATCGCGCTGCCGGTGCTGGCCGAGTGGTGGCGTGGGCGGCTGCGCCTGCAGACGCAGCAGGCGTAGGCAGCCGATCAGCAACGCCAGCGCACCGGGTTCGAAGCAATACAGCAGCAGTGCGAACGTGCCCGTTGCGGCAGCCAGCCATGCCGGCCAGGGGCGCTTCGACAACAGCGCCAGCGCGGTGGCCATCAGGGCGATGACGCCATAGACGCTTATGTTGCCCGCATGATGCTGAAAACCCAGCACCAGCCACTGACGCCAGTCACACCAGGCCGGGCCATGCTCGCTGCTGCACAACTCGCCAATCGCACTGGATTCGATCAGGCGGTAACGCAGCGATGCGGCACCCAGCGCCACCACCAGCAGTCCCAGCCATGCCGCTGCCCGCCGCCAGTACGGCGTCATTGGCGACGGCCCCTGGTGGATATCATGCCGCCGACGTGCGACGGCAGGTGGATTTCAGCGGCCAGCGACAGGTGATCGGAAAAGGCCTGGGGCAGCGTCCAGACCTTGTCGATCCGCAGCGTGGCCGAGGTTAGGATGTGATCCAGCGCCCGCCGCGGCTTCCAGCTGGGAAAGGTCAGCGTCGGTCGAGCCGGTGGCTGCAGATTGCATTTGGCGAACAGGTGGGTCATCTCGGCGCTATGCGGTTCGGTATTCAGATCGCCCATCAGGATCGCATGGGGAAAGTCCTGCAGTAGTTCGGCGATGAAGCCGAGCTGGCGCGTGCGTGCCGGCGCGCTCAGGGAAAGGTGCGCGATCATCACCGCCAGCGCACTGTCGCCTTCGCCGAACTGCGCCAGCAACGCGCCGCGGCCGGGGATGCGGCTGGGCAGCGGGTAATCCAGCACCGAATGGGGTTTCAGCCGGCTGATCAGGCCGTTCGCCGAATGCGCCAGCCGCGCCATCGCCCGGTTCGGCTGATGGCTCCAGAACGGCATGCCGGCGGTTTCGGCGAGATAGCGGGTCTGGTTGAGGAAGCCCGAACGCAGGCTGCCGGCATCGGCCTCCTGCAGGCCGATCACGTCGAACTGCTGCAATACCTCGGCCAGCCGGTCGAGGTTGTCCATCTTGTTGCGTCCGGGCAGTACCGCGTTGATGCTGCGGGTGACGTACTCGCTGTAACGCTGCACGCTGGCACCGGCGAGGATGTTGCAGCTCAGCAGGCGCAGGCGGCGTTCGGGAGGATCGGCTTGGGCAACGGTGGCGCGGGTCATCGAAACACACTGCACGGAAGGGGAATGCCGACGGCCATGTCGATGGACCGTTGGCCGGATTCTGCAGTCAGCATGATCCACCCGAGGTGAACCGCGCATCATTCGCGGTTCGCGTGAGGCGCCGGCTTACTTGCTGCCGAGCTCGCGTTTGGCCAGCCATACGGCCACTGCGGCTATCTCGTCCAGCGTGTGGACATTGTTCACGCGATACTTGCCATCGACCACGATGCTGGGGGTGCCGTCCACCTGCCACTTCTGGATCAGGGCCAGGTCACTCTTCAGCTTGGCGGTTGCCTCGGGCGAACTGGCGATGTTGATGAACTTCGTGCGGTCGACACCCTGGCGGGCATAGAAGTCGGCCAGTTCATCCATCGAGTTGATCGGGTAGTGGTCGCCGAACTTGGCTTGGAACAGCTGCATGTGCGTGCGATCGACCACGCCGAGTTGATCGGCTGCGTAATAGGCACGCGCAAACGGCAGCCATTCCGCGCTGAACGGCGCCGGCACCAGCTTGAACTCGACGCCGGGCGGAAGCTCCTTGCGCAGCTTCTCGGCAACCGGAGCGAACTCCGCGCAGTGGATGCAGGCATAGGAAAACACCTCGACCACTTCCACCTTGCCCGCGCTGCTGTAGCGCTGGTAGGGAGCGGGCAGGGTCACGTACTCGTTGCCCTCGGTGTACGGCGCCGGCGCGCTGGACTGGGCGGTGCAGGCACTCGCCAGCAGCAGGCCGCCGAGCAGGAGGATGGCACGCATTCGGGTCACTCGCTTGAACATGGGACGCTCTCTTGGCAAGGCAGCTTCGGGCTGCCGATGGACCGGTCCAACCGACAAACCTGCGGCTTACTTGCCGGCCGCTTCCTTGGCCACCAGCCACTGGGTCAGTTCGATCGACTGCGCATAGCCACCGGCGGAATTGGTAGTGAAGCGGTACTTGCCGTTGACCACCATGGATGGGGTGCTATCCACGCCGTAGGCCTTCATCAGGTCGTCGGCGCGCTTCATCTGGGTATTGACGGTGAACGAGTTGGCGATGCCGACGAATTCCTTCGGGTCGACGCCGTACTTGGCATAGAACTTCGCCACGTCGTCGATCGTCGGCCACGCTTCCTTCGGCTTCAGGCCGCTGCCCTTCAGGCTATAGGTGGACAGCTCGCCGCTCTTCCACACCGCGTCGTACATCGCATCGTGGGTCTTGTCGACCACGCCCAACGCCTGCGCCGTCAGGAAGGCGCGCTGGTACAGCGGCCAGTTCTCGTCGGGGCGGAACGAGGCCGGCAGGTAATTCATCACCGCATTGGCCGGCAGGCTCTTGGCGATCTGGTCCACCGTCTCGTGGAACGCGTTGCACGCCGGGCAACCATAGGAAAACACCTCGGTTACCTCGATCTTGCCGGGGTGGCTGGTCGGTTGCGCCGGGTCGATCAGGAAGTAGTTCTTGCCCTCGACCCACTTGCCGGTATCGACAAACGGAGTGGCCGGTGCCGCCGGGGCTGGCGCCGCGGCTGTCGTGCCGCTGGCCGCCGGAGCGGTGCTGGCCGAGGCGGCAGGAGCCGTCGCGGTCGCTGCGGCAGCCGGCACCGGACTGCTGGCTGCCGGGGTGGCGGCTGCGCTGGTGGTCGCGGCAGGTGCAGCTGGCTGGGCGGCACCGCTGCCATTGTCATGGTTGCAGGCGGCAAGCGCGAGCAGGGCGGCACACAGGATCGGCAGACGCTTCAACATGGAGTACCTCGGCGGCGGAACTTGGACTTGATTGACTCGGGGGGAGTGCGGCTGAAACCGACAGCGCCGAACTTGTGGTCGGCGCATGAATCGTCCGGATCAGGGTGTGGCGGCAGCAGGCTGGTTGTCGGTGCTGTGCAGACCTTCGATGTAACTGGCCAGTGCGGCGATATCGTCGGCGTCGAGTTTCTGTGCGATCGACGGCATGATCTGCGAGTGCGCATCGGTACCCCAGGTGGTGCCGTCGTGCCAGGACTTCAGCGTGGCCTGGATGTACTGCGCGTGCTGGCTGGTCAGCTCCGGATACATGGCGCCGGGATTGCCGTGGCCATCGATGCTGTGGCAGGCCATGCAGGCGGGGATGTCGCGCTTGGGATCACCCTGGCGGAACAGCGTCTCGCCGTGTTCGACCAGGGCCTGGTCGGCCACACCGGGCAGCGGGGTCTTGCTGGCGAAGTAGGCGCCGATGTCGTGCATGTCCTGCTCGGACAGTGGCGTGGCCATGCCCAGCATGATCGGGTTCTGCCGCGTGCCGGCCTTGAAGTCGGTCAGCTGGCGGACGATGTACTGCTCGCTCTGGCCGGCCAGCTTCGGATACTGCGCGTCGCTGGAGTTGCCATCGAGGCCGTGGCAGGCGCCGCAGACGGCAGCCTTGGCCTGGCCGGCGGTGGCGTCACCCGGCTTGATGGCGGCTTCGGCGGTCGGCGCGGCCGCCGTGCTGGCTGTGTTCGCCGGTGCTGCAGCAGTGCTGGCAGCAGCTGGCGCGACGGTTTTCGGTTGCACTTCCTGCGCCATCAGTGCGCTGGTGGAGAGCGCCAGCACAAGCGCGATGGCGGACCCGAGAACAGCGGGCCGAAAACCGGCGGAGCGAAAACTCATACACTTGACTCCCGAAAGGCTCGCAGACACTGCCGTCGCTTGCAGCCATCAGGACTGCGACAGGCAGAAACCGAAGAATTATCCCCGTGCCACCGTACCTTGGTCAAACCATCCCATGTCGAATCCCCTGCAAGGCGCGCAGTTCGTGCTCGCCGCCCATCGCATCAGTCAGCTGCCTGCCGATCAAGGCGCCGAGGTGGCGTTTGCTGGCCGCTCCAATGCCGGCAAGTCCAGTGCGCTGAATGCGCTGACTGGCCACAAGGGGCTGGCGCGTACTTCCAAGACCCCCGGTCGCACCCAGCAGATGGTTGCTTTCAGCCTGCCGCCACCGGTCCAGATCGATGGCCAGCCACCGCTCGATGTGCGCCTGATCGATTTGCCTGGCTACGGCTACGCCAAGGTACCGCTGGAGATGCGTGAGCATTGGAAGCTGGAGATCGACGCCTACCTGCATCAGCGCCGCAGCCTGCGCGGGTTGATCCTGATCGTCGACATCCGCCATCCGCTGAAGGAGTTCGACCGGTTGATGCTGGAGTTCTGCTTTGCCACCCAGCTGCCGTGCCATCTGCTGCTGACCAAGGCCGACAAGCTATCGCGCGGGCAGGCCACGCAGGCACTGGCGACACTGCGCAAGCAGTTTGTGGCCGAAGGCTTGCACGCCACCGCGCAGATTTTTTCCTCGTCCGCCGGCACCGGTGTGGAGGAAGCACGACAGGCGGTAATGACGTTGCTGCGCCAGCCGCGCGACGGTGCGCATCAGGGCCACGAACGCTGAGCGGACGGCTTTAACCGCGCACGGCTTCCATGAACACCGCACACAGCGCCTGCATGCCGGCGCGGTCGTCCTCGTCGAAGCGGTCGATCACCGGGCTGTCCACGTCCCACACACCGAGCAGGCTGCCGTCGGCCTTCACCAGCGGCACCACGATTTCCGATTGCGAGGCGGCATCGCAGGCGATGTGCCCGGCGAAGGCGTTGACGTCGCGCACCAGCTGGGTCTCGCGTGTCTGCGCGGCGGTGCCGCAGACGCCGCGACCCAGCGCGATGCGAATGCAGGCGGGCTTGCCCTGAAACGGACCGACCACCAGCTCGCTGCCGTCGTACAGGTAGAAGCCGGCCCAGTTCACTTCGGGCAGGCTGTGATAGACCAATGCGCTGAAATTTGCCGCGTTCGCGATCAGGTCGCGCTCGCCGGCGAGCAGGCCGCGCGCCTGCTGCGCCAGGTCCTCGTAGTGTTCGCGCTTGCCAGCGTGAGTGTGTGACTTCAGTTCGAACATGAAGTGGTCCGTAGCCAAAAAATCTATTATGCGCCGGATGATCCGTACCGATGCCTGCGAATGGCGGGGGTGGGGCGGATCGCCATGGAACTTCAGCCGACATGGGATTGGACTTGTCCGACATCAACCGCAGTGTCTTCATCGCCGGTACCGATACCGGTATCGGCAAGACCCATGCGGCGTGCGCATTGCTGCATGCCTTGCGGGCAGCCGGGCATGTCGCCTGCGGCATGAAGCCGGTAGCGAGCGGTTGCGTGGAGACGCCGGAAGGTCTGCGCAACGACGATGCATTGGCGCTGCAGGCGGCTGGGAGCGCTGTGCTGCCGTATGCGCTGATCAATCCGGTCGCGTTGCGTGATCCGTTGTCGCCGCATCTGGCGGCAGCCCACGATGGCATCGAGATTTCGCTGTCGCCGTTGCAGCGTGCCTTCGAACAGCTCGTGGGCAGCCATCAACGCGTGGTGGTCGAAGGTGTTGGCGGCTGGCTGGTGCCGCTGGCGCCGGGGTTGTTCGCGGCGGATATCGCCAGGCAGTGGCAGCTGCCGGTGATCCTGGTGGTGGGTCTGCGGCTGGGCTGCCTGAACCATGCCCTGCTCAGCGCCCGTGCCATCGAAGCCGATGGCTGTCGCCTGCTGGGCTGGATCGGCAACTGCATCGATCCGGACATGGCGGCGCTGGAGGAGAATCTGGCGACCCTGCGCGAACTGCTGCCGGCGCCGTGTCTCGGTGTGCTGCCGCACGGCGTGGTGCCAGCGGCTGCGGCGGCTCACTTGCATGTCGCTGTCGCGGCCTTGGACTAGGCTTCACATCCATTGTGCTTGGATGGCGCGTATTCCCATCGTCGGAGCTCACATGGCCCGCAACCGCTACTACCTCTCGATCGCCGACCTGGCCCATGCACGCGGCGCGGATCCGCGTTTCACTTACGACGGCGCCGGCCCGAACGACTTTGCTGCCGCGTTGCAGCAATCATTGCGCGACGATGGCCTGTTTCAGCGCTGGCGCGCGGCACAGCCGGATCCGGACGCAGTCGATGCAAGTCTTGGTGCAACCGATCCCGCGGCACAAGTGGGTGCAAAGGTGGTCGATCTGCATACCGAGGTCGATCTGGTGACCGAGCTGCCGATGAGCGTGGTACGGCACCGCTTGTATCTGCTGATCGGCGCGGCGTGGCAGTTGCGCGACATGCGGGCAGCCTGAACCGGCGGCATCGCCGACATGACTTGTGGGCTTGGAGAAACCACCCGGGAATGGTTACAGTCGGAAGTTCCGACTTACTGTGTCCGCCTATGGACGCGCCACTTGGGGAAGCCAGATGCTCCGTCTCCGCTCGATTGTGATTGCCACCACGATGGCCCTCGCGGCCTGTTCGCAGCAGCCGAATGATGCCGCCAAGTCCCCCGCACCGGCCGCCTCGGCGGCTCCCGCCAGCAGCGCCGCACCGGTCGCCACCGCCATGACCAGCAACCCGTTCTTCGCCGCCAGCACGCTGCCGTACCAGGCGCCGCCGTTCGACAAGATCCATGATGCCGACTACCAGCCGGCGATCGAGGAGGGCATGAAGCAGCAGCTGGCCGAGATCGAGAAGATCGCGGACAACCCGGATGCGCCGACCTTCGAGAACACCTACGTGGCGATGGAGAAATCCGGCGCCATGCTGAATCGCGTGCTGGCCGTGTTCGGTGGCGTCACCGGCGCCAATACCGACGATGCCTTGCAGAAGGTGCAGGAAAATGTGGCGCCCGAGCTGGCTGCCCATCAGGATGCGATCTACCTCAACAGCAAGCTGTTCCAGCGTGTCGAGGCGGTCTACAACCAGCGCGACACGCTCAAGCTCGATCCGGAATCGGCGCGTCTGGTCGAGGTGGTCTACAAGGGTTTCGTGCACGCCGGCGCCAAGCTGTCCGATGCCGACAAGGCCAAGCTGAAGGATCTCAACAAGGAAGAATCCACGCTCAGCACGTCGTTCACCAACAAGTTGCTGGCCGCCACCAAGGATGCCGCCGTGGTGGTCGACGACAAGGCCAAGCTGGCCGGTCTGTCCGATGCCGAGATCGCTGCCGCCGAGCAGGCTGCCAAGGATCGCAAGCTGGACGGCAAGTACGTGCTGACCTTGCAGAACACCACCCAGCAGCCCGAACTGCAGGACCTGGGCGACCGCGATACCCGCAAGGCGCTGTTCGAGGCTTCGTGGAACCGCGCCGAGAAGGGCGACGCCAACGACACCCGCAAGATCATCGAGCGCCTTGCGCAGATCCGTGCCGAGCAGGCCAAGTTGATCGGCTTCCCGAACTATGCGGCATGGAAGCTGGACGACCAGATGGCGAAGACACCGGAAACGGCGATGTCCTTCATGGACAAGCTGGCGCCGGCCGCGGTGGCTCGCGCGACCAAGGAAGCCGCCGACATCCAGGCGCAGATCGACAAGGACCAGGCCGCGCTCAAGCAGCCCAGCTTCAAGCTGGAGCCATGGGACTGGAGCTACTACGCCGAGCAGGTGCGCAAGGCCAAGTACGATCTGGATGAAAGCCAGATCAAGCCGTATTTCGAGCTCGACAACGTGCTGCAGAACGGCGTGTTCTACGCCGCCAACCAGCTGTACGGGCTGACCTTCAAGGAACGCCATGACATTCCGGTGTACCAGCCGGACGTGCGCGTGTTCGAGGTGTTCGACAAGGACGGCAAGTCGATTGCGCTGTTCTACTGCGACTACTTCAAGCGCGACAACAAGAATGGCGGCGCCTGGATGGACAATTTCGTCGGCCAGTCCAAGCTGCTCGGCACCAAGCCGGTGATCTACAACGTGGCCAACTTCAGCAAGCCGGCCGCGGGTCAGCCGGCACTGCTGTCGTTCGACGACGTGGTCACCATGTTCCACGAGTTCGGCCATGGTTTGCACGGCATCTTTGCCGACGAGCAGTATCCGACCCTGTCCGGCACCGCCACGGCACGCGACTTCGTCGAGTTCCCGTCGCAGTTCAACGAGCATTGGGCGACCGACCCGAAGGTGTTCGCGAATTACGCGAAGAACTACAAGACCAATGAGCCGATGCCGCAGGCGCTGGTCGACAAGATGAAGAAGGCCGGCAAGTTCAACAGTGGCTATGCCATGACCGAGCTGACCGCGGCGGCCCTGCTCGACATGAACTGGCACATGCTCGGCGCCGATGCGCCACTGCAGGATGCCGACCAGTTCGAGACGGCCGCGCTGAAGAAGGACAAGATCGACCTCAGCTACGTGCCGCCGCGCTACCGTTCCAGCTACTTCCAGCACATCTGGGGCAACGGCTACGCCGCCGGCTACTACGCCTACCTGTGGACACAGATGCTGGCGGACGATGCCTTCATCGGCTTCAAGGATCACGGTGGCCTGACCCGCGAGAACGGCGACCGTTTCCGCGCGATGATCCTGTCGCGCGGCAATACGGTGGAGCTGGCGAAGCTGTACAAGGACTGGCGTGGCCAGGATCCGAGCATCGAGCCGATGCTGGAGAATCGCGGCCTCAAGGACGCCCCGGCGAAGTAAGCGGCACAACCGGCAGCCCGGCTGCCACACTGCAAACAGGCCCGCCATGTGCGGGCCTGTTTCTTTTTGGGTGCCGTGCACGATATCGCCGCACGAAGGGTGGCTGCGTGGAATAATCGGGCCTCTACGACATGAATGGCGCACGCGTGGACAGCTCTCATTTCCTGCAGACCGCGGTGGTGTTCCTGCTCGCCACGGTGATCGCGGTGCCGCTGACCAAGCGCTTCCGGCTGGGCTCGGTGCTGGGCTATCTGCTGGCTGGCGTGGTGATCGGCCCGCAGCTGCTCGGCCTGGTCAGCGATACCGAGGGGGTCGCCGCGATCTCCGAGTTTGGCGTGGTGCTGATGCTGTTCGTGATCGGTCTGGAGCTGTCGCCGCAGCGGCTGTGGGTGATGCGTCGCTCGGTGTTCGGCACCGGCCTGCTGCAGGTGCTGAGCTGCAGCCTGGCGATCGGCGCGGCGGCGTACTACCTGTTCGGACTTTCCGGCAGCGCGGCGGCCATCATCGGCGGCAGCCTGGCGTTGTCGTCCACCGCGTTCGGCTTGCAGATCCTCGGCGAGCGCAAGGAGGCCGGCTCGGCCTATGGGCGCCAGGCCTTCGCGATTCTGCTGTTCCAGGATCTGGCGGCGATCCCGCTGATTGCCGCGGTGCCGTTGCTGGCCAGTTCGTCGTCGGCGCAAGGCATCGATCTGCTGGCGATGTTGCGCACGATCGTGGTGATTGCGCTGGTGATGGTCGGCGGCCGTTATCTGCTGCGCCAGGTGTTCCGCTTCGTGGCGCGTGCCGACTCGGTGGAAGTGTCCACCGCCACCGCCTTGCTGGTGGTGATGGGCACCGCGCTGCTGATGGAACTGGCGCATGTCTCGACCACCCTCGGCGCGTTCCTCGCCGGCGTGCTGCTGGCCGATTCGGAATACCGGCACGAACTCGAATCGCATATCGAGCCGTTCAAGGGCCTGCTGCTGGGGCTGTTCTTCATCAGCGTCGGCATGTCGATGGATCTGTCGTTGCTGCTGCATCAACCGCTGCTGGTGCTGGAGCTGGTGATCGCACTGATGCTGCTGAAAGGCGTGCTGCTGTGGCCGCTGGGACGGTGGCTCGGCGAACTCGAGCGGACCGATGCGCTGCGGCTGGCGGTGCTGCTGGCTTGCGGCGGTGAATTCGCTTTCGTGGTGCTGAAGCTGGCCACCGGGCAGCAGCTGCTAAGTGCGCGACAAAACGGATTGCTGGTGCTGGCGATCACCTTGTCGATGGCCTTGACGCCGCTGCTGGTGGCGCTGGTGGCGAAGCTGCTGGGCGGCAAGTCGAAGAAGCCGACACGGGCGTACGACATCATCGACACCCATGCGCCGCGGGTGATCATCGCCGGCTACGGCCGCATGGGGCAGATCGTAGCCCGCGTGCTGCGTGCGCAGGGCATCCCGTTCGTGGCGCTGGATCATTCGGTGGAGCAGCTCGATCTGGTCCAGCGCTTCGGCAACGTCACTGACATCTTCTATGGCGACCCGGCGCGCCCCGAGCTGCTGCGTGCCGCGCAGGCGGACAAGGCGGAAGTGTTCGTGCTGGCCAGCGACGACCCCGAATCGAGCCTGCGCGTGGCACGGGTGGTGCGCCGGCAATATCCGCACCTGAAGATCATCGCGCGCGCGCGCAACCGCCAGCACGTGTGGCGGTTGATGGATCTGGGCATCGACGAGCCGGTGCGCGAGACGCTGTATTCCAGCCTCAAGCTGACCCGCAAGGCGCTGGAGGCATTGGGTCTGGCGCCGGAGCAGGCCGCCGATCAGGTGGAACGCTTCCGTCGCCAGGATGCAGAGCTGATCAAGCTGCAGTACGCGGTCTACGATGACGAGGCCAAGCTGGTGCAGACCACACGGGAGGCCCTGGCCGATCTGGAGAAGCTGTTCGAGGCCGACGCCGAACCTTCCGCTGCCCGGATCCGCCAGCGCGATGTCGATGTGCCGCTGGCAGGTTCGGATTGATCGTGGCGGTCCATCGCGAGCGGTGAAATTGGCGGGGACCGCTGTACGCTGCGTCAACCGCCTGCAATTTCCGGCGTTGGTTGGAGTCATGCCCACGAATCAGCCTCCCGCGCCGACCGGCCCCGTCGTCATCCGCTTCGGCCGGCTTGGCGACACGGTCCTGCTGCAACCCTTGTTGCACAAGCTGCACCAGCGCTATGGCCGACCCTGCCAGCTGCTCGCCCTGGGCGATTGGTCGCCGGCACTCTATTCGGCGCAACCGGAGGTGGCAGGCTGCATTCCACTGAACTCGCAAGCCGGGCCGATCTGGATGCGCCCGCAGCGCTTGCGCGCCGCGATGGCCTTGCGACGACTGCGCGGATCACCGTTCTACATCAGCGAGCCGGTGGAGCGCACACGCACCAAGATCCGCCCGATGCTGGCACTGGCCGGCGTGCCGGCAGAGCATTGCAGTTTCATCGAAGACATTCCGCTGATCGAACACGAGCACTGGGTGGATCTGCTGCTGCGCTTCGGTGACACCACCCCGGCGGCGTTTCGCACAACTTGCGGGGCGCTGACATCTCCAGTCGCTGCTGCACCGCAGCTGCAGGTCAGCGTGGCGGAGCGCACCGACCGCGACACGTGGCTGCACGCGCAAGGCATGAACGGTCGCACGCTGATTCTGCTGCAACCAGCCAACAAGCGCACCATGCGCTGGAATGGCGTGCGAGCCACCGAGGATGACGACAAGTCGTGGCCGGCCGAGCACTGGGCCGCGCTGGCGCGCACCATCAGCCAGCGTCTGCCACAGGCGCAGGTGCTGTTTTGCGGCTCGCCGGCCGAGGCCGGCTACCTTGATTTTCTGATGTCGGTGGTGGATGCAGCATCACCCAGGATCGAGGCCGCGATTCTCCCGCTGGGGCGCCTCAAGGCGTTGCTGGAGATTGCCCACAGCATGGTCTCGGTGGATACCGGGCCAGGGCATCTGGCCGCCGCGATGGGATGTCCGCTGGTGGTGCTGATGGGTTCCCGCGAACCGCAGCTGTGGACACCGCGCAGCGGTTCGGGCAGCGACGTGATCGTGCTGGGTGGCTTGCCGGGGACCCGGCGCGTGGACGAGATCGATACGGCGCAGGTGGTGAACGCCTGGCGGACACTGCGCTGGCGCACCGCGGTGGCGGCGGTCGCCGAAAGCACTGCCGAGGCGAACGGTGTCTATTCGGCCGGTTGCGCGGGTTGACGCAGGGTCTGTCGCACGCTCGGGATCGCGCTGCTGCGCGCCGCCAGTTCGTGCGCAATGTCGACATAGCCCAGCTGGCGCGCCACGTCGGCGGCCGTGCGACCGAAGGCATCGGCGGCCGCGCGATCGGCGCCACGCGACAGCAGCACGCGTGCCGGTGGCAGCAGGGCATGCATGGCGCAGGCGTGCAACGCGGTGACGCCACGTTGGTCGGCGTGCTCGACCTTGGCCCCGGCTTCCAGCAACAGCGGTACCAGCGCACCGATGTGGGTGGCATCGCATTCGACACCGGGACGCAGTTGCGCACCGAGCAGCAGCAGCAGGGGGGTCTTGCCCTCGCTGTCCGCGCGGTTGATGTCGGCACCATGCTTCAGCAGGCTGTCGAACAGGCGCCGTGCACGCAGGCTGTCGCTGTGTTCGAAGCCGAACTGCGCGGCAGCATGCAATGCCGTCCGGCCAGCCGCGTCGACTGCATTGACGTCGCTGCCGGCATCGAGCAGCCGCTCGGCGATTTCCGGATAACCCATCGCCGCGGCCACCATCAAGGCGGTGGCATCGTTGGGCAGGCGCTGGTCGGCTATGACATGCTGTTCCAGCAGCAATTCGACGAGTCCCTCGCGCCGCGCGGCGACTGCCGCAGCCAACGGTGTCACGCCGCTTTTCGCGGCCAGTGCTGCATCGGCGCCGGCAGCAAGCAGGCAGGCGGCGATTTCGCGATGACCGGCACCACAGGCGCGCAGCAACGCCGAGGCGCCCTGTTCGTCGCGGGTGTCCACGGCGAAACCCAGCTCCAGCAGCCGTTGCACCGTGGCCAGTGCGCCAGCTGCCGCAGCGACGGGGAGATCGTCGGCGCGTAGCGGACGATTCGGTCGCGGCCAGTCGCGCCAGTCCAGCCAGCGTTCCACCGCCGGATGCTCCAGCGCCAGCCCCAGTGGCGTTTCACCGTTGGTGTCGGCCGCTTCGGGATTGGCGCCGTGGGCGATCAGCGTGCGCACCAGCGGCAGCGCCTGTGCACCATGTTCGAGCGCGGCAAACAGTGGCGTGCGGCCGTCGCGGTCGCGGGTGTTCGGATCGCAGCCGCGCGCCAGCAATGCCTGCAGCAGATCGAGCTGTGCATTGACCACAGCCAGATGCAACGGCGTGCGCTCGCGCGCATCCGGGCCGAACGGATCGGCGCCGCGTTCGAGCAGGTTCAGTGGCAGCGCGGCCGCCTGCGCGACACCGTTAAGGCGCGTCAGCGCCTGGGCCAGCAGGCCAGCACCGGCCGGCGTGGCACCGCTCTGCAACAGGTCATCCAGCGCTTCGGTCGAGTTCGGCAGCTGCTGCAGCAACGCGTCGAACAGGCGCCGGCCCAGGGGCGGTAGCGGGGGGGCTTCAGCGGTATCGGCATCATCGAGCCGAGGTGCTTCGAGACGTGCTTCGGCATCGAGACCGTGTTCGAGCAGCCAGCGGCGGCCGGCCGCGAGACCCGGTGTGGCCAGATCCAGATACAACTGAGCCAGCTGTGCCTGCGGCCATTCGCGCACGCGTTCGGCGAAACCCGACACGATCGCCCAGTGGCCGAAGCGCAGCGCGTCGAGCAGGTGCGCCGGGGTGTCCGCGCCTTCAGCCAGCAGATCCTGGCTGAGGCTGGTCGGCAACGGCGTGTCCGGATCGAGCAGCGCAACCAGGTCCCAGCGACCGGCCGCGGCGGCATGGTCGAGCGCACTGCGGCCATCGCTGCCGGGAGCCTTCGGTTCGGCGCCCAGCGCGAGCAGCGCGCGCACGGTTTCGCCCTGTGCGTGCGGCGACTGGCAGGCCAGGGTGAGTGCGTCGCGCCCGTGCTGGTCGCGCAGGCGTGCATCGGGCTGCGCCTCGGCCAGCAGTTGCACGATGCCGCCAGCGCCGGCCCTTGCCGCTTCCATCAACGCCGTGCTGCCATGCCGGTCGGTCAGATTGACGTCGGCACCCGCGGTGCACAGCACGCGGGCGATCTGCTCGTGGCCCTCAGAGGCGGCGCTCAACAGTGCATGACGATGACGCGCGTCCACGGCATTCACTGCGGCGCGGTGCTTGAGCAGCAGCTTGACGCCGGTGACATCGTCGTCGGCGATGCCGGCGGCGGCGACCAGAGCCGGCTCACCATCGGCCGGCGCCGGTTTGGCACCGTGTTCCAGCAGGAATTTCGCCAGCGGCCAGTTGGCAGCGCGGCAGGCGGTGGACAGCGGACTGATGCCGGCCTGGTTCAACGTGTTGATCGGTGCGGCGGCATCCAGCAGCATCGCTGCGACGCCCGGCTCGGCACTCAGAACGGCCCCATGCAGTGGCGTGTTGCCTTCGGCATCCGTAACGAGCGGACTGGCGCCATTGGCGAGCAGGGTCAGCACGGCTTCGGCGCGACCATGCCAGCTGTCGCGGGTGGCGGCCAGCAGCGGTGTGAGGCCACCGCTGGCGCGATTCACGTCGGCACCCTTGGCGATCAGCGCACGCAGCAGACGTGTATCCGGCAACAACGCGGCCAGCATCAACACCGGACGCTGGTCGCGATCTCCGGCAGCGGGCGCGGTGCCGGGATCGGCACCAGCCTCGACGAGTGCCAGCGCGCGTTCGATGTCACCGTCGCGGGTGGCAACCAGCAGAGCCTCGGCCTGTTCGGGCGTACCGGCAGTGCGCTCCTCCTCGCTCAACACGGGTCGCGGAGCACTCGCGGTCCCCCTCGCTGGCGTCGCGGCGTGGTCGCTGTGCCGGCGCGGATGCTGCCGTTCGCACAACAGTGCGCGCAGCGTGCGATTGGCAATGACCAGACAGCCCAACGGCAGCAGCGCGATGGCATACACCCCCAATGCAGCGATGCGTAACTCGGCCGGCAGCATGCCTACCAGGCCGGTCAGTGCGATCGCGCCGAAGGCCAGCACCAGCAAGGCCAGCGCGGCCGGCAGGAAATGGCTGAAAAACCTTTCCTCACGCGACAGATGACGGCCGAATGCGATGCTGCGCAAGGTCGCCGTGAAAATCCACGAGCCGTCACGCTGGCTCGGGTACGCGTCGTCCCACACGAACACCAGCCCGAACGCAGGCCACAGGCGCCACAGCGCCACCAGTGCCAGCACCAGTGCAGCAGCCAGCAAGAGTGCCGCACCGAGGCTGGGTGCCTGGCTGAGTTGCAGCATCGGCCAAGCGACCAGCACGAACACCAGGGCGGTGTAGGCAGTGAACATCACCAAATGTGCGGCGCCACGGCGCAGCACGGTGCGGCCGAAGCGCGGCTCCGGATCGAAGCCGATCGCATGGCAGATCGCGGCCATGGTCAGTGCGTTCGCCAGCAGCAGAGGAATCAGGGTCAGCGGATGGGTCGTCAATCCCGCTGCGACTCCGGCGATCAGCCCCGGGATGAACCACGCGAGAGCTTGCAAGAGAGGTGGGCGGCGACGCGATTTGGGCTGGGTCATGGCGACAGTATAGAAATCGTTGGATGTGCAGACGGTAACCAAGTGTTAACGCCATCGACATGATTACGCGATCACTCGTCCCGATCATTCCGCGGAGAGTGCTCGTAGGCGGGGTGGTTGGCCGAGGCCAGCGTTTCCTGCGGCGGCAACTGCAGATGCCAGCCCTGCGTGCGCAGATGCTCGATCACCTGGGTGACATCCTCGACCGGCAGCTTGCGTTGCTCGTCAAGCTGCACTTCCATCACGAAGCGCAGCTCGCCCAGCAAAAGCACCAGCGACTCGGGCAGTACATCGAATGCATCGCGCTGCACCAGCCACAGGTAACTGTCGTGCTTGCGCAGGCTGGCGTAGACAAAACATTGCATGGTGATACCTGTCGGAATGCGTGGCCGGGACAGCGCCCCGAAGCATCCGCGAGGGTAACAGGAGCGTGGTTCAGCCGCTCCGTTTCAGCCGCGTTTCAGCAACAGGCCCAGCATGCGCTTGAAGCGTGCACCGTACGGCGGGTTGAGCAGGCCGGCACCATTGAAGCGGGCCTGCCGGAACACCGGTTTCAGATGCGAGAACGTATGGAAGCCGGCCTCGCCGTGATAGCCGCCCATGCCGGAGGCACCGACGCCGCCGAACGGCAGGCCGTGCTGCGCGATATGAAACAGCGTGTCGTTGAGGCTGACGCCGCCGGCCACGGTGCGTGCCAGCACGCGGTCGATCAGTGCCTGATCCTGCTCGAACAGATACAGCGCCAGCGGATGCGGATGCGCGGCGACGTACGCGATAGCCTCGTCCAGGTTGTCGTACGGCACCAGGGGCAGCAATGGGCCGAAGATCTCTTCCTGCATCACGCTCATGGTGTCGTTGACACCGGTCAACAGCACCGGCGACAGCCGACGCGGTTGCGTGTTTCTTGCGGTCTCGTCACCCAGTGTTTCGGCATACGCGCCAGCAGCCACCGCGTCGTCACGCAACGCCGCAATGCGCTGATATTGGCGATCGGAGACGATGCTGGTGTATTGCTCGTTCTCACCCAGCTTGGGGTACAGCCGGCCAGCGGCAGTGCGAGCTGCTGCGACGAAATCGGCCACCTGCGAACGGGGCAGCAGCACGTAATCGGGCGCGATGCAGGTCTGCCCTGCATTGACCAGCTTGCCGAACAGGATGCGTTCGACTGCATGTTCGAAACGCGCGCCGGGCCCGATGATCGCTGGCGACTTGCCGCCCAGTTCGAGCGTCACCGGAGTCAGGTTGGCGGACGCTGCGCGCATCACATGGTGGCCGACCGCGGTGGAACCGGTGAACAGCAAGTGATCGAACGGTAGCGCGGAAAAGGCCTGCGCCATGGCTGCATCGCCAGTCACTACCGTCACTTCATCTGTCTGGAAATAGCGAGCCACCTGTTCGGCGAAAAGCGCCGAGAAGCGCGGCGTGAACTCGCTCATCTTCAACATCACGCGATTGCCGGCGACCAGCGCGTCGACCAGCGGGCCAACCGCCAGATACAGCGGGTAATTCCACGGCACGATGATGCCGATCACACCGAGTGGTTGCGGGCGAAGCTCGGTGCGTGCCGGCAGGAACGCCAGGCCGGCCAGTTTTCGCCGCGGTTTCATCCAGCGTCGGCCATGGCCGAGTGCGTGGCGGACCGCAGAGAGGCTGGGGAAGAGTTCCAGCAGATCGGTCTCCTCGCGCGGGCGGCAGCCGAAGTCGGCATTGATCGCCACCGCGAAAGCTTCTCGTCGTTCGAGCAGCATCTTCTCGAGCGTGCGCAGCCGCGCGACGCGCGCGTGCCAGTCAGGCATCGGCTCGGCGCGCTGGGCGGTGCGAAGGAGCTGCAGGCGCTGATTGAGGTCGGTTGCGGAATCGGTCATGGGGGTCACTTGTGTGAAGAGATGCAGCATGCGCCCATGCAGCGGAAATGTAAGTGAGAGCGAGCCGTACGGCTGCATCGGCAGCCGGCGTCAGAACTTCGCACGCAGTTCCACCCCCCACATGCGTGGTGGCGTGATGTTCGCGTAAGCCGAGCCCAGTGGCGCCGCGGTATTGTCGACGCCGGTGACGTAGCGCTTGTTGAGCAGGTTGCTGACAAAGATGCCGACACCCCACTGGTCGCCTGGTGCATTCCAGTCCAGCCGCATGTCTACGCTCTGCTGGGCAGTGCCGACGGGGAAGTTGGGGCTGACCTGGCAGGTGCCCTGAAACCCGGAACCGCTGTTGCAGCGGGTCTTGCCGCGAAAGCCGTAGGCGGCGTTGTAGACCAGGCTGCCGTTGAATACATCGGGCAGGGTATAGCTGAGGTTGGCGGCACCGGAGAAAAAGGGAGTGCCGGTGGGTTGGCCGGCCAGGTTTTTGCTGTCCGTAGAGATGTAATGCGTATAGGTCGAATCGATATAGGCGCCATTGAGGCCCAGCCGCAGTTTGTCAAACGGTATCCATTGCAGCTCGACTTCCAGTCCATGAGCGTGCTGGTCGCTGGTGGTGATCACGTATTCCGGAACGCCATTGGTACCTGCGGGTGCCGGCTGGAGCGACAGCCCCTGAAGGTTGTCGTAGGTGTAGTAGTACCCGGTCACATTGAACAACAGGTGCTGATCCGGGAATACGGTCTTGACGCCGCCTTCGTAGTTGGTCACGTGTTCCGGTGCGTAGGTTCCGCCGACCTGCTGGAAGTTGAAACCACCGGCCTGATAGCCCCTCGTCACGGAACCATAGGCCATCACGTCCGGGGTGAAGTGGTAGTCCAGCACCATGCGCGGGCTGACGTTGCGCCAGTTGTCGCGCCTTTGTGTCAGCACGCCGATCGGACCGGCGGTATCGGGGGTGAATATGAGGTTTTGCTCGAACTCGGGAAGGACAAGACCATCAAAAATGGGATTTCCCGATGGAGGCAGCGCGGCGAGGGTGGCATCGAGCTGGGGTGCATAGCGTGGCGGGATGAGCCAGCTATATTGTTTCTGATCGAGAGTGAAGCGCACGCCGGTGGTGAGGTTGAGCTTGTCGGTGAGGTGCCAGATCACGTCGCCATAGGTCGCGTACGAGGTGATGGTCTGGCCGTTGTCGACCTGTTCGGTCCACGGGTCGCCGAGCAGGGAGGTCAGCTGCGGCATGGTTGGAATGAGACTGTCGACCAATGGCCATCCCACCTGGCTGGCGAAATTGTTGAGGATCAGCGTGGTCACGGAGTTGGTGTTGACGCCGACCTGGCTGATTTGATGTGACTTCTCAAGGTAGAAGCTGGTGCCGGCGACCCAGTCGATGAGATCGGTGTTGCCGGACAGCTTGAACTCCTGGTACCAGCTGTTGCTGTGCTCGATGTTGGCTGTGTCGAGATAGGTGTTGTAGTTGTTCGTGCCGTCGTAATCGCCCAGGTTGAATGTGTCGAAGTTGCGCCATGCCGTGGTGGACGTGAAACCGCCCCAGCTGAAGGTGTGGTCCACGGTCAGGGTGGCGCCGTCGAAACGGCGCGTCTCGGCCCCGCCGACGGCGTCGTTGTACAGCGGCGAATGCAGCGGGTTGACATAGGTCGCCGGATCGGCGGGATATGGCGGTATCGTCATGCTGTTCAGTGGCGCCGGGAGCTGCGTATAGCTCGACAGCGGAACCAGCCCGAATGCGGGATGCGGCGCCTGCTTGAGTTGCTCATGATCCCAGGACAGCAACACGCGCGTGTCCGGCGTGATGTTCCAGCGATATACGGCGCGCGTGCCCCAGTCGTCGTTGCCGCCATAGTGCTTGCCGGTGGCCGCGTCCTTGACCCAGCCGTCGCTCTGGTTGTCCAGCACGCTCACGCGCAGCGCCATGTCCTGGTTCAGCGGAATGTTGACCAGTGCGTCGCCGTAGCGCTCTCCGTAATTGCCGTAGCGAAGGGTGGCGTTGGCCTCGAACTTGTCACTGGGTTCATTGGTAATGATCGAGATCGCGCCGCCAGCGGAATTGCGACCGAACAGCGTGCCTTGCGGACCTTTCAGCACCTCGATTCGCGCGATGTCGTTGAATGCCAGCAGTGCGCCACCGGTACGTGCGGCGTAGACGCCATCCACATAGACACCGACCGCGGATTCCGTGCCGGCGCCGAACCCGCTGCCACCGATACCGCGCAGCTCATACGAGGGCTGGGTCGGCTGGTCGGCACTGACCACCAGACCGGGCACGAAGATGTCCATCTTGCTGATGTCGGTGGCGGCCAGCGTCTGCACCTGCTTCGCGGTGATGATCTGCACCGGGATCGGTACCGACTGCACCTCCTGCGAGCGGCTCTGCGCCGTCACCGTCACGTTGCCAAGCAGCTTCGCTTCGGCGATCTTGGCCTTGCTGTCGGGCGCCTGATCGGGCGTGGCGGCCGTTCCGCTGGTGGCAGTGTCCTGCGGCGCAGGGTCGGCGGCGATGACCAGCGACGGGCCGCACAGAAGCAGCGTACTGGCGCCCAGCAGCAACCTGCGCAAGGCGATCGAAAGTGGACGTTGACGCATGCTCATGCCGTGCTCCCCATGCATGGTGTGGCCATGCCTCGCGGGCACGGCACTCTTGGTATTGGCTCTCAATGCAACGTCACGCAGCTCCCCGGCTGCGCGGCGATCCACGCCTTGATCAGTGCCACGCCTTCGCGGTGCACCGTACTACGGCCGATCTCCGGCATCATCGTGCCCGGTTCGGTGGACGACAGTCGATATGGAATGATCGAGTCGTCCGGTTTGCCCGGCACGATGTCGAACAGATGATCGCCGGTGCCCTGCCCAGCGGCGGTCGGCGGCTTGCAGATGCCGAGGTGGCGGTCTTCCGGCGTGTCGTAGGTCAGCGACAGCCCGGTGGTGTTGGCCGCACCGTGCGGGTTGTGGCAGTGGCCGCAGTTGATGTCGAGGTAGGCGCGTGCACGCGCATCCAGCGGCGCTTTCGGATCGGCCCAGTCCGCATCGCGTGGTGCGGCGGCCGCTGCGGGCGCGTCGCTGAGGTAGCCCACCTGCATCAGATGTTCAAGCTGGTTCTGCTCACTGTCAGCGTAGCGGTAGTCCTTGTTGATATGGCGTGCCTTCAGGCCGATCGGATGGATCTTGCGGTCGATCCAGTCCTGCGCGTGGCAGCTGGCACACTGGCTTTCGTCCGGCACCACGTAGTTGAAGTCTTCGCGCGCAGGTGTGCCGTCGCTGGGCATGGCATCGACCAGGGTCAATGGCAGCACTGCACCGGTGCGGGCGAGCGTGGCTTCGGTCTGTGCCTCGTTCCACACGTAGGGCATCGCCGCCCAGCCATCCTTGCGCCGCACTAGGATGCGTGTCTCGACCAGGTGCACGTGCGCCATGTCGAGACCCTGGCCGGCGAAGTCGCGCGAGTAATCGTAGGTGCGTGCGATATCGGTGAACTTGCCGTCGGCGGCTTTCGGGTAATAGAACGTCTTGCTGATCACCGTGCCGACCGGGAAGTCGAAGGTGTCGCTGGGGTTGTACTTCGCCGACGTGCCCTTCGGCATCCAGATCGTGCGCAGCTTGTGCGCGTAGTCGGTGAACAGCGGCGTGTTGAGGTCGTACGGCACCACACCATTGTTGAGCTCAAGCTTGCCGTCGCGCACCTCGACCACATGCCAGTCGCTCAGCTTCGGCGGCCGGCCATCGGCGTGGAAGGCCACCGGCGGCATCCCGCGCTGACATGCCGTCAACAGCAACAGGGCGAGCAGGGGTAGGGCATGTCTGATCCACTTCATCCGCACTGACGATACCCTCACACCTTTGGCTCCGGATTCAGCACCACCGGTGGCAACTTGGGCAGCGTGCACTGGTACGGCTTGATGTCGGTGCTCGGATTCTTGTAGTCGTGCGCACCGTCCGCATTCAGCACGCCGTTGACGTCCTGGATGCAGATACGGTCATCCGGCGGCGGCAGACCGTTCACCAGATCCTTCGGGTCGCTGTAGCCATCCCACAGCACGTCCGGGAAGCGGCCGGTGAGTCCATAGACTGCGGTCTTCAGGGTCTTCAGCTTGAGCCCGTCGGGCGAATCGCCGCCGCCGGTGAGGCGGTTGCCGTAGATATAGATGCCCTTCGGGTACGGGTTGTAGTCGGGGGCCACGCCGCGGGTGTTGTAGTAGTTGGTGGAAAAGTAGCTGGCGACGATCAGGTTCGCGGTCTGGTTGTCGGCGATGTCGTTGTCGAAGATCTCCACCTTGTCGTTGGAGTTCACCACCACGCCGGAGCCGGCCGGCACGCTCGCGACCGCCGCGCCCTTGGCGGCGAAGTTGCCGGTGTTGTTGGCGAACACCTTGTTCTTGAATACGCGCGAAGCATGTCCCGCCTGCGACAGGTTCGGCATGTTGAACACCAGGATGCCGCCGGTATTCTTCGTAGCGGTATTCTCGTAGACGTCGGCGTTGATCGAGTTCTCGATCTCGATGCCGGCCACGTTCTGCTCGGCGCGGTTGCGCCGCACGATGATGTTCTGCGACTGGCCGACGTAGATGCCAGCGTCGGAGGCGCCGATCACCACCGAGTCCTCGACCAGCACGTTCTGCGTCTTCACCGGGTACAGGCCGTAGGCGCCGTTGGTGGTCTGCGGGCCGGCGGTCCACTCGATGCGCACGCCGTGGATGGTGATGTTCTTGCCCTGGTTGATCTTCAGCGCGTCGCCCTTGGTGTCCTCGATCGCCAGGTTCTCGATGGTGAAATCGTTGGCGTTGACCAGCAGTCCTTCGGGGCCGACCAGCTGGCCCTTGAACGACAATACGGTCTTGTCCATGCCGGCGCCCTTGATGGTGACGCCATCGGTGCGCAGGCTGAGGCCGCGCTTGAGCGAATAATGGCCGGCGGGAATCTCGATCACGCTGCCGGGTTTGGCATCGAGCAACTGCTGTTGCAGCTTGCTCTCGAACGACGCATCGGTTTGGCTTTGCGGTGCCGGTTCGTGCTGGCCACAGGCAGCCAGCAGGATGGCGGCGGCAATCGGCATGCAGATCTTGCGCATGATGGAAGCTCCCCAGGCGCCGTGCGGCGCGGTATGGCCCACTGTCGTGCAAGCGTGCGATGAGGGGGAGGGCAAAAAGGACGAACAGGGGGGGCGAATCGGCCAGTCTTGAATCTGTTAATGACGGTCGAGCCCAGCTATCCGTTCAGGACATGCTGCGACGGGCCGACTGCGGCGGCATGCCGGTCCAGCGCTTGAACGCGCGACGGAATTCGCGCGGGTCGCTGAAACCCAGCTCGTTGCCGATCTCGGCCACGCTGAGCTGGCCCGCATGCAGCAGTTCCAGTGCACGTTCGGCGCGGACACGATCGTGGATCTCGCGGAAGATGCGGCCGCTGTCCGCCAATCTGCGCCGCAGTGAGCGCTCGCTCAGATGCAGTGTGCGCGCCACTTCGGTCAGCCTGGGATGTTCGCGCAGCCGGCTGCGCAGCAGGCGCTCGACCGAACCGACGATCTCGTCATGACTGGCGTTGCCGCGCAGCTGTTGCTGGCACAACGCCAGCGCTTGCCGCGAGGTCAGCGGGTTGTAGCCGGGCAGCGGGTGAGCCAGCCAGCTGGTATCCACCAGGATGCGGTTGTACTGGGCGCCGAAACGCACTTCGCAACGGAAAATCCGTGCGTATTCGTTGGCATAGGCCGGTGCGGGATAGGTCAGTTCCATCCGGACCGGCACCAGCTTCGGCCCGACCAGTTCGCGCGCAATGGCCAGCGAGCTGGAGAACAGCTCCTCGCACAGGAACGGCAGCAGCTCGATCTCGCCGAAGCGCGGCCACGCTTGCACGGCGACGGTCTGCGCGTCGAGCACGGCAAAGTCCACGTCGAGCAGGCTGCCGCAGACCTTGTGATTCTCGATGCCCACGCTCATCGCCTCGCCGAAATTGCGCGAGGTCATCATCGCCAGTCCGAGCAGGCCGAAGCTGCCGATGGTTTCGTTGCTGCCGACCACCAGGCCCAGTGCCGGGTCGCGCAGGACTTTCAGGCCGCGCCCGATCAGCGTGCGCGCCTGGCGGTAGGAAACCCGCACGCTCGGATCGTTGATCTGCTGGCGGGTGAGGCCGAGGCCGGCGAACCACGCATCGCTGGACAGTCCGCGTCGCGCGGCGAGTTCGGTCAGATGCACCAGTACATTGGGTGGTATGTCTGCAGCCAATGCACGCGGATCGGGCTCAGCCACCAACGACGGTGTAAGCCGTGAAACCTGCATTCCCGCCACTTGTGACATGCCTGAGCCCTTCCCGTGCCGACCCCATCGGCGCAGGAACGAGTTCTAACACGTGCAGCGCCTATGTGGTTGGCGCGGCGCACAAGGGCTGTTGCGAACTGCGTGATGTACCTGCGAATGAGGCCAACCGAGGCGGGCCTCATTCGGCGCTTACTCGCCGATCGTCAACAGCGAGGCGTTGCCACCAGCCGCCGTGGTGTTGATGGTGAGCGTGCGTTCGCCGGCGAAGCGCAGCAGGTAGTGCGGGCCGCCGGCCTTGGGGCCGGTGCCGGACAGGTTCTCGCCGCCGAACGGCTGCACGCCGACTACCGCGCCGATCTGGTTGCGGTTGACGTAGCAGTTGCCGACGCGGGCATGACTGGCGATGTAGTCGACGGTGTCATTGATGCGGCTGTGGATGCCGAGCGTGAGGCCGTAGCCGGTGGCGTTGATCTGATCGACCACCTGCTTCAGCTCGCTGCCCTTCCAGCGGATCACGTGCAGCACCGGGCCGAACACTTCGCGGGTCAGCGTGGCGAGCGAGGGGATCTCGTAGGCGCGTGGGGCGAAGAAGGTGCCGTTGGCGGTGAGCGCCGGATCGAGTGCGACCTCGCCGATCTTCTTCGCTTCCTTGTCCATGCGCGTGGCGTGGTCGACCAGGATCTTCCTGGCGTCCTCATCGATCACCGGGCCGACGTCGGTGGACAGCTGGCCCGGGTCGCCCACCTTCAGCTCGCCCATCGCACCGGCGAGCATCGCGCAGACCTTGTCGGCGATGTCTTCCTGCACGAACAGCACGCGGGCGGCCGAGCAGCGCTGGCCGGCGGACTGGAATGCGGAGGCGATCACGTCCTTGACGATCTGCTCGGGCAGCGCGGAGGAGTCGGCGATCATCGCGTTCTGGCCGCCGGTCTCGGCGATCAGCGCAGCGATCGACGCATTGCGCGCAGCGAGGGCGCGATTGATCGCCCACGCGGTTTCGGTGGAGCCGGTGAAGGCGACGCCAGCGACGCGCGGATCGCGGGTCAAGGCGGCGCCGACGGTGGCGCCGTCACCCGGCAGGTACTGCAGCACGTCGGCCGGCACGCCGGCGTCGTGCAGCAGCTTCACGGCGGCGTAGCCGATCAGCGAGGTCTGCTCGGCCGGCTTGGCGATCACGCTGTTGCCGGCCGCGAGTGCGGCGCTGACCTGGCCGAGGAAGATCGCCAGCGGGAAGTTCCACGGGCTGATGCAGACGAACACGCCACGGCCGTTGAGGAACAGCTCGTTGCTCTCGCCGGTCGGGCCCGGCAACTGTTCGGGCTGACCGAACAGGCGGCGCGCCATGGTGGCGTAGTAGCGCAGGAAGTCGGCGGCCTCGCGGATCTCGGCGATCGCGTCGGGCAGGCTCTTGCCGGCCTCGCGCACGCACAGCGCGATGAACTCGCCGCGGTGCGCTTCGAGCTGCTCGGCGGCGTGTTCGAGGATCGCAGCGCGGCTGGCCGCGGGCAGACGATCCCAGTCGAACTGCGCGGCGACGGCATTGCTCAGCGCCTTGTCGACGGTGGCGCTGTCGGCGCTGACGTAGCTGCCCACATTTTGGCGGCGGTCCGCGGGATTGGTCACCCGGATGGTCGGGCCGTTGGCGGTCGCGCCCGGCACCAGCGGAGCAGCAGCCCACGGGCCGGCATGAGCGTTGACCGCGTCGGCCATCGCCCTCAGTTCGTTGTCGTTGGAGAAGTTGACGCCCATGGAATTCTTCCGGAGTTCTGCGTAGATGTTGACCGGCAGCGGGATGCGCGGATGCAGGATGGAGGCGAACGACCGCACGGTTTCGCACGGATCGGCAACCAGGGTGCGCACTGGCACGCTCTCGTCGACGACGCGGTTGACGAAGCTGGTGTTGGCACCGTTCTCGAGCAGGCGGCGTACCAGATACGGCAGCAGGTCCTCGTGCGTGCCGACCGGCGCGTACACGCGGCAGGGCACGTTCAAGTTCTGCGGGCCGATCACTTCGGCGTACAGGTCGGTGCCCATGCCGTGCAGGCGCTGGTACTCGTACGGACGGCCCTGCGCGATGTGATGCACGGCGGCGATCGAGTGCGCGTTATGCGTGGCGAACTGCGGATAGATCAGTTCGACGCCGGCACCGAACAGCTTGCGTGCGCAGGCGAGATAGGAGACATCGGTGTTCGGCTTGCGCGTATACACCGGATAGCCGGCCAGGCCGTTTTCCTGCGCGCGCTTGATTTCGGCGTCCCAGTAGGCGCCCTTGACCAGGCGTACGTACCAGCGACGGCTGGCGGCGCGCGCGGTTTCGATCAGCCAGTCGATCACGAACGGGGTGCGCTTGGCGTAGGCCTGTACCACGATGCCAAGGCCGTTCCAGCCTTGCAGCGAGGGGTGCGCGAACACGTCGCCGATGATGTCGAGTGATAGCTCAAGGCGCTCGGCCTCTTCGGCATCCACCGACAGCGCGATGCCGTACTTCATCGCCAGCTGCGACAATTCCAGCAGCTTTTCGCTGAGCTGGCGGTGGGCCAGTTCGCGCTTGGCCACTTCGTAGCGTGGATGCAGCGCGGACAGCTTCACCGAAATCGACGGCGCGTCGGTGTGGTTCGCGAACGGGCCACGCGCGCCGATCGCGGCAATCGCGTTGCGGTAATCCTGCTGATAGCGCTCGGCGGTTTCACTGGTCAGCGCCGACTCGCCCAGCATGTCGTAGGAATAGCGGTATACCGCGTATTCCTTCTTTGCGCAGCGGTCGAGCGCTTCATCGATGGTCTGGCCCATCACGAACTGGTGGCCCATGATGCGCATCGCCTGACGCACGGCGAGGCGGATCGCCGGTTCGCCGGCACGACCAACCAACCGCTTCAGCGCGCCGGTGAAATCGTGGCGGGTGTCATCGGCGAGATTCACCAGATGCCCGGTGAGCATCAGCCCCCAGGTGGAGGCGTTGACGAACAGCGACTCGCTCTGGCCCAGATGCTTCTTCCAGTCCGCATCACCGAGCTTGTCGCGGATCAGCTTGTCGGCGGTGGCCTTGTCGGGAATGCGCAGCAGCGCTTCGGCCACGCACATCAGCAGCACGCCTTCCTCGCTGGACAGGTCGTACTGGCGCATGAAGGATTCGACCGCACTCTGGTCCTTGGCACGCAGGCGCACCCGGCTGACCAGGTCGGCGGCGAGGTCGATCACCTTCTCTCGCTCGACCGGCGGCAAGGTGGCCTGGGCGAGCAGGTCGTTGACTGCTTCGGTTTCGTCGCGCAGCCACGCGGCCGTGATGCGTGCGCGTGCCGGCTCGGCGCCGGTGGGGAGTTCGGGGCTGAGAATGGGCTGGGTCACGGTGGGGATCGGTGTTATGGCGGGGATGGTCAGCCGGGCGATTGTACGCTGGAGATGATGTGCGCGCGTGCACGATATCGGACATCTGCCCGTGACGAGTCGGCGGCATGGGCGACCTGTCGAAGCGGTCGAAGGGTCATTGGGTGGTGTGGATTCGCCAACGGGTCCAGGTCAACCGGGTGCGGCATTCTTGCCCGCCGACTCGCCGCGGCCTATCATTCCGACGTTCCAGGCACGCCGGATCTCCATGATCGTGCTTCGACCAGCTGCCGCCGGCCTGCCGTGCGTGACGATGTGGCTCAAGCCCAATCGCACGCTCAGCCGACGCGGCCTGCGTCGATTGATCGTGGTTCTGGTGGCACTGGCGCTGATTACGGCAGGACTGGGCGCGTGGCAGGGGAATGTATTTGCTCCGCTGTTTGCCTTGGTGGAATCCGCCGCCGTGGCTATCGCGTTGAGCGTGGCCTGGCGGGCCGGTGACCGCAGTGAGCGCATCACCCTCGACGCTTCGTCGCTGGAGGTGCAATCCTTGCCAGGGCGTCGCAGTGTGCGTTTCCAGTCGTACTGGGTACGCGTGCTGCTGGAGCCGGGCAATGGGCGCCAGCGCCTGCTGCTGTCATCGCATGGGCGCGAAATGGAAATCGGCGCCTTTCTTGCGGAACAGGAACGTGTCGAGCTGTCGAAGAAACTCATGGTGTTGCTGGCTGATTTCAATGGCCAGTTGCGCAAATAGATTCAACAAAGGTGCAAGACATGACATCTGGCGGCATCAGGCGATCATTCACGGCATGGGCGGCACTTGCCCTTGCACTGTTCGGCGGCGTGGCCCAGGCCGATCCGAATCCGTACCAGCTGAACATGCAGCGTGGCGCGAGTACCTGGTCACAGGTTCCCTATGACCTGAACAACATCTCGCTCGGCGTGTGCGTGGTGATCGGTGTTCTGGTGTTCGGCGCGATGTTCATCGCCATGTTCCGCTTCCGCAAGTCACGCGGCGCGGTGGCCGAGAAGTGGTCGCACAACACCATGCTGGAAATCGTGTGGACCACGATCCCGGTGATCATCCTGATCGTGCTGGCCTACCTGGCCACCGGCGGGATCACCTCCTGGTCCGATACCACCGGTTCGCAGATGACGGTCAAGGTCACCGGCTATCAGTGGAAGTGGCGCTACGACTATGTCGACTACCTCGGCAAGCCGATCAGCAAGGTCGGTTTCATGTCCAAGCTGGACACGCAGAGCGACCAGACCCGTCAGCTGGGTTCGGGCATGGATCCGTACGCGGTCAAGGTAGGCGACGAGAACACTTACCTGCTGAACGTGGACAAGCCGCTGGTGGTGCCGGTCGACACCAAGATCCGCTTCGTGATCACCGGTGCCGACGTGATCCACTCCTGGTGGGTACCGGCGCTGGGCTGGAAGCTAGATGCGATCCCCGGGATCATCAATGCGGCCTGGACCAACATTCGGGAGCCGGGCACGTATCGTGGCCAGTGCGCCGAACTATGCGGACAGGATCACGGCTTCATGCCGATCGTGGTGGTGGCCAAGTCCAAGCCGGATTTCGCCAAGTGGCTGGCCGAGCAGGAGGCGCAGTCGGCAGCACCTGCCGCGGCACCGGCGGCGGCATCCACGGCTGCGGCACCGGTGTCCGCCCAGACCGCTGCGGCACCTGCCACGGCCAAGTAAGGCCGCTCCCCAGCTACTCCAGTCTCATTGCAGCCGCATTCAATTTTCAGGTTAGAGGTGCAAGGCCATGTCCCACGCAGCCACCCATGATCAGCACGATGATCACCACGGCGCGCCGAAGAATTTCTTCCAGCGCTGGTGCATGTCCACCAACCACAAGGATATCGGTACGCTGTACTTGGTCTTCGCGCTGCTGATGTTCTTCATCGGCGGCAGCTTCGCGATGCTGATTCGCGCCGAGCTGTTCAAGCCGGGCCTGCAGCTGATGCAGCCGTATTTCTTCAACCAGCTGACCACCATGCATGCGCTGGTGATGATCTTCGGCGCGATCATGCCGGCCTTCGTCGGCCTCGGTAACTGGATGATCCCGTTGATGGTCGGCGCGCCGGACATGGCGCTGCCGCGCATGAACAACCTGTCGTTCTGGATCCTGCCGTTCGCCTTCACCCTCATGCTGTCCACCCTGTTCATGGCCGGCGGTGGGCCGGCCGGTGGCTGGACGATGTATCCGCCGCTGTCGCTGCAGAGCGATTCGCTGGCCTACGTGGTGTTCGCGGTCCACCTGATGGGCATCAGCTCGATCATGGGCGCGATCAACATCATCGCGACCATCCTCAACATGCGCGCGCCCGGCATGGAGTTGCTGAAGATGCCGGTGTTCGTGTGGAGCTGGCTGATCACGGCGTTCCTGCTGATCGCAGTGATGCCGGTGCTGGCTGGTGCGGTGACGATGCTGCTCACCGACAAGTACTTCGGCACCAACTTCTTCAACCCGGGTGGCGGTGGTGACCCGGTGCTGTACCAGCACATCTTCTGGTTCTTCGGTCATCCCGAGGTGTACATCATGATCCTGCCGGCATTCGGGATCATCTCGGAGATCATCCCGACCTTCGCGCGCAAGCCGATCTTCGGCTACAAGGCGATGGTGTTCGCGATTGCCTCGATCGCCTTCCTGTCGTTCATCGTGTGGGCGCACCACATGTTCGCGGTCGGCCTGCCGATGGGCGCCGAAATCTTCTTCATGTACGCGACGATGCTGATCGCGGTGCCGACCGGCGTGAAGGTGTTCAACTGGGTCAGCACCATGTGGGGCGGCTCGATGACGTTCGAGACGCCGATGCTGTTCGCGATCGCGTTCGTCATCCTGTTCACCATCGGCGGCTTTTCCGGCCTGATGCTGGCGCTGGTGCCGGCCGACTTCCAGTACCACGACACCTACTTCGTGGTGGCGCACTTCCACTATGTGCTGGTGACCGGCGCGCTGTTCGCGATCATCGCCGCGACGTACTACTGGCTGCCGAAGTGGTGCGGCCACATGTACAGCGAGTTCTGGGGCAAGATGCATTTCTGGAACAGCGTGATCTGGGTCAACGTGCTGTTCTTCCCGCAGCACTTCCTGGGTCTGGCCGGCATGCCGCGCCGCATCCCGGACTACAACGTGGCGTTCGCCAACTTCAACATGATCAGCTCGATCGGCGGCTTCTTGTTCGGCGCCTCGCAGCTGATCTTCCTCGGCGTGCTGATCCATGCCGTGTGGTTCTCGAAGAAGAAGGCCACCGATCGCGTGTGGGAAGGCGCCAAGGGCCTGGAGTGGACGGTGCCGTCGCCGGCGCCGCACCATACCTTCGATGTGCCGCCGGTGATCCACGACGACGAGCTGGCGCACGGCCACGTGAACGATTGACCATCTACAGGGTGCCCATGCCGGAAGCGGCGAGGCGTCCAGAGCACGGATCCACATGACGCAACCGAAGATGCAGCAAGCCGTGATTGACCAGTTCGACGCAGAGCGCCGCAAGGGCGTGCGGCGCACCGTGACGATACTGGTGGTGATCGTGGCGGCGTTCTTTTTGGTGTCGTTCGTGCAGATCGTGCTGATGAAATAGCAATACCGCAGTCGCGACATGTTTTTCTTCAACCGGTTGGGTGTCTAGACGATCGGCATGCAATTCCCCGGTCGGCATGGCGGGGTCAAGTCATCAAGAGAAATCCACGGGGTCTCACCATGGGTCAGCAGCACGACGCTTACTTTGTTCCGGCCAAGAGCTACTGGCCGATCGTGGCCGCAGTGGTCATGTTCACCACCGTGTTCGGTGCTGCGCACTGGCTGAATGCGGAACCCGGCGACGCCGGCTTCGGCAAGACCGTGCTGACCGTAGGCGTGATCGGCGTGCTGGGCATGTTCTTCGGCTGGTTCCGCTCGGTGATCAACGAATCGCTGGCGGGCAGCTACAACCACCAGGTGGACACCTCGTTCCGCATGGGCATGATGTGGTTCATCTTTTCCGAGGTGATGTTCTTCGGCGCGTTCTTCGGCGCGCTGTTCTACATCCGCATGTTCTCGGTGCCGTGGCTCGGCGGCACCGGCCATGGCACGTTGACCCACGAGTTCCTGTGGAGCAATTACGCCGCGTCGTGGGGCGCCAACGGCGGCAACGGCCCGGAGCATGTCGGCGGCACATTCTCGACCGTGCCGGCATGGGGCCTGCCGCTGCTGAACACGCTGATCCTGCTCAGCTCCAGCGTCACCGTGACGATTGCCCATCACGCGCTGCGCGCGGGCCATCGCGGCAAGATCCTGGTGTTCCTGGGTCTTACCGTGCTGCTGGGCGCGCTGTTCCTGAACTTCCAGGCGCACGAGTACATCGAGGCCTACAAGGAACTGAACCTGACCCTGCACAGTGGCGTCTACGGTTCGACCTTCTTCCTGTTGACCGGCTTCCACGGCCTGCACGTGACCTTGGGCACGATCATGCTGGCGGTGATCTGGTTCCGCGTGTTGAAGGGTCACTTCAACAAGGACCACCACTTCGGCTTCGAGGCGGTGGCCTGGTACTGGCACTTCGTCGACGTGGTCTGGCTCGGCCTGTTCATGTTCGTCTACATACTCTGATCTTTGACGCGACATCCGTTTCGCGAAGAGCAAAACCGGTCATCCATGGCCGGACTCTTCACAAGAGTCGTGACACATGCACAACAAAAAGCCCGCCATTGGCGGGCTTTTTGTTGGAGCGAAGGGATCACTCAACGGCCGCGGTAGTCAGCCGCCATCGCGCGCGATTTGTCGCGGTCAGGCCGCAGTACCGACAGCAGCCGGGTACAATTACTGGCCGACGTCGTGCGGATGCAGCCAACCCATCCAGATGCCGAACGCGACCATGCCGATCAGCACCAGCGACAGGCCGATGCGGCGGGTCAGCGCCCAGACGGTGCGTTTGTCGTCGTCCTTGTCGGTCATCATGAAGTACAGCGCTTGGCCGAGGCTGAAGATCACCACCAGCAGCACCACCACCAGCGCACATTTGTAGACGGTTTCCACGTGATTGATCCGATCCATTTCGACAGTTGCAGTATAGCGATCAGCGGCGGATACGCTGCGTGATCGGATTTCGCCGTCCGCCGTGGTGGGCGCTGCTGCTGACCGCAGCCGGGGCGTTGCTGTTCGTGCGTTTGGGCATCTGGCAGCTGCATCGTGCCGACTTCAAGGATGCGCTGCTGCGGCGGTATGCCGCATCGGCTTCCGCACCCCGACAGGATTTTGCAAAGGTGGCCGAGACACCGCCGGTTGACGGTTTTCCACGGGTGCAGGTAAGCGGTCGCTATCTCGTCGAGCGGTTGTACCTGCTGGACAATCCCCAGCATGACGAGCGCGGCGGAGTCGAGGTCTTCGTGCCTTTCGTGCTGCGCGACCAGTTGCAGCCAGTGCTGCTGGTGGACCTCGGTTTCCTGCCCGGCAACGGCACCGCACAGGTGCCGCAATTGCCGCCATTGCCCAGCGGTGATGTCAGTCTGCAGGGTCTGTATGTGCCACCGCCGCCGCTCGGTTTCGAAATGGGTGGCGATGCGCTGGCACGGCAGACGCAGTGGCCGAAGAGCAGCATCTTTCTGGATCCGGCAGCCGTGGCCCATGACCTCGGTCGCCCGCTGTACCCGCGGGTGCTGGCGTTGGATGCCGATCCGGCTTCGATCTACGTGCGGGTTCACACGCTCGATTTTTCCTCGATGCCACCGGCACGCCATCGTGCCTATGCGTTCCAGTGGTTCTCCTTCGCGATCGCGGCGGTGGTGATCCTGCTGGTGCTCAATCGCAGGCGTAAGCCGCGTGAATCCCATTTTCAGAATGATCCCGAATGACGATGAAGTCCGATGAATACTGCTGATCCGAAATCATTGCGCCGCAGCCGGATGTTCCTGATCCTGATCGCGCTGGTGTTTGCCGCGCCGATGATCGCCGCGGGCCTGCTCACCTGGGGTGGTTGGCAGCCGGGTGTGAAGGGCAATGGCCAGCCGATCGTGCCGCAGCGCAATTTCGTCGACGAGAAAGTGCAGGTGCAGCTGGCCGACGGGCAACACGACTATGCATGGCGCGACAGCGAACCGCGACTCACCCTGATTGCACTGGCTGGCCCGGACTGTGCCGCGCAGTGCTTCGAGACGCTGACCGAGATCGCCAAGGCGCGGGTGATGCTCAACCGCAGTCAGTCGCGTCTGCGTCTGCTCTACATCGGTGTGCCGCCGGCGGATGCGGGTCAACGTGTCGCGATGGATACGTACTGGACGCTGGGTCGGGATGTCGATGGCAAGCTGGCTGCCTACGTGCCGGCCACGCCGGACAGCGTCAGTGCGGTGCTGGTTGAATCCAACGGCACGGCGCTGTCGCTGTATCCGGCAGGTTTCGATGTTCCCGGCCTGTTGCGGGACATGCTGAAGGTGATCAAGTGATGTCGTCGGGTATCCTGAAAATCCTGCGGTGGTTGTCCCTGCTCGCCGCGGTGTTCGCGTTCGGGCTGGTGATGTTCGGCGCGTTCGTACGGCTGTCCAATGCCGGCCTGTCCTGCCCGGACTGGCCGACCTGTTACGGTCAGGCGACCTGGCCGCAGCATGCGCAGGCAGTGGCGAAGGCTGATGCGGCCTTCCCCGATCGCCCGTATGAGGCACACAAGGCCTGGCGTGAGCAGGTACATCGCTTCCTGGCGGGCACACTTGGGGTGCTGGTGCTGGTGCTGGCGTTGCTGGCGAGCTGGCGCAAGCGCGGCGCCCAGCTGGCGATCCTTGTTGCGGCGGTGTTTGCGGCCGTCGGGGTCGGTCTGTACATCAGTGGCGAGCATCGATGGTCGTCGTTGCTGGCGGCGTGCGCGATTGCGCTGCCGCTGTTCACAGCCAGCGCATTGCGCCGGCCGGGTGCATGGTGGATCAGCGTACTGGCGCTGGCGGTGATCATTTTCCAGGCGATGCTCGGCATGTGGACGGTGACGCTGCTGCTCAAGCCCATCGTGGTGATGGGGCATCTGCTCGGTGGCATGACCACGTTCGCGCTGCTGGCGTATGCGGCGCTGCGCTTTGCCGGCATCGCGGCGCCGGACGACCGGCTGGCGGACCTGCGCCGGCTGGTGACGATCGGCGTGGCGCTGCTGTTCTGCCAGATCGCGCTGGGCGGCTGGACCTCGGCGAATTATGCGGCGCTGGCCTGTGGCTACGGCCCCGGCTCGTTCCCGCAGTGCCTGAATCAATGGGCACCACCCACGGATTTCCACCAGGGCTTCGTGCTGTGGCGGGGCATTGGTGTCAATTACGAAGGTGGTGTGCTCGACATGGCCGCGCGTAGCGCGATCCAGCTAGTGCACCGGTTCGGTGCACTGGTGGTGTTCTGCTATCTCGGCTGGTTGTCGCACAAGCTGGCCCGGCGTGGCTTGCGGGTCTTTGGCATCGCAGTCGCCGTGGCCCTGGTGAGCCAGGTGCTGCTGGGCATCAGCAATGTGTACTTCGGTTTGCCGCTGGCAGTGGCGACCGCGCACAATGGTGTGGCTGCACTCTTGCTGTTCACCTTGCTGGCCACACTGGCGCGTACCCAGCGTCGGCATGACGAGTCGATGTTCCTGTCGCTGGAGCCGCGTTAAATGGGATCGTTCAGCGAATACCTGCAACTGACCAAGCCGCGCGTCGTGGCGCTGCTGGTGTTCTGCGCGGTGATCGGCATGTTCCTCGCCGTGCCGGGCATCCCGCCGTGGCGGGCGCTCGTGTTCGGCACGCTGGGCATCTGGATGGCTTCCGGTTCGGCCGCGGCGTTCAACCATCTGATCGACGAGCGCATCGACAAGCTGATGGCACGTACCGCGCGGCGTCCGCTTGCCACCGGTTCGCTCACGCCACATCAGGTATTGGTGTTCGCGGTGTTGCTCGGCATCGCCTCGATGCTGGTGCTGGCGCTGCTGGTCAATCCGCTGACCGCACTGCTCACCTTCGGTGGCCTGATCGGCTACGCGCTGGTCTACACGGCCTACCTGAAACGCGCCACACCGCAGAACATTGTGATCGGCGGCCTCGCCGGCGCGATCCCGCCGGTGCTGGGCTGGACCGCTGTCACCGGCCACCTGCACGCATTTGCATTGCAGCTGTGCCTGATCATCTTCGTGTGGACGCCGCCGCATTTCTGGGCATTGGCGATCTTCCGTCGCGACGATTACGCGCGGGCGCAGGTGCCGATGCTGCCGGTCACCCATGGCATCGTGTACACGCGCTGGCAGGTGTTGTTCTACACCGTGCTGCTGGTGCTGGTGACTCTGCTGCCGGCGCTGACCGGGATGAGTGGCCTGATCTATCTGGGCGGCGCGATCGTGCTGGACTTGGGCTTCCTGTATTACGCGGTGCGCCTGCTGAATCCGCCGGACGAGCTGTTCCCGATGAAGGTGTTCAAGTACTCGATCGTGTACCTGATGGCGCTCTTCGCGTTCCTGCTGGCCGACCACTGGCTGGTCGAGCCGATGGTGCGGCATGGCCTGCTGTTCGAAGCAGTGGGTTGACATTCATTCAGCCTGTACGGGTTGACACTTCCGCAGCGCAGCACGACAATGCGCGAGCCTCCCGGCGCACTGCGTCGGCTGGCCCCCAGTCCTGACAAACCAAGGCATATGGACGTTTACCCTAGTCGCAACGTCGTCATCCGCGAGCATCGGATGCCGGCGACGCATAACAACAAGTTGAACGCCTGCGGCGACCGCCTGCGGTCGGCTGGTGCTTTCCTCGACTAGGGAAAGTCCGGCCCACCCCTGACGACGCCATAGGCGTCGTTACGAGGAGATGGGCCCATGAAGCTCCTTCGCGATACCCTTCTGTTGCGCGCACTGCGCCGGCTGCTGGCTGGCCGTCGTGAGGCTGTGCGCCGTCCGTACACCGTCACCGTGCCCGCGCCGCTCGAAAAGATCGCCGGCAGCAACGTGATCGAATTGCACCGCCGGACCCCGGTGGCAGCCAGCCATGCGCCGACCTCGGCCGATGCACTGCCATCGTCCGTACATCTTGCGCTGGTATCCAGTCGCTGATGGTCGCAAATACGTCATGCAAGGGATGGCCCCCGCCAAGGGTGGCGCCGTTCTGGCCGTATGCGCGGCCAAACGCGCTGACCGTGACGCAGCTGGCGGATTGATTCCGCCGACTCGCACCGGCAGCAGGCATCAGCGAATTCACGGAAGCGGGTCATGAACAAGCAATTCAATCAGGCTGCCGCAGGCAAGGTGGCTGGCAAGGCGGTGGCCGTGCATGCGATGGTGGCGCAGGAAGCCTTCCGCGCGAACGACGAGCTGCTGGTATCGCTGGAGACCTCGCCGGCTGGCCTCGACGAGGAACAGATCGAGACCCGGCTGGACCGCGACGGTCACAACGAGGTATCGCACGAGAAGCCGCCGCACTGGACGCGCCAGCTGCTGCGGGCCTTCAAGAACCCGTTCATCATCGTGCTGCTGATCCTGGCCGTGGTGCAGGTGTTCGTTACGCCGGACGACCTGTCCGGCCCGATCATCATCGCCGTGATGGTGAGCATCAGCGTGCTGCTCAGCTTCAGCCAGGAATACCGTTCTTCGCGCGCCGCCGAGAACCTGAAGGCGATGGTGCGCAATACCGCCACGGTCACGCGCAAGGCCTCCGATGGCCATAGCGAGCGCATCGAGGTACCGGTGGGTGAGCTTGTGGCGGGCGACATCGTGCACTTGGCGGCGGGCGACATGGTGCCTGCCGACATGCGCTTGCTCACGGCGAAGGACCTGTTCATCAGCCAGGCCATCCTCACCGGCGAATCGCTGCCGGTGGAGAAGCTCGCGCCCACCATGGCGCAGGTCCGGGAGCGCGACCAGCGGGTCTCCCACGACAACCCGCTCGACCTCACCACCGTCTGCTACATGGGCACCAACGTGGTCAGCGGGACCGCCGCCGCGGTCGTGGTATCGACCGGCTCGCGTACCTATCTGGGTTCCATTGCGCGTACCCTCACGGGCCAGCGTGTGCAGACCAGCTTCGATCGCGGCGTGAAGAGCGTCAGCTGGCTGTTGATCCGATTCATGCTGGTCATGGTGCCTGTCGTTCTGGGCATTCAGTGGTTCAAGCACGGCTTCTTCGAGGCGCTGCTGTTTGCGCTGTCGGTCGCGGTGGGCCTCACGCCGGAGATGCTGCCGCTGATCGTTACCGCGAACCTCGCCAAGGGCGCGATCGCGATGTCCAAGCGCAAGGTGGTGGTGAAGCGCCTCAACGCAATCCAGAACTTCGGCGCGATGGATGTGTTGTGCACCGACAAGACCGGCACGCTCACGCTGGACAAGATCGTGCTGGAGCGGCACCTGGATCTGAACGGCGAAGAATCCGAGGATGCGCTGGAATACGGCTACCTCAACAGCCATTTCCAGACCGGTCTGAAGAACCTGATGGACAAGGCCGTACTGGCGCATCGTGATCTGGAGGGCACCGTCGCGCGCTATCGGGTGGTCGATGAGATCCCGTTCGATTTCCAGCGTCGGCGCATGTCGGTCGTGCTCGCCAACGGCGACGGCCAGCACCTGCTGATCTGCAAGGGTGCGGTCGAGGAGATGCTGGCGATCTGCACCTCCGAGCGCGATGGCGACAGCATCGTGCGGATGACCGACGAGCGGCGGCGCGAGATCAAGGCGATGACCCACCACCTCAACGAGGATGGCCTGCGCGTGCTGGTGGTGGCGATCAAGCATGAGCCGCCGACCACGCATACCTACGGCGTCAAGGACGAGAGCGAGATGGTCGCGATCGGCTGCCTGGCCTTCCTCGATCCGCCGAAGGACAGTGCCGCCACGGCTATCGCCGCGCTGCACCATCATGGCGTGGAAGTCAAAGTCATCACCGGCGACAACGAAGCGGTGACGCGCAAGATCTGCCGCGAAGTAGGCCTCGACGTCACGCACTCGGCGCAGGGGCGCGATATCGAACCGCTGGACGATGCCGCGCTGGATGAGATGGTCAAGCGCACCACCGTCTTCGCCAAGATGTCGCCGCTGCAGAAGGCACGCGTGGTGAAGTCGCTGCAGCGCCAGGGCCATACGGTCGGCTTTCTCGGCGACGGCATCAACGACGCGCCGGCACTGCGCGAGGCGGACGTCGGCATCTCGGTGGATACCGCCACCGACATCGCGAAGGAATCGGCCGACATCATTCTGCTGGAGAAGAACCTGATGGTGCTGGAGGAGGGCGTGCTCGAAGGGCGCATCACCTTCGGCAACATCATCAAGTACATCAAGATGACCGCCAGCTCGAACTTCGGCAACGTGTTGAGCATGTTGATTGCGAGTGCGTTCCTGCCGTTCCTGCCGATGCTGCCGCTGCAGGTGCTGGTGTTGAACCTGTTGTACGACATCTCGCAGCTGTCGATTCCGTTCGACCGCATGGACGAGGAATACCTGCGCAAGCCGCGCAAGTGGGATGCCAGCGACATCGGCCGCTTCATGGTGTGGATCGGCCCGACCAGTTCGGTGTTCGACATGACCACGTTCGCGCTGTTGTGGTACGTGTTCGGCGCGAACTCGCCGACGCATCAGTCGCTGTTCCAGTCAGGCTGGTTCATCGAGAGCCTGCTCACGCAGACGCTGGTGGTGCACATGATCCGCACGCGCAAGATCCCGTTCCTGCAGAGCAGTGCTGCGGCACCGGTGCTGGGTCTGACCACGGCGATCATCGTGATCGGCATGCTGCTGCCCTTCACCGCGATCGGCACGAAGATCGGCATGATGGAAATGCCTGCCGCGTACTTCGGCTGGTTGGCATTGACGGTATTGGCGTACTGCGCGCTGACCCAGTTGATGAAACTGGTCTACATACGTCGCTACACGCACTGGCTGTAACGCGGTTGAGAGCGATGGCGCCGGTCCGCGTCACGGACCGGCGCCGAGCGCCAGGGAGAAATCAGATGAAAGGAACGTTCGCCTTGTGCGACATCGCGGGTTACGTCGCGCTGTTGCTGTGGGGCACACACATGGTGACCAGTGGCGTGCTGCGTGGTTATGGCAGTGCGTTGCGTCGCTGGCTGGGCCGTTATCTCGGCCGGCGCCCGGCTGCGTTCGCGTTCGGTGTGTGCATCACTGCGCTGCTGCAGAGCAGTACCGCCACCGGCATGATGGCGACCTCGTTTGCCGCCAGCGGTTTCCTCGGCCTGGCGCCGGGGCTCGCGGTGATGCTGGGTGCGAATGTCGGCACCACGCTGATCGTGCAGGTGATGTCGTTCGACATCGCGGTGATTGCGCCGATCCTGATCCTGCTTGGTACGGCAGTGCACCGGCGCAGCGATGATGTGCGCTACGAGAATCTCGGTCGTGTCGCGATCGGCCTGGGCCTGATGCTGCTGTCGTTGCACCTTCTGGTACTGACGATGGCACCGATGGAGAACGCGCAGGCGTTGCGCGCCGTGCTGCAGAGCCTGTCGGACGAGCCGTTGATTGCGCTGCTGGTCGCGGCGGTGCTGACCTGGGCCTGCCATTCCAGTGTGGCGGTGGTGCTGCTGATCGTCTCGCTGGCGACGACGGGCGTGGTCGATGCGCCGGGTGCGCTGGCGCTGGTGCTGGGCGCGAACCTCGGAGGCACGTTGCCGGCGCTGTTCGATGCGGGTACGCCGGTGGCACGGCGGCTGCCGTTGGGCAACCTGCTGGTGCGTGCCTTCGGCTGCCTGATCTGCCTGCCGCTGCTGCATCTGATCGCGCAGTGGCTGGCGCCGCTGGGTGCCTCGCCGGCGCGCATCGTGGTGAATTTCCACACTGCGTTCAATCTTGCGCTGGCGTTGCTGTTCATCCTGCCGGTCGAGCGCTTTGCGCAGTTGCTGGTGCGCCTGTTGCCGGAGCCGCCGAAACCGTCCGATGCATCGGTGCCGCAGTATCTCGATCCAGCCGCTCTGGACAGCGCCAACGTGGCGCTGGCGAATGCCGCGCGCGAGGCGATGCGCATGCTCGACATGGTCGAGAACATGCTCAAGGGGCTGGTCGAGGTGTTCGGCAAGGACGACCGCGTGCGCGCTGCCGCGATCAGCCGGATGGACCCGACCCTGGACCGGCTCGGCGTGGCGATCCGCGAATACCTCGCCGACCTCGGCGGCGAAGCCCTGAACGAGGAAGACGGCGAGCGCAGCCAGGACATTCTCGCCTTCATCATCAATATCGAGCATATCGGCGACATCACCGCGAACAACCTGATGGAATTCGCCGCGAAGAAGGCCGCGCGCGGCCAGGATTTCAGCGCCGACGACATCCTCGACCTGGCCGCGATGCACAACCAGGTGATGGAAAGCCTGCAGCTGGCGGTGGCGGTGTTCCTGCGCAGCGACGTGCGCGCAGCGCAGCAGCTGGTGGCGCGCAAGCCGGCGTTGTGGCGGATGGAGAACGAGAGTTCCGAGCGACATATCCGCGCGCTGCGCGAGCAGTGTGACGATGGTGGTGGCGGCGACGTCTACCTGCGCATCCTGCGCGATCTCAAGCGCATCCACTCGCATCTGGCTGCGCTGGCATACCCGGTGCTGGAGCGTGCCGGGCTGCTGCAGGAACGGCTGGTTCGCGAAGCGCCGAGCCCCAGCAACGGCGTGCTGTAGAACGGCGCGTTCTAAAACAACTTGTCGTAACACTTTTGTCATCGGCGTCGAGCAAACAGGAGAAACCGGCTCTTGCACAGTAGGCCCTCAACCGATCAACCACCTCCAAGCCAGCCGTACTGACGCCGCACCCAAGCGCTCTTCGCCCTGAAGTACGCCCCGGACGCGGCGACCATTGACGGTCTTACCGCGGTCCGGGATGCGTAGGCAGTTCGCCACGAACTGCCTGCCTTTCCCTCGCCGTATGCATCGCCCGCCGGCCACCGCGGGTTCGTTCATGCCTTCATGCCGAAGGGGAAGCTCATGTCGTTCCGTTCCATTCAAAACCTGTCGTGCCTGTCGGCCTCCATCGTGCTGGCGTTGTCGCTCGCTGCCTGTTCGCACGGCTCGAATGAGGCCACGCAGGAAGTGCCCGCCATGGTTGCCGATCACGGCAGGCTGCATGTGCCCGAGAAGTCGCCGTTGCGTACGCGACTGGTGATCCAGTCGGTCGAGATGCGCGATGTACCGCATGTGGTGAGCTTTCCGGCCACGGTCGAGGCCGACCCGGCACGCACGGCCAATGTGCTGCCGGCCTTGACCGGCAAGGTGGTCGAATTGAAGGTGGGGTTGGGTGACCACGTCAGTCGCGGCCAGTTGCTGGCGGTGATCGATTCGGGCGACCTGGCGCAGGCCTATGCCGATGCGGACAAGGCGCGCGATGCACTCGATCTGGCGAAGAAGAGCCTGGATCGCGCGCATGGCGTGCAGGAGGCCGGCGGCAATGCGGTGAAGGATCTGGAAGCCGCGCAAAGTGGCTACAACCAGGCGCTGGCGGAGTTCAATCGGGCGCAGACACGGCTTGCCGCGGTAGGTGGTGCGGCGGGTGCGCATGCGGCGCACGCGATGAATGTCACCGCGCCGGTCGGCGGTTACGTCACCGCGTTGTCGGTGGCGCCGGGCATGTATGTCAACGATGCCACAGCCGCGATGATGACCATCGCCAATCTGGACACGGTCTGGATCACCGCCAACGTACCGGAAAGCGAGATCGCCCTGGTCGCCAAGGGGCAATCGGTGAATGCCACGCTGTCCGCCTATCCGGATCAGGTCTTCCATGGCCGGGTCAGCTTCGTCAGTCCGTTGCTGCAGCCGGATACACGCCGCGACATGGTACGCGCCGCCGTCGCCAACGAGGACGGGCGGCTGAAGCCGAACATGTTCGCGAATGCCAGCTTCGACATCCCGCAGCCGGCGCAGGTGTTCGTGCCGGAGTCGGCGCTGCTTATGAACAACGACAACACGACCGTGTTCGTCGAGGTGGCGCCATGGACGTTCGAGCGTCGCACAGTCGAGCTCAGCTATGACGAGACGGCCGGTGCGCGCGTGGTGAAGGGGCTGAAGGCGGGTGATCGCGTGATCGTGAAGGGCGGAGTGCTGCTCAATGATTAACGCGATCTTCCACTTCTGCTTCCAGAAGCGCATGTTGTTCATCGTCGTGACGATCCTCGTCGCGTGCTTCGGCTATTACTCCTGGACCCAGCTGGCGATCGAGGCGTATCCGGAGCTGAGCGACGTCACCGCCCAGGTCACCACCCAGGTGCCGGGCCTGGCTGCCGAGGAAATCGAGCAGGAGATCACCACGCCACTGGAGCGTGGGCTGGCCGGTACGCCCGGGCTGGTGAGCATGCGTTCAAGCAGCACGTTCGGGCTGTCGCTGATCACGCTGGTGTTCAAGGATGGTGCGGAGGATTACTGGGAACGCCAGCGCGTGATGGAGCGGATCGCCCAGGTCACCCTGCCGCCCGGGATCACCCCGGGTCTCGATCCCGTGTCCGGACCGGCCGGCGAGATCTATCGCTACACGCTGGAATCTGACAGCAGGAACCTGATGCAGCTGTCGGAGCTGCAGAACTGGGTGATCGTGCCCGCGCTGGAGCAGGTTCCGGGTGTCGCCAATGTCGACAACTTCGGCGGCTTCACCAAGGAGTTCCAGCTCGAGCTCGACCCGGCCCAGCTGCTGCACTACGGCGTCAGCGTGGGCCAGGTCAGCAGCGCGATCTCGGCCAATACCGCGAACGCCGGCGGTGGTCGCATCACCCGCGGCGAGCAGTCGTACATCGTGCGCGGCATCGGCATGGTGCATACGCTGAAGGACCTGGGCGACATCGTGGTCGTCCAGAGCAACGGCGTGCCGGTGTACGTGCGCGACCTGGGCAAGTTGCAGTACGGCCACCAGGTGCGCGAAGGCATCCTCGGCAAGGACAGCAATCCCGACACGATCGAGGGCATCGTCGACCTGCTCAAGTACGAGAATCCGTCACGCGTGCTCGAAGGCATCCACGCCAAGGTCGCTGAGCTCAACCAGCGGCTCGCGGCACAGGACGTGCGCGTCGTGCCGTACATCGACCGCGACGACCTGGTCAACGCGACCAAGGAAAAAGTCTTCCACACCGTGATGGAGGGCGTCGGCCTGGTCTGCATCGTGCTGATCCTTTTCCTCGGCAGTCCGCGTTCGGCGCTGGTGGCCGCGGTGGCGATCCCGATGTCGCTGGTTACCGTATTCATCCTGATGCAGTTCACCAGGATGCCGGCGAACCTGTTTTCGCTGGGTGCGATCGATTTCGGCGTCATCGTCGACGGCACCATCGTGGTGATGGAGGCGATCCTGCGCCGGCGCGAGGAGAAACCCAACGAGGTGCTCACCGAAGACGACGTGATGACGGTGACCAAGCATGTCGGTCGTTCGATCTTCTTCGCCACGCTGATCATCATCACTGCCTACTTGCCGCTGTTTGCGTTCGAGCACGCCGAGGGCAAGCTGTTCCGGCCGATGGCCTTCACCGTGGGCTATGCGCTGCTGGCCGCGCTGCTGTGCACGGTCACGCTGACGCCCGGGCTGGCTTACATCGCGCTGCGCAAGCCGCGCAAGCTGTTCCACAACAGGCCGCTGGAACGGCTGCAGGCGGCATACCACAACAGTCTGGGCCGCCTGCTGCACAAGTTGCCGACGGTTTATGTCACAGCGGGCGTGGCACTGCTCGGCGTGGTGCTGCTGGGTGCGACGATCGGGCGTGAATTCCTGCCCGACCTGGATGAAGGTTCGTTGTGGCTGCAGGTGCAGATGCCGACCGGCCTGTCGCTGGACAAGGCCAGTGCGATGACCGCCGAATTGCGTCGTGCCGTGCGCGAATTTCCGGAAGTCTCCTATGTGGTCACCCAGCTCGGCCGCAACGACAGCGGCACCGATCCGTGGACGCCGTCGCATGTCGAATCCGCAGTTAGTCTCAAGCCGTACAGCAGCTGGGCGAACGGCGAGACCAAGGCGGAGTTCCTGCGCAAGTTCAACGCACGGATGCAACAGATTCCCGGCATCACGGTAGGCGTCAGCCAGCCGATCGTGGATGGCGAGAACGACATGGTCGGTGGCGCGCACAGTCCGCTGGTGCTGCGCATCTACGGCGACGACTTCAAGGAACTGCGCCGCATCGGTGGGCAGATCGTCGACGTGCTGCGGGATGTGCGTGGCACGGCGGATGCATCGATCTTCCAGGAGCCGCCAATCCCGCAACTGGCGATCGAGGCCGACCGCGACGCGGCGGCACGCTACGGCATCAACATCGCCGACATCAGCAACCTGATCCAGACCGCGATCGGTGGCGCACCGATTACCCAAGTCTATGTGGGTGATCGTGTCTACAACGTGACCGCGCGCGTGTCGAACAAAGTCGCCAACAACATCGAGGCGATCGGCCAGCTGCCGCTGACCGCGGCCAACGGCGCCCAGGTGCCGCTCAAGCTGGTGGCGCATATCAGCCTGAAGACCGGCGAGAGCACGATCTCGCACGAACAGGATCATCGCGAGCTGACCATCCGCATCGACAACCGCGACCGTGCGCTGTCGGAGTACCTGGCTGACGCCCAGCAGCAGATCGATGCGAAGGTGCACTACGACAAACAGGATTATCGGCTGGAATGGGCCGGCAATTTCCAGAATGCGCAGCGTGCACAGGCGCGCCTGATCGTGGTGCTCGGCATGGTGCTGGCGATCATGGCGGTGCTGCTGTTCGCCGAGTTCGGCAAGCTGCATCAGGCGTTCCTGGTGCTGGCGGTGGTGCCGCTGGCTGCCGTGGGTGGCCTGATCTCGCTGCATCTGCGCGGTGAGACACTGAACATCGCCACCGCGGTGGGCTTCATTGCGCTGTTCGGCGTGGCGGTGCAGAACGGCATCATCATGGTGTCGAACATCAACCGTGTGCGAAAGGAAGGTTTGACGCTGGCCGAAGCGGTGCTGGCCGGTGCTGCGGAGCGCTTCCGCCCGGTACTGATGACGGCGACCGTGGCCAGCGTCGGCATGCTGCCGGCAGCATTGGCCACCGGCATCGGCACGGACGTGCAGCGCGGCCTGGCCACCGTGGTGGTCGGCGGCCTGCCGATTGCCACCCTGCTTACGCTGTACATCCTGCCCAGCTTCTATTTCGCGATCGAGCGTTTCATCGAGCGCCGCCGCGGCCACGCACCGTCGGCGAAGGACATCTGACCATGCACGCTTTCCACAAAATCGCGCCACGGTGCGTTGGCAACACGCTGCTCGCTCTTGGCATCGGCCTGCTGCTCAACGCATGCGCCGTCGGCCCGGATTACCAGCGCCCGGCGCCGCCGGCCACGCATGACTACGCGCCGACCGCCCTGCTGCACACCACCACCGCGGCCGCACCCGGCCCGGGCGGCAACGCACAGCAGCTCGTGCAGGACATGGATATCCCGGGGCAGTGGTGGACGCTGTTCCATTCGGCACCCCTGAATGCGCTGATCGACGATGCGCTGAAACACAACGCCGACGCCGACGCGGCGCAGGCAGCGTTGCAGGCGGCGTGGGAAAGCGTGCGTGCGCAGCGCGGCGCGTATTTCCCCAGCGTCGATGCCAGCGTCAATCCGACCAGGCAGAAGACCGGTAACGTACTGTCCAGCAACGTCGCCTCGAACAGCACGCTGTACAACCTCACCACGGCGCAACTCAGCATTTCGTACTCGCCGGATCTGTGGGGCGGCAACCGCCGCCAGGTCGAGTCGCTGGTGGCGCAGGCGAACGCCCAGCGCTTCCAGCTGGAGGCGACCTATCTCACGCTGACCACCAACCTGGTCAATGCGGCGATCCAGGAAGCGTCGTTGCGCGCGCAGATCGATGCCACCCGCAGCATCATCACGGGCCAGGAAAAGATCATGGCGACGTTGCAGCACCAACAGGCGCTCGGGGATGCCCCCGAGGCTGCCGTCGCCGCACAGCAGGCCGCGCTGGAACAGAACCGTGCCACCCTGCCAACGCTGGAGAAGCAGCTGGCCCAGCAACGCGACCTGCTGGCCGCACTCAGCGGGCGCATGCCGAGCGATACCATCGATGCCCGCTTCATGCTGGATGCGCTGCAGCTGCCGGTCGAACTGCCGCTGAGCCTGCCGGCGCGACTGGTCGAACAGCGCCCCGACGTGCGCATGGCCGACGAACAGCTGCATGCAGCCAGCGCACAGGTCGGTGTGGCAATCGCCAACCGGTTGCCGAACGTGCAGATCACCGCGAACATCGGCAGCGCGGCGGACAGTGCGAGTTCCTTGCTGAGCACCGGCACCGGCTTCTGGAATCTCGGTGCTGCGATCACCGCGCCGCTGTTCGACGGTGGCTCGCTGAAGCACAAGCAACGTGCCGCCGAGGCCACCTATCGGCAGAGCGCCGCGCAGTACCGCAGTACGGTGATCGACGCGGTGCAGAACGTGGCCGACGTGCTGCACGCGGTGCAGTCCGATGCGGCGGCGCTGGCCTCGGCCGAACTGGCCGATCGTGCTGCCGCGCGGAGTCTGGCGATCTCGCAGCAGCAGCTGGCGCTGGGTGATATCAGCGAAGTCGCCATGCTCAATGCCGAACAGACCTGGCGGCAGGCCGAGATCACCTTGGTGCAGGCCCGCGCGAACCGCTATGCCGATACGGTCGCGCTGTTTCAGGCACTCGGTGGCGGCTGGTGGAACCGGCATGATGTGGCGGTGACACCGTCGCGATGAGTCGCGACGGTGTCACCCGCTGTCTCGGGCTTCCTGGCGTTCGTTTCGTTCGCCAGGGCAGGTGATTCCACCGCGCGGCGCTATTGCAGTTAGCGTCGCTGGCCGCTTTTTGTGGCGCGCGGTTCAGTCCTGCGGGCAGCGTGTACGGCGCCGATGCCGCCACCACAGCACCAGTACGGCCAGCACGACCAGACCGACCAGCGCCCACAGGCTGCCTTGGCCGCGGCGTACCCACTTCATCAGCCACTCGTGGTTGTCGGCGCCGAAATAGCCGAGGTAGACCCAGAACGGGACGCTGATCAGCGCAGCCAGTCCATCCATCAGCAGGAAGCGCGTGAACGACACGCGATGGCTGATGCCGGCGGTGATGTAGACCGTGGTGCGCATGCCGGGCAGGAAGCGCGCGATGAACAGCATGCGGTTGCCGTAGCGCACGAATTTTTCCTGCACCATCGCATAGCGCTTGGGCGTGAGTATGCGTGCCACCAGCCGCCACTTGAGCATGCGCGCGCCGTAATGGTGACCGAGCAGGAAGATCGCGGAATCACCCAGCAAGACACCGAACATCGCCAGCGCGAACATGCCGTGCACATTGACGTAGCCGAGCCCGGCGATGACGCCGCCAGCGACCAGGGTAATGTCCTCCGGCAACGGCAGGCCGGCGCCACAGATCATCAGCGCGATGAACACGGCGACATAGCCGTTCTCGGCGAAAATCGTGATCAGTCGTTCAAGCAGATCCATCGATATCCTTGCGCATCTTGCTCAGCCCGCCTTGCGGCAGCGGGGCATGATCCCACAGTCGGCTGGTGATGACCTCCCGACGAAGCCGGATGCTGTTGGCGGCCATTGGCACGCAGGACGGCATGAAGTCATTCCGGAGCGACGGCCGGCCGTGCGCGCGCAGCCAGCAATTCGCGCAGCTCGGCCTTTTCGGCGCTGTCCAGTGTGCCTTCGCGACTCTTGGCGGTGAGCGTATCGCGGCGCTGGGTGGTGGCCTGGTCATCCATGCGTGCCAGTGCATCGAAGAACTCGGCGCGCTGCGCCTCGGGTTCGCCGACCGCGACCGCTGCCATCAGCTTCTGCAGCGACGGATATTCCGCTCGTTCGGCAAAATGCTCCACCAGCATCGCCGGGTTGATGCCGGGGCGCGAGCGGGCCGTGTCGATCAGTTCGGCGAGCAGTTCCACGCCCGGCTTGTCCAGGCGCAGGAAACGGTACGGCCGCTCCACCTGATCGGCCAATCCGGGTTGGGCCAGCAGCAGCGAGATCGCGCTGCGCACCAGACTGCGTTGCACAGCCACCGGTCGCTGCACGGCACGATGCGCGGCTGGATCAGCCTGCAGCACCGTGCGGGCGCCGCTGCGCTTCTCCAGTTCCTGCGCCATCAGGTCGCGGAACGCACCATCCGGCAGTTTCGCGATCAGCGGGCGGGCACGCTCGGCCAGTCGAGCGCGGCCGTCGATGCTGCCCATCTCCACGTCGTGCGACAACTCGTTGAAGAAGTAGTCTGACAGCGGCAAGGCCTGCTTGATGCGCTGCTCGAAGCCATCCTTGCCCTCCTTGCGCACCAGCGAGTCCGGATCCTCGCCATCGGGCAGGAACAGGAAGTACGCCTGACGCCCATCGCGCAATCGCGGCAGCGCGGATTCCAGCGCTTTCCACGCGGCGGCACGGCCGGCACGGTCTCCATCGAAACAGAACACCACGTCCGGCGCCGCGCGAAACAGCACTTCGGTATGTTCCGGCGTGGTCGCCGTGCCCAGTGTGGCCACCGCAATGGGCAGCCCGGCCTGATGCAGTGCGATCACGTCCATGTAGCCCTCGACCACCATGATCCGCGTGAGATTCGCGTTGGCCTGCTTCACCTGCCACAGCGCGAACAGCTCGCGGCCCTTGTGGAACAGCGGCGTCTCGGGCGAGTTGAGGTATTTCGGCGATTGCTCCGAACTCAATACCCGCCCGCCGAAGGCGATGACGCGGCCGCGGCGATCGAGGATCGGGAACATCAGCCGCTCGCGGAAACGGTCGTACTTGCTGCCGCGTTCGCTGCTGGCGACCATGCCGGCTTCGTTGAGCAGCTGCATGCGTCGCTCGCTGTTGCCCAGTGCCTTGATCACGCCGTCATAGCCAGCCGGCGCCCAGCCTAGCCGGAACTGCTTGATGGTTGCCGCGTCGAGTCCGCGTTTCCTGCAATACGCCTGCGCCTCGGCGTTGCGCGGCAGCTCGCCCTCGTACCAACCGGCGGCCGCATCCAGCAGCGCATAGAGATCGGTCTTGTCCTCGCGCGGCGCGGCTTCGCGACCGCCTTCGCGCGGCACCTTCAGGCCGACCGTCTGCGCCAGTTCCTCGACCGCGTCGGGAAACTCCAGCCGATCGTAGTCCATCAGGAATTTCACCGCGCTGCCGTGCGCACCGCAGCCGAAACAGTGGAAGAACTGCTTGGCCGGACTGACGTAGAACGAGGGCGAGCGCTCGTTGTGGAACGGGCAGCAGGCAGTCCACTCGCGCCCGGCCTTCTTCAGCGGCACGCGCCGCTCTATCACGTCGACGATGTCGACGCGGGCAAGCAGTTCATCGATGAAGCTGTCGGGAATCAGGCCGCGCATAAGCGCCCTAGTTTAGGGCCTGGACCGCAGGGGCGGGGGCGCGTCGGCCAAGGCGGTGGGAAGTGCGGCCAATCTGCGGGCAGAAGACTGTACGGGCACGGTCGCCGGGCTAGCATGCCGGACGACCCCTGGTTGCTCTTCCCGAGGCCCTGATGCATCACGTTGGACATAATACGGTGCGGTTTCGCCACGCCGCACCGGATGATGCAGCGCGTGCCGTACCGCTGATCCACAGCTCCGGCCCGGCGGCATTCGACTACGTGTTCGCGGTGCCTGGGCATGGCGATGCGCAGGCGTTCCTGCGCCAGGCCTTCATCGACGGCGACGGCGAGTTCGGCTGGCGCAACCATGTGGTGGGCATGTTGCATGGCGTGGTGGTGGCGGTCGGGGCCGGTTTCGGCGGCGACACGAAGTGGCCGTTCACGCTGGCGGCGGCGCGGCAGATCTTCCGACACTACGGTTGGCGTCATGCCGCAGGCGTGATCGCCCGCGGATTGCGGGTGGAGACGGTGATTCCACCGCCCACGGGAGCCATGCATTACCTCGCGCATCTTGCCGTGGCACCCGCCTGGCGTGGGCACGGCATCGGTCAGGCGCTGATCGGGCACCTGCTGGCACAGGCCCGTTCGATGGATCGGCAACGGATCGTGCTCGATGTCGCCACCAGCAATCCGGCAGCCGAGCGACTTTACACGCGGCTGGACTTCGAGGTGACTGGCGAGCGTTCATCCCGGCTGGCCAATGCGCAGGGACGGGTGCCGGATCATCGGCGCATGCAGCGCCTGCTCGATTGAGACGAGGCACGACGACAAGATGCCGTCGTGCCGCAAACGTCAGAGGATATGGAATACGCCGATCACCGCGAGCACGGCGATCAGGAACAGAATCACGAAGATCGCGAAAAGCACCTTGGCGATGGTGCCCGCAGCACCGGAGATGCCCCGGAAGCCGAGCAGGCCGGTAACCAGCGAGACAATGGCGAAAATGATGGCCCACTTGAGCATGTGTTTCTCCTGCAGCGTGCGTGCCCGCGTGACCAGGGATGACTGGCGGGCCGAGTGCCGTTTTGTAACGAAGCCGATGTGAACGCGATGCATGGTGGCTTGCGGGCCCCGGCCTGCGACTGCAAGCTGTGCGGTCACGCTGAGACAGGATGAACAGGCATGGTGATCACGGCGGTGATGGTGCACAAGCAGCGCACGATCGTGCGAGCGTTCGAACAGGCTGCTGCGATGACGGTGGCGACGGCATGTCGTGCGGAGCAACTTGGGCTGAAGCCGGGCATGGCCTGGCACCAGTTGGTGGGCCATGCGGTGCTGCGCTGCCCGGGCGACGGACGCTACTTTCTGGATCTGGCGAATTGGCAGCGGTTGCGGCAGCGGCGGCGCCGTATCGCGCTGGCGGCCGTTGCTGCCGGGATGCTGGTGGTGCTGGCGGTGGTCCTGCTGGCAGCGAGAGCTGGCTGAAACCTCAACCGGCCAGCTTTGCCTTGATCTTGCCCGACACCACGGCCATGTCGGCGCGGCCGGCGGCCTTTTCCTTCACCGCGGCCACCACCTTGCCCATGTCGCGAGCCGTGCTGGCGCCGGTGTCGCTGATCGCGGCCGCGATCAAGGCGTCGATCTCCGCCTCGCTCAGCTTGCTCGGCAGGTAGGTCTCGATCACCACCATCTCGGCGCGCTCGATCGCCGACAGGTCCTCGCGGCCGGCGGCGTCGAACTGGCTGACCGAATCGCGTCGCTGCTTGAGCATCTTTTCCAGCGTGGCCAGCACCTGGACGTCGTCCAGCTCGATCCGCTCGTCCACTTCGCGCTGCTTGATCGCCGCCAGCATCAGCCGGATCACGCCCAGCCGGTGCTTGTCGCCGCCGCGCATGGCGTTCTTCATGTCTTCGGTGAGCTGCTGCTTGAGTGTCATGGCGAAAGCCTCGGTGGATTTGGGGGCGAGTGGCAACGGGAAACCGATTCTACGGAAACGACGAAGCCGGCGTTGCCCCTGGGGACAACACCGGCCATCGAATCTGCTGTGCTTGCGGTGGCTGCGAGAGCCCGCGCCGACCGCGTTTCCTGCGCGCGCAGCGCCTTGGCGCTGCTGGATCCCACCGGCGAAGCGGCGGATCAGGGGGAAACTCAGTACAGGCGGACCTTGCGCGAGACGTCACGCGACAGGCGGCGCAGGTGACGCTTCACCGCGGCAGCACGCTTGCGCTTGCGCTCCTGGGTCGGCTTCTCGTAGAACTCGCGCTTGCGCGTTTCAGCCAGGACGCCGGCCTTTTCGCAGGTACGCTTGAAACGACGCAGTGCGATCTCGAACGGCTCGTTCTCGCGAACTTTTACGTTGGGCATGGAAACTCCGGGTGGTAATCTGCCTGCTCTGGCAGGACAGTTGAATGTGGTGAGCCGCGAATTATACCGTGGATAACAGAAAATTTTCAAAGCCTGTTCCGATGAAGCCGATCCTCGGCATCGAGAGCTCCTGCGACGAAACCGGCGTGGCCCTGCTGCGCTGGGAACCGGACGCGCCCGGGCGCGGCCTGCTGGCGCATACCTTGTACAGCCAGATCAAGCTGCATGCCGATTACGGCGGGGTGGTGCCGGAGCTGGCCAGCCGTGACCACGTGCGCAAGCTGGTGCCGTTGATCCGCGAGGCCTTGGGCCAGGCCGGCCTGACCGTGCAGGACCTCGGCGGGGTGGCTTATACCGCCGGCCCCGGCCTGGTTGGCGCCTTGCTGGTGGGGGCTTCCACCGGGCGTGCGCTGGCCTGGGCCTTGGGTATCCCCGCCATCGGCGTTCACCATATGGAAGGTCACTTGCTGGCCCCCCTGCTGGAGGAAGACCCGCCGGAGCCGCCATTCGTGGCGCTTTTGGTGTCCGGCGGCCATTCCATGCTGGTCGAGGTGAAGGCGATCGGCCAGTACACCATCCTCGGCGATACGCTGGACGATGCCGCGGGTGAGGCCTTCGACAAGACCGCCAAGCTGATGGGCCTGCCGTACCCTGGCGGTCCGGCATTGGCGAAACTGGCCGAACAGGGCCGTGGCGGCGCCTTCCGCTTCTCCCGTCCGATGACCGACCGACCGGGGCTGGATTTCAGCTTCTCCGGCCTGAAGACCCAGGTCCTGCTCGCCTGGCAGAAGTCGGATCAGAGCGGTCAAACCCGCGCCGACATCGCCCGCGCGTTCGAGGAGGCCATCGTCGACACCCTGATCATCAAGTGCAGACGTGCCTTGCAGGCGAGTGGCGCGCACAGGCTGGTGATCGCCGGCGGAGTCGGCGCGAACCGGAGATTGCGCAGCGAACTGGCCGCAGCCGGCGTGAAGGACGGGTTCCAGGTGTATTTCCCGCGACTGGACTTCTGCACCGACAACGGCGCGATGATCGCCTTGGCTGGCGCGATCCGGCTGGCTGGCGGCCAGCATCAGGACGCGTCAGTCCAGGTTTATCCGCGCTGGGACCTGCAGAGCCTGCCGGCGGCGTAGCAGATACCTGTCGTTGTAGGAGCGGCTTCAGCCGCGATGCTCTTCTTCGGCACGCTCGCCAAAAGCATCGCGGCTGAAGCCGCTCCTATACAGAAAAGCGGTGGGGCTCACCACTGCGTACGCCCCGGCAGCAGGCCCTTCAGCTCTGCCTCGGTGAGATTGCGCCACTGGCCGACCTTCAGGTGGGCCAGCTTCACGTTGACGATGCGTACGCGGCGCAGTTGCGTCACGCGATAGCCGAACGCCGCGGCCATCAGCCGGATCTGCCGGTTCAGGCCCTGGGTCAGCACGATCGAGAAGCCGAACTTGGCGATCCGGCGCACGCGGCAGGGCTGGGTCATCTGGCCGTGGATGCGCACGCCCTTGGCCATGCCGGCGAGGAAGTCGTCGGTGACGGACTTGTTCACTGCAACGAGGTATTCCTTCTCGTGGTGGTTCTCTGAACGCAGGATCTCGTTGACGATGTCGCCGTTGCTGGTCAGCAGGATCAGCCCTTCGGAATCCTTGTCCAGCCGGCCGATCGGGAAGATTCGCTGCGGATGGTCGACGAAGTCCACGATATTGCCGTCGACGCCGTGATCGGTGGTGCAGGTGATGCCGACCGGCTTGTTCAGCGCGATATACACCGCCTTCTTCGCCGCCGGCGTGGCGGCGAGGATGCGCGCACGCACGATCTCGCCATCCACGCGTACTTCGTCGCCTTCCAGGGCCTTGGCCCCGGTCGAGACCACTTCGCCGTTGATGGTGACACGGCCGGCGAGTAACAGATCATCCGCCTCGCGGCGCGAGCACAGACCGGCTTCGCTGATGTATTTGTTGACGCGCATTTCGAACCTCGATGTAGGACTGCACCCTGTGCGCGATGCTCTTCCCAGATCTGACGAAGGATCGCGCACAGGGTGCGCTCCTACAGATATTGTCAGGAGCGCAGCCCGACGCCGCGCTTGAGCAGCTGCAGCGCCACGATCGACAGCCCGACCACGAAACCCAGCATCACCACGAAGGCCACGCCCACGTGCACATCGCTGATGCCGAGCACGCCGAAGCGGAAGGCATTGACCATGTACAGGATCGGGTTGGCCCGCGAGATCGCTTGCCACGGTTCGCCCAGCATGTTCACCGAATAGAACACGCCGCCCAGATAGGTCAGCGGGGTGAGCACGAAGGTCGGCACCAGCGCGATATCGTCGAACTTCTTCGCGTACACCGCATTGACGAAGCCGGCCAGCGAGAAAATCGTGGCGCCAAGCAGCACCGACGCGAACGTGATCAGCGGATGCGCCACGTGCAGGTCGGTGAAGAACAGTGCGATCAGCAGCACCAGCACGCCGACCACCAAGCCGCGCGCCACCGCGCCGGTAACGTAGCCGAGCAGGATCACCCAGTTCGGCATCGGCGAGACCAGCATCTCCTCCACCGCGCGGCTGAACTTGGCGCCGAAGAACGAGCTGGAGATGTTGCCGTAACTGTTGGTGATGATGCTCATCATCACCAGGCCGGGCACGATGTACTGCATGTAGCTGAAGCCACCCTGGATCGTGCCGATGCGGCTGCCGATCAGCTTGCCGAAGATCACGAAGTACAGCGTCATGGTGATCGCCGGCGGGATCAGCGTCTGCGTCCAGATCCGCATGATGCGCACGATTTCGCGGCGCACGATGGTGTTCAGCGCAATGAGGTTGGCGGCGGTGTTGCTCATGCTGCCTGCTCCTTGCCGTTGCGGCCGCCTTCCACCAGTCGCACGAACAGCTCCTCCAGCCGGTTGGTCTTGTTACGCATCGAGGTCACCGTGATGCCGTGCGCGGACAGCGTCGCGAACAGCGAGTTGAGGTCATGCGAGCGGGCCATCTCGGCTTCCAGCATGTGTTCGTCGCGGCGGCGCAGGGTGACGCCGTGGACGTTGGGCAGTTCGTCCGGCAAGGTATCCACGTCCAGCACGAACGTTTCCACGTCCAGCGTCGCCAGCAGGCGCTTCATGCTGGTGTTCTCGATGATCGTGCCGTGGTCGATGATCGCGATATTGCGGCACAGCGACTCGGCTTCCTCCAGGTAATGCGTGGTGAGGATCACCGTGGTGCCGGCCGCATTGATGGCACTGACGAACTGCCACATCGAACGGCGGATCTCGATGTCCACGCCCGCGGTCGGCTCGTCGAGGATCAGCAGCTTCGGCTCGTTCATCATCGCGCGGGCGATCATCAGGCGCCGCTTCATGCCGCCGGACAACGTGCGCGCCTGCATCTGCGCCTTGTCCCACAGGCGCAGTTCCTTCAGGTACTTCTCCGCGCGCTCGGCGGCGATCTTGCGCGGGATGCCGTAGAAGCCGGCCTCGTTGACGCAGATGTCGAACGGCTTCTCGAACTGGTTGAAGTTGATCTCCTGTGGCACTAGGCCGATCAGCCGCATCGCCTCGCTGCGATCCTTGTTCACCGACACGCCAAACACCTGCGCGTCGCCGCCACTGGAATTCACCAGCGAGGACAGGATGCCGATCAGGGTGGATTTGCCGGCGCCGTTGGGGCCGAGCAGGGCAAAGAAGTCGCCGGGCTGCACCGTCAGCGAGATGCCCTTGAGGGCCTCCACGCCATTGCTGTAGGTCTTGCGCAGGTTGTCGACGACAAGGGCGGGAGTGGGAGACATGGGCTGCACCGGAGAGGCCAAGCCAATTATTATAGCGGGCCAACCCCTGTCGACCGGATTTGCCGGGCGCACGCACTGTTTCCCGGATTCCGTTCATGGCCGATCATTTCCAGCTCCGTCTCGTCGACAGCCACATGCTGGCACCCAGCGTGCGCCATCTGGCGTTCGAGCGCGTCGACGGCCAGCCGCTGGCGTTCCAGCCGGGCCAGTTCCTGCAGGTGCACTTCCATTACGACGACGGTACCGCAACCAAACGCAGCTACTCGGTGGCCACCGTGGGCGACGGCAGCTCGCCGGTGCAGCGCATCGAGATCGCGGTGAGCTACGTCGACGGCGGTGCTGCAACCAAGTTGCTGGGTGGTCTCGAAAACGGCGGCATCATCGACGCCAGCGGTCCGTACGGCCGCTTCTGCCTGCAGGAGGCGGACACCCATCCGCGCTACCTGCTGCTTGCCACCGGCACTGGCGTCACGCCATATCGCGCGATGCTGCCGCAGATCGAGAAACTGCTGGCGAAAGGCGGTCGTGAAGTGGTGGTGCTGTACGGCGCGCGCAATGAAGGCGAGTTGCTCTACGGCGAGGAGTTCGAGGCGTTCGCGCAATCACATCCTGGCTTCACCTTCCACGGCTGCCTCAGCCGTCAGCCGCGAACCACCCCGCGCAGTACCGACCGCAGCGGCCACGTGCAGACCGTGCTGGCCGAACTGGCACCGCACGCGGATCGTGACATCGCCTACCTGTGCGGCAACCCGAACATGGTCGATGCGGCGTTTGCTGCATTGAAGGAGTTCGGCCTGCCGGTGCCGCAGATCAGGCGCGAGAAATACATCTCCTCACGCTGAGCATATTGCGAGTAGTGCAATCGCCACGGGCCGCAGGCCCGGCAAGGTATGCACTTGGCGTGGCGTAGCCGCTTTTCCAGTCATTGCACGGCCGGAGTCGGATCAGGCTGGCGGCGGCCGGAGCGCGAATCACCGCCCGATCACATCGGCTCTCGCTAGTGGCGCAAGACAGGCGACGCGGCCATGGCAGCTTCGGCTGGCCTCCCGTTGCATGGTCCTAGTTATAACCTCTCGGGTCTAGGACCCCATCCAGCGCGGGTTCCGTGCTTGATTGTGCAGACCAGCCGTTCAAGTCCGGCTCATGAGCTCAATCCCGTCGGGCCGTAGCTTGAGCAAATCCGCGAAGGCATCCTCCGCCTGGAGCAATGCTCGATTTCAAATGCTTATCACATGTGTGACAAATAGTCACCTGTAGAAAACACGTACTTTTTGCCGACACAATGTGACGTGGCACGCAGAAATTATTGCCGAATTTTGTCACTTAAGTCTGACGCATGAGGCGCGGACTCTCGTTCTCAGGGGCTTTCAATCCTGTTGATCCATAACCGGCCATTGCTTGGCATGGAAGCTGCTTTGCGCCCTGTAACCAAGGGTTTTCAAGGGTTTCCTGCTTCCGTAGCCACGCCGCCATGACTGTTATCGCCATCTCCGCCATGAAAGTGAAAGCAAGCCGCCGATACATCGGTGCAGCGTGTGCCGTGACGGGCATCATCTGCATGTCGTTCTTTCAGGGTGCTTTTGCTGGGAGCGTGAACGGGGCTCTCGAAGTGCGGCTGCAACTGGAGCCGAGTTGCGATTTCATCACGGGAAGCATGGATGACGCGCTGCTTGATTTCGGGCGCACCGCCGGCAGCGGCCAGTTGCCACTTGACGAGATCGCGCTCTCCACGAAAGACCGCGCCGTCGTCCACATCGCCTGCTCCAGTTCGTACACGGGCGTGAATGCACCGGTGCTCACAGTGGACTACGGCCTGCATGCCCAAGGCTCGCAGCGCTACCTGCTGGGGCCGCGCAGCGAACGCATCGCCTACAACCTGTATGCCGATCCTGCGCGGCACATACCGCTCGACCCCACCGCGCCGCTGCAGCTTTTGATACCGACAGCCGGCGTGATCACAGCCATTCCCATCTATGGCCGGATTCCGTTCCTTCGGGACCCGGCCGCAGGACGCTACACCGATGTCGTGTGGCTGACCCTGTCCTACTGACTGACCGAGACGGATTGTTCATCATGAAATCCACGCTGCCGCTGGCACTTGCCCTTGGATTGTTTGGCGCTTTGGCGCAGCCGGCCGAGGCCGCTTCGCTGCGGATCTCGCCGATCGGTGTCGACATGCCTGCCGGTCAACGTGCTGCGTCGATGACGCTGGTGAATACCGGTGCGGATCCGGTCAGTCTGCAATTGCGCATCTTCAAGTGGAGCCAGGCAAACGGCGAGGAAGTGCTGGAGCCGGCCACCGACATGCTGGTCAGCCCGCCTGCGACAACCATTCCTCCCGGGGCGTCGTATACGGTGCGGGTCGCACGCGAATCGAACGCGCCTGTCCAGAATGAACTGAGCTATCGCGTGTTCATCGACGAGCTGCCCAAGCCGGTCGATCCCCGTACGGTAGGTCAGGGCGTTTCCATGGTGCTGCGCACCTCCCTGCCGGTCTTCGTGGTCGATCCCAAGGCCTTCGCCAAGCTCAGCTGGAAAGTGTGGCAGGACGCCAGTGGTTTGCATGCCGATGCCACCAACAGCGGGGGACGCCACGCCAAGATAACGGGGCTGACCGTACGTCCCGACGGCGGCGCGCCGCTGGTTTTCGGGGCCGGACTGAACGGCTATGTGCTGGCGGCCTCGCACAAGCGTTTCGATCTGAAACTGGATCCCAAGGCCAAATCGCTGGCCCCGGGGACGGTCGTGAAGCTCACTGCGCAGGATGACAACATGCCTGTCGAGGAAAGCCTGCATGTCGAGAGTCAATGACCGACGTGCGCGGCGTCTTCTGCGGGTTGTCGTTACCTTCAATTTCAGTGTCGTGGCGTTTTCGGCGATGGGGCATGCTGCGCTCCTGCAGTCGACACCGCCTGATCTGCCGACATCCGTAACCGGCAATTCCGACGGCGAACAAGCCATGGTGCTGGAGGTGGTGCTCAACAACACCGACACCCATGAGCTGCTGAACGTCGAGCGCGCACAGGATGGCAGCTTCAGTGCCACGGCCGGGGATCTGCGGCATCTGCGCCTGAAGATCAATCCGGCCCTGGCTGCGGACGTGAAGGTGCGCCTGCGCGATTTGCCCGGCGTGGTCGTCCGCTATGACGAGGCCAGCCAGTCGCTGACGCTGCAGGTGCCGGATGCCATGATGCAAAGCTACGAAGTGCAGCTGGGCGGCATCCCACAGCAGACCAACCTTTCTGCGATTCGGCCGATTACCTCGGCGATCCTCAACTACGGGCTCTATGACACGAATGAGGGTGGCAGGAACTACGTCTCCGGTGATTTCGAGGGGCTGCTGAGCACCAATGCCGGCATCTTTTCGACCACTGCGATCTACAACCAGGACGCCACATCCGGTTACAACAAGGCCGTGCGCCTGGACAGCAGCTGGCGCTACATCGATGCCCAGAATGTCCGCTCGTACACCTTCGGCGATTTCGTCAGCAATGCGCTGTCGTGGACCAACAGCGTGCGCCTCGCCGGCTTCCAGTTCGCGAGCGCTTTCGAGCAACGCCCCGACATCGTGACCGCAGCGCTGCCGCAGTTCTCCGGATCGGCAGCGTTGCCGTCCACTCTGGACCTGTACGTGAATCAGCAGGAGGTCTTCGCCGGCCAGGTGCCGTCGGGTCCGTACCAGCTGAAATCGTTGCCCTATGTGTCGGGCGGCGACGTCACCCTGGTCGCCACGGACGCGACCGGTCGCCAGATCACCACGACGCAGGCGTACTACTACAACGCGGAGCAGTTGCGTCAGGGCGTGTTCGAATATTCGCTGGATGTCGGCGTGCCGCGGTTGAACTATGGGCTGCAGTCGTCCGATTACGACGATACGGTGTTTGCCTCCGGCTCGATGCGCTACGGTCTGACCAGCCAAACAACGGTCGAGGGACATGCGGAATCATCGGCTGACGGCCTGGCCAATCTGGGCGGCGGTGTCGTGCAGGGCCTTGGTGGCTACGGCACGATCAGCGCGTCGCTGGCCGGCAGCCATTACAAGGACTGGACCGGTACGCAGGCCGCGCTGAATGTGGAAGGTCAGATCGACGGCGTACGCGTTTACGCCGGTACCCAGCGCACCTTCGGTGACTATTTCGATCTGGGACGCGTATCCAGCTATCGCTATCAGCGCAGCCATCCGTTGTTCGATGCAGGCGACAGCGCCGATTCGGCCGAAACGGCCGAGGCCACTGCCATCGACCGCGCCGGCATCAGTTTCACGCCCGGGTTCGATCCGACCTCGATCAACCTCAGCTACAACCGCATCAGCTATTCCGGCGGCACCTTGCGCACCGTCAACATGTCGCTTTCGCGCGCACTGACCCACCGCATCAGCGTGTTCGCGAATGCCTATACGGACCTGGACAACCACGCTGATCGCGGCGTCTACCTGTCCATGAGCATCAACCTGGACCACAACATTACTACCCAGTCCACGGTCACCAGCGACAACGGTCACATGGGCTACACCCAGCAGATCAACGGCCTGGCAGGACAGCGTCAGGGCGACGTGGGCTGGGGTATTGCCAGCAGCTATTACGCCGACGCGCCGAATCAGGGCGATGCTTACCTCAGCTGGCGCACCAACTATGCGCAGCTGCGTGGCGACGTCTATCAGTACGGCAGCAGCACCCGCACCGACCTGTCGGCCGAAGGTTCAGTGGTAATCGCGGGCGGCGGCGTCTTTGCGGCGCCGCAGATCGGCAATGCCTACGCCATCGTGACCAACGCCGGCCCGGGCGCCGAAGTGATGCAGGGCGGCGTGCTCATCGGCCAGGCCAACAGCAGTGGACGCCTGTTCCTGCCGGACATCACGCCGTATTACGAGCAGCACGTATACCTGGATCCGACCACGCTGGCAGACGGCTGGCAGCCGGCAGTCACCGAGCAGGTCGCCGTCGCGGGCTATCGCCAGGGCACCATCATCGACTTCGGCGCCAAGCGCATTCACGACGCCGTAGTGACCGTGCGCGGCAAGGACGGCAAGCCGATCGCCCCGGGTTATACCGTCCAGTTGGAGGGTGGCGAAAGTGCGCCTGTCGGCTACGACGGCCAGGTCTATTTCCAGGAACTGAAGGCGCACAACCGCATCAGTATCGATCTGGGTGCGGCAGGTACCTGCACGACAAGTTTCAACTACGACGTGAACGGCAAGCCGCAGCAGCAGATAGGACCGCTGACATGCAAGTGAAGACGCGCACCCTGATGGCTGCATTTTTGGGCGCGGCCCTGCTGGCGCAGGCGTTGCCCATCCGCGGGCAGAACCTGATACCGCAAAACACGGCTGACTTGTATCCGTTCGGTCCCACCGCGCGTGGCGCGCTGGGCCAGCCACACGCTTTCGGGCGCCTGTTCGTGCAACTCGAAGTGATGCCGACCTGCACCTTCAATATCGGCGGCGTCACGCAGCCGGTGTTGATCCGCTGCACGCGCGGCGTGCCCTATCGCGCACGGATCCTCAACGATGCCGACACGGCGTTCGACCTGACCCGGGTGCTCGCTCCGCGCCTGCAGGATCGGGACGGCGGACTGGTGCGAATCAATGCGCAGCGCCTGGACGTGGAGTTCTAATCATGACCATATCTACATCATCATTATCATTGCTGCGTCGGTGTCGCCAGGGGCTGATAAGCCTGCTGACGTGCGGCAGCATCCTGAGCAGCCTGCTGATGGCGAGCCTGGTTGGCGCGCCGCTCGCACTCGTCTCGACGCCAGCGATGGCGACTTGCACGATGGCAGGCAGTACCAGCCAGACCTACACTTACACCGCCGCCAACATCAACAGCGCTGCCGCGTTGCCGTTCGCCAACACGTGGTCCTGCAGCAACGCTGGCACGAAAAGCAACAGCGCTTACGTCTGCTACGAGTCGATATTCGATGGCACCGTCGCCAATGGCAGCAGCACGATGGCGTACACGGTGGGGCTCAACGACACCACCAACTCTATTACGAGCATGACCAGTGCGCATCTATACGGCAGCACGAGCGGCAGCAACAGCAACGTGCTCACTAATCCCGTGGGTGGCACTACCAAGTCGCTGGCCCCGACGATCACCGTCACTGTGCCCGCCGGGCAGGCCACGGGCTTGCCGGTCGGCACCTACTCGGACAACACCATCCAGTTCATGTTCGACGAACAGGGCAACAGCGGCGCCTGCGAGGGAAACTTCGTCTCTTCCACCTCGAACTGGGACGCCATCAACCCGGTGACCTACACGGCCAATTTTGTCGTCCCCTCCGTTTGCACGCAGGTTTCAACCACAACGGTCAACTTCGGCAACATTCCAGCCTCCATCACGGTGCCTGGAGGCGGGATATCCGCCACCGGCGCGGTTGCGGTGCAGTGCAATCAGGGTGCGCCTTACACCGTTTATCTGGGCAACGGCAACAACTACACCACCACGCGCCGGATGAAGTCCGGCACTAATTACCTTCCATATGCGCTTTACCAGGACAGTGCCCACACCATCGCCTGGAACGCGACCAACGTTGGCACTGTCGGCGGTGCAGGCGGTGTCAACGGTACTGGCAGCGGCAGCAACCAGACATTGACGGTGTATGCGTGGATTCCGAACGGCACCGCCGTGCCAGCCACCACCGGCACTTACACCGATACCGTCGTTGTCACGGTGAACTACTGAGGGTCGCTGCCATGTTCACTTGCTCAACACTCAATCGGCCGCGTCAGCGGCAGCTATCCACCGGACCGCCTGCCGGCGGCCGCAGTTGTCCGGGTGGGGGGCCCTCGGACGACGCGATCAGTGCCCCGGCCAGCTGCAGCTCATTGCAGTCAACTTCAGCAACAAACCACGTTTTTCATCATTCATCAGAGGACATCATCATGCGCAAGACTACTATCGCACTGGGCCTGCTCGCCGCCCTGCTCACCGCCCCGGTTTTCGCCGGCTCTATCACCGGCAACCTGACCGTCCAAGCCACCGTCGTAGCCGGTTGCAACCTCAACACGGGCGCTACCAGCGGCGGCGGCAACGGCCTGCTGAACTTCGGCAATGTCACCTCGACCCTCGCGGTGAACAATGCCGACACGACCACCAGCGGCAACTACGGCCTGTCGGTGGTCTGCTCCAACACCACGCCGTATACGGTGTATGCCAACAACGGCGCGAACGCTTCTGCCGGCCAGAACAACATGAAGCTTGGTACGGCGCTGTTGCCGTACAACCTGTATACGACGTCGGCTCGTACGACGGCGTTCCCGACCACGGCTGGCGCGGCTCTGAGCTTCACTGGTAACGGTACGGCGCAGACTGTCCCGTTCTATGGCCAGATCCCCGCCGGCGTCACATTGCCGGCACCGGGTACCTACATCGACACCGTGACAGTCACAGTCGCTTACTGATCGGGTTTGCAATAACCGCTTGAAGTCGGTACCGCTTGCATGGCGTTCCTCATGGACGTCATGCAGGCGGCCGATCTCCGAATCATGCAATTCACGTGTGTCGCATACTGGAATCCCGTCATGAACCGATCCATGCTTGCCTTGGCCTTGCTTGCCGGTGCCCTGAGCTGGCCGGCGGTGTTGTTCAGCAACGCGCATGCCGGAGAAGGTCGCAGCAGACTTTCCATCATGGCGACGGTATCCAGTTACTGCGACATAGGTGGTAGTCCTTCGCTCAAGTTGGGACGTGGCTTGCTGGATTTCGGACAGCATCGGGTGATCGATACCGTAGCAGGCCTGAATGACCAGGATCTCTCCCAGCCGGTCAAGGGCATCATGCCCTTGCAATGCAGCGACGAGGTCACGCCGGAGGTGTCGTTCGATTACGGGCTGCACTCCACCGGCAAGCAACGCAATCTTCAAGGTCCGGGAGGCTCGCTCGTTCCCTACGACCTGTTGCGTGGCAACAACGTCAACCAGGGATTCTGGGATGACGATGCCTATCCGGTATCCACAGCTGGAGGCAATCTAGGCGGAGTTCCCGTCTACGGCTATATCCGTTCGTTGCCCGTCAATGCCAAAGACGGTTTTTATACCGATACGGTGACCGTGCGAGTCGATTTCTAGACTTCACTGTCTGCTTCGGTCGCAAGCCTGCTTCGATCAATGCTGCGTGCCGGCCAGTGCCGGACGTTTGCAATCCGGAACACCGTTCCTCGACCGTGCCATTATCTGATTTCCTGCGCAGACGTTGATGTAAAGCTTGCTTGACACGCGAGTGATCATTACCCTACGCTGCACTTGTCAAGTTTCCTTGACATTGATTGGCGCAGGAGGATCGCCATGCCAAGGCATCGTTGGTTCTATCGGGTGGTTTCCTCGTTGCAGGCGTTGACGCCGCCATGAGCCGTCAAATCCACCGCCGCTATCAGCGCGAGTTCTGGCCCGCGATGCTGGCCTATATCGCGATCATGTTCCTGCTGTGGCCGTTATTGCCGAAGATGCATAACGAGCTGCTGAAGATCGCGCTGGCGTTGCTGCCGGTGGTGCCGGTGCTATTCGTGGTGCGTGCGATGGTGCGGCTGGTGCTGGGCAGCGACGAGCTGGAGCAGCGCATTCACCTGATCGGGCTGGCGGTGGCCGCCACGATGGTGAGCACGCTGAGCCTGGCCGGAGGGTTTCTGGCCGCCGCCGGTGTCATCAAGCTGGATGGGATGATCCTGATCTGGGTGTGGCCGACGCTGGTGGTGGTGTATGCCATCGGGCGTGGCTGGGCCAGTCGCCGCTACGGAGGTGGTAGCGATGTGATGTGCAACGACGGTGTAGCCCTGTACTGGCGCCTGTTGCTGGTAGCGCTGGTGATTGCTGCGATCGCCGGACTCGGGCGTCATCAGTTGGGCGATTACCAGCTGGGCATGTTGTGCGGCATGAGTGGGGGACTGGCCGCATGGGGGTTGGTGCTGGCCGTCGTGAAGTGGCGCCGCGGGGGGCGTACCGAATGAATGGCCTGCGCGGATACATGCATGTCGTGCGGGATTTCATTCTGCGCGAATACGCGCGCAACACACTCGAGGCGACGGAGCGCGCGGAGGATGCGCGCAGGCGCATGACACCTGCGGAAATCATCACACTCATTGTGTATCTGACTGCGCTCATCGTTTCACATCTATGGTTGCCGCATCTGCAATCGAGCGCGCCACGCGTGCTGGTGGCGTTGCTGCCGTTGCCTCCGATCGTGTTGATCGTGACGCTTTCGGTGCGCCGCGTACTGGCGCTGGATGAGTTGCAACGACGGATCGAGCTGGTCGCACTGTCGGTGGTTGCGGTCAGTACATGGCTGTGCTGCCTGACCTGCTGGTTGCTGCAACATGCCGGCATGAGCATGCCATCGCTGTCGCTGGGCTTTCTTGCAATGATGGCTTTGTATGGTGTCGCCCGACGCTGGGCACAGCGCCACTACGCATGAACAACCATGTACGAGAACTGCGCGGCGAGCAGGGTTGGTCGCAGGCGGATCTGGCCGAACGGCTGGAGGTGTCGCGGCAGACCATCAACGCGATCGAGACCGGCAAGTACGATCCCAGCCTGCCGCTGGCGTTCAAGCTGGCAAAACTGTTTGGCCGTCCGATTGAATCCATTTTTGTACCGGGCAAGGAGTAGGGCATGGCATTGAGTGGACGTACCGCGATGCGCATCGGCGTGGTCGTCGTGGCCTTGGGGGTGCTGGCGTGGAAGCAGTTCCAGCATCCCCGGCAGACCGCGGCACCAGTTGCAGCCGACGCGCAGAAAGCCACGGTGGCAGACGGCACATTGCCGCCGGCCAAGCCGCAGACATGGACGCTCGGCACGGTGACGCTGACCGCATGCCAGCTGGGCCAACCGAACAGCGGGCTAAGCACGACGGCATGGTGCGCCGACTTCCCGGTGCCGGAAAATCGCGATGATCCGCACGGCCGCACGATCAAGCTGAAGCTGGCCCTGCTGCGTTCGCGGGCGCAGGTGGCAAGCAAGGACATGCTGGTGTTTCTCGCCGGTGGCCCCGGCCAGGCGGCGACCGATTCGGCGAGTGCGGTTGCCACGATGCTGGACCCGCTGCGTGCGCATCGCGATGTGCTGTTGCTCGATCAGCGCGGCACCGGCGGTTCCAATGCGCTCACCTGCAAGGATTCCGGTGACGCAGCCACACCTGGGGACGACGACAGTTTCGATGCCGACAAGATGCGCTCGGCCGCGGCCGAGTGCCTGAAGCAACTGGCCAGTCATGCGGACCCGCGTTTCTACACCACCACCGTCGCGGCTCGGGATCTGGAGGATGTGCGCAAGGCACTCGGTTCGCCGCAGTTCGACCTGGTGGGCGTGTCGTACGGCACTCGGATGGCACAGCAATACCTGATGCGTTATCCGGATGCGGTGCGCAGCGTGGTGCTGGACAGCGTGGTGCCAAATTCGCTCGCACTGGGTGAGGACTTTGCGCGCAACCTTGACGATGCCTTGAAAGTGCAGTTCGCCCGTTGCACCGCCGAACCTGCATGCAAGAGACAGTTCGGCGATCCGGACCAGACGCTGTACCAATTGCGCGATGCGTTGCGTGCGAACCCGCACGAAGTCAGTTTCCGCGATCCGCAGAGCTACCAGACCGTCAAGCGCGTGCTGAACGAGAATTCGCTAGCCAGCGTGGTGCGGATGTTCGCCTATACGCCTGCGACCGCTGCGCTGTTGCCGCTATCGATCGACGCGGCCGCACATGGCGATGTCGGCCCATTGCTGGGCCAGGCGAAGATCCTCTCAGGTGATCTGGCCGAACTGATGGGTAGTGGCATGCAGTACTCGGTGATCTGCAGCGAGGACGCCGATCTGCTGACTCCGCGCCCGCAGGATGCCAACACCATCCTCGGCACGCACATGGTCGATGCGTTGAAGGCGGTCTGCTCGGTGTGGCCGAAGGGCGCGCGGCCGGCGGATTTCCATCAGCCGCTGAAGACCGACAAGCCGGTGCTGCTGCTGGCTGGCGAATATGACCCGGTGACGCCACCGCGCTACGCCCAGGAGGTTGCCAAAGGATTGCCGAAAGCACGCGTGCTGGTGCTGAAGGGGCAGGCGCATAGCGTGATGTCCGCCGGTTGCACGCCGCAAGTAGTACAGCACTTCGTCGAGCAGATCGACCCGAAAAAGCTTGATGCAAGTTGCCTCGACCGGCTGCAGCCGACGCCGATCTTCATCGATTTCAACGGAGCCACTCCATGAAATATCACTTCACGAAGAATCCGTACGTTCTGGCCAATGCCATGCTGTGGGCAGCAGCGATCCTCGCCTCCGCGATCCTTGGCGCGCCGAAATTCCTGTTCCTGGTACTGCTTCCGCTGCTGGCCACGTTGTCCGTGGTGACCTTCGGCCTGCGCGCGGCTTCAAACGGAGTCACTCGTCGTGATTGAAGTCAGAAACCTGCATAAAGCATTCGGCACGGTGAAGGCCGTCGACGGCGTGAGCTTCGTCGCCCGCGATGGCGAGATCACCGGCCTGCTCGGCCCCAACGGCGCCGGCAAGACCACCACGTTGCGCATGCTCTACACATTGATGACCCCGGACAGTGGCCAGGTACTGGTCGATGGCATCGACGCGGCGACCGACCCGCTGGCGGTACGACGCGAACTCGGCGTGCTGCCGGATGCGCGCGGACTCTACAAGCGGCTGACTGCGCGCGAGAACATCGACTACTTCGGGCGCCTGCACGGATTGCCGGAGGATCTATTGGCCAGCCGCCGCGATGCGCTGATCCATGCACTGGAAATGGACGACATCGCCGGACGGCGCACCGAGGGCTTCTCGCAGGGTCAGCGGGTGAAGACCGCAATAGCCCGCGCCCTGGTGCACGATCCGCGCAACGTGATTCTCGACGAGCCGACCAATGGCCTCGACGTGATGGCGACACGTGCGTTGCGCCAGTTCATGCACAAGCTCAAGAGCGAAGGTCGTTGCGTGCTGTTTTCCAGCCACATCATGCAGGAGGTCGCCGCGCTGTGTGACCGCATCGTGGTGATCGCACATGGTCGCGTGGTGGCTGACGAGTCGCCGGATGCGCTGCGTGCGCAGACCGGTGAGCACAGCCTGGAGGATGCCTTCGTGAAGATCATCGGTACCGACGAGGGCCTCGCCGCATGAATCCCGTCACCAGGAAAACAAGCCGTGGCCGCACCTTCGTCACCGTGTTCCTGAAGGAGGTGAAGGAGAACCTTCGTGACCGGCGCACCCTGATAAGCGCGTTTCTCACCGGCCCCCTGCTGGGTCCGGTCCTTTTCGTGATGCTGCTCAATATCACCCTCAGCCGTGAGCTGGACAAGGCGGAGAAACCGTTGCCGGTGCCGGTGATCGGTGCCGAATACGCGCCGAATCTGGTCGATGCGCTGAAGGCCGGCGGCGTGGTGCCGGGCGCGCCGGTGGCCGATCCTGCGCAGGCCGTGCGCAAGCAGGATGCCGATGTGGTGCTGCGCATCTCATCCGATTACGGCAAGGCCTGGCGCAAGGGCGAACCGGTGCAGGTGGAGCTGTTCTACGACTCCTCGCAACGTGACGCCAATACTTCGGTGGAGCGGGTCACCGGGCTGGTCGAAAGCTATGGCCGCCAGCAGGGGGCCATGCGACTGGTGGCGCGCGGGATGTCGCCGAGCACGGCGTGGCCGCTGCAGGTGGCCAGGCGCGACCAGGCCACGCCGCAGTCGCGCGCGGTGCTGATGTTCGCGATGCTGCCGTACTTCTTCGTGATCACCGTTTTCATGGGTGGCATGTACCTGGCGATCGACCTCACCGCCGGCGAGCGCGAGCGGCAGTCGCTGGAGCCGCTGTTCGCCAATCCGGTGGCGCGCTGGAAGATCCTGTGTGGCAAGCTCGCGGCGATCAGCGTGTTTTCCACCGCCAGCCTGTTGATCACCCTGATTGCGTTCGCCGTGGTCGGCCAGTTCATTCCCGCCGAGAAGATTGGCATGGAGCTGGACCTGGGCGTGCATTTCGCATCACACGTGCTCTTGTTGATGCTGCCGCTGGTGCTGCTGCTGGCCGCGCTGCAGTCGATGGTGGCGGCATTCGCCAAGAGCTACCGCGAGGCGCAGACCTATATCTCGCTGCTGATGCTGGTGCCGTTGATTCCCAGTGCATTGCTGTCGTTCATGCCGATCAAGGCGCAGGCGTGGATGTATGCGATACCGCTGCTGGGTCAGAACCTCGGCATCATGCAGCTGCTGCGTGGCGATGGCGTCAGCGCAGAACAGATCGGACTGTGCCTGCTCGGCAGCCTGGCAGCCGCATTGCTTGCGTTGCTGGCGACGATCCAGCTGTATCGCTCCGAACGGCTGGCGATCTCGGCCTGAGAGCAGGCCCGCCTCAATCCGGGTAGGAGCGCACCCTGTGCGCGAATGCTCTGGTGCTGATCATGCCAAGAGCATTCGCGCACAGGGTGCGCTCCTACAGGCGGCACTAGCTTGGTGGCGCGGTCAGTTCCTGCGCGTTGAGATAGGCGTGGTGATGGCGGTCGAGCTTGTGGAACTGGCGGCGCAGGTTGTCCTGGTATTCCTTCAGCGTGATCGGCTTGCCGCGGCCACCCGGCAGTTCGCTGGTTTCCAGGATGCCGTCATGGTTGGTGTCCATGCGGTAAAAGCCCTGGCTCATATAGGCCACGTACTCGGCCTCGCTCACCTTGCCGTCGCCATTGGTGTCGAACAGCTTGAGATAATCCGCACGTGAATCCTGCGCGAACACGGCCAGCGGCATCAGCAGCGCCATGGCAATGGCGAGGTGATGCATCAGCGGTTGCCGCCGTGGATGCCGATGAACTGCAGGAACTCCGCACGTGTACGTGCGTCATCGCGGAAAGTGCCAAGCATCTGGCTGGTCACCATCGACACGCCGCGCTTGTGCACGCCGCGGGTGGTCATGCATTCGTGGCTGGCGTCGACCACCACTGCCACCCCGGCGGGCTGCAGGGTTTCCTGGATGCAGTGTGCGATCTGCGCGGTGAGCTTCTCCTGCACCTGGAATCGGCGCGCGAAGCCCTCGACCACACGCGCCAGCTTGCTGATGCCGACCACGCGATTGGTGGGCAGGTAGCCTACGTGGGCGCGGCCGATGATCGGTGCCATGTGGTGCTCGCAATGGCTCTCGAACTCGATGTCACGCAACACCACCATCTCGTCGTAGCCCTCCACTTCCTTGAAGGTGCGGCGCAGGTAGTCGCCCGGATCGGACTCGTAACCGCTGAACCAGTCGCGGTACGCCTTGACCACACGCTTCGGTGTGTCCAGCAGGCCTTCGCGTGCCGGATCTTCACCAGCCCAGCGCAGCAGTACACGCACGGCGTCCTCGGCCTGTTGCTGGGTAACGTCGGTGTCCGGTGGCTGCTTGCTCATGGGGAGTCCTTGGGGATCAGACAGGGCGATAGTGTAACGGCCGCTCTCGTTGAAGGAATGCCGGCCGTCTCATGAAGATGGGGGATTGCCGAACAGACGCCGCTCCAGCAAGCCGAACGCGAGCGTTACCAGTAGCGCAGCGGCTGCACCCAGGGTGACCTCACCGAGACGGAACAGGGCGAACTGCCAGAACGCGCCGTTGTGAGGCACCAGCATGATGATCGTGGTGGTGATGCCGCTGATGCGGCCAGCCGCGCCCAGATCGAACACCGAGCACAGCAGCATGCCGGCGATCACCGCCAGCACATAGGCCAGGTAGTGGTCATGTCCGAGCATGGCGGCGCCCAGCCCGATCAGGCCACCGATCATCGCGCCGACAAACTGGTCGCGCGAGGAACTACGCACTTCCGCGTAGCTGCTCTGGCTGACCGAGATGGCGGTGATCGCAGCCCAGAAACCTTGTCCGAGGCCCAGTTCGAGGGCGGCGAAATAGCCCAGGCTTGCAGCCAGCACGGCGCGCAGGGCATGGACCAGGCCGACGACCAGGCGATCGCGTGGCGGCAACGTCTGCCACAGCCGTGCCACTTCATTCGTCAGCAGGTCGAAACGGCGATGGTGCTCGGTCAGTGGTCGGCGCGGTTCGCTCATGCTTCCTCGTCAGCGTCGTTTTCGGTGCCGCTGCTGTCGCCATCGATCAATTCATCGCCGAGCAGTTGCGTGGTGTCTTCACTGGACAGGGACTCCACGCCGCGAAGCTTCTTCTCGATCGTGCGGGTCTTCTTGCCGGCATCGCTGATGCTCTTGCTCACGGTGTTGAGCTGGCGTTCGGCCTTTTCCAGCACGAGTCCGAACTTGCCGAACTCGTTCTTCACCGCGCCGAGCAATTTCCACACTTCGCTGCTGCGCTTGGCGATCGCCAGGGTGCGGAAACCCATTTGCAGGCTGTTGAGCAGGGCGCTCAGCGTGGTGGGGCCGGCCACCGTGACACGGTGGTCGCGCTGCAGGCTTTCAAACAGGCCCGGGCGGCGCAGCACCTCGGCATACAATCCTTCGGTCGGCAGGAACAGCACGGCGAAATCCGTGGTGTGTGGTGGCGCAACGTATTTGGACCGGATGCGCTTGGCTTCCTCGCGCACGCGGACTTCCAGTGCGCGACCTGCCGCCGATGCCGCATCGGCATCCGCGGCGTCCTGAGCTTCGAGCAGGCGCTGGTAGTCCTCGACCGGGAACTTCGAGTCGATCGGCAGGTAGACATTTTCGCCATCGCTCTGGCCCGGCATGCGTATCGCATATTCGACCCGTTCGCTGCCGCCAGGCACGGTGATGACGTTGGCGGCGTATTGCTCGTTGGTGAGCAAGTCTTCCAGCAAGCCGCCGAGCTGCACTTCGCCAAGGATGCCGCGGCGCTTCACGTTGGTGAGCACGCGCTTCAGGTCGCCCACGCCGATCGCGAGGTTCTGCATTTCTCCGAGCCCACGCTGCACTGCTTCCAGTCGCTCGGAGACAAGCTGGAACGACTGGCCCAGCCGCGTCTCCAGCGTGCTCTGCAGCTTCTCGTCGACGGTGGCGCGCATCTGCTCGAGCTTGGCCGCGTTGTCCTGCTGGATTGCGCCGAGCTTGGCTTCCAGTGTGGCACGCACTTCACTCATGCGCTTCTCGTTGTCCGCGGTGAGTGCGGCGAGGCGTTGCTGCTGCTGTTCGCCGAAGCGGTTGAGCGAAAGCGTGACTTCCTCGCGGCTCTTGCGCGCGTCTTCGGCCAGCCGCTGTGCCAGCGATTGCAGGCCGTTGTCGGTGCGTTCGGTGAGCAGGTTCAGGCGCTGGCCGAAACCGTCGATGCGTTCGATCTGCTGCTGCGACATGCCGCCGAGTTGTTCGACGACGTGACCACGGAAGCGGTCGAAGCCCTGTTGCAGCTCCTCGCGTCCGCTGCGCTGTTCCTCGCGCAGACTGCGTTGCAGTCGTTCACCATCGTCTTTCAGCGCATCCAGCCGCGGAGCCAGTCCGGCATCGCCGTGTCCGCGCAACAGCGCGATCACCTGCAGCACGATGATCAGCAGCACGGCGATGACGAGAGCGATCAGTAGCATTTCAGTGGCAGGCATAAGGGAATCCAGTGATGCAGATGGCGAGTTTACGCATGGCTGTCTCGCCCGCTGCGATCAGATCGCTCAATCCACCCGGCAGAACACGGCCTTGAGGTAACGCCCCTCGGGTACATCGGTGCGGAACGGATGGTCGGTTCCGGCACCGCGTACCTCCAGGATCTGGATCTCGCGGCCGGCATTGAGTGCCACGCGACGCAGCATTTCCAGGAATTCGCTTTCGCCGACCAGGCCGGTGCACGAGCAGGTCAGCAGCAGGCCGCCGGGCGGGATGATGTCCAGCACCATGCGGTTCATCGCGAAGTATTTCTTCAGCGCGTCCATCACCTTGCTGCGGTCGCGGGTGAGCTTGGCCGGGTCGAGGATCACCGCGTCGTACTGTTCGCCGCGCGCCACGGCGGTGCGCACCCAGTCGAAGATGTCGGACTGTTCGAATGTCACGGCGACATTGTTCGCCGCGGCGTTGGCGCGGGCGATCTCCAGGATGCCCGCATCCAGGTCCACACCGACCGCTTCGCGTGCACCGGCCGCCATCGCATGCACCGCGAAGCCGCCGGCGTTGCAGCACAGGTCAAGCACGCGACGCCCCTTGGCCAGTTCGGCGAAGCGCTTGCGGTTGTCGCGCTGATCGGCGAAGAAGCCGGTCTTGTGGCCAGAGCCGGGCGCAGCGTGGAAGCGCAGGCCGTGCTCGTGCACTTCCACGGCTTCGGGCACGTCGCCGCTGCGACAGTCGAACGACTCCTGTTTTTGCACATGCGATTCGGCGAACCAGTACAAGCGTGCGCCCGGGAAGTGCGTGAGCAGTGCGGCGTGGATCGCTTCGCGAAAGCGCCACATGCCGGCGGCGAAGTATTCGATCACGAGGATGTCGGCGTAGCGGTCGACGATCAGCCCGGACAGATCATCGCCTTCGCTATGCACCACACGCCAGGCGTCGCTGACCTGGTCGAGCTGCAGCCACTCACGACGCAGTTGCACCGCGCGGGCGATGCGTGCGGCGATCCACTCCGCGTCGATCGCCTGATCGGGATGACTGTCGAGCAGGCGCAAGGCAATCCGTGCGTGACCATTCCAGAACGCGCGGCCGACAAAACGGCCCTTGGCATCCTGCACCTCGACCACGCTGCCCGGCGGCAGCTTCGATTCCGGCTTGTAGATCTGTGCCGACCACACCCACGGGTGTCCTGGGTTGCGATCGGATTTCAGGCGGATTACCGGCAGAGTGGTGCCAGATGCGGGAGGCGAGGGCATGTTCATTGGCGAATGATAGCTTGCACAGGCCACTGGCCCGCATTTGCCTCACGCCGTATCGGGCACAGCCGGAGCCTCTTCGCTGATCGATAAGGTGCGTCCATGCGGCAGCGGGATGTCACCGGCCCCCATGTTGACGAACACGATCTTGTCGATGGTCAGGATGCTCTTGTGGGTGATCACGTTGCGCACTTCGCAGCGCAAGGTGATCGAGGTACGCCCGAAATGCGTGGCGCTGATGCCCATTTCGATGATGTCGCCCTCGCGTGCCGAGCTGACGAAGTTGATCTCGGACATGTACTTGGTGACCACCCGGGTATTGCCCAGCTGGTCGATCACGTACACCGCGGCTTCCTCGTCGATCCAGCGCAGCAGGCTGCCACCGAACAAGGTGCCGTTGGGATTGAGATCCTGCGGCTTCACCCACTTGCGGGTGCGGAAACTCATCGGCTGCTGGCTCATGCGGATTCGCCTCGGCAATCGAACTTGGTCTCAGCCTAATCCTTTCCGCGAGAAAATGCTGCAACGCAACACTTTTGCATCCTGAACGAATCGCAGCTCATGTCTGTGACACTGCTTGATCAGCGCAGCCGCAGCATCAGCCACGACAGCAACGCCAGCAGGTTGATGCCGAGCCGCGATACCGCCGGCCCGCCAACCGCCAGCACGAAACCCTGGCTACCGAAATGCCAGTCGATGCCGAGCCGTGGCGCAGCCTGCAGCGTGGCGAACACATTCACGAAGGCACCGCAGTGCAGTGCATAGCTGAAGACGGGCAAAGCGATCAGCGGCAACTGCAGCAGTTGCGCCCAGCTGGACATGCGCACGCCACGATCGCTGCCATCGAGCAACTGCACGCCGGCGGCCAGCACAAACCCGTAAAGCACCAGGCCGAGCAGCGCGATCACGCTTTCGTGGGCGGAGCCGAACGGCAGCAACCGATGCAGCATCGCTGCCACGCCATACAAGCCGCCGGCGATTTCGAGGATGCCGATCAGGCGGAACAGGATGGTGCGCATGCAGGACTCCGGAAAATGAGGGATTGTAGGAGCGACTTCCGTCGCGATGCTCTGGCCTGTGTCACGAAGAGCATCGCGGATGAAGCCGCTCCTGCAGGTAATGGGAAGTTATTCGAGATCGTCGGCCAGCTCGTGCAGGTCGGCGATGTGCTGCTCCCACCAGCGCGATTCGGCGGCAAACGGGAACGCGACGGGGAAGGCCGGGTCGTGCCAGCGCGCGGCAATCCAGCCGGCGTAGTGCAGTTGGCGCATCGCGCGCAGGACGGGGACCAGCAGCAACTCGCTGTCGTCGAAATCGCGAAACTGCCGGTAACCCTCAAGCACGGCGTCCATTGCACGCGTATCGCCGGCGAGCATCCACAAATCCTGTACTGCCGGGCCGGTGCGCGCGTCGTCGAGGTCGACGAAGTGCGGGCCTTCATCAGTCCACAATACATTGCCAGGATGGCAATCGCCATGCAGGCGCAGTTGCCTGACCGGGCCGACCGCTTCGAGACGTGAGGCGATGGCGGCATCGAGGCGCATCGCCGCCGCGCGATAGTTCGTCTGCAGCGATGTCGGCAGCAAGGACGATTCAAGCACGGCCTGCATCGGCTTCTGCACCATCGTGTCGCGATCGAGCCGGCCGCGATGAGCGAACGGTTGGCGCGCGCCGACGACGTGCATGCGTGCGATCAGTCGGCCCAGCCATTGCAGTTGATCGAGCGCTTCCAGCTCCGGCGCACGGCCACCGCGACGGGTGGTCAGCGCGTAGCGGAAGCCCCCGTGGAACAGCAGGGTGCGACCACCAAACACCCGTGGCGCGACCACCGGCAACTCGGCGTCGGCGAGTTCCTGTGCGAACGTATGTTCCTCGATGATCGCCGCGTCGCTCCAGCGGCCGGGGCGGTAGAACTTCGCGATGACCGGCGATTCCGGCTCCACTCCAATCTGTTCCAGCCCGATCTGCCAGACCCGGTTCTCGTAGCTGTTGAGTGCGAGCAGCCGACCATCCGGCCACAGGCCGCAGGCAGTGACCGCGTCGAGCACCAGATCGGGGCTGAGGCTGGCGTACGGCGTGTCGTTCAACGTGCCGCCACGACGCGTGCCGGAATCACCGTCATGGTGATGCGCGAGATGCACACCAGTACACCTTCCTCGCTCTCGATGCGGATTTCCCAGACCTGGGTGGTGCGGCCGATATGCAGCATCTTTGCGGTGCCGGTGACGGTGCCGCTGCGCACGCCGCGGACATGGTTGGCATTGATGTCGAGGCCCACCGCCAGTTCCTTGTCCGGGTCGAGCGTAAGCATTGCCGCGGTGCTGCCCAGCGTCTCGGCCAGTACCACCGAGGCACCGCCATGCAACAGACCGTACGGCTGGTGGGTGCGATGGTCGACCGGCATGGTGCCCTGCAGCCAGTCGTCGCCGATCGCACTGATGCGGATGCCGAGCGTCTCCATCATGGTGTTGGCGCTCCACGCGTTGATGCGTGCGAGGTCGACAGGCTGTTTCCAGATGCTCATGGTTGATTCCTCGGTACCGGGCCCGCATTGTTGTCCGCCGCGATCACAACGACAATGCACCTGGTGTTCAACGTCACTCTCAAATCCTCGGACCGCCAGTTTTCGGTGGCTCCCGGTGAAACCGTGCTGGAGGCGGCGCAACGGGCAGGCGTGGCGTTGCCGTACTCCTGCCGTGCCGGTGCCTGCGGCAGTTGCAAGGCGACCTTGCTGCAGGGGCATTGCGAGTACCCGCGCAACCCGCCGCTGGCGCTGAGCGCCAGCGCGCTGGCCCATCAGGCGGTGCTGTTGTGCCAGGCGGTGCCCACCAGCGACCTGCTGCTGGAAGCGCGCGAGGTGACCTCGGTGGAGGACATCGCACGACGTCAGCTCGGCATGGTGGTGACCGAGAAATGGCGGTTGGCGGCGGACGTGATCGGCCTGCGCCTGCTGCCCGCCCATGGCGAGCGCCGGCTCAACCGGCTGCCGGGCCAGTATGTGGATGTGTTGCTGGAAGACGGCAGGCGGCGCCCGTTCTCGATCGCCAACGGCCCGCAGGCCGATGGCATGATCGAACTGCATGTGCGGCACGTGGCGGGCGGTGGCTTCACCTCGTGGGTCGACGATGTGCTGAAGGTGGGCGATCACCTGCGTATCGAGGGGCCACTGGGCACCTTCGTGCCGCGCGAGGATTCCGAGCGGCCGATGGTGTTCATGGCCGGCGGCACCGGCTTCGCGCCGGTCAAGGCGATCGTCGAGCATTTCATCGCGCTGGGCACGCGACGGTCGATGCGGGTCTACTGGGGCGCGCGCACGAGCGCGGATCTGTATCTGCGTCCGCTGGCCGAGCGCTGGGAGCGTGAGTTGCCGAACCTGCACTTCCACGCCGTGCTGTCCGATCCGGAGCAGGCGGCTGGTTTCCGCACGGGGCTGGTGCACGAGGCGGTGCTGGCGGACCAGCCCGACCTGTCCGGCCACGACCTGTACATGAGCGGGCCGCCGGCGATGATCGATGCCGCGCACCCGCTGTTCCTCGATGCCGGCCTGCCGGAGGATCGGCTGTATTACGACTCGTTCGAGTACGCGCCGGACGTGCTGGCGCAGATCGTGGCCAGTCGCGCCGGCATCCACGATCGCTGATTTGCTTTTATGTAGGAGCGGCTTCAGCCACGATGCTTTTCACGTCATGCGAAGAGCAATCGCGGCTGAAGCCGCTCCTGCAGGTGGCCCTATTTGCTGCCCTTGGCAACCGGCAATTGCGCCGCATGCCAGGCCAGCACGCCGCCGCTGAGCATGTGGACCTTGCCAAAGCCGGCCTTGACCAGCCGCTGCGCAGCCTTGAGCGAGTTGCCGCGGCCATCCTTGTCCATCACCACCACCGGCAGTTCCTTCGCCTTGGCCAGATCCTTGTTTTCCGGATCGAACTGGCTCATTGCCACGTGCTTGGCACCGGGCACGTGCATCTTCTCGAAATCCGCATAGGCGGACAGGTCGATCAACAGCGGATTCTCGCGATTGATCAACAGGGTCAGGCCGGCCGGGGTCAGCGCCTTGGTCTTGCTGAACAGTTCGGCGATCTGCATGGCGATCAGCGCCACCAGCAGGATCGCGAACAGGGCCGCGAGGGCCACATGATTGCCGATAAATTCGGGCAGCTTGTGCAGGAAATCGTTCATCGTCAGTCCACCGTGCCTTGCAGGCACCCGCTCGGGTAAACCGCCGATTATACGGGTGTGATGCCATCGGCAGGGGGCCGGTGGCAGTGATCTCAGTCCTGGGTGATGTCCGGCAACCCGCTGATCAGCCACCAGTGCTTGGTTTTCTCGTCGTACTGCCAGATCTGATGGTCGACGATGCTGCGCTCGGTCTGGGTATGGATGTTGACCAGGCTGATATGCACGGTTTGCTGCACTTTGCCTTTGCCGGCCGGGAGCGGGCCGTTGCCGTCGTCGTAGTCGCTTACCTTGACCTGCTTGTAGCGCGCGATGTCCAGCGCGCTCAGCGGGTGCTTTTCACGGATCTCGGGATCGATGAATTGCGCAGCGCTCTGGAAATCACCCCAGCGCAGCGTGCTGGAATACGCATTGAGTGTGGTGGTCAGTATGTCGCCCTGCTTCTGGGTGGCACAGCCGGCCAGCAAAAGCACGGACAGCAACGCAAGAATGCTCAGGATGCGGCGCATGTAAGTTTCCTCCCGATGAAGACCGGGCCATTCTGCCTCAACCGGGTTGTCGCGGTTCATTCGCGCCAGATTCAATCCCGTACCTTGGCGACGAAACGCGCGCTCAGCGTGGCGGCCGGCTTGCCGCCATCACCGGGGACCACGCAGGAAACTTCGATGCGTGCCTTGCCGCGTGCATTGAGTGTGTTGAAGAATGTCGTCCAGTCGGCATCGGCCGCAAGCCGCGCCTCGCTGCGAAAGTCCTGCCATAGCGGCGCCAGATAGCGCACGCTGGATTCGGCCACGAACACATCGCAATCATGGCCCTGCCGGCGCAGCGCCAGTTCGACCAGCGCCCACCCGCTCAGTGTCATCAAACTGACCAGGCTGCCGCCGAAGGCGCAGCCCTTGTCGTTGACGTTCGGCGCCAGCGGCGCGAGCAGGCTGAGCATCTCGTCGCTGGATTCGCCCAGCTGCAGATCCATCGTGCGGGCCAGCGGGATCTCGTCGCGGATGAACCGGACCAGTTGCTGTGCCGGAGTTTGCCGGGCCTGGGTTGTTGCGTCGTCGGTGGTACTCACGTTGATCGAGGGCCTGGCGGAAAGAATGACTTCCCAGTGTAGGGCGACCGTTACACTGGGGCCATGACCATGAAGAATACAATGCGCGGATGCAGCGGCCAGCCCCGGTAGAGAACGCGGATCTGCGCGGGCGGGTCGTGGTGATCACGCGTCCGGCCGGCACCGCCGCTGCCCTGGCGAAACGGGTACGCCGCCTGGGTGGCGTGCCCCTGCTGCTGCCTGGACTGGCCCTGCGCGGCGTGGCTGACGAAGCCGTGGCACGCAAGGATCTGCAGTTGGCGCTGCAGGGTGATGTACTGGTCTTCACCAGCCCGACGGCCGTTCGCTTCGCCGCGATCCTGGCGCCGTTGCAGACCACGGCCACGGTGCTGGCCGTGGGCCAGGGCACTGCGCGCGCGCTGCGTCGGCACGGTATCCGCACGCCGCTGACACCGTTGCAACAGGACAGTGAAGGCCTGCTGGAACATCCGGCTATGCATGATCTGCATGGCCATCGCGTCGGCCTGATCGGTGCCGCCGGCGGCCGCGGCCTGTTGCGCGAACAGATCGCCGCACGCGGCGCGCAGTTGCATGAGTTGCATGTCTATCAGCGGGTGGCGCCGCGACTGGATCGCCGGCATGTCGATGTGCTGCTGCAGCTGCCGTCCTCGGCGCTGCTGTTGCTGTCCAGCGCGGAGGCGATGCACAACCTGCATCGACTGTTGCCACCCGCGGCATGGGTGCGACTGTGTGCGGCGACCGTCGTGGTCAGCAGCGAGCGGTTGGGGGCGATCGCTCGCGATAACGGTTTCCCGCGCATCGTGCTGGCGACCTCGGCGCTGCCGGCCGACCTGCTTGATGCCGCCATGCGCACCGGCTGAGCTTCTTCACGCCATGTTGCTACGAACGCGGGCGTATGGGCTGCTAGCATGAGCGCATGAGCAACGCAGACAAACCCAGTGAATCCGTCGCGCCCGAAGGCGCGAGTCCCGATGTGATGCCGGTGCGCCCGGTGCGAAACGCGCCCGCAGCGCGCGAACCGCACCCGCGTGGTGGCGGCAGTCTGGCGCTTGCGTTGTTGCTGGCCCTGATCGCGCTGGGTGTCGCCGGCTATGTCGGCTGGCGCCAGTGGCAACAGGAGCAAGGCAACGCTGCCGACAGCCAGAACGTGACCAACCTGCAACAGCGTGTCGCCGCACTGGAGACCACGTTGTCAGGCGTCAGCGGCGAACGTACCAGCCTCAACCAGCGCCTGAACGACGCGGCGGCAGTGAACCGTTCGTTGCGTGAAGAGCTGCTTGGCCAGGCGGAGCGCACACGCAATCTCGAGGACGCGGTGGCGAAGCTCGCCGAAAAGAGCCTGTCCGGCCACGATGCGATGCTGCTGGACGAGACCGAATCGCTGCTGCGCATGGCGGGCGAACGCTACACGTTGTTCCACGATGGGCAGGGAGCGGCCGCAGCATATGCACTGGCCGACCAGGCCCTGGCGGCGGTCAACGATGGTGCGTTCTCCGGTGTGCGCCAGAGCATCAGCGCCGAGCGCGATGCCTTGGCAAGGAGCCAGCCAGCCAGCCAGGCCAACGCATTGCAGCAATTGACGGCCTTGCGTGGCATGCTGGCCACATTGCCGCTGAAGCCACTCGACAACCCGGGCACGACGCAGGCGCCGGATACCTGGGCGCGCATCAGTCATGCACTGGCCGGCGTGGTCAGCGTGCAGCGCGACAACGGCGCACCGCTGGCGGTGGCCGATGCACGCTTTGCACGCGAGCTGGCCGAACTGGATCTGGCCCAGGCGCAGATCGCGCTGATGGCGTATGACGGCCCGGCCTATGCGGCCGCGCTGCAACGAGTGGACGCCGCTCTGGCGACCCAGTTCGACGGCAGCGCGCCGGATGTGCAGCAGGCGCGCGCCACGATCAAGCAACTTGCTATCGCGTTGCCCGCGAATGCGCCGGTGCAGCTCGGCGTTGCCTTGAGCGAATTGCGCAACCTGCGCACCGTCCATGCCTTGAAACCGGATACGGCGCCTGCTACCGCCAGCAGCACGGCAAAGCCGGCAGCCGGAGTCCGGCCATGAGGTTGTGGCGCTGGATCCTGCTGCTGGTCATCGTCGCTGCATTGGCTGCGTTTGGCTGGCACTGGGTGGCGGCGGATCCCGGTTATGTGCTGCTGCGTCTGCGCGGCTGGCGGGTGGAAACCACGGTGGTCGCCGCCGTACTCATCCTGCTGCTGGCGTGGGGTTTGCTCACCGCGTTGTGGCGCCTGCTGCGCTGGCCGTTCGGTGCGTTCTCGCGGCGGCATCGGCGACTCAGTCAGCAACGCATGGGCGATGGCTTGATTGCCTTGATCGAAGGCCGTCACGGCGATGCCGAGCGTGACCTCAACCGTGCCTCGCGCCTGAACAGCCTGCATGGGCCGGCCCTGCTGGCCGCGGCGGAAGCAGCCTCGCGTCGCGGTGAACATGGTCGCGCGCTGGAAGCCTTGAACCAGGCCTCGCAATCCGCGCCGCAGGCAGCCCGTGTGCTGCGCGCCCGCGTGTTGCGTCGCGATGGCAAGCCGGCCGAAGCGCTGGCGCTGTTGGCGCCGGAAGCCGACAAGGGTGCGTTGACCCCCGGTGGTTGGCGCGAGCTGGCGCTGGCGGCGCTGGCCAGTGGCGACATCCGGCGCGCCCGCGAGGCGCTCGATCCGCTGCAGAAAAGCGGTGCGCTCGGCAGCCGTCCCTATGCCGCGCTGGAAGCAAAAATACTTGCCGCAACGATCAACGCCACGTCGGATGGTGCGGCACTGAACGCGTTGTGGTCGCAACTGCCCAAGGCGCAGCGTCGAGTGCCCGCGGTGATCGATGCGTACGCGCGCCGCGCGGCCGGCTTCGGTCTGATCCTGCCGGCGATGGATGAAGTCGAATCCGCCTTGCGTCGCGAATGGTCGCCGCTGCTGATCGAGACCTACGGCACCCTCGGCGGCGACGATATCGAGGCGCGCCTGCGCCGCGCCGAAAGCTGGTACGACGGCCATCCGAACGACGCCGTGCTCCTGCTCACGCTCGGGCGCATATGCGTGCGGCTGCGGCTGTGGGGCAAGGCGAACCAGTACCTGCAACGCTCGGTCGCCTTGGCGCCGAGCGCGGGTGCATGGGAGGCGCTCGGCGACACCTTTGCCGGCCAGGGCAATCCGGAGCAGGCGCAACGCTGTTACCGTAACGCGCTTGCATTGATCCGTGATGATGCAGTCGAGCCGCTGCCGCAGGAACAACGGACCGGCCGTCTCGATACGCGTCCGGTCGCGATCGAAGAGCGCAACGAGCATGGAGTGCCGCGGCTGCGTGAATAATGCGCCGTGGCGGCACGCAGTGTGCTGCCCTCAATGTACCGACATCGCCCAGGTGATATACGCCGCACTGACCGCGGTCAGCGTCAGCGCCACCAGGAAGATGATGTCGGCGATGCGTTCGAGCCGATAGTTCCGGGTCACGTTGCGCGTGCGCAGGGCCCAGTACGACAGCAGGGATGACGCCAGATAAAGCATGGCGTTCACTGCCAGCAGGTCGTCGGCGAACAGATCGGATTTGTGCCGTGAAATCACCACGCGAATGATGCCGACCACGGTCAGGCAGACGCCTACCATCGCTGCCGATGCGGTGAAGATATGCACGCAGATATTCTCGTCGAGCCGGTGGCGATCCGATGTGTCCGGCGTCGTGATCTGTGGATCCATGATGACTCTTCGCTGGCTGTAGGTGACCAGGAATTGAACGCGCCGGCGGTGCAAGAGTTTCGTCGCATGGGTGCATGTGTTCAGATCACGCAAAGTTCCCGGATGGGTCGAGTGCCTGTTTGGCTGAACGCGCAGTGCGGAGGAGTGCCTGTGCCGACGGCAGCAGAATCCGGGTCGAGTCATCCGATGCAACTAGTTTCGAGCTGACGAAGGCACCATTGGCCAGCAAAGCCAGTTGCGCAGCCAGGGTATCCGGATGTGCCACATTGAGCCGCTTGGCGATGGCATTCAGGCGCGAGCGGAGCCCGTGCATATGCGCGCATGCCGCCTGTCGTGCCGGATGGTCTTGTTCATGGGATTCGGCAGATACGTTGATCTGCGGACAGCCGCGATAGTCAGAGCGCGAGGCGCCCCCGATCCAGCGCATGTGGGCCGCCAATTCGGTGGCCGGGGCAGTCGTATACGTGGCCGCAACACTGTCCCAAGCCGCCCAGAAGTCGACATCCTCTCAGTCCAGAAATGCGACAACGAGATCGTCTTTCGTGCGGAAGTGTCGATACAAACTGGTTTTCGCCACCCCAGCCTGCTCGACCACCAGGCCGACGCCAACGGCGCACACACCTTGTCGGTAAAAAGCCCGACGCGCATTCCAGAAGCCGTTCGCGCAGGTCCCCGGCTCGGAACTGGGTGCTTTTCGATTTTGCGCAGATAATTTCGTAGTCATCGCAGATAGCAGGTTGACTTTTAGAAATCGTAGGCGCCGCTCAGCAGGAAGCTGCGTCGGTTGTGCAGCGGCACGAATGTCTCGTCAAAATTATCGCTGAGCAGATTTCGGCCAAACAGATTCTTCACCCCTATCGCCATGCTCCAGTTTTTTGTGCGGTACGACACATTGGCATCGACGCTGGCCTGACCGGGGATATCGAAATACGTGTTGTCGTCCGTGGTCTGCCCCAGGCTGCGGCTGCGCGCGAGCACGCCACCGGCGATACCCCAGCCTCGCAGTGCGCTTCCCTGGAACCAGTAACTCGCCCACAGGTTGTAATGCTGCCGTGGGGTGCCTGTCGACGGGGTACCGTCGTGATTGACGATGTGTGCATTGGTGTAGCTGGTGGTGATGTCCAGGCCGGGCGCGATCCGGCCGGTGAACTCGACCTCCACGCCGTTGTTCGTCTGACCGGGACCCTGGCTAAAGAAATACGGGGGTTGCGCCGACAACAGGTCGTAGCTGCTATCCACCATGATGCGGTACCACGAAACGGTGAGGCGCGCGCGATCCTGGAAAAGATCGAGCTTGCTCCCGGCTTCGATCTGACGCGACATTATGGGTGCCAGCGGGTGCCCATTTTTACCCAGCAGGTAATCCGGCTGAAAGCCATTCGCAGTACTGCCGTAGAGCGCTATATCGGGCGTGATCTTGTAGACCACCCCGGCACTGGGCACTCCTTGCGTCTTGTGCAGATTCCACGGACTGCCATTGGCGTCGTAGGTCGAAAGCTCGTAAGCCGAGTGCCGCCACGCCAGCAGAACATCCCAATATTCACCCACCGCGATCTGATCCTGCAGGAACAGCCCGCTGGTGGTCGACCATGGGCTCCCCGGCAGATAGACGTCATTGGCCGACACGACCACAGAGCGGACAGGCGGAAGCGGAGCACCGGTGAAGATGTTGTACGGGACGCCATCGATGTTGTTGAAAATATCGTCGCTTTTTTCGATCAGTGAACGCGAATAGTCGAACCCGACGACGACGGTATGGGTCAACAGACCCTCTCCGAACGTGGCGGTGATGTCGCTCTGCAGGGTGTAGTACGCATCGGCATATCGATACACCTCCGCAGCCGCGTCCACATCACCGGTTGGCGTGGGATTGCTCAGGGTCCAGTCCTGCTGATCGGTTGACTGCCGTACGTACTGTCCTCGACTGCGGAACGTCCAGACGTCACCGAGTTGTTGCTCGAGCATGTAGTAGAACCGGCTCGTCTGGTAAGTGGCATGGTCGCTCGGGTTGCCGAGGAGGATCCCGGCTGGCGAGGCGGAAGAGACGGAGTCATTCAACAGGATAGTGTGATCGGGAATGGGCAGCCGATTGAGGATGCGTTCGACGCCAACGACGAGTTTCGTTGTCTTGTCATGCCAGCCGATCGACGACGCGAAGTAACTGCTGCGCTGGCCTTGATAACCTTGGGCCGTGTGATCGGCATATTCGTCGGAGAGCACCAGCCGGTAAGTCAGTTCCCCGCTGTTGCCCAGTGGGCCGGCCAGGTCGATGCCGGCTTGCGTATCGCCGTACTCGCCAATGCTGTAGCTGAACTCGTGCACTGGGTCGCTCTGCGGTTTTTTCATGATCACATTGATCAGGCCGCCAAAATCGTTGTTGCCGATGGAGTCGCCCAGGATGGCCTCCGGCCCTTTCATCACCTCGACCCGTTCCACGCCAATCAAGGGTGGAAAATCGCCTGTGGCCGCGATGCTGTTGGGCATGCCGTCGGTCATGCCGTTGCCGGGATTGAAGCCGCGTATCTGGAAATTCGGCAAGCTGTCGGTGCCGTCGATGTATTGCACACCCGCAACATTGCGAACCGCGTCGGCCACCGTGCGGATCTGTTGTGAATCCATCAGGTCACGCGTGATGACACTGACCGATTGCGGCACATCGATCAGGTCGGAATCGGTGCGGGTGGCGCTGCTGGTGGTGTCGACCATATAGCCACTGTCCTTCTCGTCCATGCCCTCGGCGTGCACCGGAGCAAGCAGCTTGGCATTGGCGATGTTTGCCGCAGTGGATGTGGCGGTGGCATGGGGTGGGCTATTCGATGCAGGTTCGCGTGGCTTCACCACCACCGTTCCCCCATTGATGAAGACGTAACTCAATCCGGTGCCCTGCAACAGCCTGATGAGCGCCGCATCCGGACTGAAGCTGCCGCTCACACCATCGGAGCGAAAACTTGCGATCGTGCCCCCAGCGGTCAGCACCTGCAGGTTGGCCTGTTTGCCAAACGTGATCAGTGCGGTGGAAAGTGGTTGCGGCGGTATCGTGAAATCGACGCCTGGCGCTGCCGGGGCCGTGGGCGCCGAGGTCGCCGCGGCAACGAATGCGACGAACGGCGCCGACAGACAGCCGCAGACAAACAGCAGGGCAGCCCGGTTCATGGCAGTCGCTTTCCCCAGCTAAAGCGACAAGTTTGACATGCGCCGGGGGGAATGGCGCGGGCTCAACCGGCGAGTGCGTCAGGGTCCGTAGATCACCCGAGATTCGGGCGTCCGCGGATTACTGGCTTGTCGGCAACGGTGCCTTCTGCCCGGGTTCGGCATGAGAGAGTGTTACCTGACTAGCATCCTCGCTTACACGCAGGGGAAAGATCTGCGGCAGTGCCCCCAGCCAGCTGTCGATGGCACCGGTCTTGATGGTGCCGGTGAAGGTAAGTGCCTCGAGATTGGCATCCGCGATATGTACCGGACGTGCGCTGTAACGGTTGACGTTGGCCACCACCACGCCGAGCGGCTCATTGATGAATTCCAGCCGGTCGTCGCGCCAGGCAGTGGCTTGCGCGGGTGTAATGCTGCTGATGCTCATGGCTGACGTGGCCGGATCGTACGACACCAGCTGGCCGGCAACGGCCTCGAGGCTGCCAGTGGCAGTTGATCCTGGTGCACCACCGTCGTCTGCGATCTGCACGCGGCCTTGGGTTATCGCAATGGTCACGCGCTGTCCGGTACGGCGTACGTCAAAGGCCGTGCCCACATCGCGGATGGAAACGTTGCCCGCGCTGACAATGAAGGGCCGCTGGGTGTTGTGCACGACCTGGAAAAACGCCTCGCCACCACCCAGCTCGACACGGCGCTCGCCGCGACTGAAGCGCGTGGTCAGTGTGGAGGCGCCACCCAGCACGACCTTCGAGCCATCCGGCAGCGTGATGCTTCGGTTCTGGGCCACTGCGCTGGCATAGTCCCGTGGCGCTTCCACTGCCTCTAAATGGCTCCATGCGAGATAGCTGCCGAACAATGCCAGCAGTGCAGAAGCAGCAGCTGCGAGTGGAAGCCAGCGCTGTCTTGGAGCAGGTCGCCGCGCAAACTCATTCGCCCATTGTCGCCGCGTGACATCATCAAGGCATCCAAGTCGATTACCAAGCTCGGTCACGCGCTCGAAAGCTTCGAGATTGCATTCATCCGCCTGGGTCCATTCCAACCATTGATCCATAGTCTTGGCTGCGCCGTTGGGATCGCGTAAACGCGTCCACCACTCAGCGGCCGCGCACATGGTTTTCTCATCCAGGATCTTGGTCATCAGGGCATCTCCAATTGATCGACCCGTGCGCGACAATGTGCCAGTGCGTTGGAGACGTGATAACGCACCATGCGCTCGCTAAGTCTCATGGCATGTGCAACGACATTAAAGTCCCACCCTTCGATCACATGCATCACGAAGGCCTGGCTGGTTTTCGCCGGGAGCTCGCGCAATGCATCACGCATGTCGCGCAATTGCTCGGCTGCCCATACGTGTCGCTCAGGGATGGGAGATGAGTGCAAGTCTTCAGACGGCTGTTCGATAGGCATATCATTTCGCACCTTGCGCATCCGCAGTCGGTCGACGGCCAGGTTGGTCGCGATCCGGAATAGATAGGCACGCAATGAGTCGATGCGCTCGGGGTGCTCCAGCGTGAGCAGCCGCAAGTAGGCATCCTGTGCGAGCTCTTGCGCATCAGACATGGAGTTGAGTCGACACCGCAGAAAGGCGATCAAGGCGCGATTGTGCTCACGGAACAATTCTGCCACCTGTGCGGCGTGTGCGGGCAACGCCAGAGTATCGAGGCTGGCATCGGTGGCTCTGCTTAACGTATCCACGATGCATCCAGGTTGTCATGTTGAGATGACCTGACTGATTCTAGCTCCTTGCCAGATGGAGTCGCGCTCGATCGCGACGGGTAGGCTTCAAGTGCATCGATCAGCAAGCGCTCGGCTTCGATGCGCATGATTTCACGTCGGCGGAACGCGGATCGATGATGGCTGGAAACCTCCGACTCGGATTTCCGGCTCAATGCCTCAGGGAGCATGAACCAGCCATTCCCCACATCGCTGCCTTTCTGCTCCAGCCAGAACGCGTCGTAGTCAGCCCGGAATTTGTCGCGGACCCGACGCAAGGGGTGTGCCGCATTGCTTACCGCCAAAATGCGCTCGATGCGGAAATGCTTTGCGAATGCGTAAGCCAGGGAAAGCATCAACTGCTTCGGTCGCATGCCGTACATGTTCTTTGTCATGTCGCGGACCATATCCTTGCCGTTCTGGTCGTCCGGACCCTGGAGGCAGCCGATCGCGATCGTCGGCCGATCGCCAATCACGGTCAGAATCAGGCGATAGACAGGATGATCGTCGGCATCACTGAGCTGTATGCACAACTCGCCCTCGCAGCCCACGGAGATTGGAGGCCGCAGGCAAAGCTTCAGCTGGCCACCGTCCTTCAGGGTCAAGTTACCCAGCGTTGCGTTTCCATAGACGTAGATCGCTTCGAACAACGCACACGGCAACTGCGCGAGTGCAAATCGATAGTGTCGCTGAATGCTTTGCAGGCGCGTGGGTCGATCCCACTGCAGATGGATATAGCGATGAAAATGGCGTTCCAGCATGCGGGGGTCGCGGCGCTGGCAAGCACACATGTGTGGATTGCCGAACACAAACGCCAGATACCGTCCATGCTGCCGTGGCATGCAGAGCGCGCGAACGACGTATTTGATGGCCATCTTGCGGTGCTTGGATGGTCTGTTGAGCCAATCCTGGCGGTGATGCAGCGAACGCAGAAAGTTCGTTATTGCACGGGGGCGGTCCGCGCCCCTCAGATCCGCAAGTTGCCTGCCGACCATGTTGCGGAGTCTGCGGATGAACGAGCCAAGGCTGCCACCCAGCATTGGCGATACGGCATTGATGTAGCCGCACGCCGCAAAGGGCGTGCCCGTTTCAACGGCTTCGGCGCCAGCCCGATGGCTGAGTTTGTTCATGGCATTCGATCCGCATGGCTGCTGTGACCTTTCCAAGACGTTTGTGGGTTCGAAAATTGAAATGAATGGTGATGTCCTGGTATCCCTCCTATGGCCAGTGCGCAAAAAACGGCCGCTAACGGCAGTTATCCGGCCGCCCACCTCAAACCTCCGTGTCGAGGCCGTGCTTAAACCTCCAGATGAAGCCGCCGCGGACTTGGCTGTCCACGGCATGGCAAGCAATCTGCCCGTTGTAGGACAGGCTGAGGGCGGCGCTTTTGGCGATGTGAAAATCCCATCCTGTATCGATCACCAGCGCATTGCGGGCGATCGGAAGCCCCTGGATGATGTAAGAAGCACTTCCGGCGAAGGTCATCGCTGCGTTGGGATTGGTGGCACCAAAGGCACGGCGCCAGGCCGGCGTTGCGTTTGCGGTGAAGGGGCGCCGCTGAGCTGGAACTCCGTGGCCCCGTGCATGCCAAGCGCTGCGGAAAGGTCCATGGGGCTTTGGTACACCAAGGTCCATCTTGACGGTCGATCGACATGGCGTCGGTATCGCTCTGCCAACAGCAGTGGCTGGCGATCGAACTTAGCTCTATAGCGGCGTCAGATTCGCGTAGGCGGCCACCAGCCACTTGCTGCCCGCACCTTCGAAGTTCACCTGCAACCGCGTGTGTGCGCCGCTGCCTTCGGCGCTGAGCACGATGCCTTCGCCGAAGCTGGGATGGCTGACGCGCTGGCCGAGTTTGACCGGCAGGGTTTCTTCGAGCGATGACGAGGTTTCGCGCGTGCGTCCGCCATACAGCGGACGGGTGACCTGCACGCGCGGGCGCACTTCGTCGATCAATTCGGCCGGCATCTCGCCCAGGAAGCGCGAGGGTCGCGCCAGCATCTCGGTGCCGTGCATGCGCCGCGATTCGGCGTGGGTGACGAACAGTTTTTCGCGGGCACGGGTGATGCCGACATAGGCGAGTCGGCGTTCCTCTTCCAACCGGCCTTCGTCGTCGACCGAGCGTTGGCTGGGAAACAGGCCTTCCTCCATGCCGACCAGGAACACCACCGGAAACTCCAGACCCTTGGCCGAGTGCAGGGTCATCAGTTGCACGCAGTCGTCCCACGCTTCGCCCTGGTTTTCGCCGGCTTCCAGCATGGCGTGCGAGAGGAACGCGGACAGTTCGCTCAAGCCCGCGTCGATATCTTCCTGGGTGGGCTCGAAGCGGCTGGCAACGTTGGCCAGTTCGTCGAGATTCTCCACGCGCGACTCGGCATTGCCGCGCGAGTCCTTCTCGTAGAAGTCGCGCAGGCCGGTATGCGTGATCGCGTGGTCGATCTGTTCTGCAAGGGTGAGCGCTTCGCCACCGCCATGCCCGACGAAGGTTTGCGCCATCTCGTCGATCAAGACGAGAAACGCCTTCACCGCATTCTTCGCGCGGCCGGCCAGCTCGCTGCCGCTGCTCAATTCGGTGAGCACCGCTTCCCACATCGAGGTGTTGTCGCCGCGCGCGCGGCGACGCAGCGCGTCCAGCGTGCGATCGCCGATGCCGCGTGGCGGCGTGTTCACTGCGCGCTCGAACGCCGCATCGTCGTGACGGTTGGCACTGAGGCGCAGATAGGCCAGTGCATCCTTGACCTCGGCACGCTCGAAGAAGCGCTGGCCGCCGTAGACGCGATACTTGATGCTGTGCTGGGTCAGCTGCTCCTCGAAGTTGCGCGATTGCGCGTTGGAGCGATACAGGATCGCGCAGTCTTTCGCGTGGCCATGCTCGGCGATGTATTCGCGGATGCGCTCGATCACGAAACGCGCTTCGTCCTGTTCGTTGTAGGCGGCGTACAGCGCGATGCGCTCGCCGTCCTCACCGGCCGTCCACAGCTGCTTGCCGAGACGACTGCCGTTGCGCTGGATCACGCTGTTGGCGGCTTTCAGGATGGTCGAGGTGGAACGGTAGTTCTGTTCCAGCTTGATTGTCCTCGCGCCGGGAAAGTCGCGCAGGAACTGCTGCACGTTCTCCACCTTGGCGCCGCGCCAGCCATAGATCGCCTGGTCGTCGTCGCCGACCACGAACACTTGTCCGGTACTGCCGGCAAGCACGCGGATCCACGCGTACTGCAGCGTGTTGGTGTCCTGGAATTCGTCGATCAGCAGATAGCGCCAGCGCTGCTGGTAATGCTCCAGCACGGCCGGGTTCTTCAGCCACAGTTCGTGCGCGCGCAGCAGCAGCTCGGCGAAATCGACCAGTCCGGCGCGACGGCAGGCGTCTTCATAGGCCTTGTAGATGTTGACGAACGTGTGCGTGACCGGATGGTCGCGATGCTCGATGCCATCCGGACGCTTGCCCTCGTCCTTCCACTGATTGATCTGCCAACTGGCCTGGCGCGGCGGGTACTTCGCATCGTCCAGCCCCAGTCCGGCGACCACGCGCTTGACCAGTCGCAGCTGATCGTCGGCATCGAGGATCTGGAACGTTTCCGGCAGGCCGGCTTCACGCCAGTGCCGGCGCAGCAGCCGATGCGCGATGCCGTGGAAGGTGCCCACGGTGAGACCCTGGGTGCCACCGGGAATCAGTGCGTCGAGCCGCGCGCGCATCTCGCCGGCGGCCTTGTTGGTGAAGGTGACGGCGAGGATCGCCCACGGCGGCACGCGTTCGACCTGGTTGAGCCAGCCGATGCGGTGGGTGAGTACGCGGGTCTTGCCGGAGCCGGCGCCGGCAAGCACCAGGTAGTGGCCGGGCGGTGCGCAGACGGCTTCGCGTTGTGCGTCGTTGAGCGGGTCGATCAGGTACGAGACATCCATCCTGCCCATTGTAGCGGGGCGCACATGAAAACCGCCGCGTAGGCGGCGGTTTTCCGGATGTGTCCGATGACGCTTAGCGCTTGCTGATGAAGCCGCTGACCGCGAACAGTCCACCGACCACGATGCCGGCGATGCCTACCCACTGGGGCACGCCCTTGTCATGGGTGGCGGTGATCTTGGCCGAGCCGACCTGCAGCAGCGTATCAGTGTCCTGGTAACTGGCGTGGCCAGAGACGATCCAGATGCCGGCGACCAGCAAGATGATGCCGACGATGATCAGTCCTGCGCGCATGGATGTTTCCCCTCGATGGATGTGGCCCGAGTATGCCGGTTGCCGGTGTGCACAAGAAGTACAGGCCAGAAGTGCTGGTCAAAGAGCGGACAAAAAAAGGCCCCGAAGGTTAGGGGGAACCTTCGGGGCCGGGCGGACGCGAGGGACCCAGGGGAGAGGTTCGCGTCCGTGGCGGCTCAGGGAGGTGAGCCAGCCGTGGATGCCGTTGCGTGCATCCGAAGACTTAGATACGGATCCATCAGGAAAGTTTCAACCGCTGGTGAAAAAATTTAAGGTCGGTTCATTTGATGAAACATTAACGCGCAAGCCGTTGTTGTACGGGAAGGTCTGCATGTCAGAGACACAGAGTACTGCCTCAATGTGCCTCGTCCCAGTTTGCGCCTACGCCAACATCGACCAGCAACGGCACCGCCAGTTCCGCGGCGCCGGACATCCGTTCGGTCACCGCGGCGCGGACCACATCAACGGCATCCGCACGTACTTCGAACACCAGTTCATCGTGTACCTGCATCAACATGTGCACGTCGTCGCGCCTGTCGACCCAGGCAGCCATGGCGATCATCGCGCGTTTGATGATGTCGGCGGCGCTGCCCTGCATTGGCGCGTTGACCGCGGCGCGCTCGGCGCCCTGGCGCAGGCCCTGGTTGCGCGAGGTGAGATTTTCCAGATATAGCCGGCGGCCAAAGATCGTCTCGACATAACCGTCGCGATGCGCCTGAGCGCGGGTTGCCTCCATGAAGGCATGCACGCCGGGATAACGGGCAAAGTAGCGCGCCATGTAATCGCTGGCTTCGCCGCGGTCCACACCAAGCTGCCGGGCCAGCCCGAACGCGCTCATGCCGTACATCAGGCCGAAGTTGATCGCCTTGGCGGCGCGGCGCTGGTTGGTGCTGACCTCCTCCGGCTTGAGTCCGAACACTTCCGCAGCAGTGGCCCGATGCACGTCGCCGCCCTCACGGAATGCGCGCAACAACCCTTCGTCGCCGGACAGGTGCGCCATGATGCGCAGCTCGATCTGCGAATAGTCGGCGGCAAGAACCTTCCATCCTGGCGGCGCGATAAACGCCTGGCGGATGCGCCGGCCCTCCTCGGTGCGCACCGGGATGTTCTGCAGGTTGGGATCGGACGAGGAGATCCGTCCGGTCGCCACCGCGCCTTGGTGGTAGCTGGTGTGCACACGACCTGTGCGCGGATTGACAATGCTGGACAGCTTGTCGGTATAGGTGGAGCGCAACTTGGCCAGTCCGCGGTAATCGAGGATCAGTCGTGGCAACTCGTGCGTATCGGCAATCGCCTCCAGCGCTTCCTCGTTGGTGGATGGCTGGCCGGTCGGCGTTTTTAGCTTGGCCTGCAGGCCAAGTTCGTCAAACAGGATCGCCTGCAGTTGCTTCGGCGAATCGAGGTTGAATTCACGGCCGGCCAGGGCATACGCCTGGCGCTGCAGTTCCAGCATGCGCTTGCCGAGCTGCTGGCTCTGCTTGCGCAGCTCGTCACCGTCGATCAGCACGCCGCGGCGTTCCATCGCGGCCAGCACCGGCACCAGCGGGATCTCGATGTCCTGATAGACCTTGCGCAGGGCCGGCACGCTTTCGAGCTTCGGCCACAGCGCATGATGCAGACGCAGGGTGACGTCGGCGTCCTCGGCGGCGTAGCGGCAGGCGGTTTCCAGATCCACCTGCGAGAACGAAATCTGCTTGGCGCCCTTGCCGGCGACCTGTTCGTACTTGATCGTCTCGTAGCCGAGATACAGCCGTGCCAGTGAGTCCATGTCGTGGCGCGTCGCGGTGGCGTTCCACACGTAGGACTCGAGCATCGAATCGTGCTTCAAGCCCTGCACGGCGATGCCGTAGTGCGACAGGATGTTGATGTCGTACTTCGCGTGCTGGCCGAGCTTGGGTTTGCCGGCGTCCTCGAACACCGGCTTCAGCGCGGCCAGCACGCTGTCGCGATCGAGCTGTTTCGGCGCGCCGGGGTAGTCGTGACTCAAGGGGATGTAGCAAGCGCGGCCAAGCTCCACAGACAAGCTGAGGCCCACGATGTCCGCACGCATCGCATCGATGCTGGTGGTCTCGGTATCGAACGCGATCAGTTCGGCATGGCGCAGCTTTTCCAGCCACGTATCGAGTTGTGACTGGGTGGTGACCAGTTCGTAGCTGCCGGGCGCGGACAAGGTGGCATCCGGCGCGGCGCGGTTGTTGTCCGGCTGGGGCGTTGGCGCAGACGTGATTTCGGATAGCTCGCTCTGTGCGTTGCTTTCCAAGGGTGGGGATGCAGAGGAGCTTGCGGCGTCGAGATCCTTCAGCGCCGTCTTGAACCCATAACGCTCATACAGCTCGCGCAACTGCGCGGTGTCAGCGTCGCGCTGGGCCAGCTCGGTGGGGCCGAGTTCCAGCGCCACATCGGTCTTGATCGTCACCAGTTCGCGCGAGAGCGGCAGTTGTGGCAGTGCAGCGCGCAGGCTCTCGCCGATCTTGCCGCCGATCTTGTCCGCGTTTGCGATCACGCCGTCCAGCGTGGCGTATTCGGCGAGCCACTTGGCGGCGGTCTTCGGGCCGCACTTGGGCACGCCCGGCACGTTGTCGACGGTATCGCCGGTGAGTGCGAGGAAATCGATGATCTGTTCTGGCCGCACGCCGAACTTCTCCATCACGCCGTCGCTGTCCATCACCGTATTGCTCATGGTGTTGACCAGGGTGACGTGCGGGTTCACCAGCTGCGCCATGTCCTTGTCGCCGGTGGATATCTCCACCTCGATGCCGAGCGCCTGTGCCTGCACGGCCAGGGTGCCGATCACGTCGTCGGCTTCGACGCCGGGCACGCGCAGGATGGGAAAGCCCAGCGCGCCGACGATCGCCAGCATCGGCTCGACCTGCGCGCGCAGGTCATCCGGCATCGGTGGTCGGTTCGCCTTGTACTGGTCGTACAGTGCGTCACGGAAAGTCGGGCCGGGAGCATCGCTGACGAAGGCGAGATAGTCCGGCTTCGCCTTCAGCGTGGCGCGCAGCATGTTGACCACGCCGAACAGTGCGCCGGTTGGTTCGCCTTGGGCATTGCTCAGCGGCGGCAGCGCGTGGAACGCCCGGTACAGGTAGGAGGAGCCGTCGATCAGGATGAGTTTGGCCATGCCGCATTCTCGCATGCGGCAATCCGCTTCACGGAAGCTGTGCGAAGGCACTGCTATGCTTTGCCACCCGATCGAGGTTGCCGCCATGAAAACCGCTGCCTTGCTGGCTGCTGCCAGCGTCCTGTTCGCTTCGAGCCTGCTGGTGGCGAATGCATCCGCGCAGTCTGCGCCGGGAAGTGCACTGCCACCGCCAGGCATCAATGACCCCGGTGTAAAGGCGGTGGCACCGCCCGCACCTGCGGCGCCGGACAACAACCCGATGACCCGGAAGCCGCCGGCGTTGCCGGAAGTGCAGGGCGCCCCTCCGGGCGGCAGGGATGCGCAGTTGCCGCAGATCCGCGTGCGCCAGGAAGGTGACAATACCATTCAGGAATACAGCCACAGCGGGCAGGTCTACATGGTGGTGGTCACGCCCAAGAACGGTTTACAGCAGACCTACATGGTCGACCCGCAGGGGCGCCTGATCGACGAACACGGCAAGCGGGAGGTAGCTCCGGCGATGTACAAGGTGCTGGAGTGGGGCAAGAGCAAGCCGGCCACCGATGATTCGTCGCAGACGAATCCGGACGAGAGCAGTCACTGATCCCTGAGTGTCGCCGTTGGTGGGCAGCGTAGCAGGGCACAACGGGTGAATGTCTGGCGGAGATCGGCGCGATGCAACTGCGTGAAAGCTGGCTGGTGTTCGCTCTTGGCTCGGCGCTGTTCGCCGCACTGACGGCATTGTTCGGCAAGCTTGGCGTGGTCGGCATCAGTTCCAACCTTGCCACTTTCATCCGCACCATCGTGATCCTGATCGTTACCGCCGGCATCCTCAGCCTGCGCCAGGAATGGGCAAAGCCGACCGGATTACCGCTGCACAGCTGGCTGTTCCTGGTGCTGTCCGGCATCGCCACCGGGCTGTCGTGGCTGTGCTACTACCGCGCGCTGCAACTGGGGCCGGTGAGCAAGGTGGCGCCGATCGACAAGCTCAGCGTGGCGATCGCGATCGTGCTGGCGCTGGTTTTTCTCGGCGAGAAGCCAAGCCTGCCGCTGCTGATTGGCGGCGGTCTGATCGTGGCCGGGGCGATGGTGATCGCGGTGTTCTGAGAATGTTCCGCAACTTTCAGCGCGGGTCATCCAGTTTGGGGTAATGGCGGAAGATGCCATCTTCGTTGAAGGGCAGCCGGCGTGGTGAAGCCAGATAGGCGGCGATCCGTGGCCGTTCGGCGACGCGTGCCGCCAGTGCGCACAGATGTGGCCGCTTGCGACGCAGCCGGCGCATCGCGTGCGGGAAGGCGTAGTCCAGTCCGCTCATGACCTGGAACAGTGAAAGATCGACATAGGAATGTCGGGACAGCGCATGCCGGCCATCGCTGCGCATCAGCGCCTGCTCGAAATAATCGAGGTATTTCGGCAACCGCTGCTGACGGAAGTCTTCCGCACGCTGTCTGGCGGCGGCGCGCTGGTCCTCGTAGTACAGGCTGCTGGCAATCGGGTGATGGGTGTCATGTACCTCGGCAACCAGATCGGTGACGGTCAGCTGCAACTGGTGCGCATAAAGCGTGGCCGCGGCCCCAGTCGGCACCAGCTTGAGTCGTGGCGCGAGGTAAAGCAGGATCGCGGCGGTCTGCGCGATCACGGTGCGACCGGCCTTGAGGAAGGGTGGCGCGAACGGTAGTGCGCCAGGTCGTTCACCCGCAAGGAACGGCAGGATCGCGTCGTCGCCCTGTTCCCGGGCAATATCGATGTAGTCAGCCCCGGCATCTTCCAGCGCCAGTCGCACGAATTCGCCGCGTCCCTGGATGCCGGACCAGTAGTACAGCTGGTAGCGCATGATGGACTCCCTTGAGTGCCGTCGAGGCTAGGCGCGTCGGGTTCAAGGTGGTGTGAGCGAGCGGATTGCCCGTTGATGAGTGGGCTGCGCTCAGCCTGGTTTCGATGGAGCGCACCGCGTGGGCGACAGCTGCGCCGCCATGTCGCGGATCTGTATCCATACCAGCTCGGCTACCGGCGACAGTGAGCGCTGACGGCGGCGGATCAGGGTGATGGCGCGCTTGGCGATGGGTGTCAGCGGGCGTACCGCCAACTGGTCGGAGGCAGGCATCGACAGGCTTGGCGTGATGCTGATGCCCAGTCCCGCTTCGACCATGCGGAAGGCGGTATGCGTATGTCCGGTTTGTTGCACCACATCTGCTGCGACGTGGTGGGCCAGCAATTGATCGTCGATCAATCGGCGGCTGCCCGAGGTGTGGTCGAGCAGCACCAGTAGTTCACCCTGCAGTTTCTTCCACGGTACCGAGGCGAGCTTTGCCAGCGGATGGTCGCGCCGACAGACCAGCACGAACGGATCATGCAGGATCGTTTCACTGTGGAATGCCTCGGGGTCGGCCGGTTCGATCGCCAGGCCGAAATCCACTTCGCCGCCACGCACGCTCTCCAGCACCAGGGTCTGCACCTGATCATGCAGCTGTACGGTCAACTCGGGATAGTGGCGGGCGCACGCGGCGATGCATTGCGGCATCAGCCCGGCGGAGAGTGTGGGTACGGCTGCGACGCGTACCTTGCCGTGGCGGCGCTCGCTTTCGGAGTGGACGTGGGCCAGCACGCCCTCGAGTTCCTCAAGCACGCGTTCCACCGCGCCTTGCAGATAACGGCCTGCCTCGGTCGGCATCACTTCGCGCGTATTGCGATCGAACAGGCGCACGTCGAGTTCGGCTTCCAGATCCGCGATGTGCCGGCTGACCGCTGGCTGGGTCAGGTGCAGGCTTTCCGCGGCGCGACGGAAATGTTGCAGCCTGGCAACGGCGAGGAAGGCGCGCAGCTGGCGCAGGCTGATATTCATGTTTATATCGTATCAGTACATAAGATAAAACGATTTGATTTATCAATGTGGGGGCGGTGCAATACCTGAACCTCACTACCCGCGCCGTCGCTCCGGACGGCATGCCGAGTCGCCATGCTTCGCCGTTTCCTTCCCGATCGTTTCACCTGTGCCTTGCTGTGCACGGTGCTGCTGGCCAGCGTACTGCCATGTCGCGGTGCTGCTGCGCAGGTGTTTGGCGTGTTCACCGATGTGGCGATCGCGCTGCTCTTCTTCCTGCACGGCGCCAAGCTGTCGCGCACGGCGGTGGTCGCCGGCCTCACCAACTGGCGGCTGCATCTGACGGTGCTGGCCAGCACGTTCGTACTGTTCCCGTTGCTGGGGTTTTTGCTGCGACCGGTGCTGGCGCCGCTGGTGACGCCGGACCTGTACATGGGTGTGCTGTTCCTGTGCATGCTGCCGTCGACGGTGCAGTCGTCGATTGCGTTCACCTCGATCGCGCGCGGCAATGTTTCCGCCGCCGTCTGCTCGGCGTCCGCTTCCAGTCTGCTTGGCATCTTCATCACCCCGCTGCTGGTGGGGGCGCTGCTGGAGTCGCATGGACACGGTGGCATGTCGTGGGATGCGGTGGGCGGCATCGTGCTGCAACTGCTGGTGCCGTTCGTGGCCGGGCAGGTGGCGCAGCGCTGGATCGGCGGCTGGGTGCAGAAGCACAAGCCGCTGGTCGGCGTGGTCGATCAGGGCTCGATTCTGCTGGTGGTCTACACCGCGTTCAGCGCGGCGGTGCTGGAAGGGTTGTGGAAGCAGACTCCGCTGCCGGTGCTGGTCGGGCTGCTCATCGTCAATGCGGTGCTGCTGACGCTGGCGCTGCTGCTCACCACCTACGGTTCGCGTGCGCTGGGCTTCGGCAAGGACGACGAGATTACCATCGTGTTCTGCGGTTCCAAGAAGAGCCTGGCCAGTGGCGTGCCGATGGCCAAGGTGCTGTTCGCCGGCCATCCGCTGGGCATGATCGTGCTGCCGATCATGCTGTTCCACCAGATTCAGTTGATGACCTGCGCGGTGCTGGCGCGGCGCTATGCGCGTCGGCTTGATGCAGCGGCTCCCTCGATGCTGTCGAACGGTGAAGCCGATACCGCGCCGGCGGACTGAGATGCGGCCATGCCATCCCGAAACGACGAAGGCCCGGGCTTGCGCCCAGGCCTTCGTGCATTGCGCGGTGGGAAGTCACGCCGCCCTCACGCTTCAGTGGCGGAAGTGACGCATCCCGGTAAACACCATCGCCATATCGTGTTCGTCGGCGGCGGCGATCACCTCGGCGTCGCGCATCGAACCGCCGGGCTGGATTACTGCGGCGATGCCGGCGGTGGCAGCGGCGTCGATGCCGTCGCGAAACGGGAAGAACGCGTCGGAAGCCATCACCGAGCCGCGCACTTCGAGCTTTTCGTCGGCCGCCTTGATGCCGGCGATCTTCGCGCTGTAGACGCGGCTCATCTGGCCGGCGCCGATGCCGATGGTCTGGCGATCGCGCGCATACACGATGGCATTGCTCTTGACGAACTTGGCCACCTTCCAGGCGAAGATCAGATCATGGATCTGCGCTTCGGTCGGCGCACGGCGGGTGACGATCTTCAGATCCTCCGCGCCAACCATGCCGAGGTCGGCGCTCTGGATCAGCAGGCCGGAACCCACGCGCTTGGAATTGTTGCCCGGATGGGCGTGCAGTAGGCTGCCATCGTCCGGCAACGGAATCACCAGCACGCGCACGTTGCCTTTCTTGGCGAAGGCCTTCAGCGCCTCATCCGCATAGCCCGGCGCCAGCACCACCTCGACGAACTGGCGCGCCACGATGGCCTGCGCGGTGGCGCCGTCCACGTCGCGGTTGAACGCAATGATGCCGCCGAAGGCCGAGGTGGGATCGGTCTGGTAGGCGAGGTCGTAGGCTTTGCCGATGCCGTCCAGGCTCACCGCGACACCGCAGGGGTTGGCGTGCTTGACGATCACGCAGGCCGGTTTGGTGAAGCTGCGCACGCACTCCCATGCGGCATCGGCGTCGGCGATGTTGTTGAACGACAGCTCCTTGCCCTGCAGCTGGCGGAACGTGGCCAAGGTGCCGGGTGCCGGATACAGGTCGCGGTAGAACGCCGCCTGCTGGTGCGGGTTCTCGCCGTAGCGCAGGTCCATCAGTTTCACGAAACGACCGTTCGCTTGGCCGGGGAAGGCGTCATGTCCTGCGATGGCGTCCTGCGTCTCGTTGAGCTGCAGCGCCGACAGGTAGTCGCTGATCGCGCCGTCGTAGCTGGAGACGTTGTTGAACGCGGCGACCGCCAGCTTGAAGCGGGTGGCACGGCTGAGACCGCCATGCTGTTCGATTTCGGCCAGCGCGGCGTCGTATTGATCGGGCGAGGTCAGCACGCCGACATCGTTCCAGTTCTTCGCCGCCGAGCGCAGCATCGCCGGGCCGCCGATATCGATGTTCTCGATGGCGTCTTCCAGTGTGCAGCCGGGCTTCGCCACGGTGCTCTCGAACGGATACAGGTTCAGCACCAGCAGGTCGATCGGCGCGATGCCGAGCTCGGTCATGACGGCATCGTCCGTGCCGCGCCGGCCGAGCAGGCCACCGTGCACCTTCGGGTGCAGCGTCTTGACGCGGCCGTCCATGATTTCCGGGAAACCGGTGACGTCGCTGACGTCGGTGACCGCGATGCCGGCCTCGCGCAGTGCCTTGGCGCTGCCACCGGTGGAGAGCAGTTCAATACCCTTGGCGGTCAGGCGTCGGCCCAGGTCGATCAGGCCGGTCTTGTCGGAGACGCTGAGCAGGGCGCGACGGACCGGGACGAGCTGGGGCGTGGACATGTGCGGGTTTCCAGGAGGGGAAAGCCGCTCATTATAGCCGTCTGATTGATGGGCGGCCTTGGCAGGCGGCCTTTATCAGAAATTACAGCAGGCCGTGGGCGGCCAGTTTCTTGCGCAGGGTGGCACGGTTGATGCCGAGCGCGCTGGCGGCGCGGCTCTGGTTGCCGTCGTGGAAGGCCAGCACTTCACGCAACAGTGGCACCTCAACCTCGCGCAGCACCAGTGCGTGCAGACCCTCGGCGCATTCGGTGTCGCCGATGTCGGCAAGGTAGCGGCGTACCGTACGGCTGACGCATTCGCTCAGTGCACTCTGAGAACTGGCAACCTGCGAATCGGTGCCTTGCGACGAGGTCTGCTTTGCGGCCTCGACGGCAGGCAGTCTTACGGCATTCACGGACATCTCCCTCGTGTACGTAGCGGCGGCTGCGTGGGCCGCTGCATGTGTTTTTGATTATCGCTGCAGCTCTCGATGCGTATGAGCACCGGTTGGCAATCTGCGCAGGGAGTCGAGTCTACCCGTGCGGGCCGATAATTTTAAGTGCTATTCGAAACCGAATTCGAAACCGACTGCCTTGTCGCCGGGATCCTCCACCTCGAGCAGCAACACGGCGCTGGCACCCGGAGCCAGGCCGCGGTTCAGCAGGACAGGGTCGTCAAGATATTCGTCAGGTCGTAATCGACGCATGGCGATCCGCTGCCCTTGTGCGTTCGACAGGGTGATTGTCAGTATGGGATAGGGTTGGGCAAACATCGCATCGTTGCGCACGCGGGCGCTGATCATCAGTGCGCCCGCGACGCTGGGGTGCGCCTGCACATTGCTGGCGAGCAGGCGCAACTGCTCTGGTGCGGCTACCAGTGGAAGCGGGCAGCCGAGTATCGCGCAACTGATGCGCAGCCAGCCCCCGGTAGTGGGATTGCGAATCAGCGGGTCGCGTTCGGCCCAGCCCAGCTGGGCGGCGAGCAGCAAGGCGAGCAGGGTGCAGGCGACAACCCATGGCCAGCGACGTTCGCCAGTCGAGTGCACATGTCGCGGGCGCGCTGACCGTGTTGGCTGGTGCGCGGATGACTCGCGCGCAAAACGCGGTGCGAACACCAGTTGCGAAAAGTCTTCTTCCTTCGAGGTTTCAACTGTCGCCGCGTCGCTCTCGATCACGGCCGCTGGGTCAGGTCGTGGCCGGTAGACCACCAGGTCGATGCGCGGCGGCTCAAGGGCGGGTTCGTTTACCGGCAGCTCGTGGAACGGTTCCGGTGGCAACTGGTCGGTGAGCGTGGCGATGCTGTCGAACCAGGCCTGGCAATGCCCGCACACGACGTGGCCATGCGCCTGCGCAAGCGTGTGCACATCCAGCGAGAACACGGACAGGCATTCAGGGCATTGGGTGTACATGCGGGCCGCTTCGATCAGTATGCAGCAAGCTTAACAGGGCAGCCTCGCTGGTTCGCGGGCGAATGCGCATCGTTGGTGATGTGCATTCGAGCCGGTCGCTGCGCTCAGGCGCGGCGGTGGCCGCTGATGCGGACCCAGTCTTCGCGGGTGTCCACGCGCAGATCGTCGAACCACTCGGCATAGCGCTGCAACAGTTCGTCCTGCTGACCATTGAGGATGCCGGAGATCGCGAAGGGTGCGCCGGGTTTCGCGGCGGCAGCGAAGGTCGGTGCCAGGGCGCCGAGCGGGCCAGCGAGGATGTTCGCGATAAAGACATCGGCCGGCGAGGTGCATGGATGCACAAGTGCCGCGGGCGCAGGATGCGCAGGAGCGGCCGCTACATTGAAATCTTCGGGCAGGAACACGGCGAGGCGATCCGCAACGTCGTTGCGTTCGGCATTGTCGATGGATGCGGTGAGCGCCTGCGGATCGTTGTCGACGCCGATCGCGCTGACTGCACCGAGCTTCAGCGCGGCGATCGCAAGGATGCCGGAGCCGCAACCGTAGTCGGTGACCGTCTTGCCGGCCAGGTCGAGACCATCCAGCCATTCGAGGCACAGCGCGGTGGTCGGATGCGTGCCGCTGCCGAAGGCAAGGCCGGGATCGAGTCGCACCACGACCTGTCCGTCATCAGCCGGCGGTTCGATGTTCCACGGATAAATCCACAGCCGGCGGCCAAACGGCATCGGCTTGAACTGGTCCATCCATGCGCGCTCCCAGTCCTGGTCGGCGACCTCGCGGAAGGTCAGCTGATCAGGTTCAAGCCAGGGCAGCAGCTCGCCGAGCGCCTCGGTGAGGCCGCGACGATCGGTGTGCTCGTCGAACAGCGCGTTCAGCGTGATCGTCGGCCACAGCGGCAATTCGCCTACACCGGGTTCGAAGATCGCCTGCTCATCTGGCGTCTCCGCATCTGCATCCTGCAGCGTGATCGACAGCGCGCCGAGATCATCCAGCGATTCTTCCACGTGCGGCTGCTGCTGGACGCGGATGGTTAGGGAGAGTTCGAGAAAGGGCATAGGGCGAGGAGTGAGTGAAGAGGAGTGAGTAGAGAGGCGCGGGCACTGTGACGAGTGTGTCGGGCTGGAGAGAGATACTTCGGTCCATGACGAGAAGCAGGGCGTGCCTGCTTCTTCTCACTCCTCTTCACTCACTTCTTTCTGTCAGTGACCGGTGGCGGGATGTTCCTTCTGTTCCGCCATCCGCTTTTCCAGATAGTGGATGTTCTGTCCACCATGCTGGAAGCCGACGTCAGCCATGATCCGTTGCTGCAACGGGATGTTGCACTTGACGCCTTCGATCACCGTTTCAGCCAGGGCCAGGCGCATGCGCGCGATCGCGGTCTCGCGATCCGGGCCGTGCACGATCAACTTGCCGATCATCGAGTCGTAGTTCGGCGGGATCTTGTAGCCGTCGTAAAGGTGCGTGTCGACGCGCACCCCGGGGCCGCCGGGTGCCTCGAAACGCTTCACCGTGCCGGGACTCGGCATGAAGGTGTCGGGATCCTCGGCGTTGATGCGGCATTCGATCGCATGGCCGCGGATGACGATGTCTTCCTGCCTGATCGACAACTTCTCGCCGCCAGCGATCAACAGCTGCTCGCGCACCAGGTCGACACCGGTGATCAGCTCGGTCACCGGGTGTTCGACCTGGATGCGGGTGTTCATCTCGATGAAGTAGAAGCGGCCGTTCTCGTACAGGAACTCGAACGTGCCGGCGCCGCGGTAGTTGATGCGGATGCAGGCGTCGACGCAGACCTTGCCGATCGCTGCACGCTGTTTGTCGGTGATACCCGGTGCCGGCGCTTCCTCGACCACCTTCTGGTGGCGGCGCTGCATCGAGCAGTCGCGTTCGCCCAGATGGATCGCGTTTCCCTGGCCATCGGCGAGCACCTGGATTTCCACGTGACGCGGATTCTCCAGGAACTTCTCCATATAGACCTGTTCATTGCCAAATGCAGCCTTGGCCTCCGCCTTGGTCATGGTGATCGCGTTGCCCAGGTGTGCCTCGGTACGCACCACGCGCATGCCGCGGCCACCGCCACCGCCGGCGGCCTTGATGATCACCGGATAGCCGATCTCGCGGGCGATCTTGATATTGGTGTCGACGTCCTCGCCAAGCGGGCCGCCGGAGCCGGGCACGCACGGCACGCCGGCAGCCTTCATGGCGCGGATCGCCTCGACCTTGTCGCCCATCAGGCGGATCACTTCGGCGGTCGGGCCGATGAAGATGAAGCCGGACTGCTCCACCTGCTCGGCGAAGTCGGCGCGCTCGGACAGGAAACCGTAGCCCGGATGGATCGCCTGTGCGTCGGTGATCTCGGCCGCCGCGATGATGCGCGGGATATTGAGGTAGCTGTCGACCGACGGGCCCGGGCCGATGCAGATGGACTCATCGGCAAGGCCGACATGCTTCAGATTGCGGTCCACGGTGGAGTGCACCGCCACGGTCTTGATGCCCAGACTGTGGCAGGCGCGCAAGACGCGCAACGCGATTTCGCCGCGGTTGGCGATGACGACCTTCTCGAGCATCCGGGCGGCCTCAGGCAATCACGAACATGGGTTCGTCGAATTCCACCGGCTGGCCGTTCTCGACCAGGATCGCCTGCACGGTGCCGGCCACGTCGGCCTCGATCTGGTTGAACATCTTCATCGCCTCGATGATGCCAAGCGTCTCGCCGGCCTTGACCTGCTGGCCGACCTTGACGAAGGCCGGGGTGCCCGGCGTGGCCGAGGCGTAGAACGTACCGACCATGGGTGCCTTGACCACATGTCCGGCCGGCAGCGCATCGGCAGCTGGAGCCTCGGCGACGGTTGCCACCGGTATGGTGGCCGCGATCGGAGCAGGTGCGGCAGCCACGGCCACCGGTGCGGCGGCGACCGGCGCGGTGTTCTTGGGTACCCGTGACAGGCGGACGACTTCCTCGCCCTCCTTGATCTCCAGTTCGGCGAGGTTCGATTCCTCGAGCAGGTCGATCAGTTTCTTGATTTTGCGCAAATCCATCGGATCAGCCTTTTAAGTCATGCCACCACAGGTGGTCGGAAGGGAATGGGGTTGGCCTGGTGGCCCGATTCATTTCATGCCGCGCCGGGCACGGGCGCCTGCAATCGCTGGATCGCCGCTTCCAGTGCCAGCCGGTAGCTGTTGCCGCCAAAGCCGCAGATCACGCCGATCGCCATGTCCGAGAGATACGAGTGATGACGGAACGATTCGCGCGCGAACACATTGGACAGATGCACTTCGATGAACGGGATCGCCACCGAGGCCAGCGCATCGCGCAGGGCGATGCTGGTGTGGGTGAATGCGCCGGCATTGATCAGGATCATCGTCGTCTGGTCGTCGCGGCCCTGGTGGATGCGACCGATCAGCTCATGCTCGGCGTTGGACTGGAACCAGGCCAGCTCGTGTCCTGTCGCCTGTGCACGCGCGGCCAGCTGCTGGTTGATGTCCGTCAGTGTCTCGTGGCCGTAGATCTGCGGCTCGCGTACACCCAACAGATTGAGGTTGGGTCCGTGCAGGACCAGGATTTTCGCCACGAGGCCGTCCACATTGCGTCCGGAGCACCCGGAACCCGGCGCAGTGTGCGCGCAGTCGGGGATGTTGTCCAGTTCACTGCAGATCGGCGATGTTTGACGGAGAAGCGCAACTATCCGTGCGGAAGCGTATGTCGAGACTTGATCAGGGCTCATCGTGGCCGAGCGTCAGCCAGTGTTCCAGCTGTGCCGTCGACAGGGCGCCCGCATTGGCAGCGAGAATGCGCCCATCACCGTCGATCAGGACGCTATATGGCAGCACTTCGCGGGCATCACCCAGTTGCAACGTGGTACTTGGCGAGCTCAGGCGACCCAGCAAGATCGGGTAATTCACCGGATGCATGGCCAGAAAGGCGCGAATCCGCTCAGGTTCATCCATGGCGATGCCGACGACGATCGGACCATGTTCGCCGAACTTTGCCTGGGCTTGATTCAGCGCCGGCATCTCGTCCAGGCACGGACCGCACCAGCTGGCCCAGAAATTCAGCAGCACGCGGTGACCACGGTAGTCGCTCAATCGGTGCGGCTGGCCGTCGAGATCGGGCAAGGTGAGGGCGGGAACCAGCTGACCGAGCATGGCCGAGTCCATGGCCGTCACGCTCTGCTGCTGATGGCGGTGTTGTGCATAGCCACCGATCGCCGCGGCCAGAACGGCCAGGCCGAGAATCAGCCCGTTGGCCCGGTCCAGCATCAGCGTGCCGCTTCCGTCAGCGCCTGTTCGACCAGCGAGGAGGTCAGCACGGTCGACAACTGGTTGCCCGCGCCGCCATTTTTCGGGAACACCACATACAGCGGTACGCCGGGTGAGTGGTATTGCTGCAGGAAGGCGCTTATGGTCGGGTTGACGTCGGTCCAGTCGCCTTTCATGTAAACCGCGCCGGTGCGCTGGAGCAGGTCGCGGAAGGCCTGGGTATCGAGCACGGTGTGCTCGTTCGCCTTGCAGGTGACGCACCAGTCGGCGGTCATGTCGACGAACACCGGGGTGCCGGCGGCACGCAGCGCGGCGAGTTTTTCCGGGCTGTAGGCCACCACGCCTTCCTCGGTGACAACGGTGGCCGACGGTGGTGATACATGGGCGAGCAGGTATATCGGCACCAGCGTGGCGACCGCCAGCACTGCGACCGCGAGCTTGCTGGTCGCTCCGCGTGAGCGGCTGCGTTCGAACCACCACAGTGTCATCGCCAGCAGCACGGCGGCGACCAGCAGCAGACCCACGGCATCGGCGCCGCGCTGCTTGGCCAGTACCCAGACCAGCCACACAGCCGTCAGATACATCGGGAAGGCCAGTACCTGTTTCAGGGTTTCCATCCAGCGTCCGGGCCGCGGCAGCAGGCGTGTCAGCGCCGGCACGAAACCTACGGCCAGGAACGGCAGCGCCAGCCCGAGGCCGAGCGCCAGGAACACCAGCAGTGCGGCCAGCATCGGTGCGGTGAACGCATAGGCCAGCGCACTGCCCATGAACGGCGCCGTGCATGGACTGGCCACCACCACCGCCAGCACGCCGGTGAAGAAGTCGCCGGCTGGCCCGGAACGGCTGGCCAGGCTGGCGCCGGTATTGCCCAGCGAGGCACCGAACTGCACCACGCCCGACATCGACAGGCCCACCGCCAGCATGATCAGCGCCAGCGCGGCCACCACCATCGGCTGTTGCAGTTGCGAGCCCCAGCCAAGTACCTGTCCGGCCGAGCGCAGGGCGAGGATGCCCAGCCCCAGCGCGGCGAAACTGCACAGCACGCCGGCGGTATAGAACAGCGCATGGCGACGCGCGGTGGTGCGACTTTCGCCGCTCTCCAGCACGCTCACCGCCTTGATCGACAGCACCGGCAGCACGCACGGCATCAGGTTCAGCACCAGGCCGCCACCGAGCGCGAGCAGCAGCGCGGCGATCAGGCTGATCTGCGCGGCCGATGCAGTGACACTGGCCGGTGGCAATTCCGGTGTGGTCTCCGTGACCTGTCCGGTGGCGGCAACGCTAGTGCCGAGATCGACATTCACCGCACGTGTCATCAGTGGATAGCACAGGCCACCGTCCTGGCAGCCCTGGAAACTGGCCTCAAGCGACAGCTGCTTTCGGCCAGCGGGATCACCTTCGACCGTCACCGGTAACTCGACCTGGTCGAAATACACGGTGACATCGCCGTAATGAGCGTCGTGATGCGCGGTGCCAACTGGCCATGTCGGCGTCAGGCTAAGCCCGCCGGCATCCTTGAGCTTCAGCGAGGTCTGGTCGCGATACAGGTAGTAGCCCTTCGGCATTGCCCAGCGCAGCAACAGCTGGTGCGGGTTATGCGCCAGCGCCTCGAAACGGAACGCCTGTTCGGCCGGCAAAGGTGCACTGTCCATCCCGGTTGTCGTGCTGTTCGTATGGCTGCCGAGTTGGCTGAGTGCTGCGCCGAGCGGATTGCCGGAGGCGGGTGCGGCCGTCTCGCCGAGGTTCGCCGGCACTGGCAAAGGCAGATCCAGTTGCTCGGTATGCGGTGGATAGCAGATCTTCGGATCGACCTCGTGGCAGCCCTGGTATTGCACGCTCAGCTTCAGTCGTGTGGTACCCGTGGTCACGGTGTAGGGCACGGTGGCATCGACGCTGTGGTGGTACGTCTCGACCGGTCCCAGGTACGGGTCGACATGCTTCTCGCCGTCCGGCAGCTGCGCTTCGCCAAGCGTTACTCCGTCGCCGGCCTTGAACTTCATGCGGCCGCGATAGAGGTAATAGTCCGGTGCAATCGTCCAGTGCAGCTTCAGCACGCCCGGCATGGTGGCTTCAGCCGTCAGCTTGTACGCCTCGGTGACCGGCAGCAGGTCGGCCGTGTCCTGCGCAAGAGCTGTCTGCGCACCCGCCAGCAGGGCTAGCAGGAGCGACAACAGCGCGGCCCGGTGGCCGTGGAAAATCGAGCGCATTGCAACTCCGCGTTCTGGATCGTGTTTCGACGTGAAAGCGGATTATGGCCCAGCTTTGGACCGGCGCCCGGATATGCGGCATTAGAGCCTGTTTACGATCAGGCCTTTTCGACCTGATCGAGAGGAGCGGCGACGTTCGCCCCGAAACGCAGCATGCCGGTGGTCAGCGCCACGCCGAGCAGGATCACCACGCAGCCGCCGGCCATGGCGACGGTGACCGTCTCGCCAAGGAACAGCGCGCCCCACAGCACGCCGAATACCGGAATCAGGTACAGCACGGCCATCGAGCGGGTCGAGCCGATACGCGCCATCAGTCGGTAGAACAGCACGTAAGCGAGTGAAGTGCAGGCTGCGGCGAGGCCGAACATGGCGAACCAGGCTTGCGCCGTCGGCGCTTTCGCCGGCCATAGCCAGACGGTGAAGGGCAGCAGCAGGAGCGCGGAGGCGAACTGGCTGCCGATTGCCACGGTCATCGGTGTCACCACCTGCAGGCGGCGATGGCTGTAATGGGCGCCGAAGGTGTAGCAGAGATTGGCGCCGACACAGGCGGCCATCGCCCAGCCAACCGAACTGCCGCCATGCCCGAAACCCAGGCTGCCGCCGATCAGCCATACCACGCCGGCCAAACCGATCAGCAAGCCGCTGGCGCGTGGAAGGTCGAGCTGTTCGCCCAGCCACAGCCAGCCGGAGGCCGCCACCAGCAACGGCGCGATCGCGTCGAAGATGGCCGAGAGGCCGGCCGGCAGGCTTTGCGCGGCGTAGGAGAACAGGATGAATGGCAGCGCCGAGTTGGCGATGCCGACGATGAGCACCGATCGCCAGTGCGTGCGCAGCTCGGCCAGGCGCTCACGCGAGTTCAGCAAGGGGATGGAGCAGATGGCCGCGCCAATGGCGCGCATACCGGCCAGCGCCATGCCTCCGAACTGGTTGGCACCCATGCGCATGAACAGGAACGAGGCGCCCCACAAGGCGCCAAGCAGCAACAGGGCGGCGGCGTCGGACTTTTTCATGGCATCGGCTTGAAGGTGGCGGAGTGCTCAGGCTAATCGCGTGCACTGACAGGATCTGTCAGCAGTCTTGCCCGACGCTTTCTGCATGAGCTGGTCATCAAGTGTGCGGGGCGGCGCCGTGTCAGCTGCCGACGGCTTGCCGTACCCAGTCCAGATAGGCGGTGTGACCGAACTTCGCCGGTACGGCGATCAGCTCCGGCAGCTCGTAGGGATGCAGTTCCAGCAGACGGGCTTTCAGCGCGTCGAAGCGCCCCGCAGCGGTCTTGATCAGCAGCAGTTCCTCGCTATCGGTGGTTACCGTGCCTTGCCAGCGATAGGTGGAGCTGATCCCGGGCAGACGGCTGACGCAGGCGGCCAGCCGCTCGTTGACCAGCGCTTCGGCGATCGCCTGTGCGCTGGCTGCATCGGGACAGCTGCAGTAACAAAGCAGGACGATGTCGGGCATGCCTTCAGCCTAGCGTGCACCGTGTAGGAGCGCACCCTGTGCGCGATGCTTTTGCTGGTAGCTGGAGAAAGGGCATCGCGCACAGGGTGCGCTCCTACCTCATCCCGGCGATTTGTGGGGCTGTGAGCCAATAGCCCTTGAAACCCGTCCCTACCCACCCAATTAGCTGTCCATCCCTGGTTCAAATGTTCTTGCAGCGGCGTTCCATACCCGTAAAATTGGCACTCATTTACTCCGAGTGCTAACAAGACTGCCGATCCGGGTCTTCAAAGCCTTGTCCCACCTCAATAGTCAGCTGGAGTTGTCCATGAGCACACTGCGTCCGTTGCACGATCGCGTCATCGTCAAGCGCCTGGAAGAGGAGCGCGTCTCCGCCGGCGGCATCGTCATCCCCGATAGCGCCACCGAAAAGCCCACCCGCGGCAAGGTCGTCGCCGCCGGCACCGGCCTGATCATGGCCGATGGCAAGGTGCGCCCGATGGCGCTGAAGGCCGGTGACGTCGTGCTGTTCGGCAAGTACGCCGGTCAGGAAATCAAGATCGACGGCGAAGAGCTGGTCTTCCTGAAGGAAGACGACATCGTGGCCGTGATCGAAGGCTGATTGCCTTTGGGATCGGGATTCGCGATTCGTTGAGCGCGTACATCCGCGCACGCCGACCTTCCCGGGTTCCTGATCCTTCGCGCTACCGCTGTAAAAGCAAACCCCATTCCTATTCAAATTTTTGAGGCAAAAAATTATGGCCGCTAAAGAAGTACGTTTCGGCGAAGACGCCCGCGCCCGCATGCTGAAAGGCGTGAACACCCTGGCCAACGCGGTCAAGGTCACCCTGGGCCCGAAGGGCCGCAACGTCGTGCTCGAGAAGAGCTTCGGCGCCCCGACGATCACCAAGGACGGCGTGTCTGTCGCGAAGGAGATCGAACTGGCCGACAAGTACGAGAACCTCGGCGCGCAGATCGTCAAGGAAGCCGCTTCCAAGACCTCCGACGTCGCCGGTGACGGCACCACCACCGCAACCGTGCTGGCGCAGGCGTTCATCCAGGAAGGCCTCAAGGCTGTGGCTGCGGGCATCAATCCGATGGACCTGAAGCGCGGCATCGACAAGGCCGTCACGGCTGCCGTCGGTGAGCTGAAGAAGCTCTCCAACCCGACCGCGAACGACAAGGAAATTGCCCAGGTCGGCACGATCTCGGCCAACTCCGACACCAACATCGGCGACATCATCGCCACCGCGATGAAGAAAGTCGGCAAGGAAGGCGTGATCACGGTCGAGGAAGGCTCGGGTCTCGAGAACGAGCTCGACGTCGTCGAAGGCATGCAGTTCGATCGCGGCTACCTGTCGCCGTACTTCATCAACAACCAGGCTTCGCAGCAGGTTGAGCTGGACGACCCGTACATCCTGATCCACGACAAGAAAGTGTCGAATGTGCGCGAGCTGCTGCCGGTGCTGGAAGCCGTCGCCAAGGCTGGCAAGCCGCTGCTGATCGTCGCCGAGGAAGTCGAGGGCGAGGCGCTGGCCACCCTGGTGGTCAACACCATCCGCGGCATCGTCAAGGTCGCCGCCGTCAAGGCGCCGGGCTTCGGCGATCGTCGCAAGGCGATCCTGGAAGACATCGCGGTGCTGACCAACGGTCAGGTCGTGTCCGAGGAAGTGGGCCTGTCGCTGGAAAAGACCACGATCGCCGATCTGGGTCGCGCCAAGCGCATCGTCATCACCAAGGAAAACACCACGATCATCGACGGTGCCGGTGAAGCCGAGAAGATCCAGTCGCGCATCGGCCAGATCAAGGCGCAGATCGAGGAGACCTCGTCCGACTACGATCGCGAGAAGCTGCAGGAGCGCGTGGCCAAGCTGGCCGGCGGCGTTGCGGTCATCAAGGTCGGTGCCGGCACCGAGATCGAAATGAAGGAAAAGAAGGCCCGCGTCGAAGACGCCCTGCACGCTACGCGCGCAGCCGTCGAAGAAGGCGTGGTCCCGGGCGGCGGCGTTGCGCTGATCCGCGCACTGAAGGCGGTCGAAGGCCTGAAGGGCGACAACACCGACCAGGACCTGGGCATCGCGATCACCCGCCGCGCGCTGGAAGCGCCGCTGCGTGCGATCGTGTCGAATGCTGGCGAAGAGCCGTCCGTGATCCTCAACAAGGTCAAGGAAGGCAGCGGCAACTTCGGCTACAACGCAGCCACCGGCGAGTTCGGTGACATGGTGGCGATGGGCATCCTGGACCCGACCAAGGTGACCCGTTCGGCGCTGCAGCACGCTGCGTCGGTTGCCGGCCTGGCAATCACCACCGAGGCGATCGTTGCCGAGCTGCCGAAGAAGGACGAAGGCCACAGCCATGGCGGCGGTGGCATGGGTGGCGGCATGGGTGGCATGGGCGGCATGGACTTCTAAGTCCCGCTCGTCAAGCTGCAATAAGAAACCCCGCCTCGGCGGGGTTTTCTTTTGCACGCTGTGGTAACTCGATGGCCGTATGCGTCGGCGCTGGCATTCACGCCGACCCTGGACCCGGGAGGCATCGCCCTCTTGCTTACTGAGGCAGGGCGACGGTTGTGGGTGCTTGCATCGGAATGGTGTCGTTGTGGGCGATGCCACTGGCGGGCAGCGCGGTCCCCTTCGGCAGCAGCCTGTCGAGTTTGCCGCTCATGCGCAGCTGATTCACGCTGGCCATGGCATTGTCGATTCTCTGTTGCTCACCATCCTCGGCGGGCGGTGGGGCGCCCGGGGCAGCGGTCAGGGCAGCGATTTGCGGGCCGATCACGCCGGTCAGGGCAAAGTAGGCATCGTCGTGGATGCCGGCCTGCGTCAGCAGTCGGCCCGGCAGCAGCCAGGCGGCAGTGTCCTCGTGTACCGGCTGGCTCTGGGAATGCGGGTCGACCAGCAGCCATGTACCGGCCTGGCTCAGCATGTCCCCGTCATTGACGAAACCAGTGCTGCGGTAGCTGCTGCTCAGCCCCGGCAGGTGATCACCGTAAAACAGCACCAGGCTGGGCCGTTTGCGCTGCGCGAGCCAGCTCACCAGTCGGCCGAGTTCGGCGTCGGCGTGCTGCAGGTGGTAGAGGTAGGTCTGCAGCTCCTTCTTGTCCTCGCCCGAGATGCCGTCGGGTACCGGAATGGCGTCGCGTTCGGCGGGATGGGCAGGCTCGACGTCGTACGGTCCGTGCGCCTCGATGCTGATGGCGAAGATGAATTGCGGCGGCCCGCTGTCCTTCAACTGCTGCATGATCTCGGTGGTCATTGCACTGTCGGCCATGTACTTGCCGTCCATCGCCGCGTTGGCAGGGAACGATGACTGCGACACGAAACGGTTGAAGCCCAGCGACTTGAATGCAGCCGTGCGGTTCCAGAACGACGGGTCGTTGCCATGCAGCGCGGTGGTCCCGTAGCCATGCGCGTTCAGGACGTGCACCAGGCTCGGCATGGACTTGTGGCTCATCTGCAGATAGGGGAACTGCAGGTTCTCGAAGTAGCGCAGCGACAGCCCGGTGAGCACCTCGAACTCGGTGCGGATGGTGCCGCCGCCGAAGGTCGGCACATGCAGGGCACCACTGATGCCATGGGCGGCGAGCCGGCGCAGGTTCGGCGCGAAGTTGCTGTCCTCGTAGCCGCGCATGATGGTGGGATCGAAGAACGATTCGCTCTGGATCACCACGATGTCGGGCAGGGCATCACCCGCGCCCGGGGTCTGCATCGACTGTTGCAGTGCCGTCGTCGACTGGTCGATCAATTGCGATGCCGCGGCAACATCGGGTTTGCGCTTGCCCTGGCCATACTGCAGATGAAACATCACCAGCGAGCTGATCAGGCCGGAATGGGCGCTGGTCGACGAAGCTGACCACGGTTCCAGCCAGAGCACCCGGGCGTTGTAGACATGACTCCATGCGGATTGCCCGGCCAGCATGCTGATCAGCGCCAACGCCAGCACGCCGCCGCCCAGCAATCGCTTGCCGCGGGTGCGTCGCGGGAACAGTGGTGGCTCGAAACGCCACATCGCGACGATCAGGGCCACGCCAACCAGCAGGCCCAGGTACGGCCACGGACTATGTGGCAGGTAGCCGAACAACAGATGTGCGCCGCCCTTGCGCAGCTGGCCCACCATGCGGAAGTCATCCGGCAACAGTGGGGTGCCGAGGTTCGCCACCTTGAGTGTGTTGACCGCGTACAGCAATCCTTGCAGCAGGAATGCCAGTCCGAACGACAGCAACGCCCGACGGGTGATCGCCAGCAACACGCCGGCCAGGAGCAGGCCGGGCCATGCATTGGCCAGCGGGAAGCGCGGCTGATCGAACAGTTGCGATGGTGCCACCCCTGCGCCACCATCCAGTACGCCAGTCAGCAGCACAAACGCCAGCGCCAGCAGCAAGAGCAACGTGACGCGCGTGGCCGGCACGTGCCAGCGGGATGGGTCGGTGGAATTCAATGACATGGCAGTCCTGTGCTTGCTGTCATGGTGTGGACATGAAAATGTAATCGTGCCCGGATGAACCAAGTGTTGCCAGAGAATCGACAATCCCGGGGCGTGTGGGTGGTTGGTACAACGCCGCGCCGCGCCTTTGGTGCACCGGGCGCGATGGCGCTCCACGCGGGAATCGGCACATTCCGGAGGCGGCATCCTTTGCCGCACTGCGGCACAATGCTCCGATGCCTGTCCATGAATCCGCCGCGCTGCGTGCGCTGATCGACGATCGCTATGGCGACCTTGTCGCCCGTTGTCGTGCTGCCGGTGTGCCGTTGCACGATGACGCCGGCGTTGCCGAACGGATCCGGCGGACCCTGCTGGCCAGCGACTTCGCCTTTGACGTGTGGTGCCGCCAACCGCAACTGCTGGCGCCACAGGGGCTGGAGCGATTGCGCTCCGGCAGTGATGCCGGGGCTCGCATCGACGCGCTGAAACTGCCCGGCGACGAAGCCGCCTGCATGCAGGCCCTGCGGCGCTTCCGTCATGCCGAGGCGCTGCGGCTGGTGTTCCGCGACGTCAACGGCCTGGACGAACTGCCCGAAACACTGTCGGCCACCAGCGTGTTGTACGAGGCACTGCTGGGCGTGGCGCTGGACTGGTCCGAGCACGCGCTGGCAACGCGCTACGGCCACAGCCGTACGCCCGATGGCGCGCGGCAGCGCCTGCTGGTGATCGGTTTCGGCAAACTCGGTGGCAGTGAACTGAATTTTTCCTCCGACATCGACCTGGTGCTGACCTATCCGCACGCGGGCCAGACCGATGGCGCCCGTCCGCTCGACAACAGCGAATATTTCATCCGGCTCGGTCGCCAGCTGGTGCGTCTGCTGAACGAGCCGACCGTGGACGGTATCTGTGCCCGGGTCGACCTGCGCCTGCGTCCGTTCGGCAATGCGGGACGGCTGGCGCTGTCATTCGCCGCGATGGAGCAGTACTACCAGAGCGAGGGGCGTGACTGGGAGCGCTATGCATGGATCAAGGCACGCCCGGTGGCCGGTGATACCGCTGCCGGCAAGCAGCTGCAGGAGCTGTTGCGGCCGTTCGTCTATCGCAAGTACCTCGATTACACCGCATTCGCCGGCCTGCGCGAGATGAAGGCGCTGATCGATGCGGAAGTCGTGCGCAAGGACCTGGCCGACAACCTCAAGCTCGGTCCCGGCGGTATCCGCGAGATCGAGTTCATTGTGCAGCTGACCCAGTTGATCCGCGGTGGCCGCGAACCCAGCCTGCGCGTGCGCGGCCTGTTGCCGGCGCTGACTGCGTGCGAGGCGCGCGGACACATCGGCGCCGCGCGCGCGCGCATGTTGCGTGAGGCCTATGTACTGCTGCGTCGGGTGGAGAACCGCGTGCAGATGCTGCGCGACGCGCAGACGCATGACATTCCCGACGACGCACTCAGCCGTGAGCGCATCGCGCTGAGCCTCGACTATCCGGACTGGGACACGCTGAATACCGCGCTGGCCACCCACCGCAGTATCGTCAGCGAGGAATTTGCTGCCGTACTGATGCCGCAGGGCGGTCGTGCCGCCAGCGTGCCGGCTGCTGATCAGGTGCTGTGGCAACGTGCCTGCGATGAGTCCCTCGACGCAGCTGCGCTGGAAGCCTCCGGTTTCGTGCCCGGCGCTGAACTTGCCGAGGCGTTGCTGAAGTTGCCGCAGGCCGCCGCGGTACGCGCAATGTCGGCGCGCTCGCGCGAACGGCTGGATCACCTGATGCCGCAGCTTCTCGGTGTGGCCCGCGACAGTGCCGCCGCGGTGCCATGCCTGCTGCGACTGTGCCGCCTGATGCAAGCCGTGGCGCGGCGATCCTCCTATCTGGCCCTGCTGGAGGAGCAGCCGGCCGCACGCAAGCGGCTGGTACGCCTGTTCGGCGACAGCGCGTTCCTGGCCGAACGCGTGATCGCACAGCCGTTGTTGCTGGATGACGTGCTCGATCCGCGCATCGATCATCTGCCGTTCAAGCGTGCCGACATCGCCGCCGAAATCGCCCGCGTACTGACCACACTGGACGAGCGCGAGGCCGAAGCGGAGCTCGATCGGATCAACGAGTTCAAGGCCTCCACTGCGTTCCGGCTCGGGCTGGCCTTCAACGATGGCCGTGCCGACGCGGTCGCTACTGCGCGTCGCCTTGCCGCCCTGGCCGAGTCGGTGGTGGGTGCCGTGCTGGCGCTGGCCGAGCGCGAGCTGGTCGCACAGCACGGCCGGCTGCCCGGTACGGGTTCAGGCTTTTCCGTGCTCGGTTACGGCAGCCTGGGTGGCGAGGAACTGGGTTTCGCTTCGGATCTGGATCTGGTGTTCGTCTACGACGGTCGCCGCGCACAGGCGATGAGCGATGGTCATCGACCGATCGAGGGTTCGCGCTGGTATCAGCGGCTGGCACAGCGTGTGATGAACTGGCTCACCGTGCTGACCCGCGGTGGTCGTCTGTACGAGGTCGACGCGCGACTGCGTCCGGACGGCTCCAAGGGCCTGCTGGTCAGCAGCCTCGACGCTTTCGCGGCCTACCAGAAGAGTCGTGCGTGGACATGGGAACATCAGGCGTTGCTGCGCGCGCGCCCGGTGGCCGGCGACGCGTTACTCCACCTCGAACTGGCGGAAGTACGTCGCGAAATTCTCGCGGTGCCGCGTGCGCGCGCCGCGGTGCTGGCGGAGGTGAGCAGCATGCGTTCGCGCTGGCGGGCCGAACGTGATCGTTCCGACGAACGCCAGCTCGATCTCAAGCAAGGCCACGGCGGCCTGCTCGATATCGAGTTCGCGCTGCAGGGGCTGGTGCTGGCGCACGCGTCGAAGCATCCCGGGCTGCTTGGCGCCACCGCCAATGCCGGCTTGATCGAGGCCTGCCGTGCTGCCGCATTGCTCGATGCCAGGCAGGCCGCGATCCTGACCGTGGCGCATGCCGATCTGCTGCAGCGCTCGCTCGCCTGCACACTCGACCTGCGCTCGCGCATCGCACTGCGCGATGCGGAGCTTGAGCAGTTGTGTGCCGGCGTACGCGAAGTCACCGATGCGCTGGGTTTTGCATTCGGCGCATCCGGCAGCCCGATGTAACCGGTCTCGTTGCATGAGTGCGTGGCCGCGCACCATCGAGGCAAGCCGATGGGCTGCAGGTTATTGCGTGAGGCCCTTGCATCATGAATGCTAAGGACTCAAGTGTGGCAACGCTTGTTGTCACCTTGCCGACAGGGCAAGATCGCAACAGGCCGGCGACGTCATCCAGGGGGAGGCGACCTTGCCGGCAGAAGGGGGCGCATGGCACGTGCGTTGTACGCGGTCCTGTTCGCGGTTTCGATCTGCATATCCGGTATGCGGTCCGCCGTCGCGTTAAGTCCGCAGATTCCGATCCACGCCTTCGTCACCGACCACTGGAGCGTCGAACAGGGCCTGCCGCAGATCACCGTCCTCGGCATCGCCCAGGACCGTGCCGGCTTTCTCTGGATCAATACCCAGGCTGCCGTGGCGCGTTTCGATGGCGCGCAGTTCGTCGTGTTCGACCGGGCAGGCACCGGGATCGACACCAGCATGCTCACCGCGGTCTGGGCGGATCCGCTCGGCCAGGTCTGGTTCGGTGGTGCGCGCGGCCTGCTGCGCGAAGAGCAGGATCATTTCACCGCACTGGGCGGCGAGGCAGTCAACGCGATCGTCGATGCGGGTGATGGCACTCCGTTGCTGGCCACCTCGCGCGGCCTGGCACGGGTGCGTGATGGCCGGATCATTCCGGTTCCCGGTTACAACGGCCCGGCCTACACCCTGCTGCGTGAGGGTGATGCGTTATGGATCGGTGGCCTGGGACGCGTATGCCGCCTCACGGCCACACTGGATTCGCCGAACGTGACCTGCGTTTCGCAAGACTCCGCGGGCCGGCAGTCGGTGGCGATCACCCAGATGGCGACCAGTCGGGGCAGCTTGTGGTTGGGCACGCGCATCGGGCTGATGCGTCTGGCCGGTAACCGCATCATCTCCGCCGGGCTTGGTTCCGACCTCGACAACACCTCGATCGAAAGCCTGTTGACCGATCGCGACGACGTGTTGTGGATCGGCACGGTGCCCGGGCTGTATCGGCTGCTGCCCGGCGAGGTCCTGGAGCAGGCGACCGATAACGACATCGCACACCACCCCTGGGTCCAGGCACTGCATGAGGATCGCGCGGGCAATCTGTGGATGGGCACCCACATCAACGGTCTGTACCGGATCTGGAATGGCTGGACACGCCGGGTGTCGGCACGTGACGGGCTGGCTGATTCACTGGTGTGGAGCATCGTGCGCGCACCGGATGGCAGGATCGTGTTCGGCACCAATGCCGATATCGAAACCTTCGACGGCCGGCGTGTACAACCCTGGATAGCGGGCAACGTGTTGCCGAACCCTTCCGCCTACGATTTGTATTACGACCAGCATGCCCGGTTGTGGGTCGGTACCCGTGCGGGTATCGCGGTTTTCGACCACGGCAAGGACGTCACCCCGCCAGCCTTGTCTGCACTGGCCAGCTTGCAGATCAACGATGTTCGCGAAACGGCCGATGACGACTTCTGGATCGGCACTACCGGTGGTCTGTATCACTGGCATGCGGGCATCCTCGATCGTGCCGATCCCGGCGCCTCGGCCGCGGCGGCGATCATTCGCTCGATCCTTCCGCTGGGACCGGACCATCTGTATCTGGGTACCGAGGATGGCGTGCGCGAGTGGCGCGGTGGCAGCCTGACGCAGCCCGCGTGGGCCGAGCCGCTGCGCGGGCACTTCGTTTCCCGTGTGGTGATGCTGGGTCCGGACTTGCTTGGCATTGCCACCACCGATGCCGGCATTGGAATCATGCGCAACGGACAATTGCGCATGACCACCCAGAAGGATGGGTTGCCAAGCGACAATGCGTGGACGCTCGACGTGCTCGACGAGGAGCTTTACGTCGGCTCGATTGCCGGGGCGTGGCGGCTGCCGCTGGCGCAGCTGCCGCTGCCGGGTTCGCCGGTACGGCAGGTCGTGCCGCAGCTGCTCGCCGGGGAGGCACGTACCACCAGCCTGCACAATGCGCATTGCTGCAATGGTGGAGCCAGCGCGCGCAGTCTGGTCGTGGGCGATGTCATCTGGTTCAGCACCACGGATGGTGCGCTCGGGGTGGATACAAGAGTCCTGCTCGCCCAACCGAAGTCGCCCGACGCGAAGATCGAATCCATCGAACATGAAGGCCATCAGTTTCCGACTGAATCGTTCGACCTGAGCCAGGGCGCACGTGACTTGGCCATCCATTACACCGCACCCTATCTGCGCGTGGGGGACTTGCGTTTCCGCTACCAGCTGGAAGGTTATGACGCGGACTGGCAGGACGCGGGTGCCAGGCGCGTCGCGTTCTACACGCACCTTCCCCCCGGCAAATACCGCTTCCGTGTCGCCGTGTCGCTGTCCGGTGCTCCGACCTTCGGCCAGGAGGCGGATCTGGCGATCCGGGTCGAGCCGCACTGGTACGAACGCGTGCTGGTGCGCGCTGCGGTGATCCTGCTGTCGGGTCTGGTGGTGATCCTGTTGATCGCATGGAGCCTGCGCAGGCAACGCCGCCACAATGCGCGGCTGGAGGCGCAGGTCGCACGGCGCACCGCGCAGCTTGCCCGTGCGGTCGAACGCCTGCGCGTGGCCAATCTTGCGCTTGCCGAGGAAAGCCACACCGATGCCTTGACCACACTGCACAATCGCCGCTACCTGCTGTGGCGATTGCCCGGGTTGCTGGCAGCCAACGAAAACATCGGCGTGCTGCAGATCGATATCGATTATTTCAAGCAGGTCAACGACAGCTACGGCCATGCGACGGGTGATGCCGTATTGCGTGCGCTGGGTCGTCTGCTGCTGCTGGCTCGGCGCAGCAGCGACATCACCGTGCGCTGGGGCGGTGAGGAGTTTCTGTTGCTGCTGCCAGGCATCGATGTCGCCGGTGCGCTGAACATTGCCGAGCGCCTGCGACGGGACATCGCTGCGCAGGATTTCATGGACGGCCGTGGCGGCACGATCCGGTTGACCTGCTCGATCGGTTTCAGCCTGCATCCACTCGTGATGCAGGCCGATTGTGGGGCCTTCGACGCTGCGCTCGAACTGGCCGACCTGGCCCTGTACCGGGCCAAGCAGGACGGACGCAACACCTGTGTCGGGTTGGTTGCCACCACCCTGCTGCCGGCGGAAATTCTGGACAACCCGTTCGCGCCGCAACTCGACGCACTGATCGCCGCAGAGCGGTTGCGCTGGGTGCACGAAGCGTCCTGAGGTCGATTGCCTCTTGAGTTACGCGTGGTCTTGCCGGTGCCGGATCCGTTCGCGCAGCTCGATCGCAATCGCTGCGGTTTCGCGCAGGGGTGGCCTGTGTTCCGCAGGCGAAGGAGCATCGAGATCCTGCAGCAGCCCGGCCTCGCGCAACGCGCGATGAAACCGTTCGATCTTCGCCGTTAACGCGCTGGTGATGAAGGTCTGCACCGGACAGCCAACCGCGCAGGCCTCACTGAGCATGTTCACCGAATCGGGCGTAACGACCAGTCGGTCGGCCCAGCCAAGTACGCCGGGATAGGGGTTGCGGCCATCGTCGCGACCCGCCCAGACTAGTCCCGGCAAGCCGTTCAGCGCATGACGGAAGGTTTCGATCAGGGCGGCCGACGTGCGTCGCGAGGCCAATACCAGCAGGCTGCCGCCTTCGCGTTGCTGGCGCTCCAGCAGACGGGCGGTCAGTTGCTGGGCGTAGTCCGCATCCAGTGCGATGCCCTTGCGCGAACCACCCAGCAGCACGCCGACGCGCGGCTGCGGCAGTTCTGCAAACTGCGGGCAGGATTCCCTGCCGTCGGCCAGCCATGCGTCATCCACCGAATTGAGCGAGCCGAGTGGTTGCAACACATTGGGGCCGGCGACGCGGTCGTGCCGCGGCGCGATTACCGTGCCCCAGTGCGCCGGGTCGATGCGCGGGTCGAGGATCTGCACCGTGTGGCACTGACCATCGGACAGGGGGCGCAGCAGGCGGGTGAACAGGGCGGCGGCGCGACCGCAACCGATCGCCACTTGCGGCCAGGGTGGTGCAAACAGGGGGCGCTGGCTCGCAGATAGCGCCAGCCGGCCGCCCGTAGTCAGCCGCGGTGCCAGCCATGACCATGGTGCACGCGGCTCCAGGACCAGATGGCGGAACGGCATCCGCAGCTGTTCGGCCAGTGCCAGCGCCTGACGCTGATTGCCGGCAGCCGTGTCGGTGATCACCCAGCACTCGCCCTGAAGCTTCAGCATCGGCGCGGGCGGCGTGGCATTGTTTCCCTGATCAACACAGTACGTTCCTCAGATCGTGATCTGCTGGTGCGCGGGCAGCTATACACTTGCAGGCTGTAGCGTCATGCCGGCGCGTCTTTCCGCAGAGGATACCCATGAGCGAGTTGCTTTCCGAGGCCGCCCTCGACCAGTTGTTCCGCAACGCCCGCACGTTCAATGCGTGGCTGCTGAAAGAAGTGAGTGACGAGCAGCTGCATCAGCTCTATGAGCTGGCCAAGTTCGGCCCGACCAGCGCCAACGCCTCGCCGATGCGGGTGGTGTTCGTGAAGTCGAAGGAGGCCAAGGCGAAACTGGCACCGTTCCTGTCCGAAGCCAACCGCGCCAAGACCATGGAGGCACCGGTGACCGCGATCGTGGCCACCGACCATGAATTCTACGAGCATCTGCCGAAACTTTTCCCGCACGCCGATGCACGCAGCTGGTTCGTCGGCAACCAGCCGCTGATCGATACCACCGCCTTCCGCAACGCGACCCTGCAGGGCGCCTATGTCTTGATGGCGGCACGCGCGATCGGGCTCGATTGCGGCCCGATGTCCGGTTTCGACCAGGGCGGGGTGGATGCGGCGTTCTTCGCCGGCACCGCGGTCAAATCCAATTTCCTGATCAATATCGGTTACGGCGATGCCAGCCGTAATCTGTTTCCGCGCAGCCCCCGTCTCTCGTTTGACGAAGCCTGCACGATCGCTTGAAAAATCCCATGAAGCTAAGGCTGTATCCCCATCCACAAGGAGTCACCGCCATGCGCGCACTGAAATATCTCGTACTTGCCGGCCTGCTCGGCGCCGCTGTATCGGCACAGGCCGCACCGGTCACCTACAAGCTCGATCCGGGCCACACCATGGTCCTGTTCAGCTGGAACCACTTCGGCTATTCCAATCCCGTCGCCAACCTCGGTCTGGGTGACGGCACCCTGGTGTTCGACGAGCAGCATCCGGCGCAGGCCAGCGTGGAAGTGACCCTGCCGCTGGCCAACCTCGATACCCACGTGCCGGCGCTCGACAAGCACCTGAAGGAAGCCGATTTCTTCGACGCCGACAAGTACCCGACGGTGACCTTCAAGAGCACCAAGGTGCAGCCGCTGGGCGGCCACAAGTTCAAGGTCACCGGTGACCTGACCGTGCATGGCGTGACCAAGCCGGTCGTGCTGGATGCCACGCTGAACAAGGTGGGTCCGCATCCGATGACCAAGGCCCAGGCGATCGGCTTCGATGCCACCGCGACCCTGAAGCGGAAGGATTTCGGCATCGGTGCCTATGTGCCGAACGTCAGTGACGAGATCACGATCCACATCACCACCGAAGGCGAAGTGCCGAAGGCTGACGCGGACAAGTAAGCTCCCGCACCCACAAAAAAACCGCGCCATCACCGGCGCGGTTTTTTTGTGGGTGCGTACCGATGGATCAGTCGGATTTCACGCCGGCATCCTTCATCGATTCCAGTTTGCCGAGATCGACGCTGGCCACGGCCTGCTTCAGCTGATCGATGCTGTCGGCGTTTCCGCTTGCCTTGACCGTGAAGCGTTGGCCGAGCACCACGCTGTACTCGCCGGATCTGGACTGGGTGTCCCACGCCTCGTGCACCAGGTTGCCGTCGACGGTGTGGGTCTTGTCGTAACCATGGTCGGTTTCCTTCTCATCTTCCGGCGCCATCGCCGCGGCCATCGCCACGAAACCCTTCGCGCCGCCGGTATCGGTGACTTCCAGCGTGATGTGCTGGCCGCTGTCGCTGGCGTACTCGGCACTGGCATCGGACACCTGCATGCCCATCGCGTTGTTGCGCTGTGCCGAGATGCTGGTCCGCTTGAGGCTGCCCAGACTGTCGGGCAGGAAAGTCTTGATCTGGTCCGGGGCGAGTGCCTGGACGGTGCCGTTGGTACCGGATATCGCGCCCATCATCTTGCCCACCGCCGCCTGCTGCGCATGGGCGTCGCCGGATTTCTGCGCAGCATCCATTTCCTTGCCAGCCTGTTCGGCCCGCTGGCCCATCGCGGCGAGTACGCCCAGCGCGCTGTTGCTGTCGATCTTGACGCTGCTGCCGTCGCTGGCGCTGATCTGCATGCCACTCATCGCGCCGCCGCCGAGCGCGCCAACCGCAAAGAACGAACTGAGGATGATGCCGATGATCCAGCCGAGCACGATCGCAATGATTACGCTGACGGCGGTGTAGCCAGCAGCCTTGTCCGGCGGGCACTTCATGGTGTGGGGGAGGCCCAGGTAGAGCAGGTAGATCGAGTAGATGCCGCCGAGGATGGCGATCAGCCAGCCGAGCCAGGGCACGATCACGGCAATGCCGGCCACCCAGTAGGCGGTCCATGCATAGGCGACGGTCTTCAGTGCCTGCGTGGTGTCCTTCTGACCACCGAAAGTCGGCGCCAGGGCATTGATGATCAGGGCAACCACATAGGCGAGCACCAGGGTCAGGATGTAGCGCAGCAGCATCTCGCCGATGCCGTAGCCGATCGGCATGCGTACCGTGATGCCGAAGGCGCTGCTGCCGAGCAGGCTGCCCTTGATGAAGGCGGCGAGGGCGGGCAGTGCTGCGAGGATTGCGATGTAGCCGCCATACAACCCGCCAACCGTGGCCGGTTCGGTGGCGGCGATCGGCCATTCCGTCCGGGGTGTGGTCAGGATGGCCTTGGCGCGTTCGATGATTTTTCCGAAATCCATGAGTGTGTCCCCTTGAGGCCGGCGGTTCCGATGCAAACCGCCCAGGGATTCTCGGCTTGGGGGAGCGCAATCTGTATTGACCGCAAGGGCTATGTCCTTCGGCTGGTTCGGGTTTCCGTCTGACAGCGCGCTGAAAGCGTTCGGCCAAGTGATCATGGCTGGCCCGGATCTGTCACGACGCGTTGCAGGCAGCGCTCGAAAGCCCCTTCAGGAATGCTGCCGGGCGCAGGCAATGCCATCGGCCTGCTACCATTCGACGCCTGATATCCAGCCTGGAGTTTGCCCATGTCGGGTCCCCTTTCCGCGGCGGTGCCGCTGATACCGGCAAATGCCGAAAATCGTTACGAAGTGACGCGCAAGGACCTGCCGCTGTCCTGCCCGATGCCGGGCATGGCACTGTGGAATTCGCATCCGAAGGTGTACCTGCCGATCGTCGATGACGGCGGCGAGTCAACCTGTGCCTACTGTGGCGCGCAATACGTCCTGCGCGACTGATCGGCTGGCTTCATCCGGATGGCCGGCGGCATTGTTTTTGCTTGCGTCAAGGAATGAAAGCCGCCAGTCCAGAGCTCATGTCCAGCATTGTCGTTCCCGCCAGGCTGCTGACTGTAGTCCAGCTGATCCCCGCACTGCATTCGGGTGGTGCGGAGCGTTCGGCGCTGGAAATTGCCCGGGCACTCGTGCAGGCCGGGCACCGCTCGGTGGTGATCTCGGCCGGTGGCCGGCTGACCGCACAGTTGCTGGCTGAAGGCAGTGAACATGTCACGCTCGATCTCGGCCGCAAATCGCTGGGCACGCTGACCCGTCTGGGTGCATTGCGCCGGGTGTTGCGCGAGCTCAAGCCCGACATTGTGCATGCCCGTTCGCGGCTGCCGGCCTGGATGGGCTGGTGGGCGTTGAAGGGGATGACGCCGCGGCCACACTTCATCACCACCGTGCACGGACTCAATTCGCCGGGAAATTACAGCGCGATCCTGTTGCGTGGAGAGCGGGTGATCGCAGTCTCGCAGACCGTGCGTGACTACGTGCTCAGTCATTATCGTTGGCTGGAGCCAGCCAAGGTGCGGGTGATTCCGCGAGGCATCGACCCCGACGCATTCCCGTACGGGCATTGGCCTGACGACGCATGGAAGAAGGCATTTTTTGCGGAGTTTCCCGCCTTGACCGGCGCGCCCTTGCTGACGCTGCCTGGACGCGGCACGCGCCTGAAGGGTCACCATGATGCGATCGAGCTGCTGGCCGACCTGAAGCGGCGAGGGATCGAGGCGCGCCTGTTGCTGCTGGGCGTGATCGAGCCCGGCCGCGAGGCCTATGTGAAGGAATTGCGCGAGCTGATCAGCATGCGTGGGGTGACCACGCAGGTCGTGCTGGCACCACCGCGCAACGATGTTCGCGATATTTATGCGGTATCTGCGCTGGTACTGCAGCTGTCGAACAAGCCCGAGTCGTTCGGACGTACCGTGATCGAGGCGTTGTCGTTGTGTCGGCCAGTGCTCGGCTACGCGCATGGTGGCGTGGGCGAACTGCTGGCCGAACTGTATCCGGCCGGTCGGGTTCCCCCGGGGGACCGCGAACGTCTGGTGGAGCGTGCCGCCGAGTTGCTGCGGGTGGCACCGTCGATTTCGCCGTTGCAGAGCTATCGCCTGATCGACATGCAGCAGGCCACGCTGGCCTTGTACGATGAAGTGACCGCCGGCGACTGAGCGGCAATCCGCGGCCATCCGGCTCGCCTACAATGCGTGATCGCCTCCACCTCGATCCGCGCATGAACTCTTTCGGTACCTCGCTCAAGGCGGCGCTGCGTTCGCCGCTGCTGCCGTATTGGCTGGTGGTGGCCCTGCTGCCGTTGGGACGCAGCTCCGAGCTGGGCACCTTCCTGTGCCTGCTCGGGGTAATCCTGTTGTTTGCGCGGGATCCGCGGGCCTTGCAACAGCATGCCGGCGCGCGCCTGCTGCTGTGGCTGCTCGGTGCCTACATTCTCGCCGCACTGTTCTCCGCGTTCGATTCGATCGTGCCTGGCAAGAGCTGGGGCACGGTGGTGGCCCTGCTGCGCTATGTGCCGCTTGGCCTGTATGCATGCTTCGCGATTCGCCGCGACAGCAAGTTGCAGGCGCTGTACCTCGCAGTGGCACTGGTACTGGTGTTGTGGACCCTCGATGCCTGGGTACAGGCACTGACTGGCTGGAGCCTGGGCGGGCATGCCGAGGCCGAGCGTGTTTCCGGCATCTTCGGCGCCACCGATCTCAAGCTGGGTCCGACGCTGGCGGTACTCTCGCCGTTTGCACTGTGGGCGGCGCGGCGGCGCTGGGGCGCGCCCGGTCTGCTGCTGGCTTTCCTGCTGATGCTGGGGCCGGTACTGCTGGCCGGTTCACGCGCGGCATGGCTGTGCTACACCCTCGTGGCGTTGGGCTTTGCCTGGCGTGAGGCGCGCTCGGCATGGCGCTTTGCCGGATTCTGCGTGGCCGGTGTGCTGCTGTTGGCGCTTGCGGGTGGTATTGCCTGGAAAACTTCCACGCGATTCCAGTTGCGGATGGATCGCACCCTGCTTGCGTTGCATGGCACCGGTCAGTCCATCGATACCGCACTCAGTGGCCGACTGGATATCTGGCACACCAGCGTGGAGATCATTGCGGCGCACCCGATCAATGGCGTCGGTGTGCGCGGTTTCCGTTACGCCTATCCGCACTACGCGCCGGCCAATGATCACTTCCTCACCGCCGAGTCGTGCGGTGTCGGCGAGGGTGCCTGTCATCCGCATCAGCTGGTGCTGGAGATACTCACCGAAACCGGTGTGCTTGGCCTGTTTTTGTGGCTGGCTGGAGGCGTGTTGGCATGGCGCGCATGGCGTCAGGTCGGGCCGGTGGCGCGCACGCGCGCATTCCCGGCCACACTGGCGCTGGGCGTGATGCTGTTCCCGTTGAACACTCATCTGGCCTTCTATTCGGCGTGGTGGGGTCTGCTGTTCGGCTGGCTGCTCGGGCTGTGGTGCGCCGCGCTGCACGTGGTGGAGGATGACGATGAGCCAGCGTGAACCGTTGTCGGTCGTGGTGACCACGATGAACAACGCCGGCACGCTCGATGCCTGCCTGCGCTCGGTGGCATGGGCGGACGAGATCGTGGTGCTGGACTCGGGTTCGACCGACGCCACGCTGGCGATTGCCGCGCATTACGGCGCGCATATCCATGTCCAGCCGTTTACCGGCTACAGCGCGCAGAAGCAGGCAGCAATCGACCTGGCCAGCCAGCGCTGGGTGCTGTTGCTCGACTCCGATGAGTCGCTCGCGCCGGCCGGTGTCGCCATCCTGCAGCAGACATTGCAGGCACCGGCACATGCGGGCTATCAGCTGTGGCGGCGTGAATGGCAGTTCTGGCGCTGGCAATCATTGCACAGCCGGCTCAATCACTACGTGCGGCTGTTCGACCGACAGCGTGCGCGGATGAGCGATCACCAGGTCCACGAGTCGGTGCTGGTGGATGGTTCGATCGGTGTGCTCGATGTGGTGATCGATCATGCTGGCGAGCCCGATATCGCGGGGCGTGTCGCAAAGGCCAATCGTTATTCCACCATGCAGCTGGCGGATCTGGCCCCGCGCAAGGTCTCCTGGCTGCGTTTGCGCATGGTGGCCTATCCGGCGGTGGCCTTCCTGCGCTATTACGCGCTTCGTGGACATTACCGCTCGGGCTGGGCCGGCTTCATCGCCGCCCGCATCCACGCGTTCTATGCGTTCCTGAAATACGCCAAATTGTACGAACTGCAGCAGCGGAAGGACTGACTGATTCGTCAAAGAGTCAGTCCTCGGCCAGGATCCGCCGGAACTCGTCGGCGATCACGCGCGTACTGAAATGCTGTTGCACGTATTCATGGGCAGCTGCGCCCATCGGCTTCCGGAGCGACGGATCGCACAGCCTCAGGATCGCCTCGCGCCAGGCGACCACGTCGCCCGGTGGCAGCAACAGGCCGGTCACACCCGTTTCCAGCGTCTCCGGAATCCCGCCGATATCGCTGCCCAGTACGGGTATGCCGGCGGCCTGCGCCTCGATCGAGACACGGCCGAAGGTTTCCGTCGCGATCGATGGAAAGGCCAGCATGGAGAACGCGCTGTAATACGGATGGACGTCGTGGGTCCAGCCCGGGAAATGATGCCGGGCTGAGGTCGGATGTGCAGTGGCGCGCTCGCGCAGGGTCGGGGCATCCGGGCCGTCGCCTACCCACACGCAATGCAGCCGGGGTTCCACGGCCATGGCCGCCGAGGCGGCTTCGAACAGCGGAAAGACACCTTTGCGCCCGTGGATGCGTCCGGCATAGCCGAGCACGATCGCTTCCTCGTCCAGGCCGAGCGAACGCCGGATTTCGCTGCGTTGCTGCGGATCGAACCGGCACAGCTGCATGTTCACCGGGTTGTAGAGCACCCGTACCAGATCACCCGGAATGCCCCGGTCCAGATAGGCTTGGCGGGCATTTTTCGAGACGGTCAGAAACCGCTGTGCAAGGCGTGGGATCAGCCAGGCGGAAAGCTGCTTCATCGGCGGCGTGCGATGCCGGAACAGCGCGACTGGCACGCGCAGCACCCATCCGGCCAGGATCAGTGGCCAATACTCCTTGCCGAAGTTGCCGATTAGCCAGTCGGGCTTCAGATCTCGCGCGGCCTTGAAGACCGCGGCGTGGCCGCGCAGGTCGAACACATTGCGGAATTTCGCCTTGTACAGCCGTACGCCGGACTGCGCCAATCCCTGCCAGATCATGCCGTCGGGATAGGTCACGACGCTGATCTCATGCCCGGCCTCGGCCATGGCTTGTACCAAGGTGACGAAGTGGCTGGCGGCCCCGGTATTCTCGGGATTGGTGCCGACAAAGAGCAGTTTCACGCGCGGCGATCCTCGTAACCCGACATCACGCGCATGGCGAATTGCGGCAGCAGGTGGTGGCGTGCGATCTGCACGCGCGGCAACTGCCACAGGTCCATGCCGGCGCTGGCCCGACCGCGCGCCGTGGTAGTGGCCGCGGCAAAGCCTGTTTCGCGCACCATATCGGCCACGCGATCGTCGGCATCGCCGTACGGGTAGCAGAATTGCGTGACCGGTGTGCCGAGGTGATCCTCGAGCGTGGCCTTGCTGCCGTGGATCTCGTCCCGCAGTTGTGCGTCGCTGCATTGGGTCAGGCGGGGGTGGCTGCGGGTATGTGCGCCGATCTCCATGCCACCGCGGTGCCAATCACGCAATTGCTCCACCGACATCAACGGCTTGCGCACGCCCAGCCGCTCTGCATCCCACTGGTTGTACTGGCCGATGCTGCCGCTGACCACGTAGCAGGTCGCGCTGAAACCATGCTGCTGCAGGAGCGGCAAGGCATGGTCGAGGTTGTCCGCATAGCCGTCGTCCAGGGTGATCACGGCGATGCGGCCACTGCGCTCGCCGCGCAGATACGGCATGGCGGCGGCCATGGACAGCCCGGTGTAGCCGAATCGCCGCAGTAGCCACAGCTGCCGCGCAAACGCGCCGGGGCTCACATACAGGCTGCGCCAGCGGCGGATCCCGCGCGGTGCGCGCGCGATGTTGTGGTAGGTGAGGATCGGCAGGGCATCGGCCCGCGGCGTTGGATCGCGGCTCATGCGGCTATCCGCCTCAGGAGGGATGCATGTCGCCGGAAAGCGCATGCGCACCCGGACTGATGCCGGCACGGCAGACGCGGGCAGGAATGGATTGGCATGGCGGACAAGGCTGATGGGACGGCGGGCGTCATTTCACACGCGGCCGCCTTTCGCCCGCCTGTCGGGCTCAGTACACCGCTGGCGTATCCGGCGGTCGCGTCTTGAACCGCTTGTGCACCCACAGGTACTGCTCGGGCGCTTCGCGCACCATCTGCTCGATGCAGGCATTGACGCGGGCGGTGTCGGTCAGCACATCCGGGCTCGGAAAATCTGTCAGTGGCGCGCCCAGGCGCAGCGCATAGCCCTGGTTTCCGGGCAGGCGGCGGTGGAAGAACGGGATCACCACCGCGCCGGACAGCCGCGCCAGGTGATGGGTGGCGGTGATGGTGGCCGCCGGCACGCCGAAGAACGGCACGAACACGCTGTCCTTGCTGCGCATGTCCTGGTCCGGCGCGTACCACAGCGTGCCGCCGTTGCGCAGATGTTTCACGGTGCCGCGGATGTCGTCCTTGTCGAACATCGCCTCGGCGTAATGCAGTCGTGCGCGCAGTACGGTCCACTCGAACACGGCCGAGTCCATCTTGCGGTACATGCCGGAAATGCGGATGCGCTGCGAGACGAGTCGCGCGCACAGCTCCAGGTGCGAAAAGTGGCCGCCGACCAGCAGCACACCCTTGCCTTGTGCACGCGCCGCTTCCAGATGCTGCAGTCCTTCGATGCGGGTCGGGATGCGCGCCATGCGGCGGTCGCTGCCCATCCAGCCCAGCGCAAATTCGACCAGCATCAAGCCGATGTCGCGCAGGTTGGCGTCGACCAGCGCGGCCTGCGCGGCCGCGTCGAGTTCGGGAAAGCACAGGGCGATATTCGTTTCGGCGATATGTCGCCGTTCCGAAGGCACCCGCAGCACCAGGGCGCCAAGCCGACGACCCAGCCATAAGAGTGCCGCCTGCGGCAGTTGCGCAATCAGCCAGATGACAGCCGCACCCAGCCATGCCGGCCAGTGGCGCGGCGCAAGCAGTGAGTGGGTGAAGGTGGGGCGGGACATGCCGGGCATCGTCGGCATTGTAACGGCCCGAACCCGATCCGGCTCGGATGAGCGGCTGTCGCTATACTCCCGCGTTGCCTGCAGGGGTCGACCGTTGCGCTATCTCTACACACTCGCGATGTACCTGGTGACACCGTTGCTGGTGCTGCGCTTGCTTGCGCGCGGAGTGCGTTCACGGCCGTACCATCGGCGCTGGCCGGAACGCTTCGGATTTTTCCAGGCGCCAGGCTTCAGTGGCAGCCTGTGGGTTCACGCGGTGTCGGTCGGCGAGGTGAATGCGGCCGAACCGTTGATCAAGGCGCTGCGCCGGGATTACCCGAATGCACCGGTGGTGATCACCACCGTCACGCCGACCGGTACCGCACGAGTGCATCAGTTGTTCGGCGACAGCGTGTTCCATGTCTATCTGCCATATGACCTGCCGTATTCGGTGGGCCGTTTCCTGAAAAAGGTGCGGCCACGGCTGGCATTGATCGTGGAAACCGAGATCTGGCCAAACCTGTATTTCGCCTGTCGCCGTCGCGGGATCCCGTTGATGATCGTCAACGCGCGATTGTCCGGGCGCTCGATGCGCGGCTATCGGCCGCTGCGCTCGCTGGCGCGTTCGGCGTTGCGCTGCGTGCGCCAGATTGCCGCGCAGTCGCGCACGGATGCGGCCCGCTACCGGTTGCTCGGTGCCGACCCGCAACAGATCGTGGTCACCGGCAACATGAAGTTCGACATGCCGATACCCGAAGGGGCGGTGGCGGATGGCGCCGCCATGCGCGGGCACTGGGGACCGCTGCGGCCGGTATGGATGGCCGCCAGCACGCACGAAGGCGAGGAGCTGGTCGTGCTGGAGGCGCATCTGCAGGTACTCAAGCGACTGCCTGATGCGTTGCTGCTGCTGGCGCCACGTCATCCGGAGCGTTTTCGTGTGGTCGAGCAAGCCGTGCGCAGCCTGGGCTTCGCAGTCGCCACGCGCAGCGCCCATGGCGTCCCGTCACCGTCGAGCCAGGTTTTCGTGATCGATGCGATGGGGCAACTGATGCCGTTCTTTGCTGCCGCCGATGTGGCCTTCGTCGGCGGCAGCCTGGTGCCGATCGGCGGCCACAACGTGCTGGAACCGGCGGCCTTGTCGGTGCCGGTACTGGTCGGGCCGCATACCTTCAATTTCGAGGAGATCACACACCTCCTGATCGAACATGGAGGTGCCGCGCGTGTGCCGGACAGCAATCAACTTGGTCCTGACGTGCTGCAGCTGTTGCTTGATGGCGCCACGCGCGAGCGGATGGGTCTGGCGGCGCAGCACGTGTTCGAGCGCGAACGTGGCGCGGTGCAGCGGACCATGCAACTGATCGATACCCTTCTGCAGGAATAGCCGCAAACAAGACGGCCGGGCAATGAGCCCGGCCGTCTTGTTTGCGGCGTTCGCGATCAGCGGTTTACTGCAGCAGTGCGTTGATCGCCTCGATGTCCTTGTAGTCGGCGGTGCCGGCGGCCTGCTTGAGCAGCAGCCCGTTCACGACGAACTGATGGCGGGCCTGCGAATAGCTGCTTTCCGAGGAAGTGAGGGTCTGGATCGCCAGCAGTACGTCGGTCATGGTCTGGGTACCTACCGAGTAGCCGGCGCGGGTGGCATCCAGTGCCTCCTGGCCCGACTGCACCGAAGCCTTGCCGGACTGCACCTGGGCAATGCCGGCAAGCACCGAGCGGTAGTAGTTCAGCGTGCTGGCCTTGACCTGGCGACGCTCGGATTCCAGCGAATCCTGGGCGGCGTCGCGGTTGTAGATCGACTGACGCACCTGTGACTGCACGAGGCCGCCGGAGAAGATCGGTACGCTCAGGGTCAGCCCGATCGTGGTCGAGGCGGGGGTATTCGAGTGGATGTCGGCATTCTGGTACCAGCTCGCGCTCTTGCCGTAGCTGACGTTCGCACTGATGGTCGGCAGATGGCCGGCACGTGCCGAACTGATGTTGTGTTCCGCGGTCTCCACATTGTCTCGTTGCGCGAGCAGGCTGGGGTTGGATCCCAGCGCGGTCTGCACCCACGCATCCGGGTCGGCCGGCGTGGGCGGGTCGAGCGGCAGGTCATTGCGCAGCTTCTTCAGTTCGCCGGTGGGCTTGCCGGTGATCTGGCTCAATGCTTCGCGATCGTTGTCGAGGGTGTTCTGTGCGGCGATCGTCTGTGCCTTGGCTGCCTCGTAGGCGGCTTTGGCCTGATAGGAGCCGGTCACGGCCGCGATGCCGACCTTGTATTGCTGGTCGGCCTGGTCGTACTGCCGCTTGAACGCCTCCTCATTGGCCTTGGCGAAGGTCAGCTCGTCCTCGTCGGTCAGCACGGTGAAATAGGCCGTGGTGACGCGTACGTACAAGTCCTGCACCGCAGCCTGATAGGTCTGGTCCTGTGCATCCGCAGCCGAGTGGGCCGCCTTGAGGTTGGCGTACTTGCTGAAGTCGAGCACGCTCTGGCTGAGCGTGCCGCTGATGTCGCGCGTACGGGTATGGCCGAACCCGCTGCTGTTGATGGTCTGGCCCGGGTTGTTCGGATCCTCGATGATCTGGCTGCCATCGCTCTTGGTCTGGCTGAAGGTCAATCCGGCCGAGACCTGCGGCAGCAGCAAGGCACGCGCCTGATCGACGCCTTCGCCGGTGGAAAGCCGGGTGGCATCGGCCTGCGCCAGCACCGGATCGTTGGCGCGCGCATCACGGTAGGCATCGAGCAGATCCTCGCCATGGCTGGGCAACGACGTGGCGGCCAGGGCCAGGGCCAGGGTGAGCAGCTTCAAACGCATGGGTTGCCTCGTGGGGATGGTCGGGGGCGTAGTCAGAAGACGAACCGCGGTGGCGGTTCGGCGTGGGTCAGGTAAGGCAGGTCGGTCTCGAACAGGACTTCCTCGCGGTAACGGCCCGCACCTTCGTGGGTCAGCAAGGTGGCCTGCTGCACCGGCGATTGACCGTGCACGATCAGCGCACGACCACCGGGCTTGAGCCAGGTCAGCCAGCGCGACGGAATTTCGGACACCGCACCCGTCACGACCAGCGCGTCGAACAACCCGTCCGGCTGCCATGCGTTGACCGCTTCGCCGGTGATCAGGGTAGTGTTGCCAATGCTCGCCGCGTGCAGCCGCTGCGTTGCCGCTGCAGTGAAATCGGCATGGATGTCGATGCTGATCACCTGCGCCGACAGCGTGGCCATGCAGGCGGTGAGAAAACCCGAGCCGGTGCCGATTTCCAGCACGCGATCGGTGGGCAGCAGCTCAAGTGCCTGCAGTACGCGACCTTCCACGACCGGCTTCATCATCACTTCGCCGTGGCCCAGCGGCAGGCACAGGTCGGCAAAGGCCAGTTGGCGATGTGCGGCGTCGACGAAGTCCTCACGGCGTACCTGGCTGAGGACGTCCAGCACGCGGGCGTCCAGCACCTCCCAGGGGCGCACCTGGTTTTCCACCATGTTCAGCCGCGCCTGCTCGAAGTTCATCGCCATCTGCTCGTGTCCCGTGCGGATCGAAAAAGGTCAAAAAGGATAAGCGCTCGAGCCCGTTCCCACAATGACAAACCTGGACGCTGCCAAGCCTGCCGGTTGCGCGCCGACCCACGTAGTGCCGGAAGTCATCGCATCGAGTTGACGGGCGTCACCCGACACCATCAGGCATGCGGAACAGTCTGTCTGAACGGAGCGGGGTAACGTTCTGGAAAATAATTGAACCGTCTCGTATAATAAAGCTTGGCTATTCATTTGTGAAGGTGCGGGCATGAGCAGCAGCGCGCAAATCAGACCCCAGCAGGGCCCAGGTCGCCCCAAGGACATGGAAAAGCGTGCAGCGATTCTGGTCGCGGCCAAGGCATTGTTCATCCGCAATGCGTTTGCCGGTACCAGCATGGACGCCATCGCGGCGGATGCTGGCGTGTCCAAGCTCACCGTCTACAGCCATTTCGGCGACAAGGACAACCTGTTCCGCGAAGTGATTCGTTCGCGCATCGAAGATCTGTTGCCGGAGGAAACCTACGCCTTCGACCCGCGTGCCGATATCCGCGACACCTTGCTGCGGGTGGCGTTGACCCATGCCCGTGTGGACTGCAATGCGGAAACCGTGGGTACCTTCCGCGCCATTCTCAGCGATTGCCGGCAGGGCAATCCGCGCTATGGCCGGCTGATCTGGGAGGAAGGCTCGACGCGCACGCATGGCCTGATGGACCGTCTGCTGCAGCAGGCGGTCGATGCCGGTCAGCTGGAGATCGAGGACGTGCCACGTGCAAGCGTGCAGTTCCTCACCCTGATCAAGGGCAACCTGATGATGCGCCAGATGTTCGGTTGTACCGACTGCCCCGAAAGCTATGCCCAGGAAATCGAGGCCACCGCGCGTGCCGGTGTCACGATGTTCCTGCGCGCGTATCGGCCACACTGAGCCATCGTGCTCGCCAGTCACCCTGCTTCGTGCTTGAATAGCCAGGTTGAAGCGGGGGTGCCGACAACAGTCGGCTGAGAGAGTCCCTTCGAACCTGATCCGGTTAGCACCGGTGTAGGGAGCTTCGACGCACGAACCCAGCCTTCGTGCGTCCGGTGCCGTCGCTTCGTTCCGTTGCCTCACGAAGGACGTATGCCGATGAATGCCCAGCCCTCCGACCTTGCGCGTGCCGCGCAGGAACTTTCCGAAGCCGTTGTTCGCCCGATCCCCGGTTCGCGCAAGATCCATGTGCAGGGCAGCCGGCCCGATCTGAAGGTGCCGCTGCGTGAAATCTGCCAGGCACAGACGCCGACCTTGTTCGGCGGCGAGACGAACCCTCCGATCACCGTTTACGACACCTCCGGCCCGTACACCGATCCGGATTACAGCGTCGACTTGGCCAGCGGCTTGCCGGCACACCGTGCCGCGTGGATCGCCGAGCGCGGCGATACCGAGCAGCTCGACGGGCTCAGCTCCGAATTCGGACGCAAGCGTGCCGCTGATCCCGGGCTCGATCCGCTGCGCTTCACCGCCACCCGCGTGCCGCGTCGTGCCAGGGCCGGCGCCAACGTCACCCAGATGCATTACGCCCGGCGCGGCATCATCACGCCGGAGATGGAGTACATCGCGATCCGCGAGAACCAGAAGATCGAGGCGCTGCACGCCAGCGCGCTGCTCGACCAGCATCCGGGCCAGTCGTTCGGCGCCGCGCTGCCCAAGCTGATCACGCCCGAGTTCGTGCGCGAGGAAGTGGCCCGTGGTCGCGCGATCATCCCGGCCAACATCAACCATCCGGAAAGCGAGCCGATGATCATCGGTCGCAACTTCCTCACCAAGATCAACGCGAATATCGGCAACAGCGCGGTGAGCTCGGGCATCGCCGAGGAAGTGGAGAAGCTGGTGTGGTCGATCCGCTGGGGCGCGGACAACGTGATGGACCTGTCCACCGGCAAGCACATCCACGAGACGCGCGAATGGATCATCCGCAACTCGCCGGTGCCGATCGGCACCGTGCCGATCTACCAGGCGCTGGAGAAGGTCGACGGCGTGGCCGAGAACCTCACCTGGGAAATCTATCGCGATACCTTGATCGAGCAGGCCGAGCAGGGCGTGGACTACTTCACCATCCACGCCGGCGTGCTGCTGCGCTTCGTGCCGCTGACCGCCAGGCGCGTCACCGGCATCGTTTCGCGCGGTGGCTCGATCATGGCCAAGTGGTGCCTGGCGCATCACAGGGAGAACTTCCTCTACACGCACTTCGAGGAGATCTGCCAGATCATGAAGGCGTACGACGTGTCCTTCAGCCTCGGCGATGGCCTGCGCCCGGGCTGCATCGCGGACGCGAACGACGCGGCACAGTTCGGTGAGCTCGACATCTTGGGCGAGCTGACCCAGATCGCCTGGAAACACGACGTGCAGGTGATGATCGAAGGTCCCGGCCATGTGCCGATGCACCTGATCAAGGAAAACATGGATCGTCAGCTGGAGAAGTGCGGCGAAGCGCCGTTCTACACGCTGGGGCCGCTGACCACCGATATCGCGCCGGGCTACGATCACATCACCAGCGCGATCGGCGCGGCGATGATCGGCTGGTTCGGCACCGCCATGCTCTGCTACGTGACGCCGAAGGAGCACCTCGGCCTGCCAAACAAGCAGGACGTGCGCGACGGCATCATCGCCTACAAGATCGCTGCGCATGCGGCGGATCTCGCCAAGGGCCATCCGGGTGCGCAGGTGCGCGACAATGCGCTGTCCAAGGCACGCTTCGAGTTCCGTTGGGATGACCAGTTCAATCTCGGCCTCGATCCGGAGAAGGCCAGGGAATTCCACGACGAGACGCTGCCCAAGGATGCGCACAAGAGTGCACACTTCTGTTCCATGTGCGGTCCGAAGTTCTGCTCGATGAAGATCACCCAGGACGTACGCGACTATGCTGCCGAACACGGTGTGGAAGCGTCCGCGGTGATTGATGAAGGCATGATCGAAAAGGCCGCCGAATTCCGTGCGGCAGGCAGCGAAGTCTATCGACGAAGTTGAGGGGAGGCCCGGTGAAGCTTGCAGTTCCATTTGTTCAGTTGCCCCTGCAATTCGATGCAGATCGCCTGTCTGCCGAGATAAACGCTTTGGATGAAGCGTGCTGGCGCGAACATCCGCAGAAGTTTCCCGGCAATTTCGCGCTGCCACTGATCGCGGTGAATGGCGACCCGGACAACGATGCGATCAATGGCCCGATGCGGCCCACCCCTTATCTTGAGCAATGCCCGTATCTAAGCCAGGTGCTGCAGCGGATCGGCGCGGTATGGGGACGCACCCGCCTGATGAAGCTGAGTGGTCACGCCGAGGTCACACCACATGCCGATGCCAGCTATTACTGGCGGGAGCGCGTGCGCGTCCATGTGCCGATCCAGACCAAGCCGACGGTCAGGTTCATTTGCGGCGAGTCCGAGGTCAACATGGCGCCCGGTGAATGCTGGATCTTTGACACCTGGCGCAATCACCAGGTGATCAATGCAGACGATGACGAGCGGATTCACCTGGTCGCGGATACTGTCGGCAGCGAGAGCTTCTGGAATCTGGTCGGTCGCGGTCGCGTGCCCGGGAATGCCGATGCCACGGGCTGGCACGCCGAAGTCATGTCCCCAAGATCCGATGAACGTCCCGCGTTGACCTACGAGTCGGTCAACGTGCCTGTGGTGATGACACCATGGGAGCTGAAGGAACATGTCGTCTTTCTGCTCGGCGAAGTACGACCGCATGAGCAACTTCACCAGGCACGACAGATTGCAACGCACTTCCTTTCCAACTGGAAGACGCTCTGGGCGCAATACGGCGCCGATCACGCGGGCTGGCCGGCCTACCGCGCGCAGCTGGATGCATTCGAGCAGTCGATGGCGCAGACTGCTGACGAGCTCAGGGTGATCAACGGCGCGAAGGTCATGCATGTCCTGCGATCGATGATCCTGGACATGGCCGTCACCGAGCAGGGACAAAGCCTGCCTGCCTATGAACCGCGGCAGCCTGCGGTGTCGGCGCCACGCGCCGCCGGCAGCAGACGTGATCCGGTATTCGATCGCCCGGTGTTCATCGTTTCATCGCCGCGTTCGGGCTCGACCCTGTTGTTCGAGACATTGGCGCAGGCACCGGGCTTGTTCACCACCGGCATGGAAAGCCATGCACTGATCGAAGGCATCCCGGCATTGCACCCGGCGCATCGCGAATTTGCCTCCAACCGGCTCGACGCGGCAGCGGCGACGCCGGGGCTGCCCGAGGAGTTGCGCCAGCGCTTCCTGGCCGAGCTGCATGACCGGGACGGTCATCATCCGGCAGCGTGGCCGCTGCGGATGCTGGAGAAAACGCCGAAGAACGCATTGCGTGTGCCGTTGCTGGCGAAGATCTTCCCGGAAGCGCAATTCGTCTATCTGTACCGCGACCCACGCCAGACACTGAGCAGCATGATCGAAGCCTGGCAATCGGGCCGTTTTCGCACCTACTCGGAGCTTCCGGGCTGGACCGGGCTTCCATGGTCGCTGCTGCTGGTGCCAGGCTGGCGCGAATTGAAGGGACGGCCAGTACAGGAAATCGTGGCAGCACAGTGGGATATCACCATGCGCACGCTGCTTGACGATCTTGGCGCATTGCCTGCCGGATGCTGCCATGTCGTGCGCTATGACAGTTTCCTAGCGAATCCTGCCGGGGAAACGAATCGGCTGTGCACGGCACTCGGCCTCGACTGGGATCGCCCACTGGAGGGTGCACTACCGCTTTCGCGCTATACCGTGTCCGAACCGGCCACGGATAAATGGCGCCGGCATGAGGAACTGATCGGGCAAGTACTTCCGGGCCTGCAGGACACGATTGATCGCGTGGAGCAATTCGTGAGCCGTTGAGCAGGGGCAGTGGCGGAATTTTTCGAGGCACGCCGGGCCAAGCGATACACCTTCACCTGACTTTTTCATGGGAATTCCTACGCTCCGCGGACTGTCGGCGTAAACGCACGCCGTTGTCCCTTCCCACGTTCGCCGGAGCAAGCCATGGCCAAGAGCAAGCCGTTCGTCAGCGATATCGAGAACATCCGCAAGCGTGCCCGCAAGGACATCGATAAAGGCGCGATGACCGCGGGCTACAGCGCCGACCGCGCCACCGTGGTCAAGTTGCTCAACCATGCGCTGGCGACCGAGCTGGTCTGTGTGCTGCGCTACAAGTACCACTACTACATGGCATCGGGGATCAACTCGCAAAGCGTCAAGGCCGAGTTCCTGGAGCATGCGAACGAGGAGCAGGGCCACGCCGACCTGATCGCCGAGCGCATCACCCAGCTCGATGGCAAGCCGAACCTGTCGCCGGAAGGTCTGCTCAGCCGCAGTCATTCCGACTACGTCGAGGGCGACGATCTGGTCGACATGATCAAGGAGAACCTGGTCGCCGAGCGCATCGCGATCGACAGCTATCGCGAGATCATCAGCTACATCGGTACCGATGATCCGACCACCCGGCGGATGCTGGAAGGCATCCTCGCGATGGAAGAGGAGCACGCCGAAGACATGAACACCTTGCTGGAACAGCTGGGCAAGAAAGGCGAGCCGGCCAAGCCGGCGCCGGACAAGAAGCCGGCGACCAAACGCGGTTGATCGAATCGGTGCGGCTGGCGCGCGTCTGCGTGCCAGCCATCATTCGACAGTGATCACCAACCGGCCAAAGCCAGCTTGCCGATCGTCGTGCCTGATTCCAGTCGGCGATGTGCCTCGCGCAGATTCGTGGCGTTGATCGGTGACAGCGTTTCGGTACGCGTGCCGCGCAGTTCGCCGGCATCGATCAATACCGCGATGCGCTCGAGAATGCGTCCCTGCTCGGCCTGATCTGCCGTCTTGAAGCGCGGGCGGGCGAACATCATTTCCCAGTGGATGCCGATGCACTTGGCCTTGTACGGGTCGCCAATCTTAAGCGCGCCGCTGGGCTCCACGATCAGGCCAACATGGCCTTGCGGCGCCAGCAACTCGCCCAGCGGTTCCCAGTAACGGGAGGTGTCGGCGAGATTGATCGCTGCATCAATCTGCGTGAAACCCAACGCGGCCAGTTGCGGCGCCAACGGCTCACGATGATTGATCACATGCTGCGCGCCCATCGCGCGGCACCACGCGATGGTCTCGGGACGCGAGGCCGTGGCAATCACCGTGAAGCCGGCGCGACGCGCCAGCTGGATCGCGATCGAACCGACACCACCGGCACCACCGATGACCAGCAGTGACTTGCCTTCGCCACCGTGCTCGCTGTCGAAAGGCATGCGCTGGAACAGCAGTTCCCATGCAGTGATCGCCGTCAGCGGCAGCGCCGCCGCGTCGGCCAGGTCCAGCGACTGTGGCGCATGGCCGACCAGGCGCGCATCCACCAATTGGAACTCGGCATCGCTGCCGGGGCGGGTGACATCGCCTGCGTAGTACACGCGGTCGCCCGGCTTGAAGCCGGTGACGTCAGTGCCGACCGCCTCGACCGTGCCGGCCGCGTCATAGCCGAGCACTTTCGGCTGCGCCTCGACCTGCGGTTTCGGCGAACGGATCTTGGTATCGACCGGATTCACCGAGACTGCGGCGATGCGCACCAGCAGATCGTGCGCACCGGCCACCGGCTTGGGCAATTCGACATCGACCAGGGAGTCCGGATCGTCAATCGGCAGATAACGGGTGAGGGCGACGGCTTTCATGGGGACTCCGGCGTAATGCATGGCATGCAGATGGGACGATTCAGACGGCCGGCGGATTGCGCTCGGCGAACTGCCCATTCCAATACGGGTAGTAAGGATAAGGCGGCGTGATGGCACTGGCGGCATCGAGTTGCGTAACCTGTTCGCGGCTGAGATTCCAGCCGACCGCATCGAGGTTCTGGCGCAGTTGTTGCTCGTTGCGCGCACCGATCAGCACGGTCGATACGGTCGGTCGCTGCAGCAGCCAGTTCAGCGCGATCTGCGGTACACTCTTGCCAGTCTCCGCGGCGATCGCGTCGAGTGCATCGACCACGCGATACAGCCGTTCCTCATCCACCGGCGGCGCGAAGCTGGCAGTGTCATGCAGGCGGCTGCCATCCGGCAGCGGCTGGCCGTGGCGGATCTTGCCGGTGAGGCGACCCCAGCCGAGCGGACTCCACACCACTGCGCCGACGCCCTGATCGAGGCCGAGCGGCATCAGCTCCCATTCGTAATCGCGACCGATCAGCGAGTAATAGGTCTGGTTGGCGACGAAGCGTGAGTAACCGTGCCGGTCGGCCGCGGCCTGCGATTTCATCAACTGCCAGCCGGAGAAGTTCGACGCGCCGAGGTAACGTACCTTGCCCGCGCGCACCAGGTCGTCCAGCGTCGACATCACCTGTTCCACCGGCGTCATCGCATCGAAGTGATGCAGTTGCAGAAGATCGATGTAGTCGGTGCCGAGCCGCTTGAGCGCACGCTCCACACCGCTGATCAGATGATGGCGTGATGCGCCGGCATCGTTCGGGCCATCGCCCGCGCGCAGGGTGAGCTTGGTCGAGATGATCGTCTGCTCGCGCCGACCCTTCAGTGCCGCACCGAGGATCGACTCCGACGCGCCATCCGAATAGACGTCCGCGGTATCGAACAGATTCACGCCGGCCTCGAGGCAGATATCGATCAGTCGCTTCGCTTCCTCGGTATCGGTGTTACCCCATGCACTGAACAAGGGTCCCTTGCCGCCGAACGTGCCGGCACCGAAGCCGAGCGCCGGTACCTTGAAGCCGGAGTTGCCGAGATAGCGATAGTCCATGAACGTGTTCCGTTGCAATGAGTGGTGAATGAGTGAGGCGCTACGCCTGCGGGCAGGCCGCCGTCAGCAGCGGCTGGCGCGTGCGTTCGAGACGCAGGCTGCACAGCGCGACCGTCAGGCCGGACACAGTCACCAGCGCCGCTACCCAGGTCACGGCGCCGAGGCCGGGGCCGTGCATGATCACCACGCCACCGAGCCACGCACCCAGCGCGTTGCCGAGATTGAAGGCGCCGATGTTGAGGCTGGATGCCAGGCTTTGCGCGCCTTCGGCCTTGTGCAGCACCCATAGCTGTAGCGGCGGCACGGTGGCGAACGCGGCCACGCCAAGCAGGCCCACGAAGATCACCGTCAGCATCTGGCTGTGCAGGACAAAACTCATCACGCCCAGTACCACCGCCAGTGTCGCCAACGTCAGCAGTAACGCCGGCATCAATCGGCGATCGGCGAGGCGGCCGCCGAGCAGGTTGCCGGCGATCATGCCGACGCCGAACACCAGCAGGATCGGCGATACCGCGCTTTCGCCGAAGCCGCTGACCTGGGTGAGAATCGGCTGGATGTAGGTGTAGACGGTGAACACGCCGGCGAAACCCAGCACCGTCATCAGCAGGCCAAGCAGCACCGGCGGGCGGGCGATCGCCTTCAATTCCTCGCGCACCGCAATCGGCATGCTGTCGCCGTGACCGGCCGGCACCAGGGTGGCGATCACGAGCGTGGCGATCACACCGATCGCGCTCACCGCCCAGAACGTGGCGCGCCAGCCGAAGTGCAGGCCCAGCCAGGCGCCAGCCGGCACACCGAGCAGGGTCGCCACGGTGAGGCCGGTGAACATGATCGAGATCGCCGAGGCCCTGCGGTCGGCAGGAACCAGGCCGGTGGCTACTACCGCACCGACACCGAAGAAGGTGCCGTGCGCCAGCGAGGTGATCACCCGTGCGAGCATCAGCAGCGGGTAATTCGGCGCCAGCGCACAGGCGAGGTTGCCCAGGGTGAAGATCGCCATCAGTGCCACCAGCACCGCCTTGCGCGGCATCCGGCTGGTCGCCACGGTCAGCAGCGGTGCGCCGACGAACACGCCCAGCGCATAGCCGGAGATCAGCAGGCCGGCGGCGGCGATGCTGACGTGCAGGTCGGCGGCGACCTGCAGCAACAGGCCCATGATCACGAATTCGGTGGTGCCGATGCCGAACGCACCGACCGTCAGTGCGTAAAGCGCCAGCGGCGTGCGCGGTTTGGTGGCGGGGATGGCCATGACGAGGTGTCCGGAATATTGCGATGCAACAGACTAGGTCGTGACATCCTTTTGAAAAACCGGCAGCATGACTAATCATTTTCAATAAATGATTGATAATCATGGATCGCGTCGGTGACCTCAGTCTGTTTCTGCGCGTACTCGACCTGGGCTCGATCAGCGCGGCTGCGCGCAGTCTGGACCTGTCGGTGGCGGTGGCCAGTCAGCGCCTGAAACGGCTGGAGCGCGACCTCGGTGTGCGCCTGCTGCATCGGACCACGCGCCAGCTGCACCCGACCCCGGAAGGGGCGGCGCTGGCCGAACGCGGCCGGGTTCTGGTGGAGGATCTGGAAGCGTTGACTGACGGTCTGCGCCAGAGCGCGACGGATATCACGGGCACTTTGCGGGTCACCATGTCGGCCTCGTTCGGTCGTCAGTACGTTTCACCGCTGCTGCCGGAATTCCTCGACCTGCATCCGCGGGTGAAGCTCAGCGTCAACCTCAACGACCAGATGCTGGATCTGGTCGGTTCCGGTTTCGATCTTGGCATCCGCGTGGGCGCGCTGGACGATTCCGGCCTGGTCGCGCGCAAGCTGGCCACCAATCGTCGCGTGCTGTGCGCCTCGCCGGCGTATCTGCAGCAGCGTGGCCATCCGCGGACGCCGGCCGATCTTGTGGCGCACGATTGTCTGCTGCTGGTCGGCAGCCACGGACGGCAGGATGTATGGCGCTTCGGTGATGGCAGCGGCGGCGAAATTACGCAGCGGGTGGCTGGCCGCTTCGAAAGCAATCTCGGCGAATTGCTGCGCGATGCCGTGGTGGCCGGGCTCGGCATCGCCGTGCACTCGATCTGGCATGTGCACGAGGAATTGCGTGCAGGTCAGTTGCAGGTGGTGCTGCCGGACTATCCGATCGCCACCACCGGCATCCATGCAGTGATGCCGCAGCGCCGGCTGGTGCCACCGCGGGTACGTGCGTTCGTCGATTTCCTGGCCGAACGATTGGGCGAGGATCCGCCTTGGGAGCGCACGATGCTGCCTGCACACACAGAAACGGCGCGCCACCCACGGGGGTGACGCGCCGTCGATCGCGCGGCCTTACGCGTGGCTTGCCTTGTAGCGGGCGATGCCGGCGGTGATTTCGGCTTTTGCCTCGTCGGCACCGACCCAACCGTCCACCTTGACCCATTTGCCCTTCTCCAGATCCTTGTAGTGCTCGAAGAAGTGGCCGATACGCTCCAGCCAGTGCGGCGAGACACCCGTCATGTCGTTGATGTGCGCGTAGCCCGGGAAGACCTTGGGCGACGGGATCACGATCAGCTTCTCGTCGCTGCCGGCCTCGTCGGTCATCTTCAGCATGCCGACCGGATGGCAGCGGATCACCGAGCCCGGGATCAGTGATAGCGGCAGGATCACCAGCGCGTCCAGCGGATCGCCGTCGCCGCCCAGCGTGCCCGGCACATAGCCGTAGTTGCACGGGTAGCGCATCGGCGTGGACAGGATGCGGTCGACGAAGATCGCGCCGCTTTCCTTCTCCACCTCGTACTTGACCGGCTCGGCATCCTTGGGGATTTCGATGATGACGTTGATTTCGTCCGGCACGTTGCGGCCGGCGGGCACGAGATGCAGACCCATGGGATGTCCTTGCACTGATGGAAAGTTGATCGAATAGGATACGCCAAAGGCTGCTGCACAGCAGCATCTCCGGGTGTCATGGGGCGGATGAGGCTATCGTCCGGGCACCAGACAGTCGGAACGACCTACTTCTGGTTCAGATAAGGCCGCTCGCGCAACCATTTGGTCGCGATCCATTTTTCGCCACGGATCACCGGCAGGCCAGCGTGCAGCGAATTGCGTTCGCCGCCTTCATAAGCGAAATAGACCGCTGAGCCGCGACGTGCGGTAACGGTTACGCCAACCTCGGGGAAGGCTGTGCCGCCGCCTTGCTCGGGCGTGTTCAGGTACATCACCACGCTGGCGATGCGTTGGCCGCCGAACTGCGTGCAGGAGTCGAAGCTCGGCAGGGTCGGATCGAACCAGTCGAAATGCGGCTCGTATTCCTGGCCGGGCAGGTAATGCAGGATCTGCAGCGCTTCGCCGTGATTCACCGGGATATCGAGCAATGTCGCCAGGCGTTGCTCGATCTGGCGGATCAGCGGCAGTTCGTGGAGATTGAAGAACATGCCCGCGCTGGTGCGTCGCTGGTCCTCCTGGAACTTGCCGCTGGGGTCGACGACAAGGGCGCGCTGCAATCGCGGCCTGGCCAATTCGATCAGCTCGGCACATTCCTGTTCGGTCAGAAGGCCTTCCAGTACGCGCAGCGCCGGTGCATCCATGCTGACCGTGACATGGATGGCATGGTCATCAACCTTGACCATGGGTGCTTCGGGATGCCTGGTTCGCATGCCTTGTATCGTCGCCTTGACGGTCGTTGCGTTCAGGGCGGCCAGCGGCAACTTCAGCACCTCGGCGACGATCCGCCGGCTTTCCGGCACGGTGTAGCCGTTCTCCTTCATGAGCTTGAGCACGTCTGCAACACTGTGTCCGGCACGTGTCGTGGAAAGAATCCAGTCGCGCAGTTCGGGTCGGATGGCGGTGCGTAGGTGCATGGTGGCGCAGGTGAGGAATGACGCGGAAATCTTACCGGATGCGCAATCTTCGATGAAACCGGCTGGGCACCAGGCGACGCGACAAGGTGCGCGTCGCCTGGCACGAAGTCATCGAAGAGCTTACTTCAGCTGATCCCACAGGAAGTCGTAGGCCAGCGCATGCATCAGGGCGGCCTGCTTGTTGTCGGCACCCGCGCCGTGGCCACCCTCGAGGTTCTCGTAGAACCACACGTTCGGAATGCCCATCGCCTGCATCTTCGCCGCCATCTTGCGTGCCTGTACCGGACCGACGCGGTCGTCGCTGGTGGTGGTGTAGAACAGCACCGGCGGGTAGTGCGTGCCCTTGTGCAGGTTCTGGTACGGCGAGAAGGTCTTGATGAAGTTCCAGTCGGCGGTATCCGGATTGCCGTATTCGGCCATCCACGAGGCACCGGCGGACAGGTGGGTATATCGCTTCATGTCGAGCAGCGGCACTTCGCAGGCGATCGCGCCGAACAGCTGCGGATACATGGTCAGCATGTTGCCCATCAGCAGGCCGCCGTTGCTGCCACCTTCGGCGCCGAGATGTTTCGCGGAAGTCACCCCGCGCTTGACCAGATCTTCGGCAACGGCAGCAAAGTCCTCGTAGGCGCGCGGACGGTTCGCCTTCAATGCGGCCTGGTGCCATTGCGGACCGTATTCGCCGCCACCACGGATATTGGCAACGACATAGACGCCGCCGCGATCCAGCCATGCACGGCCGACACTGCCGCTGTAGAACGGTTGCAGCGAAACCTCGAAGCCGCCGTAGCCGTACAGCAGGGTGCGATTGGAGCCATCCAGCTTCATGTCCTTCGGCGCGATCTCGAAATAGGGCACGCGGGTGCCGTCCTTCGAGTTGACGAAGTGCTGGCTGACCTCGAATTTCGAGGCATCGAAGAACGCCGGCTCCTGCTTGATCGTCTCGGCCGGCACACTGCCGAGCACGCCACGCTGCAGTGATGCCGGGGTGAGGAAGCCGGCAACGCCGAGCCAGTATTCGTCGCTGTTGTCAGGATCCGTGTCGACCACGCTGACCGTACTCATTGCCGGTGCGCCGGCCATGGTTTCGCGCTTCCAGTCAGCCGCACCCTTTTCCGGTGGTGTCAGCACTTCCAGGCGGCTCTTGACGTCGTCCAGCACGTCGAGGATCAGGTGGTGCCGGGTCCATGTGCCCGAGGCCAGCGAGGTATGCGCATCGGGCTTGAACAGTACGGTGAAATGCGGCTTGCCGGCCATGAAGTCATCGAACTTCGTCGCCAGCAACGCGCCGGACGGATAGGTGTTTCCGCCGATCGTCCATGGCGAGCGCGTCTGCACCAGCAGCCATTCACGATGGGCGTCGGCGCTGGCATCGGTCGGTACGTCGACGCGGATCAGCTTGTCGCCGATGCGCTGGTACAACTCGCTGTGGAAGAAGTCCTTGGCGACGGAAACGAAGTCGCGTTCGTAGCCTGGCGTGCGATCGTGCGACGCGCCAATGGCGAGGTCGGTCGGCTTGCCGGCATACACCGTGGCGGCTGCCGTCAGCGGTGTGCCGCGCTTCCATTCCTTGACGATGCGCGGGTAGCTCGATTCCGTCATCGTGCCGGGACCGAAGTCGGTGCCGACGTAGATCGTGTTCTCATCGATCCAGCTGGCCTCGGTCTTCGCCACCGGCAGCTCGAAGCCGTCCTTGACGAAGGATTTGCTGGGTATGTCGAATTCGCGCACGGTGACCGCATCACCGCCATCCGGCGACAGCGATATCAGACAGCGTGCGTAGTTCGGCTTCAGGCATTGCACGCCCTTGAACACCCAGCGCTTGTCCTCGGCCTTGTTCAGTGCGTCGATATCCAGCACGACGTCCCACTTCGGCTCGGCCTTGCGATACTCGGCCAGCGTGGTGCGCCGCCAGATGCCACGCGGATGCGCCTTGTCGCGCCAGAAGTTGTAGAGGTAATCGCCCATGCGACCCACGTCGGGAATCCGCGCGTCCGAGTCGAGCACTTCGAGGATGCTGTCACGGGTCTTGGTGAATTCGGCATTGTCGACGAACTGCTTCGTCGTCACTGCGTTCTCTTTCTTTACCCAGTCCATCGAACGGGTGCCGCGGATGTCCTCCAGCCACAGGTAGGGATCATCGGTCACCTTGGTATCCGTGGGTGTCTTGGCGGGTTTGTCATTCTGCGCATGGCTGTTGCTCATGCCCGTCAGTGTGACGCCGAGTGCCAGCATCAGCCAGACCGATTTCATCGTGTACCCCTCGTGTGCGGATGGATGTGACGGGCGTGGCCCGCGACCGATCGAGCGTAGCCGCATGATCATGCGGGCGCCTGTGACTAAAGTCAGGGTGAACTGAGCTGCCCTTGCTTGAAACGGAAAGTCCCGCCGAAGCGGGACTTTCGCTGTCACGGAACGCGTGGCTTACAGCAGCGGAATCAGCAGCAGCGCCACGATGTTGATGATCTTGATCAGCGGGTTTACTGCCGGCCCGGCGGTGTCCTTGTACGGATCGCCGACGGTGTCGCCGGTGACCGCGGCCTTGTGCGCCTCGGAACCCTTGCCGCCGTGGTGGCCATCCTCGATGTACTTCTTGGCGTTGTCCCACGCACCGCCACCGGTGGTCATCGAGATCGCCACGAACAGGCCGGTGACGATGGTGCCGATCAGCACGCCGCCGAGCGCCTGCGCGCCGGCGACGGATGAGCCGGCGAGCCACTTGAAGCCGAACGCGACCACCACCGGCACCAGCACCGGCAACAGCGACGGCACGATCATTTCCTTGATGGCGGACTTGGTCAACATGTCCACCGCCTTGTCGTACTGCGGCTTGCCGGTGCCTTCCATGATGCCGGGGATATCGCGGAACTGGCGGCGCACTTCCTCGACGACGGCACCAGCCGCACGGCCGACCGCTTCCATCGCCATCGCACCGAACAGGTACGGGATCAGGCCGCCGATCAGCAGGCCGATGATCACGTAATGGTTCGACAGGTCGAATGTGGTGGCGCTGCCGAAATGCGTTTCGAGGTTGTGCGTGTAGTCGGCGAACAGTACCAGTGCAGCCAGTGCGGCCGAGCCGATCGCATAGCCCTTGGTGACCGCCTTGGTGGTGTTGCCGACTGCGTCCAACGGATCGGTGACACCACGCACTTCCGGCGGCAGGTCGGACATTTCGGCAATGCCGCCGGCGTTGTCGGTGATCGGGCCATAGGCGTCGAGCGCAACGATCATGCCGGCCATCGACAGCATCGCGGTGGCGGCGATGGCGATGCCGTACAGGCCGCCGAGTGCATAGGCGCTCCAGATCGCCGCGCAGATCACGATCACCGGCAGCGCGGTGGATTTCATCGAGATGCCGAGGCCCGCGATGATGTTGGTGCCGTGGCCGGTGGTCGACGCCGCGGCGATGTGCTGCACCGGGCTGTACTGCGTGCCGGTGTAGAACTCGGTGATCCACACGATCAGGCCGGTCAGCACCAGCCCGATCAGCGAGCAATGGAACAGCGCGTGATTGGAGATCACCAGACCGTCGCCGGTGGTCAGGCCGTCCGGCAGCAGGTTGCCGGTGACGAACCAGAACGCCACGGCGGAGAGCACGGCCGACACGATCACGCCCTTGTACAGCGCGCCCATGATCGAGCCGCCTGCCTTCACCTTGACGAAGAAGGTCGCGATGATCGAGGCGATGATCGATACGGCACCCAGCACCAGCGGGTACAGCACCGCGTTGAGATTGTTGGCAAAGGTCAGACCGGCCAGCAGCATCGTGGCGATCACGGTCACCGCATAGGTCTCGAACAGATCGGCCGCCATGCCGGCACAGTCGCCCACGTTGTCACCGACGTTGTCGGCGATCACCGCCGGGTTGCGCGGATCATCCTCGGGAATGCCGGCTTCGACCTTGCCAACCAGGTCGGCGCCGACATCGGCACCCTTGGTGAAGATGCCGCCACCGAGGCGCGCGAAGATCGAGATCAGCGAGCTGCCGAAGGCCAGTCCCACCAGTGCATGCAGGGCAGGCTCACCGCTGATGCCCAGGTGGTTGAGCACCAGCCAGTAACCGGTAACGCCCAGCAGGGCCAGACCGACCACCAGCATGCCGGTGATCGCACCGCCGCGGAATGCCACATCCATCGCCGGTCCCAAGCCGCGCCGTGCAGCTTCGGCCGTGCGCACGTTGGCGCGCACGGATACATTCATGCCGATGTAGCCGGCAGCGCCGGAAAGAATCGCGCCGAATAGAAAGCCGATCGCCGTCGGCCAATTGAGAAAGAAGCCGATCAGGAGCAGCAGCACCACACCGACCACCCCGATGGTGGTGTACTGGCGGTTGAGGTAAGCGCGTGCGCCTTCCTGGATGGCTGCCGCAATCTCCTGCATCCGATCGTTGCCCGGCGATTGCGCCAGGATCCAGCGCGCGGAAATCGCGCCATACAAAATCGCCACTACCGCACACGCCAGAACGATCCAGCCATACTGCTGCAACATCTGAGCCTCCCCATGGGTTGTAAGCGGCCGCCGAAACAGGCGGTCTCATGGAGTATAGGCAGACCTTGTTGCACAGGCTGTTGTGCGGCGCAGCGCGCAGGGATGCCATCATTTTGAAAAGAAAAAGGCCATGCGCATGGCATGGCCTTGGATCATGTGTGTCGATGCTGGATCAATGCAGCGCGACGTCCAGGATGATGCCGGTGGCGACGGCGACCAGCAGGAAGTCGTTGTTCGCGCGCACCCAGTGGTAACCGCGCGGTGGCTGACGCAGGCGGTAATGGCCGTAGTCGCGCACGACATAGGTCGGGCCATCGTAGCGATGGCCACGCTGCCAGTGCGGACGACCATAATTGCGAGGCCCGCCATCGTGGTAGCCGTAGCGGCCATGGTCATCGCCGTGCCGGTGGTCGTCGTGGCCGCGGTTATGTCCGTGGTGGTCACGATCATGGCGTCCATGATTGTCGCGATCTGGGGCAGCCAGCACCACGCTGGTGGTCGCGAGCAGGGCAGTGGCAACGAGCAGGTGGTTGATGAGTTTCATCATGGATTCCTCCGTGGAGGTCGTGACCGCAACGGTGCGGTGATCGACTCGGGCTGGAGGAATCGTAAAAACATGCGTCTGAACAAGGGGCAGCTGGCCCATGATGGCTTCAGGCTGGGCTCAGCTGATCGGGATGCACCGCACGGATTTGCGCTTCAGCGCTGAAAGACAGGCAGCTTTTTCGCCACCGCGGTGTTCTTCAACTGCACATAACGCGGCAGGCCATCCTTGCCGTAGGGCAGGGGCGCCTCACCCTGGATCAGCGGTGCCAGATAACGGCGTGCGACGGCAGTGATACCGAAACCGTCGCGGCTGATGAAGTTCTTCGGCATCTTCTTTTCGCGGTTGGCGATCTTCGCCAGCGCTGCCGGTTCGACCTTCCAGCGATACGGTGCGTCGCTGTTGCGCACGATCACCGGCATCACCGCATTCATCCCGGCCAGCGCGTACTCGACCGCGGCCTTGCCGACGGCGAAGGCCTGCTCGGCGTCGACCTTGGACGCGGCATGCCGCGCGGAGCGCTGCAGGTAATCGGGCAACGCCCAGTGGTATTTGTAACCGAGCTTCTCCTTCACCAGGGCAGCCAGCACTGGCGCCACACCGCCGAGCTGCGCGTGACCGAAGGCATCGCGTGTACCGGCTTCTGCGAGGAACTGTCCGGCCGCATTGCGCACGCCTTCGGAGGCGACCACGGTGCACCAGCCCACGCGCTCGACGGTGGCCTTCACCTTCGCCAGGAACGCTTTTTCATCGAACACGTTCTCAGGGAACAGGATGATGTGCGGTGCCGCGTCCGCACCTTCACCGGCGAGTCCAGCAGCAGCGGCGATCCAGCCGGCATGGCGCCCCATGACTTCGAGGATGAACACCTTGGTCGAGGTCTCGGCCATCGAGGCGACGTCGAGGCTCGCCTCCAGCGTGGAGATCGCGGTGTATTTCGCCACCGAGCCGAAGCCCGGGCAGCAGTCGGTGACGGCCAGGTCGTTGTCCACCGTCTTCGGCACGCCGATGCAGCGGATGTCGTAGCCCATCGCCTTGCCGAGCTGCGAGATCTTCAGCGCGGTATCGGCCGAGTCGTTGCCGCCGTTGTAGAGGAACCAGCGGATGTCGTGGGCACGGAACACATCGATCAGCCGCGCATATTCGGCGCGGTTGTCCTCCAGCGACTTCAGCTTGTAGCGGCAGCTGCCGAAGGCGCCACCCGGCGTATGGCGCAGCGCGGCGATGGCGGCGGCGGACTCTTTCGAGGTGTCGATCAACTCCTCGCGCAGTGCGCCGAGAATGCCGTTGCGTGCTGCGTACACCTTCATACCTTTGGCGCGGGCAGCCTCGATCACGCCGGCAGCCGTGGCGTTGATGACAGCAGTGACGCCACCGGACTGGGCGTACAGCAGGTTGCCGACGATGGCGGGCGGGCGGCGACGGTTCGGACTCATGGGGATCCTCGATCAGGTGGCGGCACGAAGCGGGCAGTCAACGACAATCTTTTGCGGCAACAAGCATTTGGCTGCCGAAGACGGCGCCTTCCGTTTGACGGCACCGGGTGCAGCGGCTAATTTGACAGCCAATTCTCGGAATCTGGCGGGCTGCTGCAGTGTGCGGCAGCCGGCCAAACTTGTGGAGCATTATGCGACTCGTCCTACTTGGTGCGCCCGGCTCGGGCAAAGGTACGCAGGCCGCCCGGCTGAAGATCGAACTGGGTGTGCCGCATATCTCGACCGGTGACATGTTGCGCGCCGCCGTTGCGGCGGGTACCGCGATGGGACTCAAGGCCAAGGCGGTGATGGATGCCGGTCAGCTGGTCTCCGATGACATCCTCCTCGGCATGCTGGAAGAGCGTCTGGCCCAGGACGATGCCCGGGCCGGTTTCATCCTCGACGGTTACCCGCGCAATCTGGTTCAGGCTGATGCGCTCGATCACCTGCTGGCCAAGCTCGGTCAGCCGCTGGATGCCGTAGTGAAGCTCGATGTGCCGAACGAGGCGATCATTGCCCGCACCGAGATCCGCTTCAAGGCGGAAGGTCGTGTCGACGACAATCCGGACACCGTGCGCAAGCGTTTGGCGATCTACGCCGAGCAGACCGCGCCAGTGGCCGACTTCTACGCGAAGCGCGGCAAGCTGCAGGTGGTCGACGGTGTCGGTGAACTGAGCGAAGTCACCGCGCGGGTCAAGCGCGCCCTGCAGCAAGAATCGGCAGCAGCCAACGGCTGAGCCCATGCCTCTCCCTTGCCGATAGGGGAGAGGCTTTCAAGGAATCCTCTCCGGCATGCGCATGCATATCCTCGGCATCTGCGGCACCTTCATGGGTGGTGTCGCTGCGCTGGCACGCGAGCTGGGCCATGCGGTCGAAGGCTCCGACGCCAACGTCTATCCGCCGATGAGCACCCAACTCGAAGCACTTGGCATCACGTTGATGAGTGGCTATGCCGCCGAACATCTGCAGGCCGGACCTGATCACGGCCAGCCTGATCTGGTGGTAGTCGGCAATGCGATGACGCGCGGCAATCCCGCGGTCGAATACATGCTCGACGCCCAGTTGCCCTACATCTCCGGCCCGCAATGGCTGGGTGAGACATTGCTGGCCGGCCGCGAAGTGCTGGCGGTGGCCGGCACTCACGGCAAGACCACTACCACCAGTCTGCTGGCGCATCTGCTCCAGGAAGCTGGACTCGCACCGGGCTTCCTGGTCGGCGGTGTACCGGGCAATTTCGGCGTGTCGGCCCGGCTGGGGCAGGGCAAGCCGTTCGTGATCGAGGCGGACGAATACGACACCGCGTTCTTCGACAAGCGCTCGAAGTTCGTGCACTACCGGCCGCGCATCGCGATCCTCAACAACCTCGAATACGATCACGCCGACATCTTCCCGGATGTGGCGGCGATCCAGCGCCAGTTCCACCATCTGGTGCGCACGGTGCCGGGCAATGGCCGCCTGATCGTGAACGCGGCGGATGCGCATCTGGTCGAAGTGCTGGCGATGGGCTGCTGGACACCGGTGGAGACCTTCGGCATCGGTAGCGGCGACTGGCAGGCCACGCTGGTCGAGGGGGATGGTTCGGTGTTCACCGTGCAGCGCCATGGCGAGCTGATCGGCGAGGTGCGCTGGTCGCTACTCGGCAACCACAGCGTGATGAATGCGCTGGCCGCGCTGGCCGCGGCAACTGCTGCCGGCGCCGATCCGCGCGTCCTGCTGCCCGCGTTCGCCAGTTTCGAGAGCGTCAAGCGGCGCATGGAACTGGTCGGCGAGGTGAATGGCGTGCGTGTGTACGACGATTTCGCCCATCACCCGACCGCGATCGCCACCACGCTGGCCGGACTGCGCGCGAAGGTCGGCAACGCGCGCATCCTGGTGGCGCTGGAGCCGCGTTCCAACTCGATGCGGCAGGGCGCGCATGCCGAGGCACTGGCGCCCTCGCTGGCTGATGCCGACAGCGTGGTGTTCCTTCATCGTCCCGAGTTGCCATGGGATGCGGGCCATGTCACCGCGGCGCTGGCTGGCCGTGGTCGTACTGCGCCGACGGTGGATGCGCTGATCGAGGCGTTGCACGCCCAGGCATCTCCGGGTGACCAGGTGATCTTCATGTCCAATGGCGGGTTCGAGGCGGCGCCGCGGCGTTTCGTCGAGCGCCTGCGCCAGATCTGAGCTGGTTGTTGCTGGCGAGGTCGCTGACCGGTTCCATGGCACTGGCTACACTCGCCCTATGGCTGCCCAGTCGCCACTTATCGAAATGCCCTTGTTCCCGCTGACCTCCGTGCTGTTCCCCGGTGGCCGGCTGCAGCTGCGCATCTTCGAGCCACGCTATCTCGACCTGGTGCGCGAGTGCACGCGCCATGGCACCGGTTTCGGCGTATGCCTGATTCTCGAAGGGCGAGAGGCCGGCGAGCCCGCGATTCCGGCAGCGATCGGCACGATTGCTCGCATCAGCGATTTTCATCGTGGCGAGGACGGCCTGCTGGGCATCGTGGTCGAGGGCGGCTCGCGCTTCCGGGTTGCCCGCACACGGGTGCGCACCGATGGCCTGCTGCGCGGCGATGCGGAGGTCTGGCCGGTTGAACCGGAGCTGCCGGTGCCGGTGGAGTTTGCGTTGCTGCAGAGCATTCTCGAGCGGCTGATCGAAACCATGGCGCCGCACTGGCGACATGCCCCGCGCAGCGCCTACGACGATGCCAGCTGGTTGGGTCTGCGCCTGGCCGAGCTGCTGCCGCTGGATGTGCACGAACAGCAACATATGCTTGAGTTGAGTGATCCGATACTGCGCCTGGCGGAATTGCGTGACATCCTGCCGCGCTTCCAGAAGCCGTGAGCCGGCAACCGTCAAGCTGATCCGGTTTCAACTGATATTTCCTGATGGAGTCGATGTGCATGACCACCCTGGCTGGCAAGACCTTGTTCATCACCGGTGCCTCGCGCGGCATCGGACTGGCGATCGCGCTGCGCGCTGCGCGCGATGGCGCGAATGTGGTGATCGCAGCCAAAAGTGGCGTGCCGAATCCGAAGCTTCCCGGCACCATCCATACTGCCGCGGCAGCGGTGAAGGAGGCTGGTGGCAAGGCGCTGGCCTTGCAGGTGGACATTCGTGAAGAGGAGCAGGTGCGCGCCGCGGCGGCGCAGGCCGCCGAACATTTCGGCGGCATCGACGTCGTGGTCAACAACGCCAGCGCGATCTGGCTGGCCGGCACCGCCGATACGCCAATGAAGCGCTACGACCTGATGCATCAGGTCAACACCCGCGGTACCTTTCTGGTCACCCGGAGCTGCCTGCCGTATCTGAAGCAGGCGGCCAATCCGCATGTGTTGATGTTGTCGCCGCCACTGAACCTCGATCCGAAGTGGTTTGCACCGCACACGGCCTACACGATCGCCAAGTACGGCATGAGCCTGTGCGTACTTGGCATGAGTGCGGAATTCGCCCCGCTCGGCATCGCAGTGAATGCCTTGTGGCCGCGCACGGTGATCGCCACCGCGGCGATCGGCATGATCGATGGCGTGAAACCTGAGCATTGCCGCAAGCCGGAAATTGTCGCCGACGCAGCTCACGCCATCCTGACTCGCCCGGCACATGGTTATACCGGCCACTTCGCCATCGACGAGGATGTTCTGCGCGACACGGGAATCCGTGATTTCGATGCATACGCAGTGCAGCCGGGTGCCTCGCTGTTGCCGGATCTTTTCCTGGGCTGAGGGTCGTAAAATCTCGCGGTATTTCGGGCGGGCATGGCTGATCGCCTGTCAATTCGTGCGCAAGTCATACATCGTATGGAAGTGGTCATTCCGGCAGAAATGTGCCCTTTTGTCATGAACTTGCTTTTCAGACGGAGTATATAACTCGGAAAACATCACCTCGCGGCGATATCTGACGGCGAGTGCGAAGGTGACGGGACGTAGGGACGTCCCGATATTTCATCCGAACTGCAGTCAGTCACCCCGGAAGGGCTAAGGGGCATCTCCATGACTAGCAAAGAAACGCCCAGACGCTGTGTAGTCTGGTTCGGTCATTCGGGGAATGAGGAACGTGCACTCCTGGCGCAGGCGGGTTGGCATACGCGCGTGGCTGACGCGCAGCTGCAGGATGGCATCGGCACGCGGCATGACGATATCGTCGTGGCGATGGCCGACCTGCGCCAAGGCGGTATCGATGCGGTGCAGTCGATGGCGCAAGTGATGGCCACGCATCCATGGCTGCCGTGGCTGGCGTTGGTTTCTCCGGAACCAGCAGCACGCTCGACGGCAGTGGAGCGCATTCTTCAGGCCAGCGCCGAGTTTTTTACGGTCCCGGTTGACATGCAACGCCTGATCGACACGCTGATGAAGTTTGCAGGCTCCCCGTCGGCGGCGGTTGAGGCGGTTGAAGTGAACATTCCCGGGGTCATCGGCGTGCATAGCCACGCGATGCGCACCGTCGTGGCCAGCCTGCAAAAATTCGCGTCGGTGGATCTGCCGGTGCTGATCACGGGCGAGACCGGTACCGGCAAGGAAGTTCTTGCCCGTGCGCTGCACCGGTTGTCGGCACGCCGCGAACTGCCCTTCGTGGCAATCAACTGCGGGGCGCTTCCCCCGAATCTGGTGCAGTCCGAATTGTTCGGGCATGAGCGCGGTGCTTTTACCGGCGCCAATGCGCGACGTATCGGTCATTTCGAAGCCGCCAGCGGAGGCATGGTGTTCCTCGATGAGGTCGGCGATCTGCCGCAGGATGCACAGACCAGCCTCTTGCGCCTGTTGCAGGAGGGGACGCTTGAGCGGGTCGGCTCCAGTCAACTGATCAGGCTGGACGTGCGCGTGTTGGCCGCGACGCATGTGGATCTCGACAAGGCCGTGGCGCAGGGTTCCTTCCGCGAGGATCTGTATTACCGACTCAACGTGCTGCGCCTGCGTGTGCCGGCATTGCGCGAACGCAAGGACGATATCGACGTACTTGCCCAGCACTTTCTCGACGTGTTCCATGAGCAGCACGGTGGTCGCGCCCGTGTGTTCAGCAATGACGCACGACAGGCGCTTCGCGGGTTCGCGTGGCCTGGCAACGTGCGCGAGCTGATCAATCGAGTGCAACGGGCGGCGGTGATGACCGAGAGTTCGCTCATCAGCGCAGCTGATCTGGATCTGCAGGACTTGCAACTGCCTGCGGATCGCTCCAGTCTTGGTTTTTCGCGCGTGGCGGCCGAGCGCGAGGCCGTGCTGACCTGCCTGCGTGAAAGCCATTTCAACATCAGTGAATGCGCGCGCCGTCTCAAGGTGTCGCGGGTAACTGTCTACCGCCTGTGCAAGAAGCACAAGGTGGCCTTGGGCGAGTTGCGCGGAAATGGCCAGTTCATGGGGCGGCCAGCGACGGCAGCTTGATAGCTGTCTGGCTCCAGCGACTCGGGATGTGCACAGCACCCTGAAGTTCATCCGGCAATCCCGCACTCGGGGCGCCATGCCCAGTTCTGCATGGTTACCGGGATCGTGTGCGCCCCGGGTGAACGGGTCACCGCCAGGCTTGTTGCGTGGAGTGTCGGATTGCACGGAACGGCAGGAGCCGTCCGATTCCGTCGAGCTCTGGCGTCGCGATCAGCGGATGACTGGTGTTGCGGGATTTCGCTGGGCTAGGATGCGCGGCACCCTCACCCACTTTGACGGCATCGCCCCGGCGGCCATGCCCGGAGCATGTCATGCATACGCAGGTCCCGTCCGCACCCATCCTGATGGATCTCGGCAAGCGTTACTGGTTGCCGGTGTACAGACCACGCGAGGTGGTGCTGGATCACGGCAAGGGCGCGCGGGTGTGGGATACGCAGGGGCGTGACTACGTCGACTTCGGCGCCGGCATCGCGGTGAATGCGCTGGGTCATCAGGACCCGGATCTGCTCGCCGCGCTGAGCGCGCAGGCGCACAAGCTGTGGCACAGCAGCAACGTGTTCTATACCGAGCCGCCGCTGCGGCTGGCCGAGGAACTGGTGAATGCTTCGGGCTTTGCCGAGCGAGTGTTCCTGTGCAACTCCGGTGCAGAGGCGAACGAAGCAGCGATCAAGCTGGTGCGCAAGTGGGCCGCGTCGAAAGGCCGTGCGCCGGAGCGGCGGGTGATCATCACGTTCCGTGGCTCGTTCCACGGTCGCACGCTGGCTACGGTCACCGCCACGGCGCAACCGAAATACCAGGAAGGGTACGAGCCTTTGCCAGGCGGGTTCCGCTATCTCGATTTCAACGACGCCGTTGCGTTGGAGGCCGCGTTCGCCGCGGGCGACGTCGCCGCGGTAATGCTGGAGCCGGTGCAAGGTGAGGGCGGTGTACTGCCAGCTGCGCCGGAGTTTCTCAGGCGCGTTCGCGAGCTGTGCGATGAACACGATGCGCTGCTGGTACTGGACGAGATCCAGTGTGGCATGGGCCGCACCGGCACGCTGTTTGCGCATGTACAGGACGGGATCGTGCCGGACATCGTGACGCTGGCCAAGGCACTTGGTTGCGGTTTCCCGATCGGTGCGATGCTGGCCGGGCCAAAGGTGGCTGAGGTGATGCAGTACGGCTCGCATGGCACCACCTTCGGCGGCAACCCGATGGCTTCCGCCGTCGCCCGCGTCGCGCTGGCCAAGCTCGCGTCGCCCACTGTGCTGAGGAACGTGGAGCGTCAGGCGAATGAGCTGCGCGCGGGACTGGCACGTATCAACCATCAGCTGAAGCTGTTCAGCGAGGTGCGCGGGCGCGGCCTGATGATCGGTGCGGTGCTGGCCGACGCATTCAAGGGCAAAGCAGGTGCGGTGCTCGATCACGCCGCCGCGCATGGCCTGCTATTGCTGCAGGCCGGCCCGGATGTATTGCGGTTCGTGCCGCCGCTGACGATCACCGATGACGAGCTGGCCGAAGGACTTGCACGCCTGCACACGGCATTGAACGATTTCGTGGCAACCTGAAGATCGCTACGTCGAGGAGGAGCATTTCCGATGAGATATCTGCACAGCATGGTACGTGTGCGTGACCTCGACACTTCGCTGCAGTTCTACTGCGAGGGCCTGGGCCTGCGTGAAGTGCGTCGCAAGGAAGTCCCCGAAGGCAAGTACACGCTAGTGTTTCTAGCCGCGGCGGAAAGTCCCGAGGCGGAAATCGAGCTGACCTACAACTGGGGTGCGCAGGAGGATTACGGCTCGGCACGCAACTTCGGCCATCTGGCATTTCGCGTCGACGACATCTACGCCACCTGCGCACGGCTGCAGGCGATGGGGTGCATCATCCATCGGCCGCCGCGTGACGGTCACATGGCCTTCGTGCGTTCGCCCGATCTGATCTCGATCGAGTTGTTACAGGAAGGTCGCTTGCCGCCGCAGGAGCCGTGGGCGTCGATGCCCAACACCGGTCAGTGGTGATCAGCCCTTCGCCTCGCGCAAGGCGCCGCGTGCCGCTTCCAGCGTATCGGCAATGTCCTGCTCGCTGTGCGCGCTGGACATGAAGCCGGCCTCGAAGGCTGACGGCGCAAGGTACACGCCACGCTTCAGCATGCCGTGGAAGAAGCGGTTGAACAGCGCCGTATCCGCCGCTATAGCCTGCGTGTAGCTCTCCACCTTTTCGTTGGTGAAGAACAGCCCGAACATGCCGCCGACGCGATTGGTGCTGAAGGCGACGCCTTCGCCATCGGCTACCGATTGGATGCCGTCGGCGAGCAGACGTGTGCGCGCGGCGAGTTGGTCATGGAAGCTCGGCGTCTGGATCAGTTCAAGCATCGCCAAGCCCGCGGCCATCGCCACCGGATTGCCGCTCAGCGTGCCGGCCTGATAGATCGGGCCACTCGGTGCAATCTGTTCCATCAGGTCGCGACGGCCACCATAGGCACCTACCGGCATGCCGCCGCCGATGATCTTGCCGAACGTGGTGAGGTCGGGAGTCACGCCGTAATGCGCCTGCGCGCCGCCGAGGGCGACGCGGAAGCCGGTCATCACCTCATCGAAGATCAGCAGAGCGCCGTGCTGCGTGCACAGCTCGCGCAGGCCTTGCAGATAACCGTCCTTCGGCAGGATGCAGTTCATGTTGCCGGCGACCGGCTCGATGATCAGGCCCGCAATCTCATGGCCTTGCTCGGCGAACAGCGCCTTCGCGGCATCGAGATCGTTGTAGGGCAGGGTGAGCGTGAGATCGGCACTCGCCTTCGGCACGCCCGGCGAAGTCGGCACGCCGAACGTCAGCGCGCCGGAGCCGGCCTTGACCAGGAAGCTGTCGCCGTGGCCGTGATAGCAGCCCTCGAACTTCACGATCTTCGCGCGACCGGTGGCGCCACGCGCCAGCCGGATCGCCGACATGGTGGCCTCGGTGCCGGAGTTGACCATGCGCACCATCTCGATCGACGGAATCAGCTTGGTGATCGTCTCGGCCATGGTCACTTCGGCCGCGCAGGGCGTGCCGAACGAAAGGCCGTTCTTCACTGCGCGTTCGACCGCTTCGCGCACCGCCGGATGGTTGTGGCCGACGATCATCGGTCCCCACGAGCCGACATAGTCGATATAGCGCGTACCTTCCACGTCCCACAGATAGGCGCCATCGGCACGTGCGGTGAAGAACGGTTCGCCGCCGACCGACTTGAACGCGCGCACCGGCGAGTTCACGCCGCCGGGCATCAGTTTCTGCGCGCGTTGGAAGAGTTCGTGGTTGCTCATCGTCAGATTCTCAATCTTGGGAATAAAGGTCGGTGAAGCGTCGGGCTGCAGCGCGCACGTCGGCGGCGCCAAAGATCGCGGAAATCACGGCGAGATAATCCGCGCCCGCTTTCACCAGGGAAGCGGCATTGTCAGGCGTGATGCCGCCAATCGCCACCCGTGGCACGCCCAGCGCGGCGCTTTGCCTCAGCAGGTCGAGCGGGGCATGCGGCGCCAGCGGCTTGGTGGGCGAGGCGAAAAACGCACCGAAGGCGATGTAACTCGCGCCGGCGCGTGCTGCCGTCTGCGCGCGTGGCAGTGAGTCGTAACATGACACGCCGATGATCGCGCCTTCGCCCAGCACGGCACGTGCCGCAGCGGTATCGTCGTCGTCCCTGCCCAGGTGCACACCGTCTGCCGCCACGGCATGTGCCAGGGCAACGTCGTCGTTGATGATCAGCGGTACCGCATGGGTCGTACACAATTGCCTGAGTGCAAAGGCTTCCGCGTGGCGTCGTGCTGTATCGGCGCTCTTGTCGCGGTACTGCAGGAGCCGTGCACCACCGGCCAGCGCCTGCGCGACGACATCCAGCAGGTCAGGGCGCGGCCCATCGGTAATCACGTACAGACCGTGGCCGCTCAGTTGCAGGGATTGTTTCAAGTACGGGTCTCGAATGGGTGGATAGGGCGTCCGATGGTGTCGGCATGCTTTCGCATTGTCGGACGAGTTGAGAGAATGCGTCATTCAACCGTAAGCAAAGAAGTCCGACCATGAGCCAGAGCTCCACCGAAACCGCAGCCTTGCGTAAATGGATGTGCGTCGTCTGCGGCTATATCTATGACGAAGCCGTGGGCGTGCCCGATGAAGGCATCGCTCCCGGCACGCGCTGGGAAGCTGTGCCCGATACCTGGACCTGTCCGGATTGCGGCACCACCAAGGACGATTTTGAGATGATCGAAATCGACTGAACGCCTCACCCTGCCTGCAAACGGCCCGAACCCGTCACCGGATTGACCGGGCCGTCTGCTCTGATGCTCTTGCGCACGATCATCTGGTGTGTCACGCCGTGGAGCATCCCATGCAGCAATTCATTCCGTTCGAAGACGATTGGGACGCACTGGAGAGACTGCGTCCCGAGGATCTGATTCCCTATCGCGTCGGCCTGCTGGATCGGTCGGCAACGGTCGCTCAACGCACCGCTCCGACCTCCCCGTCGATCTTCAGTTCATCGTTCGCCCTTGCGCCGATGCGCTGCACCGTGCCGGCCGAGAGCTCCAGTACGTAACGGGCAGCTGCATTGCTTGGATAGGTTGGGCAGGGATCAGCCTTGCACGGCGGCACATCCAGCTGCATTGAAACCAGTCGGCGATCCGCGTCGAAATACAGGATGTCGAGCGGGATCAGCGTGTTCTTCATCCAGAATGCGCGTGGGGCCGTGTCGGGAAACACAAACAGCATGCCGTGATCGGCGGCGAGCGCGCTGCGCATCATCAGGCCGTGCACGCGGCTGGTCTCGTCAGTGGCGAATTCGACCGAAAAGCGCTGCCCATGCAACTTCACGGCGGGCGTTGCATGACTCGTGCTCGCGGGAGCCGTGTTGGTGCAACTGGTCAGCAAGAGCAACAGGGGTGTGAGCATTCTTCTCATCAGGTGCACTCATCCATAGGCGGAGGGAAGCCATGCGAAGTGTAGTGTCGCCGCCACCTGCGTCTTTCGTGACAGAAAAAATGCACGAAGCCCTTCCCAGATGTACGCCACAGCGCTATGATTCGTCCCCCTTCGACGAAACGCCCTTTCGCGAAGGTCTCCGCAACAACCGACGACGAAAAATTCTTCTTCACGGGTGTTGACGGTCACCAAAAGCGATGTAGAATGGGCGGCTCACCTAGGACGAAACGTCTTGGGGCGTCACCGAGAAATCGGCGACAAGCGAGAAGATCTTTGACAGTGTGCGCAGGTGAATTGTGT
>NZ_MUNR01000009.1 GCF_002001045.1 Rhodanobacter sp. C01 | reverse complement strand
GCCTGGTTCACTGCCCCCCCCGAAAGGGGGCCTTTCTCCTTGCTGTGCTGCCATGCATCGTCTGTGCGCTTAAGCAAAGTGATGATGGTCAATGGAGCATTCACTGCATCGGTGCGCGCAGTTCTGTCCAGTGCGCGAAGGGTTTTGTGCAGCCAAAAAAAATGGCGCCCGAGGGGGACGGGCGCCGAGGTGTATCCAATGATCAGCCCACAGAAGTCGTCCTTAGTTCAAGCAACCCGGCATGCCGACTTGGCCATGTTGCAGATGCTTGTGAACTTAGGCGACCTCTTGGCAACGATAGAGAGATGCGCTTTCGGGCGAACCTGTAGGTTCTGACAGCAGCCAAGGCCACCTCATCGGCGCGACGGTTTACTATAAAGTGCACTTAGGGTTGTTCACCGTTCGTGTGGACCAAGCAACGCCAATACTGCAAGTGTGTGCCAGGGGGATACATGGAGTTTGTAGGCGCAGCGCCTATCGGATGTGCTTGGCCTGATCGAGTGAGCGAAGAGAGTTTTACAGGGGTGGAAATCTCGCGCCCCCTTGTCCGAACAATCGAAGAATTGGAGGCCGCGAGGGTGCTCAGTCCCTCGGCAACCGATAACTTCAGTCCAGATGCGCACAAGCGCAAAAGAACTTGGTATGTGTTCGTCTTCATGGCGCTCGCGCTCTGGGCTTGCACCTTGCGCGTCGCGCATGCAGATAACTGGTGCGGAGTGGGGACGCCTCCGGTTAAAGACTGCAGCGATTTTTCCAATGGCATTTGTGCTGATAGTGGGACAGCGGATTCGCGTGCTGACGCATACAATAACTGGATTATTTCTTATGATGCAGCCTGTGACGCAGGGACCGGCCTGAGTCCTCCGCCGCCAGGCACGTATTATGTTCGACTTGATCCTACTACGAGCGAGAGAACTATATTAAACGGCACGCATTATGAGACCGTAATCCAGCAGTCTTGGCGCGTTTGTGCATACGATACCCAATATGTTTGTGATGGACTTTACCCTGCCTATGCGTTCATCGTAGGGACGCCGCCACGCACGGGTTCCGTACCCGACAAAAATCGGGGTGATCCAGGGTGTAATTGCAAAGCCCATGAAGGCACGCCCGGCAAGTCCACCAGCGCGAACATGGTGGCCGATCCGATCAATGCCGCCACAGGCAATGATTATCTGCAGGAAAATGACTACACGGATAATGCATGGCTGACCCTGCGGCGCTTTTACAACAGCGATGGCACCACGCTGTCTGTGACTATGGGCGCGCATTGGCGGCATAGTTTCGAGCGTTCCCTACAGTTCAGCGGCGGCCCCGGCACTGTCATTACGGCATATCGTCCAGATAGTACGGGCGAGAATTTTACTAAGACCGGCAGCCAGTGGGTCGGTGATCCTGACAGCGCCGATACCTTGGTGGAGACGGACAATACCAGCGGTGTTGCGACGGGTTACGCCCTGACGGTTGCTGCCTCGCGGCATGTCGAGCTCTATGATGCCAACGGCGTGTTGCAATCTGTCAGCGACGACACCCACAACGGCATTGCGCTGACTTACAGTACAGCCGCAACACCAGCGACGGTAGCCCCTGCATCGGGGTTGCTGATCACTGTTACCGATACGTCAAATCGACAACTTCAGTTCTCCTACGACAGCAATCATCACGTCAGCCAAGTCGTCTTGCCTGATGGTGGAACAATTGTTTATGGCTACGACTCGTTGGACCGACTGATATCTGCGCAATATCCGGACGGTCACTCGCGCCAATATGTCTATAACGAATCCACGCTGACGAGCGGTGCCAATCTGGCTTTTGCGCTGACCGGTGTCATCGACGAAACCGGTGCACGCTATGCAAGTACCACCTACAACAGTGCCGGGCTGGCTACTTCTTCCAGCTTGGTAGGTAGCGTCAATAACACCCAAATTACCTACAACAGCGACGGCACCTCGACGGTGCAGTACCCGCTGGGCATCACCTCCAAGATGGGTTTCTCGGTGGTGCAGGGTGTGGTCAAAGCCGCTTCGTTCGATCAGCCATGCGGGCCGCAGTGTGGAGAATCCTTCCAGTCGCAGACGTTCGACACGAACGGCTATCCCGCCACGACGACCGACTTCAAGGGCAATCTCACGACCACCACTTACGACGCCAATGGCTTGCTCGATCAAGAAATTGATGCTTCAGGCGCGCCGAGTCAGCGCACCACCAACACCACCTGGAACACCACGCTTCGCGTTCCCCTGACGCGCACCGTGCTCAATGCCAGCGGCGCCACCGTGGCCTCGACCGCCTGGGTCTACAACACCGCTGGCCAACCGCTGGCCCGCTGCGAGATCGATCCCGCGGTGTCCTACACCTGCGCCACCAGTGGCACGCCGCCGACGGGGGTGCGCCGCTGGACCTACACCTACTGCCCGGCCGTCGATACGACTCAGTGCCCGATCATCGGATTGCTGCTCTCGGCCACGGGCCCGCGCACGGACCTGACCCAGACCACGACGTACGCCTACTACCTGACCGACAGCGCCACGTCGCATCACGGTGACCTGCAGTCGGTGACCGATGCCTTGGGTCACACCACGACGTATCTGACCTACGACGGTGCAGGCCGCGTGACCAGCCTGCAGGATGCCAATGGGGTGGTCACCACGTTGACCTACACCCCGCGCGGCTGGCTGGCCTCACGCAGTGTCGGGGGTGCCACCACCACGATCGGTTACACCCCGTACGGCGCGGTCGCCTCGATCACCGACCCGGACAACATCATCACCAGCTACACCTATGACGCGGCCCATCGCCTGACCCGCATCACCGATGCCCAGGGCAACTACATCCAGTACACGCTCGATGCCGCCGGCAACAAGACCGCCGAACAGATCGACGACAGCAGCGGTGCCGTGCACAAGAGCCTGTCGCGTACCTTCAACACCCTGGGGCAGCTGACGGCCCTCGTCGATGGACTGAGTCACACGGTCTTCAGCGCAGGCTACAGCGACAGCTACGATGCCAACGGCAACCTTGTGCACAGCGCCGATGCCTTGGGTTATCAGAGCCATCAGGGCTTCGATGCGCTCAATCGGCTGACCAGCACGATCGCCAACTACAATGGCACCGACACGGCGACCCAGAACACCACCACCACGGTGAGCCTGGATGCGCTGGACCGCCTGGCCGGCGTCACCGACCCCACCGCCCTCAGTACCACCTACAGCTACGACGGGCTGAGCAACCGCACCCAGCTGCACAGCCCGGATACCGGCACCAGCACCGACACCTACGATGCGGCCGGCAATCGCCTCACGCATACCGATGCCAACGGCATCGTCAGCACCTCGACCTACGACGCCGGCAATCACCTCACCGGTACCAGCTACACCGACACCACACTCAACGTCAGCTATGCCTACGACGAAGCCAATGCGGTCACCGGGTGCACGGCGTCCAGTCCGATCGGCCGGCTGACGCGCATCGTGGAGGGTGGGGTAACCACCGCGTTCTGCTACGACGGTCGGGGCAACGTCATCCAGAAGCGGCAGGCGACCGCGAGCCAGGCGGACACCACGCTGTATACATATACCCCGGCAGATCGTCTGAGCGGCGTGAGCACGCCCGACCAGACGGCCATCAGCTACACATACGACAGCGACGGTCGGGTCAGCGGTGTCACGGTCACGCCCAGCGGCACCACCACCGCGGCGTCTACCGTGGTCAGCAATGTGACCTGGCTGCCGTTCGGGCCGATCAGCAGCTACACCTTGGGCAACGGCCAGACCATCACGCGCACGTATGACGCCAACTACCGGCTCACCGACTTGACCAGCCCGGCGCTGAACCTGCATGTTGCGCGCGATGCGATGGGCGACATCACGGCGATCGGCAACGCCGCGGGTGCCAACCCGGCGTTGGAAACCTACAGCTACGATCCGCTGTACCGACTCACCGGCATCACCGATGCCGGTACTGCACTGGAAAGCTACACCTACAATCCAACCGGTGACCGGCTGAGCAAGACCGCGACCGATCTGGTCACGGGCGCCGGCAGCTATGCCTACACCGCCGGCACGCATCAGCTGGCCAGTATCGGCAGCGCACCGCGTGCCAACGACGCCGACGGCAACACCACCGGCAGCGTGATCGGCGGCAATACCTACGGCTTCAGCTACAACGGGCGCAACCGCCTCACGCTAGCCCAGCTCAATGGCCAAACCGCAGGCACGTATACCTACAACGCCCTGGGCGAGCGCATCGGCAAGGTGGCCACGTCCCCGCAAGCCGTGACCGAACGCTACGCCTACAGCGAGGCCGGCCAGCTGATCGGCGAATACGGCACCACCAACCGTGACTACATTTGGCTGGGCAGTCTGCCGGTAGCGGTGATCGACAACACGATCAACGGCAGCGTGACCACCAGCACGATCAACTATGTGACGGCCGATCAGCTGAGCACGCCGCGAGTGGTCACCGACGGTACGGGGGCGGTGATCTGGCAATGGGCCTATCAGGGCAATCCGTTTGGGGAGCAGCAGCCGACGTCGACAACGGGCTATGTGCTGAATCTGCGGTTCCCGGGCCAGTACTACGATGCGGAAAGCGGACTTGGGTACAACGTCAATCGCGAATACGAGGCGGCAACCGGGCGCTACATCCAAAGCGATCCAATTGGGCTTGCGGGTGGTCTCTCGTCGTACTCCTACGTTGACTCATCCCCTCTTCAAGACATCGATCTTTTGGGTCTCAAGAAAGTCATTCTCTTTGGCAACAGAGATCCTGTGTTCCTGCAGCGCGCAAATGAATACAAAGACGATCCCAATGCATGTCTCGTTTATTCACACGGAAGCCCGAGCTTCATTTATGACACCAGAGGAAACATCACAAAGCGAATGGATGACCCTCAGCAGATAGTGAATCTGCTAAAAGCAGAAGGTTGCACTAGCAATATGCCAGTGATCATCTACGCGTGTCGGACCGGCATGGGTGATAACTCTATCGCGGAAGACATCAGCAAGACCAAGGCCTTCCCAAGTGTCTCCGCCCCGACTAGCTATGTCTGGTACAACCAAGATCCAACGTCCACCGGGCCTTCGCTCATTTTTGGAAAGAACGCCGCCGGCACAATGGATACTAATAGTCCGGGAACCATGAGGCCTTTTCCATGACACGACAAAATCAGATCATTTTTCAAATATCAGCGACTCTTCTGATTAGTTTTCTTATGCTCGTTGGGTGCGCAGTTCATGCGACTCAGGACGCGGCCGCTCCGACGCCAGGGGCGCGCTATACAATCAGTCAGTCCGAGCTTCCGAAGATCAAAGATCAGGCTGTGCACGGTAACGTGAGTGCCATCAATAAGCTGGTTGACTATTACATGCTCTACCTGGGAGATGAAGATCAAGGTGTTTTGTGGCTTGAGCGTCTTGGCGACACAGGCGACGTTGAGGCAAGGAAGAATGTTTTGACCTTCTACCAAAGGCATCCTTCGCCAGAGAACACAAAGCATTTAGAGGGTCTAAAGTCGCGCTGGGGTATGTAAAGGCATCAAGCCTTCTCATTTATGGGGACGGAGTGAGCTGGCCCGAACAAAATGGTGTCAGGGACAATTTTTGATCGTCTACCAAGTCGCTCGAATTGCCCCTGACACCATTCTTTATTCTTAGCGCGCAGCTGTTGACACACTCCACCTGCAATAGCAGACTTCCATCCCAAGGAGCCTAGAAACTCCTCTAAGAGCGGTACCCACCTCCGACAAACCGGTGGGTTTTTTGTGCCTACATGAGTTGTAGGTGCAACCGACGAGATGCTTGCGTCGGGAGGGCGGCTAATACAACACCCGCAAGGGGAATACGCCCGCCGGCTCTTAGCGGTTTCTAGCCTCCCGACACCCCGTCCGTCGTCATGCCGTGGACGGGCACTTCTATGGAACTTAGGAGGCGACCATGTCGACGTTCTAATTTAAAGGGACGGAGGTAATTAAATGCCTGCCCAAACGACGAAACCGACCGCATGGGTCGGTTTCTGAATCGGTGGTGGGCGATGCAAGGATCGAACTTGCGACACCTGCCGTGTGAAGGCAGTGCTCTACCGCTGAGCTAATCGCCCGCCGAGAGCGCGGAATTCTAGGGGCAGTCGCGGTGCGGGTCAATGGCCATGCCAGCGCGCCATGCGGGACAAGGCGCTGCGGGCGGCCACAGGCAGGCGCGGAGATGGGTGTAGGGGGTTGTAAACTCGCCAATCTTCAAACGCCAAAGCATCCCGATCATGGACTTCCTCAGCACCGAACTTGCCCACGTCCTGCATGCCTTGCAGCATTTCCAGCTGACGCCGTGGAAGGTCGTCGGGCTGCTTGGTTCGGTGATGTTCACCAGTCGCTGGTTCGTCCAGCTGTACTACACGCGCAAGCACAAGCGGGTGGTGATGCCGCTGTCGTTCTGGTGGCTGTCGGTGGTGGGCAGTGCGTTGCTGCTGGCTTATTTCACGGTCGGCAAGAACGATTCGGTCGGCATCATCTCGAACTTCTTTCCGGCGTTCGTCTCGGTCTACAACCTGGTCGTGCACCTGCGTCATCACAAGAACAGCGTTACCGGCGACACAATTGAATGACCTTTGAATTGTAGGAGCACACCCTGTGCGCGATGGCCTTTCGCACGATGCATGCAAGAGCATCGCGCACAGGGTGCGCTCCTGCTGTTTATTCGGGGTCGTAATCGAGGTTGGAGGCCAGCCAACGCTCGGCTTCGGCCAGGGTCCAGCCCTTGCGCCGTGCGTAGTCCTCGACCTGTTCCTTGCCAAGCCGGCCCACCACGAAGTACTGGCTTTCCGGGTGCGAGTAGTACCAGCCGGAGACGGCCGCCGTGGGATACATCGCGAAGCCTTCGGTCAGCTCGATGCCGGTGTTGCGGGTGACGTCGAGCAGGGTGAAAAGCGTGGTTTTTTCGGTATGGTCGGGGCACGCCGGGTAGCCGGGAGCGGGGCGGATGCCGCGGTATTTCTCGGCGATCAGCGCGTCGTTGTCGAGTGACTCGTCCGGCACGAAGCCCCAGAATTCGCGACGCACGCGTTCGTGCATGTGCTCGGCAAAGGCTTCGGCGAGGCGATCGGCGAGTGCCTTCAGCAGGATCGACGAATAGTCGTCGTAATCGGCCTCGAAGCGTGCCAGATGTTTCTCGATACCGATGCCGGCGGTGACCGCGAAGGCACCGATCCAGTCCGGTCTCGCCTGGTCTTTTGGCGCGATGAAATCGGCCAGGCAGAAATCGGGGCGCTCGACCGGTTTGTCGACCTGCTGACGCAAGCTGTGCAGGACGGCGAGCCGCTGCGTGCCATCGGTGTCGGCATACACTTCCACATCGTCGCCGATGTTCGCCGCTGGCCACAGGCCGATCACGGCGCGGGCGGTCAGCCATTTCCCGGCGACGATCTTGTCCAGCATCGCCTGTGCGTCGCGGAACAGCTCGCGGGCCTGCGTGCCGACCACCTCGTCGGTGAGGATGGCCGGGTAGTGACCGGCCAGTTCCCACGCCTGGAAGAACGGCGTCCAGTCGATATACGGGCGCAGCGCGGCCAGATCGTATTCGTCGAATACGGTGATACCAGGTTTATTTGGCTGCGGCGGTTCGTAGGCAGCCCAGTCGCAGCTGAAGCGCTGCGCGCGCGCCTTGGCCAGCGGTACCAGCTGCTTGCCGGGACCACGGTTGCGATGGCGTTCGCGCACGTCGGCGTAGTCGGCGCGTACCTTGGCCAGGAAGTCGTCGACCAGTTCCTTGCTGACCAGCGACTGCGCCACGCCGACCGCGCGCGAGGCGTCCTTCACCCACACCGTGCCGGCCTTGTAGTGCGGTTCGATCTTCAGCGCGGTGTGCGCGCGCGAGGTGGTGGCGCCGCCGATCAGCAGCGGGATGTGGAAGTCCTGCCGCTGCATTTCGCGCGCGACCTGGCTCATTTCCTCCAGCGACGGCGTGATCAGGCCGGACAGGCCGATCATGTCGGCCTTCTCGGCGATCGCGGCCTCCAGAATCTTCTGTGCCGGCACCATCACGCCGAGATCGATCACCTCGAAGTTGTTGCAGCGAAGCACCACGCCGACGATGTTCTTGCCGATGTCGTGCACGTCGCCCTTGACCGTGGCCATGATGATCTTGCCGTTGTTCTTGCCCATGTCGCCGGTGCGCAGCTTTTCCGCCTCGATGAAGGGCAGCAGGTAGGCGACGGCCTTCTTCATCACGCGGGCGGATTTCACCACCTGCGGCAGGAACATCTTGCCGGCACCGAACAGGTCGCCGACCACGTTCATGCCGTCCATCAGCGGGCCCTCGATCACGTCGAGCGGGCGCGTCGACAGCTGGCGTGCCTCTTCGGTGTCTTCGACCACATACTGGTCGATACCGTGCACCAGTGCGTGACTGAGCCGTTCGCGTACGTGTTTCTCGCGCCAGGCCAGTGTCTCAACCACCGCTTCGCCGCGCTTGCCCTTGTAGTTGTCGGCGATCTCCAGCAGGCGTTCGGTGGCGTCGTCGCGACGGTTCAGCACCACGTCCTCGACGCGCTCGCGCAGCTCGGGATCGATGTCGTCCATGATCGTCAGCGCGCCGGCGTTGACGATGCCCATGTCCATGCCGGCCTTGATGGCGTGGAACAGGAATACCGAATGGATCGCTTCGCGCACGATGTTGTTGCCGCGGAACGAGAACGATACGTTGGAGACGCCGCCGGAGATATGGCAATCCGGAAAGCGCTTCTTGAGCTCGCGGGTGGCCTCGATGAAATCCACCGCGTAGTTGTTGTGCTCCTCGATACCGGTGGCGATCGCGAAGATGTTCGGGTCGAAGATGATGTCTTCGGGCAGGAAGTCGAGTTCCTTCGTCAGCAGTTCGTAGGCGCGCGAGCAGATCTCCACCTTGCGCGCGCAGGTGTCGGCCTGGCCTTGTTCGTCGAATGCCATCACCACGGCGGCGGCACCGTACTGCTGCACCTTGCGCGCGTGTTCGAGGAACTGCGCTTCGCCTTCCTTCATCGAGATCGAGTTGACGATGCCCTTGCCCTGCAGGCAGCGCAGGCCAGCCTCGATCACCGTCCATTTGGACGAGTCGATCATGAAGGGCACGCGGGCGATGTCCGGCTCGGACGAAATCAGGTTCACGAAACGGGTCATCGCCGCTTCGGAATCGATCAGGCCCTCGTCCATGTTGATGTCGATGACTTGCGCGCCGTTCTCGACCTGCTGGCGGGCCACCTCCACGGCCTCGTCGTAACGTTCTTCCTTGATCAGTTTCTTGAACTGCGCCGAGCCGGTGACATTGGTGCGCTCGCCGACGTTGATGAACAACAGGTCGGGCGTGATGACCAGCGGTTCGAGGCCCGATAAACGGGTATGCCGGCGGGTGTGACGCGCCATGTTATGCGGCCTCTTCTTGCGTGGCAGACGGCAACGCGCGCGGTGGATGGTTGCGCACGGCGTCGGCGATCGCCTTGATATGCGCGGGTGTGGTGCCGCAACAGCCGCCGACCATGTTCAGCAGGCCGTCGCGGGCGAAGCCGCCGATCACGCCAGCCATGTGCTCGGGCGTTTCGTCGTATTCGCCGAAGGCATTCGGCAGGCCGGCGTTCGGATGCGTGCTGACATAACTCTCGGCGAGGTTCGCCAGGGTCTGGATATGCGGACGCAGATCGTCGGCGCCGAGCGCGCAGTTGAAGCCGACCGACAACGGCCGCGCATGGCGCACCGAGTAATAGAACGCCTCGGCGGTCTGGCCCGACAAGGTGCGGCCGGAGCGGTCGGTGATGGTGCCGGAGATCATCACCGGCATCCGCGCACCACGCTTGTGGAACAGCTCGCTCAGCGCAAACAATGCCGCCTTGGCGTTCAGGGTGTCGAAGATCGTCTCGACCATGATCACGTCGGCGCCGCCATCGATCAGGCCGTTGGTGGACTCGGTGTAGTTCTCGGCGAGTTCTTCGAACGTGACGTTGCGAAAGCCCGGATCGTTGACATCCGGCGACAGCGAGGCGGTACGGCTGGTCGGGCCAAGCACGCCGATCACGAAGCGCGGCTGCTGCGGGGTTTTCGCGGTCATCGCATCGCAGGCGGCACGGGCGAGGCGGGCGCCTTCGAGGTTCAACTCGTAGGCCAGGTGCTGCAGCTGGTAGTCAGCCTGGCTGATCCGGGTCGAATTGAAGGTGTTGGTCTCGATCAGGTCGGCGCCGGCTTCCAGATAGGCCTCGTGCACGCCGCGGATGATCTCAGGCTTGGTCAGTGTGAGCAGGTCGTTGTTGCCCTTCAGGTCGCAACCACCGGGATGGGCATGGTTGTCGTGGAGCTGCGCATGGCCGTCGTGGCCATGCTCGAAACGTTCGCCGCGGAAGCCATCCTCATCCAGTTCATGCGCCTGCAACATGGTGCCCATGCCGCCGTCGAGGATCAGGATGCGGCGACGTAGCGCCTGCTCCAGCAGGGCGACGCGTTCGGGATGGAGCCAGGGCAGCGTACTCATCAAACTTCCTTTGGTTAAGCCGTGCAGCCGTGTTCAAGCCGGCTTGCGTGCGAGCAGGCTGATCACTTCGAAATGCGGTGCCTTGCGTTCGCGACTGAGCCGGGTGCAACTCATGACGTCGAGGCCGGCCGCGCGTGCGTAGCCATCGAGCTGTGCGCTGCCGAAGCCGAGATTGCGATGGTCGAACGGTTCGACCGCAGCACGATGGTCGTGCTGGCCCAGGGTGACCGCGAGCAGGCGACCACCGGGACGCAGCAGTCGCGCAGCTTCGGCCACGGCCTGGGCCGGATGCTCGGCATAGGTCAGCGCGTGCAGCATCAGCACCAGGTCGAAGCGTTGATCGCCCAGCTCCAGCGCATGCATGTCGCCTTGGCGCACCTGCACATTGGCGAAGGGTTTCAGGCGCTTTGCGGCGGCCTCGACGACGCGTTCGCTGCTGTCGACACAGACGATGGAGTGCGCGTGCGGTGCCAGCAGTTCGGCGGTGATGCCATCGCCGGAAGCGATATCCAGCACGTCGCCGGTACCCAGCAACTGCAGCAGCGAACGCGCCAGTGTTTCCCAGGTGCGGCCGGGCGAGTAGTGGCGCTCCATGTCGCCGGCCACGGTGTCGGCCCAGCCTTCCTCACGTGCACGGTTCGCCAGCACGCCAGGCAGACGGGCGCTGTCCTCGCGCAGCAAGGCGTCGTCGATGCTCTCGCGCAGCGAGAGGAGCAGGCTGTGCTGGGCTTCGTCGCCCTCGTTGTTGGCGCGGTAATAAGCGGAGACACCGGCACGGCGGTCGCGCACCAAGCCGGCTTCCTTCAGCTTGGCCAGATGGGTGGATACCCGTGGCTGCGCCAGATGCAGCACGGCAGCCAGTTCGGCCACGGTGAGTTCTTCGTGCTCAAGCAGCGCCAGCAGGCGCACGCGGGTGGGGTCGGCCAGCAGCCGGAGCACGCTGGAGGCAGTCGCCAGATCCATCAGGGCGTGCCCTCACATACCAAGCAGCCCGCACCGGGAGCTGTTTGCTCACAGGACCAGGAAGAACGAAGGAGTGCATGTCGATACACGACTGCGTGATGACGCCGGCCTGTGGGCAAACAGACCAGGCCCTTTGGGTTGCTCCGCTGTGGCCGCCATGCGGCAGCGCGCAGCTTGGTCAGGGGGCCGCCCTGACCGGCGCCATGCACTACCGCCTGACGACCGCAGCGAAGCAACGCGGACTGCTTGGTATGTAAGGGCACGCCCTGCCATCCTTGTATCGCGATAAAGAGATAACAAGTCTGGCCTTGGTTTGCCGGGGCGTCAAGCAGCAGATGGGGCCATGACTGTGGTGGTGGGCGCTGCGCCGCGACACGACGCCGATGACACGGGTCGTTACAATGCGCGGCTGGCCTCTGGCCAAAGGTTTCGTCTTGACCAGCCGCTACATGCGGCGTCCGGGAGTAGTGCATGGATTTCCGTTTTACTGAAGACCAGCTGTCGATCCAGTCGATCGCCCGCGATTTCGCGCAGAAGCGCATCGTGCCGGTGGCGGCGGAGCTGGATGCCAGGGGCGAGTTCCCGCTGGACAACATCCGCGAGATGGGCCAGCTCGGTCTGATGGGCATCGAGGTGCCGCATGAGTACGGCGGTGCAGGCATGGACCCGATCGCCTATGTGCTGGCGATGATCGAGATCGCCGCGGCCGATGCGGCCACCGCGACCATCATGTCGGTGAACAATTCGCTGTTCTGCAACGGCATCCTCAAGCACGGCACCGAGGAGCAGAAGCAGAAATACGTGCGCGCGATCGCCCAGGGCGAGGCGATCGGCGCATATGCGTTGACCGAACCGCAGTCCGGTTCCGATGCCTCGGCCATGCATACCCGTGCGACGAAGAATGCCGACGGGGACTGGGTGATCAACGGCAAGAAGAGCTGGATCACGTCCGGCCCGGTGGCCCGCTACATCATCCTGTTCGCGATCAGCACGCCGGGCATCGGCGCCAAGGGCGTATCGGCTTTCATCATCGACACGCAGCGGGCCGGCTTCCACGCCGGCAAATCCGAGCCCAAGCTTGGTATCCGCGCCTCGGCCACCTGCGAGATCGAGTTCACCGACTACGTCTGCCCGAAAGGTGATCTGCTGGGCCAGGAAGGCAAGGGCTTCTCGATCGCTATGGGCGTGCTCGACGCCGGCCGCATCGGCATCGCCTCGCAGGCAGTCGGCATTGCCCGTGCCGCCTACGAGGCCACGTTGCAGTGGTCGCGCGATCGCAAGGCCTTCGGTCATCCGATCGGCACCTTCCAGATGACCCAGGCCAAGATCGCCGACATGAAGTGCAAGCTCGATGCGGCCACTCTGCTGACCCTGCGTGCGGCATGGGCGAAGGGCGAGGCAGAAAAGAACGGCGGTCGCTTCGGTACCGAGGCTTCGGTGGCCAAGCTCACCGCTTCCGAGGCGGCGATGTGGATCGCACACCAGGCGGTGCAGATCCACGGCGGCATGGGCTACTCGAAGGAGATGCCGCTGGAGCGCTATTTCCGCGATGCCAAGATCACCGAGATCTACGAGGGCACCAGCGAGATCCAGCGCATGGTGATCGCACGCGCGGAAACCGGCTTGCGTTAAGCCGTCACTCGTTCAACAAAAAGCCCGGACAGGTTTCCCCGTCCGGGCTTTTTGTTTGTCTCGATCGATTCGAGTCTGCAACCCACTCCCCGTCGGGGAGTGGGTTGCGCGGATCAATGCCCGCGGCGCGGATCCGAATCGAACGACTGCATGCCGCCGGAGCTTTGCGCGGGCGGTGGCGTATGACTGTCCAGCTTGTCGCCCAGCATGCGCCGCACCACCACGTAGAACACCGGGATCAGCAGCAAGCCAAGGAAGGTGGCGAAGATCATGCCGCCGATCACGCCAGTCCCGATCTCGTGACGGGATACCGCACCTGCGCCGGTGGAGATGACCAGCGGGAACACGCCGAGGATGAAGGCCATCGACGTCATCAGGATCGGGCGCAAACGTAGCCGGGCGGCGGTAACCACCGACTCGAACAGGGACGTGCCCTTGGCTTGCTCCTCCACTGCGAACTCGACGATCAGAATCGCGTTCTTGGCAGCCAGGCCCATCACGGTAACCAGGCCGATCTTGAAGTAGATATCGTTGGGCATGCCGGTCAGCATGTCCAACGTCACGATGCCCAACAGGCCCAGTGGCACCACCAGCAGCACGGCAGCCGGTATCGACCAGCTTTCGTACAGCGCAGACAGGCACAGGAACACGATCAGGACCGACATCAGCAGCAGAACCGTTGCCGAGTTACCCGCCAGGACCTCCTGATAAGACTGACCGGTCCAGTCCGAGGCGAAGCCTGCCGGCAGATCTTTGTCGATGATGTTCTGGATGGCTTGCATCGCTTGGCCGGTCGAATAGCCAGGTGCGGAGTTACCGACGATTTCCACCGCGGAATAACCGTTGTAGCGCGGCAACGAGACCGGTCCCATCCCCCATTCGGCTTTCACTACGCTCGACAGCGGCACCATGTTGTACGGGCTGATGGTGCTATTGCCTACCGAAGGATTGACCTGGGTGAGATAACCGCTGGCATTGGCAGTGCTGTTGGCAGAGCTGCTGACGCCACTGGGCGTGTAGATGTGTTGCAGGGCATCGATCCCCATGCGATAGGGGGCATCCGCCTGCATGTAGACACGCTTGATGCGGCCCTGGTAGGTGAACTGGTTGACGTAGTTCGGGGCCAGCAGCAACTGGAGCGCGCTGTACACATCGGTGAGTGACAGCCCCATCGCCTGGGCCTGCACGCGATCCACGCTCACGTGCAACTGCGGCGCATCCGGCAACGAGTTGGGACGGATGCCGTAGAGCGTGGGGTCCTTGCTGGCCTTGCCGAGCAGGGTGCCCACGGCCTGGGCCAGTTCACCGCGCGATTGACCGGCACGTGCCTGCAGGTACATGTCGACGCCGCCAAACTGGCTGAGGCCTCGGATGGTTGGCAGGTTGACCACGAAAATCTGCGCGTCGGTGATGCCATGCAGAATTCCATTGGCCTGCGGGATCAACTGCATGGCGGTTTGCGAGCGCTTGTCCCACGGCGACAGCTTGATGAAGGCCATGCCGACGTTTTCCGCGTTGCCGACAAAGCTGAAACCTATCGGCTGGAAGATCGCAGCGATGTCGTTGCCGATCGGGCTGTGCTCCAGTTTGTCGCGAATCTCCGTCATCACCTGGTTGGTGCGCTGGACGGTGGCACCCTGCGGCAGGGAGATCACGGCCAGCATGAAGCCTTGATCTTCGTCGGGCACGAAGCTGGTCGGTATGCGGGTATACAGAAACCCGGCGAGCACGGTGACCAGCGCGAATGCCAGCATCCAGCGCGGGGCGTGGCGTACTGCACCGCTTACATGGCCTTGATAGGTGTGAGTGACCCAATCGAAGGTTTTGTTGAACCAGCGGTAGAGAACATTCTTCTTTTCGTTGTGCGTAGATTTGAGAATGCTCGCGCACAGTGCCGGGGTGAACGACATGGCCAGGAATGCCGAGAACGCCATCGATATGGCGATGGTCAGCGCGAACTGGGCATAGACGATGCCGCTGGCACCCGGCTGCAGGGCCGAAGGCACGAACACGGCCGTCAGCACCACGGTGATCGCGACGATTGCGCCGGTAATCTGGCCCATCGCTTTGCGTGTAGCTTCCTTGGGCTCCAGATGCTCCTCGGACATGATGCGCTCGACGTTCTCGATCACCACGATCGCGTCGTCCACCACGATGCCGATCGCCAGCACCATGCCGAACAGGGTCAACTGGTTAAGCGAGTAATGCAGCAGATACAGGCCGATGAAGGTGCCCAGCAAGGCCACCGGAATCACAATCGTCGGGATGATGGTTGCCCGCAGGTTCTGCAGGAAGATCAGCATCACCAGGAACACCAGCACGATCGCTTCGAGCAGGGTGTGCACCACATCGGTAATCGAGGCGACGATGAACGGGGTGGTGTCGTAGGGCACGTCCCATGACACGCCGGGCGGGAGATCCTTGGCCAGGATCGCCATCTGCGATTTCACCGCCTGCGCCACGGAAAGCGCGTTGGCGCCGGGCAGCAGGAACAGGCCCAGGCCGCCGGCCGGCTTGCCCTTGTACATGGCTGCCGAACCATAGCTCTGCGGTCCGAACGTGATGCGGGCGACGTCGCTCAGTCGTACGACCGTGCCGTCGTTATTGGCGAGCACGATGATGTTGCGGAACTGCTCCAGCGAGGAAAACAGCGTGTCGCCCGCGACAGTGGCGGTGAATTCCTGGCCCTTGACGGCTGGATCGGCGCCCAGGGAACCGGCGGCGAACTGCGCGTTCTGGGTGCTGACGGCACTCAGGACCTGGCTGGCCGAGAGCCCATAGCCCTGCAGCTTGTCAGGGTTGAGCCAGATGCGCACGGCGTATTCCGAGCCGAGCTCGAACGTGTTGCCGATGCCGTTGACACGGGAGACTACCGGCTGGATCTGCGAGGCGATGATATCGGCGAGGCGCGCCGCGTCGATCTTGGGGTTGTCGGAGGTCAGGCCGATGAACATCAGGATGTCGGGGCTGGCCTTGGCCACCACCACGCCCTGCTGGGTCACCGAGGCTGGCAGCAGCGGCTGGGACAGCGTGACCTTGTTCTGCACCTGCACCTGAGCGATGTCGGGGTCGGTGCCGGTGGCGAAGGTCAAGGTGATCGTGCTGGTGCCGCTGGCGTTGGAGGTCGAGCTGAAATACAGCAGGTTGTCGATGCCGGTGAGCTGCTGCTCGATCACCTGGGTGACCGTCGACTCCATGGTCGCAGCGCTGGCGCCAGGATAAGAGGCACTCACCGTTACCTGGGGCGGCGCGATGGCGGGGTAAGAGTCGATACCCAGATTCAGCATCGCAATGATGCCGCCCAGGGATATCAGGATGGCGACCACCCAGGCGAAAATCGGGCGGTCGATAAAGAAACTTGGCATGTGGAGGCTTCCTTACGGCTTGTTACCGGCGGTTTGACCACCATGCGCTGAGGCGGAACCTGCCTGAGCCGGATTGTCCTGCGTTGGCTGCCAGGGTGACGCTTGAGCGGGGACGCCTTCTTTCACGCCTTGCAGGCCCGTCACGATCACCTGATCGCCGGCGTTGAGGCCGCTGGTGACAATCCACTTGTTGTTGTAGCTGTTGCCGGCGTTGACGTCCTTGCGCACGACCTTGCCATCCTGTCCCATCGTCATCGCATAGGCGCCCACGGAATCGCGCTGCAGGGCCATCTGCGGAACCAGGAACACGTTGTTCTGGAGGCCAAGGTTGACGGTAAGCGTGACGTACATGCCCGGCAGCAGCTGGTGCTTGGGGTTGGGAACCAAGGCGCGCAGGTTGACGGCACCGGTGGTTGCGTTCACCGAGACATCGGAGAAGTCCAGCGTACCCAGTTGGTCGTACTTGCTGCCGTCGGGCAGTAGGACCTGCACGGTGGTCTTGTTTTGATCCGAGAGTGCGACGCTGCCCGCGCTCTGCGCCTTGCGCAACATCGACAGATCGGCCGCGCTGATGGTGAAGTTCACGTAGAGCTGGTCGATCTGCTGGACTGTCGTCAGCAAGGTGCCGCCGGAGCCGACATCGCTTGTGCCACTGCCGACGATGGCGCCGGCAGTAACCTGCTGCTGGCCGGCGATGCCGTCGATCGGCGAGGTCACCTTCGTATAGCCCAGATTGACCCGCGCGCTGGCCACGCCCGCCTGGTCCGCCTGGACCTTGGCTGCAGCGCTGCGCATGGCGGCGTCGTCATTGTCCACTTGTTGCTGCGACACATAACCTTTGGGCAGCAGCTTGCGGTCGCGTTCGGCGGTTACGCGGGCGTTCGTGTACGTGGCTTGGTCCTGGGCCAGAATACTCAGGGCGGTGTTGAGCTGGGTCTGGTAGTAGGCCGGATCGATTTCAAACAGCAATTGCCCCTGCTTGACCGCACTGCCTTCCGTGTAGTTGCGCTTGAGCAGCACGCCGGAGACGCGGGCGGTTACGTTGGCGCTGTAGTAGGGCGACAGCCGGCCGGACGTATCCTTGGTCAGCGGTGCGTTTTCGGGTTGCACCGTGATGACGCCTACTTGCGGGGTCGGCATCTTCGGCGGTCCCTGTTGCTTGCCGCAGGCGGCCAGCACCAGCAGGCTCAAGCACAGCACGGGTGTGTGCAAAAACGAGGACTTCATGGGAGCTCCAGGACTTGCGTGATCGGGGAATGGGTGGGCGTCGTGACGCGCGCAGCAAATCCGGCAACCAGATACTGCATCGCGATCCGTATGTCTTGTGTCATTGGTTGGCCTGGTCATCGCTGGCCAGGGTCATTCCTGCCTAGTCGTGCCGAGAAATCTTGCCGTCGAGCGCCTTCGATCCAGACTATACCGGTCAGTTTACATTTTATTTGTGCCGCGAATCCAGTCATTGACATGCCGATGACGATCTGGACAGCGAACGATGCGGTCACCCGCATGTCACACCTCTGCCGTGGCTTGATCGTCATGATGGCAACGGTTCGAGCTCAGCCATTGCGACGCTCCGGATTGCACGGCCCGTGCGGATCGCAGTGTGCGCCCGCAGCGTCCGGCGGATAAGGTCATGCGGCTCGCCTGGATGCCGATTCCATGCGCGTGGGCATGGTGCGAATCGGCACGTCGCGGGTGGATTCGCCCTGTCCCGGGGCGTATCCTTCCGAGGCTTTATTACCCCCATTCCCTGTCCTCGTCTCCACTGACAAGTAGATGCCATGAATGCGACCCTTGCGGCGAACGATCTCCCCCTTCCGTCTGTTGTGCTTGATGAGCTGAAGAAAGGCGGCATGTCGCCGCAGCGACTGAAGGAGGCGCAGGTCTTTTGCGATGCATTTTTCGCGCGCATTGCTGCCGGCGATACGGATCTGCACACGCCGACGCAGTGGGCGGCGCTGGTCGGCGGCCTGCTGGAATTCATGCAGCAGCGCCCTGCAGGACGTGCCTCGGTACGCGTGCTCAATCCGGTCGGGACCCACGCCGGTCGCAGCCTGTTGCAGATCGTCACCGATGACATGCCGTTCCTGATCGACACGGTCAGCATGATCGTGTCGACGAAACTGCAGATCCACGCCGTGATCCACCCGGTGCTGAAGGTGACACGCGATGCGTCCGGCCAGTTGCTGGGCCTCGGTGACGAGGCGGGTGCGCCCGAATCCGTCATGCATTTCGAGATCGACCGGGTTGCCGACGACGCCGAGCAGGTGCAGTTGAAGGCGCAGATCGAGGCCGCGCTGGACGATGTGCGCGCCGCTGTCGGTGACTGGGCGGCGATGCGCGACAAGGCACTGGCAATCGCTGCCGATCTGCCGCAGCGCCAGCTGCCGCTGGATAACGCATCGGTACAGGAAGCCAGCGAATTCCTGCGCTGGCTCGCCGACGACAACTTCACCTTCCTCGGCTATCGCGAATACGAGGTTTCCGAGGCCGATGGCGACCGCGTGCTGCGCTCGGTGGAGTCCTCCGGCCTGGGCATCCTGCGCAAGAACGACCGTGCGCTCGCGCCGCGTTCGCTGCGCACCCTGGCGGCCAGCGAGCTGCCGCAGTCCGGAGCCACCGACGCGATCATCCTGACCAAGACGAACGCGCGTTCGCACGTGCATCGCACCGGCTACATGGATTACATCGGTGTGCTGCAGTTTGGCCCCAACGGCCGCGCCGTTGCCGAGCAGCGTTTCCTGGGGCTGTTCTCTTCCAATGCCTACATGGCGCGCCCACAGGACGTGCCGCTGGTGCGCCACAAGGTAGAGGCGGTGCTGGTCCGTTCGGGCCTCAAGCGCGATTCGTATTCCGGCAAGTCGCTGCGCCACATCCTGGAAACGCTGCCGCGCGAGGAGCTGCAGCAGGGGACCGAGGACGAACTGTTCGCCACCGCGATGGGTATCCTCGAGCTGCGTCAGCGCGCGCGTACCCGACTGTTTGTCCGCCGCGACCGCTACGGCCGCTTCTTCACCTGCATGGTGTTCGTGCCGCGCGACCGCTTCAACACCTCGGTGCGCGAACGCATCGAGGCATTGCTCAGCGAAGCGTTGCATGCCGAACAGATCGACTCGTCCGTGCTGATGGGCGAAGCGGCGCTGGCGCGGCTGACCATCGTCGCGCGCCCGAAGATCGGCGATCAGCCGCACTATGATCTGGCGGCACTCGAGCAGAGCGTCGCCGGCATCGTGCGCAACTGGCACGACGACGTGCGCGACGCCCTGGTCAGTTCGCGTGGCGACCACGAGGGCGTGGTGCTGGCCAACCGCTTTGCAAAGTCGTTGCCGGCCGGTTATGTCGAGGACGTGAGCCCGCTGGTGGCGGCCGAGGATGTCCACCAGCTGTCGTTGCTGGATGGCGACAATGCGTTGCGCATGTCGTTCTACCATCCGCCGAAGACCCCCGAAGCACTGCGCTTCAAGGTGTATCGCAGCGGTGGCGACATCGCCCTGTCCGAAGTGCTGCCGCAGCTGGAGAACCTCGGCCTGCGCGTGCTCACCGAGCACGTCTACGAGATCTCTGGCGGTGACACGCCGCGTTCGATCCAGGATTTCGAAGTGCAGCCGGTGGGCAAGCTCACCTTCAGCGTCGAGCAGGTCGGTGCGCTGTTCGAAGACGCGTTCGAGCAGATCTGGCGTGGCAACGCCGAGAACGACGGCTTCAACCGGCTGGTGCTGGGCGCCAAGTTGAGCTGGCGTCAGGTTGCGATGTTGCGCGGCTACTGCAAGTACCTGCTGCAGACCGGCGCGACGTTCTCGCAGTCGTACATGGAAGAAACCCTCAACCGCTATCCGGCGATCGCCGGCCTGCTGGTGGAGCTGTTCCTGGCCAAGTTCGATCCTCGCCGCGAGACGCTTTCCGCCGACGAACTGAAAGCTGCCGGCGCCACGCTGGCCGCCGAGATGCAGGCATTGATTCCGGCCAGCGTGCAGAGCGCGCAGCCGGCGCTGATCGACGGCCTGAGCGCGGCGCTGTCCAAGCCGCGCGACGAACAGATCCAGATCGTCGAGGGCGCCATCGGCGTGCTGCTGGAGAATGTCGCCAGTCTCGATGAGGATCGTATCCTGCGCAGTTTCGTCGGGCTGATCCGCGGTACGCTGCGTACCAGCTTCTTCCAGCAGTGGGACGGTGCCTATCGCCCCTATATCAGCTACAAGCTCGACTCGCACAAGGTGCCCGAGCTGCCCAAGCCGGTGCCGTATCGCGAGATCTGGGTATGCGCCCCGCGCGTCGAGGGCATCCATCTGCGCTTCGGCGCGGTGGCGCGCGGCGGCCTGCGCTGGTCCGACCGCCGCGAAGATTTCCGTACCGAGGTGCTGGGCCTGGTGAAGGCGCAGATGGTCAAGAACACGGTGATCGTGCCGGTCGGCTCGAAGGGCGGTTTCTTCGTCAAGAAGGCGCCGGCGATCACCGGCGGGCCGGGCGATCGCGACGCGCAGCTGGCCGAAGGCATCGCCTGCTACCGCCTGTTCATCAACGGGCTGCTCGACATCACCGACAACCTGGTCGAAGGCAAGGTGGTGAACCCGCACGACGTGGTGCGCCATGACGCGGACGATCCCTACCTGGTGGTGGCGGCCGACAAGGGTACCGCCACGTTCTCCGACATTGCCAACGCGATCTCGATCGAGCATGGCTACTGGCTCGGCGATGCGTTCGCCTCCGGTGGTTCCAACGGCTACGACCACAAGGGCATGGGCATTACCGCCAAGGGTGCGTGGGAGTCGGTCAAGCGCCACTTCCGTTCGCTCAACCGCGACTGCCAGACGCAGGATTTCACCTGCGTCGGCATCGGCGACATGTCCGGCGACGTGTTCGGCAACGGCATGCTGCTGTCCGAGCACACCCGCCTGCTGGCAGCGTTCGATCATCGCCATGTGTTCCTCGATCCGAACCCCGATACCGCGCGTTCGTTCGCCGAGCGCCAGCGCATGTTCAAGCTGCCGCGTTCGAGCTGGGAAGACTACGACAAGTCGCTGATCTCGGCCGGCGGCGGCATCTATCCGCGCAGCGCCAAGTCGATTCCGATCTCGCCGGAGGTGCGCACGGCGCTGGGCTTCAAGCCCGACGTGACGCAGCTGTCGCCGACCGATCTGCTGAGCGCGCTGCTGAAGGCACCGGTCGATCTGTTGTGGAACGGCGGCATCGGCACCTACGTGAAATCGTCTGCCGAAACGCATGCCGATGTGGGCGATCGCGCCAACAACGCATTGCGCGTCAACGGTGCCGAGTTGCGCTGCAAGATCGTGGGTGAGGGCGGCAACCTCGGCATGACCCAGAAGGGCCGCATCGAGGCTGCACAGCACGGCGTCCTGCTGAACACCGACTTCATCGACAACTCCGCCGGCGTGGACACCTCCGACCACGAGGTGAACATCAAGATCCTGCTGAACGATGCAGTGCAGCGCGGCGAACTTACCGAGTCCGCACGCAACACCCAGCTGGCCTCGATGACCGACGAGGTCGGCCAGCTGGTGCTGTGGGACAACTACCGGCAGAACCAGGCGATCACCCTGATGGAGCACCAGTCGGTGAGCCGCATCGGCTCGATGGCGCACTTCATCCGTACGCTGGAAGCCGAAGGCACGCTCGATCGCCAGGTCGAGAACCTGCCGTCCGAGGCCGAGCTGACCGAGCGCAAGAGCCGCGGTCTGGGCCTGACCCGGCCTGAGCTGTCGGTGCTGCTGTCGTACGACAAGATCCGCCTGTACCAGCAGATGCTGGATTCCGACGTGCCGGAAGACCCGTACCTGTCCAAGGAGCTGGTGCGCTACTTCCCCGAGCCGCTGCACGTGAAGTATGCCGAACACATGCAGCGCCATCGCCTGAAGCGCGAGATCATCGCCACCGCGGTGACCAACTCGACGATCAACCGCATGGGCGCCACCTTCATGATGCGCATGCAGGAAGACACCGGCCAGCGTCCGGCGGCGATCGCCAAGGCGTACACCGCGGCACGCGAGATTCTCGATGCGCGCGAGCTGTGGGCAGAGATCGAGGCGCTGGACAGCAAGGTCGCCGAGGACACCCAGATCGACGCCATCAAGCAGATCTGGTCGTTGCTGCGCCACTTGACCCGCTGGCTGCTCAACCGACCCGGCGGCACGCTGGACATCGCCGCCAACGTGGAGCGTTACCAGGCCAGCGTGTCGGCCCTGCGCAAGGCGTTGCCGGATGTGCTGACACCGACCGGCAAGGGCGATTTCTCCTGCACCCAGGAGAAATGGGAAGGCCTCGACCTGCCTGCCGAGCTGGCGTTGCGGCTTGCCCGCTTGCCGGAGCTGCGCGCGGCGCTGGACATGGCCGAGGTGGCCCAGCAGAGCGGCCAGCCGATGGAGAAGGTGGCTGGCGTGTTCTTCGAACTGGGCGAAGCGCTCGATCTCGAGTGGCTGCGCGACCAGATCGAGGCATTGCCGGTGGAGGGCCACTGGCATGCGCAGGCACGTGGTTCGCTGCTGGACGAGCTCAATCACCAGCATCGTGCGCTGGCTCTGCAGGTACTGGCGCTGACCGGTGATCGCAAGGACATTTCGCCAGTGCAGGCGTGGCTGCAGCGCGACGATGCCTCGCTGCAGTACACACGAAGCATGCTGGCGGAAATCCTCACCCAGAACGCCGACTACCCGATCGCCTCGGTCGCGGTACGCCGCCTGGCCCAGTTGGCGCAGGTGCCGGTGAACTGAAGCAGTCTTGGTTGAATGAGTTCTGCTTGAGTCAGCCCCGGTTGAGAAAGTGACGAATGAAGGCGCAGGACCAGGCATGGTCTTGCGCCTTCATGCTGTGTAATCTCGGCTCACCTTTCCGCAGGGTTCCCGCGCATGCGCTTTGCCTTCGTCGCCAGCGATATCAGTGTCGCCCAGCAGGCGCGACGCAAACTGGTGGATCGCTATGGCGACGTGTCGCCCGAACAGGCCGAGCTGATCGTGGCGCTGGGCGGCGACGGTTTCATGTTGCGGACGCTGCATGCGTACCGCGCGCTGGAGCTGCCGGTCTACGGCATGAAGCTGGGCCGTGTCGGTTTCCTGATGAACAAGCACAAGCTCGACGGATTGCCGGAGCGGGTCGGGCGTGCCCATACCGCCTCGCTGTTTCCGCTGCAGATGCAGGTCACCGATGCCGCAGGCGCAGAACACACGGCGCTGGCCTTCAATGAGGTTTCATTGTTGCGCCAGAGCAACCAGGCCGCGCATCTGGAAGTGCAGCTCAACGACACCGTGAAGCTGCCGAATCTGGTCTGTGACGGCATCATGGTCGCCACGCCGGCCGGCTCCACGGCCTACAACCTGTCCGCGCATGGCCCGATCCTGCCGCTGGACGCGAACGTGCTGGCGCTCACCCCGATCAGCCCGTTCCGACCGCGCCGTTGGCGCGGCGCGATCCTGCCGCATCGCACCGAAGTCATCCTGCGCGTACTCGATCCGGGCAAGCGCCCGGTCAGCGCCACCGCCGATTTTCACGAGGTACGCGACGTGCGCACGGTGTCGATCCGGCAATCCGGCGGGCAGGGCGTGCGGCTCTTGTTCGATCCGGAACACAATCTGGAACAGCGCATTCTCGACGAGCAATTCGCGGCGGAATGACACCGGCCGCATGCTAGATTGAACGACAATGACCTCTCGTGGTTCTGCATTCCGTGGCCATGAATACGCTCGTTCCGCTTTCCGACGCCGATGATTCCAACGCTGCCGGCGACAACCGGCTGGTGGTGGCGATCTCTTCGCGCGCGCTGTTCGACCTCGGCGACAGCCATGCGCTGTTCGAGCGCGACGGACTGGACGCCTACCGTTCATTCCAGATCGATCACGAGAACGAGATCCTGAAACCTGGCGTGGCCTTCCCGCTGGTGCAGAAGCTGCTGGGCCTCAACAAGCTGGCTGGCGACGTGCCGCCGGTCGAGGTGATCCTGCTCTCGCGAAATTCCGGCGACACCGGCCTGCGCATCTTCAATGCGATCCAGCACTACGGACTGGAGATCAGCCGCGCCGCGTTCACCAGCGGCGCACCGACCTCGGATTACATCGCCCCGTTCAAGGCCGATCTGTTCCTTTCCGCGAATGCCGAGGACGTCGGTCGCGCGCTGGTCGCCGGCGTGGCGGCCGCGACGATCCTGCCCAGTACCGCGCCGCCACGCGCCACCGAACAGCTGCGCATCGCGTTCGACGGCGACGCGGTGATCTTCGGCGACGAAGGCGAGCGCGTATCGCGCGAGGAAGGCCTGGAAGCATTCCATCGCAGCGAAACCGAGCATGCCGCAGAACCGCTGTCGGTCGGCCCGTTCCGTGGCTTCCTCACTGCCTTGCATCGGTTGCAGACCGCGTTCCCGGCGGAGGACTCGCCGATCCGCACGGCGCTGGTCACCGCACGTTCCGCGCCCGCGCACAAGCGCGTCATCCTCACCCTGCGCAAGTGGGGCGTGCGTATCGACGAAGCGCTGTTTCTTGGTGGTCGCGACAAGGGTCCGTTTCTCGACGCGTTCGGCGCGGACATCTTCTTCGACGACTCGCCGGCCAACGTGGAATCCGCCCGCAAGCACGTGGCAACCGGGCATGTACCGCACGGAGTGAGCAACCGCTGAATGGTCCTGAGCGGATGTCCTCGCGTGGCCCCATCCGCTAGAGCATCCGTGCGCGCCTCCACCAGCCGGTGACCTGCTCTTCGCGCACCAGGGTGAACAGCCCGGCGCCGAGGATGAGCACGATGCCGATCAGCATCGGCCAGTCGAGGTGGTCGCCGAACAGCCAGTAGCCGAAGCCGATCGCCCACAGCATCTGGCTGTATTGCGTGGGTGCGATTCGATTGGCGGGTGCGATCAGGGTGGCGTACATCAGCAATACGCCAGCCATCGCGGCGAGCAGCCCGTAGCCGGCGAGCAGCCACCACTGGTGGAGGTCCGGCCAGACGAAGCCCGGCAGCATCAACAGGCCGCCAGCGACGATCGGGCCGATCATGCCGGCGCCGTACAGGCCGAGGCGCTTTTCGTGCGGGCCGGCCATGCGCAGGGCGACCACCGACACGGCGGCCACCAGTCCGCAAACCAGCGCGGCCAGATGGCCCACGCCGAGATGGCGAAAACCGGGGCGCAGTACCACCAGCACGCCGACGAAACCGATCACCACCGCCGACCAGCGCCGCCAGCCGACGTGTTCCTTCAGGAACAGCACCGACAGCAGGGTGACGAAGATCGGCATCAGGAAAATCAGTGCGAAGGTCTCTGCCATGGGCAGCAGGGTGAACGCGGTCACCGAGCAGACGTTGCCGATGGCGCCGGTAGCCGCGCGGATCCACCACAGCGCCGGTTTCCTGGCCACGAACACCTCGCGCCACGCGTCGTCGCGGGACTTGATGAATGGCAGCGCCAGCAGGCCGAAGACGGCGCCGAAGAACACCGACTCATAAGGCGGCAGCGTACCGTGGATCGATTTGACGAACGCGTCGCTTATTGCAAAGGCCGCGAAGCAGGCAAAGCCGAGAAGTACGCCTTTCAGCATGGGGATTCCGAGGGGATGGGGTGGCTTCGCTTGCGCGCAGCTGCCGGATTCGACGGTTGATGGTCCCATAGGCCGTGCCCCCGTGCCTATCGTGGCGCGGTTTGCGGGGCTGCACATGACCGGGCAGGGCGGCGACAGCTACAATGGCCAGCTTTCCCGACCGCATCCGGAACCTCGCATGGCTACCCGTCTGAACCCGCTGGATCTTTACGATGTCCGCTCGTTGCTCACCGACGAGGAACGCATGGTGCAGGACACCGTGGGCCGCTTCGTCGACGAGCGCGTGCTGCCGATCATCGGCGACTGCTTCGACCAGGGCCGCTTTCCGAAGGAACTGATCCCGGAGATCGCCGCGCTGGGCCTGCTCGGTGCCACGATTCCGGAGGAATACGGCGGCGCGGGCATGAACGGCGTCAGCTACGGCCTGATCTGCCAGGAGCTGGAGCGCGGCGATTCCGGCCTGCGCAGCTTCGCCTCGGTGCAGAGCTCGCTGTGCATGTACCCGATCTATGCGTACGGCAGCGAGGAGCAGAAGAAGCGCTATCTGCCGCAGATGGCGGCGGGCGAGATCATCGGCTGCTTCGGCCTGACCGAACCGCATGGCGGTTCCGACCCGGCCAACATGAAGACGAATGCCAAGAAGGATGGCGGCGACTGGGTCATCAATGGCGCCAAGATGTGGATCACCAACGGCAACCTCGCGCACATCGCAATCGTGTGGGCGCAGACCGAGGAAGGCATCCAGGGTTTCATCGTGCCGACCGACACCGCTGGCTTCAAGGCACAGGAAATCCACAAGAAGATGAGCCTGCGCGCCTCGGTCACCAGTGCGCTGTTCTTCGACAGCGTGCGCGTGCCGGACAGCGCGCGGCTGCCGAACGTGAAGGGTCTGAAGGGTCCGTTGGGCTGCCTCACGCAGGCACGCTACGGCATCACCTGGGGGCCGATTGGCGCCGCGCAGGCGTGTCTCAAGGAAGTGCTCGACTACACCGCCGAGCGCGTCCTGTTCGATCGTCCGCTGGCTGCCAACCAGGCCGTGCAGCTGAAGATGGCCGACATGGCCCGTCGCATCACCATGGCGCAGCTGCTGTCGCTGCAGCTCGGTCGTTTGAAGGATGCCGGCAAGATGCAGCCGACCCAGGTATCGCTGGCGAAGTGGAACAACTGCCGCATGGCGATCGACATCGCGCGCGAGTGCCGCGACATCCTCGGTGGTGCCGGCATCACCACCGAACATGGTGCGATCCGCCATGCGCTGAACCTGGAATCGGTGATCACCTATGAGGGTACCGAGACGGTACACCAGCTGGTGGTCGGCCGCGAACTGACCGGCATCAACGCATTCTGATCTCGCCGAGGCGCGCATGGACCTCGCAACGCTGCGCATCGAAACCGACCGATTGATCCTGCGTCCGCCACGGATGGAGGACTTCGATGCGTATGCTGCCAAAATGGCCGACGCAGAGGCCGTACGTTTCATCGGTGGTGCGCAATTGCGCGCCGTGGCATGGCGCAGTTTCATCGCATCGGCGGGTGCCTGGATGATCCAGGGGTTCTCCATGTTCTCGGTGGTCGAGAAAGCCAGTGGACAATGGATCGGCCGGCTCGGCCCCTGGTACCCGGATGGCTGGCCTGGTACCGAGGTGGGTTGGGGCTTGATTCGGTCAGCGTGGGGCAATGGTTACGCCCAGGAGGGTTGCATCGCGGCGATCGACTGGGCATTCGATCATCTGGGCTGGTCCGAAGTGATCCATTCGATTCATCCGGACAACCATCCATCGCAGGCATTGGCAAAGCGCCTTGGCGCGACCTTGTACGGTCCCGGCAAGTTGCCGGCGCCGTACGAAGATGCGCCGATCGAAATCTGGGGCCAGACGCGAGAGCAATGGCGGCAGCGTCGAGCGCAGGCATGAATTCACCGAGTCATGCCAGCACGGATGAAGCGCTACGCAAGGTTCTGCTTGCGGTGGTACCGGAACTGCATCGCTGCTGCCGCGATCCATGGACTTTGATTGGCAGCGCTGCTGCATATCTCGCGGGTGCCGAGGTGACCGTGGCCGATCTGGATGTGCTGACCAGCACCCGTGATGCGGAAGTCTTGATCTACGAATGGCGGCTGCGCCGCGATGATACCCGCACGCCAGCCGACGTAGAGCGCTTCCGCTCGTGTTATGCCCGCTTCCATTTTCCGGGCTTGCCGGTGGAAGTCATGGGTGGACTCGAACTGTTCGGCGAGAGTGGCTGGATGCGGGTTCAGGTGGGTGAAACCGGGACAGTCGACATGGATGGTCTTGCCGTGACGATCCCGAGCATCGGCGAACAACTTCGGATCATGGAAAGTTTCGGACGCCCCAAGGATCTTCGCCGTGCGGCCTTGCTGAAATCATTATTCCAGGAGCGATCGTGATCACCATCTACGGCATGCGTACCTCGGGCAACTGCTACAAGCTGCAGCTGCTGCTGGACCAGCTTGGTCGCGACTATCGCTGGGTGGATGTGGACAGCGCGCATGGCGCCACGCGCACGCCGGAATATCTGGCGAAGAATCCGAACGGCAAGGTGCCAATGCTCGAGCTGGAGGATGGCCGACGCCTTGCCGAATCCGACGCGATTCTGTGCTACCTCGCCGAAGGCACGCCGCTCCTGCCGGATGATGCATGGCTGCGTGCGCAGACGCTGCAGTGGCTGTTCTTCGAGCAGTACAGCCATGAGCCGTACGTTGCGGTGGCGCGCTTCATCCGACGCTGGTTGCCACATGACCATCCGCGCCAGGCCGAAGTGCCGGCGCTGCTGCAAAAGGGCTTACAGGTGCTGGGGGTGATGGAACAGCACCTGGCCGGGCGCGAATGGTTCGTGGGCGACAGCTATGGCATCGCCGATATCGCGCTATATGCCTATACCCATTGTGCAAGCGACGGCGGCTTTGATCTGTCCGTGTTCCCGAACATCCGCGCGTGGCTCGCCCGCGTGCAGGCGCAGCCCGGCCACACACCGATGCAACATTGATTTTTGCAGGAGCGGCTTCAGCCGCGATGCTCTCCGATACGTTGCCCGGAAGCATCGCGGCTGAAGCCGCTCCTACAGAGATGCCACAATCCCCATTCATTCAAACGATAACCATCATGTCCATTCCGTTTGCCATCAGTGCCCGCCACAAGGGCTTCAATCGCGCCGATATCGTCGACCAGAACTTCATCGAGTTCGTGCAGTTGTGGCATGGCGATGTGCGCGGCAAACCGCGCGACAGCGAAGCGGTGCTGCCGGGCAGTGCACTGGATGCGCGTGGTTTTCGCGAGCTGCTCGAATCGCAGCTGATCTCGCGCCACCTCGATCTGATGGCGCGCGTGCTGCGCGTGCAGAACAAGGTGTTCTACACCATCGGTTCGTCCGGACACGAAGGCAATGCGATGGTGGCACGGTTGACCCGGCACACCGACCCGGCGTTCCTGCATTACCGCTCCGGTGGTTTCATGGCCGAGCGTTTCCGCAAACTTCCCGGAATGGACCCAGTGCTCGATTCGGCGTTGTCGTTCGCCGCCAGCAAGGACGATCCGGCATCCGGCGGCCGCCACAAGGTATGGGGCAGCAAGCCGTTGTGGGTGCTGCCGCAGACTTCGACGATTGCCTCGCACCTGCCCAAGGCGCTCGGTACTGCGGTGGCGATCGAACAGGCGCGACGGATCGGACATCAGCTGCCGATTCCGGATGACTCGATCTCGATCTGCTCGTTCGGCGATGCTTCCAGCAACCATGCCAGCGCGCAGACAGCGTTCAACGCCGCCGCATGGACGGCCTATCAGAAGCTGCCGGCACCGGTGCTGTTCGTATGCGAGGACAACGGCATCGGCATTTCGGTGAAGACGCCGAGTGGCTGGGTGGCCAGCAATTTCCAGCAGCGTGCGAACCTAGATTATTTCTTCGCCGACGGACTCGATCTGGCTGAGGGCTACGCCCAGGTGCAGCGCGCGGTTGAACACTGCCGTGGCACGCGTCGCCCCACCTTCCTGCATCTGAAAACCACTCGCGTGATGGGTCACGCCGGTACCGATTTCGAGATCGAGTGGCGCTCGATCGACGAGTTGTTCGCGGTCGAGGCGACCGATCCGCTACTGCGTTCGGCAGGCATCGCACTGGAGTCGGGCCTGTACAGCAAGAATGAGCTGCTGAATCTCTACGAGGCGACCCGCAAGCGTTGCTTCGCGGCAGCCGAGGATGCGGATTCACGCCATCGGCTGACTTCGCTCGCCGATGTGATGAAGCCGTTGGCACCGTACACGCCAGCGGCAGTACAGGCCGAGGCCACGCGCGCGGATTACGCCGAGAAGCGTCTCGCCGTGTTCGGCGGTGAAGCGAAGCTGCCCGAAAACCTGCCGCCGCGGCATTTGGCGATCCAGATCGGCCAGGCCCTGCACGACCTGCTGGCGAAGTATCCGCAGGCGCTGCTGTTTGGCGAGGACGTGGCACAGAAGGGTGGCGTGTATACCGTCACCAAGGGTCTCAACAAGACCTTCAAGGGCAGTCGCGTGTTCAACACCTTGCTGGACGAGACGATGATCCTCGGCCTGGCCCAGGGCTACGCCAACATGGGCATGCTGCCCATGCCGGAAATCCAGTACCTGGCGTATTTCCACAACGCCTGCGACCAGATTCGCGGTGAGGCGGCCTCGCTGCAATTCTTCTCCAACGACCAGTACCGCAATCCGATGGTGATGCGGGTGGCTTCGCTGGGTTACCAGAAGGGTTTCGGCGGCCATTTCCACAACGACAACTCGATCACCGCATTGCGCGACATTCCCGGCCTGGTCGTCGGATGTCCCAGTCGCGGCGACGATGCAGCGATGATGTTGCGTACGCTGATGGCGCTGGCCAAGGTCGATGGACGCGTCTGCGCCTTCCTCGAACCGATCGCGCTGTACATGACCAAGGACCTGCACGAGGCCGGCGACGGGCAATGGCAGTTCGATTACCCGACACCCGATCAGGCGATGACCTTGGGCGAGGGCCGCGTCTACAACGAGGCGGCGAACGACCTGGTGGTGTTCACCTTTGGCAACGGCGTGCCGATGGCGCTGCGCGCTGCTCGCACGATCGAGAAGGAACTGGGCTGGCAGGTACGCGTCGTCGACCTGCGCTGGCTGGCTCCGCTCAACGACGCGTTCATCGCGGCGCAGGCGAAGACGGCCACACGCATCCTGGTGCTGGACGAAGGTCGCAAGAGCGCCGGCGTCGGTGAGGGCGTGATCACCGCGATCGTCGAGGGCGGCTGCGGCGCCACGCCGATCCGTCGCGTGGTCGGTGCCGACACCTTCACCCCGCTGGCTGGCGCGGCGCTGCTGGTGCTGCCGGGTGAGGCCGAGGTAGTGGCCGGGGCGCATGAGCTGGCCGTGCGCTGAGCGCGGCTGTCACATTCAATGATTGCGCTCGCGTGTTTCGACCACGTGCAGCAGTCGGCGTGAGGACACGTTCGCCAGCTTGCCGCCGGCGTACAGGCTGACCCGGTTGCGCCCGTTGAGCTTGGCGTCGTACATCGCCTGATCGGCACGTTCGACCAGCGACTCCACGTCATCGCTGCCCTGATGCATGGCGATGCCGATGCTGATGCTGAGCAGCTGCGCATCTTCGGTCACAGGGATTTCCAGCCGGTGTATGCGCCGGCACAGACGGGTGGCGACCTGCATCGCCTGTTGTGGGGAAGCACCATCGAGCAGGGCCACGAACTCCTCGCCACCGTAACGCCCCAGCAGGTCGCTTGGGCGCAACTCCGCGACCAGCGACTTGGCCACCGCGACCAGTGCGCGGTCACCGGTGTTGTGACCCTGGTAATCGTTCAGCAGCTTGAAATGATCGAGGTCGAGAAACAGCAGGGCGATCGGGCGTGATGGCGTGCTTGCCAGCAACGCGCCGGCGCGTTCGCTCCACGCACGCCGGTTGAGTACGTTGGTGAGCGCATCATGATCAGCCAGCACGCGCACGATGTCGCGATCGTGGCGCAATCGCAGTGCGCGATCAGCCAGGCCCAGCGACAACATCACGGCCTCGAACGCACCGCCGGCGAGGCTGGCATCGTTGAGCCAGTCCAGTTCGGGCAGTGCGCCGTTGACCTGAGCGCTGGACATCGCGGTGAGCAGCAGCAGTGGCGTCCAGCTGGCGAGGAAGAACCAGGCCTGACGTGAGCCGCGCGCAGCGGCGATGATGGCGGCAGTCAGCAGCAGGGCAGCGCCGATCATCAGCAGGGGGTTGAGCAGGGCCTGCGCCGCTGCGATCAGCAGCGGGACGTGGCTGCAGCGCATCAGTACCAGCTGGATCATGCCGATGGACAGGGCCACGATCGGCACCCGCAGCAGGGGTGCGTGACGCTGCAGTTCGCAAAACCGCATCATGAACAGTGCGGCGAATGACACCGACAACGCGACCGCCGCCGAACCGACTGTCACGATCATGCCCGACAGCCATGCCCATTCCAGCGGATGGAACAGGAAGCCGGTCTGGATGCCCTGGATCAGGGCGTAGCAGACGATATAACCGGCATACCAGGCGTAGGTGATGTCGCGCAGCATCAACGCAAAGCACAAGGCCATCAGCACCATCGCCAGCATCACCGCGAAGCATGCACTGGCGAACACCAGCCACTGCGCATCCTGCTGCAGGTAGTCGTTCCATGGCAGCAGACTGAAACTCACCGGTGCACTCAGCGTCTCCGCGGGTTCGAACTTCAGCAGGATCGGTTGCGATGCCGCCTGGTCGTCCGGTACTCGCCATGCGAGCCGGCCATGCCCGTGGGTGGGTGCGAGGAAATCATCCAGCGCCAGTGTCTGTGGCTGGTCATGGGCGTACACCGTGACGTTGCTCAACGGCGGCGGGTAGATCGTCAGCATGCGTGCGCTGTCGTCCCACGGCGGTTGCGGTGCGATGACCACCCAACTGCCCTTTGCCCCATGCGGGAATCGTTCAAGCAGGGAGGGATTGAAACTCTGCAGCAGGCCGTTGTGGTACTCATCCAGCACAGTCTGCGGCGTGTCGCCGGCATGGACTTCGCGCCAGGCACCATTCAACGGGGTGGCGGCATGGGCGGAACCGAGCCACAGCCAGAACAGACAAAGCACAAAACCGGGCCATGACCGCCTTGGGCGGCCTGATGCCGGTATTGTGACAAGCCTCTCCATTTGCCTCCCCCTGTTTTGAGAAACTCCTGCGTAGCTATGAGTGATCGGCTGATCACAGTGGATGATAACCGCCCCCACTGCCAAACGGCTCCGGATTGTCGCCATCTCGTCCTGGATGGCCAGCCGAATGCCCCATTATGGGACTACCCGTTCCGCCGGAAAACCTCAGCCACTTGGATGGGTGCAAGCACTGGTTGTGCCAGCGCCACTTTTCGCCTTGCAATCGCATCCGCCATGCTATCCGCGACTCCGGGGCAGGTGCCGGAATATCGCTAGTCAGGCTGGTCAGGTTCGGGTTGGACGCAAAGCGTCACGGGGCACCAGTGTGCCGGCAGTTATTTGTGGGTGAGGCTGATGCCGGCTAGGTGGGGAGGCAGCTAGCACTGGCAGGTGACCTCGCCACGTAGGCGTCGAGGCCGCCTTCCCCCAGCATGCCCGGTCTGTTCTCCACGTGTACCGCGCGCGCACCCGTCGAATGGCCGATCAGTGCCTTGAATGGCGCATCGCAGCGCCACTACTTGCGATCCTCATTTCAGATGCTGCGTCATCCAGCCTACCCAGCGGCGGTACACGTCGGTGGTGCGCACGATGTCCTTCGGGAAATGTGTGTCGACCGGGTAGGCATAGAACTCGACTTGCACCCCGTTGTCGCGCAGCGCGTGGTACCACTCGTAGCTGTTCAGCAGCGGCACGTTGGGATCGCCCACGTCGCCCATGATCAGGGTCGGTGCAGTGACGTTGTGCGCATAGGTGATCGGTGACTGTTCGCGCCAGATGTCCTTGTACTTCGCCATCCACGGCGAGCCGCCGAAGAAATAGGTGTCGCCGGTCTGGTAGTACGACACGGTGTAGTCCATCACCCAGTCGGTCAGCGCCGCACCGGAGACGGCGGCCTTCCAGATCGGGTAATGACCCGTCAGCCAGGTCGTCATGTAGCCGCCGTACGACCAGCCGGTGACGCCGATGCGCTGCGCGTCGACGATGCCGAGCTTCTGCACCGCGGCCACGCCGGCCATCACGTCATTGCCGGGGCCCACGCCGGTGTCGCGGAAGATCGCGTGCTGGTAGGCATCGCCGAGATTGGTGCTGCCACGGTAGTTCGGCTGGAATACCACGAAGCCCTGCGCGGCCAGCAGCTGCGTCAGCGGCGAGAACCTCACGGTGGAAGCCGCTTCCGGGCCACCGTGGATCACCAGCACCAGCGGATAGGTTTGTCCGTGCTCGTAGCCCACCGGATAGGTCAGTACGCCATCCTCGTGGAAACCGTCTGGTCCCTGCCACTCGACCGATTCGGTGCGGCCCAGCGACAGGTTGTCGACGAACGTATTGATGTTGGTGAGCCGACGGGGCTTCGCGCCCACCGAGTCCATCACGTACAGCTCGCCTGGGTGCGTCGTGGTGCTGCCGATGAAGGCCAGTGCGCCGGTTTTCGAGACGCTTACATCGGCACCGGCTTCCACTTCGCCGAGATCGAGCTTCTTTGCGGTTCCCGACAACGGCTGCTCCCACAGCACCGAGTGGGTGCCATCCTCGGCGGCCAGCAGCAGCGACTTGCCGCGCGGCAGCCATGCATAGCTGTTGAGGTTGCGCGCCAGCGCCTGGGTGACGTCACGCGTGTTGCCGCCGGTCGTCACGTAGACTGCATTGCCGTTGTTCTGGTCGCCGTTGCGCGGGCGCACGAAGGCGAAGTTGTCACTGTCCGGCGCATAGATGACGTTGGCCGATCCTTCATCCGACACCAGGGTGCGTGGTTCGCCACCGCTGGCATCCACCGAAGCGATCACCGAGTGGAACGATGGTCCCCAGTAGGGGCCGGGAAAACGGACGAACGCGATGCTGCGGCCGTCGCGACTCCATGCCGGTTCCGGTGTGTCGTCCTGCTGGTCGGTCTGCAGGCTGTAGCTGCCCTGGGTGAGTCGTTTCGCTGCGCCGCCTGCGCTGGGCACGACCCACAGATGCCAGGGGGTAAGTGCCTCGCGGGTGAGAAAGTGGTTGTCGGTCACTTGGAACGCGTCGTCGTGTTCCTTGATGGCTTTCGCATTGGCTGGTTCGTCTTCGCTGACGAACGCGATCTGCTTGCCGTCCGGGCTCCAGCTGAACGAGTCCACGCCGCGCTTGATGTCAGTGATGCGCTGCGCATCACCGCCGTCCATCGGCATCACGAACAGCTGCCCTTGCTTGGTCTCTGCATCATCGGCGATGAAGGCCAGCCGCGTACCGTCCGGCGACCAGCGTGGCGACGAGACACCCTCGCGTTTCCAGGTCAGCATGCGCCGCGTGCCGCTGGCGGTGTCCACGAGGTCGATTTCCTGCTTGCTCTTGTCGGACTTCCAGTCCGGCGTCGACACGACGACCGCGATGCGTTTGCCATCCGGCGAAATCCTCGGCTCGCCCAGATTCACGATCTTCTGCAAATCGCTCAACTGGAACGTCGAAACAGTCGCGGCGGCATGAGCCGACAGCGGCAGCGCGAGAGCGAAGCAGGTTGCAAAGGCGAAATATGCCGAAGACTTCATGAAAACTCCCGACCCGAATGCGCGATCTGTCCGATGGCATGTCGTCCATGCCATCAGGCAGTACTGAAAATGGATATCCGTAAACAGATTCCCGGCGCAGAGATTGGCACGTTCTCCGGCTTCTGGAGAAGTGCGTGCCGGCATATGCACTCGAGTCTGCCGCTCCGGCGTTGGTGTAGGATCCTGCCATCCAGGCCAAAGCCGGTCAGCTTGTCTTGAGCACAGCGACACTACTCTGGGGCGTACTGTTCGGGTCGGTCGGGCTCGGCTTCTTCGTGTACGGCAAAAAGCAACGGGCGATCGTTCCACTGGTATGCGGGCTGGCGCTGATGACGTTTCCGTATTTCGTGTCCGGCACTTTCCTGTTGATCGCCATCGGGGCTGCGCTGATGGCGATACCCTGGTTCGTCAGGGTGTAGCGCTCGGTTGTTCACTTGCCTACTAGTCAGGCGCCGATGCTCTTTCCGATGACAGCTGCAATCAGGCGCTCAGCCGGAACCAGGCCGGCGGCCAATTCAGGCGAAAGGGAATGCCGTTCGACAAGCTCCGACGCGGCGGTAAAGAACACCGCGACCTGGCCTGGCTCAGGCTCGCACACCAGTACCTTCAGCGGCAGATCGACGCCCACTTGCGGATTGGCGAGCATGAGCGGTGTGCCCGCCTTCGGATTGCCGAAGACGATCAGCGTGGTCGGAGGCATCGCCAAACCGACGGCCCGAGCCTCTGCTTGCTGATCAATGGTTGCGAAGACCTTGATGCTTTTCTCGGCGAAGGCGGCGAGCAGCCGCTGCACGGTATCAGCGAATGGATACGGGCTCTCCAGCCTGACGATGCCGTGAGATGACATGGGATTTGTTGGCACCTGACGTTGGAGTTAAGCGGCGCCGGAGGCGTCCGCCTTGAACGAAATGTTAGCCGCGCGCATCAGGAGCTACGACCAGCCAAATGAGACACCCTACCAAAAGGAGAGGAGGCCCGATAAGCGCGCCAATTGCATACCCGCGAGCGATCCCTTGGACAGAGGCCCAGTCACGATATTTGTCGACGATCAGCATGGGGTAGGAACAGAGTAAAGGGATAAGGACGGCGATGCGCAAATAGTTTGGCAACGTGTTGTAGCGTTGAAACGCCCAGTACGCCAACCCTCCGCCAGCCAGCGCGAGCACGACTCCAGCGTAGAAGATTTGATTTCTGGTTTTTTGCGTGATTTTCAACATAGCCGGCTAACGCTGGAGCTAAGCGGCGGCGAAGCCGTCCGCCTTGAACGAATTGTTAGATGATGTCGTTGTGCTTTTCATGCAAGTCACATAGAACAATGTACGCCGGATTCTCCTTCATGTGCGGCAGTAGCCGCATAATGATTACCGCGATCTCGCCGCCGCCTAGGCTGGATGGCAAACGGTATGACTGATAGCTAAGAGCCGGATCGCCTGTGTCTGTGATAGCCATCTCGTCGAAGGAGCCGATGTAAAGGCCTGCTGAACTCATGTCTCCAAATATTATGGGCAACAAGTAGCTGCCCTTAACTCGATGTATTCCGAGCTCGCCGACCATGAAGCCATATGCCGCTTTTGCAAGGAGTCTTGCCAGTTCGACATGCTGCAAGCTATGAACAGTGGCAACTGTATCTACGTTATGAGCTGATATAACGGCATCAATAGAGTTCAAGTGAAAAGCCACAACTCTGGCTGGCCTTAGCTGCCGATCACTTGCGTTTCCGGACAGAAGCTTGGGTTTCGGGAAAAGAGGTAGGGTCAACACCAGAGGGTGGGCGTCAGGCGAGGCGTCCACCTGAGACTCACGCCCTGCCTTTGTGACCAATAGGGGAAATGATTTTGGTCGCTTTTGTGGATGCCTTGTCTGGAACTTATGCTCAACTCGTAACTGGGCCAGCGATCCGCGAAGCAATGCAAGTTCAAACTTGCTAGTTATGTTACGGCACTCGTTATGTTACGGCACTCGGAGCAACTGGCTGATTTAAGGACATAGTTGCCATTAAGCGCATATGGGATGATGTGCTCATCCGAATCGCTGGGATTTGGGCAGTAAATACAGTACCCGTTTGGGACAAACTTCGGCATTGGCCATCTGACGCTGGAGTTAAGCGGCGGCGAAGCCGTCCGCCTTGAACGAGATGTTAGGCCGCACCGCGCGCAGCCGATGGTGCTACGCCGTTGCAAAGCCCGAAAGGATCATGGCAAGTAGCGACAGCATAGCAATTGAAACCGATGCTTGGGCCGCCCTAAGAAGCCAAAACAAGCCTCTTGAGAGAGGCGGTAAGGAAACCCAAGGCAGCAGATATTTGAGCTTGAGAGAGAGGACGTGGCCGCCGCGGACACTGGCCCATGCGCAAAGAACTTGCTGCGACGCCGCTGGTAATTTTGGCGTGAGGATTCCTACGAGCACGACGTGCACGCCGAAGAAGGCCAGCGTAGTGAAAAGCAGTACGTCAGTAGCGAGGTTGTTCATGCGGCCTAACTACTAATAAACGGACCCAAGGGTCCTGCTATACATCCTTGGTTACATTCCGGAATCCGACACAATACCCTGATTCAACGGGAGCTTATCCGTGCTGTGTCCGGCTAACAACCGGACGCATAACCGGATCCAGCAGACTGGTTCTCGCACATCCGCGCAATGTGGGTGGCAAGGGCGATTCCTTAGCAGTGGGGAGCTCGGCGCGATTAGTCAGAGCGCGCAGATATAACATCGGCGCGCACCAGACGGATTGCCCAGCGTTGCGTGAGGATGCGGTCCGGGGAGCCTTACTGGACGTCTAGTCAAAGAAAAACCGCGCCGTAGCGCGGTTTCAGGGGTATTGCGTGACACTGGTGAATCATTCCGTGGTGGAGCGGATGGGGATCGAACCCACGACCTCCACGATGCGAACGTGGCGCTCTCCCAGCTGAGCTACCGCCCCACGGAAGCGACAAATGTTAGCAGCGTGTGCAGGGGTTAGCCAAGACCTGTGCGAGTTGGGCTCAGCCGGGCAGCAGGTTGGCGAGGCGGTCGTGCAGTACGTCATGGCGCCAGCCATCGAGCAGGTCGGGCCATTCGGCGGTGACCACGTACTCTTCCAGCGCCTTGCGCGAGCACAGCAGGCCAGGCGGCAGATCCAGTTCGCCCGCGAGGGTATCGACCACCTGCTTCATGCCGGCGAGTGCCTTCTTCGCCTCGCCCTGTGGATGACCGGGGATGCGCATCGTAGTGTCGATTTCATCGGCGCTGACCGCTTCGGCGAGCAGGGCGAACAGCTCGCTACGTTGCGCCGAACGCAAGGCACGCTGGCCGCGGCCACGCTGTTCGAGCTCGTTGAGGCTGGCGGGTGGTTGCTGCGCCAGGCTCAGTGCCAGCGTGTCGTCGAGCAGCCACGGACGCGGCACGTCGATCCGGCGTGCGCTGCGGTCGCGCCACACCAGCAGGCGGCGCAGCAGGGCCTGCTGTGCTGACTGCCAGTCGGCGGCGCCGCGCATGGCCCGTTGCGGTTGCGGGTCGCCGTCGCGATGGCTGGCGCGGCGTTTCAGACGCTCGCAATCCTCCGCATGCCAGGTGCTGCGTCCGCGCTGCTGCAGGCGTTCGGCCAATTGCTCGTGGATGGTCTTCAGGTACACCACGTCCAGCGCGGCGTAGCTGCGTTGCGAATCGGTGAGCGGGCGCTGCATCCAGTCCGAGCGGGTTTCGCCCTTGTCCAGCTCTGCGCCGGCCAGCTCGGCGACCAGGGCGCGATAGCTGATGCCCAAGCCCATGCCGACGAAAGCGGCGGCGATCTGCGTGTCGAACAAGGTATGCGGACCATCCGGCAACAGCGGCGCGAGGGTTTCCAGATCCTCGCTGGCACTGTGCATGACGGTGACCGCCGGGCCGGTGCCTAGCAGCGGTTGCAGTGCGTCACCGATGTCGAACGCCAATGGGTCGATCAGCGCATGTCGACCGTTCCAGCCCAGCTGCAGCAACGCCAGTTGCGGATAGAACGTGTTCCGGCGCATGAACTCGGTGTCGAGGCCGATGGCCGCGTCCGCGGGCACGGCGGCAAGCCACGCCTGCAGCGTGTCGCGGTGATCGATCCATTCGGCGGTGGCCGGCTCGGGCAATGACATCGGTATTCCTTTGGAAAGACGCAGGGCGTGCATTGCCCTGCCGGCAGTTTGTGCCTATGGTGAGCAGCGCACGATAACAGGCCACACCAAGGACGCCCATCCATGCCAAGCAATGCCACCCTGCACCGTCAGCGCACCCTGGGTGGGGCACTTGGCGTGGTCGTGCTGGGATGCGCGCTGGTCTATCACTTCTTTCCACGGGTATTCCACGTCAATCCGGCCGAGGCGCCGCGCCGCTCGATGTCGATGGGTGCGACGCTGCCAGGCAGTACGCAGCAGCCGGAGCAGGTATCTGCGATTGTCGAACTCAACGCCGGACCGCCACTGACGCTGGCACCGGCGGCGGTGATCGCGGCACGCAGCGGCAGGAATGCCCATCTGCCCGAACAGCTCAGTGCCGATCCGCCCGCCGTGCGCGAGTTGCTGTCGCGCGCCGCCAAGGCGCTGCATGCCGGCCAGCTGGCGGGCGACAAGGACAGCGCCGCCGCGCTGTACGAGGAGGCGCTGAAGGAGAAGCCGGACAGTCGCCGTGCCACGCAAGGCCTGTTCGATGTGCGCGTGCGCCTGGTGGCGGAGATCGATCAGGACATCGCGGTGGGCGATGCCGACTCGGCACAGGATCTGCTCGATGCATTGCGCACGCTGCCGGATGCCGCCGACGATGTGGCACAGCTTGAAGCGAGCCTGAAAACGCTGGCCAAGGTGCGGCCGATGCTGGCCAAGGCCGCTGCCCTGCTGAAGCAGGGCAACGCGGATCAGCCCGGCGGTGAAAGCGCGCTGGACCTTTATCACCAGGTGCAGCAACTGGATCCGCAGAATGCGGTGGCGGAGCAGGGCATCTTCGACGTGCAGCGCGCCGTGCTCGATCGGGCGCTTGCTGCAGTAGCGCAGAACGATTTTACCGGTGCGGACAAGCAGCTGGCCGAGGCCGATGCGATCCGCTCCGGTTCGCAGCAGATGCAGGACGTGCGCAAGCGCGTCAACGACATGCGCGAGCAGCGCGCGAACGGCGTGCTGGCGCAGGCGCATTCCGCACTGGATGCCGGCAATGTCGCGCTGGCCGGCAAACTGGCCGCGCAGGCGCAGGCGATCGATCCCGGGCTGGCGGCACTGGCAGCGTTTGAGGAACAGCTGACCAATGCGCGCCTGTACGCCAGCTACAAACCCGGCCAGGTATTCACCGATCGCTATGTCGACCTGCCCGGCAAGACTCCGTCGATGGTGGTGATCCCCACCGGCAGTTTCCAGATGGGCGCATCGGACAGCGACGAGGATCGCAATGATGCCCAGATGCCGCAGCACGCGGTGGCCATCGACAAGGGGTTTGCGATGGCGCAGAGCGCGATCACCGTGGGCCAGTTCCGCGAATTCGTGCGCGCCAGCGGTTATGTGCCCGATTCGGTGAAGCTTGGCGGTGCCAGCGTGTACGACGAACGCAGCGGTGCGATGCGCGACGATTCCAGCGCGACCTGGCAGGACGACTATGCCGGGCACAGGGCCGATGACAATCTGCCGGTGGTGAATATCTCCTGGAATGACGCCAAGACCTACGCCGACTGGCTCAGCCAGCGCACTGGCAAGGTCTACCGGCTGCCCAGCGAGGCCGAGTTCGAATATGCCCTGCGCGGTGGCACCACCACCCGCTACTGGTGGGGCGACGGTGTGCCGACACATACGGTGGAAAACCTCACCGGCTCGGGCGATCGCTCGCGCAGCGGGCGCCGTTGGAGCCACGCTTTCCGCGGCTATCGCGACGGCTACTGGGGGCCAGCGCCGGTGATGAGCTTTGCGCCCAATCCCTTCGGCCTGTACGACATCAACGGCAACGTTTCCGAGTGGGTGGGCGACTGCTGGCATGACAATTACATGCGGGCGCCTGGCGACGGCTCGGCGTGGCTCAATCCTGGCTGCACCGCCCACGTGGTTCGCGGCGGCTCGTGGGGCAGCTCCCCGGATCAGGTGGTTTCCGCCTACCGGCAGGGCAACAACAGCGACGTGCGCAGCGGCCGGGTCGGTTTCCGCGTGGTGCGTGAGCTGTAGACCGGCATGAAAACCCCCGCTTAGGGCGGGGCTTTTCGATTCCGCGGTATCGGTGACAGGAATCGAAGCTGCCCGACATCGCTACTTACACGATGGGCACCTGGTTGACGTTGTTCTTTGGGTCCAGCCAGAACGCTTCGTTCGCGAAGCGGCCGAAGATGTCGCGCGGGATGACGGGCTGGCGCTCGATGGCCTGCACCTTGCGGCGCACGGTATGCAGGCCCGGCATGCCCACACGGGCATCGAACTCGTTCGCGTGGTATTCGATATTGTCGAAGTCGTGCTCGAACCAGGGTTCGCCGAGAAATTTGTAGACCGCGCGCATGGCTGCGGACGGATCGCTCACCAGGCTGTCGTAGGTCAACATCAGCAGGTGATCCTGCGCATGCGGACCGTAGAACGCGTCCTTGGTGGCCTGGAAGGCGAAGCCCACCATGCCTCTTGGGTCGGTCAGCGCTTCGATGCGCGAGTACACCGTGGTGTTGGTGTCGAAGCGGAATACCTTGCTGACGCTGACCGGTTGCCTGCGCACCAGCCGCTCCATGCTGTCCAGCACCCACGCCAGCGGGCGCACGCAGGCGATGACCTTCACCTCCGCGAACAGCGTGCTCAACAACTGCATCCTGCTGCACCACAGCCGGCTGGTGTCGAACACCGCATCGGCGCCTGTTTGCACCGAGTAGAGGTTCTCGACCAGGCCGCGCAACAGGGCGACCCGCTGCTCGTCGGAAACGTCGAACGAGAAATCGTTCTTGCTGCTCGCCTCCGCGATCACCACGCCCATGATGTCGGCCAGCGGGCTGGTCATGCCGGCGCGGAAGCGCGGGTTCTGATTGAGGATGGCGGCCAGCAGCGTGGTGCCAGAACGCGGCAAACCGGAAATGAAGTGGAACTTCCGTGGCGATTTGTTGGCTTCTGGTGCGGCAGGCATGTGGATACTCTCCCCTGGTTCGGTGGCGCGGCTGGCAGGATAGCGCCCGCTTCAGGGCGCCGGCGCAGTCGAGGCGCGGATGCGCATTTCGTATCCGACCTCGACCATCCTGGCATCTCCCTTCTCCTGCACGCGAAGCAGCAGTTCTTCGGTGGCGCGCCTGCCCATTTCACGTACGGGTTGGTGGATGGTGGTTAGTGGTGGCCACACCTGTGTGGCGATCGTGGTGTCGTCGAACCCACAGATGGAGATGTCGCCGGGAACCGATACCCCGGCTTCGCAGGCTGCCCAGATCGCGCCGACGGCCATGTCGTCGTCGGCCGCGAAAATCGCGGTGGGGCGCTGCTTCAGCGCCAGCAACTGGCGTGCGGCCGCCACGCCCGACTCGAAGGAGAACTGGCCTTGCACCATGTACGCGGGGTTTTCCTTCAGCCCGGCGCGCTTCATGCCGTCGCGGAAACCGGCGAGGCGCCAGACGCCGCCGCCGTGCTTGGGGTCGCCGATGATGTGCGCGATCCGACGATGGCCCAGCGCCACCAGATGTTCCACCATCGCCGCGGCGGCCTCGCGCTCGTGCAGCATCACGCCAATGCAGTCCTTGGGGTGCAGCGGCGCGATGGAGGCAAACGGAAGATCGTTCTTGCGCAGGTGCTCAAGCAGTTGCGGATGGTCGGTGATCGGCGGCGTGAGGATCAGCCCGTCGGGCCGGTGTCGCGACAGGATGTCCTCGACGTGCCCGACGAAGTCCGCTGCCGTCGAGACCAGTGGTTGCACCATCATGCTGTAGTGCTGCGCCTCGCACGCCTCCAGCACGCCGGCCTGGACTTCCATGATGTAGCTGGGCGACAGGTTGTCGTACAGCAGGCCGATCATGAAGGAACGGTTTGTCGCCAGGCTGCGCGCCGAGGTGAGCCGCCGGTAATTGAGCTCTGCAATGGCAGACAGTACGCGCTCACGCACGGAGTCGCGCACGTTCGGCTCGTTGTTGAGCACCCGTGACACGGTCTTTTTCGAAGTGCCCGAGGCACGGGCGACATCGTTGATGGTCACGTGTGCCATGGAAACCTGTCCGGATTCAATGATTTTTTCCCTGCGTGGCGTCGGTCGGGTTTCCGGCAGCGCCCGGAATATATTGGGTAGAAACGTTCCACCCGTCCACTTGGACTACCGGTGCTACGGACCCCTGCGACGCGTAACGTGCGACCAGGACCATCGACTCGCCGGGCCACAGCGTGACGTCGTTGTCGCTCCACAGGACAGGCAGTGCGAGGTCACCGTGCGCACCGCGCCTGATCGACACGTGCTGGAACAAGGCCACCGCCTTGGATGATGCAGGTACCGATAGCGTGACCGTGGTGACGTCCTCGTTTCCCTCATGTCGCGTGGTCGCGCGAACTTCGCTGGTCGCTGCTGGCAAGGATTGAAGTGAGGTCAGATCCGCGTACTGCTTCACCGGCGTGAGATACCAGTTCGAATGATCCCAGTCGAGTTTGTCGGGCTGGGCAGGGAGCCAGTAGACATTGCGGCTGACAGGCTTGCCATCGATCGACGCGAGGTCGAGCTCGACGAAGTATGCATGTGGCAGGCCGGCGATGGTTGGCAGCGTCGCCACTGGCTGCGTGTGGTTGCCCACGAGGTCGATGCCTTGCAGATGCTTTTCGTAGCGCACGCTGCCGTCCAGGTTGCGTACGTGGATGCTCGCCTGCAGGCCATGTGCATCGTCCAGCGTGTGGTTCACCAGCACGATGGCGTTCGAGTCGTACGAGTACTGGATGTGCACCGGCTCGTTCGCCTTCTTGGCGCCGAAATAGGCGCCGGCCGGATTCATGTAGTAGTCGTACAGATGCCAGTGCAGGGAGGGCCAGGCGTTGTTGAGCATCCAGTAGATCACGCCGGTCGATGGATTGGCCGCATTCATGTGCGCGTTGAACGCCTCGAACTGCGCGCGGACGTTGTCGTAGTTGTCCAGCTGGGCCTTGGCAATATAGTCCGCAAGTCCCGTGGGCGCGCCGTAGCGATGCGCCAGCGCGTTGTCGAACGGCGTCAGCACGGCAAATGTCGACCAGTCTGCGGATGCGTGGTATTGCCTCGCCTCCGGGTATTTCCACAGCGCTTCCTGCTCTTGCGGCGACAGCATGCGCTGCACATCCTCCAGCCGCGGAATATCCGCGCCTGCGCTGACCTCCGAGTCGAAGCCGAACGCACCGCCCAGCTTGTCAGCATACCAATAGGACGGCGGTATCCAGTCGTAAGGGCCATCCATCTTCAGGCCGGAGGGGCCGGCTTCGGCGGTGCCCTTGGGAACGGCCGCCGAGATGATCGGCAATGGCCAGTCAGCGGCACGTAACGCGTCGACGTACATTTTCGCGATGGGCGGCGGAGGTGGGTTGTCGCTGCCGATCAGGAAACCGATCACGGAGGGGTGGTTGCGCAGCAGACGTGCCTCGCTGGCCATGGAGTCTTCGGCCACTTTCATGTCGGCGGCATCCCAGGGCGCACCGCCGGTCTTGGCGGCCGACTCCCATTTGTCGCAGCATTCCCAGCCCGCCAGTATCAGGATGCCGTTGCGGTCGGCGAGGTCGTAGAAGCGCTGATTCTCCAGCTTGCCTTCACTGCGGATGGCGTTGAGACCGAGGTTGAGGACGTAGCTGAACTCGGCCTCCATGCGCGCGGGGTCATCGCGCAGGAACATGTCCGGTGCCCAGCCGCCGCCGCGGATCAACAGCGGTTTTCCGTTGATGAAGAATTGGCGATAGCCCTGCCTGGTCAGGCTTGAACTGACGCTGCGTATGCCGAACGTCGTTGTGGTCCGGTCGGATACAGCGCCATCAACTGCGGCACTCATCTCCAGTTCGTATAGCGGATGTTCGCCCATGCCGACGGGCCACCAGATCTTCGGGTGATCCAGTGCGAGGCCCGGCGTTGTCGTAGGTGAGAACGAAACGACCCGGGTTTGTCCGGGCGCGAGGTGCACGGTCTGTTGCAGCGGCACGCCGGCCACGGCGCCGGTGATCGTCGCATCATGCGCCACCGCATCAAGGTTCTTCGCGTCCACCTTCACGGTCAGCGTGGCGCGCGCGAGATCGGGCAGCGACAGCGTCGAAACAACCTGTGGAAAGCTCAACTCCACAGGTCCGGTCTGCATGATGTCCACGCCGCGCCATGGACCCATGTTGTTGTCCGGAGGCGTGGGGTTCCAGTCCACCCAGCCCATCGACAGGCTCATTCTTGGATCGGCCGGATGCACGCGCATGGCCAGGATGTTGGTGCCCGTGTGTGTCCAGCGCGTCACGTCGAACGCGTGCACGGGATAGGCCCCCGCGACGTCGGCGTGGCCGGCGACCAGATGCCCGTTTATCCACACGTCGGCGCTCGCGATCATGCCGTTGGTACGCAGCAGCGTATGCCGTCCCGCCAGGTCCTTCGGCAGCTTGAATTCGGCGCGATACCACCAGGGCGTCACGAAGAGGTTGCCGCTGGAGTCCGGCACCTGCACCGCGCGCAGGTTGTCGCTGTAGAACACGTCGTTCTTGAAGGCGCTGTCCTTGAACGCATGGTTCTCCAGCAGTGCGGCCATGACGGTCGCCCGCCCACTCGCCGGGTACCAGCCCCCGGTGGGGAAGCCAGTCGAGGAAATCTCGGCGCCGCTTTGCTGCGCCTTCGCGCTGTCCTGGATTTGCCAATGATCGATGGCAGTGGTGGCGCCGGCGTCGACAGAGACCTGGGTGGGCGCGTAGGTCGTTTGGGCGTATGCGGCCGGCGCGGCCGACACTGCCATCGCGGCCATTATCCAAAGCGCGTGCTTCGCTGGAGTTTGCATGGCGTCAATGCTTCTCAAGATAGGTTTCGCGAATTTCAACAGGCGCGAACGGCCACGACTGATTGAGCCTGGCCCAGATCGCGAACACCGCGAGGCCGGCGATGATCCACAGGCCGGACAGGATCAGCGATAACGTGGAGGCAGATACGTACACATAGATCCATCCAGCCAGCGCGATCACGCAAGGCACGGGGTAAAGCCATTGCTTGTACGGCCGCTCGAGATTCGGCTGGCGCCTGCGCAGCACGACCAGCGCGGCGATCTGCGCGATGGACTGCACGATGATGGTCACTGCCAGCAGCATGTTGATGACTTCGGTCAGGTCGAAGAAGGTGCCGATCGCCGTCACCACACCCATCGTGAGCAGTGCTATGTGCGGGAAGCCGTGCTTGGCGTGCAGGTGTCCGAACACCGACAGGAACACCTTGTCCCGCGCTGCCTCGAAGGGCACGCGCGAACCGCCAAGCAGGCCGGTGAACACCGAGGCGAACGCGGTCACGATGATGAGAATGGTCATGACAGCCGCGGCCAGGTGCCCCCAGCTGCGCTCCACGACCAGCGAGGCCACGGACTTGGACTGGGCGATTTCCTGCCACGGCGCCACGCCAAGCACGCTGATGTTGAGAAGGAGGTAGATGAACATCATCGCGATGACCGAGATGATGATGGAGCCAGGCATTGTCCGGCCCGGATTGCGCAACTCGTCGCCGATGTAGGCCGTCGTGTTGTAGCCGAGATAGTCGTAAATGCCGATGATCAGCCCGGCGCCCAGCCCCACGAAGAAGTGGCTGCCAAACGCGCCCGGCGGGTAGGCGAAGGCGAAGCCTGCATTGAAGTGTGAGAAGCCCGCTGCCGTCACGCCGACGACGGAGACCAGCATGATGACCCACAACGCGATCGTGATCGCGCGAACCGATTCGATGCGGCGGTACAGTAGCCAGGTAACGATGGCGGTTGCCACCAGGCTGACGAGGTGCACCGGCCACCAGCCCAGGGTGGGGAAGAAGAAACCCAGGTACTCCACCATGCCGATGATGCCGGTGGACATCAGCAGGGGAATCGCCAGCAGCATCGTCCAGATGAACAGGAACGGCATCAGCTTGCCGGTGCGGTACTGGAACGCTTCGCGCAGGTAGACATAGGTGCCGCCGGAGCCCGGCATGGCCGCGCCGAGCTCGGCCCAGACCAGGCCGTCGGCCATGGCCAGGATGGCGCCGGCGATCCAGCCGACGACCGCCTGCGGGCCGCCCATGACGGCGACCATGATCGGGATGGTGATGAACGGCCCGATGCCGCACATCTGGGTCATGTTGATCGCAGTGCCCGAGAACAGGCCGATGGAACGATGGAAGCCGTTGTCGCGGACGGGCTGGGGCGCGCTGGAATCCTGCATGTGTGCCTTGTCGTTGTCGGTTGCGGGCGGGGCGCGCATGCCGCGCGCCCCGGGCCGAGTCCTTGCCGTCACCACTGCCCGCGGATGCCGACCATGAACATGCGCTCGGAGAAATTCGAATGCGCAGGCTGGTCGGGCCACACGAGGTAGTATCGCTGGTACTCGTTGGTGAGGTTGGTGCCGTCCAGGAACACTTCCGCGTACTTGTTGAGCTTGTACGAGATCGATGCGTCGAGGTACTTCTGCGGCGCCTCGTACATCTCCATGCCGGTGATGCCGCCCACGCTGTCCATCACCGCGCGCCGCGAACGGTAGTTGTATGCGAGACGGGCCTGGAAGCGGTCGTCCTGGTACCACAGGATGAAGTTGCCGGACCGGGTCGAGTTGTCCTGGAACGGAATCTTGTTGCCGGCCAGATCCCTTTCGCCCGAGTTGCTGGGTGCGTAGGTGGCGTTCACCTCCATGCCTGTCCTGGACAGGATGCCCGGCAGGAAGGTGAAGCCCTGGCGGTAATCGAATTCCGCACCCTGGATACTGTTGCCGGTGCCCTGCACCGGTTCGGTGATCACGATGCAATGGTCGCGGACCACGCCGTCCTCGTCCGGCAGGGTGCAGTTGGTCTCGCTGCCGTTCTTGATGAAGCTCTGCATGTCGATGCGGAACAGCGCGAGGCTGAGCATGCTGGTGGGGTTGATGTAGTACTCGAGCGATGCACCGTAGTTGGTGGAGCGCCACGGGTTGAGGTTCGGGTTGCCCGTGGAGGTGCCATCCGCGACGCGGAAGATCGGCCCCTGCGGCGTCTCCGCCAGCGAATAGTTCAGTTGCAGGCCACCGCCCCAGGTGCTGAGGTCGAGCGGCATCATGTTCTTGGAATAGGCCAGTCGGAACTTCAGGTCGTCGGTCAGGTCCAGCGAGAAGTTGGCTGAAGGCAGGACATCCTGATAACTGCGCCTGGTGACGGCGATGCCCACGTCGGCAGGTTCGTCGCCGTACGATCCCGGGTCGCCGCTAAGCTGCTGGGTGACGTCCAGATTGGTATGGATCACGCGTACGCCGACGTTGCCGCTGTACGGCATGTCGCCCAGGCTGCCTTTGAAGTCCGCTTGCATATAGCCGGACAACTCCTTCAGTCCCACGTTCCAGGTGGTTCCCGGTTCGCCCACCTCGACAGTATCGGGGTAGAGCGACTTCCAGTACGCGATGGGATTTATCATCGCGGACGGATTGACCGCCCAGAAGTTGATGCCCGAGCCGAGCAGGTTGGTGTATTCCTTCCAGTTGCCCGACAACGGTGCCGCGGTATTCGGCATCGAAATCGCGGACAGCGGCCCCGCGCGGTAGTAGCCCTCTGCGTTGCCGGCAGTGCATGAGCCGCTGTCCATCACCACGTCGGCGCCGACGTAACGCACCAGGCATCCATTCGGGTCACTGGCGCCCATGCCTGCATAGACCGGTGTTTCCAGGGTCCAGCCGATATTGTCCGCGCTGCGGATGCTGTCGCGCACGCCGAATTCGAGCTGGATGCCGTCCTGGAAGTCGTACTTGCCATCGAAGCGCAGCGCGTTGAGATCCACCTGGCGGTCGTAGTCACCGGAAGATTCCAGCGTCTTCATCGTCCAGCCGTTGGGGTTGGCGAAGTCGGCGGCCAGCGAGGCGGGCATGCTGACCGTGAGGTAGCGACCGCCGAAGTTGGCGATGATCGGAATCGTGTTCTGGGGAACCCCGTTGGCGTTGAACACGCGGTCGCCGCCCAGTTGCGACGGATAGACCATGGTGCCGGCTGGCAGCGAGACACCGTCATTCAGCACGTTGGGCCACAGCGCGCCGTCGGAATCGGAAATGTTGAGGTCGGTTTCGACGTTCGACTGGAACGCCGTGTCGTGCACACCGCGCAGGCTGCCTGTGAACGGACCGCCGTTGTCGAAATCCAGCTGCAGGTTGAAGTTCTTCGCGTTGGAACTCTTCTGCGTAATCTGCGAGAACGACTCCACGTCGCCCGGCCATTTCTCGTACACCTGCGTGGTGTACATCTGCATGCCGCTCCAGTCCGGATCGGGTGTGCCATAGGCTCCGGCGATGGGACTGCCGGTATTGCGCGACTGCAGCGGCACGTAGGTCGCACCCTGCCAGTTGGTCGAGTTGAACTGGATGCCGACGTTGCGGTCGTACTCGCGCTGTTGCGAGTAGAAGTAGTCGCTGGTCAGGCTGAAGCCGTTGCCGAGGTCCATCTGGAACGAGGCATTGCCGGACTTGCGCTTGCGCTGGGTGGTGGTGTCGTAGATGCTGATGTCCTGGCTGCCCATGAAGACGCCGTTTGACTTGCCGTCGCCATTGACGTCCACGCTGCCGTCGGCGTTTTGGTGGATCTGTGACGGGATGGGCGCGCCGTTCCACGGGGTCAGGAAGCCGTTGTAGCCGCCCGCGCTGGCCGCGTTCTCGCCGTTCAGCACGACACCGTACTGGTCGAGGCCCTCGGTCGAGTTCATCCGCGTGGTGTTGGAGAAATCCGCCGATACCAGCAGGCCCCAGTGGCCATCGTCGTTGAACGAGACGAGGCCGTTGGCCTCGGGTCCCAGGTGGTTGGTGGTGGTGCCGCGCTCCCCATCGGCGGAATAGCTGTAGGTGAATCCGCTGGGCAGATCCCAGGGGCGATAGGTGTGCAGGTCGATCGCGCCGCTGATGCCGCCATCGGTCTCGTTGGCCGTGGAAGACTTGACCACGTCCACGCCGTGGAACAGCGTGGACGGCAACATGGTGAAGTCGGGCTGTTGCGAGTCGATCTGGTCCGCGGTGATGAACACTTCGCCGTTCAACATGGTGCCGACCTGCGGCAGTCCACGCACGTCCACCGAGGTGCCGACGCCGGCATCGCGGTTGATCTGCACGCCGGTGACGCGCTGCAGGGAATCGGTGATGGTCACGTCGGGCAGCGCGCCGATGTTTTCCGCGGTGATGCTGTCCTGGATGTTCGGCGCTTCGCGCTTCAGGTCGATCGCGCGCATCTGCGACGCACGCACGCCGGAGACGCTCACGGTCGACAGCGTGACCGCGTTCTTGTCCGCGGTGGTGCTCTTGTCCGTGGCATTGGTCTTCTTGGCGCCGGGCGTCGGTGCCGCTGGTGCCGGTGCAGTTTGCACCGTGGTGGCCTGCGTTGCCGGGCTGTCCGTCTGGGCGTCCGTGAATGGCGACGCCACGGCCGATGTCGACACGACGGCGAACAGCGACATGGTGATGGCAAATGACAAGGGATGCTTGCGATGTACGGTGGGCATGGGCGTTAACCTCGTTGTTGGTGCCTGTCGAACCTCAGGTGCTCCGCGGTGTTCCAAAATGCGTGTAGTTCAGCGGCGCCTATTGCTTTGCGCGCTGTCGTGATGCAATCCATCGATGTCCCATCCATGGCCTTCCGGGCCACGGCTGTTTCATTCGGTGCCACTGCACGGGGCGTGCCCCGCATGCCACTTATTTCGAAAACGTCATTCGTGCCAACGCCCACTGGCCATCGCGCGGATCGCCGGTAGCAAAGACACACAGGTCGCGAATGCCGGCCCCCACCGGTACCGCCACGTTTGCATCGAGACGGGTTTGCCCCTGCGCCTGCGCTGCAGGCGCCAAGGGCACGGTGGCAAGCAACGGCCCTTTGCAGGCATCGGCATGGATCTCGAACTCGCCGACCGGGCTGGCCTTGTGGCGAACAACGGCATCCGTGGCCTCGTCGCCGAAGCGCCACGTCACGCGCTCGACGGTCAACACGACATGCGTGATGCCCTGCAGCGATGCCTGCGGCCATAGCCAGCACGCGTTGCCGATATCCACCGAATAAACCGGCCTTGGCCCCTGTGCCGGTCGACGGCCATCCAAACGTGAGGCAGGTTGGCTGGAACACGTTGCAAGCGCGCTGCCGCCACGGCTCGACAGCGTTGTGCCATCCAGCACCTGCGTGCGTGGTGCGGCAAGCTCGAAGCCGTCCGCTGCGAATGTCGTGGCGCGCAACATCGTCTTGCCCGGAAGCGTGAGTGGCCCGATGTACTGCGCAGAGCGTGAGGTCGGAGCGGAGTCGTCCGTGGTGTAACGGATCGTTCCGAATCGCGCCTGGTTGGACAGCGTGACCAGGAACGCGCCGTTCGTTGTTGCAGTTACCTGGAAGGCGGGAGCAAACGCGCTGTCGGCATAGCCGATGCCGAGTGCGCGGTAGCGTGCCAGCTCGGCCGGCATGCGTTGCAGGAAGCCGTTCCAGTCGTGCGCGCTTGCAGGCGACCAGGCGAGTTCCGACAGCGCCGCGATGCGCGGAAACACCGCATGCTGGTCGTGCGCGAAGGTGAGCATCTGCTCGGTCCACAGGCCGGCCTGCACGCCGACGATGTGTCTGGCTTCGGTTGCGCTTGCACCGTTCGGAATGACAACCGTGTCATAGGCCTGCCGCAATGTTGCCATGGGCGACGGCCCGGCCCATTCGTCGAGCAGGTCGGACTGGTAGTGATCGAAGTACAGCGACTCCTGTGGCGTCATCACCACGTCGTGGCCCTGCCTGATCGCTTGCAGCGCCACGCGTTCGTCGTCGTTGCCGTGCCAGGACATCACCACTTGCGATGCCGGCAGCGTCGCGCCCGCGACCAGTTCATCGTCCCAGCCGACCGGCGTGCGTCCGTGCTTCACGAGATGATCGGCCAGCTGGCTGATGAACCAGCCCTGCAGCTGATCCATGTTCGCCAGACCCAGTTTGTGCATCTGCGCACGCACTTCGGGCGATGCGTTCCACTGCTGCTTGTCGGCCTCGTCGCCGCCGAGCGAGATGTACTTCGATGGGAACAGCCGCATCACTTCGTCGAGCACGTCATCGACGAACTTCAGAGTCCTTTCGTTTGGATTGAGCAGCCGCGGGCTGACCCCCCAATCGGTCCACACGGTTGGACGCCGGCCGGTGACACCGAGCCATGGGTACGCGGCGATGGCCGCCTGCGAATGGCCGGGAAGATCGATTTCCGGCACCACATCCACGTAGCGTTCGGTGGCATGACGCACGATGTCGCGTACTTCGGCTTCGGTGTAGTAGCCGCAGTAAGGCTTGTCGGCAGAACCGGTCAATTCGGCATCGAGGCCGACGGCCTTGCGGCATGCGCCGACTCTCGTAAGCTCGGGATACTTGGGAATCTCGAGTCGCCAGCCCTGGTCTTCGGTCACGTGCCAGAGCAGCACGTTGAGCTTGTTGAGCGACATCCAGTCGATCAGTTTCTTGATGTCGGCAACGCTCTGGTAGTGCCGCCCCGAGTCGAGCAGCAGTGCGCGCCAGGTGAAACGCGGATGATCGTCGATGACGCCATCAGCCACCTCGACCGGCGCACCGCGCGTCCAGTCAGGCGGTGTCAGCAACTGCCACAGGGTGACGCTGCCGTAGAACGCGCCGCGCGGCGTGCGGGCGACGACATGGATGCCCTGGTCACCCACCACGATGCGATAACCGGCGTCTCCGACGACATCGGCGTGCGGATCCAGCTCGAATGTGATGGCGGGATGTGCGGTAGCTGCATTCGCCACGTGCAGGTGCAATCCGCCGGTGTCGGCCAGCAACTGCGCGAAGCGCCCCGCGATGGATTGCATCTGCTGAAGATCGGCGCCACGTACCGCGACTTCGGCGTTATCCGCGATAGTGAGCGAACCCGACGCAGCGGGATGCATTTGGGCAGGTTGCGGCATCAGCGACCATGCGGGCAGCGCTGGCGTGGCGGGCGCGGCAACGGCCACGCCAGTTGCCGTCAACCACGCGCCGACTATGCCCCGTAAAAGCTTCGATGCCGTGCCGTTGCTCATTCCGTCACTCCGCTGGCCACGGCATGACGCGCCGTGGCCTCCTCACCAGGCATGCCGCGCCGGAGATACCACCGGGCTGCCCCCAGCACGCCATGACGACCGTGCTCCGTTACCCACACCGGAACCTGCGACAGCAGCACGCGCGCGCTGCGCCCGTGCAGGAATCGTTCTTCGAAAGCGCTGCGTTGGAGCAGTGCGAACATGGAGAACAGGAAGCCGCCGGCCAGGTACACGCCGCCGGTGGCCATGAAGGTCATCGCGAGGTTGCCGGCAAGGCTGCCCAGCGACGCACAGAAAACATCCACGGCCTCCACGGCGTGCACGTCGCTGCACGCGGCTGCCGCTGTGGTCACGGCTTCCGGTGTTGCAAGCTTCGGTGTTTCTCCATGCAGTGCACACAGGGTTGCGTACACGGTCATCAGGCCGGGGCCCGACACGATGCGTTCGAACTCCACATAACCGCCATGTGGTGCCATGTGCGCGAGGATTTCGCGCTCGCGAATCGAGTTCGGTGCGAAATCCATCTGGCCGGCTTCCGTCGTCAGCACGAAACCGCCTGCGGGACCGGGCACATGCACCGCCGCGCCAAGACCGGTGCCCGGGCCGATCACCAGGGTTGGGCCTTCGGCATGGGTAACGGGTCCGCACAGATGGCGACTGCCATGGGCGAGGGGGCCATCGAGCGCGTAGCCCAGCGCTTCGAAGTCGTTGAGTACGGCAATGTCGTCCAGGCTGAGTGCCTGACGCAGTTGCGCAAGATGGATCGGCCAGGCGAGGTTGTCGTTCACGACCTCGTCGGCCATGAGCTGCCCCGCGCAGGCGAGCACGCAGTGCCGTACCGGTGTCCGCGCGTCGGCATCGACAAACGCCTGCAGCAGCTCCGCCAGCCCCGGGAAGTCGGCGCACACGAACTTGCGATAGGCGAGCACTTCGACTTCGCCTCCCGCATCCCGCGAGGCCCGCAGCATCGCGACACGCGCGTGCGTTCCGCCGACATCCGCCGCAAGAAACGGCGACGCCGGAGCTCCTTCCGATTGATCCAGATGGCCGATTGCCACGTCCATCGCGCTCCCCCGCAATAGAACTGTCATCCAGCTTGGGTACTATTGACACCGGTGTCAAGCGGTGACGCACCATGCACGGAAACGGCATGGGAACGGGGGTGTCTACAGACTTGGATGACCCCGGTGGCGATCTTCAGGCATGAAAAAGCCCGCTGTGATGCGGGCTTGGGGTATTCCACGGGTCTCGCTGGTATCGCCTGAAACCCTCACTTGGTACCGGTGATAGGACTCGAACCTACACGACATCGCTGCCAGCGGATTTTGAGTCCGCCGCGTCTACCATTCCGCCACACCGGCATGTGAGCGCGACATTATGCCGGGTTCAGTGGACGCGGTCGAGCCCCAGCTGGCGTACGTCGCGGCCATACCAGCGGTCTTCCGGCAGCGGCTGGAACACGGCGCAGCGGGTCATCGGGCCGGAGTAGATGTGCAGGCTGACAGTGACACTGCTGTCGCTGGGATTGCGGATGCTGTGGTATTCGTGTGGCGGGATCAGGCTGCCGGCGGAGCCGGCGCCGGCCTGGATCGAGCCGACTGGCTGGAAGCAGTAGCGTTTTGCATCGTGCTCGACCAGCTCGTACTGCACGATCTCCAGCGCACCGTTCCACACGCCCTCGACGCACCACATGCCGTCGTGATCGTGGATCGGCGTGCCTTGGCCGGGCCCCCAGGTCATCGCCACCACGCAGTACCCGTGCTCGTCGCTGCGGTAAAGCTCGCGGCGGGCGTAGTGCTCCGGATTGGCTTCGAACACGCAGTCGGGCAACTTCACTTCGTTGTCGCGGATCAGCTTGCACAGGCTGTTGCGCAGGCTGTCGGTGAGCTCGTGGGTGGTCGGCTTGGCCACGGCGGTGTCGATCGCGTCGATCAGGGTACGGCTGCCGGGGAAATCCAGGGTGAGCATGATGGTCTCGGGTGGTGCGCGATGCTGGCTATCTTAGCAGCGGCGCGGTTAAGCGGCCGGCAGTCGGTTCAGGAAACCACCGATGGCGCGGCTGTAGTTCTCGATATCGACCAGGAACGCGTCGTGGCCCTGCGGCGAATCCAGCGCCACGAATTCCACCTCTGCGCTGGCGGCCTGCAGGCCTTCGGCGATCTGTTCCTGTTGCTGCAGCGGAAACAGGATGTCGGTGCTAACGCCGATCACCATCGCCTGCTCGATGTGGATGCGCTTGAGTCCCTCCAGCACGCTGCCGTGGCCGTATTCGGCGATGTCGAACCAGTCGCTGGCGCGCGAGAGGTACAGATAACTGTTGGGATCGAAGTTGCGCACGAAACGCTGCGCATGGCCTTCGAGATACGACTCGACCTGGAACTCGCGGCCGAACGGCTCGTCCTCACGCTGCTCCGGGTCGAGCCGGATGCGCGCGAAGCGGCCGTTCCATTCCATCGCCGAGCGATAGGTGATCACGCCGAGCTTGCGTGCGATGCTCATGCCCATGTCGGGGTAGGCTCCGCCGTGTTCGGCATGGATGTCGTAACGACCTTCGTTCCACTGCGGGTCGAGCCGGATCGCCTCGCGCTGCAGCGAGCGGATCGCAATCGCGAACGGTTGTGCCTGAGGTGCGGTATCCACGCTGATATGCGCACGCACGCTGCCAGGATGCAGCAGCATGTAGGCCAGCGCGCTCATGCCGCCCATCGAGCAGCCGATCAGGCAGGCCAGTTGGGTGATGCCGAGGCTGCTGACGGCGGCGTGCGCGGCGTTGGCGACGTCTTCCAGCGCCAGCTCGGGAAAGGTCAGCCGATAGGCTTCGCCGGTCGCCGGGTCGATCGAGGCAGGGCAGGTCGAGCCCTTGTCGCTGCCCAGCGAGTTCACGCAGATCACGAACCAGCGCGTGGTGTCGATCGCCTTGCCCGGACCGGCCATGTCCTCCCACCAGCCGGGCGTGGGATCGGCGGCACAGGAGGTCATGTGCGCGCTGGGCGACAGGCCGGTCAGCACCAGCACGGCATTGTCGCGTGCGGCGTTCAACGCGCCCCAGGTTTCATAGGCGACATGCGCGCCGTGCAATTCACCGCCGCGTTTCATCGCGAACGGCGAGGGCAGGCTGAAATAACGGCGCGCGTCCTGGCTCATCAATGCACCTTGTCGATACTGATCGTGATCGGCGTCTTGCTGTCCACCGGCACGATGCCGGCATCGCCTTCGAGATCGCCAGGCTGGGCGATCGGCTGGCCGCTGTGGCTGATCCGCGCGCCGACGAAGACACGCGCCACGGACGACAGTTTCAGCGCCGGCGTCATTGCCATCGCATCGGTAAGGGTAACGCTGGTCGGCAATTGGCTGGCGTCGAGTTTGGCCACGGCCAGGGGCATGGGGGGGCCGTTCTCGGCACGAGCGTAGACGAACAGCGTGTCGCCCGCAGCGACCTTGCCCTTGAACGCTGCTGCCAGCGAGACCTGTACCCGCAAGGCTGCACCTTGCGGCGCGGCGACCGGTGCTGCGGTCGACGCATTGGCTGGTGCGCCGCCGGCGCGTGTATCGGCCACGGCGATCTGCTGGGCTACCGCCTGGGCGACCTTCGAGCCTGGTTCCAGCTGCGGCTGCAGCACGCGCCAGGTGGCAGCGGCTTCCCGATACTGACCATGCTGGAAATCGCTGATGCCGAGCAGCCACAGGCCGCGCTGGCTGTCCGGCTGCAATTGCACGGCACGCTTGAGCAGTTCCAGCGCACGACCCTCGATCATGTGGTCATCGCGCGTCATCGAATCGGTTTCGGCCCAGCCCACCATCGCCTCGGCGTTGTTGGGGGCGAGCTTCAGCACGTGGTCGTAGGCGTCGCGCGCCGTGGCTGGATCGCGCTGCATGGTGCTGGTCTGGGCCAGCAGCATCCAGCCCTGCACATCGTCGGGCTGCTGGGCCAGATGGGCGTGCAGCTCATCGATCGCCTGCGACAGGGTGAGCGGCCGTTCGGCCTCGGCGGAGACGCCATTCAGCGCAGCCGGCGTACCCACCAGCAGGTACAACGCGCCCGCGCTCAGCGGCAGCACGAAGGCGATCGCGAGCGTCAGCGCGAACACGCCGCGCGAGCGTCCCGACTTGCGGCCTTGGCGTACCAGCGGCAGCAGCAAGGCGGCCAGCGCCACAGCGATCATCACTGCAGCGGCGATGAAAAACGCGATCTTCACCAGTCGTCCCCGTTGTCGGCCGGTTCGTTGTCGAGCGGCATGCGGTCAGATGTTGTGTCGGTGGCGCTGCCGTCACGGCCGCGCTTGCGGATCGCGACCAGCACCACGCCGGTGCCGGCACACAGGATCAGCAGCGGACCGAACCACAGCAGCCACGTGCCGGGTTTCAGTGGCGGGTCGTACAGTACGTAATCGGAATAGCGGGCGACCAGGTACTGCTTGATCTCGTCGTCGCTCTTGCCTTGCTGCATCAACTGGAAGATCTGGTTGCGCAGGTCGCGTGCGATCGATGCGTTGGAATCGGCCAGCGTCTCGTTCTGGCACATCGGGCAGCGCAGCTGCTGGGTCAGGTGCTGGAAGCGCAGTTCCTGCGCGTGGTCGGCGAACGGCATCGGCTCGATCGCCTGCGCGTGGGTCGCGCCGGCAAATGCCAGCAAGGCCACGAACAACACCGGTAGGAGCGCACCCTGTGCGCGAAAGATTTTCGCGGTGATCAAGAGCCATCGCGCACAGGGTGCGCTCCTACGACCGCAGGGAGTCCCTGTGGAACGGAATAGCCGAATCATGGCGTCTCCTCCTTCTGCAACGCCGCGATCGCCGGCTTCAGTTCGCCGGCGACCACATCGGGCGTCAGCGGACCGATGTGCTTGTAGCGGATCACGCCATGCGCATCGATCAGGAAACTTTCCGGTGCGCCGTACACGCCGAAGTCGATCGCGGTGTTGCCCGGTTCATCGGCAATCAACACGTTGTAGGGGTTGCCGTGTTCAGCCAGCCAGCGCTTGGCATCGGCCGGCGCGTCCTTGTAGTTGTAGCCAACCAGCTGTACACCCAGCGTCGGGCCCTCGGCTTCCAGTACCGGATGCTCCGCGCCGCATTCCACGCACCAGCTGGCGAACACGTTGAGCAGGTAGGGTTTGCCAAGCAAGTCCGCCTTGCTCACCGTCTGCGTGGGTTCGTACAGCTTGGGCAGCACGAACGCGGGTGCCGGCTTGTTCAACAGTGGTGTCGGAATCGCATTCGGATCGTGCCGCGAGTTCCACCAGATACCGAAACCGAACAGAGCCACCAGCAACATGAAGCCGATGAACGGCAGCAACCGGTTCATGCATGCGTCTCCTGCACCTGCAGACTTTCGGCGGCTACGGCATCGGCGGCTGCACGCTTGAGGCGGAAGCGCTTGTCGGCAGCACAGACAAAACCGCCCAGCATCATCAACAGGCCGCCACCCCAGATCCAGCGGATGAACGGCTTGTAGTACAGCCGCAGCGACCACGCGTCCTCGACCTTGTTCGCATCCATCGGCTCGCCCAGCGCCACATACAGGTCGCGGAAGATGCCGGCGTCCACCGCCGATTCGGTCTGCACCTGGCCGCGCAGGTAGGTGCGCTTCTGCGGATGCATCACGGTGAGCTGGCGACCATCGCGGGTCACCGTGATCACGCCCTGATCGGCACGCCAGTTCGGTCCGCTGGCGCGATGCACGCCGTCGAAGCGGAAGTCGTAGCCGCCGATGTGTTCGGTCTGTCCCGGCGCCATCCGCACGTCGCTGGTCACGCTGAGCGACTCGGACAGCAGCACGCCGGCCATGAACACGCCCACGCCCAGATGCGCGAGCAGCATGCCGGCCATCTCGGCCGGATAACGCCGGCCGCGCGGCATCTCGCGCCAGCGTTTGTACGCATACAGCAGCACGCCGGCGACAATCCATACCGCGGCGGCCACGCCGGCGATCGCCTTGAGCTGACCGTCGACGAAGAACGCCGCCACGATAGCGCACGCCGCGGCGGCGATGCCGGCACGCAGCAAGATCTGTTTCAGCATGAGCGCTTCGCCCTTGCCCCAGCGCAGGAACGGCCCGAACGGCAGCAGCAACACCACCGGCAGCATCAGCAACGGAAACAGGAAGCCGAAGTAGGGCGGCCCGACCGAGATCCGGCCCAGGTTCAGCGCATCCCCGATCAGCGGGAACAGCGTACCCAGCAGCACCATCGCCGCGGCCACCGCGAACATCAGGTTGCCGATCAGCAGGGCGCTTTCGCGCGAGACCGGCTTGAACGGTTTGCCGCTGGCTACCTTTGGCGCACGCAGTGCGTAAAGCAGCAGCGAGCCGCCGACCACGAGGGTCAGGAAAATCAGGATGAAGATGCCGCGGCGTGGATCGGAGGCGAATGCATGCACCGAGGTGAGCACGCCCGAGCGCACCAGGAAGGTGCCGAGCAGGGAGAGCGAGAACGCGAAGATCGACAGCAGGATCGTCCAGGCGCGCAGGCCGCCACGCTTCTCGGTGATCGCCTGCGCGTGGATCAGCGCGGCACCGACCAGCCAGGGCATGAAGCTGGCGTTTTCCACCGGATCCCAGAACCACCAGCCGCCCCAGCCCAGTTCCGCATACGCCCACCAGCTGCCGGCGACGATGCCGAGGGTGAGGAAGGCCCAGGCGATATTCGTCCACGGCCGCGCCCAGCGCACCCAGGCCTGCTCCAGCCCACCACCGAGCAGGGCGGCGATCGAGAACGCGAACGCCACCGAGAAGCCGACGTAGCCGGTGTACAGCACCGGCGGGTGGAACGTCATGCCCGGATCCTGCAGCACCGGGTTCAGGTCGGCGCCGTCGCCCGGCATCGGCAGCAGCCGTCCGAACGGATTCGAGGTGAAGATGATGAAGGCGAGGAAACCCACCGCGATCAGTCCCATCACCGCCAGCACGCGCGCGGCGAACACTTCCGGCAGCTTCTGGCTGAACGCGGCCAGTGCCACCGTCCACACGTTGAGAATGAAGATCCACAGCAGCAGCGAACCCTCATGTGCGCCCCACACCGCGGCGATGCGGTAGTACCACGGCAGCGCCAGGTTCGAATTGTCGGCCACGTACTGCACCGAGAAATCGAAATGCACGAACGCCCACACCAGGATGCCGAACGCGAGCGCCACGAACACGGCCTGCCCAGCCGCAGCAGGACGCGCCACCGCCATCAATGCGCGGTTGCCGTGCCACGCGCCGAGCATCGGCAGGATGCCCTGTGCCAGCGCCAGCAGCAGGGCGAGGATCAGCGCGAGCTGGCCGAGTTCCGGGGTCATGGCATGTCGCCCTGCGCGGATTCTTCGCTGACTTTCTTGTCCGCGTGCGCCTTGGCCATCGCGTCTTTCAGCTCTTTCGGCATGTAGGTCTCGTCATGCTTGGCCAGCACTTCGGTGGCGACGAAGCGCGCGCCGTCCATGTGGCCGGTGGCGATCACCGACTGGTTGTCGCGGAACAGGTCGGGCAGGATGCCGGTGTATTCCACCGGCATCGCGCCGCCGGCATCGACCACGGTGAAGGTGACCTTGAGCGAGTCACTGCTGCGCTGGATCGAGCCGGCCTTGACCATGCCGCCGAGGCGGAACGTCTTGTAATCGTTGGCTTGCCCCGATTGCACCTGGCTCGGCGTGAGCAGGTAGTTCATGTTGTTCTGCAGCGCATATACGCCCAGGCCAACCGCCAGCGCAGCGGCCGCGACAATCAGGACGACGATGGTAAGCCGGCGTTTACGGGTGGGGTTCATGGGCATGCTCGTGGATCGTTCCGGTCAGGGCGACGGCGGGGCAGGAGAGTTGCGATTCTGACGCACGCTTTGACGCGCCAGCCTGGCGCGAAGTTCGCGCAGTACGCGGCGGCGGCGCACGCCAGGTGCGATGGTGTCGGCGATCAGCACGATGAAGAACAGTGCGTAGGCTGGCCACACGTAGATCGCATAACCACCCATCGCAAAGAAGGCTTGCAAGGCACTCATGACTTTGCCTCGTCTTCGGCGATCTTGCGCACCCAGTCCTTGCCGCCTTCCAGCGCCAGCAGGTCGGTGCGCACGCGGTTGAACAGGCTGGCGACGTAATAGAACTTGGTCGCCAGCATCATCGTCAGCAGCGGCCACAGCATGTCCCAGGACATCTTCGACTTGCCGAAAATGTTGACCGTGCTGCCCTGGTGCAAGGTGTTCCACCAGTTCACCGAGAAATGCACGATCGGCACGTTGATGATGCCGATGATCGCCAGGAAAGCGGCGGCGCGCGCGCCCTGCCGACGATCCTCGAACGCGTGGTACAGCCCGATCACGCCCAGATAGAGGAACAGCAGCACCAGCTCGGACGTGAGCCGCGCATCCCACGTCCACCAGGTGCCCCACATCGGCTTGCCCCACAGGGAGCCGGTGACAAGGGTGATGAAGGTGAACGCCGCACCGATCGGCGCCGATTCCATCGCCACCACCTCGGCCAGCTTGATCCGCCATACCAGCGCGATGAACGAGGCCACGCCCATCACCGCATAGATGAACATGCTCATCCACGCGCTGGGCACGTGGATGAAGATGATCCGGTAGGCATCGCCCTGCTGGTAGTCGGCTGGCGCCAGCACGAGGCCGCCGTACAGCGCGATGGCGCCGAGCAGCAGCGCCAGCCCCATTGCCCACGGCCGCAGCGTGCCGGCAAAGCGGTAGAACGTCGGCGGTGAGCCGAGTTTGTGCAACCAGAGGGGGATCCAGCTAGACATAAACAGTCAGGCATCCAGGGCAATACGAAGGGCCGCCGCGCAGGCCAGCGGCGCCAGCACCACAGCCAGCACCAAGGCGGCCGCGAGCCAGGCGATCGGCGCGAGCCACGGCAGTCCCTGTTGGGCGGCTGCCACGGCGCCGGCGGCAAAGATCACGGCCGGCATGCACAAAGGCAGCAACATCAAGGCGAGAAGCATACCAGAGCGCCGTGTGCCGGCCGTTAGCGCGACCAGTACGGCACCAAGAAGACTGAGCAGCGGCGTGGCCAGCAACAGGGCCAGCAGCAGCACCGGAATCACCGCGCCGGGCAGGTGCAGCATCGCGGCCAGGAGCGGCGCGATCACGATCAGCGGCAGCGCGGTGGTGAGCCAGTGGGCGAGGATCTTCATGCCCAGCATCAGCGCCAGCGGTTGTGGTGCCAGCACCAGTTGCTCCAGCGAGCCGTCCTCGATATCGCTGGAGAACATCGCATCCAGCGCCAGCAGCATCGCCAGCAGCACGGTGACCAGCACCACGCCGCCGGCGATCCGCTGCAGCAGGGTGTCCTCCGGCCCCAGTGCAAACGGGAACAGCATCGTCACGATCAGCGCGTACAGCACCGGCATGGCGATATCGCCGCGCCGGCGCCAGGCCAGGGTGAGGTCGCGCCGCAGCATCGCGGCGCAGGCGGTGGCAACGCCTGGACGGTTCATGCGTGCATCCGGATATGCCGCGGTTCGCCGCCATGGAAACTCACCGCGCCGTGGCTGGTGACCAGCGCGGCACCGCCGGCGGCGGTGTGCGTTTCCAGCAGCTGATTGACCAGGGCGATGCCGATGCGATCGAGATTGGCGTAGGGCTCGTCAAGCAACCACAGCGTGGCCGGCAGCAACAGCAGCCGCGCCAGTGCGGCGCGTTTCTTCTGGCCGGCGGACAGCCGACGCACCGGTTCGTCCTCGTAGCCGCGCAGGCCGATCCGATCCAGCACCATCGCCACGCCGATACCGTCGCGGCAACCGAACAGGCCGGCGGCGATCCGCAGGTTCTCGCGTGGACTGAGGTCGGCCTTGAGGCCGAGCTGATGGCCGAGGAACAGGATTTCGCCAGTGCAGGTATCGCGTTGCATCGGTTCGCCGCGCCAGTGCAACTCACCCTCGCCGACATGCAGCAGCCCGGCGAGGATGCGCAGCAAGGTGGTCTTGCCGCTGCCGTTGTCGCCTTCGACCAGTGCCAGTTCGCCCGCATGCAGCTGGAAATCCAGCGGCGCGAACACCGGTTCGTCCTGGCGAAGAAAGCTCAAGGCCCGTGCTTCGAGCAGGGGCACGGCGGTGTTTGCGGCGGTCATTGCCTTGATTGTCCGCAATGCCGTGGGTGCTTGTCCATGCGGCGCACTGCCGCTGAAGACTCAGTCCAGCATGCGCAAAAGAGCGGCGCTGGCAGCCTCGCCGTGCACGTAAGCCAGTTGTCTGTGTGCCTTGGCCAGCCTGTCGAACGTGGCGACGTCGGGACCGATGGCGAACAGGCTGGGCTCGCTCCAGCCACTGCTGCCCACGCCGATGGCGGGCAGCACGACGGCGGCAGGCTGCGCCTGCAGAGCCGCCAGCAGCTCGCGCTGGGCGGCCAGGTTCTCTGCCGGCGGGCGTCGTCGCGCCTGTGGATTCCAGGCGGTGATGAAAGCCCACGAGCGCATGCCGACCACGCCGGCAAGCGCGACTGGCAACGGCAGGTCGATCCGCAGGGTTGCCCAGTTCACCGTGTCGATGCAGACGTGGTAGGTCGTGGAGCGGAACGCTTCCAGCAGGGCCTCATCCATGGCGCAGCGCCGGTAGCGGGGCCAGCGTGGTCTGGAACAGCTGGGCAGCGGCGTCGATGTCGATGGTCGCCACGTTCGGGTTTTCGCGCAGCAGCTGCTCCAGCAACTGATCCTGTGCACGACCACGTTCCAGCGCATACGCATAGGGAAGATGGGTGAAGGTCACCATGCGGTAGCGTGCCATGTAGTGGGCGGGAATGCGGGTGGCCAGCAGCGCGCCGAGTTCGCGCTTGGCCAGGTAGTGGGGATCGGCCACCGAGTCGCGCATCTCGATGTAGTTTTCCAGAGCCATCGCGGCGATGGCGTTCGCGTTCGGCTGGCGCACGCGCTGGAATTCGGCGAAGACCTCGGCGCCGTCGTCCGGTGCGGCAGCCAGCAGGTTCGCCAGCACCACGGTGTCCTCGAATCCGCAGTTCATGCCCTGGCCGTGGAACGGCACGATCGCGTGGGCGGCATCGCCGATCAGCAGGGCACGACCGTCCAGATGCCAGCGATCCAGATACAGCGTGGACAGGGTGCCGACCGGATGGCTGTCGTAGTCCTCATGGAAGTTCGGGATCAGCGGCAGCAGGTCCGGAAACTGTTCGCTGAAAAAGGCGGCGCCGGCGGCTGCATCGGGCAGGGTGGCGAAACTCGGTGCCGCCCCTTGCGCCGGCAGGAACAAGGTGACGGTGAAACTGCCCTCGGTATTCGGCAGCGCGATGCACATGTAGCCGCCGCGCGGCCAGATGTGCAGCGCGTGCGGTTCCAGCGCGAACTGGGCGTGGCCGCCGCTGAGCTGCAGCACGGCGGCAGGCAGCTCGCCCGCAGGTGGGATTTCCAGTTCCTTGTAGCCGTGGCCGAGCGACTCGATGCGCTCGGCCAATGGGCTGCATGCGTTCATTGCGGCACGCACCGCCGAGCCGGCGCCGTCGGCACCGATCAGCATGCTGATCGAAAGGTCTCGTTCCACGCCTGATGCATCGGCCAGCCGGATGCGTTGCTGGTCGAAGTCGGCATGTACCAGCGACTGTCCGAAATGAAACCGCACGCCGGCTGCCTCGGCGGCATCCAGCAAGAGCATGTTGAGCGCCCCGCGCGAGACCGACCAGATCACTTCGCTGTCGTCGACGCCATAGCGTTGCAGACCGCTGTCGCCATCGCGGGTATGCACCATGCGACCGCGCATCATCACTGCCCGCTGCAATACGTCGTCGGCCAGCCCTGCCGTGCGCAGGGCCTGCAGGCCGCGTTCGGCCAATGCTAGGTTGATCGAACGACCGCCTAGAAAGCCAGCCAGCCGCGGGTCGGCACGCTTTTCATAAACTTCGACAGCAAAACCGCGCTGCGCCAACTGCTGCGCCAGCAAGGCGCCAACCAGACCGCCGCCGATAAGGGTGATGGGTTGCTGCGCCATGTTGCGATCCGTGAAGAGTGTCCGCCCACTGTTCCGCAAGCGGCGCGTGACTGCAATCCCGGCAGTGCCGGGATCTGTGGGGGCCCGCTCAGAAGCTCATGAAGTAGCCGCCGTTGACCGGCAGGTTGATGCCGGTGATGTAGCCGGCGTCGTCGGCGGCGAGGAAGTTCACCGCGCGGGCGATGTCGGCCGGAGCGCCGAGGCGGCCTACCGGGATGTCGGCGATGATCTGTGCGCGAATGTCGTCGGCGACTGCGGCGACCATCGGCGTGTCGCAGTAACCCGGCGATACCGTATTTACAGTGACGCCCTTGCGTGCGGTTTCGCGCGCCAGCGCCATGCTGAAGCCGTGCACGCCGGCCTTGGCGGCGGAGTAGTTGGTCTGGCCGAACTGGCCGGTCTGGCCGTTCACCGAGCTGATGTTGACGATGCGGCCGAAGCCGCGCGTAGTCATGCCGTCGACCACGTTGCGGCACATGTTGAATACGCCGTCGAGATTCACCCGCATCAGCTCGTGCCACTGTTGCGGCGACATCTTGCGCAGGCTGGCGTCGCGGGTGATGCCGGCGGCGTTGACCAGCACGTCGATGCTGCCATGCTCCTGCTCGATGCGCGCGGTCAACTGCAGGCAGTCGTCGAAGTTGCTGACGTCAGCGGCCTCGAAGGTGATCGCACCGTTGAAAGCGGCCAGTTCCTGGTGAAATGCCACGACGCGCTCATCGCGTGCGGCCAGATCCACTGCGATGACCTTGCAGCCGGCCTGGGCCAGCTGGCGGCAGATCGCCGTGCCGAGTCCGCCGATGCCGCCGGTAACCACCGCCACCCGCTTTGGGAGAGCCGTTTCGCTCATGGGTTTTCGTCCCCTTGGTTTCAGTCATGCGGCAAGGCAGCACATGCTGTGCTGCAGCGCTCGACCCGGAATAACAAGCAAACGGCGCGTCAGACGCGCCGTCGTAGGGCTGGAATCAGCCGGACTTCTTGCTGCCGCTGCGGCTGCTGGCAGCCGGCGTGGGCATGACCTTGGCAGCAGTATCGATCAGTCCGCGCTGCATGGCCTGGAAGGCCGCCATGTTGCGCTCGGTCATCTCATTGAGCGTGTTCCACGGGGTCTGCCCCATCAGGCTGTTGAGCTGGCTGCGGAACTGGGTCTGCTGATCCAGGAACACCTGCAGGCTGCGCTCCAGATAGGGTCCCATGAAGCCCTGCAGCGAATCGCCATAGAAGCGGATGATCTGGCTGAGCAGCTGCGGCGACAGCATCGGCTGCCCCTTGTCCTCGTGCTCGGAGATGATCTGCAGCAGGACCGAGCGGGTCAGATCCTCGCCGGTCTTGGCATCGCGGACCTCGAAATCCTCGTTGTCCAGCACCAGCTGGCGGACTTCCTCCAGCGTGATATAGCTGGAGATTTCCGTGTCGTAAAGACGCCGGTTCGGATACTTCTTGATGGTGCGTTTAGTTTGTGCCATGCGGCGAACGCTAGCAGAAGATATTGCGCCGCACCAGCCGTGGGCCGGTATTCATGCTGCAGCCTATGGCTGCAGCAATCTGCAGCATTTGGTCAATGGCCTCCGGGGCTACCGGCACTGCCGAACGGCGGTTTGGCCAGCCATAGCAACGGAATCATGAAGATGAAGATGACCGAACACAGCCAGAACACGTCGTTGACCGCCAGCGTGGCCGCTTCCCGGCTGATCAGTTGATCGACCACGGCCAGTCCGCGCTGGCCGACCAGTCCGGCACCTTTCAATTGCTGCAGGAATCCGGTGGCCGCGGGCGCGGCTGCGGTGATGTTTTCGGTCAGCGAAGCATGGTGGAACTCGGTACGGTGCTGCCATAGCGTCACGGTCAGGGCCGTGGAGACGCTGGAGCCAAGCGTGCGGAAGAAATTGGCCAGGCCCGAGGCACTGGCGATCTGATCAGCTGGCAGGCCCGAAAGATAGATCTGGTTCAGCGGAATGAAGAAGAGTGGAATGCCCAGACCCATCACCAGTCGCGGCCAGACCATGCTGATGTAGGAAGCGCTGCTGTCGTAGGTGGACAACCAGAACGAGGTGCCGGCAAGTATCACGAAAGCCGTTGTGATCATCGCGCGCAGGTCGAATTTGCCCAGCATGCTGCCGACCACGGGTGACAGCAGGAAGGCGAGCACGCCGACCCAGGCACTGGTCATGCCGGACCAGCTGGCGGTGAAACCCAGTGTCGTCTGCAGCCACAGCGGCGACACCACGTTGATCGCGAAGAATGCCAGCATGCCGAATGACATGGCACTGACGCCGATGGTGAAGTTGCGTTGCTTGAACAGCGAGAGGTCGATCACCGGATGCTTTGCGTTGAGCTCCCAGGCGATCAGGAAACTCAGGCTTACCAGGGCGATCAGCCCCAGCGTGAGGATCAGCGGCGAGGCGAACCAGTCGTGGTCGTTGCCGTTGTCCAGCATGAACTGCATGCAGCCGATGCCTGCCACCAGCAGCACCAGGCCGATCACGTCGATCGGAGCCTTCACCGTCTTCGATTCACGCTTGTGCAGCAGGAACCAGGTAACTACGGCGGCGCCGATGCCAACCGGCAGGTTGATGTAGAAAATCCACGGCCAGGTGAAATTGTCGGTGATCCAGCCGCCAAGGATCGGGCCCAGCACGGGCGCGATCACCACGGTCATCGCCCACAGCGCCAGTGCGATGCCTTGCTTGCTCTTGGGATAGTTTGCCAGCAGCAGCGCCAATGCCAGCGACACCATCGGGCCGGAACCGGCGCCCTGCAGCAAGCGGCCCACCACCAGCATCGGCATGCTGGTGGCCAGGCCGCACAGCATCGAAAACACCACGAACAGCGCGACCGAGACCACGAAGGTGCGCACCTCGCCGAAGCGCCTGGCGATCCAGCCGGTCAACGGCTGCATGATCGCGCTGGCCATCGAGTACGAACTGATCGCCCAGGTGCCTTCGCTCGGGCTCACCGCCAGGCTGCCGGCGATATGCGGCACGGCCACGTTGACGATGGTCATGTCCAGCACTTCCATGAAGGTACTGAACGCGACGGCGATCGTCATCAGGGCCAGCATGCCGCCTTGCAACGGCTTCAGGGGAGCGGCGTCGGAGGGAGCGGCGTCGGAGGAGATGGCAGCCATGGATTGGACTCAGCCTCAGTTCGAGTGGTTGCCACCGGTGTTGCCGGAGGCTCCCAGGTTGGCGCGAATCACCTGATCGGCTTCGGCGTCAGCCTGGCTGGCCATCTGCTCGTACACCGTGGTTTCGGCCACCACGGCCGGATGCTCGGCCTGCGGTGCCAGCACGGCGCCGCGGTCGTCGGTGATGTCGACGGTGACATCGCTGGACAGACCAATGCGCAGCGGATGCTTGTCCAGTTCCTGGTTGTCCAGCGCAATGCGCACGGGGACGCGCTGCACCACCTTGATCCAGTTGCCGGTGGCGTTCTGCGCAGGCAGCAGCGAGAACACGCTGCCGGTGCCGGCACCCAGGCCGATTACCTTGCCGTGGTATTCGACGTTGCCACCATAGAGGTCGGTCTCGATCTTGGCCGGCTGGCCGATGCGGACGTGGCGTAGCTGGTTTTCCTTGAAGTTGGCGTCGATCCACAGGTCGTGCAACGGCAGCACGGTCATCAACTGCTGACCGGGCTGCACGCTGTTGCCCAGCTGCACACTGCGCTGTGCCACGTAACCGGACACCGGCGCGTAGATCGTGTTGCGCTGCGCCGCCACCCAGGCCGCACGGAAATTCGCGCGCGCCTGCAGCACGGCCGGGTTGTTGGCGATGTCGGTGCCTTCGATCGAGGCGTGCTCGGCCGATGCCTGCGCCTGGGCGGAGGTCAACGCGGCACGCGCCTGATCGACGGCATCGCGCAGGTGCTGGATGGTTTCCGGCGCCTCGGCCTGCTGGGCGATCAGTGGCAGGCGTCGCTTGAGATCGGCTTCAGCCTTTTTCAGGTCGACCTGTCGGGCGGCGACTGCGGCATCGCTACCGCTGGCGGAGTCGGTCTGTTGGCGCACCTGTCGTACCGCCTGCGCCAGCGCACTGCGTGCCTGACTCAGGCGCACGCTGGCATCGGTGTTGTCCAGCTTGACCAGGATCTGGCCAGCGTCGACGTGCTGGGTATCATCGGCAAGAATCGCCACTACGGTACCGGGCACCTGGGCCGAGATCGCCACCTGGTTGCCATTCACATAGGCGTTGTCAGTGGTCTCGCGCCGGGAAAACACCAGCGTCCACAGCAGGAACCAGATCACGCCGATCAGCACGAACACGAGCAGCATGATCAACAGCGTCTTGCGGCGCTTGGCCGGGTTCTTCGCCGTCAGCCCGCTGTCGTTGTCGTCAGCGGTCTTGTTGGCGGTCTTGTCGGACTCAGTGGCGCTCATCGGCGTCGTCTCCGGACGGATTTGAAAGTGAAGGGGAGGTCGGACTGGCGTTGCTGATCTCGCCGGTGGTCTGGTAGCCGCCGCCGAGTGCCTTGATCAGGGCCAGGTCAGTGGAAACGGCCTGGGCCTGCAGGCTGGCGGCATCGTCTTGCTGCTGCAGCAGCTGCGCTGCCGCAGCAAGGCCTTCGCGTGCGTCACGCACACCTTGATGGGCGCGCGCCTGTGCGGTGGCGAGCAGGCGTTCGTTGGCGGTGATCTGCGCGGACTGTTCCTTGCGCCGTGCAGCGATCTGCTGGGCGGTGAGCGCCTGGGTGGCCACGTCGCGTGCGGCACTCACCACGGTGCTGTCGTATTCCGCCACCGCAGCCGCCAGCTGGGCCTTGCTGACGCCGTAATTGGCCTTCAGCTGACCGCCTTCGAAGATCGGCAGATGCAGCGCGGGGGTCAATGCAAAGGTGCGGCTGCCGGCTTCGAGCAGCTTGCCCATGTCGAGGCTGGACAGACCGGCCATGGCACTGATGCCGATGTCCGGGAAGAACTGCGCACGTGCAACGTCGGTCTGCTTGAGCGCCGCTTCGACCTGCCAGCGGCTCGCCGCGATATCGGGGCGGCGCGCAATCAGGTCGAGCCGCGCGTTGGCGGGAATGCGGCTGTCCACTTCGGGCAACGGTCGGGGCTGCAAAGCAGGCAGGTCGGCTGGCGCAATGCCGAGCAGGGAAGCCAGTGCCACCTTGCGGATGGCGGCCGAGCCTTGCAGGGCGACATGCATCTCACGCGCTGCCGCGAGTTGTGCCCTGGCCTGCTGCGCGGTATCGGTGAGGTCCACGCCCTGTGCCACACGCAGCTCGGCGATGCGCACCAACTTTTCCTGCGCAGTGACCAACTGTGAGGAGAGTGCGAGGCGTGCCTGATCGCCCTGCCAGCCGAAGTAGGTGTCGGCCACGGTGTTCTGGATCGTCAGTGCGGCAGCACTGCGCTGCGCCTCGGCGGCATGCGCCTGATCGAGTGCGGCCTCGATGCTCGAACGCTTCTTGCCCCACCAGTCGAAGGTGTATTTCGCCTGCAGGCCCAGGTCGGTCTGGTTGTACCAGGGATCGATCGGGATGTTCGAGGGCAGCAGGCTGAGGATGCCGTTTTCGCTCATGCGCTGACGCTCGAACTGCGCGTTGCCATTGACGTTGAGGCCAGCCTGGGCAGCGGCGAGCCGTACCGATTGCTCGGCATTGACCACGCGGCTGTGCGCCTGCTCCAGGTCCGGCGACTGCTTCATCGCGATCGCGATCAGTTGATCAAGTTGTGGATCGCCATAGGCGCGCCACCAGTCGGTATCTGGCCAGCCGGCGCGGGCAGGTGCCTGCAGACCCGCGAGCGGCACGTCGTCACGCAGGTTTGGGTGATTCAGCTTTGCCGGTATTGCACATGCGGCCAGCAAAAGAGCCAATGCCGTCGCGATGGCAGTGCGATGAAATGGCAAATGTTTCATCAGGATCTTCTTCAATTTCGTGGCCTTCATGGCTGGGTGCCCGGATCCAGTTGATCGAGATTGTGGGCGAGCTTGCTCAGCAGGCGGCTCAGGTTGCGTTTGTCGGCATCACTGAAGTCGGCAAACATCGCACCCACGCGGGGGAACATCGGCGGCAGCATCTTTTGCACAAAGCGCTTTCCGGCAGCCGTGATGCGAATCACTACCCGGCGCCGGTCTTCTGCGCTGGCACCGCGGGTGATCAACCCGCGCTTGACCAGCGAATTGGTGATGCGCGTCATGTTGGTGGCGCCCTGGGTGGCGAACTCACACAGTTCGCCTGGCGTGGAACTGCCATCCGGTCGGCTGTACAGAATCATCAGGGTGAGGAAGTCACTGTGATTCAACTTGTGTGGCTTCAGCTTGAACTCAAGCTCTTCTTCGAGGCTGCTGCCTACCATCAGCATCAACCGGCACAGTCGCGCTTCAACGGCAGGCATTTGCGGGATGATCTGACTCACCCGTTCGATGCCCTCGTTCATCATCGCGATGCAATTTGTCAACCGAGCCATTTCATCAAGTCATATTTCACTGGTGAAATAAAATATAGCAAGCGCAAGTCGTTGCCTGCAAGTGTCATCGTGCAAGACGACAGTCTGGCTAGTTGCTGCACCGGTCCAGTTCGAACAGGCGACGGGCGTTGGCCGTTGTAGCTGCGGCAATCGCAGCTTCGGACTCGCCTCGCAGCGTTGCGATACAGCGCAATACTTCCGTGATACGGGCAGGTTCGTTGCGCTCGCCGCGATGGGCGGCATCGGGCTGGTCCGGCGCATCACTTTCCAGCAGCAGGAACTCGATCGGCATCTGCGCCACGATGCGACGCAGGCGCTGGGCGCGCTCGTAGGTCACCGGGCCGCCGATGCCGATGCAAAAGCCCATGTCCCACAAATGCCGGGCCTGTTGTTCGCTGCCGGAGAAACTGTGCACCACGCCGTGCAGGCCGCCGGTCCGGCGCAGGGTGAGGGTTACCTCTTCCAGCGCACCGCGTGCATGCACGATGACCGGCAGCTTGCGCTCGCGCGCCAGCTGCAGCTGGCACGCGAAGTAATGCCGCTGCTGGTCATGGTCGAGGCCTTCCACATGGAAGTCCAGGCCAATTTCGCCGACGGCCACCGCGCTGCTCCCATCAAGCCAGGTGGATAGCGCGTCAACATGCTCTGGTGCATGTCGGGCCAGGAACATCGGGTGCAGGCCGAATGCCGGAAACAATCCGCGATGGCTTGTGCACAGCGTCTGGATTTTCGGCCAGCTGGCCGCATCCACCGCAGGCAGGATCATCGTGTTGACGCCGGCATCACGGGCACGCTCGATCACGGTATCGCGGTCAATCGCGAAACTGTTGTCATCGAGGTGTACATGGCTGTCGACAAGCTGGGGCATGGTGTACTCCGTGTCGTGCGGCAATCGAAAGTTCCGCGATCCCGATGTGAAGATAATGTAATGAATGCGAGCTAGCCCCGATTCAGTTGCGCGGCGGTTCAATAGGCAGCGCAGGTAATTGCGATGATGCGCCGTATCGACATTACACAATGCATCACAGAAGGAGAGGTATCGAGATGAACAGGTTGATGGTGAATGCACTCAATATCGGCATCGCCGCGGCGCTCGCGATGGGGCTGGCTGCGTGCAACCGCAATGCGGATGCCGTGACAGGCAGCGGCGCCGTGGCGACCGATGCGGCAACAGCGCCGGGAGATGCCGGGGGCAATGCGGATAATGGCGTCAGGTACGCCAAGGTCGTCAGTGTCGACCCGGTGCGCCAGGCAACGAGTCCCAGGCAGGTCTGTCACGATCAGACGGTGACCCACACGGCTCCGCCGAAGGATCAGCATCGAATTGCCGGTACCGCGATCGGTGCCGTTGCCGGTGGTCTGCTTGGCCACATGGTCGGTGGCGGCAAGGGCAATACGCTGGCCACGGTCGCAGGTGCCGTCGGCGGCGGGTACGCCGGCAATCGCATCGAGGCCAGCCGCCAACAGCCACAGGTGACTTCATCAGTGGAGCGTCAGTGCAGTACCGTGCAAGGCGCCGATTCACAGGTCGTCGCTTATGATGTGCGCTACGTGTACAACGGGGTCACCCGTACTGTACGCATGGACCACGATCCGGGTGACCGGGTGCAGGTTCAGGAAGGTGTGACTGCGGTATCCGATGCCCGCTGAGCGGGTCTACTGAAAAGGAAGTGGTCATGAACGCATTGATAAGCAAATTTGCCCTGGCCGCCGCGGTGACGGGCACTCTCGCGATGGCAGGCTGCGTTACCCAGCCGTACAACAACGGCTACGGCTACCCGCCACCGCCGCCGCCCGCCGGGTATGGCGGCCATGTCCGTTGCCAGGCCTGTGGCGTGGTGCAGGACGTGCAGCAGGTCTACCTGAGCAATGGCACCAATAACACCGCGCTCGGCACGATCATCGGCGCGGTAGCCGGCGGTGTGCTGGGCAGCACGATCGGCAAGGGTGATGGCCGCACGGCTGCCACGGTAGTGGGTGCCGTGGCGGGTGGCGCTGTCGGCAACCAGGTCGGTCAGCGCAGTGATGGCAATGGCACAGGATGGCGAATCGTCGTGCGCCTGGACAACGGGCAGTATGCAACGGTAACCCAACGTCCCAATCCTGGCGTGCGCAACGGCGACTATGTCGAGGTGCGTGACGGACTGGTCTACGCCCGATGAGTTTCAAACAGACGTCCATTCATATGGACGTCCATAAGCAAAAAAGGCCCTCGCATGAGGGCCTTTTTTGTTTCGCTATTTCCATGGCGCTCAATTCACTGCATAAAACGCATGTTCGCCGATCGTGACGCTCGGGCGGTTGCGGGACCAGGCAGGGCTGATCGCGGTCGTGGCGAAATGATCGGCATGCGGAACCAGCATGTGTCGTTCGGCTACGGGCAGTTGCCAGTTGTAAAGTGATCGCCCGGCGATTTGCCACGCCTTGCTGAATGATTCCAGGTTGTCGATCTCGAACGAACCTGACGTGGTAGTGGTGGCAAACTGATGTGGAGCAGTGACCACCTTGCATACGGTGTTGCCCCACTGGCCGCGATCACGGCGACGCAATGCGACTTCGGCCACGGCGAGCTGACCGATGGTGGGTTCGCTGCGGGCCTCCAGATATACGGTGGTGGCCAGACATGCATGGTCTGCGACGGGCTGGGGCATCAGCGAGGTGAGCCACAACAGCATGGAAAGTTTCATGTATCTGCCTCCAACGTGCTGTACGCGCAAAACCGGTTTGCAGGTCTTGTGCGCCGTTGCGATGGACGGGCTGGCAGGCCGTTCCATCTGGATTGATCGCCGCAGCCGAAACTTGTGGCTGGACGCTTTGCCACGGGATTGTGGCGGTAAGAGCGGCGGAGTCTGTGCCGATCTGGATTGAGTGCTGCAAAGGCGATGCGCTGGCCGGGTCGGCCGTGTTGCCTGCAACTTCATCCGCACTCGTTGCTGCGAGGCGGTATGCCATCCGGCGATCATGCTGCCGGGTCGCGCCGATGTCGGATACATCCGGTTCGTCGCGTACTTCGACACCCCGTGTTCCGGATGTCGCGATATTCAGTCGGCGGAGCGTAACGGCGGATATATCCGCTGGCAAGTGCCGAGTGGTTGAAGTTTAACTGATGCTCATCTTGCGTTGACAAGTGCCATGACGAATTTTCTTGTCGATGTCAAGCATCACTCATGCCGGCCATTGTGTGTCGAGGCTAACCACCAGGTTGTCCTCAAATGCATTTAGACGTCCATTCGCAACCTGTGCAAAAACGTCATCACTCAACACCGCAAGTGCTTCGACACCAGAGTCCGTGTCGATGACATCAAGCAGGCAGCCGACTTCACGTCCATCGAAACGCAGTGCTTCACCGGGGCTCGCCATCTGCGACAACGTGACGCCATGCAGGTGACGCTTGTGGCCGCCGCGATAGTGCAGTCGTGCAACGATTTCCTGGCCTGGATAACAACCCTTGTCGATGGCGACGGCGTGCAGGCGGTGCAGCGACAGTGCCGGTGGCAGCAATTCATTCAATATCTGCGTGGGCAGCCACGGCCAGCCTGCGCGCAGTTGCAGCAGGCGCCATGCATCGTTGCCATCATCTTCGATCGTGATCTGCATGCTGTGCGTGCCGCAACCGAATGAAAGTGTTTCCGCTTCACCTTGGATCGCGTGTATCGGTTGGGCGGGGCCGGTGGTCAACGCGCATAGCGGCAATGCTGTCAGCGTGAGTTTCGAGCGGAACACGAAACGCCGCAGTGCATCGACCAGTGCGGCAGCGCTGCCGCCGCGCAACAGCAGCAGCAAACGGTCGTCGGCGAGTCTGGCAAGCTGGAACAGCGCACGGACGCGACCTTGTGGATCGAGCCAAGCGCTGAACTGCCATTGTCCGATTTCGAGTGAACTGACCTTGCTGCTGAACTGGCCCTGCGCGAACGCAATGGCGTCCGGGCCTTCGAGCAGCAGGGTTTCCGCAGGAAAAGGTATCGGCATAGGCAGAGTGAGGTTGGGGCGATCGGACTCAAGCACAAGTGGTATGGGCTGGCTCAAGGTTGTGCTGCTTTGCCGCAAGTATTAACCTTTGGCGGCTAACAAAAACCATGTCCGATATCTCCTCCCCAGCCGAGTCTCAACCTGTTTCCGTTCCGACGGAGCCAGTTGCCGTGCCCGAGCGACCGGCACAGGACAAGGTGACGGTGGAGCAACCGGTTCCTGATCCCACCCGCTATGGCGACTGGGAAAAGAACGGGCGCTGCATCGACTTCTGAGCGGCCATCGCTGCGATCGTGGTCGCCGTGCAGCGGGCAGAGGACGATGTGGTACGGACATCAGCGATTCCACACAGGATAGCCGCCATGGCAGACACGCAACGACCGCTCTCCCCGCATCTCCAGATCTACAAGCGGCAAGTGCAGATGATGACTTCCATCGTGCATCGAGCCACTGGCATCGCCCTGGCCGTCGGCAGCGTGCTGGTGGTTGGCGGCTTGCTGCATCTGGCGGCGGGTGAAGACAGCTTCAACCAGTTCAAGAGCATCATCGGCAGCCCGGTCGGCATGGTGTTGCTGTTCGGCTGGAGCTGGGCGCTGTTCTATCACCTGTGCAACGGCATCCGTCACCTGATCCAGGATGCCGGTGCCGGTTATGCGATTCCCCAGTTCGTGCGCTCCAGCTGGCTGTCGGTGGCGGGCAGCATCGTGCTTACCGTGCTGGTGTGGGCTTATGTATTGATGGCCGGAGGTGCGGCATGAGCACGAAGGACACCGTCATGAAAGACCGGCGCAATCCGCTGAAGACGGCTCTCGGCCTGGGTTCGTCGCAGTCCGGCGTAGGCCACTGGTGGACCCAGCGGGTGACCGCCGCGGCGCTGGTATTGCTCGGCCTGTGGTTCGTCGCCACCGTGCTATGCCTGCTGCATGCCGACTACGCCACGGCGCATGCGGCGGTGGCGAAACCGTGGAACGCGCTGCTGCTGATCGCGTTCGTGCTCACCATGTTCTGGCATGCAGTGCTCGGCCTGCAGGTGGTGATCGAGGATTACGTGCATACCCGCTGGAAGGAAGTCGTCCTGCTGGTGGCGATCAAGTTCCTCGCGGTGCTGGGCGCGCTGGCATGCGTGCTGGCCGTGCTGCGCATTGCGCTGACCCCATAAGACGCGAGGCCGAGATTTCATGGAAAGCTACAAGATCCAGCAACATCTGTATGACGTGATCGTGGTCGGCGCTGGTGGCGCCGGCCTGCGCGCCACCTTCGGCCTGGCCGAGAAGGGCCTCAAGGCGGCCTGCATCACCAAGGTGTTCCCGACCCGCTCACACACCGTGGCGGCGCAAGGCGGCATCTCGGCTGCGCTCGGCAACATGGGCGAGGACGACTGGCGCTTCCATTTCTATGACACCGTCAAGGGTTCCGACTGGCTCGGTGACCAGGACGCGATCGAGTACATGTGCCGCGAGGCGATTCCCTCGATCATCGAGCTGGAGCATTACGGTGTGCCGTTCTCGCGCACCGACGAAGGCAAGATCTACCAGCGTCCGTTCGGCGGCATGACCACGCATTACGGCAAGGGCACCGCGCAGCGCACCTGCGCCGCGGCCGATCGCACCGGTCACGCGATCCTGCACACGCTGTACCAGCAGGCGCTGGCGCATGACGCCACGTTCTTCATCGAATACTTCGCGATCGACCTGATCTTCGACGCGGAAGGTGTCTGCCGCGGTGTACTTGCGCTCGACATGAACGAAGGCACCCTGCATTTCTTCCGCGGTCACGCGGTGGTGATGGCGACCGGCGGTTACGGTCGCGCCTACTTCAGCGCCACCTCGGCGCATACCTGCACCGGCGACGGTGGCGGCATGGTGCTGCGCGCAGGTCTCGCGTTGCAGGACATGGAGTTCGTGCAGTTCCATCCGACCGGCATCTATGGCGCGGGCTGCCTGATCACCGAGGGCGTGCGTGGCGAGGGTGGTTACCTCACCAACTCCGAGGGCGAGCGCTTCATGGAGCGCTACGCGCCGAATGCGAAGGATCTGGCTTCACGCGACGTGGTCAGCCGCGCGATGACGATGGAGATCCGCGAAGGCCGCGGCGTCGGCGAGCACAAGGACCACATCTTCATCAACCTGATGCATCTCGGTCCCGAGGTGATCCACGAGCGCCTGCCGGGCATCGCCGAGTCGGCGCGCATTTTCGCCGGCGTGGATGTGACCAAGGAGCCGATCCCGGTCATCCCGACCGTGCACTACAACATGGGCGGCATTCCGACCAACTACCACGGCGAAGTCGTGCAGAAGAAGGGCGACGATGTCGACGCGATCGTGCCGGGCCTGTTCGCGATCGGCGAGGCGGCCTGCGTGTCGGTGCATGGCGCCAATCGCCTCGGCTCCAACTCGCTGCTCGATCTGGTGGTGTTCGGTCGCGCGGTGGCGCATCGCTGCGCCGAACTGATCAAGCCGGAGACGGCGCATCGGGATCTGCCGGCCAACGTGCTGGACAAGGCGCTGGCCCGGTTCGACGCGCTGCGCAACGCGAACGGCAGCAAGCCGACCGCGCAGATCCGGCTGGAGATGCAGCGCATCATGCAGAGCGATGCGGCGGTGTTCCGTACCGGTACCACGCTGAAGGAAGGTTCCGAGAAGATTTCCGCGGTGCGCGAATCGTTCAAGGATGTCCGCGTCAGCGATCGCTCGCTGGTGTGGAACTCCGACCTGATCGAGACGCTGGAGCTGGCCAACCTGCTGGATCAGGCCATTGCCACCATGCACTCGGCCCAGCAGCGCACGGAAAGCCGCGGCGGTCATGCGCGCGAGGACTTCCCCGATCGCAACGACACCGAGTGGATGAAACACACGCTGGTGAAGGTGGACGAGGCCGGCAAGAGCAGCTTCGACTTCCGTCCGGTACACATGTACACCTTGACCGATGAGGTTGAGGTTGTGCCGCCTAAGAAGCGCGTTTACTAAAGTTTTCGACTGGAGAGGCAACCGTGGCCGAGTTCACGCTACCCAAGAATTCCAAGATCCAGCCGGGCAAGCATTATCCGGCGAAGGGCGCGAAGAATCCGCGCACCTTCCGCATCTATCGCTGGTCGCCGGATGATGGCCAGAACCCGCGTATCGACACGTACGAGGTCGATCTTGCCGCGTGCGGCCCGATGGTTCTGGACGCGCTGCTGAAGATCAAGAACGAGATCGATTCGACGCTCACATTGCGTCGTTCCTGCCGCGAAGGCATTTGCGGTTCGTGCGCGATGAACATCGACGGCACCAACACGCTGGCATGCACCCGGGCGATCTCGGAATGCGCGTCGGGCGACGTGAAGATCTATCCACTGCCGCACATGCAGGTGGTGAAGGATCTGGTGCCCGACCTGACCCATTTCTACGCGCAGTTCGCCTCGATCAAGCCATGGCTGCGCACGCAGAGTCCGGCACCGGATCGCGAGCGGCTGCAGTCGCCGGAAGAGCGCAAGAAGATCGACGGCCTGTACGAATGCATCCTGTGCGCCTGCTGCTCGACCAGCTGCCCGAGCTACTGGTGGAACGGCGACAAATACCTCGGCCCGGCGATCCTGCTGCAGGCCTACCGCTGGATCGTCGACTCGCGTGACGAGGCCACCGGCGAGCGGCTGGATGATCTGGAAGACCCGTTCAAGCTGTACCGCTGCCACACCATCATGAACTGCACGCGCACCTGCCCGAAGGGTCTGAACCCGGCCAAGGCGATTGCGGAGATCAAGAAGCTGATGGTGGAACGGCGCTCGCCCTGATTACTTCTTTCGTTGTTTTGCCACGACAGGCCGCCTCGTGCGGCCTGTCGCGTTCTGACGGGCTGACGTTACACTTCCGGACATGAGCAACGATCACGCCATGCCGGACGACGGCCGCCTCAGGCGCCTGCGTTGGCGCACCCGTCGCGGCACCCGCGAGCTGGACGCCTTGTTCGGTGGCTGGCTGGATGAGCGCTTTGCCGACGCCGACGAAACGCAGCGGAAAGCCTTCGACGAACTGCTGGACGTGCAGGATCCGGATCTGTGGGATTGGGTGATGGGTCATGCGCGCCCGGAGCGCGCGGACTGGCAGGGGATCATCGATGACATCCGCACCCGCCATCGGCTTTGAGTATCGGACGTCGCGCCTGCTGCAACGCATGTTGCTGGTGGTTGCTGCCCTGGCGGTGCTGGCTGTCGCGCTGTGTGCACTGGCGCCGTGGTTGAAACTGCTGCTGATCGCCGGAGTACTGCTGGCGACATGGCAATCCGCCCGCAAGGCGGCAGGTTCCCCGGTAGCGGCCGCGGGCTGGAGTGCTGACAACAACTGGACACTGCACCTGGCTGATAACGATGACGTGCCGGCCGTGCTGGCTTCGTTCCGAGTGTTGGGCGGTTTCGTGCTGCTGCGCCTGCAGACTGCGGAGCACGGCACGCAGGTGTTGCTGCTCGCGCCTGACAACAGCGATGCGGATATCCGTCGTCGTCTGCGCATGCGGCTGGCGACGGTGCAGCCGGGCGAAGCTGTGCCGCGGCTTTGATCAGGCAACTTCACCGGGCCAGCGCGGTCTTACCGAATACCGGATAATGTCCGTCCGTCCGGGCGGCCTGCCCTGCGACCACCACAAGCGACCACCCATGTTCCGACCGCTCGAACTCTTCATCGGCCTGCGTTATACCCGCGCCAAACGCCGCAATCAGTTCATCTCGTTCATCTCCACTGTATCGATCGTGTGCATCGCGATCAGCGTGATCGCGCTGATCACGGTGATGTCGGTGATGAACGGCTTCGATTACCAGATGAAGTCGCGCATCCTCGGTGCGATCTCGCATGCGACGGTTTCCGGGGTCGGCGAGAGCATGCAGGACTGGCCGCGGGCGCTGCAGGTTGCCGAGGCGAATCCGCACGTGCTGGGTGCCGCACCCTATGTGGAAGCCGAGGCCTATCTGACTGCAGGTCATTCCAGCGCTGCACTGCTCCGCGGCATCGAGCCGGCGCAGGAGCCGAAGGTCGTCGATATCAGCAAGCACATGGTCGAGGGCTCGCTGAACGAGCTGACACCGAACAGCTGGAACATCGTGCTGGGCAAGGATCTGGCCATGTCACTGGGTATCGGTGTCGGCGATCGGGTGACGGTGATCGTGCAACAGCTGTATGCCACCCCGATGGGTGGCGTACCGAAGATGCGCAGCTTCCATGTGGTGGGCCTGTTCGAACTGGGCATGGAGCAGTTCGACTCTGGTCTGGCGCTGGTCAACATGAGCGATGCCGAAAAGCTCAATGGCATGGATGGCCCCACCGGCATCCGTCTTCGCCTCGACGACATGTTCAATGCCCGTCCGGTGGCGCGCGAGCTGGCCGACAAGCTGGGGCAGGTGTATCGGGTACAGACCTGGATGGATACCAACGCGAACCTGTTCGCCGCGCTGTCGATGGAAAAGATGGTGATGTTCGTGATCCTGTCACTGATCATCCTGGTGGCGGTGATCAACCTGATCTCGATGCTGATGATGCTGGTCACCGACAAGCAGGCCGATATCGCGATCCTGCGCACGCTTGGCGCCACGCCGCGCAGCATCATGGGCACCTTCATGGTGCAGGGCGTGCTGGTGGGTTTCGTCGGCATCGGCTTCGGCGTGGGCTTCGGTTCGCTGCTGTCGTGGAAGCTGCCGGGCATCATCAAGTGGATCGAACACACCTTCCATGTGACCTTCCTGTCGCCAGACGTCTACTACATCAGCGAAGTGCCGAGCCGACTGGACTGGCACGATGTCGGTTGGACCGCGCTGCTGACCTTCGCCTTCTCGCTGCTGGCGACCCTCTATCCCGCGTGGCGCGCGTCGCGCACGCAGCCGGCGCAGGCGCTGCGCTATGAATAAGACTGCCATGACTCCGAATAGTGAAAACGTGCTGCGCGCCAGCCACGTCGCCAAGACCTACGACGAAGGCGGTCTGCGCACCGACGTGCTGAGCGATGTCAGCTTTGCCCTGAAGCGCGGCGAGACGATGGCGATCGTCGGCGCCTCCGGTTCGGGCAAGAGCACGCTGCTGCACATCATCGGCGGTCTCGATACGCTGACCGCCGGTGAGGTCGAGGTGGATGGCCGTGTGCTGTCGAAACTCTCCGACGCCGAGCGTGGCCGGGTGCGCAACCGCTCGCTCGGTTTCATTTACCAGTTCCATCACCTGCTGCCCGAGTTCACCGCGCTGGAGAACGTGTGCATGCCGCTGCTGATCCGCGGCACCGCGATTGCCGAGGCACAGCGCCAGGCCATCGCGCTGCTGGAAAGAGTGGGCCTGGGCGGACGCAGCCACCACAAGCCGTCGGAACTGTCCGGCGGCGAGCGCCAGCGTTGCGCGGTGGCGCGCGCACTGGTGACCCGACCGGCTTGCGTGCTCGGTGACGAGCCCACCGGCAACCTCGACGAAGGCAATGCCGCGCAGGTCTATGCGCTGATGCTGGAACTCAATCGGGAGATCGGCACCAGCTTCATCCTGGTCACTCATGACACGCATCTGGCAGGACGGATGGATCGCACCCTGGTGCTGCACAACGGCGTGCTGCAGGAAAGCCCGAAGCACTGATCGTCGGCTCTATAGTGACGCCGCTGCATATGCGGTGGTTGCCTACACGCTTTTCATCCTCGATGCCGCCGGGGTCGCGCTAGGCTCGACCGTATCCACGATGGAGCGGGGCGCGGCATGGCGCGAACAACGGCGATCACGGCAGCACTGGCATTGCTGTCCGGCGTATTGCTTGTGCAGTGGCTGCCGAGCTTGCCACCACGCTGGTGGCTGCTCTTGCTGCTGGCGGGAGCGTGGCTGCTGGCATGGTGCCTGCCACGTTGTCGCTGGCTGGCGTGGGCATGCTTCGGCGTCGCGTGGGCCGCGTGGCATGGCGCGATGGCGATGGAGGCGCGCCTGCCGCGCACGCTGGAAGGCCGCGACATCGCGGTGACGGGAAGCATCGTCAACTTGCCGCAGGCCGGTGACGATGCCAGCCACTTCATGCTTCGGGTGGAACAGGCCACGCTGGATGGCCACCCTGTCGCGCTGCACGGCCGCGTGTCAGCGTCGTGGTATGACGACGCGCCAATGTTGCAGCCGTGTACCCGTTGGCATCTCCTGCTGCGGTTGAAACGGCCGCGTGGTCTGCTCAATCCCGGCGTCGCCGACAGCGAGCGCTCGGCATTGGAGCGTCGCATCGTGGCCACGGGCTATGTACGCGACGATCCCGGCAATGCACGACTCGCTGGCTCGCACTGGTGCATCGACGGCGTGCGTGATGCGGTCGCCCGCAGCATCGCTGCGCGCGTGCGTGATCCGCATGATGCGACCTTGCTGCAGGCGTTTTCGGTCGGCGATACGCGTGGCCTGGAGCAGCACGACTGGGAAGTGGCACGCGCCAACGGCGTGTCGCATCTGATCGCGATTTCCGGCTTCCACGTCGGCGTTGCCGCGGTGGGCGGAGTCTGGCTGGCGATACTGGCTTATGCGCTGTTTCCGCGTCTGGCGCTTTGGCTGCCGCTACCGCAGGCACAGGCCGCTGCCGCGTTGCTGGTGGCTGGCATCTACAGTGCCTTGGCCGGTTTCGGTCTGCCGACGGTGCGCACGCTGCTGATGATTTTTGTGGTGGCGCTGGCGCGCTGCAGCCGACGTGCCAGTGGTGGCGCGCAGTCGCTGGCGCTGGCGATGATCGCGATCCTGCTGTTCGATCCGCTGGCAGCGCTGGCCGCCGGGTTCTGGCTGTCGTTTGTCGGCGTGGCGTTCCTGATGCTGTGCCTGCAGGCACGTGGACGTGGCTTGCGCGCGTTTCTGCATGAGCTGACAGCAGGGCAATTGGTCATGACGTTGTCGCTGTTGCCGTTGACCTTGTGGTTTTTCGGCGAGGCTTCGCTGGTCGGTGCGCTGTCCAACCTGATCGCCGTGCCGTTTGTCAGTTTCGTCATCGTGCCGAGCGCGTTGGTCGGCACGCTTTTGCTCTGGCTTTGCCCACCGCTGGCTACGCCGGTGCTGTGGCTGGCTGCGCAACTGGCACATGCGCAATGGTGGCTGCTGGAGCAGATGGCGACGTGGCCGGGTGCGCACTGGTATCTGCCTGCCGTGCAGCCATGGGCGTTGTTGCTGGCGTTGCTGGGGGCGCTTTGGCTGTTCCTGCCGCGTGGTGTGCCACTGCGCTGGTTCGGCGTGCTGCTGTTCCTGCCACTGCTGTGGCCGCCGCGCAGCCTGCCGGCCGAGGGAGCGTTCCAGGTGTGGGTGCTGGACGTGGGGCAAGGGCTGTCGGTGTTGTTGCGCACGCGCGGGCATGTGCTGGCGTACGACGCAGGTGCGCGTTATCCGTCCGGTTTCGACCTGGGCGAGGCCGTGGTGGTGCCGTCAATGCATGCACTGGGTATCTCCCGGCTGGACATGCTGATGATCAGCCACGGCGACAATGATCATGCCGGGGGTACCGAGGCGGTCGTGACAGCCTTTCCGCAGGCGCAGCGATATACCGGGGAGCCATTGCGCATGGCGCGGATGAAGTTGCCGATGCGCCAGTGTGTCGCCGGGCAGTCGTGGCAATGGGACGGTGTGGATTTTCGCGTGCTGAGCCCCGCCGATGGCGGAGGCGATCGGGACAACGACAGTTCGTGCGTGCTGCTGGTCGAGGGGCGTAGTGGACGCATGTTGCTGACCGGCGATATCAGTTCGAAGATGGAACCACAGGTGGTTGCCGCGCTCGGGCCAGGAGCGCGACCAGTACTGCTGGTGCCGCATCACGGCAGCAAGACCTCGTCCGGCACGGCTTTCATCACCATGCTTCAGCCAACCATGGCACTGGTTTCGGCCGGCTGGCGCAACCGTTTCGGACACCCGAAGCCGGAGGTGCTTGCACGCTATGCCGAGGCTGGCGTCCCGCTGTTCAATACTGCCATCGAGGGGGCGATTCCGCTGGATTTTCCCGCCGATTCGCCCGTACGGCGTGAACCGGGCTGGCGCGGGCGGCAGCCGCGTTACTGGCGGGAGTGACTTGTGGTTTGCCACAAGTGGCGTGAATGAGGTATTGCCACGGGTGCCGCAGTACGACGGGAAGGGACTGCTATCATGCGCGCTTCCTGACAGGTCGCGAGACGGGGTCGAAAGTGCTGGAAATCCTGATGGCTGGTGGCTGGGCGATGGTGCCCATCCTGATCTGCTCGGCGGTCGCGCTGGCGATCGTGCTGGAGCGTTGCTGGACCTTGCGCCGCAGATCGGTGCTGCCGCCGGGTCTGGGCGACGAGGTTCGCGAATGGGCTCGCACGGGCCAGCTGAACCCGGCACACCTGGACGCCCTGACGAATGGCTCGCCGCTGGGTGAGTTGCTGGCTTCGGCGCTGACCGTGCGCAACCAGCCGCGCGACATCATCAAGGAGCGCATCGAGGACACCGGCCGGCATGTGATCCACCGGATGGAGCGCTATCTCAACACGCTGGGCACGATCGCGCTAATCGGTCCGCTGCTGGGCCTGTTCGGCACCGTGATCGGCCTGATCCGCATGTTCATGGAGGTGATGGCCGGAGGCATCGGCGATCCGGCCAAGATGGCCGGCGGCATCGGTGAAGCACTGATCTGCACTGCCTCGGGCCTGACCGTGGCGATTCCGGCCTATGTGCTGCACCGCTATTTCCGCTCGCGCGTAGCCGGGTATTGCGTCGAGATGGAGAAGCAGGCCACCGCGTTGCTCGATGACCTGACCCTGTCGCCTGCCGCGGCAGCGCCACGGACGCGGCGTGCGGCGACGCCGACCGCGCCGCGCGCAGGTTGAGCGCATACCGATGCGTATCAGCAATGACCGCCGCGGGGACGATTTCGAGATCAACGTGATTCCGTTGATCGACGTGCTGCTGACCCTGCTGATGTTCTTCGTGCTGACCAGCACTTTCGTGCAGCACTCGCGTTTGCAGGTGACGCTGCCCAAGGCCAGCACGCAGGATCGCGACATGAATGCGCCGGCGCTGACCATCATGATCGACCGTGACGGTCGGTTCTATGTGGGCAGCGACGAGGTGATGGGCGAGGGCATCGAGCCGCTCAAGCAGGCCATCGCGCGCAACGCCGGCAGTGACCGCGATCGCCCGGTGACGATCCGCGCCGACGCGATGACTCCGAACCAGGATGTGGTGACCGCGATGGATGCACTGGGCCAGCTCGGCTTCACCAGGCTGTCGATCGCCACCACGCCGAGCAAGCCGGGCGCGGATCAGTGAGCAGCCAGAAAACCGGCGTGTGGGATGCTGAGAGCTGGCGCGTCTACAAGCGCCTGCTCGGCTACTCGCGAAAATACTGGGCCATCGGCCTGGTTGCGCTGGTCGGCATGATCCTCGACGGCGGCGGCCTGGCGATTTTTACCAATCTGCTGCGGCCGATGATCGATGATCTGTTTGCCCGGAAAGACGCCTATCTGATTTTCTGGATGCCGATCTGGATCATGGGCATCTTCTTCGTGCGCTCCTGCGGTACCTTCGTGAGCGACTACGGCATCTCGTACATTGGTCGCCACGTGGTGCAGACGATGCAGCACGATGTCTTCGCCGCCTACCTGAAGCTGCCGGCCGCCTTTTTTGGCAAGGAACCTTCGGGTCAACAGGTTTCGCGCATCACCTATACGAGCGAGCAGGTCGCGTCGGCGGCCACCGACGCATTGAAAGTGGCGGTGACCGATGGCTTCACCGTGATCTTCATGTTGCTGGTCATGTTGCACAACAGCGCCTACCTCACGCTGTCGTTGCTGATCATGGTGCCTGCGATTGCCGTGGTTGCCACGGTGGTCAGTCGCCGTTACCGGCAGATCAGTCGACGCATCCAGGGCAGCATGGGTTCGGTCACCGGCACCGTGGAAGAATCCGTGGGTGCGCATCGCGAAGTGCGTATCTACGGTGGACAGGAGCATGAGGCCGGCCGCTTCGACGAAATTACCCGGCACACCCGTCGGCTGAATCTGAAGATTGCAGCTACCAATGCGGCATCCAGTTCCACCATCCAGATGGTGGCCGCGACTGCGCTGGCCGCGTTGGTGTTTCTGGGTACGCGTCCGCAGATCCTGAGCGTAATGTCGCCGGGCGTGTTCTTTGCAGTGCTCACGGCAATGGGCTCGATGATGCCATCGCTCAAACGCCTGACTACCGTGCAGGGCAATATCCAGCGCGGCCTGTCCGCTGCGGAAGATCTGTTCGAGGTCATCGACATGCCGCCGGAGGTGGACCACGGCCGTCGCGAATTGACACGCACACATGGCGATTTGCATTTCGAGGCAGTCACCTTGATGTATCCGCGCAATGACTTCGAGGCGTTGCGCGGGATCGACTTGCATTGCGCGGCCGGCACAGTGACTGCACTGGTTGGACGCTCCGGCAGCGGCAAGAGCAGCCTGGCCAGCCTGCTTCCACGTTTCTATGCGCCGACTACCGGTCGGATCGTGCTGGATGGCGAGGACTACCAGGAATACACACTGGATTCGCTGCGCCGGCAGATCGCCTGGGTAGGGCAGAGTGTGGTGCTGTTTGACGACACCGTCGCCAACAACATTGCCTATGGCGAGCTGGCTGGTGCAAGCGAGGCGGATATCGTGGCTGCCGCCGAAGCGGCGAACGCGATGGAGTTCATTGCGCGCATGCCGCTAGGCATCCATACGCAGATCGGCCAGAGCGGCAATACGCTGTCCGGGGGACAGCGGCAGCGCCTCGCCATTGCGCGCGCGATCCTCAAGAACGCGCCGATCCTGGTACTCGACGAAGCCACCAGCGCACTCGATACCGAATCGGAGCGGCTGATCCAGCAGGCCCTGCAGCGCCTGATGAAAGATCGCACCACGCTGGTGATTGCGCATCGCTTGTCGACAGTGGAAGGCGCCGGACAGATTGCGGTGATGGACCAGGGCTGCATCATCGAGCGCGGCACGCATGCCGAGCTGATCGCGCTGAACGGACAGTACGCCGCGCTGCACCGCATGCAATTCCACGATCATGCCGATCAACAGGCTGGCGACTGAGGACCATCGATGGCGCTGGTCGACACGCTCGAATCAGCCTGGTACGGCAACGGCTCCGCACCGTGGTGGGCGCGGCCACTGGCCGCGCTGTATGGGATCACGATGCGCCTGCGTCGTGGGCTTTATCGGCATGGCTGGTTGCGCAGTACGCGCCTTCCGGTGCCAGTTGTGGTCGTCGGCAATGTCAGCGTGGGTGGAACCGGCAAGACGCCGCTGACCATCGCGGTGGTCGAGGCCTTGCGCGCCCGCGGTTATCGCCCTGGCGTGGTCAGTCGTGGTCATGGCGGCAGTCAGCGTGAACCGCTTCTGCTGAGTGAAGCACCCGATCCTGCCCAGGTTGGCGATGAGCCTTGCCTGATTCGTGCCAGTGGCATCCCCGTGGCGGTTGGGCGTGATCGTCCGGCCGCCGCACGGCTGCTTCTGGACGCTGGCTGCAATGTGGTGGTGGCCGACGACGGCTTGCAGCATTACGCGCTCGCGCGGGATGTCGAGATCTGCGTGATCGATGGCGTGCGTCGTCTCGGCAATGGCCGACTGCTGCCGGCCGGTCCGTTGCGGGAGCCATTGAGCCGATTGCAGCGAGTCGATCTTCGCGTCTGCAATGGCGGTGTTGCAGCGACGGGTGAATACCCGATGCAGCTGCGCGGTGGCGAGGTGCTGGCCTTGGCGGATGCCCGACGGCAGCCCTTGGTCAGTTTCGTTGGCCAACGTGTGCATGCGGTGGCTGCGATCGGCAATCCGCAGCGCTTCTTCGACAGCCTGCATGCGGCAGGCATCGAAGTCATCGAGCATGCATTTGCCGATCATCATCGGTTCGCGGCGGCCGATCTGGCCTTTGCGGAAGATCTGCCGGTGCTGATGACCGACAAGGATGCGGTGAAGTGCCGGCAGTTCACCCAGCCGCACTGGTGGCGGGTGCCAGTGCAAGCCGAATTGCCATCTGCCTTTTTCGATGCGCTGGACCAGCGCATCGAGGCGTCAAATCGTCACTGACTCGCCGCCCACATAGACCTCGCGCACCAGCGATCCGCCGATCCAGTAACACAGCTCGGCAGGGCGCTTTGCCTGCCACACCACCAGATCCGCCCTCTGACCGGCAACCAGGGTGCCGCGATCGTGCAAGCCCAGCGCATGTGCTGCGTTCACGGTGATGCCGCGCAGTGCTTCTTCCGGCGTGAGTCGGAACAGCGTGCAGGCCATGCCGGCAGCCAGTCGCAGCGACAGCAGCGGCGAGGTACCCGGATTGCAGTCGGTGGCGATCGCGATCGGTACCCGGTGCTCACGCAGCAGCACAATCGGCGGCAGCTTCGTTTCGCGCAGCGCGTAGAACGCGCCGGGCAACAACACCGCCACGGTGCCGGCTCGCGCCATCGCCGCGATGCCGGATTCGCTCAGGTATTCCAGATGATCGGCCGACAGTCCGCCGAACTCGGCAACCAGTGCAGCGCCAGTCTGATCGGAAAGTTGTTCGGCATGCAGTTTCACCGGCAGCCCGAGCTGCTGCGCACGCTCGAACACACGACGGGTTTCCTCGCGGGTGAAGCCGATGTTTTCGCAGAACGCATCCACAGCATCGACCAGGCCTTCGGCGGCGAGAGCTGGCAGCAGCTCGTCGCAGACCAGGGCCACATAGTCGTCGCGACGATCCTTGTACTCCGGTGGCAGCGCATGCAGGCCCAGGAAGCTGGTGCGTACGCTGATGCCCAGCTCGCGGCCGATACGCCGTGCCACCCGCAACATGCGGCGCTCGCTTTCCAGCTCCAGGCCATAGCCGGACTTGATCTCCAGCGTGGTTACGCCGTCGGCGAGCAGGGCCTGTGCACGCGGCAGCGACTGCGCGAACAACTGCTCCTCGCTGGCGGCACGGGTGGCATTGACGGTGGAAACGATGCCGCCGCCGGCGCGCGCAATCTCCTCGTAGCTGGCGCCGTTCAGGCGCAGGTCGAATTCCTGCGCACGATCGCCGCCGAACACCAGATGGGTATGGCAGTCGATCAGCCCCGGCGTGACCAATGCACCATCCAGCGATTCCACGGCCATGGCCAGCTCGTTCGGTGCCGCCGGCAGCGCGTCCATGGGGCCGATCCAGGCGATGCGACCGTGATGCAGAGCGATGGCGCCATGTTCGATCAGGCCACAGGGTGCGTCGCCAACGAATGTCGCCAGCGTGGCATTCAACAGCAGTCGATCCCAGCGTGGTTCGCTCATGCTTGTGGTGGCTCGGTGGGTGCATCGTCCACTGGCGCAGCCGTCTCGGCGAAGGCGCTCGTATTGCCGACGTGCTGTAACGCATCGGCTTCCAGACGGGCCTTTTCTGCGTTTTCCGCATGGGCGGCCTGCTGCTTCTCAAAGTCCTGCACCATGCGCTCGGCGAAATCCTTGTAGACCGGAGTCGGGCAGAACAAGGATGCCGCGGCGCGCGCCAGCAGGCAGGCGGCCATGATCGGGATCACCATGTCCTGGTTGTCGGTCAGTTCCATCGCGATCACCGCCGAGGTCAGTGGCGCGCCAGTGACCCCCGAGAGATAGGCACTCATGCCCAGCAGCACCACCGTGCCGGCCGGCACGCTGGGCAGGAAATAGGCGATGTTGTGGCCAAGCCCGGCGCCGACCGCGAGTGCGGGCGAAAAAATGCCGCCAGGAATGCCAGCCCAGTACGAAAAGACATTCGCAAGCAGTTTGGCAATGCCGAAGGTCTGCCCCGGCGTGACGGCTGCTTCCTGTACAAAGGCGCGTGCCTGGTCGTAGCCGGTGCCATAGACATTGTTGTGCGAGAACAGCCCGATCAGCGCCAGTGCCAAGCCGCAGCCGCCGGCGAACAGTACGGGCGCATGCGAGCGCAGACGGCCGATATAGGCCAGCGGCCCGTGTCGGCTGAGCAGGATCAGCCGTGCGAACAGGCCGCCCAGCAAGCCGCAGATGACACCAGTGAGCAGCACGGCCAGCCATGCATGACCCAAGGGCAGGCTGGCCTGCACCTGGCCGAAGTAGGAGTAATTGCCCATGATGCCGAGCGAGACAACGCCACCGACGATCACCGCAGTCAGCAGCAGACCGCTGAAGCGATGTTCGAACGTCCCGGCCAGCTCCTCGATCGCGAACACCACGCCGGCCAGCGGGGTATTGAAGGCGGCGGCGATGCCGCAAGCGCCGCCGGCAAGGATGAAACGCGATGCCGCCTTGGGGTCGCTGAAGCCGAAGCGCCGGCCGAGCGAGTAGAACAGGCCGGCACCGACATGCACGGTCGGCCCCTCGCGCCCGATCGACGCACCGACGGCCAGCGCGATCAGGGTCAGCACCATCTTGCCGACCGCGATCGGCAGCGCCAGCATGCGGGCACGGAAGCCTTCGTCTTCAATATGCAAGGTACCGATCACCTGGGGGATGCCGCTGCCGCGGGTGGCGCGCAGCCGCCCCTCGGTGACCCAGGCGAGCAGGCCGAACACGACCGGCGTGACGATCAGCGGAATCCATGCGCCGTAGCTCAGCATTCGCTGAAACAGGTGGTAGGACCAGTCGCTGGCCTTGGCAAACAGGATGGCTGCAAGCGCCACCACGACCGCGCCGATCCACAGTGCGAGGCGTCGTTTCCACTGGTTGGGCGCAAAGAACTCGTGACCGAGCAGAGCCTGCAGGCGCGGATTCGAAGAGGGTGAAGCGGACTGGGCTGGCTCGGTCATTTACTCATTATCGCAGACCCTGCGTCGCGATCGACAGGCAACCTGTCAACTAACGTGGCCGCCAGCGCGTCTCGTACAGGTCGAAGCGGCGATCTTTCAGGTTCTGCACCGCGCCGGCGTTGCGCGCGCGGGCCAGGCTTTCCAGCCGCAGGTCGGCGAACAGCACGGTCTCGATGTTCGGCGTGGAATCGGCGGCGATGCCGTCGCGCGCGAACGGGAAGTCGCTGGGGGTGAGGATGCAGCTCTGGCCGTACTGGATGTCGAAATTGTTGACGCCGGGCAGGTTGCCGACGTTGCCGGACAGCACCACGTAGCACTGGTTCTCGATCGCGCGTGCCTGCGAACAATAGCGCACGCGCAGATAGCCCTCGCGCACGTCGGTGCAGAACGGCACGAACAGGATCAGCGCGCCCTGGTCGACGAGATGCCGCGCGACTTCCGGGAATTCGGAGTCGTAGCAGATCATCACGCCGATCGGCCCGCAGTCGGTAAGCACCGTCGCCGCGCTGTCGCCGCCGGTGATGTTCCACACGTTGCGCTCGCTCGGCGTGGGATGCAGCTTCTCGCGCTCGTGGATCGAACCGTCGCGCAGGCAGACGTAGCAGACGTTGTGGATGTCGCCGTTCGGCTGCTCGGTAGGATGCGAGCCGGCGACGATGTTGATGTTGTAGTGCACCGCCAGGTGACTGAACAGTTCCTTCACCTGCGGCGTGTAATGGCTGAGCTTGCGGATCGTGTCGAACGGCGACAGCTCCTCGTTCTCGATCGACAGCAGCTGCAGCGTGATCAGCTCGGGGAAGGTGACGAAGTCGGCGTTGTAGTCGGCGGCGATGTCGGTGAAGTATTCGACATGGGTGGCGAATTCCTCGAACGACTTGATGCGTCGCTGCTGGTACTGCACTGAGGCCACCCGCACCGAATCGGGCAGGCGCTGGGTCGAGGGGATCGACGGCATGTCCGGGTGGTCGAGCAGGCGCGGGTTGCGCCAGACCAGGTGCACGGCATAGCCGAGCGAATCGTAGTCGGACGGCACATAGGCACGCAGCAGCCCGATCGCCTCGAAATCGTTGTTGAGCTGGAAACTCAGGGTGAGATCGCGCCGCTTGCCCTCCACCACGGCCTGCACGTACGCATCGGCGGTCCCGTAACGCGCCATGTTCTTCGCCAGGCCCGGGATGCGGCCGCCAAACACGATGCCGCGCAGCTTGAGGTCGATGCACAGGCGCTTGCGCGCCTGATACAGCCGCTGGCCAATGCGCATGCCGCGGTAGTCAGGATGCACCACCACTTCCATGCCGTACAGCCAGTCGCCATCGGGTTTGTGGCGCGAGCCCATGCCGCCGCCGGTGATCTGCATCCAGGTGTGCGGCGCCAGTGCGGTGGCTTCGTCGATGCGGAACGTCGCGCAATAGCCGACGATCGTGCCCTCGTATTCCACCACGAACTGGCCTTCGGGGAAGTGCGTCTGCTGGGAGCGCAGCATCTCCGCCGAGTGGCCCCATTCCAGGGTGTAGATTCGCCCGGTGAGTTCAACCAGGGCCGGCACGTCGGCAGGAGTCGCCTGCCGCAACAGCAGTTTGGGTGTGTGCTCATTCGTCTTCTTGGCCATCACACGATTATGCATAGGGCGGCGCAGGCTCGAGTGAAGAGGATGTCATCAGCCCGGTTACACTGCGCGACACCAGAACGGGAGCAGATTCATGAGTGATAGCGCAGCCATCCGCAGCTTCAAGGCCGGCCAGCTCTGGCAACCCGGCGGCTGGCAAGCTGATGACGTGCTTGGCGTCGATGCGGGTGGACGTCTGGTCAAATCTGCGGCTACTCCAGCCGAGCCGCTGGGCGCATGGGCACTGCCCGGCATGCCGAACCTGCATTCGCATGCATTCCAGCGCGCGATGGCCGGGCTGGCCGAACGCAAGGGCAGAGTCGACGACAGCTTCTGGAGCTGGCGCGAGACGATGTACGCGTTCGCCGCCGCGATCGGTCCGGATGAACTCAAGGCAATTGCCGCCCAGCTCTATGTCGAGATGCTGAAGGCGGGCTACACCCAGGTCTGCGAATTCCACTACCTGCATCACCAGCCGGATGGCACGCCGTACGCGCAGTCGGAGACGATGTCGCTGGCGCTGATCGAGGCGGCGCGCGAAGCCGGCATCGCGCTGACCCTGCTGCCGGTGCTGTACATCAGCGGCGGCTTCGACGGCCGCGCGCTTACTGCGCGGCAGCGCCGCTTCGGCCACGGCGTGGCAGGTTACCTGCGCCTTCTCGACACGTTGCAGAAACTCGAAAGTGCCGATCTGCGCATCGGCATCGCATTGCATTCGTTGCGCGCAGTGCCGGAACAGGCGATGCGCGAAATCTTCGCCAGCGATCTGGCGAAGACCTGTCCGATCCATATGCACATCGCCGAACAGATTGGTGAGGTGCAGGACTGTCTCGCCACGCGTGGCGCACGTCCAGTCGAATGGCTGTTCGATCATGCCGAGGTGGACGCGCGTTGGTGCCTGGTACACGCGACGCATCTGACCGCCGCGGAGACCGCGCAGATTGCGCACAGCGGTGCGGTGGCGGGGTTGTGTCCTACCACCGAAGCGAACCTCGGCGACGGCCTGTTTCCGCTGGCCGAATATCTGGATGGCGGTGGCGTGCTCGGTATCGGCTCGGATTCGCACATCTCGATCTCGCCAGTCGAGGAGTTGCGCTGGCTGGAATATGGACAACGCCTGTCGACGCGCCATCGCAATATCGCCGCACGTCGCGAAGGCGACAGTGTCGGTGAAACGCTGTGGCGTGCCGCACTGCATGGCGGTGCGCGAGCGTCGGGCCTGCCGATCGGCGAGTTGCGAGAGGGTGCGCGCGCCGACCTGATCGTGCTGGACGAAACTTCGCCGCTGCTTGCCGCGCGCGATGCGCGTTCGTTGCTCGACAGCTTCCTGTTCGCGGGCAACACGCCACTGGTGCGTGACGTGATGGTCGGTGGCCGCTGGCAGGTACGCAACTTCCGCCACCGCGATGAAGAGCGCATTGCGGCACGCTATCGCGAGGTGGTGGGGCGGCTCGCCGGCAGTTGACGATGCAGGACCGGTGTCGGCGCCAGGGGCTGAAAGGGACGAGTTTCCTGTTCAGGCTCAGGTGATCGAGATGAACACCAGCCATCGGCGATTGGCGTGCAGGTCATCGCGGAGAATGAGCACACGTTTCTGGTGACACATCCCCAAGGAGGAGTATCCCCATGCGTCGCGTCGTCTCGGCCTTGTTCTTTTCCGCACTGCTGTTGATCGGCAGTGTCTCGCTAACCGGCTGCATCATGGTGCCGGCTCGCGGTTATCCGGCGCGCGTCTGGGTGCCTGGATACTGGGGTCCGACGCATGTCTGGGTCGGTGGTCACTGGCATTATCGTTGATGAAGCTGCGATTGCCTGCCAGAAGTTGCGCCAGCCCTGCCGCTGGCGCAACCCCCTTCCGCTTGCTGCCTGAACTGCTTACGGGGTCGTCGAGGAAGTCGATGACACCGGGTGCTGAGCCTTGAACTGCTGCCACTGCTGCTGGCGAGCCTGCTGCTGGGTCTTGAACGTGGCCAGCTGTGCCTTCTGCGGTGCGGTCAGCACGGCATAGATCTGCGCCGTGATGTTGGCACGCTGCTGCACGCGTGCCTGCGCAGCCGTGCCCTCAGCCTGTGCCAGGCTGGCTGCTGCGGCCTGGTAGCCGACCTGGTCCGGGGTCATCGACCTGAACGCGCTGCGCTGCTGCTGGAGTGCCTGGCGCTGTGTCTTGTTCTGGGTGAAGCTGGTCGTGACGATCTGCTTGATGCTGGCGCGCTGGGCATCGGTCAGGTTGAGTTTGTTCAAGGCCAGGAACTGGCCATGTCCATGGGAATGCCAGCCGCCGTGCGGACCGCCCGTCTGGGCTGCGACAGTGAATGAGGTGGCGGCTACGGCCGATGCCAGAATCAGGCCGAGAAAGATGCTCTTGCGCATGGGTAGTACCCTTTGTCGTTGGGGGGAGTGATCTGTTACGTCCATTAGACGACCATGCTGCGTATATGTTCTTTGCCGAAGGGTAAAGATGGGTAAAGACCGTGGTGCTAGTGCCCGCACGCGGCTTGAATGAATGGAAACCAAGCGGCCACCATGTCCAGAATCCTGATTGTCGACGACGACCGCGCACTGTGCAGCCTGCTGACCGAATACTTGCAGCGTGAAGGCTTTGTCGTGGATGTCGCGCATGACAGCGTGACGGCATTGGCACAGCTGCACAGCCAGGCGCTGCGACCTGATTTGTTGATCCTCGATGTAATGATGCCGGGCCGTGACGGCCTGGAAACCCTGCGCGAACTGCGGCGGCAATACCGGCTTCCGGTCATCATGCTCTCCGGACGCGGCGAAGCGGTGGACCGGGTGATCGGGCTGGAGCTGGGCGCGGACGATTACCTCGCCAAGCCCTGCCTGCCGCGCGAATTGCTGGCACGCGTGCGTGCACAACTGCGACGCAATGCACCGGGTGTGGCCGGGACCCTGCAGGTGGGCACCCTGTGCCTTCAGCTTGCCGAACGACGCGCGTATGCCGAGGACAGCGAGCTGTCGCTGACCGGCGCCGAGTTCCTGCTGCTGCAGGCGCTGGCGCAGCGCGCGGGCGAACTGGTCGACAAGGCGGTGCTGACGCGCATGGCACTCGGGCGCGAGCTGGAACGCTTCGATCGCAGCGTCGACGTGCATGTAAGCCGGCTGCGCCACAAGCTGATGGAGGCTTCGGCGCAGGCCCCGCGGATCGAGTCGGTACGCGGGGCGGGATATGTGCTGGTCGTGGGTGCGCCATGAATCCGTTCAAAAGCTCGTTGTACTGGCGCCTGCTGGTCTGGTTCTGCGTAGCCAACCTGTCGGTACTGTTCCTGGGCGGCCTGCTGACGCGTGGCTTCATCGACTACACCACGGCGCGCGAGATCAACTGGAGCGCGCTGGCCCAGGGTGCGGATCAGGCTTATGAGGGTGGCGGCACAGCGGCTCTCGCCGACTGGTCCGTGCAGCAACGCCAGGATGGCATCGAAGCCACCCTGTACGAAAAGGGACAGCCGCTGTATCCGATTCGGTTGCACGCATCCATCGCGAAATCGTTGCCGGACTGGCTCGGTGCGGACAGCGATACTGTGCTGCAGCCGTGGCCAGGCATTTACGTCGCCGTGCAGAAGGTGGTCGGCAGCGACGGTCAGGTCCGGCAACTGGTGGCGTTGAGCCGGACCCACGCAAGGCTGCCACCGCGGACCCGACAGGCGATCGTGCTCGGTGTCCAGCTGGTGTTGTCGCTGTTGTTCATCGCATTGCTGGGCTGGTGGGTCGCGCGCAGCGTGGCCAGGCCGGTCGAGGCGTTGCGCCATGCGACCCGGCGGATGGCCGCCGGCGATCTTTCAGCCCGGGTCGGCCACGAGGGCAGCATGGCAACCGATGAACTGGCTCATCTGGCACTCGATTTCGATGCCATGGCGGAACGCATCGAGGCGCTCGTGACGCACGATCGTGGCGTGCTGCAGGACCTGTCGCACGAACTGCGTTCGCCGCTGGCACGCCTGCATCTGATTCTCGATCTTGCACAACGCAGCACCGATGCCAATGAGGCGGAAACGTATTTTCGCCAGGCCGAGCAGGAGATCGCCCGACTCGATCGGATGACCGGGGAAATGCTCACGCTGTCGCGTCTGGAAGGGGGCATCCCGGGGATCGAGCGCGAGCGTCTGGCACTGGTCGAGCTGCTGCAGGGTTGCATCGCCCAGGCCGGTCTGGAAGCCGATGCACGTCAGGTGCGGCTGCAGTTGATGCCCAGCCAGACGGCCTTCGTGCTCGGCAGCGCGCTGCTGCTGGAGCGCGCGCTGGACAACCTCATCACCAATGCGATCAAGTTCAGCCCCGCAGGCCGCAGCGTGGAACTCGCCGTGCAGGTTCACGATGGCATCGCCGAGCTGTCCATTCGCGATCATGGTCCAGGTGTGCCCGAGGCTGAACTCGATTCGTTGTTCCGACCCTTCTTCCGCGGCAGCAACGCCGCGCTCACCGATGGGCATGGCCTGGGCCTTGCCATCGTGCAACGCGTGGTAAAGGTGCACGGCGGCGAGATCCACGCCCGCAACGGCGAAGGCGGTGGTCTTGAAGTGCTGCTGCGGCTGCCATTGGCCGCTTCCGTCGGGACGGCGTGATGGAGTGAGACACCGTCTGGCGATCACCCTCGACACCAAGTCGCCAGCGACGCCGTATGCGCGAGTGACAAGGGGAGTTCAGCCGGTTCCAGTCTCGCGCGCAAGGTGCAGGTCGTTGAACTTGCGCCGTTCGACCAGTTCAGTGACATGACCGGCGGCATCGCGACGGAAGATCAGCAGGTTTCTTTCGTCGTCGGTGCCCATGAATACATCCCGGGCGATCGGTTCGATCCGGTTGAATGGTCGACCGGCCTTGGTGACGTAACCGAGCACACCATCTTTCACGCTGACCGACCACGCACGATCGGGACCATAACGGTAGCTACCGGTGTAATCGTCGAGCGCAAGTCCGCCGACCGTAAGCTTCGGTGGCGGTGTCGGAATCGTCACATCCGCATAGCCGGCAAGCTTCCACGTGCCGGCTTGCCTGATGAAAGTCAGCAGCGACTGATAGCGCACCACGAATTTCTGGTTGAAGATGCTCTCGCGTTCGTACTCTTCGACGCGCAGCAGTGCCGTATCGCCGTATTGCTGTACATGCGGATCGCGCAGTTCGATGCTGCCGGAAAACCCGGCCGGGAAAGGTTGCAGCGACGCCACGGCATCCTTCTTGTGCTGGATGCGACCGAATTCGTCGATGAGCACTGCGTCATCGGCAAGCGTCCGTTGCCACACATCCTGTTTGCCGAGTGGAATCGCGTCCACCCAGGCCTGGGTGATAGCGACCAGCTGATCGCGCAGCACGGTGGGTGCTTCTGCAGCGTCCAGCGTCGGGACCTGCAGCGCAGTGAGGCATGCCAGTGCCGATACCAGCCAGTGCGTCCGCATGATCACTTCTCCACGATATGTGCATGAGTCTGCAGTCGATATGTGGAACAGGCATGTGCACGAAGTCACGTCGGCGCCGGTTTTCAATGCTGCCGACACGCTTCGCAAGCGGCAGCCGATTTGCAACACTGCATAGCCGTGACATTGACCGGATTTTTCATGCGCTCGTCCTCGCTTGCCGCCGTGGGTCTCGCACTGTGCGCAGCGCTGTTCTTCACGCTGACCTATGTGCTCAACCGCAGCCTGGTTGCCGGGGGCGGCCATTGGGCATGGGCGGTGATCCTGCGTTACCTGATCACGCTGCCGCTGCTCGCCATGGTGTTGCCGATGCAGGGCGGTCTCGGCGAGTTGCCGCGCGAACTGCGTCGGCATTCGCGCGCCTGGCTGTTGTGGAGCAGCGTCGGTTTCGTGCTGTTCGGCATCCCGTTGACCTGGGCAGCCAGCAGCGGGCCGTCATGGCTGATCGCGGGAAGCTTCCAGACCACGGTGCTGGCCGGACCGTTGCTGGCACCACTGATCTATCGTGACGAACGACGCCGACTGGCATGGCGCACGCTGGCGATCGGTGCGCTGATCGTCGCGGGCGTGTTCGCCCTGCAATGGGGTCATGCGCAAGGTCAATTGCATGCCGGTGACTGGCTGGCGATCGCTGCGGTGGTGCTTTCCGCGTTTGCCTACCCGCTGGGCAACCGCAAGCTGCTGCTGCACCTGGAGCATGGCGAAAGCCATATCAATGCGGTGCAGCGGGTATTCGGCATGACCTTGTGCAGCTGGCCGCTGTGGCTGGTGTTCACCGTGATTGCCTGGTGCACGATCGGACCGCCGACCCTGCGCGAGGCGTTGCTGGCCGGTGGCGTAGCGCTGTCGTCGGGCACGGTTGCCACGGTGTTGTTCTTCCGCGCCACCGACATGGTGCGCAGCGAGCCGACTGCCTTGGCTGCGGTCGAGGCCATGCAGGCGGCCGAGCTGCTGTTCGCCACCATGCTCGGGGTGCTGTTTCTCGGCGAGGCGTGGCCGCATGGCTATGCGTTGTTCGGAGCGCTGGCGATCATCGTCGGCATCGCATTTTTTGGTTGGGTCAGCGGGCGTGGTGCGGCTGGCAATGATGAAGCGGTACGCGTATTGCGCAGCGATCGAAGCGCCTGATACCGACGAGGCAGTCGCTGCTCAAGACGGCCCATGCGTGCGTCCGGCAAACAGGACCCGCTAGATCTGCTGCTTGCCATAGCGGTATTCCGCCAGCAGCCACAGCTTGCGCTGGCTCACACTGAAACTGTTGGCACGATAGTCGCCGTATTGCAGCTCCAGGCTGAGGCGGGTATTGACGTTGGCGCGCAGGCCGAAGTCGATCTCGTCGCCATAGCGCCGACCATCGCCGGTCACGGGCGCAAAGTCGTGGTAGGTAAGCAGCCAGCTCAGGTTGTGCCATGGCAGGTCGCCGTAGACGCCGCCGTAGCGATCCTGCAGGCCATGGGGAGGAATGCTGAAGACACCGACCCAGCCGTCGAAGCTGTGGCCCGAGCCGTAGGCGATGTTGAATGCGGTGTGGCCGTTGCCGCCGAGCGACTCCTCGCCCAGCCGCGCCGAGATCGCGGGCAGACCATAGCCGAGCTCGAAGAAGTGATAGGGGAGGCTGAAGTGCGCCGGGTTGTTGTCGTAGTTGTTCTGATGCGCGCCTTCCAGCGTCCAGCTCAACCTGGTGGAGCCGCCCTGCAGAGGCAGGTTGCCGACCCAGCGTGCGCCTTCGGTGCGCACGGAATCGGCGGCCAGGGTGAAGTTCTTGATGAAGTAGCCGTAGACGGTCAGGGTGCCCAAGGGCAGTACCTGGTCCAGATGCAGCAACTTCCCGTCGAGTTTCCAGCGACGCTGGTCGACATCAGGGAAATCCGCGCCCACGGTGCGGTTGACCTGGTCGATCCAGTCGAGGCCGAGCGTGGTGGTGCTGCCTAGTTTCAACTTGCCGGTGATGCCGTCGAACGACTGCGGGTTCTGTCGCCACGCGTTGGAGCTGAAGAAGCGTTTGTCGTCGATGTTCAAGTACTGCCGTCCGGCGCGGATTTCGAACCAGTCATCGGTGTAGCCGACCCAGGCACTGCTTAGTTCCGTCGAGCGGGGATCGGGCTCGGCCGGGTATGGCGTGCGTCGTCCGGTCGTGTCGTTGTACTGCTGGCCGAACAATGACCATACCTTCGTGCCCTCCGCATACGCGGCAAGGTGCGGCGTCAATGCCCACAGATAGCCCAGTTGCAGGCGCAGCGTATGGGCATGGCCGGTATCGGCCAGGTTGTCCTGGTGCAAGGTGCTGTCGCGATAGCGAAGGCCGATATACGGCGTACTGACATAGGTGTTCGGGGTGTCGTCGGCATGAACGATCTGGGACAGCAGCAGGCTTGCAAGGAGAACGTACTTCAGGCTCTTCATGTAAGTCTCGACGTTGGCTTGGTGAGGTGCATCCAGTCTGTGCACGGGCCAGTCGCGAGGAAAAATGAAGCGTTGACATATGAATATGCCGGCAAACGAATTTTTGATGGATGTTGTGCAATTAATGCAGACGCCAAGAAGTAAAGACGTCCAAATGTAAAATACTTGTGGGTTCACATTTGGCTGATCGACCATCGTCAGCGTGCCTCGACGCTGCGAAAGCTTGAGGTGCAATGACGGTGTCCACGCTGCATGACATGCCTCGGGACATAAGCAAATCGCTTTTGGCCATTTCGAGGCTTATTCCGCAATGGCTAGGCTGGCCTTCCCGCTACGTGGCTGGAGATGGCAATGAAGAAATCACGGGTGATACTGGTCTTGCTTGGCACCGTGTTCGCGGCATCGGTTGCAGCCAAGGACATCACGCTGCTGAATGTGTCCTACGATCCCACGCGCGAGCTGTATCGGGATATCAACACCGCATTTGCCACACAGTGGAAAGCGCAGCACGGCGATACCGTGACTATCCAGATGTCGCATGGCGGATCGGGCAAGCAGGCACGCTCGGTGGTCGACGGACTGCCAGCCGATATCGTGACGCTGGCACTGGCCTATGACATCGACGCGGTGGCCGATCATGGGCTGCTTGCCAAGGATTGGCAGCAGCGCCTGCCGGACCATGCATCGCCGTACACCTCCACCATCGTCTTCCTGGTGCGCAAGGGCAATCCGAAAGGCATCAAGGACTGGCCCGACCTGATCAGGCCGGGCGTGCAGGTGATCACGCCCAATCCGAAGACTTCCGGTGGCGCGCGCTGGAATTTCCTCGCCGCCTGGGGCTATGCGCTGAAGCAGCCCGGCGGCAACGAGGCAAAGGCGAGGGCCTACGTGCAGGCGCTCTACCAGCATGTGCCAGTGCTCGATACCGGCGCGCGCGGTGCCACCAATACCTTCGCGCAGCGAGGCGTCGGCGACGTGCTGGTGGCCTGGGAAAGCGAGGCATTGCTGGCGCAGCGGGAACTCGGCAAGGGCACGTTCGACATCGTGGTGCCCTCGGTCAGCATCCTCGCCGAACCGCCGGTCGCGGTGGTGGACGGCAATGTCGACAAGCACGGCAGCCGCGCCGTGGCCGAAGCGTACGTGAAGTTCCTCTACTCGCCGCAGGCGCAAGCCATCGAAGCGAAGAACTTCTATCGGCCACGCCTGCCGGAGGTGTCGGCCAGATATGCCGCGCAGTTCCCGAAGGTCAACACGTTCACCATCCACGATGTGTTCGGTGACTGGCGTCAGGCCCAGGCAAAGTTCTTTGCCGATGGCGCCATCTTCGACCAGATCGGTCCGGGGCACTGAGGCCAGCATGCGCCGGCGCATCCTGCCTGGTTTCGGACTCAGCCTGGGATATGCGCTGACGTATCTGGGCCTGATCGTGCTGCTGCCGCTGGCCGCACTGGCGTGGAAGGCGTCGGGCATCGGCATCGGCGGCATGCTGCATCTGCTGGGCTCCCCGCGCACCCTGGCCGCACTCAGGCTCAGCTTCGCCGGCGCCATGCTTGCCGCCGTGATCAATGCCGGTTTCGGTCTGCTGGTGGCATGGGTGCTGGTGCGCTACCGCTTTCCCGGGCGTCGCCTGTTCGATGCCCTGGTCGATCTGCCGTTCGCGCTGCCCACGGCAGTTGCCGGCATCGCGCTGACCGCCTTGTATGCCCCCAATGGCTGGCTTGGCCGATGGCTTACGCCATGGGGTATCCAGATTGCCTATGCGCCGCCCGGCGTGATCCTGGCGATGGTTTTCGTGGGCTTTCCGTTCGTGGTGCGCACGCTGCAACCGGTGCTGGCGTCGCTGGATCGCGATGTCGAGGAGGCCGCCGAAAGCCTGGGCGCCAGCCATCTGCAAACCTTCTTCCGGGTGATCCTGCCGGTGCTGGTGCCGACCCTGCTGACCGGATTCGCGCTGGCGCTGGCCAGGGCGGTCGGCGAATACGGTTCGGTGATCTTCATTGCCGGCAACATTCCCATGCGCTCGGAAATCGCGCCGCTGCTGATCGTGGAGAAGCTTGAGGAATTCGACTATGCCGGTGCCGCCGCGCTGGGCATGGTGATGCTGCTTGCCTCGTTCGCCTTGCTGATCCTGATCTCGCGACTGCAGCGCTGGAGCGGGCGCTGGGCGGAGCTCCAGCGATGAGCCGGCTTGACCGTCAACCGCCGTGGCCGCGCCGGATCGGGCGTGGCCTGCTGGGTCTGCTGGCGGTCGGCTTCCTGTCGGTCTTCTTGCTGCTGCCACTGGCGGTGGTGTTCGTCGAGGCGCTGCGGCAGGGCGTGCATGCCTACCTGTCGAGCATCGGTCAGCACGAAGCGCTGGCGGCAATCCGGCTGACCTTGCTGGTAGCGGTGATTTCCGTGCCGTTGAATGTGCTGTTCGGCGTCGCGGCGGCGTGGCTCATGGCACGCTTCGAGTTTCGCGGCAAGGCGTTGCTTGGCGCCTTCATCGACTTGCCGTTCTCGGTTTCGCCGGTGATCTCCGGCCTGGTCTATGTGCTGCTGTTCGGCGCCCAGGGCTGGTTCGGGCCGTGGCTTGGCGCACACGACATCAAGATCATTTTCGCGGTGCCAGGCCTGGTGCTGGCAACCATCTTCATCACGCTGCCGTTCGTCGCGCGCGAGCTGATCCCGTTGATGCAGTCGCAGGGCAGCGACGAAGAGGAGGCTGCACGGGTGCTGGGTGCCGGCGGCTGGCAGATGTTCTTCCGGGTGACCCTGCCGAACATCCGCTGGGCACTGCTGTATGGCGTGCTGCTGTGCAATGCCCGTGCGATGGGTGAATTCGGTGCGGTGTCGGTCGTCTCCGGGCATATCCGCGGCCTGACCACGACGATGCCGCTGGAAGTGGAAATGCGCTACAACGAATACGACTACGTCGGCGCCTTCGCCGTCGCGACCCTGCTGGCCTTGCTTGCGCTGCTGACCCTGGCGATCAAGACGTTGCTGGAGTGGCGCTACGGTGACGAGATTGCCGCGCATGCCCCCGGCGGCCATTGAGACTGCCCATGACCTTGCAACTTTCGCATCTGAGTCGCCGCTTCGCCGGCATCCCCGCGCTGGACGATGTCAGTCTGGCCATGGCGCCCGGTGAATTCCTGGCACTGCTTGGTTCATCCGGTTCGGGCAAGACCACCTTGCTGCGCATCCTGGCGGGGCTGGACTATCCCGATGCCGGGACTGCGCAACTGGACGGCCGTGATTTTCTGGCAGCGGAGGCGCGTGAGCGCAAGGTCGGCCTGGTGTTCCAGCACTACGCGCTGTTCCGCCACCTTACCGTGGCGGAGAACGTGGCGTTCGGGCTGCGCGTCCGGTCGCGCAAATCGCGGCCTTCGAACGCGGCGATCAACGAGCGCGTCGGGCAACTGCTCAAGCGGGTGCAGCTGGAGGGCTACGGCCGCCGCTATCCGGCGCAGTTGTCCGGCGGCCAGCGCCAGCGGGTGGCTCTGGCGCGTGCGCTGGCGGTGGAGCCGAGCCTGCTGCTGCTGGACGAGCCCTTCGGCGCACTGGATGCGCAAGTGCGCGTCACCTTGCGCCGCTGGCTGCGCGAGCTGCATGAGGAACTGAAGTTGACCACGGTCTTCGTCACGCACGACCAGGAAGAAGCGCTGGAGCTCGCCGACCGCATCGCGGTCATGAACCACGGCCGCATCGAACAGGTCGGCACACCCGAAGCCATCTACCAGCAGCCGGCGACACCCTTCGTCTGCGAATTCATCGGCAAGATGAACAAGCTTGCCGTGACCAGCGCGGACGGCCGCCTGAGTGTGGGCGACTGGGTGCTGGATGGGCTTCCCGGGAACGATCACCACGCCCAGGTGGTGGCCTATGTCCGCCCGGAACATCTGTCGCTGGGTGTGGCAGAAACCCGGCCCGGATGGACGGCCCGGTTGCGGCATGTCTACCTGGCCGGCAGCGTGGCGCATCTGGAACTGCACATTCCCTCGATCGGCCAGACACTGGAGGCCGACGTGGGCGGCGAAGACGTGGCCCGGCTGGGCCTGCAGGTCGGTGCCGAATTTCGCGTGGCTCCGCGTAGCGCCGTGGTGTTCGCTTTGGGCGAGCCCGAAGGCAGTCAGTCGTTTGAAGAGCGCTGGTTCTGGCAGGCGGCGGATGCTGTGCCGCCGGCACCCAGGGCAACCAGCGTCTCTCCCATCGGCGAGGGTCGTGCACGCGCGGGGCGTTGTTCCTGATCGGCGTCGACCGGGCGCCATGACTGCTGGCACATGTGAGTGCATCCGGGCTGGCGTATCTCAATCAGGCTGACCGCCTGGCGGTCAGCCCGTTGGCATCGCCCTACGGACATGGCGCGGATCGCGATGTGCAGTCCGTGCCGAAGCCACCGCACAACTCCCGATGAGGAATCCCCATGGCAAACGCGCGCTCGACGACGTGGATAGCGATTCTTTACGGCGGTTTCATCGCCGGCACGATCGACATTGGTGTCGCATCCCTGATCAACGGCATCAGCCCGTTGGTGATCCTGCGCGCCATAGCCAGCGGCCTGCTGGGCAAGGCGGCGTTTCAGGGTGGTTTGCCGGTCTCGCTGCTGGGACTGGGTTTGCAATGGGCGATGTCGCTGCTCATCGCGGCGATCTTCGTGTTCGCTGCGCGGCAATGGACCTGGTTGAACCGGCGCTGGGCGATAGCCGGTGCGTTTTACGGCGTGGTGGTGTTCGTGGTGATGGAATACGTGGTCGTGCCACTTTCCGCCGCATGGCCGAAAGCGCATTTCACCACGACATCATTGATCGAAAATCTTCTGGCGATGATGTTGTTCGGGCTGATCGTGGCGTTCTTTGCGCGTGGGTACGCCGAATAGCGCGATCGTCCGCACGATGCGGCGATTACACTGTCCCGATGAATGACATCGAGACGACCTCGACGATCCACCACGGCACCCCGGCGTTCCGGCGTACCAACCTCGCGTTGTTCGCCGCCGGCTTCGCCACCTTCGGCCTGCTGTATTGCGTGCAGCCGCTGATGCCGGAGTTCAGCCACGACTACGGCGTGAGCGCGGCGGTCAGCGCCTTGTCGTTGTCGCTGACCACCGGCGTGCTGGCGTTCGCGATGCTGTTCGCCGGTGCGCTGTCGGATGCGTGGGGGCGCAAGTCGGTGATGGTGATCTCGCTGCTGTCATCCGCGCTGCTGGTGCTGGTGACCGCGCTGATGCCGAACTGGCCGTCGCTGCTGCTGGTGCGCACCTTGCTCGGACTGACCCTGAGCGGCCTGCCGGCGGTGGCGATGACTTACCTCGGCGAGGAAATGCATGTCAACTCGATCGGCCTGGGCATGGGGCTGTACATCAGCGGCAGTGCGGTCGGCGGCATGGGCGGCCGATTGATCAGCGGCGTGCTGGCCGATTTTTTCGGATGGCGGATCGGCGTGGGCGTGGTCGGCGCGATCGGCGTGCTGGCGGCCCTGGTCTTCTGGCGCGTGCTGCCCTCGTCGCGGCATTTCGTGGCACAGCCACTGCGCTGGCGCATCCTGTTGGGGCGTTTCACCGGCATGTTCCGTGACCGTGGCCTGCCGTGGCTGTTCGCCGAAGGCTTCCTGCTGCTCGGCGCGTTCGTCACGGTCTACAACTACCTCGGTTATCGCCTGCTGGACCCGCCGTACAACCTCAGCCAGGCGGTGGTCGGGCTGATCTTCGGCATCTATCTGGTCGGCACCTTCAGCTCGGCGTGGATGGGTCATCTGGCTGGCCGGCTCGGGCGGCGCAAGGTGTTGTGGACCGCGTTCGCGCTGATGCTGGCCGGCGTGGTGTTGACAATGATGAAGTCGCTGCTGCTGATCATGCTCGGCATCGTCGCGGTCACCTTCGGTTTCTTCGGTGGCCATTCCATCGTCAGCAGCTGGGTCGGGCGCCGCGCCGGCGCGGCGAAGGCGCAGGCTTCCTCGATGTATCTGTTTTCGTACTACATGGGATCGAGCGTGGCGGGTGCCAGCGGTGGACTGTTCTATGCCGCGCACGGCTGGAATGGCGTGGCACTGTTCGTCGGCGCGCTGGTGCTGGCCGGCCTGCTGATCGCCTTGCGCCTGTTCACGCTGCCGCCACTGGTAAACGTGGCGACACCGCCTACGCCGATGAGCAAGGGAGCCATGCCGTGAAGATCGATGCGCTGGATCATCTGGTGCTCACCGTCGCCGATGTCGCTGCCACCTGCGCGTTCTACACGCGCGTGCTCGGCATGCAGGAGATCAGCTTCGGCACCGGCCGCAAGGCGCTGGTGTTCGGCACGCAGAAGATCAACCTGCACGAATACCGGCACGAGCTGGAGCCGAAGGCCGAACGACCGACACCCGGGTCGGGCGACCTGTGCCTGATCACCTCGGTGCCACTGGATCAAGTGATCGAGCACCTGCACGCCTGCGACGTGCCGGTGCTCGAAGGACCGGTGCCGCGCACTGGTGCGCGCGGGCCGATCATGTCGGTGTATTTCCGCGACCCCGACCGGAACCTGATCGAGGTCAGCAACTATCCCGACGAGGCGTGACTCAGCGGTCCGCCGGTTTCAGCATGTCCTTCACCGCGTCGTAGTCGCCATCGTTCGCCGCTGGCGGCAGGCCGAGCAGGTGGGTCATCAACGGATAGACGTCCACATTCGGGAATGCCGGAACCTTCGCGTCCACGCGGAACGCCGGGCCGTGCGCCACGAACAGCGCCTGCATCAGCGGGTCGGCATTGTCGTAGCCGTGCTCGCCGATGCTGATACCACCCTTGTGGCTTTCCACGTAATCGGTGGTGGTGACGCGCCAGCCGACATTGGCCAGGCACAGCAGCTGCGGCACGCGCGGGTTGCTGCCGTAGTGCAGGCGCGCCGGTACCCGGGTCTTGTCCCAGCACTGCATGTGCGGCTGCGGCTGTTCGAGCTGATGTTCGATCGCCGCGAAATCGCGGATGGCCTTCGCGCTGCCGTCCTTCGGATTGAAGCCGGCGAGGATACCCATGGCCACGGTCTGTACCTGGTCGAGCGGGATCAGCTTGTCGAGCAGCACGCTGTTCGGCAGCGGGGTGCTGGCCATGCCGTGATCGGCCAGCACGATCAGGTTGATCTTGTCGAACAGGCCGCGTTGCTTGAGTCCCTGTACCAGCCGCGTCATCGCTTCGTCGGTTTCGCGCAGCGCATCGTCGACCTGCGGCGTATCCGGCCCGTATTTGTGGCCGGCATGATCGACCGCATCGAAATACAGGGTAAGGAAAGTCGGTCGATGACCGACGGGCTCGTCCAGCCACGCCAGCACCTGGTCCACCCGCTGATCCGGCGTCACGTTGCCGTCGTAGGGCATCCACTCATCCGGATGGCGGCCGTGGATGTTCGCCTCGGCGCCGGGCCAGAACATCGTGGCGGTGCGCAGGCCATGCGCATCGGCAGTCTCCCAGATCGGCGTGCCTTCGGCCCACCAGCGGCCATCGCTGACCGCTTCGCGATTGCCCAGCGAGAACTTGCCCAGTTGTGCATCGAACATCGTGTTGTTCACGATGCCATGGTGATCCGGGTACAGGCCGGTGACGATGGTGTAGTGATTCGGAAACGTCAGCGACGGAAACGAGGGCTGCATCGATGCCGCCTGCACGCCGTCCTTCGCCAGCATCGCCAGCGTGGGGCTGAGGCCGCGGTCGATATAGTCGTAGCGATAGGCGTCGATCGAGATCAGCAGCAGCGGCGCGGGCTGGCTGGCAGCCGACACGGCGGTCGCTGGCGTAACTGGCGGCTGCGTGGCGCAACCGGCGCTGAATGCCGCCAGCAGGCACAGCATCAGGCGAAACGGGAATTTCATGCGGGGAGTCCTACGATGTGAAAACCATCCACACATGATCGCGCACTGTCATGACCATTACACGTATTGCCACGCATTTTTCCGTTATGCATGCATTGCTGTTCGTCGGCATCGCCGCACTGCTGCCCCTCGGTACGGCCTGTGCCGCGCAGTCCGCCCAGGCACAGGCTGCGCAGTACCAGCAGACCGTGCAACAGCAGCAGACGCGTGACCAGTTGCAGAAGAGCCAGCAGCAACAGCAGCTGCGTCAGAACGTGTCGGACAATGCCAAGGTGCCGCTGGCCAACAACGCGCAGGCGCAGCAGCAGATCCAGCAGGCCGATCGTGCGCAGCAGGATCGCGATCGTGCCACCCAGCAGGATCTGCTGAATCGCCAGCAGAACGCGGCCGACCTGCCGCGCGTCGTGCCGCAGCCCCAGCCGGCACCGACTGGCGGCGGTTGATCGGCTGCCTCAGCGGCGCCTGCTTCAATGGTGAGTAGGGCGCAGGGCCAGTCCCAGCAGCACGATCAGGCCTGCAAGATCCAGCCACGCAAACCAGTTGCCCCAGCGTGCGTACAGCGTCCGTGTCTCGCGCAGCGGCAAGTCGCCCACCAGTTCGGCATCGTGCTGTTCGCTGGAAGCCTCCGCCAGCACGCGGCCACGGTCGTCGCTCAGCGTGAGCCGGCCGGAACGCGCGGCGCGCGCGATCGCGAAGCCGCTTTCCACGCCGCGCATGATCGCCATGCGGCTGTGCAGCCAGCCGTCTATGCTGAAATCCCACGCCGGCACCAGCAGCAGTTGCGCATGGCGCGCGGCATAGGCCTGGCCGATGTCGTGGAAGTCCATGTCCTTGCAGATCGCCAGCCCGGTGCGTGGCGTGCCGTCGAGCAGGGTGTAGCTGTCGCCCGGCATGTACTGCCTCTCGAAGCCGGGAATCAGGTGATGCTTGTTATAGGTGGCCGGAGAGGTGGCGCCCGGCTGGAACACCATCACCATGTTGCGCTCGGCGCTTGGATCGCCCTTGAAGTCGATGCCGGCATCCACGATCACGTCGTGTTGCTGCGCCACCTGCGCGAACGCGGGCACGGTGGCATCGCCGGTGGCGAAGGAGGTTTCCGGGATCAGCACGATCTTTGCACCCTCACTTGCGAGGCGACCGATCGCATCGACGTAACGCGCTTCCAGCGCCTTCCCGTCGGCACCGTGCAGGGCGGGGCGAATCGGCTTCTCCAGCGACACCAGGCCGATGCGCAGCGTCGTCGTCGCCGGCACCTGCAGCCGCCAGCTGCCGTAGCCGAGGGCAGCTGACATCAGCAGCACGGTCATCGCCGCGGCCGTCATGCGACTGCGTCGCGGCGTATCGGTGGCGGCCTGCACGGCGATCGCGGCCGGCAACAGCAGCACGAGGAAGCCGATCCCCCAGATGCCGGCGATGGCGGCGACCTGGATGACCGGTAGCGCCTCCATCTGCGTGTAGCCGATGCTGCCGAACGTGCCGTGCGGCGAGGTCAGGCTGTTGATGTATTCGACGACGACCCACGCGGCCGGGAGTGCCAGCGTCGCGGCGAGCGCGTGGCCGCGCAACAGCAGCCGCCGGAACAGCAGCACGCACAGAGCTAGCACAAGGGCTGGCATGCCGATCGCATACACGATCGTTGCCATGGGCAGGCCGATGTAGCCGTGCAGATAAGTCCACTGGTTGAGCCCCCCAAGCGCATACGCGGCAAAGGCTGCCAGCGCCGCCCAGCGGGCGCGCACTCGCGGCGCCAGCCACAACACCGGCAACGGTGCCAACCAGGTCAACCACCATAGCGGGTGCACGCCGCTGCCGAACCACCAGCCCAGCGCGGTCAGTGCGGTCGCCGCCAGCCATGCCGGCAGCACGAAACGATCAAGCCTTGATGCCATCGATCAGTCTCCCCAGCGATTCGAAATAGAACTTGCGAAACCGCGTTTCGTCGTCACCGAAGCGGCCGGCGCGGTACAGCACGACCAGACCGTGCGCGTGCGCCCACAGCGACATCGCCACGTCCCACGGATCGTCCTGTTTCAACACACCCAGACGCATACCTTCGGCGATCGCATCGGCAACGACGTTGAGGGTGGGTGACTGGCGTGCGCGAAAATCCTCGGGAAAGCGCCGCGCATCGTCACGGCGCACCGAGAATGCGTGGTCGAACAGGTGCGGATGCTCCAGCGCGTAATCCAGATACGGTTCCAGCAGCGCGAGCAGCCGCTTGAGGGTGTCCGGTTGCGTCGCGTGCGCTTCCCATGCATGCGCGGCGGTGTTGAAGCTGTCGTCGGACAGCCGCTTCAGCAACGCCTCGCGATTCGGAAAGTGCCGGTAGATCGCCATCGGGGTAATGCCGACCGCTTCCGCCACGCGGCGCATGCTTACCGCATCCGCACCTTCGCGATCGAACAGCTTGTGGGCGGCACGGAGGATCTTCTCCGGCGTAGTGAGTTTCTTCATGTATACAGTGTATACATGAAATTTTGGGTGCGTCAAATCGTGGGATTACTCGCGCCATCCCAACCCGTCATTCCGGTGAAAAGGAGCGGAGAAACGTTTCAGCGACCTACCGCAGGCCAGCAAACAGATCCCCGCATGCGACGCGCTCTTCCATCGCCAGCAGGAAACGTTTCGTCGGCAAGCCACCACCGAAGCCGGTGAGGCTGCCGTTGCTGCCGATCACGCGATGGCAGGGCACGATGATCGGCAGCGGATTGCGCCCGTTCGCAGCGCCCACCGCACGCACGGCGGCGGGTTGGTCGATGCGTCGGGCCACTTCGCCGTAACTGATCGTGATGCCATAGGGGATCCGTTCGAGTTCCTTCCATACCGCCAACTGGAACGGCGTGCCGAGTGGATGCAGCGGCAAGTCGAATGCCTGGCGCTCGCCGGCGAAATATTCCTCCAGCTGCACCCGTGCGAAATTCAGCGCCCTGGATGAATGCACCCAGGTTGGCGACGGCACTTTCTGATGACGCCCGGTTTCAAACCACACTTCGCGCAGTCCCTGCACGTCGGCAACCAGGCGCAGTGTGCCGATCGGTGAACGCATCTCGTCATAGTGGATCGTTTCGGTGTTCATGGTTTGCTCCGTCCAGCCGACGCCGCATCGCTTGCGCTGCGCCACAGGTGCATTACCGCGTAGGCGCGCCATGGGCGCCACGCCTCGGCCAGTGCGGTGAGCGCCTTGGTGCTCAGTTCGGGCGCATCGCCGGCGGCGACACGGCGCAGGATCAGGTCGGCGGCGGGAAATGCATCCGGATGACTCATCGCGCGCATCGCCATGTAATGCGCAGTCCATTCGCCGATGCCGGGCAGCGCGACCCAACGCGCCACGAATTCGTCCAGCGGCTGCTCCGCGCGGAAATCGATGCGGCCGTCCAGCAATGCCTGGGCGATGCCACGGATCGTGGCGGCACGCGCGGTGGTCACGCCGATTTCGCGCAGGTCCGCTTCGGCCACGCGCTCCGGCGTGGGGAACAGGCGTTCCAGCCCGGGCAGCAGCGGCACCGCCAACGGTTCACCGTAACGATGCACGATGCGTGTCGCCAGCGTGCGTGCAGCTGCCACGCTGACCTGCTGGCCGAGCACGGCGCGCACCGCGATCTCGAAACCATCCCATCCGCCCGGCAAGCGCAGACCGGGCCGCTTGCGCAGCAGCGGCTTCAACACGCCGCTGGCACCGAGGGTGGCGGCGATTGCCTGCGGCTCCGCATCCAGGTCGAACATGCGCCGCAACCGCGTCACCACCGGCAACAGCTGCGCCGGTTGCGGACAGTGCAGTTCCAGCTTCAGGGCATGCTCCCCGTTCGACCACGCACTCAATCGCAGCCAGCCCGGTGCATCGGCAGCGCCAAACACACGCATGTAACTGTGTTCGTCGACCAGTTCCACGCCCGGCAGCGAACGCGTGCGCAGGAAACCCAGCAACGCCTCGAAATCGTAGGGCGGCCGATAGCCGAGCCGCAGTACCAGCGCTTCGCCAACCACGGCACGAGGATGGCGGCGCAGCTCGCGTGGCGGGATGCGGTTCGCCTGCAGGAACGCCGCATTGAAGCGACGCAGGCTGCCGAAACCCGAAGCGAGCGCCACTTCGGTCACCGGCAGCGCGGTCTCGGTCAGCAGCTGTTTCGCGAACAGCAGCCGGCGCGTCGTGTGCACGTCGATCGGCGGCGCGCCGAGATGCTCGACGAAGAGCCGCCGTAGCTGCCGCGCGCCGATGTCGACGCGCGCCGCCAGCTGTTCCAGCGAATGCTCCGCCAGCATGCCGGCATCGATCAGCTTCAAGGCACGCGCCACCACATGCTCGCCGCGCTGCCACACCGCATTGCCGGGTGCGAGTTCCGGCCGGCAGCGCAGGCATGGCCGGAAGCCGGCGGCTTCCGCGGCAGCAGCGCTCGCGTAATAGCGGATGTTCGCCGGTTTCGGCGACGGTGCCGGGCACACCGGACGGCAGTAGATACGCGTGCTGGTCACCGCCGTGAAGAACAGTCCGTCGAAGCGCGCGTCGCGACTCAGACGGGCCCGTTCACAGACCTTGATGTTGGGCAGGGCGGCGAGGGAAGGTTCGGACATGCCTGCAGGTTAGCACCGGGCGCGAGATCGGACTCGCCGTTTTCGGACATCAATGCGGAGCCGGAAATCAGCCTGCGCCGGCACTCGCCGGGCAGCGCATTTGTCGCCCTGCACGGAACGCAGCGGCTTCCGCATCGCTTGCCGGTTTGCCCTCGTCGCCGCCATCAAACGCGACACGCCACTGGTCGTCGCCGCCACGCCGCCATACCGTGGAAAACCTGCCGATCGTGTAACGCGGCTTCGCATTCGGCGCCGGATCCTCGAACAGATACGTGCCGCTGGAATTGGCAACGCGACCGTCGTCCGTGACCACCACGTGCTGCGGATACCAGCTCAGGTGCACGGTTTCGCCGGCGATGATTGCCGCCCAGTTTTTCTGGATCGCATCACGTCCGCGTACCGGCTTGCCCGTGTTCGCATCGAAGATCGCGTCCGCCTGGAGGTGGTTCGCAAAAGCGGTCGCATCATGGCGATCGACGCTTTGTGCAAACGAAAGTTCGCGTTGCCATACCTCGCACGCGGCCTTGTCCGAGCCGGACGATGCTGTCGCGGCGAACGCACTGGACGAGCAGGCCAAGCCCATCACCAGCCAGATCATGCGTGACATGAGCCATACCTCCCGTGTGCGGAAGGGCCAGCATCCACGTCTTCGCGATCGCCTGCCAGTGCTGAAAGGCAGGCGCTCCGTCACTGCGCAAGTTTCAGCGCCGCTTCCAGCACTTCATCGTGACCGGCACGCACGCCGGCGAGCGTCGGCTGCACGGTCACATCCGGGATCGTGCCGAGCGCGTGATAGCGGCTGACGCCATCGTGATGCGTCACCTTCATGCCGGTAAAGATCACCCGGAACCCTAGCGGGACTTCGAACGAAGTGATGTTTCCATCCACGCCGCGCGTTGTCGCCCCGACGATCGTGCCAAGCTTTTCATCCTGCACATAGCCCATGATTGCCTCGGCCTGGCTGATCGTGCGGCCATCGGCAAGGAAGATCGCGTGCGACGAAAAATGGGGCGCTGCTGGCTGAATATTCCAGCCGACGTCCGTATAGCCGGCGAGCTCGCCAAACGGACCAACGTAACGCGGAATGTGCATCCACTTCGCTTGCTCGGCGTGGTCGAGCAGATGTGCGGGAAGGGTCGTGCTGACCTTGAAATCCCTCGGATACCCGCGGACGTCGTAGATCACCGTGCGTGCAGCGGCCAGTTGCGTGAGGTTTGCCGTGAACAGCGCGATGTCGGTGCGCGCCAGATCCACGTACCAGATGCCCGGCTTTAGTTCGGTGATCGCTGCAGGTCGAGCCGTAGCCGGAGGAACCTGTTCGGAATACGCAAGCGATACGGTGCTGGCCGATCCATCGGCGTGCTTCAGGCCAAAGGTATGTGACTCGGATGCCGGCCCCCACTGGAGGCCTTGCAGCGCTTTCCAGGCAAGCGATGACGTTTGGCCGGAGGCGAGCGCTTCGGCCTGTTCTTGCGCCTGCGGCATGGCCACTCCATCGATCGAAGCGATGACGTCGCCAACCTTGGCCTGATCGGGTACACCCGTGGCAACGATTACCCATTGATGCTCGACCGGCTCCAGCGTGATCGGCAGGCTGCCCCACTTCTTTTCCGTAGTATCAGCCACGGTGCCATGGGCATCCTCAAGCGGAGCGAGCAGGTGTTGCAGTGCGCGTTTCTGGGCAGCCCTGGAATCTGCCCTTTCCGCATCGGCTAGCGCGCGCGGCAGTTCGCTGTCCCAGTCCACGTGGATCACATCCCAGTACGGATAGAAGTGCCGGAACACGTTCCAGGCCACCACGATGTCGGCTTCACGCGCGGCACTGGACGCGATGGAGGCTGCTGGATCAGGCATGTGCGCGAGGCGTGCCTTGAGTGCTTGCAGCGCCGCGGCGCGATCCGATGATGACCGCGCCTGCATGTCCGTCAGTGTCAACGCGACGCGTGCCTTCAAGCCGGCGCCGAGCGCGAACTCTGCGGTCTTGCCGGCCACGGGCGGTGCATCGAAGAGCGTGCGATCAACTGCTTGGCCATGCTGCTGCAGAACCAGATAACCTGGGTCTGCGCCAGTCTGCTGCCATGAGAGGCTCGTGTTGTCCGTGGCGATGCTGCCGACCAGAGACCATTCCCGCGATGGCTTCGGCGCCAGACGCAGAGCAGGAATCGCAACAGGCTTCCATCCGCCATGTCCGTCGCTGACATCCAATGTCAGATTTCGAAAGGCGGCCGTTGGCTCCTTGGCGTCGTCACCCGGAATCATGGTGAATCCGAACGCCAATATCGATACGTCGGTGCCGACGGGGGCGGTAATGACGTAGTCGTGCCATGCCAAATCATGCACCTGGCTGCCATCGGTATTCTTGAAAAAGCCTGGCGGCTTTCCCTTCCGGTCGGCACGCAGCCAGAGTCCCAACCCCGAGACGGTGGACTGGCCCAACGCTTTGATGCTGCCGCGCAGCCGAATGGTCTTGCCCTGTAATGGTTGTGCATCCAGTTCGCTGGCGATGCCAACGAACCGGTCGCCACCACGGGACGTTCTTTCGCCAGCATAGAGAGTGCCCTTCGCTGGAAAGCCAAGGTAGCGCCAGGCCACCAGCGGCGGCTGCGCGGCCTCGGCTGGCAACGCGGGAAAGGTCGCTTCATCTGCAACGATGTCGATGCCCGGTCCCAGCGGCCCGAACAGCGCATTCAGCTTGTCTCGCAGCTCGGCGCGGCCATGCGCCTGTCGTGCATCGGTGATGCCCGCCACGGCGAAACGGTTCCAGTCGATGCCCTGTGCCGCGTCGCCCGGATAGAAATAACGGACCACGCCGTAAAGCCGGGCAAACGCCACGACCTGTTCGTGTCCGGGGTCGGCCGTGTCGGGCGACGCGCTGACCCAGGTCGTGGCGAGCAGCCCAAGCAACGTACCCACGACCATTCGTCTGACTGCTCGCATTGGGCTTCACTCCATGGAACCGGGCGGCAGGATAGCCGGCCAGGTTCCCGGTGCTCCAGTGACAAAAGGTATGCTCACTGCATGCACACAGACGAGCGCGCCGGGATATCGACCATGCGACCGATTGCCAATGATGTGGAAGCGATTGCCCGCATCGGATCGGTGCCCACGATCCTGCAGGTGGTCGCACATACGACCGGCATGCGCTTTGCGGCGATCGCCCGTGTCACCGATACGAAATGGACAGCCTGCGCGGTCCATGACCAGATCGACTTCGGCCTGAAAGCCGGTGGCGAGCTGGCGCTGGAATCCACGATCTGTAACGAAATCCGGCAGCACCATGAGCCGGTGATCTTCGGCGAGGCCAGCAGCGACCCGCGATTTTCCCGGCACCCGGTGCCGAAGATGTACGGGTTCGAAAGCTACGTCTCGATCCCGATCTTCCGGGTCGACGGCGAATTCTTCGGCACGTTGTGTGCGCTAGACCCGTTGCCGGCCAAGCTCGATGATCCGAATGTCGTCAAGACGCTGGAGCTGTTTGCGAAGCTGATCGCTGCCGAGCTCGAGTCCGAGGAACGTCACGAGCGAAGCACCAGCGCGCTGCTGGATGCCCAGCAGGCCGCGAAGCTGCGCGAGCAGTTCATCGCGGTACTCGGGCATGACCTGCGCAGTCCGCTGAGCGCGATCCGGGTTGGCGCCGACATTCTGCAGGTGGATCCGGATAGTCGTCGCCAGCGGGTTGCCCGGCACATCCAGCGCAGTTGCGATCGCATGGCGGAGATGATCGAGAACATCCTCGACTTTGCGCGGGGCAGGCTGGGCGGCGGTATCCCGATCGCATTGCAGCCAGCGGCCAACCTCGCCGTCGAACTGGGCCATGTCGTCGCCGAAGTGCAGGAAAGCCATCCTCGCCGGGATATCCGCGTGGCGATGGCCATCGATCATCCCGTCACGGCCGATGCGGGCCGCATTGCCCAGTTGCTGGCGAACCTGCTCAACAATGCGGTCGTGCATGGCGCCATGGACAAGCCGGTAGTCGTCAAGGTGATGAGCGACGGCAAGCATTTCGAACTGTCCGTGGCGAACGGCGGCTCGCCTATTCCGCCCGGGAAGATCGGCCAGCTTTTCCAGCCATTCAACCGTGGCGCCGAAGAAACCCCGCAACCAGGGCTTGGGCTCGGCCTGTATATCGCCGCGGAAGTGGCGAAGGCGCACCACGGCACGCTGGGTGTTTCATCGACCGCCGAAGACGGCACCTGCTTCGTATTCAGGATGCCGATCAGCCAGATACCGATCAACGAGGCCTGACGCTCCTGCGCATGTCGGCTTTGCCGCCCATCAGTTCGGCCGGGCCTCTTTCAGTGCGTCGATCAGTGCATTCAGCCGGAACGGTTTTTTCAGCACGGTGCAGCCTGCATAGGCAGGCGGCAACTCATCCGCTCCGGTCAGGACACAGATCGGTATGTGTCGGGAGTTGAGCGATGGCAGCAGTTTCTCGGTCGTCGTCGTGGCCAGTCGGTAGTCGATAAGCGCGATGTCCGGCTCGGACGTCTCAAGCAGCCGCTGGGCCTCCTCCAGGGTGGATGCCGGCCCAAGCATCCGGTATTCCCTCGACTCCAGCGCGATCTCCAGTGTCGCTGCGATCAGCATGTCGTCTTCCACCACCATGACAAATGGGCCGTTCGGCGATGCGGTACTCATGGGGGCATCCTCTTGGTTCTGCATGGAGCTCATGCAGGGGATGGAACGGTGGGTTGCCACGCCGGGTTCAAGGCGCGAAATATGACCTCTTGGTCATCCTCGCCGATCAACCTTGCAAATCGACAGCGTCTGAGCTCACTACGAACTACCTCGCGCGAAGGTAGTGCGAAGGAACTGTCTCAGCTCTTGATGCACATCGCCTTCGATGTCTGCTCCCTGAGATGGGGCGTATGCGATAGAAGGCCATCGACAGGCTCATCGAGCAAGCCGTCAAACCGACAGACATGGTTCCCAAGCCGGTGCTACTGTCACCGCTCGATCTGCCTGGGGGAGGCACGATATGGGTTCAGGTCCACGCGGGCTGCTGATTGTGGCAATCATTCTGCTGGGTCTTTGCGAATGGTTATGGATCGTCCATTCGGCGATGTCGCATATCGCCGATCTGGTGCCAAAGACCATATCAGCACAGCAGGAGGCACCACTCCGCGCTCTGGCTGGCAAGCATGGCCATCTGTTTTCCAATGCCGAGGTCTATGCGTTTCTTGCCGCGGCCAAGCAGGCCGAAAAGATCAAGGATCCGCTACAGCGCTGTCTTGCCTATCCCGATCCGCCAGGCAGCCACTGGTCGCATGCCGCAGCGAACGCGTATTGCCAGTACCGCATGCAGCACCTGATGCCGTTTGCCGAGCTGCGGTCGCTGATCCAGAACGGACAGGCCGCCGAGGTCGATCGCCGCTTTGCGCAGATGCTCGATGCGCAATCGACGCAGCTCAATGCCCGCGGTTTGCTGGACCGCACCTTCGAGCTGGATTTCGACGGTTCGTTCGATATCCGCCCGACGCTGGATGCCTGGAAGCGCGACTCGCCCAAGAGCGCGTTTGCCTATGCTGCCAGCGGGTATGCATACCGGGAGATGGCTGCCCAAGCGCGTGGCGGCGCGTACATGGCGGACACGCCGGCAAGCAATGTCGAATCCATGGATCGCCTGCTGCAACAGGCGGACACCGATCTGCGTCATGCCATCGAGCTCAACCCGAGGATCACGCCGGCCTATGTCGCCATGATCGATGCCGGCACCATGAGTCTTGGCGATGCCTATGCCGACGAGGCCAGCAGACGCGGACTGGCTGCCGACCCTGCGAATTTCGGGATCTACGATTCGCTGCTGTGGCGGGCGCTGCCACGCTGGGGCGGCTCGCTGGAGGCCATGACGCAACTCGCCAGCAACGCCCAGGCACATGCGAAAGAGAATCCCATCCTGACGTTGTTGTCGACGAAGGAGCCGGCCGAAGAGATCAACCTCGATGACTGCGACTGCCATACCGCAGCGCAGCTCGCGATGTATACGGTGGTATTCGACCAGGTCTCCACCGCGCAGCTGCTGCTGAGTGCCGGTCATGCCGCCGAGTCGAGCCATCACCCGGAACTGGCGGTGGTCTATTTCTCCGAGGCGTTGCGTTTCGATCCAGACCTTGCTGACGAACGGCTTCATCGTATCTATGAGCTGAACAATTTCGACGAGTCACAGTGGGCCGTGGACGAGGCCAGCAGCATGATGCAGGCGGCGCCGCAGGACGAGGCTCCGGTCAAGCTGCGTGGGTATTCCTACGAGGCGCTGGGCGACTACAAGCATGCCGGGCAGGATTTCGAGAAGGCGCTCTCGCTCAATCCCGACGACGAGAGTGTGCTGATGGAACTGGGCAGCATGTATGCCCATTGGAGCCATGAATGGGACAAGGCGTGGGACACCGACAACCGCATCATCAAGGCGTACCCCAACGAGTCGTATGGCTGGTACTTGCGTGGCGAAATCCAGAAGAACCAGCCGCGCGCCGGACTGCAGGAGACCATCGATTACTTTGCCGCGCACTTCGACACCAACCCGCAGGCCCACAAGATGCTTCTCCAGATGCGTGCGGCGCTGGCGCTGCAGTCGAGGTCGGTCAGCCAGCGGAGTGAGATGAAAAGCACGACGCACGACTGAAAGTGACCATTCGGGGCTGGTCAGGATGCGGTGGCCATTTGTTGTTATCAGGGTCGAGTATCGGGCTCGGTGACGGACTCGCTCACTTCCACGGGCTCGATCATCTCAGCCTTCTTTTCGCCACGAACCATGCTCGACAGCACCCCGTCGCGGCGGATCAGTCCGTGATACAGCGCGGCCCCCATATGCGCGAGAAACGTCAGGAACAGCAGCATCGCGAACCAGCCGTGCATGTGACGCAGCACGGCGAAGGCAACGGGGCTGGTCGGGAAGATCGGCGGCAGCCGCAGCGAATCGCTCAGCATCACCGGATAACCGCCGGCCGAAAGCATCGCCCAGCCGATCAGCGGCATCGCCAGCATCAGGATGTAGAGCAGCCAGTGCGAGGCATGCGCCGCCAGTTTCTGGACAGCGGGGAGATCGGCCGGCAACGCGGGCGGCGGATGACGCAGGCGCACGGCCAGTCGCACCACGGCCAGGATCAGGATCGCGATGCCCAGCGGCTTGTGGATGCGCAGCAGCCAGTCATGCCGTTCCGACACGGAGGCCACCATGCCGACGCCGATGAACAGCATCGCCAGAATCATGATGGCCATCAGCCAGTGCAGTACGCGCGCGGGCAGGGAGAAAGTCTTCACGTCAGATGTCATCACTTGGCCTCCGGCTTCGGCTGCGCAACGGCAGTGCCAGGCAGGTGGGCTTCCTCGCTGGTGCGGCGCAGGTAGGAGTCGGCGTAGGCGGCCGAACGTGCGGGCAGCAGCGGGTCGTCGGACGCCTCGATGCCGTCGGGCAGCACCAGCGGGTCATAGTTGATGTCGCGGCAGGGGCCGCTTTCCTGCGGCTCGGTGTGCTCGAGCACCAGCGTGCCGGCGTCGATCGTGGGGCGGTCGGCCGGCCATTCCCTGGTGGCGTCGTTGGTCGGGTCACCCGCTTGCGCGAGCGTCACCAGCAGATGCCAGCGCAGCGGCCCCTGCGACAGGCGTTGCGCGAGGTCGCTCGCCAGATAGTCCGGGTTGCCGCTGTTGTCCACGTCGCTGCCGGCATCGGTGGCTTCGGGCACCATGCGCCAACGCACAGCCTGCCGCTTGCCGGCGCTGTCGACGAAAACGAACGCATCGAGGCTCCAGTAGTTTTCGGTCGCGAAGCTGGCGGACGGTTTCGCCGTCTTCGCCCAGGCACGGAACGCGGCCGTCTCCGGATGCGCGGCAAAGAATGCCGCCACCTTTGCCGGATCCGGTTTGCCGGTGGCCGGGTCGGGTTGCTGCGCCTTCAACTGATCGTAGAACGCTTGCGGCGTCGACACCGGAAATACCGGCATGCTGTTCATGCCGGTACGCCACTGCTGCCCGTTGGCCTGCGCAAGGCGCAGCGCCATGCTGCGGATCGGCACGCTGCTGTCCGGCGCATACGGATTGCTGCCGGGTATCGCGAAGCGGCCGACCAGCGGGGTTCGACCCGCGGCGAACACTTCGGCACTTGAATAAGCTTGGGCGTGGCCGTTGCTGTCGAAGTAGCCGGTCACGCATACGCCCTTGGCGTGATTGCGGCGATAGCCGGCGAACGTGCCGGCGTTGTCCTGCAACTGATCCACGATGCGCTTGGGAGTGAGCCGGTGCGGCGCCAGCCAGCCACCGACATAACCGAACGTGCCCACGGTGACCGCCACCACGGCGGCAATCAGTGCCCATGATCCGAGATGGCGCTTTGGCGGCGTGTCGGTTGCGGAAGGATCATGCATGGTCAACTCCTGGCCGCGAGGGCCCTGATGTCATGTGGTGAACGACGACTGCGGACATCATTGCACTTGCCCTCCGCAACATTCGTTCCGAAGCGGCACCCGGTTACGCGTTTCCCTGGCGGCCGGCATCGACAGGTGATCGAGCACTCATCGCGTCAGGTTTGAGCCCCTTCAAGCCGCCTGTCCGCTCGGCGTCACGTACCCGTGTGGCGCAGCAACCCGTCCACCGCCCCGAGCAGGGCGCGGCGATCGTAAGGCTTGGGCAGGAACGTCACGTTTTCGGGGAAGTAGGCGAAGCTGCTGCGCGGGTCGGCCGAGATCAGCATGATCCGGATCTGCCGGTTCATCTGCACGCGTTGGGCCAGTTCGATGCCGTCGATGCCACCGGGCATGTGGATGTCGCTCACCAGCAAGCCTATGCAGGCGTCCTGCAGCAGGATGCTCAGCGCGCTGGTGCCGTTGCTGGCCGTGATGACATGGTAGCCCTCGGCCTCCAGCACCAGGGCGGTGACCTCGCGGGCGCTGCGGTCATCCTCGGCCAGCAGGATGGTGTTGTTCTGCGCGTGGATCATGGGCGTTCGGCGTTCTGGGCAAAGGTATCCAGTCCTGACCATGGTCTGTCCGATGTTAATGAGCGGTGAGGCCCGATTCCCCCTATGCTGCGTCTTCATGGCATGGCGAAGCGCATGAATAATCTTGAACGCTATCGGCAGCTGATCGGATTTTCTCCGGATAGCGTGCACGAACTCGATGTGCAGGGCCGCATCATCCGCATGAACGACAGCGGTTGTGCCGCGCTATGCATCGTCGACCCGGTCGGCGCCATCGGTCAGCCGCTGGCCGCGTTCTGGCCCGAGGCAGCGCGTGCCGCGATCGAAGCGGCGCTGCTCACCGCGCGCCTGGGGCAGCCTGCACAGTTCACTCAAACGCTGCCGTCGAGCAACGGCGAGCCGTGCTGGTGGCTGGTCAGCGTGCATCCGTATCTGGGGCGCGCCGACCAGGTCGATGGCATCGCCGTCATCAGCCACGACATCACCGAGCGCGTGCAGGCCAAGCAGGCGCTGGACACCGTGATCCTCGGCCTGAACAACCGCCTCAGCCTCAGCGAGTCCGCCGGCGAAACCGGCGCCGCGCGCAACGAAGCGCTGGGTCTCCAGCTTGCACAGGCACGCATATTCCAGCAGCGGGGGGCCGGCCGCGAGGAATCGCTGAGGCTGCAGCTGGGCCTGGCCAGTGCTGCGCAGGCGGTTGCCGAGCACGCCGCGCAACAGGCGCAGAAGAACGAGGCGATCGGTCAGCTGGTGGCGGGCCTCTCGCACGACTTCTCCAACATGCTGCAGATCGCCATCGTGGCGCTGAGCAGCATCCAGGACGATTCGGCCAACCTCAGCGAGACCCAGCGCCGCCTGCTCGGCTACAGCATGGACGGCGTGCACCACGCCGCGCTGCTGTCCAAACGCCTGCTGGCTTTCGCGCGCGTGCATCGCTATACCGCCGAGCCGGTCGAACTGGGCGCCATCATCCGCGACATCGAGGGCTTCGCGCGCCACAGCCTGGGCGCCACCATCGATTTCCAGGTCGAGCCGGCCGTGGCCGAACTGCCGACGATGGGCGACAGCCATTCCATCGAACAGGCTTTCATCAACCTGTGCATCAACGCGCGCGATGCCTGCAACCGGCAGGGCGCGATCCGCGTCCGTCTGGGCGAGCTGGCGGTCAACGAGGCGCAGGCCAGCACGCTGCGCCCCGCGGGCGACTACGTCACGCTGGCAGTCACCGACAATGGCTGCGGCATGGCCGAGGAAGTCCGCGAGCGCCTGTTCGAACCGTATTTCACCACCAAGCCCGAAGGCGCCGGCACCGGCCTGGGCCTGGCCCAGGTGTACGGCGTGATGCGCCAGGCCGGCGGCTTCGTCGATGTGGAATCCGCGCCAGGCAAGGGCACCACGATGACCATGGCGTTCCCGCGCCTGCAGTTGCCTGCAGGCGCCTAGCGCGTGATGCCGGCGGGCTCGGCCCGCACGGATTACCTGACCGGTGCCATCAAGTGCTGATACGGCGTGCCGGCCCACATCACATACGGCGCCGCCGTGTCGGGGGCCGCGTGCTTCGGGTAATTGTCGTAAAAAGCCGGGTCCGCACCCACGATCATGAAATGCGGTCCGGTCCTGATCCAGTGCTTGCCGTTTTCCGGTTTCTTCGCGTACGGGTCCGTGTTGCTCGCATCCGTGCCGCCTTCCAGCATGTACATCAAGCCGATCTTGCCGGTCGGCGGCGGCTGGTGCCCGACATACGCCTGCACCCATGCCATCGCGTTCCTGTCCATGCACATCGCATCTGGTCCCGGCACCCCCGGGTTGTCCGGCATGCAGGTGAAATCATTGCTGCCCTTGCGCAGCGTGCGCATGCTTCCGTCCGCTCCCATCGCCATGATCGTCGCGTCTCTCGCCACCCGCGCTGGTGCGGCGCGCATCGCGCTGGCGATCATCTGCGCATCGGTCGGCGCCTTCGTGTCCGCCGCCTGCGTGGAGCCCATGAGAACAAGCATCGCGGCGACAACGCTGAACCGGGTCATCAAGCCTGTGGCGTGCATGACAGCCTCCTCGGAGTTTGCTGTGACGGTTTCCCCCCGGATCCCCTTTGCCAGTCTCTGCCGTTGTCCCGGCCCCGGCAATCGGCCATAAGCCCGACCGCAAGCGGGGGCGACCTAGGCCGATTGGCGGTGGCCGCGCGCGCGCCGCATAATCGGTGCTTGTGCCTTGTCTAGCCGTCTTCGAAGGACCTGCCCATGAATGCCCCCACCCGCATCGACACTACCCGTACCATCCGCGCGCCGCGCGGCACCGAGCTTTCCTGCAAGAGCTGGCTCAGCGAGGCGCCTTTCCGCATGTTGCAGAACAACCTCGATCCGGAGGTGGCGGAGAACCCGGCCGAGCTGGTGGTGTATGGCGGCATCGGGCGGGCGGCGCGCAACTGGGAGTGCTTCGACGCGATTTTGAAATCGCTGCGCACGCTGGAAGACGACGAGACCCTGCTGGTGCAGTCCGGCAAGCCGGTCGGCGTGTTCCGCACGCATGCCGACGCGCCGCGCGTGCTGATCGCCAACTCCAACCTGGTGCCGCACTGGGCCACCTGGGAGCACTTCAACGAGCTCGATAAGAAAGGCTTGATGATGTACGGCCAGATGACCGCCGGCTCGTGGATCTACATCGGCTCGCAGGGCATCGTGCAGGGCACCTACGAAACCTTCGTCGAGATGGGCCGCCAGCATTACAACGGCAGCCTCAAGGGCAAGTGGATCCTCACCGCCGGCCTCGGCGGCATGGGCGGCGCGCAGCCGCTGGCCGCCACGCTGGCCGGCGCGTGCTCGCTCAATATCGAATGCCAGCAGAGGAGCATCGACTTCCGCCTGAAGACCCGCTACGTCGACGAACAGGCCACCGACCTCGACGACGCGCTGGCGCGCATCGAGAAATACACCAAGGCAGGCGAAGCGAAATCCATCGCGCTGCTCGGCAACGCCGCCGACATCCTGCCCGAACTGGTCAAGCGCGGCGTGCGTCCCGATGCCGTCACCGACCAGACCAGCGCGCACGACCCGGTCAACGGCTACCTGCCGCAGGGCTGGACGGTGGAGCAGTGGTTTGAGCGCCGCAAGAGCGATCCGGTCGGCACCGCCAAGGCCGCGAAGCAATCCATGAAGACGCATGTGGAAGCCATGCTCGCATTCCATGCGCAGGGCATCCCCACCTTCGACTACGGCAACAACATCCGCCAGATGGCGCAGGACGAAGGCCTCGCCAACGCGTTCGCGTTCCCCGGCTTCGTGCCCGCCTACGTGCGCCCGCTGTTCTGCCGCGGCATCGGCCCGTTCCGCTGGGTGGCGCTGTCCGGCGATCCGGAAGACATCTACAAGACCGACCAGAAAGTGAAGGAGCTGATCCCCGACGACGAGCACCTGCACAACTGGCTCGACATGGCGAAGGAGCGCATCAGCTTCCAGGGGCTGCCCGCGCGCATCTGCTGGGTCGGCCTCGGCCAGCGCCACAAGCTCGGCCTAGCGTTCAACGAGATGGTGCGCAATGGGGAGCTGAAGGCGCCGGTGGTGATCGGGCGCGATCATCTCGACTCCGGCTCCGTCGCTTCACCCAACCGCGAAACCGAAGCGATGAAGGACGGCAGCGACGCCGTCTCCGACTGGCCGCTGCTCAACGCCATGCTCAACACCGCCGGCGGCGCGACCTGGGTGTCGCTGCATCACGGCGGCGGCGTAGGCATGGGCTACTCGCAGCACTCCGGCGTGGTGATTGTCTGCGACGGTACGCCGGAAGCGGACAAGCGCATTGCGCGCGTGCTGTGGAACGATCCGGGTACTGGCGTGATGCGGCATGCGGATGCGGGGTATGAGGAGGCGGTGGCGTGTGCAAAGGAGCAGGGGTTGAAGTTGCCGATGGTGTAGAGCTGGTCGATATTGTGAATGCTCGGTCGCGCGACAGTCTGACTAGGTGAGACGCCGCAGTCGTACCTTTCAAAGCCAGAAACGGCGAGGCATTACCAAATGGCCAGCATAATTGCGAGGCTGCTGCTCACGTTAACTTCGATTGCTCCAGTGCTTGTAGTTTGGTGCATCGCTGACATATCAAGGCATGGTTGGTCGGAAAGACATGCCTATGTACTTATTGTGGGAACATTGCTTGCGTTGGTATGCCTTCTTGTTATGTTGGGTCTCGCTAGGCAATTGCCAAAAATTTCTCTAAAAGTGACGACAATAAAAGCTACCGATACTGAAGTGGTTGCTTTCATTGTTACTTATCTTCTACCGCTGGCTGGCCCATCACAGGATCTGTCGATATGGGCTCTTGCGCTTATAGGGATATTGTTGTTGATTGCGCTGTCAACGTCTAATGCTTTTACATTTAATCCAATAATGGCTGCTTTCGGATATCATTTCTACGAAATCGGCACAGAGGGCGGGACGACATTCCTCCTGATATCTAGGCGTAATCTAATCGCGAAAGGGGATGTTAAGAGTGTGGGCCGTATTTCACCATATATATTGATTGACTCTAAACGATAATTCAGGGGGATTAGATTAAATGGATTTTTTTGCGTTTACGAACGATGGAACATCAACTGGTTGCTACCGACTCCAGATAGAAAGCAGCATCCAGGGTGACTTGTCTGCCAAATTTCTACAAATGGGTGGAGCGCTGACTTCTTCTCAACTTGTGCCTGTAAAATTTGAACGGGACAATTTCAAGCCCGACGAGACTGAGGTTCTTCAGATCGAAGGTTTCGACCTTCCGGCTCATATTTTTGAAGCTTTCACGTCGCCGATTGATTGTCCCGCGTTTCCGATGAATGACGCAGCCATCTCAACCGTATATGGTTTGTGTGCCTACGATGCTGATGATGATATTGCCTATATTCAAGTGGTTAAGAGAGAGCAAAGGCTTTGCCAATCTACCCTGCGCTTGATTGTTTCGGGCGAAGTCTTTGATCGTCTTCATGCGGCAGGTTTGACAATTGGATCAACATGCCATGCTGTGTATCGGCAGGGGGTGTTGCTTTTTCAAAGCATCTATTGGATGAAACAGATTTTCGATATTTCATCCTATTACCGTGAGGCTACGGATGTAGATATAGAGGCTTTCGTTGCATTGAAAAACGTAATTGTTGAGGACTCTGATGCTCTCAAAAAGCGTGCTGGTCAATGGGTTAGGAGTCGGGTTGCATACATCTTGGACTCCGGAATTTTAACGAATATGCCGGTTGCAAAAATTGCTGAAACGGCAAAGCAATTTGATCTTACTTTGAATATTCAGGCCGATGACAAAGGTGACGAATGTCTTGTTATCCCTGCGGATTCAAAGCAACTTCGTGAGCTTCTAAAATTTTTGGAAGAAGAGTTGTATGTTGGTCCACTTACGGGTGGCTCGTTCGAGGCAAATTCAAAAAGGGCTCGTTCCTGATTAAAGAAGAGTGAAATAAAGGATGCGGTTCATTGGCGATCGATCAGAAAAGTGATGGTATGCAGAAGGCGAGCATAGGTGCGAAATTCACATTAAAGGGGGCAGTATGCCAAGGCAGGCTATTCAAGTACATGCGACAGCGTTTCAAGTTCCCTACCTTCTACACTTTACGCGCGCGGTAAATCTGCCGTCGATCATGGCTCGTGGCCTGTATCCCATCGAGCGAGTCAATGAGATAGGTGCCGCTCCGTCTATCAATGATCAGCTTCGACTTGACGGCCACAAGGACGGAACGTCCATATCAATAGCCTTTCCGAACAGTCAGATGTTTTACAAGTACCGGAGCGAGTGCCAAGGTGTTGATTGGACTGTCCTTGTCCTACTCCCTGAAGTGTTGTGGACGAAAGATTGTGCGTTTTGTTGCCATAATGCTGCCGATGCACGCATAAGTCGTCAGCCTCTCGCTGTGTTGAAGACTCCGCAAGCGTTCGCGGGTATGTTCGATGAAATCGTGGGCCTTACATCTCGTGAAGAGCAAAAACTCCAAGTTTGTGATCCGACTGATGTACAAGCGGAAGTTTTGGTTTTTGATGTGATTGAGCCTCGGTACATCGTCGGCGCCATCTTCGAGACTGCTATCGCGCGTGACGCTTACGCGGGTTATCTCGGAGAGCGTAAGACATACCTGCACGCGAACAACAAAGGTATGTTTGCGTCCCGTGGATACGCGCGGAAGTATCGATAGGACAAGCTAATGGCCGAAAGACCCATCTTTATACCGACTGCCGAAGGACCAGCACTAGTCCGTACGAAGTACGTTGAGTTCCAGTGGTTCCCTGGCATGGCTGCTTCGCAGAAGCAGAAGTCTGTGGACTCATTGCATGCTGCTGCCATAAAGCTGCCTGGCATTGACCGGATGCTAGAGGTATCCAGTAAGTCCCGCGAGAACCTTGGAGTTGCATTAAGCGCCTTCAACTTATCGTTCACCACAGTCAAACACAATCGCACATTCAGCGTTGAGTGCGCGTATCAGGGCAGTAAGGTGTTCGAGCGCGGCGGTCCATATATCGACATTCTCGACATGACCTCGCGTGAAGCAAAGAAAGACGACAGGCTGCACTCGTCTGGCCGTCTTACTGGGTTCCGTTTCTTCGGTATCGAGTGGGGTCTTGAGCCGCAGACGGCGTTCTATGACTGGCTCTACATCAACACATTGAAGAAGCAGTCCAGCATCACAGAGCAGCTTTTAGATTATTCAGCTTTCACCGATATCGAATTTAACCCCGCGCGCTCGATCAACTGCCAAGCCTATTCAGTTGCCTTGTATATATCCCTATACAAGCGTTGCCTGCTCAATGAGGCGACTTCGTCCAAAGAAGCGTTTCTACGAACAGTGGGCGCCGCTGCTATCAGCAATGCTCGGCAGGACGAGACAGTTCAACAAGATTTTCGGCTGTGATGAACAAGGAAACGGGGCCAGCTCAGAGGTAATTAAATCCGAATAACTACCTCTGACACTATTCTTCCCTTCTCTCAGATCGACAACCCGACCGGGGACTTGGATCGCGCTGAAGAAACCCCAGGCCCTTCTCGATGTTTGAGCGAGGCATACTGAACAAATGTATATCTATCTCGATGAGGCTGGGACCTTTGCCGCCACGGACGCGCAGGGCTCTTTTTCCCTAGTGGCGGGTTACATAGTCCCCGAGATCAGTCGTCCGCAGGTAACCAAGGCGCTGCGCCATTTCAAGGTTGCTAACGGATTTCGCTTCGACACCGAAGTGAAGCGTAGGGACGTCAACGAGGTGGCTTACTTCAAACTTCTGGAGGACTTGTCGGCGATCAACGCGGTCGCTTTCGCTGTGGCGACTGATGGCGCAACAAACGAAACTGCCGATCAACACCAAGCGGCACAGGTCCAGATCATTTTGGCGAACGAGCCAAAGATGAACTTTCCAGAGGGAAAGCGAATGGTCAGGGAGATGGCGGGTTCGATTGAAGCGCTCTCAGTCCAGCAATACATCGAAATCAACTGCCGGACCCGGTTGGTCTGGACGATCGTCCGGAGCGCAAGTCTGTATTACGCCGTCCGCATCCCGGCCACGCTGAGCGCGTTCCGTTGGCGCTTCGATCAAAAAGATGTAACGCGCAACCATTTCGACGAAACGTTCGCTTCAATTACCCTTCCCTTCACCCAAGCGATTGCGCGAGACGAACCTCTGATTCAGGTGAAAGGTGCTGACTACAGTCGCTTTTCACGCTTCTACTCCGACGGTCCATATCCCGACTGGCTACCCCCACCGAAGGATTCACGGCCGGATGACGGTTTGATTGATGCGAACAAAATATGGCTTGAACACCTTAAGTTTGTTGACTCGAAAGATAGCGACGGAGTTCAGGTCGCCGATTTGATTTCTAACGGTATCTACGGGCTTCTTCGGCGCCGATTCAACGACAACGAACGAGCCGCGACGCTGCTCGGTAGCTTGATGGTTTCGCCCGAGCGCGGGCGCCCGGTGATGGATTTCATCGCTCTTGGTAGAGGCGGTGAAGAGTTGCTGAGCAGGGATACCGCTCGACTGGTGAATCGCATGCGGGCCTCGGCACGAGCCATGGTTCCGCGAACCCGTCCAGTTTTGACTCGGCCTTACGGGCGGCGATAGCCACGCCTGGCCGAAGATTTGACGGCTAGTCTCGTTAGACGAGGATCGGAAGTATCCTCTTTTCGATTGCCCTCCAAGCGATGCTCAAGATCCTCCGCTCGAAAAGCAGACTCAGAGTCTGAGGTATCCCCACATTTCCCGACGTCGAATCAACATCTACGACGGTTTCATATGGATAGAAGTGCGCGCACCAGGCGCAGTCTTCGAGACGACAAAAAATGGAGTCAGGTTCACTCACCCGCGCTACAACGCAGAAGTGTCATGGACGTCAACCGATAGCCATGGACCTGTCTTGACACCCCTTCACTGCCGTAGCAGACTCGATTTCAAGGAGCCTAGAAACTCCGTCGTACAGCGGTACCCACCTCCGACAAACCGGTGGGTTTTTTGTACCTGTTCGCAGGTGCAAGCCGACGCGAACCCTGCGTCGGGAGGGCGGCTAATACAACACCCGCAAGGGGAATACGCCCGCCGTCTGTACGCGGTTTCTAGCCTCCCGACTTCCCGTCCGTCGTCACGTCGTGGACGGGCACTTCTATGGAACTAGGAGGCGACCATGTCGACGTACGATTCGGATGATCTGGAAACGACGGGCTATTTTCTGCCGGAGGACAGCCAGCTGCGGCTGAAGCAGCTACGCGAATACGTGGGGTTCCTGACCAATTTGGCGCGACCGCGCAGGTCGGACGTGGATCGGGAGTGGTTCGCGGAGATTCGCCCAGGCGAAGTCGCGATCTGCCTGGAACTGCTGGAGGAGCAGATCGCTCAGGTGCTGGACGAACTCTCGTATCCCGCCGAGCGTGGCGACAAGGTGGCTGCGCCCGAGGCCAAGGCGGAGGTTGAAGTTGAGCCGAAAGTGTCCACCTTCACTGAGGTAGCGGCGGACACGGACGACACTGAACCGGAATTGGGCTGGTCGGCGACGAACGAGGCGGGCAAATGCTATGTGTCGGGCGTCACCCTGGACCAGATCGACGAACTGGCCCGGCTGGGCGACATCCTCCGCGCCCATGGCGATGTAGTGGTCGCTACCGATCAGGCGGACTTCGCTGACGTCACGCTGTCGATCATGGGCGATGCCATCATTCGCGATGCAGAGAGACTGCGCGACATCATCCATGACGTCGACAGTGTGCAGCGCCTCGATGGGCGTCGTCGTTCGCATGCAGACGTGAGGGAGGAGGCAGCCTCCTATCTCGCCGTACCGGCATGCGCATCCCTGCGCGGCATATCGCGCCCTTCGGCTCGGCTCACTGTCGTCGGACCGCTCGGCGGTGGTGAAAGGGCAGCTGCGCTGGCATACGTCCAGCCTGCCATCTGAGGCCATTTCGGCTCGACTGGACGCGCCGAGTAGGCGGCGCGCCCGGTCGGTCGGGTCCAGGCAGAAATAACCGAAAACAGACCAAATAAGGGGGCGGAGGTAATTAAGCCGAGATAATTTACTCCGTCCCCTTTATTGCGAATGTGGGCGTGACGCAAGCCATGGAAGCCCGACTCAAGCATGGTTTGTCGCAGCTTGATTTCGCTGTGATGATCGGTGTTTCCGTTCGCACACTGCAGGACTGGGAGAAGGGTAGGCGCGAGCCGAGCGGGGCTGCCAAGGCGTTACTGAAGGTTGCTGTGGCGGCGCCGAAGACGGTGCGCAAAGTGCTGGCGGCGGCTTGAGGCTGTACTCAAGGAAACGAAGTCATGAAGAAAATGGTCATCAGAAAATGGGATCAGGGCATTGACACCCTCGCGGGCCGACGTCACTAGCACTCGGCGTTCTCACCAAATAGAACTTCTTGTAGTCTTCTCCTAGGGGATAAACAGGGGATGTACATGAAAGACGGCAGCGGATTGAGGGCATGGAGCCGATGCTTAGTGATTTTTCTGCTGAGTGTTTTTCTCAACACGCAGCTTCACGCAGGTACCGTGACCTACGTTTACACGGACTCTCAGGGCACTCCACTCGCCGAGGCCGATGCGCAGGGGAACATCACAGCGACATTCGACTATGCGCCCTATGGCGGAATAGCACTTGGAACTGCGCCTAACGGGCCTGGCTATGCGGGCCATGTGAATGACCCCGATACTGGGCTTAGCTACATGCAAGCGCGCTATTACGATCCCGCGATCGGCCGATTTATCAGTGTTGACCCCATAGTCCCTACGGCAGGAAATGCGTTCAACTTTAACCGCTATACCTACGTCAATAACAACCCAATCAATCACATCGACCCCAACGGAAAGTGTCTTGAAGACCTCTGTATCGGTGAAGCCATTGCCGCTTGCGCGGCAACCCCCTGCGGCACCGCGGTTGTCGCGGCTGGAGCAGCGTTGGTTGCCACACTCACTGTTAGAGCTGTCCAAAACACCGCTCCCACAGCTCATCACAACGACGATGCACCTGCTCCGACCGCAAAACCTGCGGATGCACCAGCCCCTGCGGCCAAACCCGTGCCAGCGAGTGATGGCAACACAAATCCTTATACGGGAAAAGTTGATTCGCCGGTCGTGGTCGTGGATAAACACGGCAACGCGATACCCGTCGACACAGGGCAAAAAGTAAACACCTCGCCGAACGGGGACTACCAACAAGTCATCGGCTCTAACGGCAAGCCAACCGGAGATCGTTTGGATCGTGGAGGCCACAGTGGACAGGCAGACCCGAATGCTCAACAACCGCACGCCCACCGGCCCGACGTGACAACTGAAGATGGAAACCCCCACCTCCCGATCAATGGAGGGGGCTGATATGAAATTCACCTATGACGATATTGTGTGGGCATCGGAAGCATCGAACCCACAAGTACCGCGGCGTAAAGCCTGGATCGTTGGCATTTTCGAGAGCAGGCCTGGGCCCTATTTCGACCAATTTCCCCCGGGACCCGTCTACACCGTTGAATTTGAAGATGGGTCATCAACAGAGATCCATGAAGCCGACTTGACGCCGTGGTCGTTGTAAGGCGTCACTTGCTGGTGAAAATAAGAGAAAAAGGTGTCACGGACAATTATCGGCAGCTCTTGAATCGTCCCTGATACCATTTTTTGTTTTGACGGGCCAGCAAGGATTTTGACGCCTCGCTATTACCTCGCACGTCATTGCTGGCGGGCGGCATGTCGCCGATAGTGGCGCCACGCCCGACGAAACGATGCGCATCGACTGACATTCGGGTAACTCCAGGCACCTTGTCAGGTGCCCATCCAGATGCTCAGGAGAGATGCGATGACCACGATGACTTTCACCCGCAAAGACCCGCCTCAGTGGCTGCTCGATTTCTGGAAGGAGATCGACGACAAGACCTTCGGCAAGGAACAAAGGGGTCAGGTTCATTTATTACGAATGGGTAAATGAACCTGACTTCTTTTCTGTTGCTTATTTTGGCAAAGGCGGAGGCTTGATGGCTGGTTTCTTTCGACTGACTTGCCCGACAAAGACAAGCCCGAGTATCGCGACAAGTAAATAAAGGCCGTATTTGCCAGACATCTTTGCGACATCGGCTTTGGTAAAAAAAGGTGTCAGGGACAATTTTCCAAGGGCTAGGCGGCCTTAAAATTGTCCCTGACACCATTCTTGCGGCAGCATCGATGCAGATTGAAAGATGCGGCAACGATGAAGCGGGTACGTCCCGCTTCATCGTTGCCGTTTCGCTTAGGGCGTGTTGGGCACGTTCTTCTTGAAGACCGTCATGCCTGCGGCAGGTGCCGCGAGCGTGGTCGGCGTGAAGGTGCACTGCGATGCGCACGTGCCCGCGTTGGTCGACAGGATCAGGTTGCTGCCGTTGCTCCACACCAGATCGGCAAGGCCGTCGTGGTTGTAGTCATCGACGGCGACAATGGTGGTGGATTCCGCGCCCGCGTTCGACACCGTTACGATGGACTTGCGCTGGACACCGTTCATCAGCCAATAGCCCCACTGGGATCCATCGGTCTTCATCCATACCAGGTCGCTCTTGCCGTCACCGTCGAGGTCGCCGATGCCAACGAGCTTCCAGCCGACCGGATACGAGCCGGCATAGACCCCGGTGAAACGGCTGCTGCCGCTGGTGCCGTTGCTGGTCCACATGTAAAGGTCGTTATTGGCGCTGCTCCAGAGCACGTCCAGTTTGCCGTCGCCGTTGAAATCGCCTTCCGCGATCGGGTAATAACCCGGCGTGTATGAGGTGCTGTACGTGCTCTTGGTGGTCGTGCCATCCATCAGCCAGTAGCCAAATTGATGTGTGCTGGTGTTGATCCAGTAGAGATCGGTCTTGCCGTCCCCGTCGATGTCGCCTGCACCGGTGACGCTCCAGCCCGCCGGATACTTGCCCATGTAAACTGATGTGAAGCCGGTGCCCCCGCTGCTGCCGCCCAGCCACATGTAGAGATCGTTGTTGGCGCTGGTCCACAGGATGTCCTGGAAGCCGTCACCGTTGAAATCCGCCACGGCGACTGGGTAGTAACCTTTCGCGACCGTCTGCAACACTTGCTGCGCACCTGCCTGGTTGATCAGGCGAACGTCGAGCGAGCTGGCGCTTGCATTGGTCATCACCAGATCGTTGGGCGCCATGTACGGAAAGCGGAAGACTGCGCCATTGTTGCCGCTGCCTGTGAGCGTGGTCGTGCCATAGAGGTTGTTGTCCGCGCCCAACACCAGCGATCGGGGATAGTAGCCCAGTGGATCGGTGCCATTGAAGCTGTAAAGCACCTTGTACGACGAACCATCCGGCGCCAATTCGAAGATCGCGCCGTCGTCATAGGTGCCACCCGCGCCGGTCGAACCATAAAGGTTGCCGTCCGCGCCCAGCACCAGCGGACCATTGGGACCCCAGCCAGTGACGTTGCCTTGCGAACCAGCACCAAAATCGTGCAAGGCAGTGAATGTAGTCGTGGCGGGATCGAAGCTGTAGATCAGCCCGGCAGCGTTGGTACCCGCCGAGCAGAGCACGCCATAGAGCTTGCCGTTGGCGCCAGCCGTCAACGTACCATCGGCGCCGGCAAATTCGGCGGCGCTGCAGCTACCAGTGCCGCCCGAGGGAAACGAGAAGATCTGCGCGATGCTGCCGCCCGGCGTGACGCGGTAGATCGTGCCCGTACCATTGTCACCACCACTCATCGTGGTGCCATACAGGTTGCCATCGCTGCCGAGCACGAGTGATCCATTGGGATGGGTGCCGGTCATGGTGCCGGTTGGATCGAAGGTATAGAGCAGCGAAAAGTTGTTGGCGGAACTGATCGAGTAGAGCGTGCCTGCGCCCGACTCACCGCCACTGTAGGTCACGCCATAGAGCGTGCCATCCGGGCCTTGCACCAGGCTCGTTTCGGGCAAAGCGCCATCGCTGTTGTACCAGTTCAGGCCAGACGAGGTCGCGCTGGCGAAGGTGTGCACGTTGTCGTACAAGCCGCCCGTGGTGAGGCTGTAGACGGCGCCGCCAGGTGCGGGGCCGCTGTCCGTGGTGACCAGCGTGCCATAGAGCTCGCCGTTGCCGGCCTGGAACAAGCCGCCGAAAGGCTGCTGCTGCGCCGCGGGGTTGATATCGTAGAAATCGGTATAAGCGCCCGTCATCGAGACGCGGAAGACACCACCGGAATTGGTGCTGTTGTCATGCATGGCGGCGCCGTACAGGTTGCCGTCGCTGCCTTGCAGCAGGTGCCCGACAGGCGTACTCAGGCCCGTGCCGCCCGGCAGGGCCGCGAGCAAGGTCGGCGATGTCGTCGTCGTTGCGCCGGCCGTCGATGAGACCACAGCATACCCAAGTGCCCCCAGCAACGTCGCCGCGATGCGCGTCATGCGCAGGGTGCGCGGCCGGACCACCTTGCTCTTATTCATCTGTTCCATGTTGTCCCTGTTCATCTGTTCCATGTTGTTCCCGGTGTTGGTGTTGAAGCGAGCGCGCGGCAACGCCACGCTGGTGAATGCGCGTGAGCGAAACCTGGGACAACGAAAGGACATGGCCGATAGCCGCGCACTGCGCATCCACGGATACACGCATCCGTGAGCTGCAAGCCTGGGCTCTGTCGTCTGTCATCCATGGCCTCGCCTAACTTTCCCTCAAGTCACACGCGGAGCGTGGATCGCAATGAATTGCGACCCCTTGGTGGTATGACCAAGATTCCCCTGCGCCATCCTGTCACGCAAGAAGCTTACGCCACAAGTATTATCAATGGGGGAAAGGTGTCAGAAACTTTTTTTCAGCGTTGGAAATGTCTCTGAGCTCTTCCTTGATGGAGCATTCGCCGCATCGGTGTGCGCAGTTAAGTCCCGTGCGCGCAGGGTTTTGCACAGCCCAAAAAAATGGCGCCTGAGGGGGCCGGGCGCCAAGATGTATCCATTCAACAATCCACGAAGTCGCCCTTTGTCCGAGCATCGGTCATGCGGCAGATACTCGGTCAGCTTGGGCGACTTCTTGGCAACGATAGAGAGATGCGCTTTCGGGCGAACCTGTAGGTTCTGACAGCGCCTAAGGCCACCTCAACGATTCATTGGCCTATTATAAAACGCGTTGGTGTGATGGCTCATGAGTTTCCCGTGAACCGAGCCATCGCTTGGAAGCGAGTCATCCGGGAAACTCAATGGATTTTTGTTCGGGGGGACTGTTTCTGATGTCGTGCGTCAGCTATGCGGTTCGATATCAGCAGCGGTAAGGGGCAAGCCAAGGGGACCAAATGACGCGCTCGGCCAAATATCTCATTCTGTTCATTGTTGCCATAGTGCTGCATGCTACTTCGTCGACAGCGAAAGCTGACTCGATGGCCGAATACCAAGAACAATCTGCCGCCTATGCGGCCTGTCAGGTTGAGCTGGCGTGGGTCAGGTCGTTGTATTACGCACCGGACCCTACTAACGGGTATCCGATCTACAAAGCTTGCGTTTATCAATCGTATCCAACGGTTTGGGCTGGCTTTTACTGGCTGGATACGGGAGTGGGTGGGGCGGAGTATTACTACACGGACCCAACGTCTCCAGGAAATGCCCATAAGAACGCTGGCTCACCTTGCAACTGCCAAGGTAATCCCATTCTTTCGGGCGCCGCGGATCCCATCAACATGGGCACGGGCAATGAATATAGAGAGGACGTGGATGTAGACGCTGGACTTGGCGGACTCCGCTTCAGCCGCTACTACAACAGTCAGACGGAGGTTGTCACCGCCAACGTGGGGGCGCACTGGCGACATAATTTTGATCGCAGTTTGGCTTATGCGTCACCCACCGCAGTCGTCTTTCGCCCTGATGGCCGCCAAGTCACCTTCACAATAAGTGGTACGAGTTGGGTTGCTGACCCCGATGTCGCTGATACGCTCACCTCGACAGTGAGTTCCGGCACCATCACTGGATGGACGTATTTTGAGGCGGCCACGCGTCACTACGAAAATTTCAACGCCAGTGGGCAGTTGATTACCATCCAGGATACCAATCAACAAACTACAACGTTAACTTACAGCACGACGACAACCCCCGCGACAGTTGCTCCGGTCACCGGGCTTTTATTGACGGTGGCCGATCCGAAAGGTAGGCAGCTGTCTTTTGTTTATAACAGTAGCAGCGACATTTCGAAGGTGACATTGCCCGATGGCGGCGTGCTGAGCTATGCCTACGATTCAAATGGCAACTTGACCAAAGTAACTTATCCGGATAGCACCTTTCGTCAGTACGTCTACAACGAAAGCACGCTGACGGGTGGGACGAATCTTCCCAATGCTCTGACCGGCGACATCGATGAGGTGGGCAACCGTTTTACCAGCATCGGCTACGACAGTGAGGGACGGGCGAGCTCGTCGCAACTGGCTGGGGGTGTCGATGACACGCAGGTGGTTTACAACAGTAACGGGACTTCGTCGGTAACATACCCGCTGGGTGCCCAAACGACCCTTGGCTTCGTGACGCCTAATGGTTCCGTTCACGCGAACTCGGTCAGTGCTCCCTGCGGTCCAGCCTGTGGCCAACCTAACACCGCGGCCACGTTCGACACCAACGGCTATCCGGCTTCTGCGACAGATTGGAACGGCAACATTACAAAAACGACTTACGATGCCAACGGCCTGCTTGATCAGCAGATCGATGCCTCCGGCACGCCCAGCCAGCGCACCACCAACCTCACCTGGAACACGACGCTTCGCGTTCCCCTGACCCGCGCCGTGCTCAATGCGAGCGGTACCGCCGTCGCCTCGACCGCCTGGGTCTACAACACCGCCGGCCAGCCGCTGGCCCGCTGCGAGATCGATCCGGCGGTGTCCTATACCTGCGCCGCCAGTGGCACACCGCCGACAGGTGTGCGTCGCTGGACCTACACCTACTGCACCGCTGTCGATACGACTCAGTGCCCGCTCGTCGGATTGTTGCTCTCCGTCACCGGGCCACGCACCGACCTGACCCAGACCACGACCTACAGCTACTACCTGGGCAGCAGCGCTTCGGGTTGCGGCACACCGGGAAGTGCCTGCCATCAGCCGGGTGATCTGTATCAGGTGACCGATGCCTTGGGTCACATCACCACGGTCGTTTCCTACGATGGCGCCGGACGTCCTACCCGCGTCACCGACGCCAATGGCGTCAATACCGACCTGACCTACACGCCGCGTGGCTGGCTCCATTCACGCAGCGTGGGCGGCGCCGTCACCACGATCGGTTACACACCGTACGGTGCGGTCGCCTCGATCACTGATCCCGACAACGTCACCACCAGCTACGGCTACGACACGGCCCATCGCCTGACCCGCATCACCGATGCCCAGGGCAACTACGTCCAGTACACCCTGGATGCCGCCGGCGATAAAACCGGCGAGCAGGTCTATGACAGCACCGGCACGTTGCATAAAAGCCTCAGCCGTACCTTCAATACCCTGGGCCAGCTCACCACGGTGCTCGATGGGCTCAACCACACCGTGTTCGACGCCAGCGGCAGCGGCAACTACGACGCCAACGGCAATCTCGTGCTGAGCAAGGATGCGCTGGGCATCCAGCGCCAGCAGGGCTACGACGCGCTGAATCGGTTGAACAGCACGATCGAGAACTACCAGGGCACCGACCCGGCGACCCAGAACACCGCCACCAGCGTGACCCACGATGCGCTGGACCGCGTGACCGCCGTGCTGGACCCCAGTGGACTGGCCACCAACTACACCTACGACGGCCTCGGCAATCTCACGGCGTTGCAAAGTCCCGATAGCGGCACGTCGGGGGGATCGTCCGGCGACCTGTACGACGCAGCGGGCAATCGCACCCAGCACACCGATGCACGCGGCGTCGTCACCCAGTACACCTATGACAGGCTGAACCGGCTGACCGGCAAGATCTACCCGGCCCATCCCGGCCTCAATGTCACCTATGTCTACGACCAGGCGACCCCGATCACCGGCTGCCCGACCAACTTCAACATCGGCCACCTCACCGGCATGACGGATGCTTCGGGTACCACCGCCTGGTGCTACACCAACCAGGGCGATATCCGCGAGGTGAACCAGACCATCAAGCAGGTGGTGGGCACCACCACGACCAATGTCAGCTACCTGCATGGGTATGCCTACACCGCCGGACGGCGCCTGCAGTACCTGCAATACCCGTCGGGCTTCGAGCTGAAGTACGGGTTCGACAGCGATGGCCGGATGGCCACGATCGGCTACCTGCAGCAGCCGGGGCCGTATGGCAGCTACACCAACAGCACCCTGACGCCGCTGATCACGGCGGTGTCCTATGCCCCGTTCGGTCCGGTGACCGGTTACTCGTGGGCACAAGGCAGCCAGGCCGTGCAACGCACCTACGACCAGAACTACGCGCTGACCGATATCACCAGCAACGCGCTGACCCTGCATTTCCAGCGCGACACGATGGGCCGGATCGGCGCGGAGGGCACGGCGCCGGGGGCCAACCCGCTCAGCGAGAGCTACCGCTACGACCCGCTGAACCGGTTGAGCGAGCTGGATGATCCCAACGGCGTGGCCGAACAAAGCTTCACTTACGGCCCCACCGGGGATCGGCTGACCAAGACCGTGGCCGGGCAGGGCACCCTCACCTACGGCTATCAAACCGGCAGCCATCGACTCACGGCCGTGGGCAGTGCCTCGCGGTTACCCGATGCCAATGGCAATACCACCGCCATGACCGACCCCAATGGCGCGCTGGTGGGGCTGGGCTACGACGACCGCAACCTGCTGACCACGGTCACCAGCGGCGGCAGCACGATCGGTTCGTATCAGTACAACGGTCAGGGCGTGCGCGTGTGGCGCACGATCACTTCTCCGTCCATCGGGCAGGCGGCGACGATCTATGACCCGACAGGCACAGGCAACCTCTACGGCGAATACTTCGCGACCGACTATCGCGAATACGTGTACCTGGATGGCATCCCGGTGGCCTCGGCGACCGACGCAGGAAAGGCGGCGCCTGGTATCAACTACGACTACGCGGACCAGCTGGGCACCATCCGCGCGATCGCCAATACGCAGGCCGTGGGCACCTATCAGTGGCCGTGGCTCAACAATGCGTTTGGTGAACAGCCGACCCGTGGTGCCGGTAACTTCTACACGCGGTTTCCGGGGCAGTACTACGATGTGGAAACCGGGTTGATGTACAACGGGGCGCGGTACTACGAGCCGGCGACGGGGCGGTATCTGCAGAGTGATCCGATCGGGCTCAATGGTGGAGTCAGTATGTATGCCTATGTCGGCAATGATCCGCTGAGCTACTTCGACCCGCTTGGCTTGCAGGTGAACTTAAATATGTTCCCGAAAAATACGGACGATTGGACGGGTGCGAATAACTACCAAAGCCCGGCTGATGTTTATACGGTCGGAGCGCACGGAAACCCTCTCGATATGGTTGATGCGAACGGAAACCCGCTTTATCCAAGTGAGCTTGCTCAACTGATTAAGCGCGACAAATCGTACAAGCTGGGCGAACCCGTGCGACTGCTTTCTTGCAATACCGGTCGCAATCCCGGCAAGCCCTATGCGCCGACTCCGTATGCTCAGTTCTTGGCGAATGATCTAGGAGCCCCTGTTCAAGCGCCGAATACGTTTGGTTGGTTTCAATCAAACGGAACGTTCACAGTGGCAGGGGCGCTCGGCGCTAATGGGCCGGTTCAGTGGGATCAGACTGGAATAAATCCCACGAATATCTCCATAGATCTGAGTGCTCCAGGCACCATGAATACTTTCAGCCCCCAAAAGAACTGAGGTGAGTAGCTGTATGAAATCAACACTAAGTTTCTTGATCGGGCTGATATGTTTTTCGACAGCACCATTGTCGTACAGCTATCAAGCGGCCGCTCCATCATCGCCACCCTTTGCGGAACAAGAGTTCGTGCTGAGTACTCAACAAGTATCCAGCCTAAGCGCGCAGGCCCTCGATGGCTCCGGTGACGCTGCACTCAAACTTTCTAGGTTCTATTCAAATGTGACTTTGAACCTCGAACTCGCACTTCAGTGGGCAATCATTGGCGCTGAAAACGGTGATCCGAATTGCGAATACACCGCGTACGGTTTATTGTCTCGACGAGAATCTCCGGAAGATCAACGAAGGGCGATGTATTGGCTTCGTAGGGCAGCGAGTCAAGGGTACCAACCTGCCATTGAACATCTAAAAAACTACAAGCCGGGCGGTTTCTAATTTTTGAATGGCGACGGCGCTCAAAAGACGCTCGTCACCTCAAACTGATCATCCGATATCCGAAAAGAACGGCCGCCTTGCGCGGGCGTTCTTCTTTGTAGCGTTTGGTCATCGTGATCGATTGCTGTATGCAATCATCTGAGGGGCGCACTCATGCGGATGCTTCAGATGCAACGACCACGCAGAAAAAGGTGTCAGGGACAATTATCGGCAGCTCTTGAATCGTCCCTGACACCATTTCTTGTTTTGACGGGCCAGCAAGGATTTTGACGCGTCTCTATTACCTCGCACGTCATTGCTGGCGGGCGGCATGTCGCCGATAGTGGCGCCACGCCCGACGAAACGATGCGCATCGACTGACATTCGGGTAATTCCAGGCACCTTGTCAGGTGCCCATCCAGATGCTCAGGAGAGATGCGATGACCACGATGACTTTCACCCGCAAAGACCCGCCTCAGTGGCTGCTCGATTTCTGGAAGGAGATCGACGACAAGACCTTCGGCAAGGGCTTCGACTGCTTCGCGCACGATGCCGTCTGCAACCTCGGTGTGGCCGATTGGCACGGCCGCGACGCCATCCGCGAGAACCTTCGCCAGTTCATCGATCGCGGCTTCACCGCACACCACGATGTCGTGGAGTACTGGGACGGCGGCTCGCTCAAGGTGTTCCATGGCAACGTGCGGATGGCCTTCGACGATCCTGCGCTACCGGTCGTACGGCCTACGATGGCGCACTTTTTCTACATGGACGAGAAGGATCCCGCCAAGGTCCGTCGCTGGCTCGGTTCGGTCGGTCCGATCGAGTTCTGATGCAACGCGGAGGATCATGCGATGCCAGGATGCGTGTATTCGGTTCCCGGCACGCATCCTGGCATCGCATGATGCATCCAGCGTTGATTCCTTTGAACGGGCTACCCAGGTGATATCGCATGACCACCCGACCAACTGAAGCTGCCGTCGGCGGCGAACTGGGCGAACTGCTTCGTTACTGGCGCGGCACACGCGGCAAGAGCCAGATCGAATTGTCGCTGGATACCGGCGTGTCCCAGCGCCACCTCAGTTTCATCGAGAGCGGCCGCAGCGCGCCGAGCCGGCAGACCCTGATGAATATCGCGCAGGGACTGGAAGTGCCGTTTCGCGATCGCAATCGCCTGCTGCTGGCCGCGGGTTTCGCGCCGATCTACGGCGAGGATGCCTGGAACGCCGATGAGATGAAGAGCGTGAACGCCGCGCTGGAGCGTGTGCTGCGCCAGCACGAGCCGTTTCCCGCGGTGGTGATGGACCGCTACTGGAACGTGTTCATGACGAACGCATCGGCACCGCGTTTCTTCAACATGTTCATCGATCTCGAGGCGCGACCGAAGCCACGCAACCTGCTGCACCTGATGTTCGATCCCGCCGGCTTGCGCCCGTTCATCGCGCACTGGGATCGCACCGCGAAGAGCCTGATCCAGCGCGTGCATCGCGAGTCGGTGGGGCAGGTGATCGACGAACGCACCTGGGATCTGCTCACCACGCTGATGGCCTACCCCGAAGTGGAGGATGCCCTGAAGCCGGCCGACGCGGCGATACCGGAACCGACGCTGCCGATGATTCCGCTGAGCTTCGTCAGGGGCGGCCGCACGCTCAACTATTTTTCGATGGTGACCACGGTCGGCACGCCACAGACTATCGCGACGCAGGAGTTGCGCATCGAGTGCTTGTATCCGGCGGACGATCGGACCGATGCGCAGCATCGCGAGCTGATGGCGGGCGCGAAGAAGCCTTGACGCCAATCCGAGAACCCGGGTCAGAGTGCACTTCTTTTAGGCAGAGGAAAAGGTGTCAGGGACAATTTGAGAGCGCATGGGAAAAAGTGGTCGGGTTCACTTAAATAAAGACGTGGAATTAGACGCGACCCCGTCCCTAAATAGCGCTTCCAGCACGATGCCCGCGACGCATGAAAGAAGGTCAAGGACACCCGTGCACTCAACCTCTGAGCTAAGCTGCCCCGCAACCGGCGGCTCACGTTTCGATGAAAACCGGCTCAGTTCTGGGTGGAAATCAATACCTTGAGAAGGACCCGCATCCGTGAACAACCGAAGCTTCCATGAAATCGACCACCTTACGATCAAGCTGTGGGTCGGCACGATCGCGGTTCTCTTGCCGTGGCTGGTTAGGTTCGCCGCCGGCCACGTACTGCCTTCAGTTAGCGGGTCCTACTGGGCCGGGGACTGGCCTCGGAACTTTTTTGTCGGCGCATTGATCGCGATCGCCGCGCTGATTTCGGCCTACAACGGTGACAGGCCACTGGATCTGGTTATGGCTAAGGTCGCTGCCGTTGCTGCCGCCGGCACTTCACTTTTCCCATCCGATCCGACCAAGATCGTTTGGCCGCGCTGCCACGCCACGCTGCACTACGTTGCCGGCGGGGTACTGTTCGTGATCCTGACGTATTTTTGCATAGCGTTCTTTCGGAAAGCCCGCATGAAATCCGCGCGCGAGGCGAAGCGGCGCATGGGCGTGTACCTGCTGTGCGCGGTGGCAATCATGGGCGCCATCGCGATCCTGCTGATAGATATCGTCCTGGATATGCTCCTGCACAACGATTGGCTGGATACGCATTTCCCTTGGCTGTTCTTTTATGCCGAAGCGGCGGCGCTGACGGCCTTTGGCGTTTCCTGGCTGACGGCCAGCCACGTGTTGCCGTACCTCAATGCTCCCGAGGAGCGCTATCACGCGGATATCTTGCGTCGCCGGCAGGTGGTGTGAATGGAAACCAGAGTGGAAAAGGTGTCGGAAAGCTGTCAGGGACAATTATCGGCAGCTCTTAAATCGTCCCTGACACCATTTTTTCCGCACACCTTCGCCGCATTCTGGAGCGCATCAGCAGCAGCGAGCGCTAGGCTCGAAACTCCGGCCGAACGATTTCACCAAGCCGTTGCAGTGACCGGTTGAATCCACAGTCGGAAGTGGATGTCGTCTGGCCTGAAACGGGTTCAGGTTCACTCTTAGGCAGGATGCAAGTGAACCTTACCCCGTTTTTCAGATGCGACTCATGGCCATGCTGTCAGCGGCTCTTCATGGCCTCTGCGTCCGACGCGGCGATCGGTAGATAGAGTGCACTTGGATGTGCCGCGTCGGCCTAACAGGCCTAGAAATCCGCTTTCCCGAAACGCGCGACGCCTTGATTCTTGCCCGGTGGATCGAGCGTGGTCAGGTCGAGTTCGATGGGGCTGCCAATCCAGTGGGCCAAGCTGGTGTGGTCAGCCAAGTCGTCATCGGTAAGTGGATGCACCAGGGCCGTTAGTCCCGAATCCTCAATGAGACGGAGCACGGCGGGCAGCGCTTCTTTCAGGTAATGAAATTCAAATTGCGGAATGGGATGCGGGCCGGCCTTGTAGTCCTTGAGCTGGCCGATAAAGAGAAGCTGTGGCATCTCGCCGGACACCATCAGCTGGCTCAGGCGGTGACGCAAGGTTTCCGCCTGGGCTCGCGTTTCGGCGCCGTAATAGATATGCGCGTGATAGGGCGCGTTTTTATCACTCATTCCTTCTACCTTATGTGGTTCGACAGTGCGTGGAACGGACCATGATGGTCCGTTGTACCTGTCTGCTCGCGGCATTTCCGATGGCATCGTACCCGCTTGACTCTGGCAAGCTCGACCTGGTTGCTGTCGAACTTGCCGATGCTTGCGTCCGCTAGGACAAATCATGGGCACGCCGTCGCTGGCTCAGGTATCCGCCACCAGCTTGCCACCCTTCGACCAATGTTCGCGCGGCACTTCAGTGATCACGACATCGACGCTTTCTGGCGGACAGGTCAGGGTTTCGACGGTGACGCGGGTTACTTCACGCACAAAGGCGCGCTTTTGTTCCAGCGTGCGACCGGGGTGCATTTCCAGGTGCAGGGTAGGCATGGGGTTTCTCCGTGAACACCTCCGCAGGGAGGCAGTGCGCACATGGTGCCCATGACCAATAGTTGGATAAACATGCCATGATTTGACTCATACAAAACCTAAAGGTTTGTAATGGTGAACAAGCTAGCCAGTATGGAAATGTTCGTACGGGTCGTGGAAAGCGGCAGTTTCAGCGCCGCCGCCGAGGCCAGCCAGGTCTCGGCGACCATGGTTGCCAAGCACATTCGGACCATCGAGCAGCGCCTTGGTGCACGCCTGCTTTATCGCACCACCAGGCGGCAGCAGCTCTCCGACATTGGGCGGCTTTATTACGAACGATGCAAACAGGTGCTGGCTGAGGTGGAGTTGGCTGAAGCGAGTGCCTTGGAGCTGCAGGCGAGCCCACGCGGTCAACTGAGACTGGTTGCGCCAGTGAGTTTCGGTAGCCATAGCTTGGTGCCGGCGTTGGCCGACTTTATGGAAAGCCATCCCGAGGTCAGCGTGGAGCTGACACTGGATAACCGCAAGCTCGACCTCGTCGACGAAGGCTATGAACTGGGCATCCATATCGGTGATATCGACGACACCGGCTTGGTGGCGCGGCCACTGCAGCCTTACCGCAGACGGCTAGCCGCAGCACCGAGTTACCTTGCGCGCCATGGTCAGCCCCAGCACCCCGAAGAGCTCAGCACGCACGCTTGCCTCGGTCTGTCGTACTGGCGGCACCATGATCGTTGGCGTTTGGTGGGGCCCGATGGCGCCACTTGCAGCGTCGCTGTGCAAGGTCGCTTCGTCGCAAATCAGGGCAACGCGCTGCGCATCGCCGCCTTGAGCGGTGTGGGCATCGTGTTGCAGCCGGATGTCGTACTGGCCGACGATCTGGCTGCAGGCCGTTTGATACCTGTGCTACCCGACTGGTCGCTCTCACCATCGCCGATGTATCTGGTCTACCCGCAGGATCGCCGTCCCACGGCAAAGCTACGAAGCGTGGTCGATTTTCTGATGGCTCGTTTCGGTGCCGATCCTTCGATCCCTTCGATGACAACAGCTACGGATTTTGGGCGGTAGCATGTGCATTCGCGACAGTGCCTTGGGGCAGGACGTGAAACTCAATCAGAAGTCCAAGATCATCTTGCGTTGGCGCAAGAAAGGCGTCGCCTAGCGGTCCACGGCAGCCCTCAATCTTTCTTTCATATCCGCGCTCGACCCATCGTTTTGCGCGGTCGAGATAAAAACGGGGTCAGTTTGAGCCGCTTATTCAGATGGCCATGCCAAGAGCCATCCATGACAAGGGCGAAAGCACCCGTTAGCTTGGTCAGCAGTAATGCAAAAGCGATGCACCCTGGCGTTGTTGCCGAATTAAGGGACGGAGGTAATCGAACGCGGATAACTACCTCCGTCCCTTTTGATTCGGCTGCACATGGCGATGTGATTTCGACCGGCGGTGCTGACCACCTGGATGAGCGGAGTCTGCCCGTACTTGGCAAGACGATCCATGACGCAGCCTGCGCGTCGCGCTACATCCTCGATCAGGTGGGCGAGCAGACGTTGGGGAAAGCCGCCATGGTGGCAAGCAAAAATGGGCTGATGCATGGTGTTTGAGTGGACCGGCACTAAAACCGCAGCCATCGATTTGTGTCGATTTGGCCGCGAGTCGTTCGTCGCATGGTTGGAAGAGTACGCAGATGAGACGTACGACACCGCAGACCGACATGCGAACAGGAGCGGCAACCACCCGCTGGCAACCCTGATCGGGACACATCAACTCATACGGAATGACTTGTCATGAACAACACGATCCGAACCGTTTCGCGGCGGCTTGCCGCCAGCTCGGTTGTTGCCTTGCTTGGCGTGTATTGCGCCATGTCCCGCGCTGCCGACGCGTCTGCGCAACCTGCCATGCCGCCTGCGATGGCAGCACCCGCGGGCATGTACCAGATCGACAAGGCCCACGCGAGTCTGCAACTTCGTGTAAGCCATATGGGATTCTCGACTTACACCACGCGGTTCAGCCGCTTCGATGCGACATTGACGTTCGACCCAAGCAACATACCTGCATCCAGGCTTGTGGCCACCGTCGACGCCGCGTCGCTGGAAATGGATGCGGCACCGAAGATGTGTGTGGATATCGTGCAAGGGCCTCAGTTCCTCGATACCAAAAAGTTTCCCACGATCGTCTTCCGCTCGGAAAAAATCCGCATGACCGGCGCCAAATCGTTTGAGATCTCGGGCACCCTGGATCTGCACGGCATCACGCGCCCCCTGGTACTGACCGGCACATACAATGGAGGGTATGCAGGCATCGCCAACATGGACCCTCACGCTCGCATCGGGTTCTCCGCGCATGGAACCTTCAAACGCTCGGATTTCGGCATGGGATACGGCGTACCCGCCCCGGGCACCACCATGGGTGTGGGCGACTCGATCGACGTGTCCATCGAGGTCGAGTTCAGTGGGCCGCCGTTGGCGACGGCTGGCGGCAAGTCGCACTCATAGACTGTAAGTGTCGCGTTGACGGTGTTGGCGCTCAGTGCGTGCACTAGCGCCACTTTGAAGCCGGACGAATCTGCTGGTGCGGGCAGGGAGTGACCGCGTGCCGGGTTGAGCTGGTTACCGCTGCCGGTTGGTGCTGTGAGTCGGCACCTTCGATCGAGCGGGGAAAACCTGGTGTGGAACGTCACGGGGCGTGCCGTCAAAGCGGGCACGTGCGGCATGGATGTCGCCATGGCAACGGTCCGCCCACTCGATGAGACCCGCCATCGGGTCCAGCAGCGATTGGCCTAGCGGGGCCAGACGATATTCAACGCTCGGCGGCTTGGTCGGAAAGAGGTGGCGGGTGATCAATCCGTCGCGCTCCAGATCGCGCAAGGTCTGGGTGAGCATGCGCTTGGAAATGTCATGCACAGCGCGGTGAAGTTCGCTGAAGCGGTGCGGTCGCATCGCGAGAGCCATGATCATGAGCATGCTCCATTTGTCGCCGATACGGTCGAGCACGTCGCGCACCGGGCAGTGCACGGACTGGGACTCGCCCAACGGATATCGGCTGAATCTTTCGATGGCGCTCGATGCGTTGCTCATGCGGAATGCCTCGGGATCTGCTGGTTACAAAAAAGTGCCTCCTTACGCCACTCGGAGGCGGTCTCTATAGTAGACCTGCCTCAAGTAACAAGTCTCCCGCTCACGAAGTCTCGATGTCCCCATCTGTTCCCGGCCGCTTTGCTGTCACTGGCTCCGACATGCAGACGGATCGCGCCTGGCGCGGCTTCGCCGCCTGACGATTGAGCATGGCGATGGTCTGCAATCACTTGCTCCAACTGAGGCGTATCGGCAGGAATTCCTGCCTGTCAGTTGGCCTTTACGTACACAAATCCTGAAGATCAAGGGAGCACCATGATGCCCATCACGCCGAAGCTCTTCGTCACTGGCGCTACCGGCCAGCTTGGCGGGCTCGTCATCGACACGCTGCTCGAGATGGTGCCCGCCAGCACCATCGTCGCGGGTATGCGTGATCCGGCCAGGGATGAGGGGACCGCAAATGCGCTTCGCGAAAAAGGTGTAGAGGTTCGCGCCGCCGACTATTCCCGACCGGAAACGCTGGCAAGCGCGCTTGCGGGCGTGGATCGGCTTCTCCTTGTCTCCAGTAGCGAGAATGGCAAGCGCAAGGCACAGCACCGTAACGTCATCAACGCCGCGAAGGATGCCGGCGTCGGTCTGATCGCCTACACCAGCATCCTCCACGCGGACACGTCACCGCTGTTCCTCGCTGAAGAGCATCGCGACACGGAAGCGGCCTTGGCGGAAGCCGGCGTGCCGTTCGTGCTTCTGCGCAACGGCTGGTACACAGAGGTCTATACGTGGCGGCTGCCGCTCGCCTTGAAGCATGGCGTCCTCATGGGCGCGTCGGGAGATGGACGCATCTCCTCCACAGCGCGTGCCGACTATGCCAGGGCTGCGGCGACCGTACTGGCCGGCGGTGACCATGCTGGTCGCATCTATGAGCTGGCGGGCGATGCATCCTTCACGCTGGCCGAGCTCGTCGCTCTGGTGGCCGAAGCATCGGGCAAGCCGTTCGCCTACCAGAATATGACGCCTGAAGAGTTTCGATCGGCAGCGTTGCAAGCTGGCGCGCCGGAGATGGTCGCGAGGATCTTGTCCGACACCGATTCGGGTGTGGCCAAGGGAGCGCTGTTCGATGACGGCGGCGAGCTTGCCCGATTGATCGGGCGGCCGACCACTCCTTTCCAAACCACGATCACGGTTTTTGTGCGCAACCAGCAGGCCACCGGCGATGCTTCGAGCCACGCATAAGCCGGCCTTCGTGCAGCAGGTGGGTCGCGCCTGGCGCGGCTTCACCGCCTGAGGATTGGGCGGGGCGATGGTCCGGAATCACTTACACCAACTGAAGCGTATCGGCAGGAATTCCTGCCTGTCAGTTGGCTTTTACATACAAGGATCCTAAAGATCAGGAGAACGTTCATGTTTTTAGTCATGGGAATTACGGGACAAGTTGGCGGCGCCACGGCAAGACATCTGTTGGCGCAAGGCAAGGAGGTACGTGCGCTGGTCCGGAATCGCGGAAAGGCGGCGAAGTGGGCCGACGAAGGCGTGCAGCTGGTGGACGGCGACTGGAATGATTCGGCAGCCATCGAGATGGCGCTCAGGGATGTCGAAGGCGCGTTTGTCATGTTGCCAGCGGTATGGGCACCTTCACCTGATTACAGGGAAGCGAAAGCGGTGATTGCAAACTACGTCGATGCGCTTGCCCGGGCAGCACCGCCGCGGGTGGTGGCACTCTCGTCCATGGGCGCAAACAGAACCAGTGGAGTGGGGATGATCACGGCCCTGTCGCTTCTGGAGCAAGGATTTCGCGGCCTGACATTGCCGATTGCTTATGTGCGCGCTGGCGGGTTTTTCGAAAACTTCCTCTACGGCTTGCATGTGGCCCAGGGTGGCACGCTCCCTGTCTACTACAGCCCGACAGATCGGAAATCGACCATGGTCGCGACCGATGATATCGGCGCCGAAGTCGCAGCGCTTCTGACCGGGCCGGCATGGTCGGGGCATCGGTTCATCGAGCTCGGCTCGATGGTCAGCGCGGATGAAGTGGCTACGCAGTTGGGTGAAGTCCTGAAGGTCGACGTCCAAGCTTTTGCGATCCCGCGGGCCGGGTGGCCGGCGGCGTTCGAGCAGCTCGGCATTCCGAAGGGCCAGACGGGACCGGCCGAGGCGATGTTCGACGCTGTCAACTCAGGCTGGATGGCTCTCGGAGTCGAGGGTGCGGAGCACGTCCCTGGCAAGACATTCGCCCGCGATGTCTTCGCGGCGGCCCGGAAGGCCGCTACGGCGTAGGTCCGCGGATCAGCCACGGATGCGACTTTCGGGATCTACCTCGAAGGTCGCATCCCTTCGGCAGCAAACTCATCATCTGAGGTCGGACAAATGTCTAAAATTTCCTGGCGCCAGGTCTTGCCTCTAGCTCTTGCCGCTTTCTTCGTCGTGGGTTCACTCACCAACATCTTCGCCCCGGGATCCATCTACGAGGAATACCTGAAATGGGGGTACCCGCGCTGGTTCCACTTCGTGAGCGGATCGCTGGAGCTCACTGCAGCCATTCTGCTGTTCAGGGCGCCGAGTCGCCTGCTCGGCGCGGCGCTCGGCTGCACGGTCATGCTTGCCGCCCTCGCGACGGTCATCATCCACGGCGAACACGGGCACGCTGTGCCGCCACTCGTCGCGGCGACATTGTCACTTGTGGTCGGATGGACAAGCTTGCGCAAGCGGATGGCGTTACCAGCCATGGATCAACACCAGCGGCACGTTCAGTGATTGCCGTAATCGGTGTCCAACTCGACCGGAATCCGCAATACAGCTAGCGCGGCAGTTTGGCGGTGCCATCGATGCCCCGGCCATCCTTGTCAATCGCGAGGCGTTTTGGGTCCGCGACGTCGCGCACGCGACGTGCCTTGACGTCCGTGAGCAGACCTTTGAGCCAGTCGCGATCGAGGCGCCGCTGCTGATCGAGATGACGCAGCAGGTGTTCGCCGCCTGTTGATAGCACGGGACGAAGTTCCTTGCGGATCGGACCGAGCTTGGCGATCTGTTCGTCGAGGCGCGCAATCCGGTCACGGATGAGATCCTGGACGAGGGCGAGGTCGCTCAGGTGCAGGAACAGGAGCGCGCCATAGAGCGTCTGTGATACCGGACCGTCTTGCTCGAATTGTCGATGCAGCAGGTCCATAAACTCGGTCTTTCCCTTCGCGGTGATCTTGTAGACCGTGCGCATGCCGCCGCGGGCCACGCGCTGGTGGGACACGGTCGAAATCAGACCCTCTTTATCCATTTGCCGGATCGCGTAGTAGAGCGTCCCCACCTCCACGTCGGTGTAGCACTCCACCATCGCGTTCTCCAGGCGGCGTTTGATCTCGTAAGGATGGAAGTTCCCGCGATGCAGCACGCCGAGGATGAGGAGTTTTGCCTTCATGGTGAAATCATATTAGTCTAATTAAACTAATGCAACGGGAGAAGGCACATGTGGCGTGCGATCGCGGGGGGCATCGGCGGGCTGGTAGCCTGGGTTGTCGTGGTAACAGTCCTGAACTTTGGCTTGCGATGGTGGCTACCGGGCTATGCGCAGGCCGAGCCGGCGATGCTGTTCACGCTCGGCATGAAAATCGCGCGTCTTTCGATCGGTGCGCTCTCGAGCCTCGCCGCCGGTGCGCTGGTACGTACCATCACGCGATCAAGCGTGGCCCCATGGATCGTCGGATTGGTGATGCTTGCGCTGTTTGTGCCGGACCACATCCACATCTGGAACAAATTTCCGGTTTGGTACCACCTGACATTCCTTGTCACGCTTGCACCGCTGGTAGCGCTGGGCGCGCGGCTGGTGCCGGGTGCCAAAGTCAATCCGGGATAGAGGCGTGCCAACTTGTCGTTTGGTGCGGGGCCGACCAGCGACCTTCAGTCGGGAGGTCGGCTGGTTTGCGATACGCGGCAAGTCCAACGCCCTTGCTGGCAGTGAGCGTGACCGGAGCGCTGGATCAATCCGTGTACAGGCTCAACTTTCCGGAATGGTTGCAGTGGCGAATGGCGCGAGTACCGTCCAGCCAAGGCTTGCATAGAGGTTGCGGCCATCTTCCGTCGCGACCAGAAGCTGCGGGCTTGCGAGAGATTTCCTCGCAGTCCCAAGAGCGATCATCACCGCGATGCCCAATCCCTTCCGCCTGTGATCCGGCGCAGTTTCGATTCGATCATAGATGAAGACGTCTGCGGCTTCTGCCGCGCATCCGCTTGCAGCCAGATCGCCGTCCGGTGCGATGACGCGAGCCCGAGCGACAGGTCCGGCATGATCGAGCTCCATCCTGTATCCATGCGGCAAGGGCCTTGTATCGAGGATGGTCGCTGCCGACATCATGAAATAGTTTTCTGGCTGGACTTCCCAACGAGCGGGTAGTGCACTTCGCAGCTCTTCGTTGGAGCCGCACAGCTTCAGGAAATGTCGTGGAGCCGCAATGTCTTGTGCGACTGCGCGCAACCCATCGCATGGCCGTGGAAATACCCAGCGCTTCAGTTCCTTTTCCGAGTGGGTATCCACGCGGAAGCCTCCGCGATCGTGAACAGGGAGCGGGGATCCCCGTGCGATGGAATGCGCTGTTTGCCAGGCGAAAACGAGGGTTGGAACGATGTGGGAGCTGGTCATGGCTGATCGGATGTAGTGCTCGGATGGAGGGCACTCTCTGACGACCGAAAAGGTGTCAGGGACAATTTTGGATGGCTATCTGAGCAAGGAAATTGTGCCTGACACCATTGTTTGCTCGTCAGAGAATGCCTGGGATCAGCGCCTTGGAGTGCTTGCGATAGTCGCGGTAAGCGTCGCCGAACGTCTCGGTCATCCAGCGTTCCTCCAGGCGCAGTTTGTAAAAGAGGCCAGACAGCACGATCACGAACGCCAGCAGGCCGAGCCACTGATCCATGGCAATCGCGGTGCCGAGGAAGGCTGCCAGCAGGCCGGTATAGATGGGATGACGCACCCATCGGTATGGCCCGCTGCGCACCAGCGCATGTTCAGCCTTGACCTGCACCGAACCGCTCCAGTTCGTGCCGAGGCGGAAGCGCGCCCACACCGTAAATGCCAACCCTCCGAAGGTCAGCGCCAGACCGATCCAGTAGAAAGCCGCCTGATAAGGCAAAACTTCCCGCTGCAGGAGCGGCCAAGGCGTCCAGTCGGCCGCAAGCAATGCAGCCGCGATCGCCAGTGGCAGCATGTGCAAGACCCACGACGCCAGGTTCTCGCGGCGCGCGGTGCGTTTGTTGCGGAACGCTGCGGCCAGCCAGATCAACAGCCATACCGTCCAGCACCATGCGAAAGGATTCATGTCACGACTCCTGTGCCAAGCATGCAGCGTTGCGCCCGGATCGAGAGGTGGCTAGTGCCGATCGTCATTTCACCATACGTCCTTTTGTCAGCCGGTCTGAGGTTCGCCAGTAAACACCGCCAGTTGATCGGCGAAAGCACGCTTGAAGGCAGGTCGCGCTTCACCGCGGGAGACATAGGCGGAGAGGTTGGGGTATTCGTCCAGCATGCCCGAGGCTTTCAATCGGAGCAGCACGCCGACCATCATGAGGTCGCCCGCACTGAACGCACCGTCGAGCCAGTCGGTATCGCCAAGGCGCGCGGAAAGTTGCTTCAACCGGTCGCGGATGCGATCTGCAATCAGAGGCAGGCGCTCCTTGCTCCAGGGCCTGTCGCCCTCCAGGAATTTGGCAGTTACGAGTTCAAGGATCGGCGGCTCCACCGTGTTGACCGCGGCAAACATCCATGTGATCGCCCGTGCCCGGGCATTCGCATCATCCGGCAGCAAGCCCGCATGGCGCTCCGCGATATGCAGCACGATGGCTCCCGACTCGAACAGGGCGAGGTCGCCTTCTTCATAGGTAGGAATCTGCCCGAAGGGATGAAGCGCTCGATGCGCGGGTTCCTTCATCGCACTGAACGAAACAAGACGAACTTCATAAGGCTGGCACACTTCTTCGAGTGCCCAGCGAACGCGCATGTCGCGTGCGAGTCCTCTGCCGTGGTCGGGCGATCGTTCAAAGGCGGTGATGGTGGGGATCATGGGAAGGCTGTCATCCACGCCGGGCAGCTTCGATCGCGGCGATGTCGATTTTCGCCATGCCCATCATGGCGTCGAACGCGCGCTTGGCTGCTGCGGGATCCGAGTCGGTGATTGCTGCCATCAGGACGCGCGGGGTGATCTGCCAGGACAGGCCCCAGCGATCCTTGCACCAGCCGCAGGCGCTGGCCTGGCCGCCGTTGCCGATGATCGCGTCCCACAGGCGGTCGGTTTCGGCCTGATCGTCGGTGGACACCTGGAACGAGAACGCATCGGTGTGCGGAACCCCGGGACCACCGTTCAAACCCAGGCACGGGATGCCCATTACCGTGAATTCGACCGTCAGCACATCAGCCTGCTTGCCGGCGGGATAGTCACCCGGCGCACGATGGACGGCGCCCACGGCGCTATCCGGGAACGTCTTGGCGTAGAACGTCGCGGCATCTAGGGCAGTGCCGTCATACCAAAGGCAAATCGTGTTCTTGCTGACCATGTGGGTTCTCCTGGTTCGGGGCGGGGAGGTGTTCTTCACTCTCTTCGACGAACGACCGGTGTGCGGATCGACACGTGACTCAGCCCGCTTGTATCACCGGCGATCGACCCGTAGCCAGACGCAGCCCATGAATCAGCTCGATCAGCGCGCGCAATCGCGCGGGCACGAACCTGCGGCCCGGGTAGTAAAGCCGGAGGCCGGCGAACGGCTGGCACCAGGGAACGAGCACGGGCACCAGCGCACCGGATGTCAGTTCCTGCTCGATGAACCATTCCGAGATGAAACCGATGCCGAGCCCTTGCAGCACCGCTTGCTTGATGGCTGGCGTCTCGTTGAGAGCCATGCGCACAGGCAGATCCATCTGCAGTTTCTGGCCCTTGCGCTCCAGTTCCCAGTGATAGAGACCGCCGTGCGACATGCGCATGCCGATGCTCTGGTGCTTGAGCAGATCACGCGGATGCCTGGGCGTGCCGTTGCGCTCCAGGTAATCGGGCGTTGCCACGACGAGCATGCGGGTGTCGCGGGAGAGCGGTACGGCAATCATGTCCTGCGGTACGAATTCGGCCAGCCGGATGCCTGCATCGAAGCCCTCGGCAACGATGTCGATCGAGCGTGATTCGCTCACGATGTCGATGCGCATCTGGGGATAGCGCTGTGCGTACTGGCTGAACAGCGGCTCCAGCAGCAAGGTGGCCACTCCCTGCGGTGCGTTGATGCGCAAGGTACCGCTGGGGGCATCGGGCTCGGTGGCAGCTTCTTCGTTGGCGCGCTGGATCTCTGCAAGCGCCGGCGTGATGCGCTCCACGTAGCGCCGGCCCGCGTCGGTCAGGGCCACGCTGCGCGTCGAACGGTTGAACAGGCGCACCTGCAATCGCGCCTCCAGCCCGGCCACCGCGCTGCTCACGGCGGTGGTGGACATGTTCAGCTCCCGCGCCGCGCCGCGAAAGCTGCTGCAGCGTGTAACGGCAAGCACCACTTCGAGTTCGGTCATGCCTGTGCGGTGCATAACTATCCTGATTTTCGGTATTACTCATCCGCAATAAGACGGCTTATAAGCACAGTAATGTACTCCTAGACTGCGTCGCACAGTGGCCCATCACGGGCACAAAGAGGAAGCCGACATGCAACGCATCGAACACATCTACATCGACGGCGCATTCGTGACGCCGCACGGCCAGGAATGGTTTGACCTGCACAATCCGAGTACCGAGGAAGTCATTGGCCAGGTGCGCCTGGGCGACGAGCACGATGCGCGCCGCGCGATTGCCGCGGCCAAGGCCGCGTTGCCCGGGTGGTCGCGCACCACGCGCGAAGAACGCCTCGCCGCGCTCGCGCGCATGCACAAGGCCATCGCCGCGCGGGAAGACGATCTGATGCAGGCCATCGTGCTCGAATACGGCGCGCCGTCCCAGCGCTCGCGCTGGATGGCCACCTATCCCGCGGAGGTCATCGCCCAGGCCATGGCCGCGCTCGAATCCTTCGCGTTCGAAGAGCAGGCCGGCACGGCCCGCGTGATCATGACGCCGGTGGGTGTCGCGGGCCTGATCACGCCATGGAACAGCAATGCCGGCTTTATCTGCAACAAGCTCGCCACGGCGCTGGCCGCGGGCTGCACGGCCGTGATCAAGCCCAGCGAGATGAGTGCAATGCAGACCCGGATCGTGGCCGAAGCCCTGCACGAAGCCGGCCTGCCCAAGGGAGTGTTCAATATCGTCAACGGGCGCGGCGATGTGGTCGGCGAGGAGATCTCGCGCAACCCGGATATCGCCAAGATTTCATTCACCGGCTCATCCGCGGTGGGGCAGCATCTGGTAAGTGCGGGTGCGGCCACGATGAAGCGCGTGACGCTGGAGCTTGGCGGCAAGTCGCCCACCGTGGTGCTCGACGATGCGGACTTCGCCAGCATCCTGCCGCTGGTGCTGATGGCAGGCTTTGCCAACAGCGGCCAGGCCTGCATCGCGGGCACGCGCATCCTGGTGCCGCGCCAGCGGCTCGCGGAGTTCGAGCAGGCTGCGAAGGAAGCCGTCTCGCACATCAAGGCGGGCGATCCGCGCGAAGCCGATACCGACATCGGCCCGATGGTCAGCGCGAAGCAATGGGAGCGCGTGCAGGACTACATACGCATCGGCCTGGAAGAAGGCGCAACGCTGCTCGCCGGCGGCGAGGGTCGCCCCGATGGCTTGCATGCGGGCTGGTTCGTCAAGCCCACCATCTTCACCAGGGCCAACAACCAGATGCGCATCGCGCGCGAGGAAATCTTCGGGCCGGTGCTCACCATCATTCCCTATGAGGACGAAGCCGATGCCATCGCGATCGCCAACGACACGCACTACGGCTTGAGCGCCGTCGTGTTCGGCAAGGACCTGCAGCGCTGCGAGCGCGTGGCACGCCAGATCGATGCAGGGCGGGTGCTTATCAACACGCTCGCGCATGAGCCGCGCGCCCCCTTCGGTGGTTTCAAGTATTCCGGGTTGGGGCGCGAAATGGGTAAGTGGGGCATCGGCGCCTACCTGGAACCCAAGACGCTGTTGATGGAGGCGGGGCAGGTTCAATAGTTCACGCAGCTGATCCGGGCGTATTCCATCGTCCCGCCCGCGCTATGGCGGGCGGGCTTCGGTCAGTTCAGGCGGCCAGGCTGGTTGCTTGCCGGATGGCGGGCAGCAGACCTTCGGGGTCGGGGCGCCGGGTGTAGTCCGGATTCACTTCGGCGTAGACGATGGTGCCGTCCGGTGCGATGACATAACGGGCCGGCATCGGCAGTGTCCAGCTTGGGTCGCCGTTGAAGGCGGGCAGGTCGTTCTTCAGCGACTTGTAAAGGTCGACCAGATAATCCTGCAGCTCGAAGCGCAGACCGAACGCGGCCGCCACGTCGTTGTGCGCATCCGACAGGATCGGAAACGTCAGCGCATTGTTGCGCGCCGACTTGCGGCTGTTGGCGGCGACCTGCGGCGAGATGGCCACCAGGCTGGCACCCGCCGCGCGGAGGTTCGGCAGGGCTGCCTGCAGCGCCTGCAAATCCATGTTGCAGTACGGGCACCAGACGCCGCGATAGAACGTCAGCACGAGTGGTCCGTGGCGGAGCAGGTCGAGTGAAGATACCGGATGGCCGTCCGGGTCGTTGAGCGTGAAGGCAGGCGCGTGGTCACCGGCCTTCAAGGCCCGCTGGGCGGCACCGGACGCGATCAGTTCGGCGGTGGCGCGATGCATGGTCTCGATGACTGAAGGGGGTACGTTGTACGGCGGTTTGCCGGCTTCGAAATCGGCCTTGAAGGCATCGAGCTTGTCTTGGAGTGACATGAGTAAAGTCCTCGGTGATGGAAGGGAGCGGGAGAAAAGCAGGCCGGCCATGTCGCGGTCGGCTTGCCGGGTACGGTCAAGCGGTCTGGTTCATCGAGCGGGCTACCTCGGCTGCGCGGATGCGTTCGATGGTTCGCTGCAGTGCGGCCCGTTGGAGACATTCTGGATAGCCATGAAAAGGAATGGCAGATAGGATCTACGGATAATCCTTATTCCTGTTTGGAATGACATGGACCGCTTACAGGCAATGACCACCTTTGTGCGGGTGGTGGAGGCCGGCTCGTTCTCGGGCGCCGCGCGGGTGTTGAACATCGGGCAGCCCGCTGTGTCGAAAACCGTGGCGCAGCTGGAACAGCATCTGCAGGTAAGGCTGCTGTTGCGCTCGACCCACGGACTGACGCCGACGGAAGCGGGCGTGCGGTTCTTCGAACGCGCCCGCCTGGCGATACAGGAGGCCGACGAGGCCGAGCAGGCCGCGCGCGGTGCCGGCGCCGGGTTGTCGGGGCGTCTGCGCATTTCCGCCGCGCCCACGTTCGCGCGGCTGCATGTCATCCCGCGGTTGCCGCGGTTTCTGGACGCCCATCCCGGGCTGGATGTGGACGTGATCCTCGACGATCGCGCGATCGACCTGATTGCCGAAGGCATCGATGTCTCGCTGAGGATGGGGACGCTTGCCGATTCCAATGCGGTCGCGCGCAAACTGGCCTCTTCACGTCGTTCCGTGCTCGCTACCTCCGACTATCTGGCCCGCGCTGGAATTCCCCGGATGCCGGCCGATCTGGCAGCCCACGAAACCGTCGTGTACAGCCAGCTAAGCAACGTATGGAACTTCAGCCGCGACGGCGCCGAGGTATCGATTGCGGTGCGCGGACGCGCACGCTTCAGTGCCGCCGAGGGCATCCGCGCTGCCGTGCTGGCCCACATGGGGCTGACCATCGCCTCGGACTGGATGTTTGCTCCCGAACTGGCGGATGGACGCGTGTGTCGTCTGCTGGAAGGCTGGTCATTGCCGGATATCGATCTGTGGGCGGTCTTCCCCACCGGTCGCATGGCCAGTGCCAAGGCGCGCATGTTTGCCGACTTCGTCGAGACGGCTATGCGGGAGATGCCGGAGTAAGCATTCCACTTCAGCATCACGCTTACGCTGCTTTGGTTGAAGCCAGCGTCACCAACGCCATGCACTACCTCTGGGCAACATATCGCTGCAGTCCCTCGACCAAGGCGTCAAAGGTGGCGTGACAACGGGGACTGTTGCGCAGGTCTTCATGCATGGTGACCCAGGTCTCGAGTTGCATCGAAAACTTCCTGGTCAGCACGCGCGTCAGGGAGTCATCCCGCCTGGCGATCGGGACCTGGCAGAAGCCGATGCCGGCACCGCCGCGGATCAAGGCCAGCTGTGCGAGATTGTTGTCAGTGCGCAAAGAGAACATGTCGCGGCTGAAGCCATGCACCGATTTTTCGGCTTTGCGGACAAAGGCCGATGGCTGGTCATAGCCGATGACCGAATGGCTCGCCAGCTCGTCGACCGTTCGCGGCTCGCCATGGCGACGCAGGTAGTCCTTGTGTGCATGCAAGCCGAGTTCAATCTGTCCGATACGTCGCGCGACCAGCTGCCCCTGATCCGGGCGCATCATGCGCACGGCAATGTCCGCTTCGCGTCGCAGCAGGTCATGTATCCGATCGGTCAAGACGAGCTCGACCTTCAGCTCGGGATGCTGCTCACGCAGTCGCGCGATGACAGGCGGCAATACCTCCACGCCGATCACGTCACTGGCTGACACGCGGACCACACCGCGCACGCCTTCGCCGTGACTGCTGGCAGTGCGTTCCAGCGAGGCAGCGGTGCTTTCCATCGCCTCGGCATACGGGCGCAGTGCCAACGCGATCTCGGTGGGCATCAGGCCCACTTGCGAGCGCGTGAACAAGGCTACACCCAGGGCTTGTTCCAGTGCGGCGATGTGCCGTCCTGCCGTGGGCTGTGTGATGCCCAGTGCGCGTGCCGCGCCGGACAGCGAACCCTCCTTGAGCACGCCAAGGAAGGAACGATAGAACTCCCAGCCGATTGTCGTATTCATACATAAATGTATAGCAGATAGATCATGCTAGGTAATTCCATGGTAGTGGCTCACGGCCCAGAATTTCCCCACCAACCACGGTGAGGACAAGGTCATGGCTACCAACAACAACGTTCTGGTTCTGGGTGCCACCGGTGGCATCGGTGGCGAAGTCGCGCGGCAGCTGCGCGATGCAGGCTGGCAGGTACGGGCATTGAAGCGCGGCGTGGCCAAGTCGGGCGAGCGCAAGGACGGCATGACCTGGCTCTCCGGCGATGCGCTGAACCGGCAGGACGTGCTGGAGGCCGCGAAGGACTGCTCGGTCATCGTTCACGCGGTCAATCCGCCCGGCTATCGCCGATGGTCGGAGCTCGTGCTGCCGATGCTGGACAACACCATCGCCGCCGCCATCGCCCAGGGCGCGATGATCGTGTTTCCCGGCACGGTCTACAACTACGGCCCGGATGCCTTGCCGGTATTGGCCGAAAACTCGCCGCAACACCCGGTCACCCGCAAGGGCGCCATTCGGGTGGAGATGGAACAGCATTTGCTCGATGCGAGCCGCGATGGTGCACGCGTGCTGATCGTACGGGCCGGCGACTTCTTTGGCCCGAAAACCGGCAACAGCTGGTTCTCGCAAGGGCTGCTGAAGCCTGCGAAACCGGTCAAGACGGTGAGTTACCCAGGCGGGCGCGGCATCGGCCACGAATGGTCGTATCTGCCGGACGTCGCACGCACGATGGTCGAGCTGCTGGCACGCCGCGAGAAGCTGGACGCCTTTGCCAGTTTCCACATGGCTGGTCACTGGGATGCGGACGGAACACAGATGTGCGCGGCGATCCGGCGCGTGGTGGCCCGTCACGCAGGCAGCGAGCCGCGCGTCGTCGCTTTCCCCTGGTGGCTGCTGACGTTGGTCTCACCCTTTGTCACGACATTCCGGGAGATGCGCGAGATGCGCTATCTGTGGCGCACCCCTGTGCGGATGGACAACACGAAGTTGACTGCCGTGTTGGGGCACGAGCCGCATACGCCGTTGGATGAAGCAGTCGAAGCCACGCTGGTCGGCATGGGCAGTCTCCCGTACACCAGCTCTTTGCCGGTGGCTGCCTAACGGCAGTCCTTCGTCAGAAATCCAACGAAGGGATTCAGCATGAACGCTTCGTCGATGGGCAGTCTCCGCTTTGAGCTCGGCTCAGAAGTGCGCGCCGCAGTGGACCAGGCCATTCTGATTTTCATTTCCAGCGAAGGTGGCTTGCTGCAAACGGTATTCACTACTGCTGCTGGTGCAGGCGACCCTTCCACCCACATCGAGGCGATCGAGGACGTGGTCACCGTGTTCAAGGACGGTGTCGGTTACGACCCGGCCAAGCTGCTCGCGTCCGTGCGCGGGCGTTACGGTCAGTACTGATCCAGACGACTACGTGGGCCATGCGCCATGATCCCTTACCCGGTTCTTCGGTCAGTCTTCGGCTGGTGATTCCTGATGTGCCGCTACCTTGTCCAGAATGCGCCGAAGGGTCTTGATGTCGGCGGCGGACAAACTCCGCAGGGCAGGAGGTGTTGTCTCGACAACCCGATGCGTGGCGGTCATGACCCTGCGGCCTGCTGCCGTGATCGACACCAGCTTGGCGCGCCGGTTTTCAGGATGCGGATAGCGTTCGACGAGGCCGCGGCTTTCCAGGTCGTTGATGGCGACGGTTGCTGCCGGGGCATCGGTCGACATCGCGTCCGCGAGATCCTTCAGCGTCATCGGGCCGGCGCCGAGGCGCTTGAGTGCGCGTATGCGGCTGAACGGCAATCCGGTGGCGTCGGTGACCTTGCGGCGCCAGTCGCCGCGGCTGTCCATCACCCATGCGACCAGCGTTTGCCAGACGATGTCGGGGTCACCCTGTTTCGGTACTGCCTTGCTCACACCGCTGCTCCCGAGGGCGCCTCCTCCAGCAAATGCGCAGCGTGGCGCCGGCTGTTGTGGGCCCACGATGTGCTGGAAAGCCAGCCAAGAAAAACGACGACCGCACCGCCACCGACGACCAGCCACCAGAACGGATGCGTTGCTTGCGGGAAGTCGCGCAGGACTCCCCGGGCTCCGGCAATGGTACCGGCAATCGCCACGCCCAGGGACGCGCCGATCTGCCGGCTGGTGGACGCCACCGCGACAGCCAGCCCGGCCTGTGCCTTCGGCATGCCTGAAACGGCGGTGTTGGTGATGGGCGCATTCACCATGCCGAAGCCGATGCCGAAGATCACGTAGCTCAACAGCAGAAAACCCAGCGGGGTCGTCGCGGTCACCTGCGTAAGCATCAATGCGCTGACAAGGGTTGCCGCACCCGAGATCAGCAGTGAAGGCCGCGTGCCGTGCGTGCCGATCAGCCGTCCGGAGAAGGGCGAGCAAACGATGGTGGCGAGCGCCATCGGCAGCGTGCACAACCCGGTCTGAAAGGCCGAGTAGCCACGCACTTCCTGCAGGTAGATGGCGTTGAGGAACAGGAAGCCGGAGAAAGCGGAGAAGCTGCAGATGGCGATCACGGTGGCGCTGCTGAACGGGGCGCTGCGAAAGAATCGCAAGTCGATCAGCGGCTCCTTCCGCCGTGGCTCCCAGGCCAGCAAGCCCACGATGGCAAGCGCAGCCAGGGTGAACGCGCCCTCGATGATCGGCGTCTGCCAGCCGATGTGCGGCCCCTCGATGACGGCATAGGTCAGCGAGGCGAGCGCGAGAAAGACCAGCGTCTGCCCGACCGGGTCCACCCGTCGCGCTTGTGCGGCTTTCGACTCGGATATGTAAAGGGCTGCCAGCACCATGGCCGCCGCGCCGATCGGCAGATTGATCCAGAAGATCGAACGCCAGCCGATGCTTTGTGTGAGGGCACCGCCGATCAACGGCCCCAGCGCCATCGAGACGCCGGCCACGCCGCCCCATATGCCGATCGCGCGGGCGCGTGCCCTGGGCTCATGGAAGGTATTGACGATGATCGACATCGCCACCGGATTCAGCATGGTGGCTCCAAGAGCCTGCAGGACACGGGCGGCGATCAGGGCATGGATGTTGGGAGCCAGGCTGCACAGCAGCGATCCGAGCATGAAGACGGCCAGGCCGGTGTGGAACACGCGGCGGCGCCCGAAACGATCCGCCATCGAGCCGGCCAGCATCAGCAGGCTGGCCACCACCATCGTGTAGGCATCGATCACCCATTGCAGGCCGGAGATCGACGCGCCCAGATCGCGGTGAATCGAGGGCAGCGCAACGTTGACGATCGTGACATCCATCCCGACCATTAGCAGGCTGAGGCAGCAGATCGCAAGGATCAGGTTTGGGTTCGGCGTGGCGGGCACGGCGGGGCTCTGGGTTGTTTTCATGAAATGATTGTATGAGAACAATCATTGTAAGTAAACAACTATTAATGCGGCGCGACAGCCGGGCGGCAGAGGGCCAACGACCGACCGGACACGGGCCGCCTGCCTCGCCGCCCTGACGCGATGGACGCAGACATGCGCGTCGCGGTGAGCTGTGGGACGGCTGGATGGATTTATTGAAATGACTTAATAAATTATTGTTTTACGATAATTTCATGTTAGGCTTCCGCCGTCCAAGGGAGAACCTGAAGATGCCGTCCGAAGCCCAACTGTCACCAAGCCCACGACTGATCCGCGATGGCAAATGGTTCTCCTGGCTGGCAGCCCTGTGCCTGCTGGCCACCCTGGCGGTCGACCTGCTGGAAGTCGGCGCATTGGCCTTCCGGTCCGAGCGTGCCGGCCTCATGCATGGCGGCTTTGCCTTCAACGTGGATCTGTCGTGGTTGCACATGGCCGATACGGTGGAGGCGGCCTTCGTACCGATCGGCCATTTCACCGTGGCGCAGTCACTGCTGTGCACGGCGCTATTGGCATTGCGGCTGCTGCCCGGCCTGGTGATCCTGTGGAACCTGATGCGCCTGTTCGGCATGTATGGCCGCGGCGAGGTGTTCACGGCGCGCAACACGCACCATATCCGCATCATTGCGTGGGCATTGGTGGCCTATGCGGCCGTTCCACTCATCACACACGCCAGCTTGTTCGCCGCCGGTCTGAGCGCGGTGGCCGTCAAGCTGGAAGTGCGGCAGCTGGATGCCCTGGTGGCCGGACTGATCGTGCTGGCGCTGGCACGAGTCGTATCGTTCGGCTGCGCCATCGATGAAGACCGGCAGGGTTTCATCTGATGGCCATCGTCGTTCGACTCGACGTGATGCTGGCACGTCGGAAAATCCGCTCCACCGAACTGGCGCGCGCCATTGGCATCACCGAAGCCAATTTGTCGCTGCTGAAATCCGGCAAGGTGAAGGGCGTGCGCTTCGAAACGCTGGAAGCCATCTGCCGCCATCTGGATTGCCAGCCCGGCGATCTCCTCGAATACGTCCCCGATGGCGAAAGCCAGTCGTGAAACTCATTGATCCCTCTGCAGACTTTTACAGGAAGATCGTCATGCGTCGTCACTGGATAGCTGAGCTCACCTGCGCCTTGATCGTTGTGATGGCCCGCACGCCTGCTTCGATGGCCGCCGATGTCACCGCCGGGGCACAGGCGCCCCTGAGTCTTGCCAGGGACGGCCACGATACGGTGCCCGTCTACGTGAACGGGCACGGCTCGTATCCCTTCATCCTCGACAGCGGTGCGGACGGATCGGCGGTGTACCAATGGTTCGCCGATCAGATCCGGTTGCCGAAGGAGAAAGGCAAGGGCGAGGATCTATCCGGCCAGACCGGCTCGGCCAAGGTGGCCATGTATCGCGTCGACAGCCTGTCCCTGGCAGGCTTGCCCATCCACGACGTCAAGGCGTTTGGCCTTCCAAACCGGCATGACGCCGGACGTCAGGCTGGCGTGCTGGGCAACGACTTCATGGACAAGGCGGTGATCGCTTTTGATTTTCCTTGCCGCACCGTAGAGGTTTATCCCAAGCCGGTTGATCTTGGCGCGGTGGTGGGGCGAGACGCCGAGTCCGTCAAGGCCGGGATAGATCCTGGCACGACCTTGCTCACGCTGCCGGTCACCGTCAACGGGTTTGCCGGCGTGGCTGTGCTGGACACGGGATCGAGGCGCACGCGCCTGACGCCAAGCTTCGCCAGGGGCGCCGGTATCGACACGACAGCCCCGTCGTTCCACGACGACGAGCCTATCTATGGCACCAGCATGAACAAGCTCGTGCCACGCACCGGCCCGATTGGCGAGGTGCGTGTGGCTACGGCCGTATTCGCCGGCGCTAAGGGGCAGGTGGTCGATCTCCCTGTGCTGGCGCAGGATTTCGGCGGCAAGCCGGCCATGTTGCTCGGTGCCGATCTGATGGGCCGCTACCGGCTGGTGTATGACCACGAGGCCCGGACCGTCTGGTTTCAGCGGTCGCGTTGTCCGGTTCGGTAAGAAAAAACAGGTGTCAGAATCGATTTTTCCTGAAACAGTATCCTGATCCGAGTTTCACCTGCGGCTGTTTTGCGTTGCCGCTGAGTTGAGGCCTGGTGCGGCTGTTCCGTTGATACCGCAAAGGGAGAGGGGAATGTCCACGAGTAGCGTCCTGAAGCGCCTGGTGTTGTCGATGCCGTTCGCGCTGGCGCTGCCGGCTTTTGCCGCCGAGCCGTCCATGCTGCTGACGCATGCCACGGTGATCGACGGCACCGGTGCGCCGGAGCAGGCGAACATGACTGTCGCGATCGAGGGCGGCCGCATCGCAGCGGTTTATCCGGATGGCAGCCGTGCGGCGCCGAAGGGTGCGCAGGTGAAGGATCTGAGCGGACGCTACGTGATCCCGGGCCTGATCGATGCGCACGTGCATCTCACCGGCGCCGAGCCGGATTTCGCGCACTACCAGCCGCATCTGGCGGCGCTCTTGCGCGGCGGTGTCACCGCCGTGCGCGACATGGCGGGCGACGACCGGCTGCTCGGCTATCTCGCCGGCGAGGCGAATTCGGATGCGCTGGCGTCGCCAGACATTTTCTACGTGGCCTTGCTGGCCGGGCCGAGCTTTTTCGCCGAGGACGTACGCGCGCAGGAGGCTTCCGCGGGCGAACCGCTGGGGCATGCACCATGGATGCAGGCGATCGACCAGACCACCAATCTTCCGCTTGCCGTGGCCGAAGCCAAGGGTACCGGAGCGACTGCGCTCAAGCTTTACGCGAACCTGCCAACCGACCTGGTGGCGAAGATCACCGCCGAAGCGCATCGGCAGGGGCTGAAGGTGTGGACGCATGCGACGATCTTCCCGGCCAAGCCCAGCGATGCGGTGGACGCCGGCGTCGATACCATCTCGCATAGTCCGTACCTGGTCTGGGAGGCAGCGCCGAAGGTGCCGGACGACTACGGCGTGCGTGCGCTCGGCGATTTCACGCATGTTCCGCCGGATGCGCCGGCAATCCTCGCGCTGTTCAAGGCGATGAAGCAGCACGGCACCATACTCGACGCCACGCTGCTGGCCTTCGTGGAGGAAGCACAGCGCCATCCACATGACATGGGGGCCGGCATCGTGCCGTGGAGCTATGCGGTCACCCGGCTGGCGCACCAGTACGGTGTACGGGTGGATGTGGGCACCGATGGTTCGGGGCTGCCCGCCGATGCGCAGGGGCCCCGGTTGAACGCGTTGCCGGCAGTGCACGATGAAATGACCCTGCTGGTCGAGCACTGCGGCTTCACGCCGGTCGAGGCGATCCAGTCCGCCACCGAGGTCAGTGCGGCCGCCATGGGGCAATCGGCCCAGCGCGGCACGATCGCGCCCGGCAAGCGCGCCGACCTGGTGGTGCTGACGGCTGATCCGACGCGCGACATCCACAACACCCGCAAGATCGCGTTCGTAGTCAAGAACGGCCGGATCGACAAGCCCTGAAGCAAATCCGGGCCAGTTCGGGTGTCATCCCACTTTGGAACTTCATCGAGCCGGGGCATACTGAGAAGAACAGTTCGCAAGGGGTTGATCGTGTCTTCTGTCGTTCCGCAGCCTGTTGTCGGCAAGCTTACGAGCGCTGCCATTTTTCTCGTGGTGACGTTGCATCCCGAACCTCACCATGAAGAGCCGGTACGAGCGCTTTGTGGCGACATGTCGTCGCTTTTGCGCGCTGTAGGTTTCCACGAACCGGATGGTCGCCTGTCCTGCATCATGGGCTTCGGGTCCGACGCGTGGGACCGGCTTTTCGGGCAGCCGAGGCCCGGCGCCTTGCACCCGTTCCGCGAGATCAAGGGGCAGCACCACGCCGTCGCCACGCCGGGAGATATCCTGTTCCACATCCGTGCCATGCGCATGGACCTGTGCTTCGAGCTGGCGACGCAGATCCTGTCCCGCCTCGGCGACGCGGTTTCGATGGCAGACGAAGTGCATGGCTTCAAGTACTTCGACGAGCGCGATCTGCTCGGCTTTGTCGACGGCACCGAGAATCCCGTGGACCAGGACGCCATCGACGCGGCGGTCATCGGCGACGAAGACCCCACCTTCGCTGGTGGAAGCTACGTCATCGTGCAGAAGTACCTGCACGACCTGAAGGCGTGGAACGCGGTGCCCGTCGAGCAACAGGAAAACATCATCGGCAGGGCGAAACTCTCGGATATCGAGCAGGCCGATGCGGCGAAGGCTCCCTACGCACACAACGTCCTGACCAATATCGAGAAGGATGGCGAGCAGCTGCAGATCGTGCGCGACAACATGCCGTTCGGCGATGCCAGCAAGGGCGAGTTCGGCACCTACTTCATCGGTTATGCGCGATCCCCGGACCGGATCGAGCAGATGCTCGTCAACATGTTCGTCGGCAATCCGCCGGGGAACTACGATCGGCTGCTGGATTTCAGCAGGGCCGTCACCGGTGCGCTGTTCTTTGTCCCGTCCGCGACGTTTCTGGACACTGTTCAATAACGTTCGGAGCACGTCGCAAAGGTACCAGGGCAATCCCGAACACGATCCACGGCAGTAGCCATGCGTGTGGCAATGGGCATCTGCCAGGATTAGGATTGCAACGGCATTTGCCGCCACGTGTCACCGCGGTGACTGTTTCGTCCATGGTCAGGAGGCCTGATGAAACTCGCACACACCTTATGGATGGGTAGCGTGACCCTGGCGAGTCTCGTCGCCTCGGCGCAAACCACGCTGCCTGCGGTGAAGGTCACCGCGCCTGCATACTCGTCGCAACACGGCGGCTACCTGATCTCGGGGGACTTCAAGGTCGACCCGCGCATGCCTTCGGTGGTGTTCCCGGCACAGGCGCTGGTGAAGGACGACATCCTCAGCATCGAGCCGATCCATCTGCAGGACGACGAATATCTGGTGCTGCAGGAATGCGCATCGGCTGACTGCCACCAGGCTTCGCTGGTCCGCATCTGGAAGTCGGACGATATCGGAGGGGACAATACCCGGCGCAATCGGGTCTGGATCACCCACGAGAACAAGTACTTCATCTGGCTCAAGCGCCTGCCCGAAGTGTCCGGCGTGAGCTGCGGCCAGGGCTGGTTCAAGTTCGACGCCACGACCACCAAATGCGGCGGCCACTTCACCAGCTTCCAGCAGATCACCCCGCCCCTGATGCTGATTCCGAACGGCGATCTGGCTGCGTTCCACCAGGACGCCGTACAGAAGGCCATTCAGGCCGATCCGGTGCAAGTGGCACGACAGGCGCACGAAGGTTCCACCTACGTGGTGACCTACGAAGGCGGCAGCACGGTGCGCATCCGCCGCATGCATGCGGCAAACGAGAGCCGGGAAACAGAAAAGTCGGACGCAGTCGAGTCGAAATGACCACCTTCGTCACCCGGATCGTCAACCCGAAACCTCAGCCTCCACCAGCTTGCCGAGCAGCACCAGCGATTGCTGCCAGCCGAGGTAGCACTGCTCGACCGGGATGACATCGGGCACGCCTTCCTGCAGCACGTGCAGCTCGGTGCCGCAGGACACCGCCTTCAGGGTGATGGTTACCGGCATTTCGCCGGGCAGGTTGGGGTCGTCGAACCGGTCGATGTAGCGGATGCGCTCGTGTGGCGTGAGCTCCACGTACGTGCCGCCGAAGCTGTGGCACTCGCCGGTCGAGAAATGGGTGAAGGACATCTTGTAGCTGCCGCCGACCCTGGCATCGAGGTGATGCACCTTGCCGGTGAAGCCGTTGGGCGGCAGCCATTTGACCTTGGCGTCGGCATCGAGGAAAGCGCGGTAGATGCGTTCGGGTGGTGCGCGCAAGACACGATGCAGGCGGGTGACATTCGACATGACGGTTTCCGTGGATGGAGGAGAAGCCCTCACTCAATCTGACGATCGAGCGGAACGGGAATCGACAACGGCACGGTCAGGGATGTGGCACTGGTTGCTCAGGAATTTTCCAGCGCCACCGAATCGTTCAAGCGACTCAGCTGGCCGAGTTCGTCGCCGCTGCAACAGGGGCATGGTTTGCTGCAACCTTCGATACGGTTGGTTGCGACGTCAGCATGGCGCCCAGGGTGGACACGCAGATCAACAGGCAGATGGCGAACAGGCTCTGCAGCATCAGGGTCTCGAATTTCATGGCGGCTCTCCGTGAGTGTGGAAATGAAGCTTTCGAGATATCTATGGCAAGGCTCGTGCCAACGTCATTGATTTCCAGAAAGCCCCATTTCAAGCCATTTCGAGCGTCGCATGCCGCAGAGGTTGACTGTCCGCGGACGATGTCGATGTTGTCCGGACATGGTGCGGACAACATGATACGGCCTGTTCAGATCGCCGTGCCTTCCGGCATCAGTCGTCGTAGTCGAGTTTCGGATACCAGTCGGTGCCGCGCCCCTCGGGCGTCACGTCGAGAATCGTCCAGAGCGGCATCAGATCGGGTGCGCCGCGCGGGTCCTGGCCCGGATCGGCGCTCTCCATGCCCATTTCGCCGGCCCAGAAATGGCGGATGACTCCATCGCGACGGGTAAACACGTTGAAGGCTGCGTCGTCGCCGCCGTTCTTGTCGATGCCGTGGTAATCGCGGCTGAAGCTGCCGTCGATGTCCGAGTACAGCCTGAGGTGGCGCCAGCCACGCTCCTTCTTGAACGCGACGAGGCGATCGATCGGCGAGCGCGCGACCACGGCCAGTGCGACTCGCTGTCCGACATCACGCGCTTCGCCGTCCCATGCACTCAACAGCGAGGTGCACATCGGGCACGGCCGCTCGCGTTGCGGGCCGAACATGTAGCTGTAGACGACCAGCGTCTGCTTGTCGCCGAACAAGCCAGCGAAATCGACCGGGCCGTGTTCGCCCTGGAAATGGTAACGACTGGTGACTTCCCCACCGGGCGGCAGCGCGCGACGCTGCTCGGCGACGCGCTCGATGTGCCGGCGAAGCTCGATCTCCTCGGCGAGCAGGGCATTGCGCGCGTGGCGATAGTCGTCGCTTTCGTTGGGAAAACGCATGCTGCTGCGCTTGACCAGTTCGATGGCGGGAACCAGCTGGGTGGCGTGGGTCATGATCAGTCTCCGTCTGGGAAAGGGTGCATCAATCGCGATCGGGTGCGCCGAGCGGGAACAGCGGACGGTACGGGCGTGCTTCGTCGACGGCGCGAGCGAAGGATGGCCGGGCCAGCAATCTCTGCCGGTAGGCAATGACGTTCGCAAACGACGCGTCGATGCGATGCGTCCAGTCGGCATAGAACAGGAACGGCGCGGCACCGCAGTCGGCGAGGCTGAAACGATCGCCGGCAGCCCATTCGCGGTCGGCCATCGCCTTGTCGAGCCAGCTGTAGGCGGTGTCGAGCATCGCGCGAGCCTCGGCTACACCGTGGGCATCGCGCTTGGCTTCCGGTCGCAGGCTGTCGGCGACGATTTTCTGCTGCGGTGTGGAGATGTAGTTGTCGAAGAAGCGATCCATCATCCTTGTTTCGAGCGCAGCCCGGTTGTCCGCGGGGATCAGCTGCATCGATCCGGGATAGTGCAGGCCCAGGTACTCGATGATGATGCTGGCTTCGGGCACGGTGTGCGTGCCGTCCACCAGCAGCGGAAAACGTTTCAGCGGCCAGCATTGCGCGAACTGTGCATACGCTTCGGGGTTGTCCGGCGTGAGCGAGCACCACTCGAATGGCGTGTCGTTCTCGTACAGCGCGACCAGCACTTTCTGCGAATACGAGGAAAACGGGTGGGCGTAGAGCCTGAGAGTCATGGCGGGTCACCTTGCGTGTACGGGCTTGCCCAGGCGGGCGGAGCCAGGGAATGGTGATATGGGGGATATGGCCCTCATGCGACGAACGGGATATCGGAAAATCGACATCCCGCAAGAATGGGACGGGCTTCAGGAGCAGGACCCGAGCATGCGGCAGCCGTGGCTAGCCGACCTGTGGAGTGACAGCGGCGTATTGCCGAAGGGCGCTGCAGGCAACAATCCAGCCGGGTTGTTCAGTCTGCGTCAGTGGGTGCAGGGAACATCAGGATGGTGATTTCCTTGCCTTCGGGGATCTGCAGGGTCGGCGCGCCCAGCGCGGCGATGCGATCCTTGAAGGCATCGAGATCCTCGCGTTGCCCCAGCGCCGAACGACCGTTCACTGCCCAGACGCGGCTGCCCTGTTTCCAGCGCGCGAGGGCCACGTCGAGTTGCGGCGTCACCAGCGCGGTGGTCCCGATCGGCGCCGCGCCTTTCGGTTGCAGCACTGCCAGCATGGTGGGTGCATTCGGGTCGCCGGTGAATACGGTATCGCCGGGCTGGACATCGGCGGCCAGCGTGGCGGCCGCCATGTCCCAGCGTGGCTTGGTCTCGACCCGGTAAACCGGTGCAAGGTTTATCGCACATACAAACAGCAGCACCATGGCTGCAGCAGGCCGGATGGGGCGTGGCAGTGCGGCGGAGCCGATGCCTCCCAGCACGAAAAATGGCACCGCGCTCCACAGCATGTAGCGTGGCAGCATCATGGACTTGATCGGCGAAAGAGCGAGCAGCAACAGCGGCAACACGGCAAAGCCCAGCAACAGGACGACTCCTTCCGGCCTGCCACGCATGCGCCACAGGCCGATGGCTCCCAATATCGCCACCATCAGGCCGAGCAACGGCACGGCCGTGGGCAGCACGCTGAACCGCACCACGGCGGCCATGCGCATCAGGTATGCACTCTTGGCGGCGACCTTGAGAGTTTGCCAGCTCAAGGGTGGAATCCAGTCGAACTTGTGCAACATCTGACCGTCACTCGCTGCCAGAATTGCGCCGTAGAAAGGCACGCAGCATGCGAGGATCACCACGGTACCGAGCAGCCAGTTGCGTCGGAAACCGGTGCGCGGGCTGGCCGAGGGTTCCATGCGCAAGTTGCGCCAGATCATGAACAGCGAAGCATTGGCCGCAATCAGCCAGGGCAACGCGTCGCTGAGTACATCAAGCGCGCCGACCGTGCCGAATACATAAGACACCCATCCGAACCAGTCGAAATCGGCATGGCGAATATCCAGCGACGCTCGCGTCGGATTCTGCGCCAGGCGCACCAGGCCCCACAGCGCGATGGTGATCAGCAAGGTCACCAGCGTGTAGGAGCGTGCTTCCTGGCCGTACTCTACCTGCAGCGGCGATAACGCCATCAGCAGCCCGGCGACGATCGCTGCACTGCGACCACTGATGCGTCGCGCGATGGCGAATACCATGCCGACGGACAAGGCGCCGAACAGCGCCGAAGGGATTCGCAGAATGGCACTGGCAGGGTCGAACTGCGAGATCAGCTGCAGCAGCAGGAAATAACTTGGCATGTGCCGGTTGGTGTAACTGTCGGCGATCAGGCTGCTGGTACCGAGATGAATCCGCTGGAAGGTCAGCGCCTCGTCAAGCCAGAACGGTTGGCGTTCGATGTGCAGCAATCTTGCCAGCAAGCCGATGCAAAGCACGGCAAGCATCCATGCCATGTCGCCCCTCAACCGTTTCCGAGTGGCGTCGTTGCTGTATGGCACGGAGGTGTTCACCGCAAGGTTGCCGAGGCAATGGCGTGTTCGACGCCAGCAATTCGGGCGCGACGTGAACGGAAGCAAGAATATTTCACCGACATGACAGCGCCGCGACCCGTTCCGATGGTGGAGGGAAAACTAACGCGAACGGTCCCGATCGGTTGTCAGCAAATCATTGCGCGTTGGTTCGCGTTCAGTCCGGCGCCGGGTAAGAGAGCATGGATCGTGCCGGTGGTCAGCCACGGCTGACGCGATGTTGTCAGCGGCCAGTGCAGATTATGCACCGTGTCTGCTAGCCGGTCAGTGAGCGACGCAGATCCTGCAAGGCAGGCAGGATTTCATCGGGCTCGCGCATCGACTTGCGCGCTGCCCCGAGGGCCCGTCGCACGGGACCCGGGGCTTCGCCTTTCTCGATCAGTGCGATCGCGGAGTCACGGCATGCCACCAGCGTATCCACCCAGTCAGCAGGCTGCGGATGGCGGAAATTTCGCGTCAGCAGACGGCTTGCCCGGTAGGCTGGTGCCATCTGTTCCACGCTGGCAACCGCGGCGGCGATCTCATCGGACATGCGTGCCGGTGTCGCAGGATCAAGGGCGTCGGAGATCGTCGCCAGCGCATCGGCAATGCGCCGCCGCAGCACAGCCGTGGAGCGCACGGGTAGCACAAGCCACGCCGAAGCAACGCCGATGATCGCACCGATCACTATTTCCTCCAGCCGTAGCCACAGGATGCCTGGCGCCGACGAATCGGCAAAGCCTTGCAGCAAGGCAAGCGCAAGGGTGGCGAAGAGCGCCCACCATGCGTAGCCCAGGGGGCGCAGCCACACACCGAGGAAGACGGCGGCGAGAATCAGCACCACGGTCGTCATGTCGTGCGATCCGACATGGAGGGTGAGTGTCAAGGCAAGGAGGGTTCCTGCCGCTGCTCCCAGCACACGCAGCACACTCTTGTACGCAACATCCAGCCGGCCACGATTGCCGCTGTTGACGATGAAGGCGGTGAGCACGATCCAGGCCCATCGCTCGGCAAAGAAGATGTAGCCGACCACGAAGGATGCGGTGAGTGCGACGGCCATCTGGATGGCCATCCGGGTACTCGCCACCGGATGCAGTGAGCTCGTGTGAATCGGCGCCGGTGCCAACGCCGGTCGCTCCCGTATCGGCGCAGGTGGCAGCAAGCGCATGCGACGCGCGAGCGCATGCAGCAGGCCCACCCACAGCAGGGCCAGCAACGCGATGAGAACCGGTATCAGCGGCGCCGGAATGGCGTTGTCCGATGCCACCCGAATGTGCGGCGTGGTAAGCAGGACGACAAAGGGCAATGCGATCAGCGAGCCTGCGCGCCGCGCCATGGGGCCGAACCGGCGCAACCAGATCGACAGGAACATGCCGGCGACGAAGACTGATGCGCCGAGCCAGGGCGCGTGCAACAGCAGCCGGCCGACGCCGACCGCAGCCAGGCCGATGAGAGGCAGTGTCATGGCCGCCTCGACTCGACCGCGCAGATCGCGATCGAGCTGACTGCGCGACAGTGAGAGGCAAAGCACCACCGCCAGTACCGCTGGGCCTGGTCCTGGCGCGATCATCACGGCACACGCAAGCGTGATGATCGTGGCCAGCATGGTCACGACAGCTTCGCGCAGTGCGTGCAGAAGCGCGTTGGCGCGTATGGCCATGTCGGTCGGTGCCCCCGTCTGATCTGCAAGCATCATGGATCAAGCATCATGGATGCAGTGCCGGCATGGCGTACACACCCGGATCCTTTGCAAGGACTGCCAGGGCCAATCCATCGGACCACTGGCAAGTACTTCCTGCGGATGTGGTTTGTGGCGCGAGGGAAGCCGAAACGGTTCCCCGGCGATCAGCAAACGACTGCCAGTCCGGTCAATTGGCAAGACTGAAGCGCACCGGCACTCTCAGGGAGGTGCCCAGGCTCGTGTCGAAATGCCAGTTGCGCACGGCAGCAAGGGCCGAGCGATCCAGCTCCTGGAAGCTGCTCGACTGGTAGACACTGGCGTCGGTTACCGATCCGTCCGCTGCAAGTTCGACACGGACAATCACCACACCCTGATGATTCTGGCGCACTGCCTGAAGCGGATACTTGGCCGGTGACGTGGCTGCCGAAGGTGGCAGCGACACCAGCGGCGGCACGCATGCGATCCTTTCGTTCTTCCGCAGGGATGCCAGGTTATCGCTGTCGGATGGCCCCGTGACCTTGCGGTTGAGCAGCTCCTTGATCTGCTCTCGGGTCTGCTCGCAGCGGAACTGCTGTCGCTGCTGCTCCGGCGTCATCCTGGCGACATTGCTGGCCGTCGTGTTGGCCGCCGGAGGCGTCTGGCCGAAACATGTTGTGGAAATGGCAAGCAGAGCCAGGATTTTCAGATACCGCATCGTTGCACCCCCTGTAGTGATCATTTGGTCGATGCAGGTTGTTGCATGCGACCACCCCCAACCATATCTCACGCACTTCGCGTGATGCAATTGGATGTCTGGACGGCTGTGCAAGCAACGCGCACAGCTTGATGCAGGGATATGGCGTGGCTGGACGAAACAAAACTTGAGTGACGTTCGTGTTTCCGCAGGATAAACGGCAGGGAAGGGATCAGGTTGTGCTGACCGTAGCGCGCGCCTGCAGCACCAGCGTCAACACGATGGCCAGCATCGCAGCCACGGCCGCGAAGCCATAGATCGCGCTGTAACTCATGCCGCTGGCGATCCAGCCCCCGATCGGGCCGGCAATGGCCATTGCCACGTCGAGGAAGACGGAGAACACACCGAGGGCCGAACCACGACTGTGTTCGGGCACGCGCTGGACAGCTTCCACGCCGAGTGCCGGGAATACCAGCGAAAATCCCAGCCCCGCGATTGCCGCGCCCATGGCCGCCATGCGCACATCGCTCGCCAGCCACAGCGTAAGCAACCCGATCGCCTCGATGGCAAGCGATGCCATGGCAACGCGATAGCCGCCCAGCCAGTTGATGGTTCGGCCGAACACGAAACGCACGCCGACGAACATCACGCCGAACACGCTCAGTGTCAGCGCGGCACCGCTCCAGCCACGCGCTGCATAGAACAGCGTGATGAAGGTTGCGATGCAGCCAAAACCGATCGAGCCAAGCGCAAGGCCCACGCCATAGGGCACCACGCGGGCGGCCACAGTGCGGAATGGCGAACGTTCATCGCTGGCCACGAGCGTGGCGCGCTTGAGTCTGGCCAGCGGCAAGGCGCCAAGCATGAGTGCCAGGGTCAGCACGCCGATGGCGGCGAAACCGAACTGGCGCTGCAGCAGGACGCCAAGTGGCGCGCCGGCGGCGAGTGCGCCATAAGTGGCCACGCCATTCCACGAAATCACCCGTGCCGTATGTTCATGACCGACCTGACCCATGCCCCAGGCGATGGAACCGGTGCCGACACAGCTTTCGGCGCAGCCCAGTGCCAGGCGCGCCAGCAGGATCAGGCCGAGGCTTGGCAGGGGGTGGTCAACCGCAAGTGCGCCCACCAGCAGGAGTGCGCCACTGACCGCACACATCGTCAGTCCGGTTTGTACCGTGCGTTTGGGTCCCAGCGTGTCGGCCATGCGCCCGGCATGTGGGCGACTGATCAGGGTCGCCACGTACTGCATGCTGATCGCCAGCCCGGCCAGCATCGCGCCGAAGCCGAGTTGGCCATGGACGAATCCCGGCAGCACCGACAGCGACAAGCCGATGGTCAGATAGGTGGCAAAGGTGAAGGCGACAGTGCTGAGAATCGGCAGCAGCACGCCGGGGCGGCGGCTTTCCGCTGCCGTGGAAATGCAGGAAGCATCGGTCATGAGTCAATCGGGGGAGTGGGACGGGTTGCCGGGTGGAGCGACGGATACCCGTATTGTAGGCGCGAATGATGCGTTGCAGCATCAGCGCGCCACATGAAATTTTCTTCATCCAGTGAACTGCGTCAGTTGACTGATGAATGCTTTCACTCCGGGCTGATCGAACCTCGTGCCGGGCACACAAAAAAGGTCAGAGAAATTCTCTGACCTTCGTATGTTGCCGACCTGCCGTCACTGTTTTTGATCAGGCACCGTCCAGCCCAGTATCTAGCCGGAAGAAGCAGCGCTCGCTGGTGCACTGGTCTTGTGCTTGCGTGGTGCGTTGTGCCGCTTTGCACTCTGGTTCCGGTACATGGCATCGGCGGTCTGCTTCTGATCGTCCGACAACACGGCGTACAGGGCGCTCCAGGCGGTGGACAGTTTCTGCATGTTGTCCGCATGATTCTGGGCGAGTTGCGCGTAGGACTTCATGGCTTCATCGGCGTTCATCGACGAAAGCTTCTGTGAGCGATCGCGGAAAGCCTGGGCGGTATGCGTGGCGTTGTCGCGCATGGTCTGCGCGAACGCGTCCCATGGCTTCGACTGGGCGTCGGTGATCTTCAGTTGCGCATGCAGATCGCTGATGCGCTGTTCCACCGCATCTGCGCGCTTTTGCGAGTGCGTTTTTGCAGCTGGTGCAGTCGAAGAGGGAGTCTCCGACGCCGAGGTTGTCTGCTGTGCCCAGGCAGCACTGGCAAGCATGGCAAACGACAACAATGCGGGCACAGCAACATTGCGAATTACGCTTTTCATGGTTGGATGCTCCGATTCACGTGATCCGATCGACGATGGTCCGACGGGAAAGCCGTCGTGATCCTCAGTTCTGGTATGGCTGGCCTGCCGGAGGCGGTGGCATGTTGTTGTCGTAGTAGACCTCGCCCGGTGGCGGTGCAGGCGGCGCCGACGTGTAGACCACGGTCGGTGGCGGCTGTGTCACGTTTGAATTGGCTATCGCTGTACCGGCAATCACGCCAAGCAGGGCGCCGGCGATAAGTGCGCCACCGTTGCCACCGCCGCCACGGCGATAATCATGCCCGCGATAGACGGGGGCAGGACGCCCGCGATATCCATCGCGTCGGTATTGTGCATGGGCGGGCAGTGCGGACGCAGTCACCACCACGGCGAAGACGGCTACGGCGATCTGTCGGTACAAGGGAGTTCGAACGGCGTGAGTCATGAACGTATGCTCCTCACTGTGTCGCTGTTGTCGCATGCATGGGGCCAGCATCGAATGCATGCGAAGAAGTGAATCACCACGGCGACATGGAGCAATGACGGTAACGGCTGGCATGTCATTCTGATCGCCGACGAGCGAGTCTATGCCAAATCATGTGTAGTTTTGATCAATCAGCGCGGGGAGTCGGGATCGATTCATCTCATGGCCACGTCGCCGGTCTCGCCTGGATATCCGACGGCAGCGCCAGACGTGCATGGCATCGGGCACTCACTGCTCCAGGGTCGCCTTCAGCCTCATCAGCGCGTGGTCCCACTGCTGCGCGATCATGTCGAGCGAGTGCCGTGCCTGTTCCAGTCGTGTCGGCTCCAGCGCCCACAGGCGCTCGCGTCCGAGCTTGACGTCGCGCACCAGCCCGGCATCCGCGAGAATCTGCAGGTGCCTGGTGACAGCCTGCCGTGTGATGGCGGTACCGGCAGTCAGCTGGGTGATCGACATGGTGCCGCCGACGCACATGGCCGCGACGAGATGCAGGCGGGTTTCATCACCCAGCGCGGCGAAGGTCGGTGCGTATTCGCGCAGTGCGGGGCCCTTCAGCCTTCGCAGGGGCGGCTCACGGCGAAGCGACATGTTTTTCGATGTTCTTCATCTGCTGGTCCCAGCCACCACTGTTCATGCGGAACGCCTCCAGGCGACGTGACGCAGGAATGTTGTCGAAGCCGGATTCGACCAGTCGCAGCAGCGTGCCACCCTCGACATCTTCCAGCTCGAACAGCACCAGGGTGGCGATTTCCCGCGAATAGTCGACTGCGGGATCCACCGCGTAGGGATGCCAGCGGAAGGACAGGGCACGCTCCGGCTCGACACGCTCGACCAGCACATCCCACAAGAGGTGTTCGTAGCCTGGATAAGTGATGTACCCCTGTGTGCGCTGGCCGGCGACGAAACGTTTGCCCTTGAGCGCCACCCCGAACCAGTCGCCGAAGGTCTCGGCATCGGCCAGCGCATGCCAGACGCGCGAACGAGGAGCCTTGAGCAGGATCTGTCTTTCGATTCGATCGGATGAAGTGTTCATATGCAACCTCCTTGTTGCATATTGGTCCGGTCACGCGAAAAGAGCAACTTGGCGACTGACGTCGATATTGCGGGAGCGCGAGTGACTCGCCCGATGCCGTCGGTTATGACCGGCCTTCGAGGTAATCCACGAAGTGGCGCACGAAATCACCCAGTTGCTGACGTATCGTGGCGTCCTGCAACTCGCCGTGTTCGTCGAACACCTTGTGCGCACGCGACACCAGCAGGCGCCCACCTGCCCACTGCCGCGTGCCAAGTGTCTTCAATACCGGCAGCCACCCGTTCTGGGCGAGGATCGTGCCGAAGCCGCCGGGTGACGCGCCGATCACGGCGAATGGACGATTGCCGAAGACACGCGGGATATCGGTTGCCGGTCGTGACAGCCAGTCGATCGCGTTCTTGAACACGCCGGGTATGCCGTTGTTGTATTCCGGCGTGACCAGCAGCACGCCATCGCTGGCGACGATGCGTTCCTTCAGCGTGCTGACCGCCGCAGGCAGTCCTTCGCGTGCTTCGAGGTCACCGTCGTACAGCGGTATGCCATGCAGGGTGGCGATATCCAGCGTCACGCCGGTGTCGACCAGGGCCTGCGCCGAGCGCAGCAGGGCAGTGTTCCAGGATTGCGCACGCAGGCTGCCGGAGATGCCGAGGATGCGGGTCATGCGTGCTCGCCTTCCAGTCGCGTGGCGATGCGAACCTCGCCGGTGAGCACCTTGTGGATCGGGCAGGCGTTCGCGATCTGCAACAGACGCGCGCGTTGTTCGTCGGTCAACGGTCCCTGCAGCGTGACCGCACGCGTGATGTCGTTGCCGGAAGCCGGCGCGCCTTCGGGATTGAAGCGCAGTTCCACGTCGACCCCGGTCAACGGCCACTGCTTGCGTGCGGCATACATCTCCAGGGTGATGGCGGTGCAGGCGCCCAGCGCCGACAGCAACAGACGGTGCGGCGCTGGACCGGTGTTGGAGCCGCCTCCGTCGATGGGCTCATCCGCCATCCAGAGATGTCCCTGGTCGTCGCTCAGTGTGACCATGAATGGCGTGGCGGAGTTGGCGTTCGCGCGGACGGTAGGAATGCTCATGCACGGTTCTCTGCTGTCAGGTCGGCACCATCTTCGTCCATTCGTTGCCGGATGCCAAAGAGCAGGCATATGCAATGGCGGCCTTGCGTCATTGCATGACGCCTTCAACGAGTTCGGTGAACTCCAATCAGCAGGTCGACAACGAATGGCCCGGCAGGCTCCCCGATACAGTCAGTGGGAGGTCGTGGCGCATTTATTTGCGATTGGCCGTGACCATGGTGTCGATGTGATGGCTGTACCGGTATCGACACTTGTAGCGTCGCTCGACTCACGGCAGGCTGACAGCCACCACGACGTGGTCATGTCCTCGTGGAATGCATCAGGTGTCGTTACCGCCCACAACCATGGAGGCTCGGCTCATTCCCGTCCCGACGATGCATCGCGAACTTGCTGACGGCGTCAGCTTCTTCTTTGCCGTGCTGCCGGATGAGCAGGCCCGTGCGGCGATTGCCGGCGCCAGTGAGCGTTTTCGCAAATCACATCGGGTGAGTGGTTCGGCAGTCGGGATCGACAGCCTTCATCTGGCGATCTGCCCGATGGGCAACCCGATCCGCCCATTGCCTTCAGTGGAGGCTGCCTTGCTGGCTGCCGCCGGTGAGGTGCACGCCCACGCCTTTGACATCACACTGGATGCAGCCATGCGGTTCAGTGTCAATGACGGCCGTTTTCCGTTCGTGCTGTGCGCGGACAGCGCCAGTACCGAATCGGCATTGAAGCTTCGCCTGGCGCTCGCCGAGGCACAGCGTCGATGCGGACTGGCAGTGACTGGAGTTTCCAGCTACCTGCCGCATGTCATTCTGTTGCATGGTCATGCGATCGATGCCATCCGGGAATCCATCGTGCCGATTCGCTGGACCGTGCGGGAATTCGTGCTGGTACGGTGTTTCTTCGGGCAGGGCCGCCAGGAGGTGGTCGAACGCTGGTCGCTGGGACCCGCGCCTGCAGCGCGGCTTCCCGACATACTGGACCTCTCCGATCTGCCGGATCTGGGCGATCTGCCTGAGGATGAGTGATTCGTTCGGCGGGCACCTGGCAGGTCAGCCGGAGTCTCCGCGAGGGCGCTGATCGTGGACGTGGGTCAACCGGTGTATTCGGTGAGCCACCGGCGGAACGCCGTTGCCGGCAGCGGATGGCTTATCAGATAGCCCTGGATGGCGTCGCAGCCCAGGTCGATCAGCGCGACACGTTGCTCCTCGGTTTCGACACCTTCGGCGACCACGAACAGCTTGAGGTGATGGGCGATGGTGATCATGACCTCGATGAAACGGTCATGCGTACCAGTGTGCAGTCCCTCGATGAACGTGCGATCGATCTTGAGTTCGCGCACGGGAAGTTTTTTCAGGCTGGCCAGCGAGGTATAGCCGGAGCCGAAATCGTCCAGCGAGAACTGGAAGCCGACAGCTTCGAGCGAGCGGATCTTGCCGGCGGCGTCGTCCAGGTCGTGCAGGAAGGCATTTTCGGTGATCTCCAGCGTGAGGCGCCTGGGGTCGGCACGCGTCGAAGCAACGGTTTCCTGCAGCGTACGCACGAAATCCTGGGCGAACAACTGCCACGGACTGACATTGATCGAGAGGCGCGCCTGCGTCTGCGCGGCTGGCCACGCATCCAGTTCCAGGCAGGCCTGCTGCAGGACGTAGCGGCCGATGCGGTGGATCAGGCCGGTTTCCTCGGCGATCGGAATGAATTCGGTCGGGTCGATCAGTCCATGTTCGGGATGCCGCCAGCGCAGCAACGTCTCGGCACCGATGAAGCGTCCCTGCATGTCGAGCTGGGGCTGGTAGTACAGCTCGAATTCGCCGCGTTCGAGGGCCAGCCGCAGCCCCTTTTCCAGCAACAGGCGGCGATCGGCGTGGGCCTGCATGCTGCCCTCGAACAATGCGGCGGTATGACGCCCGGTGGCTTTTGCGCGGTACAGCGCCATGTCGACCTGGCGCAGCACGCTGTCGACATCCCGGGCAGCGCCGGGGAGCAGTGCGATGCCGGCACTCACGCCGACGACCAGATCATGGTTGCCGATGTGGAGCGGGGCGGAGAGTCGGGCGCCGATTTCGCGGGCGATGCGCAGGGCTGTTTGCGGGGACGCTTCGTCGGTGGCGCCCAGTGACGGAATGTGCAGTGCGAACTCGTCGCCGCCGAAACGGGCGATGCAGGCGCCGGGTGGCGCGGCTTCGCTGATGCGTGCGGCGACGCCTTTCAGCAGCTCGTCGCCCACATCATGGCCGAGTGCATCGTTGATGGTCTTGAAGTGATCGAGATCGAACAGGATGAATGCGCCAGCCACCGGTTCGGTGGAGTCGAGTGCCGACTGCAGGTATTCGTGCATGTAATGGCGGTTCGGCAGGCCGGTCAGCTGGTCATGGTAGGCAAGGTGGCTCAAGTCCGCCTCGACGCCTTCCCGCCGCAGGGTCTCGCTGCGCAGCTCATCGAGGCTGATCGCCAGCTCCCGGCTCCGGTATTGCAGCTCGCGCCGCAATACGCCGCTCATCAGCAGCACGAGCACCAGGAATGCCAGCGAATCGAAGGTCAGCCCTTGGCCGCCGGCGAGGTTGACCGTTTCGGCATGCACGGATGCAGCTGCCTGCACGATCAGGTAGAGCGTGAGCGACCAGACACGGGCGCCGCTGCCACGACGCCACAGCACGATGCAGCAGCACACGGCCCACAGGTACGAGGCGTCCACTGCCGTGTAGTAGAGGGCGGTCAGCACTGGCGATTCGGTGCCGGTAAAGTGGTGCACGATTTCGCCCCAGGGCAGTACCTGGGGCGGACGCGCAAGGATGTTGGTGTACAGCAAGCTGTATGGCGACCCCAGGTTGATCACCAGCAGGACGCCGAAGATCAGTGCTGCGATCGTCACCCAGCGCCGCCAGTGGACAAGTCCCGCATAAAGACTGAAGAACCAGATGCCGGTCGGGTAGATCAGGCAGCCGAAGCCGACCTGCGCGCGCATCAGCGCAGTTGCTGTCGAAAGGGCGGTGGTTTGATTGAGCGCTGCGGTCAGCGCCAGGTAGACCGAGAGCAGCAGGCTGAGAAAGCCGAATGCCAGGTACACACGACCCTCTCCGCGTGCAGATCCTGCAAACGCGGCGTGGATGCCGGCGAAAAAGCAGATGCCGCAGGCAATCAGCAGGCTCGATATGTACAGTGTCAAGCGGTCACCGGCGCATCCCCCGTGCAGTCGCTGTCCTGCGATCGTGCCGGTCCATGGTACGCCCCCAGCCGTGGTTACGGCCACGTGCCGGCCCCGTGGCAGGTTCCGCCGATGAGGCTCGGATACGTTCGCCGGTGAATGCATCACGGCGTGAGCCACGAGATGTCCAAAGAGCCCAGGCCATCAAGCCAGGTGCCAAGAAACGGGCCAGGTTGCCCCGGCCCGATGGATGTTCCTCGAATCACTCCATTACGTGTACGAGTGGATCAATGTCTCTCACCATGATCCCCATGGTTGCCACCGCCACGTGGCGCCTGGGCATGTGCCTGGGGACGCGCAGCAGGGTGGTAGGACGATGCGGCCGGACGCATCGGCCCCTGATACCTGGCCTGGCTGCTCATGGGGCGCGCATATGAGGCCGAATTTGCACGGTTGTAGGGCATCGATCGCTGCGTGCTGTAACCGGCGCGCGAGGCCGTTGAGCGGGTCGCCCTGCTCATAGCGGGATTTGTTGTCGTCCCGCGAGCCCGGACTACGCCGTTCGCGCCGAAGGCACCTGCCCGTGGTGTGGCGGCAATGGCAGGCGATCCATGGTTGGCCGAGACTCGCAGTGCACGGTTCTGGCTGGCCATGCGCACCTGTTGCTGCTGCGCTGCCAGCGGCTGCATGTGGCGATCGCGCGCGGCGAGTTGATCCTGCGGCGTGGGGCGCGCCATCAGGCCACCCCTGCCGCCGTTGTAGCTGACGCGGCTGATGTTCGTGTTGTAGGTGACATTGCGGTTGTAATTGAACCGGCCATGGTTCCAGTAGCCGCCGCGATAACCCACGCCGTCATAGCCGTAGCCGTAGTTGATGCCGCCATAGAACCCTACGTGCGGCCCCCAATAGCCGGCATTGAAGACATAGAAACCGTTGCTCCAACCCCAGTATCCGGGCGTCCACAGCGCCCCCACATAGGGCGCCAGCACCCAGGTGCCCGGAACCCAGAAATAGCCACCATCGCCGTAGGCCCAGTAGCCGGGCGTCCAGATATAGCCGGGGCCAGGCATGACGGATTGTGCATAGATTGGCAGCGGCGGCGGCGCGATGCCGACCGAAATGAACACCCCGGCGAATGACGGGAGGGATATCGCCATGAAGCAGACAGCCACCAGCCAGATGGTCAGGCGATGACGCAGAAGTGATCGTATCGGCGAGCGATGGTTCGTCGTGTGCATTTTCATGGAAGTGCCCCCTCGGGATTGAGTGTGCCCGGGTACGATAACGGCATGGCATCGATCCGGAAGACAAACCTTGCAAGGTTTGTCCGAAATCGTTCATGCGGCAGTCGACAAGGTGTATGCCGAGTAACTTGTGAGTAACTTGTCAGACGCTCCGCAGCGCGTGACCAGGCTCAGAGTGCCGATTCCATGCGTGCCTCACACGGTACCGCTTCGCTACACGTCCGGTTCGGTATTTTCGGCGGAATGACCGGGCATCTTGCCCATCATCAGGCGATTGCCGCCGTGTTTCTTCGCGCTGTACATGGCATCGTCGGCCAGTCGCATCAGCTGCCGGTTGTCGTCGCCATGCTCAGGGTGCATGGCGATGCCGATGCTGGTCGAGATATGCAGACGGTTGCCGGGCAATTCGAATGGCTGGTTCAGTGCCGAGCGGATTTTTTCGGCAACGATCAGCGCGTGTTCCGGCTGGCCGATGTGGTCGAGCAACACCACGAACTCGTCACCGCCGACGCGGCCGACGGTATCCGATTCGCGCACGCAATGCCGGAGACGATCGGCAACCTCGCGCAACAGCAGGTCGCCAATGTCATGGCCGAAGCTGTCGTTGACCAGCTTGAACTTGTCCAGGTCGATGTAGAGCAGCGACAGCAGGCTGTTGTCGCGCCTGGCCCTGACCAGCGCAGTGCGCAGGCGATCGTGGAAAAGGATACGGTTGGGCAGGGCAGTCAGCTGGTCATGCAGCGCGACGTACTGCAGCCAGGTTTCCGTCTGCTTGCGCTCGATGGCAGATGCCACCTGGGTCGAGACGAACTGCAAGAGTGTCTTGTCCCTTTCGGTGTAGCGCACATCGCCCGAATAGCTCTGCACCACGAGTGCACCGATGACGCCCCGGTGGGTACCCAGCGGCACACCGAGCCAGTCCAGCGAGTCCATGCCATCAATCGGACCGATGTGTCCGGGCAGGGCGGTCTGCGTATCCGGGGTTAGCAGGAGTGCCTGCCCGGTGCGGATCACTTCTGCACTCAGTGTGCCCGAGTCCAGCTTTCGCGGTGCCGGCGCACTGTCGTATTCGTCGACGAAATAGGGAAAACTCAGCTCGTCCTTCTTCTCGTCGTAAAGTGCCACGAAGAAATTGCGTGCCGGCAGCAGCTTGCCGATGATCTGATGGATGTGCCGGAACAGTGTCAGCAGGTCCTCGGCCGAGTGCGCAGCCTCGGAAATGGCGTGCAGCGCAACCTGCATCGACTCGGCCCGCTTGAGTTCGGTGACGTCGCGCGCCACGGCAATCCGCACCCGGTCCGTTTCCGACCAGCGGGCCGACCACATGACATGGATGACCCGCCCATCCTTGCGCACGTAACGGTTCTGGAAGTGCGGCTTGGGCTGGCCGGCCATGATCTCGTTCGCGGTCTGCAGGGTCCGCTCGCGATCGTCAGGATGCACCAGCTCGATCATCGGCTTGCCGATGATCTCCTCCGGCGCATAACCGAAGATGCGCTCGAAGGCGGCACTGACAAAAACATAGCGGCCTTCGACGTCAACCACGCAGATCGCATCAAGCAGGAGGTCCATGACGTTCGCCAGCGGAGGGGTGGCGTTCGGTTCCGTCGGAGAAAGCGGTTGGTTCATTGACTGCCATGAAAAGGTGACGCGACCGATGCGGCAACGACGCTTCGAAGCCTAGCGCGAATCATCATGGATGAAATCCGGGAAATTCTCGTTGTTGCGATCCAGTCGTGCGGCGCCGGCATCGGATGGTCGCATCCTCAGATGCGACTGATTATCATTGGTATATCGAGGAAACTTCGGTAAAGTTGGCGGGATTCCCTCGACGCGCAGGTTTTATGTCCTCGGCACACCGGTTCCTCAAGGCTGCCCGCAGCATTCATCTCTACCTGGGCGTGTTCACCGCCCCCATGCTGTTGTTCTTTGCGATCACTGGCGGCCTGCAGACCTTCAGTCTGCACGAGACGACACGTGGCAGCAGCTACAAGCCACCGGCCTGGCTGGCGAGCATGGCGCAGCTGCACAAGAAGCAGACCACGGTGATGCCGGTGCGACGCCCGCGTCCGGCCGAAACGGCTGTGCCGGCGGCCAGCGCCGATGCGACTCAGGCGAGGATGTCGTCCGCTCCGAATACGGCACCGGACGTGCGGGTAACTGCAATCCCGAGCCAGCCAGCCGGAAACACGGGCGAACCACCGAAGAAGAACCTGCTGCCGATGAAGATTTTCTTCGCGCTGGTGTCGCTGGGTCTGCTGATTTCCGTTTTGACCGGGCTCTACATGTCCTATCGCTTCAGCCGCAAACCTCTGCTGGTCAGCTCGGTCCTGGCGGCCGGTATTCTCGTGCCGTTGCTGCTCCTGCTGTTTTGAGCGGGTGCCGGGTACGCTGAAAGGTGACGGCGACCGTTCGTGATCGCCGTTACCGATCGGCTGTTGCCGTGCGTCAGACCACGGTCAGGGTGACATCAATGTTGTTGCGGGTCGCGTTGGAGTAGGGGCACACGATGTGTGCTTTCTGCACCAGGGCCTCGGCGTCCGCGCGTGCCAGGCCGGGAATCGAGATGCTCAGTTCGACTTCGATGCCGAATCCGGTCGGGATCGGGCCGATGCTTACCTGGCCCGTCACCTGGGTATCCGCCGGCAACTGCAGTTTCTGCTGGCCAGCGACGTATTTCATCGCACCCAGGAAGCAGGCCGAGTAGCCGGCTGCGAACAGCTGCTCCGGATTGGTGCCGTCGCCGCCCGCACCACCAAGCTCCTTCGGCGTGGTCAGCTTGATATCGAGGATTCCGTCGGATGAGCTGGCGCGACCGTCGCGACCACCGGTGGCGGTGGCCTTGGCGCGGTAAAGAACTTTTTCGATGGACATGGGTGTCTCCTTGGCTGGGTCGGGTGAAAAATAGTTGGCTATTCAGTAGTGCGCTATGTTCATGGGCAAATGAAGATGAAGCGGGTCAGGTTCCGTCTGACAATCTTCGGCGCAGATCCTCCAGCTCGCTCTTCAGATGACCCAGTTCGCTCGGTGTGCATTGCGTTGCGCAGAACACCGACTCCTGCACCTTGCCGGCTTTCGCCTGCAAGGCCTTGCCGGCGGCGGTCAGCGTGATGACCACGTGTCGTTCGTCTTCGCGGGAGCGGAGACGAGCCACGAACCCGGCAGCTTCCAACCGCTTGAGTAGTGGCGTAAGGGTGGCTGAATCCAGAAAAAGTCGGGCACCAATCTCCGACACACTCAGGCTCTCCTCCTCCCACAACACCATCATCACCAGGTACTGCGGATAGGTGATCTTCAGCGGCTTGAGCAGTTTGCGATATACCTTGTTCATGGCCAGGCCGGCCGAATACAGCGCGAAACACAGCTGCACATCGAGTCTGGGTGTGCCGAACGGGACAGCGGGCCGAGAGATGTTTGCGGGCTTCATGCGACGCATGGTACATAGCGCGCTATTAAATAGCAAGATATATTTATTGGGCAGCAGGCTTATGGGGCCGCCCACCCATGCATCCCATACACACAACATGAGTTAGCGTGCTAATCCACTGCCATGGGGGAGGCCTGTCACGTGTCTGCTGCCATCCGCACGCCCTTGATGATCGTCGGCGCTGGCCCTACCGGGTTGGCTGCTGCACTGTTTCTCAGCCGCCGCGGTGTGCCGGTGCGCATCATCGATGCAGCGACGCAGCCAACCAGCACCTCGAAGGCACTGCTGGTCAATCCACGTTCGCTGGAGATCCTCGGGGCATACGGCGTGGCAGCGCGCATCATCGCCGAGGGTTACGAGGTGTTGGGCGTGACGATGCATCGTGCTGGCCGCGAAGTGGCATCGGTCGACCTGCAGCGGGAACTGAAATCACAACTGCCCATTGGTCTGGCACAGGCACGCACCGAGGCTCTGCTCACGGAGGCACTGCAGGCGAAAGGCGTGCAGGTGGAGCGCGGTGTGAGCCTGCAGGCACTGCAGCAGGACGAGCAGCAGGTGACGCTGACCCTGCAGCAGGTCGACGGCAGTACGCAGACGGTGCAGGCCCCACTGGTGTTCGGTGCAGATGGTGCACGCAGCACGGTACGGCAGGCGCTCGGCGTCGATTTCGCAGGGAGTGCCTTGCCTGAGCCTTGGCAATTGTGGGATCTGCGATTGCGCACCGCACTGGACCGGCAGCGCGCGCACATCGGATTTCAGCCCGATGGCTTCCTGTTCCAGATGCATCTGCAGGGCGGAGTGTGGCGCGTGATCGGCAATGGCGCTGATCCGCTGGCGCAGTTGCCGGGTGGCGGTGTGCCGGGCGAGATCATCTGGCAATCGCAGTTCCACATTGCCCACCGACTGGCCGACAAGTTCAGCGTGGGGCGGGTGGCGCTGGGTGGCGATGCAGCGCACATCCATTCACCGCTGGGCGCGCGCGGGATGAATCTCGGCATCGAGGATGCCTGGGTGTTTGCCGACTGTGCGGCCGATGCGATCGCCGGCAAACTGGAGCGCATGCAGGAGTATGCCGAACTGCGCCTTTCGGTCGATCGCCAGGTGGTGCATCGTGTAGCCGCGCTCACCCGGCTGATGCGCGGCCGCCCCACGGCGCTGCGCTGGCTGCGCGATAGCGTGATCCCCGCAGCCATCAAGTTGCCGGTGGTGCGTCGACAGATACTGCAAACCGTGGCCGGCCTCGATCATCCGCTGCAGGCACGACTCTGAGCTTGGTGGTCACTCGTGCATGGTGGTGCCGGTCGATCGGTGCGATCAGGCGCATATCCCGGCTCACTCAGTCGTCGTCGCCGTCTGCGCCGGCTTTCCAGTAGCCCTTGGCCTTCATCCAGTCCTTCGGCACGCCACGTTCCTCACTGAGCCACAGGCGCATGTTGCGGGTGCGGCGCGATTCGGTGGCGATCCAGTAGAAAGTGTCGCCGGCAGGCGTGGGCAATTCACGCAATGCCTGTTCCAGCAGTTCGCTTTGATCGGCACTGATTCCGCTGCGCTCCAGCCAGCGCACGTTGACATGCGCGCGTGAGTGCAGCGGCTGGCGATCATCCGCCTGGGGGATTTCCACCAGCACTTCCACGCGGGTGCCCTCGGGTATTTCCTCCAGCCGACGGCCGATCGCGGGCAGGGCGGTTTCGTCGCCGACCAGCACATAGGTGTCGAAGTCGTCGGCGATGATATTGGAACCACGTGGGCCGCCCGCACCGATCTGCTGCCCCGGCGTGGCTTGCGCTGCCCAGGTGGCGGCGGGGCCATCGCCATGCAGCACGAAGTCGATCGTCAATTCGCCGAGTTCGCTGTCGTAAGAGCGCGGGGTGTAGTCGCGCATCGGCGAGTACTCGCGGCCGGGCGGATACGTCGGGCCGTTCGGGCCCAGCACCGGTGGCACGATGCCGCCGGTGCTGTTCGGGAAGAACAACTTCACATGGTCGTCTGGCGCGGCACTGACAAAGCCACGCAGTTCCGTGCCGCCGAAGACGACGCGCTGCATGTGCGGAGTCAGGCGCTGTACGCGCAATACATCAAGCGTGCGCAGCACGACGGTGTGACGAATCATCTGATGGGAATGGGATGTCATCGACATGTTCTCCGGGGTATCTGGACAAGGCGCCGGCTACAGGCTCTGCGCGTTCCGTGCATGGCGGAGGGGCACGCGGTGGCGATGGCTGTTGTTGTGCGTGGGTATGAGGTGATTACGCGAGTCGATAGCCGAAATGTTCGGCGATCTCGTGCAGCAGGCCGATGACGGGATCGTTGGTAGTGGGTGTTGCAAGTTTGCCGAGGCTGGTCTGCCGTGGCGCTTGCGCTTCGGCAAAGCCGAGCCTTTCCAGCTCGCGCAGGAAGCGCCGTACCTGCCGCAGCATGATGCGGGCGTTGCCGGGAGCCGGTGCTGGTGCAAGCTGCGATGGGTCACGCAGGCGCCAGCGGCAGCGGCCATGTGCCTGCGCCTGCACATGGACCAGCCCGTGTTGCTCGAACTCGCGCAGCAGTCGATAGACCGTTCCAATGCTGGTGGCGGAATGATGCTCGCGTGCGGCCTGAAGCAACGTCACGGCGTCACGGGGTGTGCCGGACTGCAACATCGCGGTGAGGATGGCGCGTCGCGGTGCCGTCATCAGCAGGCCATGCGACTTGCAGCGCGCTTCCCATGCGGGCAGGGCATCGCTGCCTGTCTCAGTCACGGCGTTCGCCGCTGGCGATGGCGCTGGCAGCGCGTTCCAGGATGTCGGCTATGCGTTTCGCCTCGTCCTTGTTCCAGTCGCCGCCACGCATCAGCATGGCATGCTTGATGGCATGCATCGCCTTGTGCACGGCCATCGGCATGGCCATCTTTGCTGCCATCCTGGCGCTTTGCTCCGTACGGGCGGTGACCGCGTCCACCGCTTCGCGATTCTCGTCAAGATAGGCACGGCCGGCGTCGGTGATCGCGTAAAGCTTGCGGCCACCTTGCTCGTTGGTCACTTCTGCATAGCCGAGTTCTTCCAGCATGGTGAGGGTGGGGTAGATCGCGCCGGGGCTGGGTGTGTACTGGCCGTGGAACATGTCCTCGATGATGCGGATCAGTTCGTAGCCGTGGCGCGGCTGCTGCTCGATCAGCGCCAGCAGCAGCAGCTTGAGGTCGCCGTGGCCGAACATGCGGCCACCACCGCGGCGGCCACCACCGCGCATCTCGCTCCAGTCGCCGAAGAAGTCGCCGCCACCATGGCGGCCGCCGAAAGGCCCTGCATGGCGTTCATGGTGTCCGTGGGAGTCAGGGCCATCGCCGTGGCCGAAAGCATGGCCGTGATGGTGATGATGGAAGGCATGGGAAAACAGTTGGCGCATGCGCATGGCAAATTCCGATATATCGTTGAAGTAACTTAAAGATATATCGTAGTGCTATCTAAAGCAATACGTGACCTCGCCGAAAACAACAGCCTTGAGAGCAGAGTGAGGTCGCGATGCGCGCCGCAGGCATCAAATGCAGCGGGTACCGGTTGTGTTAAAAGTTAACCGAATGCTTCTTTAGCTATTGATATTTCTTAGGTTTTCACGATCAGTTATTGTCGCCGCTCAATATCGAACCCACGATGCCGCCGAGCAGTCCGCCACCCACGCCGACAGACGTGGCCTGGGCGCCGCCGCGGGGTATGTACTCGGCAATCTGATGGGCGAGGCGCGAGATCGGCAGCGTCTGCAACCACACCGTGCCGGGGCCGGTGAGCGCGGCCAGGAAAATGCCATCGCCGCCGAAGATCGCGTTCTTGATGCCGGGAACTGTCGTGATCTGGAAGGCAACCGAAGCCTGGAACGCCCCGACATGTCCGGGATGAACCCGCAGGGTTTCGCCGGGCGCCAGGTTCTTCATGATCAGCTCGCCGGACAACTCCAGCCACGCCGTGCCTGTGCCACCGACCTTCTGCAGCAGGAAACCGTCGCCGCCGAAGATGCCGGCACCCAGCGATTGCTGAAAACCCACGCCGATGGTGACCTGCGGCGTGGCGCATAGAAACCCGTGGCGATGCACCATGTATTCGCTGCCCGGAGCCACCGGCACCGGCACGATATGACCTGGCACCTTGGTGGCGAAAGCCACTTCACCGGGCGCCTGCATGGCACGGTACTCGGTCATGAAGAGACTGCCGCCACCTACCGCGCGCTTGAATACGCCGAGCAGGCCGCCACCGCCACCCATCTGGGTATGCGTGGTCATCTGGACCGAGGCCGTCATCCACGAAAGCTCCCCGCTTTCCGCGAAGACACTCTCGCCGGGATCAAGCTGCACTTCGAGCACGGGCATGGTCGTGCCCTGGATACGAGTCTGCATGGCGGGTCTTCCTGGTGGTGGGCCGTTAGGGCAGGTAGCGGATTCTTCGACGAGCGACCTGCGGATCTTACGCTTCAGGATGCAGGCAGGTAGCACCGGATTCGAGGGGTGGCGTTGAACCGCGGCCGCCGCGGAATGCCGTATGGTGCGGGGTCGACATGCGCCTTCAACAAAGCCGTCATCAGGTTCATGGCGCCTGATCGGCTGCCAGTGCTGCTCGCTGGGGAAGCGGGATTGAGCGGAAAGCAGCTGCTCAAAGCATGTCTTCGATCGGCATGAGCCTGAACAGGCCCACTTCCAGTCGACGGGTCACACTGGTTTCGGGGTCGTGGTGGTAGATCACCAACCTGCCGCCATTGCTGTCTTGCCATTGCATCCGGCCACCATGCGGAGAATCGTGTGCGGTCAGCGTCACGTGGTAAGCGCTGGTGGGCCGGGTCGCGGTATCGAAGAACTGCGTCACAGCCACCGCCAGTGGCGGAGAGTCGACGATGATGCCCATTTCGGTGTTCAACAGTTTCGAGCGCGGATCCATGTTCATCGAGCCGATGAATACCTGCTGCTGGTCCACCACGATCGCCTTGGCATGCAGGCTGACACCGGAGGAGGTGCCTTTCGCGGTCGCCGGCTGTTCGACACCGGGAGCGGGCCGCAGTTCGTAAAGGTCGACGCCGCCTTCGAGCAACGCGCGCCTATAGCGCGAATAGCCCGCATGCACGACCGCCTCGTCGTTGGAAGCGAGCGAGTTGGTCAGCACCTTGACGGCCACTCCGTGCGCGACAAGGCCAGTGAGATATTGAGTGCCCTTGTCGCCGGGGATGAAATAGGGCGATATCAGCAATACATCGTGCTGCGCCTGGTCGATCATCGACTTGATCTGCGGGCCGATGCGCAGTGAATGCTCGTCCTTGGCGCTGGCCGCATCGATTTTTGCCGGCTGGTCGGCGACCAGCGTCGCGTTTCCCCAGAACCATGCGCCGGGGCGATCGCCGGAGGGGCCGTCAGGAAGCTTGTCCAGCGTGGCCTGAGCGTAGTCCGACTGTGCAAACGCACGTGCGTCGTGGGTCAGGTCCACGCGCAATTTTGCTAGGTCATAGTGACTGGCGCGCTTGCCGTGGAAGGCGGTCACCGGAATAGCGGCATCGCAATTCCAGTATTCGTCGAACGCGTGCGATGCCTCTTTCACCACCGGTCCGATCGCGATCAGGTCCAGGTCGCGGAAATTGGTGTCGTTGCCGGCATCGAAATAGGCGTCGCCGATGTTGCGGCCGCCAACGATCGCCACGTTGCCATCCACGATGAACGACTTGTTGTGCATGCGCCGGTTGAGCCGGTGCGCGTCAAGGAGGAATTGCGTGGTCTTGGACAGCATCGACGGATTGCGCGTATGGAACGGATTGAACAACCGGACCTTGATGTTCGGATGTGCGTTGAGTGCATTCAGCATGTCGATCTCATCGTGCACGTTGATATCGTCGAGCAGCAGGCGCACGCGCACGCCGCGATCAGCCGCCGTCAGAAGGCGTTGCGCGATCAAGCGACCGGTCGCGTCGTTGTCGAAGATGTAGTACTGCAGGTCGATGGAATGCTGGGCGTGGTCGGCCAGCGCGACGCGGCTCATCAACGCGTTGTTGCTGAGCGTGAGCAGGCGAAAGCCTGACTGATCGACATGCTGGTCCACCTCGGCGTGGATATAGCGACCGCTCGGCGTGCCGGTGGCCGGCGGCAATGCCTTCGACGGTCGCTTGACGAAGTCGCTGCGCATTGACGAACACGCGCCGAGTAGCAGCACGACGACCGCCAGCACAGCCATGACGCCTGTATGTCGCAATCCATATCTCATTTCGTCTCCCCCTGACCCGAACCGTGATCCAGACTTGCCGTCGTGTGTCGCGCGCATCTCCAAAGGACGCGCATGTGCCAAACGCTCATCCGACGGCTGGATAAGGACTCGAGCATGAACACAATGTGTGCCCGATGATGTGAACGTGGTGCGAGATACAGGCGTGTCTGCCACATGTGCCACGTCCACGCAGCTTGTGTGTGACGACCGCATCACGTGACTGAACGGCAAGCTTCGCCACAACATGCTTCCAACAGCATGGTCACAGGCTGTCGACCGGGTGGCTTCTAGCCTGAGCGTGTCTGCAATACCGCAGGCCTCAATCTTCCCGGAGATCAACAATGGATCACAATCGCGTCGAAGGTACCAAACACGAGATCAAGGGCACGGCCAAGGAAGTGCTCGGCAAGGTTACCGGCAACAAGGCGAAGGAAGTCGCCGGCAAGCTGGAAAAGAACGTCGGCAAGATCCAGAAGGAAGTGGGCAAGGCCGCCGACGAACAGCGCGACGCGAACAAGCACCAGCATTGAGTGGTCTTTAGTCGTTAGTCGTTAAAGAATCGGACGGGCGCGCAACACTGGTTGCGCGCCCGTCTGCTTGCCCGGATGGCAATTTGCCGGACACCAGGAACTTTCAACGGGCTGGCTCTGCGCCTGTGCCCGGCATACCATCGGCTTTCCCCATGCCGGTACCTCCAAGGACATTGCGTGCAGCCGATCATTTCCGTCAGGCAACTCAGCAAGACCTACGCTTCCGGTTTTCACGCGCTGAAACAGATCGACCTCGAGATCCGCCAAGGCGAGATCTTCGCCCTGCTGGGCCCGAATGGCGCCGGCAAGACCACGCTGATCAGCATCATCTGCGGCATCGTCAATCCCAGTGAGGGCAACGTGCTGGCCGATGGCCACGACGTGGTGCGCGATTACCGCGCGGCTCGCGCCAAGATCGGCCTGGTGCCGCAAGAGCTGACCACCGATGCGTTCGAGACGGTGTGGAACACGGTCAGCTTCAGCCGCGGCCTGTTCGGCAAGGGGCCCAACCCGGCGCACATCGAGAAGGTGCTGAAGGAACTGTCGTTGTGGAACAAGAAGGACAGCAAGATCCTCACGCTGTCCGGCGGCATGAAACGCCGCGTGATGATCGCCAAGGCGTTGTCGCACGAGCCGCAGATCCTGTTCCTCGACGAGCCCACCGCCGGCGTCGACGTGGAACTGCGGCGCGACATGTGGGCGATGGTGCGGTCGCTGCGCGCCACCGGCGTCACCATCATCCTGACCACGCACTACATCGAGGAGGCCGAGGAAATGGCCGACCGCATCGGCGTGATCAACAAGGGCGAGCTGATCCTGGTCGAGGACAAGGCGGAACTGATGAACAAACTCGGCCGCAAGCAGCTCACGCTGCATCTGCAGAGTCCACTGGCAGGCATTCCCGAGGCGCTCGCCGGTTATCCGCTGGAGCTGTCGGCCGACGGCAAGGCGCTGGTCTATACCTTCGACGCACAGGGCGAGCATACCGGTATCGACGTGCTGCTTCGCCGGCTCGGTGAGGCCGGCATCGACTTCAAGGATCTGCAGACCCGCCAGAGTTCGCTGGAGGATATCTTCGTCAGCCTGGTGAGGGAGCGCGCATGAATATCCACGCCATCCGCGCGATCTACCGCTTCGAGATGTCGCGCACCCGGCGCACCCTGCTGCAAAGCGTCGTGTCGCCGGTCATTTCAACGTCGCTGTACTTCGTGGTGTTCGGTGCCGCGATCGGTTCGCGCATGACCGCGATCAACGGGGTCAGCTACGGCGCCTTCATCGTGCCGGGGTTGATCATGCTGTCGCTGCTGACGCAGAGCATCTCCAATGCGTCGTTCGGCATCTATTTCCCGAAATTCGTCGGCACGATCTACGAGATCCTGTCGGCGCCGGTATCGTCGATCGAGATCGTGGCTGGCTATGTCGGGGCGGCCGCGAGCAAGTCGATCATCCTCGGCCTGATCATCCTGGCCACTGCACGATTGTTTGTGTCGTTCCAGATCGAGCATCCACTGTGGATGCTGGCCTTCCTGGTGCTCACCGCGCTGACCTTCAGCCTGTTCGGCTTCATCATCGGTATCTGGGCGGACAACTTCGAGAAGCTGCAGTTGGTGCCGTTGCTGGTGGTGACGCCGCTGACCTTTCTTGGCGGCAGCTTCTATTCGATCCACATGCTGCCGCCGTTCTGGCAGAAGGTGACGCTTTTCAATCCGGTGGTGTACCTGATCAGCGGCTTCCGCTGGAGCTTCTACGGCGCCTCCGATGTCGGCGTGGAGATCAGCATGGGCATGACCCTGGTGTTCCTCGCACTCTGCCTGGCCATCGTCTGGTGCATCTTCCGCACGGGCTACCGGTTGAAGGCCTGAGGTTGCGGATGCGAAATCGAGAACTTGAGCCAGCTCAGGTCAGGGCGGCATGCGCATGAAACAGCAGTGGCGTGGCGTCCGGAAAGAAGTCATGCCATGGGCGCCCAGGCGGGATGACCGCTCCGATGCGGATGCGGTTCATGCATCCTCCCATCGGACCTCGATCGCATCGGCGTCGAGCAGGCCCCACCAGTAGCTTCCCAGCCGCAGCCAGCCGTTGCGGATGCGATGCGTCGATTCGTCGTAGACCCTGACGTGCATCAGAGCCTGTTCCCGGCTCGTGGTCAGCAACATCCGCAGCGGTGGAAAGAATCCGCGGCGGGTCTCGAGGATGGTGAGCCGGTTGGCCGTCGCCCATGCGGCAAGCATGGATTTCATGCGTGCGTAGTACCACGCGATATAGAACGGCATTGCCAACAGCAGAATGACCAGCAGGACTTTCATGTGGAGGCCTTCGATGACCTGCCGGCCATCCGGGTGCGGTTGCCGCCAGCATAGCGGTGATCGCTCCATGTTCATGCTGCTGCCGGCAACGGATGAACGAATTGACCTCAGGCCAGTCCAACGCATCACTGAACCGCCAAACAGAGCAGGGCATGAGTAGACAGACATCAACAGGAAGCTGGATCGGTGCCGTGGTCGTGGTACTGGCCGTGATCGCGGCAGGTGCGTATCTGGCATACAAGGCGCTGCATCCGGGCACGGTGCCGACTACCGCGCCGGTGTTGCCAGCCGCTCCGGCGTCGGCTCCGACCAGTGCTGCGACCTCGTCGATCCAGCATCCGATCGCACAGGCTGCCGCACCCGCCAGCACGTCAACCGCAGCGCTGCCGGCACTGGACGGCAGCGACGCCAGCATGGCGGCGGCACTCATTGCGCTGGCCGGCGGTGGCGACTTGCGCTCGCTGCTGCTGCCGCAGCAGGTCATCGCGCGCATCGTGGCGACGATCGATACGCTGCCAAGGCACGCGCTCGGTACGCTCATGTTGCCATTGCACACACCGAAAGGCGCATTCACCGTTACCGAGATCGACGGAAAGACCGTGATCAGCGAACAGAACGCCGCGCGCTATGCGCCATACATGCTGATCGTGGATCGGGTCGATCCAAAGGCGCTGGTCGCCTGGTACGTGCATGTTTATCCGCTGTTCCAGCAGGCGTATCGCGAGCTGGGTTATCCGAAAGGTTATTTCAACGACCGGCTGATCGTGGTGATCGACAACCTGCTGGCTGCACCCACGCTGGTTAAGCCGGCAGCATTGACACAGTCTGGCCCGTTCCACGTCTATGCCGATCCCTCGCTGGAATCGCTGTCGGCCGGACAGCGGCTGCTGCTTCGCGTGGGGCCCGCCAATGATGCGAAGATCAAGGCGAAACTGCGCGCGATCCGTGGCCAGCTGACCAGCAAGAAGTTGCCGCCCGGGTGAACATGAAGGCCTGACATGGCTGAACGTTTCGGCTTGCGCGGATGCAGGAAAGGCCCGATCCGCCATGCTCTTCCATGCCGGATTGCGGGGAGAGCAGGACGGCGTGGCAGCCGCGGCCGCTTGCCTTCGGGCATGGCAATGGGAGCTTGCACGACCATGTGGCCTGCGTGCTAAAAGAAGCGGATGCCCATTCGACAAACCATGCCCGAAACCCACCAGTCCGATCTGCTTGGCGGCATCGCCTCGACCGAAGTACATCGGCTGTTCTTTGCGCTGATGCCCGACGCACCCACCCGCGAGCGGCTGGCTGCTGTCGCTGTCGGGCTCAAGGCCGCACGCCCCGATCTGCGCGCTCGCTGGATCCACCCGGACCGCTATCACGCCACCCTGCATTTCCTGGGCGATCATGTCGCGCTGCGACCAAGTCTAGTCGATGGCTCGGTGGCTGCAGCCGACAAAGTGCGTGCGATGTTGTTCACCTGGACACTGGATACCGCCACCAGCTTCCGTGGTCGCGAACCGCCCTGCGTGCTGCAGGGCGTAGAGACTTGCGAGCCGCTGCAGCAACTGTGGCAGGCACTGGGGAAATCGCTGGCACTGGCGGTGCAAGGCGTGCGGTTCGAACGCAGTTTCACTCCGCATGTCACGCTGGCCTACAGCCACGGCGCGATGTTGCAGGAGCTGGCCGTCGAGCCCGTGACGTGGCCGGTGACGGAGTTTGCGCTGATCCACCACGTGGTCGGGCAGGGCGCGTATCAGATCCTTGGTCGTTGGCCTTTGGCTGACAGCTAGCCAGATGGGTGGAACTGGCAATGCTTGCCCTGGTCTTGCCTTAGCGGATAACGTCATCACGCCGACTGCGTAGGGAGCATGGGCGTCAGTCATGTAGCAGGGGATTCATCGCAATGACTCGATCACTCGGGACGATAGCCGGGTGGTGATGTGCATATGCAGCAACGCAACCTTCTCGTAAGTTCAAGAGCAAGCAAACGAATGAATGCAGCAAGTTCCACCGGCAGCCTGGTCTGTGTCGGCCTGGGCATGACACTAGGCTCCCATCTCGGCCCGCTCGCGCGCAGCCATATCGAACAGTCCGACGTAGTGTTCGCCGGGCTCTCCGACGGCATCGTGGAATTGTGGTTGCAGAAGATGCATCCGGACGTGCGCAGCCTGCAGCCGTACTACCGCGAGGGCAAGTCGCGCATGCAGACCTACCGGCAGATGGTCGATGCCATCCTTACCGAGGTGCGTGCGGGCAAGAAGGTCTGCGGGGTGTTCTACGGCCATCCCGGTGTGTTCGCTTGGGCGCCGCACAAGTCGATCGAGGTGGCCCGCAGCGAGGGCTACCCCGCGCACATGGAGCCGGGCATTTCCGCCGAGGATTGCCTGTACGCGGATCTCGGCATCGACCCGGGCCGCTTCGGCTGCCAGCACTACGAGGCCAGCCAGCTGCTGTTCTACCAGCGCCGGATCGACCCGACCGCCTATCTGGTGCTGTGGCAGGTGGGCATCGTCGGTGACCAGTCGCTGGCGCGCTTCAGCACCGGCGCGGCCTATCGCCAGTTGCTGGTCGAAGTGTTGGCGCGTGACTACCCGCTGGAACATGAGCTGATCATCTATCGCACGGCGACGCTGCCAATCCAGCAGGCCCGCATCGGTCGAGTGGACCTGGGAGATCTGCCACAGGCGGAAATTGACATGGCCGATACGGTGGTGGTCCCGCCCGCACGGGCCTTGCAGGTGAATCATGAGATGAGGAAGCGGCTGGATGTGCTGGACCGAGGATTGTCTGATACCGTTCGTGATGCCAGTTGTAAAGCTTGACGCAGCGTGTCACGCCGCGAGGGTATCGACGTTTTGAGGAAGTTCTGGATCGTTGCACGAAGCAAGTGAGTGGGTGTCAACAATCGGCACAAGGGGATCATCAAATGTTCGACGTCATCGATTTTCTTGAAAGCGTGGGGCAGGACGCGCAGCTGCGTTACGCTTCTTCGGAGAATGTCGCCGCCGCTCTGGCGGGGCAGCCTATGGATGTGAAGCTGCGCGATATCATTCTTGCAAAGGATGCACAAGCGCTTGGAGTGATGCTGGGGAAGGGGCCTTACTGCTGCTATATCGATCCTGGCAAGGAAGATGAGGGCGAGGAAAAAAAGAAAAAGGACGACAAAGGCAAAGGCGACAAGGACGACAAAGGCAACGTCAAGGAAAGCCCGTCTAAGAGGCCGAAAAAATGACCTTGATAGTCGAGGTTGTCACACGGATGTTGGTGGCTGTGTAAATGTCTTGGCCGGGTAAAAAGCCCTGGCTGCATTGCACCGTGTTGGCAGTCGCGTTGCTTCCAGTGGCGGGGGTGGCTGTCGCGGACGAACTGCGACCCGCGCCTGTGCCCGAAGAACCTGCGAAACTCCTCAAGCAGGCTGATGGCCTGGAGTCGTCTGATCCCAGTGCGTTCTCGGCACTCATGCGGCGGCTTGATGACAGCAAGTTGAAGTTTTCGCAGCAGCAGGAGCTGCATCGGCGCTATCTTGATGCACGTGAGGTCGCCTTCCGCGGGGATTTCAAGGCGGCCATTCCATTGATGCAGACGATCGTGAATCAGTCAGTGGATCCCGTTCTCTCGATTCGGGCTGGTGCAACGGAAGTAGATTTGTTGCTAACGCAATCTCGATATGGGGAGGCGTTCGGACTATTGAGCGCGCTTCTTGAAAAACTTCCGCAGATAACGGAAACGGCAGTTCGCATACAGATTCTTGGTGCGGCGTCGCAATTGTACTTCGAGGCAGGGCAATACGATTTGGCCGTCAGTTATGCGGAGTTGTTGATCAAGGAAAGCGATAGCCCGAAGGCGGCTTGCATCGGTTGGTTTGACAAGCTTGGCCCGCTTCTTCAAACAGGGCAGCTGCAGGCCGTGGGTGAGCAAGTCAATGACGGCAAGGCTGCCTGTGGCCGCGCTGGCAATGTCCTGATTGCGGACATGTTCAAAACGGTTGTCGCGAAGTTCGACATGCAACGCGGGAGTCCTGCTGAAGCCATCAGTCTGCTTCAAAACAGCTATGCCGAAGTTCAGCGCAAGCACTTTCCGCCACTCGTTTCCGATGTGGACGAATTGCTGGCGCAGGCTTATTGGAAAACTGGCGATACCAAGTCAGCGATGTCGTATGCACTTCGCGTCATAGAAACCAACAAGGGTTTCGGTGGTGTATATCTCGCGACGACAGCGGGTGCTTATCAGGTTTTGTATCAGGCTGAGAAAAAGCAAGGGGACTTGGATGCGGCGCTCGCTTATCTTGAAAAATACATGGCGGCCGACAAGGGCTATCTGACTGATGTCAGCACCAAGGCGCTCGCCTATCAGACCGTCAATCAGCAGGTGCTGGCGAAAAAACTGCAGATCGACACGCTGAACAAGCAGAACCAGATCCTCACGCTGCAGCAGAAACTCAACAAAAAAGCCGTGGAAGCCAGTCGTTTGTATATCGTCCTGCTGCTGATGGTGCTGGCGACGATCGCGCTGTGGACCTACAGGATCAAGCGCTCGCAATTGCGCTTCATGAAACTGGCCCGACGCGATGGCCTCACCGGCATCTTCAACCGGCAGCATTTTGTCAACGAGGCCGAGTTGCTGTTGCAGTACTGCCGCAAATCGTCACGCGATGCTTCTCTGGTGCTGATCGATCTGGACCATTTCAAGGCCGTCAACGACACCCATGGCCATGCGGTGGGCGATCGCGTGCTGCAGCGTGCCGTCGAGGCCTGCAAGACCTACCTGCGTTCGACCGACATCTTCGGCCGCCTCGGCGGCGAGGAGTTCGGCATCCTGCTGGCCGAGTGCACGTTGGAGCAGGTACTCGTTCGCGCCGAGCAGATCCGGCTGGCGATTGCGACCACGGCTGCCGGCGAAGACGCTCCCGGCATCCCGATTTCCGCCAGCTTCGGCGTTTCCAGCGTGGCGCATTCCGGTTACGAACTGCGTCAGCTGCTGATCGATGCCGACGAGGCGCTGTACCGGGCCAAGCGCGAAGGGCGCAACCGGGTCAGCGTGGTCGGCGATCCGGCATGTGCCTGACGGGCTGAATTTCCGGTCGGGCTGTTGGCGTTCGCCGCCGCCATTCGATTTCCAGGCGCTGCCCTGGTGAAACAAACGGCCTAGGGCTTCGGAAAGAGCATGGCGGGATGACCGGCCCGGCGATCGTTGGCGGCAATGCTGGAAATATGACGCTGCCACCGGCAGGCACCCATGATATGCCACAATTCGACATATCCGAGGGGGCCAGGGGCCTTGGTCGAACGTATATGGTCAAATCATTGACCATCGCAGTGCGTTTCAAAACAACCAACTGTCAGGGGGCAGGCAATGATCGATGTCATCGATTTTCTGGAACGGGTGGGGCAGGACGCGCAGTTGCGTCATGCGTCGCAGGACGAAGTGGAACTGGCGTTGAGCAGCGCAGAGATTGCTCCGGAGTTGCAGGCGACGATTCTCGCAAAAGATCAAGCACGGCTGGAAACATTGCTGGGACAGGTTACTGTCTGCAGTGCTCTTTTCCCGGGCAATGAGGATGAAGAGGAAGGCGACGAGGACGAGGAGACTCCCTCAAAGGAGCCAGGTGAGGCCTCCGAGCACAGCGGGTTTTAAGTCGTGATCCGGATGGACTAGTTGATGTTCTTATCGAGCAGACAGTGCTGGGCAGGCTTTGCCGGCGGCCTATTGCTCATGGCAATGCTGACGGGCACGGCCGTTGCGGCCGTGCCCGCATCAGATGATTCCGCGCAACTGCTCAAGCAGGCGGATAGCGTCAAGACGTCGAATCATGCTGAGTTCTTGCAACTTATAAGTCGGCTCGCCGGCACGGCGGCAAAACTTTCTCCATCTCAACGAATGTACCTGCACTTTCTTCAGGCATGGGAAGTCTGTTATCAAGGCGATTACGAAGCCGCTACTCCACTGCTGAACGCGATCATTGCGGAGCCCACGGATGCCATCTTGCGATTTCGCGCGGGGTTGACCTTGGTGAACACTCTTGTGATCGGATCCCACTACGAGGATGCCTTTGCGCGGATGCGCCAGCTGCTGGATCAGTTGCCACAGATTGTCGACAAGGATGCCCGGATACAGGCTTTGGGTGTGGCGGGGACGCTGTACAACGAAGCGGGCCAATATGATCTTGGCTTGAACTACGCGAATAAGATGCTTCGAGAAAACCCTGATGGTAGAGGTGACTGCAAAGGCAGGTTTCTCCGGGTTCAATCGATCTATGAAAGCGGGAAGTTCTCGACATTCGAGAAGGAGTCCAGTGAAGGTATTGATGCTTGCAACAAGGCATCGGACTTCCTCTTCGGCAATTTGATACGTGCCTATGTGGCGGGTTCCGACATTCAGCATGGCCAATCAGCCGCGGCGATCAAGCTTTTGCAGAAGAACTACGCCGACGTTCAACACATCGGCTACCCGGAGCTGACCTCGCAGTTTGATGCCTCGCTGGCGCAGGCATATTGGAATGAGGGCGAGATTGCGCTGGCGCAACAGTATGCCCATGCCGCTGTTGATGGCGGGGTCAAGCACGAGTTCACCAAGTCGCAGACCAGCGCCTATGAATTGCTGTACCTGATCGCGAAGAAGCAGGGTGACCTGGACGCTGCGCTGAGCTATCACGAAAAATACATGGCCGCCGACAAGGGCTACTTGAACGAGGTGAGCGCGAAGGCGTTGGCGTATCAGGCCGTCGAGCAGCAGGTACAGGCGAAGAAGCTTCAGATCGACACGCTGAACAAGCAGAACGAGATACTCCAGCTGCAGCAGAAGCTGGCCAAAAAGGCGGCGGTTGCCAGTCGGCTGTATATCGCCCTGTTGGTGCTGGTGCTGGCCTCGATCGCTCTGTGGACCTACAAGATCAAGCGTTCGCAGTTGCGCTTCATGAAGCTGGCCCGGCGCGACGGCCTTACCGGCATCTTCAACCGGCAGCACTTCCTCAACGAGGCTGGACTGCAACTGCAGTACTGCCGGAAATCGTCACGGGGCGCCTGCCTGGTGCTGATCGATCTGGACCATTTCAAGACCGTCAACGACACCCATGGCCATGCCGTAGGCGATCGCGTGCTGCAGCGTGCCGTCGAGGCATGCAAGGCCCATCTGCGTTCGACCGATATCTTCGGTCGTCTCGGCGGTGAGGAGTTTGGCATCCTGTTGCCGGAGTACACGCTGGAACAGGTTCTCGGCCGTGCCGAGCAGATCCGCTTGGCGATCGCCACTGCTGCCGCAGGCGAAGATGCTCCCGGCATTCCGGTTTCCGCCAGCTTCGGCGTTTCCAGCGTGGTGCACTCCGGTTATGAGTTACGCCAGTTGCTGATCCATGCCGACGAGGCGCTCTACCGGGCCAAACGCGAAGGACGCAATCGGGTGAGTGCCAGCTGCAGCGAAACGCGGGAAGCCTACGCACAGGCAGGCTGATTTGCGCAGGCAGTCAGCGTCTGTGGCCTGATGGTTTCATGTCTTGCCGGGTGGCTTGGGATAGGGCGTGCCATCCCTGTGCGTATAGCCTGCCTGCGGATCCCAATGCAGGTCGATGTCGGGATAGTTGCAGCTGTCGTTCTCGCAGCGCGAGCCTATTTCCAGATAGACGGCGGTTTCCGTGCCGCGGTTGATCAGGTGGTGGCCATCGGCCACGGCCTTGGGAAACGCCGCGCAGTCATTCGCGCGCAGCGTCTGTTCGCCGGCATCGGTGATCAGCGTGAGTTCGCCCGACAGCACGTAGACGAATTCGTCCTCGTGGGTATGCCAGTGCCGCTGGCTCGACCACGCGCCTGACGGCAACCGGGTGAGGTTGACGCCGAAATCGGCAAGGCCGCCGGCATTGCCCAGCGCCTGCTTGATGCGTGCACCGGCCAACTGCGCAAACGGTGCCGGATATCCCGAGCCCGTGCGCTCGGGGACAGAGTCGATATCAATTCTTGGCATGGGACTCCTCGCTGCGGGTGGTGGATACGATGCCGTCGTCGGTGCAGAGCCATCGTACGACAGTTGCTGCCAGCGACAATTTTGCCTGCATGGGACGGTTTGCCCATGGTTGTCGGCATGGGCGCAGGTCGGTTCGCACGGTGCATGAGTGCCAGCAGCATGGACAGCGATGGATGGTCGCGTTAAAACAGTGGCTTGTCCCCGGCACTGGAGTCTCCCGATGCGCGCCACGACCATTGCTCTTCTGATTGCCTTGGGCACGGGCGTCAGCTCGCTGATGGCAGCGACTCCGCCAGCTTCCGCCGGCCCATCGACGCGCGAGGTCGCGCTGGCACCGCAAATCAACGCCGCGGACTTCGCGCAGTTCGACAAGACGCTCAGCTCGGATGCGTTCGGCGGGCGCAAGCCCGGCACGATCGGCGGCCAGCGCACCACCGACTGGCTGGTCGAGCAGTTCAAGCGAATGGGCCTGCAACCGGGCAACCACGGCTCCTGGTATCAGGCGGTGCCGGCGGACTCAACCCAGCTGCTGAATACGGATGTGACGCTGGATATCACCGCGCACGGCAAGTCGGCGAAGTTCGCCTACCACACCGACATGATGGCCGAGACGCTGCAGGCAAAGCCCCAGGTCGACCTGAAGAACTCACCCGTGGTGTTCCTGGGCTATGGAGTCGATGCGCCGAACTGGCACTGGAACGATTACCAGGGCGTCGACGTGAAGGGCAAGACGGTGATCGTGCTGGTCAACGATCCAGGCTTTGCCACCGGCGATCCGAAACTGTTCAACGGCCGCGCGATGACCTACTACGGCCGCTGGACCTACAAGTATGCGGAGGCGGCACTGAAAGGCGCGGCTGCATGCTTCATCGTGCATACCAGCGATGCGGCTGCCGGCTATCCGTTCAGCGTGCTGCAGAACAGTGGCAGCGGGCCGCAGTTGAGCCTGCCTGCCAGCGTCGATCCGTCGCCGCGGCTGCCGGTGGCCGGCTGGCTGACCCGCGCTGCCGCCACGCGATTGTTCGCCGATGCCGGCCTCGACTTCGGTCAGCTGGAAAAGGCAGCGGCGAAGCCGGGCTTCAAGCCGGTGCCGCTGGATGCCACCGCCTCGATCAGCCTGAGCAACAAGATCGGCCATCTCGAATCGAAGAATGTGGTGGCGATGGTCAAGGGCAGCACCAAGCCCGACGAGGCGGTGATCTTCACCGCGCACTGGGATCACCTCGGCACCGATCCCACACGCAAGGGACATCAGGTCTTCAGCGGCGCGATCGACAATGGCACTGGTCTGACCATGCTGCTGGAACTGGCCGATGCGTTCGCCCACCAACAGACGCCGCCACCGCGCAGCGTGCTGTTCTTCATGCCGACGATGGAGGAGTCGGGCCTGCTCGGTTCGCAGTATTACGCGGCCAAGCCGGTGTTCCCGCTGGACAAGACAGTGGCCGATATCGCGGTCGACGCACTGCCGATCATCGGTCGCGCCCGTGACATGACGGTGATCGGAATGGGCCAGTCGCAACTGGAGGACATGCTCGCCGAGGTGCTGAAGACGCAGGGCCGGGTGACTTCACCGGAAACCACGCCGGAGAACGGCTTCTACTTCCGCTCCGATCATTTCAGCTTCGCCAAGGCCGGTGTGCCGGCGATGCTGGCCAGCTCGGGTCTTGATCTGCTCGATGGCGGCAAGGCGGCGGGACAAAAGGCAGCGGATGACTATACGGCGCATCACTATCACACGCCGAATGATGTCTTCAATCCGGACTGGGATTACTCCGGCATCCTCGAGGATACCCAGGCGCTGTATGAACTGGGCCAGCACCTGAGCCAGGTCGGTGTGTGGCCGGCGTGGTATCCCGACAGCCCGTTCCGCGCCAAGCGCGAGGCGATGATGCCGCACGACAAGGCCAACGCAACGAAATGATGGATGGCGTCGGCTGCCGTGCCGGCGCCTGCTTTTCCACAACAAGGGGAATGAGCATGCCCGCTCAGCGCGAGCGGGCTTGTTCCAGTCGACTCATCAGGGTGAGGCAGGCCTCGTCGATGACGCGCTTCTGCGTGGCCTTGTTCGGGGCCGGTTGCCACCCGATCACCGAATGCCAGTAGATGCTTGACTTGAGCATCGCCACGAACAGGTCGGCGATCGCGCGCGGGTCGAGCTTGCCCAGCTTGCCGGCGTTGCCGGCTTCGCTGAACCAGCCAAACAGGCCATTCTCCTTTTCGCCGAACTGCGCGATCAGACTCAGGCTGCGCTCTTCCGAGCGCATGCATTCGACCATCAGCACGCGGCTCAGCCGCACGAAGTCGGGATCGCAGATCAGCTGCATTTCCTGCGCGGCGATCTCGCGCAGTTGCTCGACGAAGTCGCGCTTCTTGTCGTAATGCAGCTTGACGAGCGGGTCGACCCGTTCGATCAACAGCGCCAGTACCGCTTCGAACACCGCTTCCTTGGACGGGAAGTGTTTGTACAGCGTGCGCTTGGACACCTCGGCGCGACCGGCGATGGATTCCATGCTGGCACCGGCCAGCCCATGCTCGGCGAGTTCGGCGATGCCGGCATCGAGCATGGCGTTGCGCTTGCTCAGGCTGCGGTTCAAAGGCGGTTTCCTGAAAAGTATACGGAGTAGTTTACTTTCTTTGCGGGGCGGCATAAAGTATACGGTGTCGTTTACTTGCTGACGGAGTTTCCCATGATGGCAACTGGTCTTGTGACAGCCGGTCTTCTCGTCGTTGCCGTGCTTGGCCTCGTGCTTGCGGTGTGGCGAACGATGACGCGCCGAACACCTGCAGACGTCGGCTACGCCAGCTCCATCGCCTGGCGCGCCGGCCGTTTTCGCAACGTGGCCGACACCCGCGCCGGCAGCCTGCCTGTGGTGATGCGCGAGTTCTGGGCGAATCGCGGCATACGGCGCAAGCCACGCCATTTGCTGCCGGTGACGCCGGTGCGCGCGGACGTATTGAACGGCGCGGCATCGCAATCGCTCCAGGTAACGTGGCTTGGCCACTCCACCACCTTGATCGAGATCGATGGGCTGCGCCTGCTCACCGACCCGGTGCTGAGCGAGCGCGCCTCGCCGCTGCCGTTCGCCGGGCCCAAGCGTTTCACGCCGCCGGCATTGACGGTGGCGCAGCTGCCGCAGATCGACGCGGTGCTGTTGTCGCACGATCATTTCGATCACCTGGATCGCGACACCATCCACGCGCTGGCCCGCAAGGTCGGGCGTTTCTACACGCCGCTCGGCGTGGGGCGGCGCCTGATCGCCTGGGGTATTGAAGCCGCGCGCGTGGTGGAGCTGGACTGGTGGCAGGAGGCGACGTTCGGCCCGCTCACCTTCGCGGCTACGCCGGCGCAGCATTTCTCCGGCCGTGGCCTGCGCGATGGCAACTCGACGCTGTGGGCTTCGTGGACTGTGCTGGGCACGCGCGAGCGGCTGTTCTTCAGCGGCGACACCGGCATGCACGCAGGCTTTGCCGAGATCGGCGAGCGCTACGGGCCGTTCGACCTCACCCTGATCGAATGCGGTGCGTACAACGAACTATGGCCGGACGTGCACATGCAGCCGGAGCAGTCGATCGCCGCACATCAGCTGGTGCGCGGTCGCACGATGATGCCGGTGCACTGGGGCACGTTCGATCTCGCCATGCATCGCTGGGACGAGCCCGCCGAACGCGCCCGCGCACTGGCCGCGGAGCAGGGCGTGCATCTGGTGCAGCCACGCCCGGGCGAAACCGTGCGGCCCGATTCCGTTTTGCAGGCGCCGTGGTGGCGTGCGTTCGAAACCGATGCTGCCATCCACCGTTCTGCCCATGTCACGCAGGGGCATCCTGCATGAGCGGGTGGTTCCGGGAGCTCGGTACACCTGCCTGATACGCTCGAGCAGGTCGCCATGAACCTGTTCATGGCGACCTGCTGTTCTAAGGCTTGACAGTGGGCGAGTCCAGCCGGTCGTAGTTGACGATGGCGTTGAAAACCAGCGGGTAGCTGCCGATGGTCTCACCGCGCCAGATCGGATTGCTGGCGAACAGCAGTACGTGTCCCTTGCCGTAATGTGCATTCACCACCGCGGCGTGTTCGGCCATCTCGTCGCCGCCGTCGAGCAGGCCGGCGATCAGCAGATGGCCCGCGTCGGCGTAGCGCAGGACCACTTGCGGGCGCTGGTCAGTCGGAATCACCCACGGGTTGTTGCGCATCTGCTCGGCGTTGAGCGGCAGTGCCTGCCACGGCTTCGCATCGGGCAGCGCAGGCGGCTCGACTGAGCTGCGACCCTCGGGCGTGTCGGTGTCGTGCGGGCCGCCACGGCCGGTGGGGCGCTGGAAGTCCTTCGCAGTGGGAATCCCGTTGTCGCCGATGACGAGGTTGGACACCGTGAACGACTGACCCTGCGCACTGTATAGCGCGAGATCGTCGCTGGTGTAACCCTCCGCGATCGGGTTCTTGCGATCGACGAAGTTGGCCTGCAGCACGCTGCCGACGATTTTCAGGTTGTGCGTGGGCGTGACGAACACGCCCGGCGCCATGCCGGTGTCGATCGCGAACTTCGCGGTGTCTTCGGAGGTGATCAGCAGGCCGCCGGCACGCACGAACTGTTTGAGGTTTGCGAGGCCATTGGCACCCAGGCCGGGGCGGATGTCGTCGGTGCTGTCGATGTGGCCGATGTTGGGCGTGAGCCTGGTGGTCTTCCATGGCATAGGGTTGCCCCACATCGGCAGGCCGTCGACGATCTGCTGCGCCGTGACACCGCCGATCGGGCCGAACAGGATCACGTCGTACTTCGCGTGCAGGTCGCTGGTCTTCGCCACGTCCTGGGTGCTGATGTAGCTGTATGGGACGTGCAGCTTGTCCAGCGCCATGCGCCACCAGCCTTCGGTCTGGGTATCCAGCCAGGTGTGCATCAGCGCGATGCGCGGCAGCTTGCCGCCGGACATGTCGATCGCGGCGAGCCCCTGTGGCACATCGATGGGCTGGCTGACCAGATCCATCGGTGCCTTGAGGATGGCATTGTCGGTGACGCGTACCGCCTGCACGTCGAACAGGTCGCCCATCGACCAGGCAGTGTCATCGTAGGGATGCTGCTGCGGATCCTTCGGCGACCAGTACTGGCGGTCCAGCAGGGTATCGGCGATGCGCGAATACGGCTGGTCCATGCGCACCACGTAGCTGCCGGCGGCGAAGGTCCGCGATGTCGGCTTGCCGGCCTTGCCGTCGTCGTCCTTCGGAGCGGGCAGGGTCACCGTGACCGGTGCGGTGAGGCGGCTGACCTCGGCATGTTGCAGCTGCATGATGTGCAGTAGCTGTGCCTGTGAGCCGGTGCGCCTGTCGTCGGCCGGGAACACATAGGCAGCCGGGCCGGCTTCCTGCGGCTTCTCGATCGAGCGCTTGCTCTTCAGGTAGAAGTTCTTCAGGAACAGCTGGCTGTTGTCGGAAAAATAATTCAGTGCCGTGAGCAGGCCGGTCTGCTCGTAGTTGTTGTTGTCGCGCTGCGACCAGGTGACCACCGGCCACGGCGGATTCGGCTTGTACCAGGTGCGCTGGTAGTCGGCTGGATCGAGCGTGCGCTTGACCGTATCGGCGCCATCGTTGCCGAAGGTTTCATACAACCGGCTGACGCCGTTGTGCATGGCGGCGATGAACATCAGGTAGCCCGGACTCCAGGTATCGAAGTCGCCATGCGTGAACACGCCCGGCATGCCGAACTTGGTCAACTCCTGCACGTTGTTCCAACCTAGCTGCTGCCACTCGCCGGTGAGGATCGGATCGATCCACGCGTTGTACGGGCCGTCACCCACGGTGTTGTCGTACAGGAACGGCACCGACTCGTGCAGGTCATGCAGCACCTGCGCGTGCCAGCCGATATAGGTATCGGCGACGTTGCGGGTGAGGTTGAGCGTCATCGCCATCGCATCGCGGTTGTTGTCGTGCGCGACGTAATGGCCCCAGTACATCAGCGGCGAATAGTTCTCGCCCGGGTGCGCCAGGTGCCAGTTGTACAGGTCGACCATGCGATCACGGCCATCGACTTCGACCACGGGGGTGATCAGCGTGATCACGTGCGAGCGGATGTGCTTGACGTACGGCGCATCATCGACCGCAAGGCGGTAGGCCAGTTCCATCAGCGCAGTGGGTGCACCAGTCTCGGTGGAGTGGATGGTGCCGGTGATGTAGTAGACCGGCGTGGATTGCGCGATCAGCTGGTCGGCAGTGGCATCGTCCATGTTGATGCTGCGCGGGTCGCCGAGCTTGGCCAGTCGCGCCTTGTTCGCATCCAGATCGGTCAGCAGGCTTTCGTCTGCAATCGCCACCGCAATCATCTCGCGGCCTTCCTCGGTCTTGCCGATGGTGAATACCTTCACCCGCGGACTGGCAGCGGCCAGCACACGGAAGTAGCGGTAGACATCGGCCGAGTAGGGCAGGTAGTTCGGTGCGCCGGAAATATGGCCGAGCACCTTCTCCGGCGTCGGCACGCTGGCCGAGGCGGGCAGGTAGTCGGTCAGTGGCGAGTTGAACGAGGGATCGGTGGTGAACTTCAGGATCTGGTCGGTATAGCCCTGATCGATCGGCTGGTTCGGATCGCGGGCGTAGCCGGATGCCGCCATTTCCCCGGGCGCTGCCTCGGCGAACACGTGCAGAGCGCCAAAGGCAAGGGCCATCGCAAGGTAGAGCCGGATGGATGTGCGCATGTGGATTCCCCAGAGTCTGCAATGGCAAGCAATTTATGCACTCTGCCAGAACCGGGACACAGGTGTGTAGGCCATGAGTTGGGTGGGGGTTTCCAACCGCGGGAGAATGTGGATCGAAGCGGAAGTCGCGTATCCTCGACATGCAGTTATTGGCGATTCGACGAGTCCCGATGCAGGGCGCCATCCTCACGGAGCGATCGGCACCCGTGCCATCTTGGTGGTCGAAAAGGCCGTCAACTGCCGATGCAGATCAACGAACACGGGCTGTTGCAGATCGCAGGTCGCAACCGACCGAGTAGATCCATCCATGGATCCCTGCTGTGCCTCAACTGCGTGTTTTATGCGCCTGCGCACCGGCGTGACATTCCGGGGGCTTCAGGGCGCGGATGCGGCCGATGTGGCGATGGTGCCGGTCACGCCAGGGCCAATGCTCGAACCGATGAACTCCAGCATCTTCGTGTAAAGCTCGGTGTTGTTGGTTTCGTCGTAGAAACCATGCATCTCATTGGGCTTGTACAGCCATTCGTGCTGGATATTGCGTTTCAGCAGTGCCGAATGAAGGTTTTCGCCTTGAACCGGTGGCACGCGCTCGTCCTTGCCGCCGACAACCAGCATCACCTTGGCCTTCAGCTGGCCGAGCTGGTTGATGGGAGAGCGTTTCGCCAATACATTGGTATCGGTGCCGAGGGTCTTCTCTAGGAACTTTTCACCATTGACCGACTGCGGGATGTCACCGCGATAGCTCATCAGTGCCAGGTCGTAGACGCCGACGTAGCCGATGGCGCACTGGTAGAGATCCGGTTCCTTGACGGCGCCTTCGAGCGCCGCATAGCCGCCATAGCTGGCGCCGAAGATGCATATGCGTCGCGGGTCGGCGATCCCCTGCGCAATCGCCCAGCGCGTGGCGTCAGTGACGTCGTCCTGCATCTTGCCGCCCCATTCGCGATATCCAGCGGTCATGAACTTTTCATCTCGGCCACCCGAGCCGCGGAAGTTCACTTGCAACACGACGTAGCCGCGGGTTGCCATGGCCTGCACGATGGGATCGAAATCCCAAGTATCGTAGATTCCGAATGGCCCACCATGCACGTAAACCACCATTGGCAGGTGTTTTGCATTTTCCTTCCCGGGTGGAAAACTTGCATAGCCGCGCAGTTTCAGTCCATCGCGTGCAGCGAATTCGAACGGCTGCTTGCCTGCCATCCGGGTGGGGTCGATCCATGGAGTGCGCGGCAGCAGTGGAGTGAGCTTGTTGGCCTGGCGGCTGTACAGATAGAACGTACCAGGGTCGGCATCGGCATAGACGTACACAATGCTGTGTTGACCATCTTGAGTCCCGGAGATGAAGCGAACACTCTCCCCGGGGAATTGCCGCATCAGCATGACTAGGGTCTTCGCGTCAGCCGAATCGCTGTCGAACAATGCAGCAGCGGGACGGCCATCCGTGAAGTCCACGCCGATGATGTCGCCAGCCATGCCGCGCAAGAGTCCCGTTACCGGAACTGCCGTGTTGCTCCAGACGGTTTTCGAGGTGGAATTCGCCGGATCATTGCTGCATACGGCAAAGGCTCCGCCGTTGGCGGGGCAGCTGAAGTACACCACGCTGTCATCATTGCTGAATGCAAGCGGGTAGGAGTGGTCATGCTCGGCCCTCTGCATCTCGTTCCAGCCGGTGCTGCCGGGGGGGTGCTGAAACACCCTTTTCCTGCCATTGACATCCTCCCCGATGGCATAGCGAACACGACCTTGGTGGTCGGCGATGAATTCCGAGATGTTTCCGGGCGCGGTTGTGACACTCACCATATGCCCGCTATGGACGTCCATCTTGGAAATGATCCAAGGTCTGAAATAGGCCAGTTTGTCGACTGCATCGTCGCGCACTATTCCATCCTTCAAACTTGCGACCAGTATTTCGTCCGGGTCGTTTGGAATCTTGGCAATAAACAGGGCGGATCCGAGTACCTTAGTGTTGCTGCCATCGGCGTCGATTGCGAGCAGCAATCCGGTGGCTTGAGGCGCGTCATAGCCACCCCTCGGTTTGCCTGTAGTGAACACCACGCGCGTGGATGAAACCCACTCGAAATTGGTGACGTCGTCATTTTTGTTTGGCCGGATAACACGCCCGGCTTTCATGTCTGCGATAGGAAGCAGCACCAGCGCGGTATGCCCATCGACCACGGCGGTTGCGGCGAGGTATTTCCCATTGGGGGAAATTATTACGTCCTCGCTTGCGGGATGCCGCGCCAAGTCGGCGAATGACACCGGTTCGGCGTGCAGCACGGAGACAAAAAGCAGCAACAACAACGCAACGATCCAGCGTCGCAAAACCATCGTGATATTCCCCTGTAGTAAACGTGCGATCGGCCACCCCGGCTCGACCGCATTGCTGCGCACTTTACCGCAGTTGAAAGTTCACGTAAGCCACGGGAGTGGCTTTGGCATATTCCATGGTTTGTTGCGACAACGAATGGGTGCCGAAGGTGGCAGGCTACCCCAGGGACTTTCCGACTTGTTGACTCAACGTGGCCCCGGTGGCGGGATGGCCGCCAGCCGGTGCGTCGAAAGCTTGTCGTAATGCGGCTGGCACTGTTCGACGAGGCCGTGCTGGAAAGCGCTCAGCGTGGCCTCTTGCCTGCGCCATGGCTCGAAACCGGTGGAGCGCTCGACCGCGGCGTACCAGTACGGCGCCCACACGCCGTCGCTGGCACGCGGACCGCATGGCCACTGCAGCATGCCTGCGCTGAAAGGAATGCACAGGCGCGTGCACAGCGCATTCAAGATGCCTGCGGGATTCTTCAGCACATCGGTGGCATCGATCACCGGCGGTGCGGAGCCGAGTCGGTCGCATACGTGATCGAACAAGCGAGCCTGTTGCGCGAAGCCGAGTTCCCACGCGGCGGCATCGGGACGCTGGATGGTGAAGGACGCCACCACCGCCTCCGGTTCGCGGATCAGGAAGCAGTTGCAGACCTCGTCGAGCCAATCCAGCGGCATCTCCGGCAGCATGTGCTGGGTCATGTGCTTCTGGTACCAGAGTGGCTTGCCGCCCGGAATCGGGCCGGTCAGCATCGCGGCGACTTCCGTCGCGTTCGTGCTCTGCGCGGCGATCACCTCGTCGCGTCCCGGGTGGCGCACGGCGGTCTCTATCAGGTAGTGCGCATAGAACGGTTCATCGATGACGGCGGTGTCATCGCGGTTCTCCCAGGCGCGCATCATCGCGGTGGAGATATTGCGCGGCCCCGACCACATCGCGATGCGCAGGCCATCGCGAGGCGTATTCATACGCAGGGTTCCGACCGGCTTTCCGTCTTCACCAGGTCCATGTAGATCTGCTGCAGGCGCTCGACCATCGGACCACGCTTGCCGTCGCCCATCGTGCGGCCATCGATTTCGCAGACCGGCACCACGCCGGCGAAGGTGCCGGTGACGAAGGCCTCCTCCGCACCGTAGACCTCGGTGAGGCTGAAGTCTTTCTCGAATACGGGTATGCCGTGCGTGCGACATAATCGGATCACGTTGGCGCGGGTGATGCCGCCCAGGCAGTAATTGCCGGTCGACGTCCATACCTCGCCGCGCCGCACGATGAAGAAATGAGTGGAGTTGCAGGTGGCCACGAAGCCATGCGGGTCGAGCATCAGTGCCTCGTCGTAACCGGCTTTCTGCGCTTGGATGCAGGCGAGGATGCAATTGAGCTTGGAGTGGCTGTTGAGCTTGGGATCCTGTACATCGGGTGCGCCGCGCCGCACGTGTACGGTGAACAGGCGGATGCCGCGTTCAATCGTGGCCGGCAGCGGCTGCTTGTATTCCGGGATGATGACGATGGTCGCAGGGCCGATCACGAAGCGCGGATCCTGGTGCGGGGTCGCCTTGACGCCGCGCGTCACCATCAGCCGGATGTGCACGTCCGACTGCATGCCGTTGGCACGCAGCATGTCAACGATCCGGCGGGTCAGCTGCTCGCGGCTCAGGCCGATGTCGAGGTCGATCGCGCGGGCACCTTCGTAGAGGCGATCCAGGTGTTGGTCCAGGAACGGCAGCCCGCCGTCGTGCAGGCGCAAGCCTTCCCAGATGCCATCGCCCAGCACGAAGCCGCTGTCGAACACCGACACACGCGCCTCGTTGCGCGGCTGCAGTTCGCCGTTGACGCTGATCCTGATCGTCTCGTTGCGCGGATCACTCTGATAGTCGTGCGTGCCTTTGCTCATGGATGGTGGCCTTGCCGGGACAGGTCTCAGGTTACCTTTTCCTCCCGGATTCCGTCGCGCCCGCCGTTCAGCGGTGGCAGCACATCCTGGCCTGGTCGGGTGTAGGGCGGGCAGCCGGGCTCACCGGCCCCAGGCAGGTGGGTCCGGCCAATATCCGAATAAATACAAATGAATAACCAGGCCAGGGTGAGCCAAACCGATGGTCGGGGCCTACTTTTAATCCCTGCAGGTTTTGAATTTTGCGATGGCCTATTGGTTTTCCGGCGCGACATGAGCGTAGAGTCGAACGTCTTTGTCTTTTGTATTTGGCGAAGACACCAGTAAGCCCACCTGAACATTCAAATGAGGGGAACTCCATGAAGATCCTGACTATTTGTGTGATGTCGGCGCTTGCACTGACAGCTGCTTCCAGCGCACTCGCCGCGGAGGCAAACAAGGCGGTCGTCAACCGGGACTGGACCGACAGCGTGGCACCCGCGCAGCAACAGGCCTACGAGGCTGGCCAGAAGGCTTTCAACCAGTGTCTGCGCGACCACGGCGTCAAGTTCAACCTGGTTGCGGTCACGCATGAAACGGGCGACACCTACAAGTACTCCTACGTCACCGGGCCCTACACCTGGGCCGATTTCGACACGATGGACGTGGTGACCAAACCCTGCGACGCCACCTGGCGCGCGCAGGGCAACCCGCATCTGCTGAGCGAGACCAGTGTTTTCCTGGTAGACCAGCCAGAGTTGAGTCACATGCCTGGTGGCTGGGAAAAGCAGGCACAGCCGGCGTTTCTGGACGTCATCTATGAAACGCTGAAACCGGGACATGACGCCAACGAGGCATTCACCGCGACGGTCAAGAAGATCGCGGCTGCCGCAGAAAAATCGCAGTGGCCTTATTACTTCCGTACACTGCAGGTGCAGGGTGGCGACGAAGGTTCCCCGGATTACCTCGTGGTGCTGCCGCAGAAGAGCTGGGCGGACTACGGCACCGAGGCCAGCCCGTCGCTATGGAAGATGGTCGAAGGTGTCTATGGCAAGGAAGATACCGCTGCGATGCGCAAGTCACTCAACGATGCGGTCCAGCATTCGTCTTCGCATGTCGATCGTTACAGCGCGGACTTGAGTTACGTCCCAGGCAAGTGAGCGAAAGTGGGCTCTGTCCGGGTGACCCGAATCGCGGGCCGCCCGGATAGCATGAGGGGACGACAAGCCAATCCTGTTATCCGGGTCGTGGATGTCTGGGAAGGCCGGACATCCACGGGCATTGTGCCCATCGAGGTGGGCATGGTTATGCGTCGCCATCCATGCTGGCGCTGACGAGAATGTCCTGAACTTGCCTGCCTCGATGGTCTTCGGTGTACGCCAGCCGGAATCGGAGAGATGACGGCAAAGATGGCGACGCCGTGACCAAGTGACCGCTTTGGGCGACATCGCATTTTCTGTTCGCGGGAAAAGCGATAAGGTGTGCCCACAATTCAATTCACCAGCATCGACTACAGGGGGGCCTAATGATCGAGCTGGAAATCCAGACCCTTTCGGAAACACGGGAGGGTCTCTTGATCGAGGTGGGCCGACTCGTCATGTCGAGCGGATTCACCTTGCAACGGCAACGTCTGGTGCAGGATCACCATGGTGTGCTGATGACGATGGTCGTACGTGGACCCTGGCTGAAGAGGCGGGCGCTGGAGGCGTCGCTGGATGCCAACGAGCGCATCATCAGTTTCAGGACGGCAAAGTTCGAAGAGGGTGCGCCGAAACCGCATTTCGCCGCGTCGCGTCCGATGGCTGGACCAGCTGTGGTTGCCGTGTCGGCAGCTGCCATCAAAACCGAGCGACCGCCGGTCCCCACGGCTGTGGCTGATGAAGGCGAAGCAGCCGAACCTGCCGCCACACAGGTGATTTCAGCCGAGCCGGAACCACAACAGGAGCCGGAGTTCGTCTTCATGGTGCCGCGTGCACAACCGCCTGCACCTGTGCCTGCGGAAGCCACACCCTTTGTCGATCTGATACCGCTGGGGCCTGACATGGAGGCCGTCGAGAAGGTGCTGCCGAAGCTGACGAACGACTACCCGCATATTTTGTCGAGGCTGTTGGCTCTGGAGGGTTCCGTCGCCGAAGCCGCACGCGATTCGTCACTTTTCCTGGCCGGACAGCGCACGGGTGTCTGGGTGTTCGAACGTGACTTTGCGCTTGATGCCGGACTTGCCCTGGATGAGGCGATCGAGCGCGTTGGTGTGCCTGCGTTGCGTGCGCTTGTCGAAGTCGAGAACCAAGGCGAGCAGCTGCATATTCGCAACAGCCCGCTGTGCTTGGATGGCGGCCATTCCCGTTGCCAGTTTTTCAGCGGTTATCTGGATGGCCTGCTTGGTCGGGCCATCGCGTCGAAGAGCCTGTCGATATTCGCCGTCTGTTGCCGCAGTTGTGGTGCGGACGAGTGTGTATTGGCAATCTCCGATTGAACGTCATGCCGGAGCTTCGTATTCGTTCCTGCGTGGCATCGCAACGGAATCAAGGGAACACCGCCATCACGGGCGTTAAGGGCCGCTATCGCCTGTTGCCTGGACATGTGATCTGATCATGCAACGCTATTTCGCGTTGCCACGTCTGCGCAGGCCATCATGTCCGAGCCCCTTGTCGCCCCCTGGCTGTATTCCATTGCCTTGCTGCTGGGTCTGTTGATCTGTGTGCAACTTGGCTTTGTGCTGGGCAGACGCTACCGCATCAAGGGCGACTCCAGCACGTTGAGCGGGGCAGTGTTCGGTTTGCTCGGCCTGCTGCTGGCGTTTTCGTTTTCCGGAGCGGCCAGTCGGTTCGAGCATCGGCGCGAGCTGATCACGCAGGAGGCCAATGCCATCGGCACGGCCTACTTGCGCATCGACTTGTTGCCTGCGGCGCAGCAGGCGCCGCTGCGCCAGGCAATGCAACGGTATGTGCAGCTTCGGCTGGATATTTACCAGGCCGTGCCGGGTTCCGCGGCAGCGTCGAAGGCGTGGACTGACAGCGTGGCCATGCAACAGCAGATCTGGACCCAGGCCACCGCAGCGGCGCAGGCTTCGGGCAGCAATGCCGCCCTGAGCTTGATGGCGTCTTCGCTCAACGAGATGTTCGACATCACCACGACGCGACTGGCGGCTACGCGCAATCACCCGCCGATGGTGATCGACCTGATGCTTTTTGTGCTTGCACTGATGTCCGCGTTGCTCGCTGGCTATGGCATGGCTGATGGCGAACAGGTGCCCTGGCTGCAGGTAACGGTGTTTGCGGTGGCACTGACGGTGACGGTATTCGTCATCCGCGATCTCGAATATCCACGTCTCGGCCTGATCAAGGTGAACGCCGCCGATAAGCTGCTCATCGAGACGTTGCAGGGGATGACGCCCAAACTCGCGCATTCGCCATAGCTTCGCAGCGAGAGGAGGTGTTGCCTCCCGCTTTGGCCGGGTTGAAATGCTTGAGGAAATAGTCCCGACCACGATCTTCATCGCCTGGACTGCCTTATCTCCGCCCGCGAGATATCGCTTCGAGGGAAAAGGCAGGGCACATCGATGAGGCTCGTGTCGCCTGGAAGCGCATCGCGTGCGGCGGCTGCGCACTCAATGGCCGCTCGCTGCTGCCGCACTGGATTTGGCGGTGAACGGCGGCCTGGTCAGCCAGATCACCGGGATCAGCAGGATGAAGATCCAGCCCAGCGCGTGGAACAGTTCGTTGAAGCCTATCTGGAGGGACTGCTGGGTAATCATGTTGTTGATCAGGCTGGCGCCGGTCTGCGGGTCGCCGCCGCCCAGTTGGGTGATCGCGTTTTGCGCGATCGGGTTGTAGGCCGTGATGCTTTCGGCGAGCTGGGCATGGTGCACGGTGGCGCGGCGGTCCCACAGAAAGGTGGTGAGCGAGGCGGCGAAGCTGCCGGCCAGCGTGCGCAGGAAGGTTGCCAGACCGGAGCCTGCGGCGATCTCGTTCTGCTCAAGGTCCGACAGCAGCATGACGGTCACCGGCATGAAGAACAGCGCGACGCCGAGCCCCATCATCAGCTGCATCATGGCGACGTGGTAGAAGTCGATGTCGAGATAGAAATCGGAACGCAGGAAACAGGTGACACCCATGATCACGAAGGCCACCGAGGCGAGCAGGCGCAGGTTGAAGCGCATGGCGTAGCGGCCGACGATGAAGGTCAGCAGCAAGGGCGCAATGCCCAGCGGCGACGCCGCGAAACCGGCCCATGTCGCGGTGTAGTTCAGGCTTCGTTGCAACCACTGCGGCAGCAGCAGGTTGATCGCGAAATAGGCAGCGAAGGAAAGTACCAGCGCCAGTGTGCCGAACTTGAAGTTGTGGTGACGGAACAGGCGCAGGTCGATGATCGGGTCCTTGTCGGTCAGCTCCCAGATCAGGAACACGGCCAGACTGATCGCCGCGATGATGCAGGTGATCACGATGAAGCTGGAGTTGAACCAGTCCTCGTCGTTGCCCTTGTCCAGCATGATCTGCAGTGCGCCCACGCCGATGACCAGGGTGATCAGGCCCACGTAATCCATTTTCGAGCGGACGATTTTCTCGACACGACCCTTCATCTGCCGGCTTACCACCACACTGGCGAAGATGCCGATCGGCACGTTGATGAAGAAGATCCAGGGCCAGGAATAGTTGTCGGTGATCCAGCCGCCTAGGATCGGCCCCGCGATCGGTGCAACCACGGCCACCATCGACAGCAGCGCCAGCGCCATGCCGCGCTTGTGGGTCGGGTAGATGCCGATCATCAGGCTCTGGGTGACCGGGTACATCGGGCCGGCCACTGCACCCTGCACTGCACGGAACAGGATCAGCATGCCCATGCTCTGCGAGATGCCGCAGAGGAAGGAGGACATCACGAACAGCAGAGTGCACCCGATGAACAGCTTCACCTCGCCGAGGCGGCGAGTCAGAAAGCCGGTGAGCGGCAGCGAGATCGCCATGCTCACGGCAAACGAGGTGATGATCCAGGTGCTCTGGTCGTTGCTCACGCCGAGGTTGCCGGCGATGGTCGGCAACGACACATTGGCGATGGTCGAATCCAGTACCTGCATGAAGATCGCCAGCGACAGCCCGATGGTGGACAGGCCGAGGTTGGGTGGACGAAATTCGGTGCTCAATGGGGTGACTCTGGTACGAGAGAGGTACCGACCGGGCAGTCCTGCGTAACCGCATGAAAATTGCCGGGTGGTTTTGTTGATCCCGCGAAGCCGCAGCTGCGCAGCATCTACGGGAGCGGAATATTACATGTTATGTATATTGTTGTCAGTGCAATAATTGCTTACGCTTGAATATACGCCATGGTGGACCTGCAGGTGATGACTGCGTGGCAGAGATGCGATTCCGCGGGCTGTCCGGACAGCATGCCCATCGTCCGCGGACAGTCGGTCATTTCTGGTGGTGGCGCGGAAAATGGCTTGGCAATGCGGCTTGTCGCGGTTGCAGTCGGTTGGCATGAGCTTTGCCATCCAACTCTCGAAAGCTTCATGACCCAGCCAAGGAGAACCGCCATGAAATTCGAGACCCTGATGCTGCAGACCCTGTTCAGCGCCTGCTTGCTGATTTGCCTGCTGGCGATGGGCGCCATGCTCACCACCCACGTCAATGTGGCGAAGGTGGCTGACAGCGATGCGCCGGTGGCTGCCACGACGAATTGAAGAGCGGGACCGATGGCAGTCCGCAGTGCTTGTCAGGCGGTCAGCGTGGCGCAAGACTGCAAGGCCACTTCCCGCAAGCAAGTGCATGAGCCTGACCCATACACGACGTGAGCAGTTGTTCCCGGTGCTCAATGCCGCCCAGCTGGACGTGGCGCGACGGTTTGCAGCGTCGGCACCGAAACGCTTCGAGCCGAACGAAGTGCTTTACACCGTCGGCGAGCGCCAGGCGCCGGTGTTTATCGTGATCTCCGGCGACGTGCTGATCCGGCGACGGCAGGCGACCGGCAGGGAAGAGCTCATCGCGATACTTCCGGCGGGCGGGATCACCGGCGAAATCAGCCAGCTTGCAGGACGTTCGGCGCTGGCCGAAGGCCGCGCAGGCGCCAACGGCTGCGAGGTGTTGGCGTTCGATGGCGCTCATCTGCGCGCACTGATCATCGGTTCGGCCGAGCTGGGCGAGATCGTGATGCGTGCCTTCATCCTGCGCCGCACGGCGCTGATCAGCGAGGGGGCCGGTTCGATCCTGGCTGGGCGACCGGGCGAACCGGCGCTGGTGCGACTGGAGGGGTTCCTCTCGCGCAACGGTTATCCCTATTCGGTGATGGATGTGGCCGACGATGGCGAAGGCCATGCGCTGGTCGAACGCTTCGGCCTGCAGGACGAGGACCTCCCGATCGTGCTGTGCCCCAACGGCAACCTGCTCAGGCATCCGTCGGACATCGAAGTGGCGGCCTGTGTCGGCATCACGCCGGAGCTGGATCCGGAACGTGTGTTCGACGTGGCCGTGGTTGGGGCCGGTCCGGCTGGGCTGGCCACGGCGGTGTATGCGGCGTCGGAGGGATTGTCGGTGCTGGTGCTCGATGCCCGCGCGTTCGGCGGACAGGCCGGCGCTTCGGCACGTATCGAGAACTACCTGGGCTTCCCGACCGGCATCTCCGGTCATGCGCTGGCCGCCCGCGCGTTTACCCAGGCTCAGAAATTCGGTGCGGAGATCGCCATCCCGGTCAGCGTGAAGGCGCTCGAATGCGGAGGCGACTTGCGCCAGCCCGGTGAGCTGTTCTCGTTGCGTCTGGACAACGGCATGGCCATGCGCGCGCGCAGCGTGGTGGTGGCTTCGGGCGCACGCTACCGCGGGATCGATATCGCGAACCTCGCCATGTTCGAGGGCGCCGGCGTGTCCTACTGGGCGTCACCGGTAGAGGCGAAACTCTGCGAAGGCGAGGAGATCGCACTGATCGGCGCCGGCAATTCGGCGGGACAGGCAGTGGTATTCCTGTCGCCGCGGGTGAAGCATCTGCATCTCGTGGTGCGTGGCGACGGGCTGGAGGCATCGATGTCGCGCTACCTGATCGAACGGATCGCCGCGTTGCCCAATGTCACCTTGCATGCGCGCACCGAAGTGACGGCGTTGCGCGGCGATGCCATCAGCGGACTGGCTGGCGCCACGTTTCGCCATCGCGACAGCGGTTCGGAATGGAGCGGACCGCTGCGTCACCTGTTTCTGTTCGTCGGTGCCGAGCCGAACGCGCAATGGTTGCAGGGTTGCGAGATCGAGGTCGATGCACACGGTTTCATCTGCACCGGCCAGCCCGGTCGTGGCCCGCAGTGGTCGCTGGCCGGGCGCGAACCGATGCCCCTGGAAACCAGCGTGCCCGGCGTGTTCGCGATCGGCGATGTGCGCGCCGGCTCCACCAAGCGCGTGGCCGCCGCTGTGGGCGAAGGCGCCCAGGTGGTCGCCGCACTGCATCAGGTCCTTGCGCTGGACCGGCAGCGCACCGAGCGGAATGCCTGAGCAGCGATGCCAGAATCGGAGCCGGTCCGGTCCGCTCGTGTGATGGGGAGCTGGCCTCAGCCCGCCTTGGCGCGCCGTGGCAATCTCCATCCCGGCCTGATGAAGTGGCAGGTATAGCCCGTGGGGTAGTGCTCCAGATAATCCTGGTGCTCGGGTTCGGCCTCCCAGAAATCGCCAGCAGGGGCCAGTTCCGTGACCACCGTGTCCGGCCAGAGGCCCGAGGCGTTGACATCGGCGATGGTGTCTTCGGCTACCGCTTTCTGTTCCTCGCTGGCGTAGAGGATGGCCGAGCGGTAGCTGCTGCCGCGATCGTTGCCCTGGCGGTTGGGTGTGCTGGGGTCGTGGATCTGGAAGAAGAATTCCAGCAGGTCGCGGTAGCTGATGACCTGTGGATCGAACACGATCTCGACAGCCTCGGCGTGCGTGCCATGATTGCGGTAAGTGGCGTGGGGTACATCGCCACCGGCATAACCCACGCGCGTGGAGAGCACGCCCGGCTGACGGCGCAGCAGATCCTGCATGCCCCAGAAACAGCCGCCGGCGAGGATGGCGCGTTCGGTGGTTCCGTTCATGCAGTTGGCTCCCGGGTGTCGAACAGTTTGCGGTAGTCGCCGTAGCCTTCGCTGTCCAACTGGTCGAGCGGGATGAAGCGCAGCGAAGCGGAGTTGATGCAATAGCGCAGACCACCTGTTTCACGCGGACCGTCGGGAAAGACGTGACCGAGATGGCTGTCGCCGTGGCGCGAGCGCACTTCGACGCGGCTCATGCCGTGGCTGTGGTCCTGGTGTTCGACAACGTGTTCGGTTTGCACCGGTCGCGTGAAGCTGGGCCACCCGCAATGGCTGTCGAACTTGTCCAGCGACGTGAACAAGGGCTCGCCCGAGACCACATCCACATAGAGCCCTGGCTCCTTGTGGGCGTTGTAGATATTGCTGAACGGCCGCTCGGTGCCAGCTTCCTGGGTGACGCGGTACTGCTCGGGGGTAAGCCGTGAAACGGCTTCCGGAGTCTTGCGATAGTTCGACATGGGCTGCCTCCGTCCGGATGATCGGGAGAATACGCTGCTGTGGCAGACGTTTCGCATACATGGGGGTCGCCACTGCTGGCCCAAGGGACGGAAGAGGATGTCTTGCCGCGATGCCGCGTGCCGCGCGGAAGTCGATTGCATGCCTTTCACGGACTGCGAGGATTTGTTCCAGGCAGACTTGCGCTTTACTGCAGGCTGAAGGTTTCCTCAGGTTGATTGTGCTGCTGGCACTGAGTGAAGATGCCCATGGCGGAAATCAATCGGGAAGACCGCAGTTCAGGCGCGCATTCATTGCAAAAAGGATATTCGCATGGGCATGGCAAAAGCTGAAGGCCGCGCTGCAGCAGCTGCACCCCAAAAGCTGTCGCGCCCGTTCTGGAATGAAGGTCCGGTCGTGAAGTTCTGTGTCGGCTTTTGTGTATTGGTTCTTGCGGAAGTGATCGTCTACGTCACGATGCATTTTGTTTTTTCCTTCTTCTGAGCGCCGTGATGAGGGTGGCCGGGTCAAATGAAGTCTCTGGTTCGGAGTCCTGATTGCCTGCCGATGGATTTTCGGGAATTGGTGGACAGGGAGTTTGCGATCCATAGTTCCGACATGCCTGGTCCAAGTTTGACCGTGGATATTCCATGCGGATGCTGAGCGTGCGTTCCAGCCTGCTCGCGGAGCTTGAGCAGGACTGCTTGCTGGACGAACCGGATCGGCTGCTTCAGCGCATCGAGGCGCAGGATCGCCTGGACGTTCATTTTCCGCAGGACTCGGACGCCGGGAGTGGGACCGAAGCAGCACTAGAGTGCCGGGCCCGGGCGATCCAGGCGCGACTGGATGCAGTGAATCGCGAGCTGTACGAAGGTATCCGCAGCGGGATTCAACAAGGCGCCGGACAGGATCGTGTGCTCGCATGGTCGCGTGCATCCGGTCATGAAGAGGGTGTCGCAGGTCGAGACGGCAGCGACCGTTACGATTATCTCGACGAACTCGTCAGCGGGATCCTGCAGCTTGACCAGCCCGACGACGAGGCGATCGAAGTGGCGCCGGAGATGGTGTTCTATCAACCCACGCCGGCACGTGTCATCTTCGATCTGATCGAGCGCCTGGAGTTGACCGGCCAGGACGTGCTGATCGATCTGGGTTCGGGATTGGGCCACCTGCCGCTGCTGGCTGCAATCTGCACGAGCGCAAGCTGCATCGGGATCGAACTGGAGGCGGTTTATGTCGACTGCGCGCAGAGCAGTGCCCACGCGTTGAACCTGACCCGAGTGACTTTCATCCAGCAGGATGCACGTGCAGCAGACCTGTCCAGCGGTACCGTGTTTTACCTGTACACGCCTTTCACGGGCACGATCCTGCGCGCCGTACTGGATTCGCTGCGGCATGAAGCATCCAGTCGCGCGATCCGTGTATGTGCGTTTGGTCCATGCGTGCAGGCCGTCGCCACGGAGCCGTGGTTGCAGGCCATTGAACCGCAAGAAGCACATCGCGCAGCGATATTCCGCTCGGTGTAGTCAGAACCTTTCGGCAACTGCGTAAAAAAACCGCTGATCCGAATTCCCGCTCAGACTGACCTTAATCTCCCGGATGGTAAATCCGTTCGGTATGCCCCTTCAGCTGGTCGGCCCAGAAGTAGACGGTGCGCAGGTTGCCGGTGGTATAGCGTTCGGCCTCGTCGTTGAAATGCGGTGAATCCGGATGGCCACTCTCGCCGCCGGCGGTGATGGCGCGGGCCTGGACCCTGGGGCCGAACTCGACCACCGCGACAAAGCTGTTGCCACTGGTGCCGTAGTAGCGCTTCGTGCCTGGCCAGCGGTGTGCGCCGAACGAGGCCAGCGAGCCCCAGCGTGAGGAGGTGAACGGTACCGGGATGCTCGGCTTCGTATCGTCAAATGGCTGCACGATGTCGCCGTTGATGCGCTGGTAGCGGTTGATCTCGCCCCACGGCACGCCCCAGCTGCCGAAATCCTTCTCCAGCCGGTCGGATGCCTCGAGCAGCGCCTGCAGGCGGGCCTTCGGGCCGGCCTTTTCGGCCATGTAGTCGTAGATCGACAAGCCTTCGGCAGTGTCGGCCTTGCTCACTTCGTCCCACAGGGTGTCGCCCCAGAACACCGCGAGCGAGGTCGGCATCGAGGCGATGCCCCAGCGATAGTCCCAATGGCGCAGCATGGCGATCTGGCCGGCCAGTTTCTGGCGCAACGGATTGTCGGCGGGCAGTGCATCGTAGTCGGCGACGAGTATCGGGATCTGCCGTGCAAAGGCAGGCAGATAGGAATCGAAGGCGGCGGTGATCAGCGAGGCCAGCGTGAAATCCTTCTGGTCGCTGAGCACGCGTAGCGCATGCAGGCCGCGCGGGTTCTCGCCAAAGGTATCCATGTAGCGTGGGTAGTCGGCGCGCTTCGGGCTGTACGGGCCGGCAGCGGAGTAGGGCCAGTCATTGGTGTTGAAGATCCAGCCGTTCGGCGGGTTGAGCAGATGCGGTGCCGCGTCGAGCGGCAGCAGGCCCTGCCAGTCGGTGGCCGGGTCGCTGCCGTCGACCGGCTTGGTGTAGTCGAAGCGATCGTCGCGTTTGGGGATGAACTGCGGATGCAGATAGGCGATCTCGCCCTTGTCGTCGGCGAAGATGGTGTTGTTGGATGAGTTGGCCTTCAGCTCGGCCCCCTTCATGTAGCTGGCGTAGTCGCTGGCCCTGGTGCGCAGCCAGCTTTGTTCGAGCGCTTCGAGTGGCTCGTTCATCAGCGCGATGGCGATCCACTTGCCGCTTGCCTCGCGCACGATCGGGCCGTGGTGCGTGGCATACACGGTGAAACGGCGCTCGGCCATCGAGCCATCCTCCGCGCGGTAGGGCACGTCGATGGTCCGCGTGGTTACTGGCCGCAGTTCCCTGCCGTAGCGATAGAACAGCTTGCCGTCCTTGTGCACGATCGTCTCGGCGAACTCGTCGACCGCATCGAGGCCGGTCGATGTGTGCATCCAGCCGATGTGCTGGTTGAAGCCCTGGTAGACGAAGAGCTGCCCCCAGGTGACCGCGCCATAGACGTCGAGTCCGGCGTCGCTGGTCATCTGCAGTTCGGAACGGAAGAAGAACGAAGTGTGCGGGTTGATCAGCAGCAGTGCGTGGCCGTCGGCCGTGAGCTTCGGCGCTATCGCGATGCCGTTCGATCCGGTCGGTTCCTGCCAGCTCGAAGGCGGATCCACGCGGGCGAGCGCCGCAGGGTTGCGACCGTAGAAGGCTTCCAGCCGATTGAGTGATACGCGTTCGATATCGCCGCCGATGCTGCCTTCGCTGAAACTGAGCGCCATCCATGGTTCAAAGTGCTTGATGACATGCGGATGCACGTCCGGATGGGTGGCGAGATAGTAGTTGAGCCCGTCGGCCCAGCTGTTCATCAACGCCTGCAGCCACGTGGGGCTCTTCGCATAAAGCGACTTCAGCACGACCGGATCGATGAACAGCTTCATCCGCAGGTCCTGCCAGATCGCGGACTGGCCCTCGGCCTCGGCCAAGCGTCCCATCGCGTTGAGGTAATTCGTCTCGACGCGGTTGAAATCGTCCTCGGCCTGCGCATAAGCCATGCCGAACACCGCATCGGCATCGGTACTGCCATGCACGTGCGCGATACCCCAGTCGTCGCGGGTGATCGTGACCGCCTGTGCTTCGTGGTGCCAGCGCGCTTCGTCAGGTGTGCCGGCCCGGACGACCGTGGCGAACGAGAGCGCAAGCAGGGCAGCGATCGTGAGCGATGGCAGGTACTTCGTACTGCGTGCGGACATCAGCTGTCCCGTCCCGGGTGTTGTTGGAAAACGGGGTCAGGATGCACTTTCCTTGGTGGTCCCGCCATGGCTCAAAGGTCATCGGGTCATCACGCCGCGTGGCGCCGTCAGGGTGTTGCCTGTAGCTCGGCGCCCATCTTGGCCAGCTTGGCAATCGTATTCATGTTGCGCGCGGTACCGCTTTTCGCGGCGGGTATCGTCAGGCGCGAATCAGCCATGCCATCACCGTAGTGCACGTAGATTTCGCGCGTGCCGCAGGCCAGCCGCTCATCCTTCTGATGTGTCACTGCGTCCAGCGCGCCTGCGGGAGGAGCGTTGTCGAGAAAGATCGCAACGACGCGATTGCCCGGCTTGTCCGGGAACGGATTGTCGGCGAGGACCTGGGCCATCTCGGCCGACGTGCGCACGATGACGCCGACCGGCTTGCCCGCATGGTCGTGCAATGCCTGTTCCAGCTTCTTCTTCACGGCAGCTTCGGCAAGCCTGCTGCCGAACACCACGTTGCCGCTGGCGATATACGTGCGGACGTCGGTGAAGCCGGCCGTTTCACACATCGCCTTCAGTTCGCTCATCGGCAGCTTGCCGGTGCCGCCGACGTTGACCGCGCGAAGCAGTGCTACATAGCTGGTCATGCCCGAGTTGCCCCATCCGGTCGAGGGCGATCAGTTTCCTGTTCGTCCGGGATGGATTCAAGCGCCAGCCATCCGGTATTGAACCTGCCGGCGCAACAACCTACCTTGCATCACATCCCTACGATGCAGGAGCAAGCGGTGCCCCAACTGTCCGACTTCCCGATCGCCACGCGTTGGCCGGCGCAACATCCCGACCGCATCCAGCTCTATTCGCTCAACACGCCGAACGGCGTGAAGGTGTCGATCCTGCTGGAGGAGACCGGGCTTCCCTACGAGCCGCACCTCGTCGACATCATGAAAGGCGAGAGCCATGTACCGGAGTTCCTGTCGCTCAATCCCAACGGCAAGATTCCCGTGATCATCGATCCGGATGGCCCCGGCGGTCAGCCGCTTGGCCTGTTCGAGTCGGGCGCGATCCTGCTTTATCTGGCGGACAAGACGGGCCGGTTCATCCCGGCCGATCCGGCGCAACGCTGGGAAACCATCCAGTGGGTGTTCTTCCAGATGGCGTCGATCGGCCCGATGTTCGGTCAGGTGGGCTTCTTCAACAAGTTTGCCGGCCGGGAGATTGCCGACAAGCGACCGCTCGAACGTTATGTCGCGGAATCGAAACGTCTGCTGGCCGTGCTCGATAATCGTCTCGAAGGACGCCAGTGGATCATGGGCGATGACTACACGATTGCCGACATCGCCACGCTCGGCTGGGTCAACAACCTCATCACGTTCTACGAGGCGCGTGAACTCGTGGCGTACGACAGTTTCGGCAACGTTGGCGCATGGCTCGATCGTGCGTTGGCCCGGCCGGCGGTGAAGCGCGGCTTGGGAATTCCTGGCCGGGGCTGATCAGCTTGCCAGTGAGCCGGGTACTGCCGCGCGTTGCGGTTGCCTTGCCATCGCCACGGACTGCGCCGAGAAATGCCTGCATGGGTGAGTAGGGTGGGATGGCGCACATGACAGGCGCCGGGTTTCCTACGCATGAGGTGATGGCATGAATCGTCGGAATTTTTTCAAGGGAGCTACCGCAGTGGCTGCCGCGCTCGTGCTTCGCCCCGCGCTTTCGTTCGACGCTTCTGCGGAGACTGCGGTGACGCGCCTCGCTGCGCTGGAGCGCAAGTACGGTGGCCGGCTGGGCGTGTCGATTCTGGATACCGGCAGCGGGCGCCGCGCTGTACACCGTGCGGACGAACGCTTCCTGATGTGCAGCACGTTCAAGCTGCTGGCCGTGGCTTCGGTGCTGGCACGGGTCGACCGCGGCGCGGAACAGCTGGACCGGCGCATCGTCTTCGGCAAGGAGTCCGTGCTGGCCTGGGCGCCGGTGACCAGTCACCGCACGGGCGGGCAAGGCATGAGCGTGGCCGAGCTATGCGAAGCAGCCATCACGGTGAGCGACAACACGGCGGCGAATCTGCTGCTGGCCAGTCTGGGCGGACCGGCCACGGTAACGGCCTATGCGCGTGGACTGGGCGACCCGCTGACGCGGCTGGACCGCATCGAGCCCGAACTCAACACAGGCGGCCCGGGCGATGTGCGTGATACCACCACACCGAACGCGATGCTTGCCGACCTGCGCACGCTGTTGCTGGGCGATGCGCTTTCCATGGCCTCGCGCCGGCAGCTGGTCGAGTGGTTGCGCGCCACTCGCACTGGTGTCGACAAGCTGCGCGCGGGCGTACCTGGCGATTGGCAGGTGGGAGACAAGACCGGCAGCGGCGCGCACGGCGAGAGCAACGACATCGCGATCATCTGGCCACCGCAGCGCAAGCCGCTGCTAGTGACCGCCTATTACGCGGCATGGCCAGCAGACAGTGCCGGGCACGATGCCGTGCTGGCGGAGGTGGGGCGCATCGCTGCGTCGATCTAAAGGTGCGGCGATGATCGCAAAGGAGCCGCGGCACTCGCCAAGGTTCAATGGATCCGCCAATCCGAAGGCTTCTTTTTGTGCAGGAAAACGACCGGCGATTACCAGCACGGATGTGGAAGCAGCCGCTGGGCGTGCCCTCGACAGCCGGGATACCGCGACTCAGTCGTCGTCGTTCTTCGGTACGCTGACCTTGCCCTTGACGTCTGCATGGCGGATGTCACCGCTGCCGCTGGCGCCCACGGTGAAATCGCCATTGACGCCATTGGCGGTGACATCGCCCGAGCCGGTGCTGCCGACCCTGGCGTCGTGGCCAATGCTGCTGAGCGTGACGTCACCTGACCCGGTTGAGCCGATGTCGACACTGCCATCCACGTTGCTGAAGTCGAGGTCGCCCGAACCGGAGTGATCGGCCTGCACGTCACCGCTCACGCCATCGATGTGCACATCGCCCGAGCCGGTTCGGTGCAGCTCGACGCTGCCGACATGTTGCGCCTTCACATCGGCCGAGCCGAGTTTCAAGGCCAGCGCGCCATGAATGTGGTCTGCCGTCAGATCGCCCGAGCCCGAGTTGAAATCCAGCGACGCGAGGTTGCTTGCGTTGACGTCGCCGGAGCCGCTGTCGACCTGGACCGCGAGCGTGGCAGGCACGCGCACCTGCAATTTCAGATACGCATAGCTGGAACCGAACAGACTGAAGGTGATCATGCCCCGGTCGTGCCGGGTGTCCACCGTGGCTTGCGCGCCATTGCGGCTGGCGTCCATCTGCAGATCCTTCAGCCACGACGCATCCGAGGCGCAGGCGGTGCCGCGCACCTCCACCTTGTTCAGGCCCGGCACGCTCTGTATGTCCAGGTCGGTGGAGCCGAGTGTCAGGAGCAGGCTGTTCAAGCCGGTGGCATCGAGATCGGCGTTGCGCGGCGCGCTGTAGCGGCAGTCGGCTGCGCTGGCTGCGAGCGGCACGATGGTAAGCAACAGGGCGAGGGTGGCTTTGCGCATGAGGTCTGCTCCAGGTTGGTCATGTCGGTCAGGCATGCCGATATCGCTGCCCATTTATAGGTGATGTCCACCTGTGCGCGATACATGACCTTCGACAGCATGCCGATCGGCACGGGTGCCTGGTGCTGTCGCGGTCCGACACATCCGGCTTCTTTCCTGCCGCAGTTCATCCCCTGAACATACCAATTGGTCACCAGACCGGCACAATCCGCCCCTTGGAGCTTGTCTGCGTCGTCTGCGCAGCGAACAGTGCGTATATTCACGACAACCGTGGCAGAGGTTAATGCGATGAACCGGAGAGATTTGCTGAAGGCCGCGCTGGCGATCCCGTTCCTGCCGGCCGTATTGCCGCGCATGCTTTCACCGGCCCTTGCCGGGGTCGTACCGACTTCTCCCTTTCGTTCACGTGTGCGTCCCGGTGATGCGGCGTGGCCGTCGGCGGCCCGCTGGGAGGCGCTGAGGCGGGATGTGGGAGGCCGGCTGCTCAAACTGGAATCGCCGTTTGCCAACTGCGTCGTGACGCCGACCAGCGCTGCCTGCAGCGAGGCTCTCAGGCACCTGAAGAACCCGTACTACATCGGCGATCAGCCTGCACTGACCCAGACCAGTGGCTGGGTCGACGCGTGGACCTCGCAGCCCAGTGCCTATGCGGTGGCGGCAGAGAATGCGGCGGATGTCGTGGCCGCGGTCAACTTCGCGCGTGAGCATCATTTGCGCCTGGTTGTGAAGGGTGGCGGCCACAGCTATCAGGGCACATCCGATGCACCTGATTCGCTGCTTGTATGGACGCGGCACATGAACGACGTCACCTTGCACGACGCCTTCGTCGCGCAGGGTTGCTCGGGCCGGCAGGCACCGCAACCCGCGGTAACGGTTGGCGCCGGCGCGATGTGGATCGATGCCTACGATGCGGTGACCACGCGCGGCGGTCGGTATGTGCAAGGTGGTGGCTGCACCACCGTGGGCGTCGCAGGCCTGGTTCAGAGCGGCGGGTTTGGCAGCTTTTCGAAGAACTACGGCACCGCGGCGGCCGGGTTGCTGGAAGCGGAGATCGTCACGGCTGACGGAGTAGTGCGCATTGCCAATGCCTGCACCAACCCGGACCTGTTCTGGGGGATCAAGGGCGGCGGCGGGGGCAGCCTTGGAGTGGTCACCCGGCTGACTCTGCGCATGCGCGAGCTACCTGAAACCTTTGGCGTGGTGTCCGGCGCGATCAAGGCATCTTCGGATACCGCTTATCGAGAGCTGATCGCGCGGGCCATCGCGTTCTACCGGAGCGACCTGTTCAATCCCCACTGGGGCGAGCAGATGGTTTTCCGCAGCAACAACACCCTGCGCATCTCCATGCTGTTCCAGGGGCTGGAGCAGAAGCAGGCCGAACAAATCTGGGCGCCTTTCCTCGACTGGATACGTGCGCGCAAGCAGTACGCTTTCGCCAGCGAGATAAAGATTCTCGGCATGCCTGCCCGACATATCTGGGACCCGGGATTCCTCCAGAAATATGCGCCGGGTGCGATGGTGGCGGACGACCGGTCAGGGGCGCCGCGAAATCATGTGCTGTGGGCAGGCGATCAGGGCCAGGTCGGGCAGTTTCTGCATGGCTACAAGTCGGCGTGGATGCCGGCGTCGCTGCTGCGCGAGGATCGGCAGGCTGCCTTGGCCGACGCGGTATTTGCCAGTACCCGCCAGTGGGAGACGGCCTTCCATTTCAACAAGGGTCTGGCTGGTGCGCCTGCAGACGAAATCGCCGCGGCGAAGGACACGGCGACGAACCCGGCAGTACTGGATGCCTTCGCACTGGCCATCATCGCCGGCGAAGGTCCGCCGGCCTTTCCCGGCATGCCAGGGCCCGGTCCCGATCTGACCGGGGCGAGGCATGCTGCTGCCAGCATGGGCAAGGCGATGGATGAGTTGCTGAAAGTCGCTCCCGATGCAGGTTCCTATGTCTCGGAAAGCGACTATTTCGAACGTGACTGGCAGGCTGCGTTCTGGGGCACCAACTACCCGAAACTGGCAGCGGTGAAGCGCAAGTACGATCCGGATGGCCTGTTCTTCGTCCACCACGGCGTGGGCAGCGAAAGGTGGAGTGCGGACGGATTCACGCAGGTGGCGAGTCGATAGGAAAGGAGCACTTTCCTCGCAAAGTGAGGCCTGATCCGGTCTATCCTGTGAAGCGTCCAGGCGCAGCCGAGGGAACCGGATCATGAATATCCTGCTTTTCGGTGCCACTGGCATGGTTGGCCAGGGGGCATTGCGCGAATGCCTGCTTGCCGATGACGTGACGCAGGTGACGACGCTCGGCCGCAGCCCGACCGGCCAGCAGCACCCGAAGCTGCGCGAGCTGGTGCATCGGGATTTGTCCGATTGCAGCGCGATCGAATCCGAGCTGACGAATTTCGATGCCTGCTTCTTCTGCATCGGCGTGACCTCGTCCGGCATGACGGAGACGCAGTACACGCGCCTGACCCATGACCTCACGCTGGCTGCGGCACGGACGCTGGCACGGCTCAACCCGCAGATGACCTTCGTCTATGTTTCCGGTGCCGGCGCCGACAGCAGCGAGGCTGGGACGGTGATGTGGGCGCGAGTGCGCGGGCGGCTTGAGAACGCACTGCAGCGCCTGCCGTTCAGGGCGGTGTATGTGTTCCGGCCCGGGATCATCCAACCGCTGCATGGCATCCGCTCGAAGACGGGTGCGTATCGCTGGTTCTATGCGCTGACACGGCCCTTGCTGCCGCTGCTGCGCCGATTGCTGCCGAATATTGTGCTGAGCACCGAGATCGTCGGTCGCGCGATGCTGGTAGTGGCTCGCCGTGGCGCACCCGGGGCAGTGCTGGAGGCTGCTGACATCAGTGCGCTCGGGCGTGCCTGAGGGCGTGTTATCGCAAGGCAACCAGCTATGGACGGTTGCAGCAACCTCGTGATTCACCCACACACGCGGACAGTTTCATCCGCAGCTGCGAGCGACCTGGTCGGCACGTTCCCGTGCCTTGAGACGCCGGGAAGACCAGGCTGGAAGGGCGCGCCACTCCCCCGACATTGCAGGATTGCAGTGCGGTAGCCAGACAGGCCCGGCGCCACAGGCGCCTCATGCTCGCGACAGGCACGGACAGCGCGTTACGCTGGCCAACATCGACCCTCCGACGTCCGGGACAGAAGCAGATGTCACGGGGTCGTGCCGGCGCCCGCATCATGCGTCATACATATGTATATGTGAGTTCGAGAGCGAGGCACGCATCAAGGATTTCCGGCATCACTGTTCGATGCCGGGGTAGGGCCGGCACACGAACCTCTCGTGCCGGTCGGTCAACCCAGCAACCCACCCGAAAGTCCAATCGCGAGGAGAATCAGATGAACATTCATTTCGAACGTACCGGTGCATTGACCGAATTGACCAGCTACCCGCAATGGGCGCAGGACATGGTGGTCGAATGTGAGAGCACCAAGCAGCGCGTCCTGGATCACGATATCTGGGCCATGATGGTCGACCTGCAGCTCGATCATGAGTCCACCCGCAACTTCATGATGGGACTGTGGCCCTTCATCGAGCGGTTCCCGAGCTTCATGGCGCTGAACCTGCTGAAGACCCGTTATGGCCGCAGCCCGGGCGACGACATGGCACGGCGTTGGCTGGTCCGGAACATCCGGGTCGAGCAGAACCATGCCGAATACTGGCTCAACTGGTCCGAGGGCGCAGGGGTTCCACGCACTGAGCTGTTGCACGGCGTCATCCCCCACGGCACCGACGGACTCACCCGCTGGTGCGAGGAAATCAGCGCCCGCGGTACCCTCGCGGCCGGCATGGTATCGACCAATTACGCCATCGAGGGAGTCACCGGCGAGTGGTCACGGATGATCTACGAGAGTACAAAGTACCGCGAGAGCTTCGATCCATCGATCAGGGCGTCGAGCCTGCGCTGGCTGCACCTGCACGCTGCGTATGACGATGTCCATCCTTGGGAGGCATTGGATATAGTGTGCACGCTGATGGGCAAGGCACCTTCGGTCGACGAGGTGGCGCACCTGGTCGAGTGCATCAAGCGGAGCTACATGAGCATGATCCTGCTTGGTGACCGCTGCATCCGGACGTGCCGCGACTTGTGGGTGGCAAGAGAGGCAGTGGCCTGAGCAGCAGCTGGAAGCATGCTGAAGCAACGGAACGCTGCCGTGTCATCAATCCGAGATGGACATTAGATGCGTTTCGTCGGTAACAGTCTGCAACGGCCATTGTCTCGGCGTCTGATGCCGCTGGTCTATGCACTTGCGGTTGCCATTGCGTTGATCATGGCGTTGACCTGGGGTGTACTGCAGGTCCAGGTCACTCTCGCTGGTTTCCTCAACAGCGAGAGTGTCTGGTCGAAGGCGCAGAAGCAGGCGGTGATCGACCTGGACAACTATGCCATCGATGGCTCCGCTGCAGATCTTGCCAGCTTCAGGAACAACAACGGGCTGCTCCAGTCCGACCGCTGGGGGCGTGATGCCATTGCTTCCGGGCATTTTCGCCAGGAAGACATCACGCGGGTGTTCACCCGCGGCAACATCATGCCGGCCGCACAATCGGGCATGACTTTCATGCTGCAGCATTTTTCCGGCGCGCCGCATGTACGAGAAGCCCTGGCGGCCTGGCATTCCACCGATGCGTCGCTGGACGAGCTGGGCACGATTGCCGATGAACTGCAGCAGGCCTATCGCAACGGCGGCCCATCCAGTGCGGAGATCACGCGACAGCGCGCCCGGATCCATGCGCTCAATGCCTACGTGGCACCGCGTACGAACGTGTTCTCGATCGAGATGGTGAAGGGGGCGGTATGGCTTGGCCAGCTGCTGTTCTGGGGTGTGCTTGGCGCGTTTTTCATCGCTGCGCTGCTGTGGCTGCGCATGGGCCGGCGCATTCTTGAAAGCATCCGCGGCAGCGAGGAGCGTTATCGCCTGCTGTTCGACAGCGCTGCCGATGCGATCGTGATGGTCGACGAGAACAGCGGGCGCATTCTCGACGTCAACCGAACGGCTGCGGCATGGACCGGGCGTGATGCAGGCGAACTGATCGGCGACCGTTTCGTGCATCTGTTCAAGCAGTCGCTGGCGGGGCAGCAGGCCGGTCGCGCAGCCAGCAATGTGCTGCTCGGCGAAGCGGGCACAAAGCGATCGGTGGAGACTCAGAGCAGTGTGGTCACCTGGGGAAACATGCCGGTGCGTCAGGCGATCATCCGGGACATCTCCGAGCGCGTGGCGATCGAGCAGGAGCGCAAGGTCGCGGCCGAGGCGCTGGCCAGCATCGTCGAGGGCGTGATCATCGCCGACGCCGATCGCCGCGTGATCTCGACCAATGCCGCGCACACCGACATCACAGGGTTCACCTTCCAGGCGTTGCGTGGCAAGCGTTTCGACGACAGCCGGCGTCTGGCCGACGGCAAGCCCCTGCCGAAATCGATCTGGGTCGATATCGCTGGCGGTCACAACTGGATCGGCGAGGTGCAGAGCACCCGCAGCGACGGCAGCACTTACCCCGAACACATCAGCATCAGCGCGATCCGCGACGCGGACAATCAGGTGTTGTACTTCGTCGCGGTGTTCACCGACATCCATGAGGCGAAGCTGCATCAGCATCGGCTGGAACACCTGGCGCGGCATGACCCACTGACCGGGCTGGTCAACCGGGCGGAATTCGAACGGCGTTGCAGCGAGGCCATTGCGGTGGCCGAGCGCGAACGGCTGGCGGTGGTCGTGCTGTTCATCGACCTGGACGCATTCAAGATCGTCAACGACAGCTACAGCCATGCGATCGGTGACCGCCTGCTGATCAAGGTCGCGGAGCGCATATGCCGGCAGTTGTCGGAGAGCGACGTGGCAGGGCGCATCGGTGGTGACGAGTTCACCGTACTGATCAACCGGCTGGGCTTGCGCGAGGACGCGCGTGCGATCGTCAACAGGCTGCTGGTCAGCCTGTCCGAGCCGCTGGTGATCGACGATTACGAGGTCGTGCTCAGTGCCAGCATCGGCGTGGCCGGCTATCCGCTGGATGGCGTCGATGCGGCGGCGCTGATCGCCAACGCCGATGCCGCGATGTACACGGCGAAAACCGAAGAGCGCAACACGTTCCGCTTCTACACGCCGATGATGCATGCAGATACCCGCCGACGCCTACAACTGGCCAGCGAATTGCGGCAGGCGCTGGCGCGCAACGAGTTCCATATGCTCTACCAGCCGAGCGTCGAGCTGCGCACCGGGCGCATCGTGGCGGTGGAGGCGCTGCTGCGCTGGCAGCATCCGGATCGTGGCGAGGTGCTGCCGGGAGAGTTCATTCCGGTGGCGGAAAGCCTGGGCATGATCCGCCGAATCGACGAATGGGTGATGCAGGCCGTATGCGCGCAGATCCAGGTCTGGGATCTGGCCGGCATGCCGCCGATCCGCGTGGCGGTGAATGTCTCGGCACGCTGGTTCGGCCACCCGGCGTTCGTCGACGGCGTCAGCCGCACCCTGCAGTCGCGGCAGCTGTCGCCTAAGCGCCTGCTGCTGGAGATCACCGAGAGTGCGATGTTGCGACTGGGCGACGAGACCGAGCGCACGATGCGCACCCTGCATGCGCTTGGCATCGACGTGGCGGTCGACGATTTCGGCACAGGCTATTCCTCGATGGCCTACCTCAAGCTGCCGGCCGTGGCCTTCCTGAAGATCGATCGTTCCTTCGTCACCGGCCTGCCCGGCAACACGAACGATGGCGCGATTGCCGAGGCCATGCTGGCGATGTCCAGAAGTCTTGGCCTGGGCACGATCGCGGAAGGCATCGAGACCGAGGCACAACATGATTTCCTGCTGCGCGCCGGTTGCACCGAAGGGCAGGGTTATCTGTATTCGTACCCGCTGAAGGCCGACGAGGTCCTGCACCTGCTGTGCCCGAACCAGCCGCAGGTTCCATCGTCACGACTCCGCCTGGTGCCACCCAGGCGCAACTGAAGGCCCGGTCGGGAGCAGCTGCTACAACGGCGAGCAGTGCCGGTTCAACCATTCCAGGTCGGCGTCGTCCAGCAAGGGACTGAGTGCCGCCCGTACGCTGGCATGGTAGTCATCGAGCCACGCGCGCTCTTCCGGGTTGAGCAGGCTCGGCTCGAGGGCGCGGCGGTCGAATGGGCACAGTGTCAACGTCTCGAACGCGTTGAACTCACCGAATTCGGTGCGGTCGGCCTCGACCACCACGGCCAGATTCTCGTGACGGATGCCGTGGCGGCCGGGCTTGTACAGGCCCGGCTCGATCGAACTGATCATGCCCGGCTCCAGCGCCACCAAAGCGCCCCCGGCGACGGGTGGGCGGATGCCGTGCGGGCCTTCGTGCACGTTGAGGAAATAGCCCACGCCATGACCGGTGCCATGGCCGTAGTCCATGCCGCAGGCCCACAAGGGGGCACGAGCCAGCGCGTCGAGCTGAGGGCCGCTGGCTCCTTTCGGAAAGCGCGCACGGGACAGGGCGATCATGCCTTTCATCACCAGGGTGGCATCGCGCCGTTGTTCCGGCGTGGTCTCGCCAAGCGCCAGCACGCGGGTGATGTCGGTAGTACCGCCGAGATACTGGCCACCCGAATCGATCAGCAGCAGGCCTTCGGCCTGCAGCGTGCTGTGTGATTCCGGGGTGGCGCGGTAATGCGGCAGCGCGCCGTTGGCCTGGTAGCCGGCGATGGTGGCGAAGCTCTCGCCGACCCAGCCCGGTTGGGCCGAACGCTCTTCGTGCAACAGGGTGTCGACATCCAGTTCGGTCACCGTCATACCGGCGGCAAGGCGCTGTTCCAGCCGGCGGAAGCCGCGTACCAAGGCGGCACCGTCGCGGCGCATCACGTCGCGGATATGCTCGAGTTCGGCAGCGCTCTTGATCGCCTTGAACGCGGTACTCGGGTTGGCTGCCTCGATCCGGCTTACGGTCGGCGCAATCGCCGCGGCAATCGAGCTGACCACCCGGCCACTGTCCAGCAGCAGGTGGTCGGCGGCGCCGAGTTCCTGCAGGGTCGAGGTGATCGAGGCGTAGTCGGCGATGCCGATGCCGTCGGTAGCCAGCGCCGCGACCAGCACATCACTGAGCTTGGCGCGGTTGACGAACAAGGTGGCGCGGCTGTCCACCTGCACCAGCAGATGGGCGAGGAAGACCGGGTTGCATTCCACATCGCTGCCACGCAGGTTGGTCAGCCAGGCGATGTCATCGAGGCTGGAGACGAGGTGATGGGTGGCACCGAGCTTGCGCATCGCGGTGCGCAGACGGCCGAGTTTGTCGGTGCGCGAGATACTGGCATAGCTCGGGTCGTGCTCGACCACCGGTGCCTGCGGCAACGCAGGACGGTCTAGCCAGATGGCCCCGGGCAAATCCAGATCGACACGCAGGCTGGCACCGGCTTCGGCCAGCCGCCGCTCGATCTGCCGCTGGGTGGTCAGTGCCACGCTGTCGCCGGCCACCGCCAGCACATCGCTCTCACGCAGATGCTGCTGCAACCATCCCAGATGCTCGGCTGCGTGCGGCACGCGCAACTTCATCAGGGCGATGCCGCTGCCGGCCAGTTGCTGTTCGGCCTGCGCGAAGTAGCGCGAATCGGTCCACAGCCCGGCATGATCAGCGGTGACGATCAGGGTGCCGGCCGAGCCGGTGAAGCCGGATAGCCATTCGCGCGCCTGCCAGTGCCCGGGCAGGTATTCGGACAAGTGCGGATCGGCGCTGGGAACGAGGACGGCGGCGACGGCATGCTGCTGCATGGCCGCGCGCAGGGCGGCTAGACGGGCGGGGATGGGGGAGTTCATCCAGTCATGCTAGCAGGCGGTCAAGCGCTGTTTCACCCATCGTGGCGGCCGTGGAGATGAACCAAAACGATGAAATATCCACTGCCATCTCGCAGCGGGACGCTTCTGCAGCTAAAATGCCTAATTTCCAGCACGGCTGCTTTCCATGACCCCCCTGATTTTCGTCACCGGCGGTGTGGTGTCCTCGCTTGGCAAGGGCATTGCTGCGGCGTCGCTCGCTTCCATCCTCGAAGCGCGCGGACTCTCGGTCACCATGATGAAGCTCGATCCCTACATCAATGTGGATCCGGGCACGATGAGTCCCTTCCAGCACGGCGAGGTCTACGTGACCGACGACGGCGCGGAAACCGACCTCGACCTTGGTCACTACGAGCGTTTCGTGCACACCCGCCTGACCGGCAAGAATTCGATCACCACCGGCAAGATCTACGACGCCGTGATCCGCAAGGAGCGTCGTGGCGATTACCTGGGTGCCACCGTGCAGGTGATCCCGCACATCACCGACGAGATCAAGCACTGCATCCACGAGGCCACACGCGGTTTCGACGTGGCGCTGGTGGAGATCGGCGGCACGGTCGGTGACATCGAATCGTTGCCGTTCCTGGAGGCGATCCGCCAGCTGCGCATCGAGCACGGCCCGGAGAAGGTGGTGTTCATGCACCTTACCCTGGTGCCGTATATCAAGGCCGCCGGCGAGATCAAGACCAAGCCGACCCAGCATTCGGTGAAGGAGCTGCGCTCGATCGGTATCCAGCCGGACATCCTGCTGTGCCGCTGCGAGCAGCCGCTGCCCGAAGGCGAGCGCCGCAAGATCGCACTGTTCACCAACGTGCCCGAGAACGCGGTGATCAGCGCCGCCGACGTGGACATCATCTACAAGCAGCCGCTGTGGCTGCACCAGCAGGGGCTGGACGACATCGTGGTGAAGAAGCTCGGCCTCGATGCGAAGCCGGCGGACCTGTCCGCCTGGCAGCGCACGGTTGACGCGGTGGAACATCCAAAGGACGAGATCATCGTCGCCATCGTCGGCAAGTATGTCGAGCACAAGGATGCCTACAAGTCGCTGGGCGAGGCACTGCGTCATGGTGGCATCAAGCAGCAGACACGGGTGACCCTGGACTGGATCGATTCCGAGCAGGTCGAGGCCGAGGGTGCCGCCAAGGTACTTGGCAAGGCCAACGCGATCCTGGTGCCGGGTGGTTTCGGCAAGCGCGGCTTCGAGGGCAAGATCCTCGCCGCGAAATATGCGCGTGAACATGGCGTGCCGTACTTCGGGATCTGCTACGGCATGCATGCGGCGGTGATCGATTTTGCCCGCCACGTGGCCGGTCTCACCGAGGCCGATTCCAGCGAAAACGACCGCAACACGCCTGATCCGGTGATCGCGCTGATCACCGAGTGGACCACCGCCAGTGGCGACGTCGAGCAGCGCAGCGACCGTTCCGACCTCGGCGGCACCATGCGCCTGGGTTCGCAGGAATGCCGCCTGAAGGCCGGTACGCTGGCGCGCGAACTGTATGGCCAGGACGTGGTGCGCGAGCGCCATCGGCATCGCTACGAGTTCAACAACCGCTATCGCCAGCCGTTCGAGGACAAGGGCCTGGTGATCTCCGGCAAGTCGATGGACGACCTGCTGGTGGAGATGATCGAGCTGCCGCAGCAAGAGCACCCATGGTTCCTCGCCTGCCAGGCGCATCCGGAATTCACCTCGACGCCGCGTGACGGGCATCCGCTGTTCATCGGTTTCGTCCGTGCCGCCCGCGAGTTCAAGGCCGTGCACGAAGGTGAGCGCCTGGCCCAGGAGTCGATTGCATGAAGCTGTGTGGTTTCGAGATCGGACTGAACCGACCGCTGTTCCTGATCGCCGGCCCGTGCGTGGTCGAGTCCGAGCAGCTGCAGCTGGATACCGCCGGCACGCTGAAGGAAATCACCAGCAGGCTCGGCGTGAACTTCATCTTCAAATCCAGCTTCGACAAGGCGAATCGCTCCTCCAGCGAGAGCTTTCGCGGGCCGGGGCTGGAAGAGGGGCTGCGCATCCTCGCCGAAGTGAGGCGGCAGATTGGCGTGCCGGTACTGACCGACGTGCATGAATACACGCCGATGGACGAGGTCGCCTCGGTGGTCGACGTGCTGCAGACGCCAGCCTTCCTGTGTCGGCAGACCGACTTCATCCAGAAGGTCGCGCGTGCCGGCAAGCCGGTGAACATCAAGAAGGGCCAGTTCCTGGCGCCGTGGGACATGAAGCACGTCGTGGCCAAGGCCAAGGCGGTCGGCAACGACGACATCATGGTGTGCGAGCGTGGCGCCAGCTTCGGCTACAACAACCTCGTCTCGGACATGCGCTCGCTCAGCGTGATGCGTGATACGAACTGCCCGGTGGTGTTCGACGCCACCCATTCGGTGCAGCTGCCGGGTGGCCAGGGCGCCACTTCCGGTGGCCAGCGCGAGTTCGTGCCGGTGCTGGCACGCGCGGCGATTGCGGCGGGCGTGGCCGGCCTGTTCGCGGAGACGCACCCGGATCCGAGCAAGGCGCTCAGCGATGGCCCGAACGCGTGGCCGCTGGGCAAGATGGAAGCGTTGCTGGAAACGCTGATGGAGCTGGATGCCGTGACCAAGCGGCACGGTTTTCTGGAGCAGACTGTTTCCTGAAATAGCGAGCGCAGCGATGCGCTCTTTCACTATCATCACATCATGAATACAACGGACACTGCATGAGCACTCTGATCACCCGCATCCACGCCCGTGAAATCCTCGACTCGCGCGGCAATCCCACGCTGGAAGCCGAAGTCACTTTGGCTGGCGGTGGCTTCGGTCGCGCTGCAGTACCGAGCGGCGCCTCCACCGGTTCGCGCGAAGCGGTCGAACTGCGCGACGGCGACAAGTCGCGTTATGGCGGCAAGGGTGTGAAGCATGCGGTGGCGAACGTCAACGGCGTGATCGCCGAGACACTGAAGGGTTTCGACGCAGCCGACCAGAAAGGTCTCGACGCCAAGCTCATTGCGCTGGACGGCACGCCGAACAAGAGCAAGCTGGGTGCGAACGCACTGCTCGGTGTCTCGATGGCGGCGGCACATGCGGTGGCTGCTTCGCGCGACGAGCCGCTGTGGAGCTACCTCTCCCATGGCAAGCCGGGCGCGCTGCCGGTGCCGATGATGAACATCATCAACGGCGGCGAGCATGCCGACAACAATATCGACGTGCAGGAATTCATGGTGTTGCCGGTTGGCATGCCGACGTTTGCCGAAGCGTTGCGCGCGGGCGCGGAAATCTTCCATGCGCTGAAGAGCGTGCTGAAGGGGCGGGGCCTGAGCACCTCGGTGGGCGATGAAGGTGGTTTTGCACCGAACCTGCGCTCCAACATCGAAGCGCTGGACACCATCCTCGAAGCGATCAACAGGACCGGTTACAAGATCGGCGGCGAAATCCTGCTCGGTCTCGATGCAGCCAGCTCGGAGTTCTACAAGAACGGCAAGTACGATCTGGCTGGTGAAGGCAAGCTCTATACGTCCGAACAGTTCGTTGACCTGCTGACCGACTGGGCGAAGCAGTACCCGATCATCACCATCGAGGACGGCATGGCCGAAGGTGACTGGGCTGGCTGGAAACTGTTGACCGACAAGATCGGCGATCGCATTCAGATCGTCGGCGACGATCTGTTCGTGACCAATCCGGCGATCTTCCGCGAGGGTATCGAGAAGCACATCGCCAACTCGATCCTGATCAAGGTCAACCAGATCGGCACGCTGTCCGAGACGCTGGAAGCGATCGCGATGGCGGATGCGGCGAAGTATTCGGCGGTGATCTCGCATCGCTCCGGCGAAACCGAGGACACCACCATCGCCGATATCGCGGTGGCCACCACGGCGACCCAGATCAAGACCGGCTCGCTGTGCCGCAGCGACCGCGTGGCAAAGTACAACCAGCTGCTGCGCATCGAGGAGCAGCTCGGCGCCGCTGCGCGTTACGCCGGCCGTAATGCGTTCCCCAACCTGACCCGCCTGCCGGACTGAGCGGAGTCGTCGGCTGCCCATGCTGCGCTGGATCGCCCTGATTCTGATCATGGTCCTGATCGGACTGCAGCTGAAGCTGTGGTCCGGCAGCGGCAGCATGCATGAGGTGGACAGCCTGCGCGTCGCAGTCAAGAAGCAGACCGACGAGAATGCAAGGCTGCAGCAGCGCAACCAGTCGGTCGGCGCCGATGTATTCGACCTCAAGCATGGTGACCAGGCAGTCGAGGCGCGAGCGCGCACCGAGCTTGGGTTGATCAAGCCGGGCGAAACGTTCTACCAGGTGGTCGAGCCGCCGGCGAACGCTGGCAGCGCACAACCTGCACCGACTACGTCTGCCGGTTCGCCATGAAGGCACCGTCCGTGTGGTGCGTGGTGCCGGCGGCCGGGCGCGGCATGCGCGTCGGCGGGACCTGTCCCAAGCAATACCTTCCGCTGGCCGGGCGCCCGCTGATCGAGCACACCCTGGAACGGCTGGCCGCCCACCCGCAGATCGTCGGGCTGCTGGTAACGCTTGGAGCGGCGGATACGCATTGGCCTGGTCTCACAAAACTCAACGGCAAGCCGGTGCATACGGCCATCGGCGGTGCCGAGCGCAGTGATTCGGTGCTGGCGGGGTTGGAGGCGTTGCCGGAGGCGGTAACTGCCGACGATTTCGTGCTGGTGCACGATGCCGCGAGACCTTGCGTACGCCTGGCCGATATCGGCAAGTTGATCGAACTGGCCGGCGCAGCCGATGGCGGCCTGCTGGGTGCACCGTTGCGCGACACGCTGAAACGTGCGGATGCTGACGGTCGCAGCGGGTTGACCGAGCCGCGCGACCAGCGCTGGCGTGCCTTCACACCGCAGATGTTCCGGCGTGGACCGCTGTCCTCGGCGCTGCGCGAGGCGGCTCGGCGTGGGGTCAACCCCAGCGACGAGGCAATGGCGATGGAGCAGGCCGGTTTCGCGCCCTTGCTGGTCGAGGGAGCCGAGGACAATATCAAGGTGACCACGGCGGCGGATTTCGCGCTGGCCGAGTTCCTGCTTGCGAGGACGGGCACATGAGGACGGGCGCATGAGAATCGGTAGCGGCTTCGATGTGCATGCTTTCGGCGAAGGCGACCACGTCACGCTCGGTGGTGTGCGTGTGCCGCATCGACGTGGTGTGGTCGCCCATTCGGACGGCGACGTGGTGATCCATGCATTGTGCGATGCGATCTTCGGTGCGCTGGCGCTTGGTGACATCGGCTCGCACTTCCCGCCCAGCGACGAGCGCTGGCGCAGTGCGGACAGTCGCCAGTTCCTGCGCCACGCGGCCATGTTGATGGCACAGCAGGGCTACGCGCTGGGCAATGCCGATGTCACGGTGATATGCGAGTCGCCTAAGGTCGGCCCGCACGCGCACTCGATGCGCGAAAACCTCGCCGCCGATCTGGACAGCGAAATCGGTCGTATCAGCATCAAGGCCACCACCACCGAGCAGCTCGGTTTCACCGGGCGCGGCGAAGGTATAGCAGCGCAGGCCAGCGTCCTGCTCGAACGGCGTTGAGCGCTGTCTGTTTCCATCTGACAGCCGGCATGACCGGCGGAGTGTCATGTCCGAATCCGAACTTGCCGATGCCTCGTTGCCATGGGCTTGCGGTGTGCCGCCATTGCAGGCGAAGTTGCGCAGCACCCCCGAGGATTTCTTGGTCGAGGAAATCCTCGGCTATGACGCCGACGGCAGCGGCGAGCATGCGCTGCTTTGGGTGGAAAAACGCGGTGCGAATACGGACTGGGTCGCGCGCGAATTGGCGAAATTTGCCGGTGTGTCGCAGGTGGCGGTGGGTTATGCCGGACTGAAGGATCGTCATGCCGTCACCCGGCAGACATTTTCGGTGCAGCTGGCCGGCAAACCCGATCCGGACTGGTCGGCGTTTCCGCATGCGGACGTGAAGGTGCTGGCGGCGACCCGGCACTCGCGCAAGCTCAAGCGTGGTGCACTGCGCGGTAATCGTTTCGTGCTGGTACTGCGCGAGACGCAGGGCGATCGCGACGCCGCCGAACAGGTCCTGCGGCAGATGGCAGCGCGTGGTGTGCCGAACTACTACGGCGAACAACGCTTCGGCCGCGAGGGCGGCAATGTGGCGCAGGCACGGGCGATGTTCGCTGGTCGTCGGGTCGATCGCGACAAGCGTTCACTGCTTTTGTCGGCCGCACGTTCGCAGATCTTCAACAACGTCCTGGCAGCGCGCGTCGATCGCGGCACCTGGGACAAACCGCTGGATGGCGAGATCTGGTCGCTGGCTGGCTCGCGCTCATGGTTCGGACCGGAGCCGTTCACTGACGTGCTGGCCGAGCGACTGGCCCGCGCCGACATTCACCCCTCCGGTCCGCTGTGGGGCCGGGGTGAACCGCCGACGCAGGGCGAAGCCGGCGCGCTCGAACGTGAGATCGGCGCAGCCAGCGGTGATCTGGCCGAGGGCCTGGCTGCAGCGCGCATGGATCAGGAGCGCCGACCCTTGCGACTGGTGCCGAAGGATCTGAAGTGGCGCTGGCTGGGTGAAGATGCGCTGGAGCTGGCGTTCGAGCTGCCCGCCGGGGCCTATGCCACGGTCGTGGTGCGTGAGCTGGCGAGGTAGGGGCGCACAGGGGCGCTCCTGAAAAACGGGTTCAGCCTTTCAGCAACACGATCACCGCGCCGGTGCCGCCCAGTGCCGGCCGCGCCGAGGCAAACGCGATCACGTCACCGCGTCGGCGCAGCATGCGGTCGGTGAGGCCTTTCAACACCGGCCCGGACGCCTTGGAACGCAACCCCTTGCCGTGCACGATGCGCACGCAGCGCCAGCCGTTTTGCCTGGCTTCGGCCAGAAACGCGACGATGCTGGCCTGCGCGGCGGCGGCATTCATCTGGTGCAGATCGATGTCGTCCTGCACGCTGAACTGGCCCCGTTTGAGCTGGCGCAGCAGCTTCGGCGGGTAGCCGTCACGCAGGTAGCTCAGCTCCTCGCCGACTTCGAGCAGGGCGGGATCGAATGCGGTGTCGAGCAGCTCGCCCGGAACCGCAGCCTCGTCGGCCTCCAGCATGTGCGGATGTGGCGCGGGTTTCGTGGCAGCAGGTGGTGGCAGCACGGGGTCGAGGCGACGCACTTCACCGATCGCCTCACGGAACAGTCGGCTGTCGTCTTCGTCGATGGGTGTGGCCGCTCGGCGCTTCATGCCTGCATGCTAACCAAAGCACATGCGTCGCGGTCAACATGGATGAGCGGAACGATGTGAAACCGGCGGCATGCTCCGGTAAACTCGGGAGATACGGTACGCATCCTGGCGCCATGAACCACGGGGTCCATGAACCTCAGGTCATGGGCAAGCGTATCCGCAGCCTGTTTTCGATGGAGCATCATGCGAGTTCTGGTCAGTAACGATGATGGCGTGGATGCACCGGGCATTCGCGTGCTTGCCGAGCGTCTCGGTGCAGTCGGGCAGGTAACCGTGGTGGCGCCTGACCGCGATCGTTCCGGCGCCAGCAATTCGCTTACCCTCGACGCGCCGCTGCGCGTGCTGCCGATGGGCAACCGCTATTACCGCGTGGCTGGCACGCCGACCGATTGCGTGCATCTGGCACTGGCGGGGTTGCTGGACGAGGAGCCCGACATCGTGGTGTCCGGCATCAACAACTCGGCGAACCTCGGTGACGACGTGATCTATTCAGGCACGGTGTCGGCGGCGATGGAAGGGCGTTTTCTTGGCTTGCCGGCTATCGCGGTGTCGCTGGTCAGCCAGGATCACAAGGGTGAGCACTACGATTCGGCTGCCAGCGCCGTGCTGCTGCTGATGCAGCGCCTGCTGGTCGATCCGCTGCCGGCCGACACGATCCTCAACGTCAACGTGCCGGATCGACCGTGGGCAGAGATCAAGGGCTTTGAAGTGACCCGGCTGGGGCGCCGCCATCGTGCCGCACCGTGCATCGCGCAAACCGATCCGCGCGGCCGGCCGATCTGGTGGATCGGGCCGGCTGGTGAAGTGGACGATGCCGGCCCCGGTACCGACTTCGATGCCGTGCGTCGCGGGTTTGTTTCGGTGACACCGATCCATGTCGACCTGACGCGATTCCAGGCGCTGGAAAAGGTCAGCAGCTGGATGCAGGTGCTGAGCGACGACATGGCGAGCGGCCAGACCGCGCACGATGAGGCGGCCTGAACGATGAACCTCTATCCACTGCCGGCGGCGGAACTCAAGGGCGAGGGCATGACTTCGCAGCGCGCACGCGACCGCCTCGCGACCAGCCTGAAAGACGAGGGCATCCGCGACCTGCGGGTGGTCGACGTGATCCGCAACCTGCCGCGCCATCACTTCATCGACCAGGCCCTGCATTCGCGTGCCTATGAGAACACCGCGCTGCCGATCGGACATGGCCAGACCATTTCGCAACCGTGGGTGGTGGCGCGCATGACCGAAGCCTTGCTCGAGTTCGGGGTGCCGCAGAAGGTGCTGGAGATCGGTACCGGCTCGGGTTACCAGGCCGCGGTGCTGGCCGCGCTGGTGCCGCAGGTGTTCACGGTGGAACGGATCGAGGAGCTGTTGCGCCAGGCGCGTCGACGGTTCCGCCAGCTCGGCCTGACCAACGTGCGCTCGCGCTATGACGACGGCAAGCTCGGCTGGCCGGACGAGGCGCCGTTCGACGCCATCATCCTCACTGCCGCCGGCGACACCATTCCCACCCGGATCCTCGATCAGTTGAGTCCCACCGGGGTGCTGGTGGCGCCGGTCGGTTCACCCAGCCGGCAGACGCTGATCCGCATGCGTGGCGACGGGCAGGGCGATTTCATCCAGGAAGAACTTGGTGCAGTCAGTTTCGTGCCCCTGCTTGGCGGGATCGGTTGATGCGCCTGTTCGGGAATCTTTATGCGCGTGCACTGGTATGGGCGCGCGAGCCGAGGGCGGTGTATTACCTGTGCGGGCTGAGTTTCGTCGAGGCTTTCATCTTCCCGGTCATGCCCGAGGTGATGCTGGCGCCGATGATGCTGGGCAAGCGGCACAAGGCGTTTTTCTACGCCAACATCTCGCTGCTGTTTTCCCTGATCGGGGCGCTGGTCGGTTATGCATTGGGGCACTGGGCGTATGAGGCGGTACGGCCACTGCTCAGTCCGCACATGCAGGAAACCATCACGATCTGGGTGGAAAACCTGCGTGCCGACATGAACCAGCATTGGCTGGGCATGCTGGGAGCACTGATGCTGGCCGCGCTGCAGCCGGTGATCCCGATGAAATTCGTCACGTGGGCTGCCGGTATCGTCGGTGTGCCGGTGGTGCCTTTTCTTGCCTGCGTCGCGATTGGCCGTGGCAAGCGGGTGTGGCTGCTGGCGCTTCTTGTCCGGTTGTTCGGTGAGCGTGCAGAACACATGTTGCACAAGCATATCGAATGGATCGGCTGGGCTGTATTGCTGTTGCTTGGTCTTTTGCTGGGGTGGTGGCTCTGGTCCCACTGAATACCCGGCTCGCTGGAGCAGGCATGCATGAACTCGAGCAGGCCTGCATGAAAATGATGCCCCGTCTCGTTATGCTGGTGCGCATGAACCGACACCTCCGATTGCTGATGGCAACGACTGCCTGCCTGCTGTTCGCCGGCTGCACCACGATGCGCAGCTCGGTGGTGGTTGAGCCGGCAGCGGGCAACCCGTTCGGTCAGGGCGGCAGGACGATGCCGGCACGTACGCCGATTCCCGGTGGCAGTTACGAGGTGACCAAGGGCGACACGCTGTATTCGATCGCTTTCCGCAAGGGCGTCGATTTTCGTGATCTGGCGCAATGGAATGGCATTGCCGCGCCGTACACGATCTGGCCGGGACAGCGGTTGATGCTGTCGCCACCGGGCAGGTCCGCCGCCGCACATGTGGCCGGAACCCCTGCCATGCCTGCCCATTCCGCCACGTTGCCGGCACCGGCATCGACGCAAGGATTCGAGACGGTGGCCACCACGCCGTCAGCGCAGGGATCTGCGGGCGCGAACACGCATGTCGCGCCGTCATTGCCGACGCCGCCACAAGCTCCGCCGATACCGCGGCCCGTGCAGCCTGCCGTGACAGCCACCACGGCGGTGGTGCCGGTGGCCGGCGTGCCCAGTCCACCAGCACCAGTCGTGGCGTCGCCACCTCTTCCGGTATCGGTCAGTGGGCCCGCCCGCGCTGTCAGCGGCGTGAATTGGCGCTGGCCGGCCGAGGGCAGCCTGATCAGTCGGTTCCAGAGTGGGGACGCGATTCCCGGCATCGAGATTGCCGGCAAGCAAGGCGACCCGGTGCGGGCCGCCGCCGATGGCGTGGTGGTCTACAGCGGCAATGGACTGGTTGGCTATGGCGAACTGGTGATCATCAAGCACAACGACAGCTTTCTGTCGGCTTATGGCCACAACAGCAAGCGGCTGGTAAAGGAAGGCCAGCGGGTCAGCGCCGGTCAGCAGATTGCCGAGATGGGCTCCACTGGCGCCTCGCGCATCGAACTGGAATTCCAGATCCGCAAGGATGGCAATCCGGTCGATCCGCTGGGCTATCTGCCGTCGCGTTGAAGCGACTGAAGCCGACGGGTCGGCAGGCGGATGCCAGCCCGCTCAGCTCTCTGGCAGGATGAATCCGGCCACCACGCGGCGACCTTCGCCTGCCAGCAGGTTGTAGGTGCGCGCGGCGGCAGCATTGTCCATGACCTCGATGCCGACACCCTTGCGCAGGAAACCGGCCATGAATGCCGCTGGCGGAAATACCTGGCGCTCACCGGTTCCCAGCACTACCAGCTCGGGCTGCAAGGCCAGTACGGCATCGACATGGCTGGCATCCAGACTGTTTGCCGCAGCAACCGGCCAGTGCTCGATGGCCCGGTCCGGTGCTAGCAGGAAACTGTCCTGCAGTTCGCGGTCGATCAGGGTGACGCTGCGCGCGCTGACCCGGCGTACGAACAAATAGCCTTCGGGACGATCGAGCAACAGATCCATCGCAGTCCCTTCAGCGCGGGAGGGCGATTTTCGGCTCTTTGTCGTTGCGGCGGAACAGCACGACGACATGGCCGATCTGGTGGATTTTCTGGGCCCCGGTGCCATTGACGAGCACGTCGATCTGGGCCTGCCGCTCGTCTTTGTCGCCGCCGGACAGCTTCACCTTGACCAGTTCGTGGATATCCAGCGCCAGATTCAGCTCCTTGACCACGGCCTCGGACGCCCCCTTGTTGCCAAGCAGGATGACCGGGCTCAGATCGTGGGCGAGGCTGCGCAGGTAGCGGATCTGCGAGGAGGAAAGGGCCATGCGGTGGTGCTCGATTCGCGGTCAATGAACGGCAAAGGGTATCATGCGGCATCCCGTTCCCCAATCTGTGACCCCTACGACATGGCACGCAGCAAAAGCAGCGCAGTCTGGTTGCGCGAACATTTCAAGGATGAATATGTAAAGAAAGCCCAGGCCGAGGGCTTGCGTTCGCGTGCCGTCTACAAGCTGGAGGAGCTGATCGAACGCGATCATCTGCTCAAGCCGGGCATCAACGTGGTCGACCTGGGCGCGGCACCGGGAAGCTGGTCACAACTCGTGCGCAACCGCCTGGGCGATACCGGCAAGGTATTCGCATTGGATATCCTGCCGATGCAGAGTATTGCCGGGGTGGATTTCCTGCAGGGCGATTTTCGCGAGGAAACCGTGCTGCGCGAGCTGGAATCCCGCCTGGAAGGACTGAAAGTGGATCTTGTACTGTCGGATATGGCCCCCAATATGAGTGGAGTGGCCCTGGCCGACCAGATCCGTGCAATGGCGCTGGCTGATCTGGCGCTGGATTTCAGTCGCCAATGGCTCAAGCCGGGTGGTTCGTTCCTTATCAAGTTGTTCCAGGGTGTTGGCTTCGACGATTACTTGCGCAGCTTGCGCGCGGACTTCACCCGCGTAACCATGCGTAAACCAAAGGCCTCCCGCGCACGTTCGCGTGAGGTGTACGCGCTGGCGGTGGGGCGTAAGCCTGCCGTCGCGTCACCGGGCGAGAAACGTGCATGAATGAAACAGCTAAAAATGTGTTGCTCTGGGTAATCATCGCGGTGGTGTTGTTCGCCGTGTTCCAGAACTTCAATCCTCGCGGCACGTCGTCCTCGGACCTGGCGTACAGCAGCTTCGTGCAAAGCATCGACAACGGCAGCGTGGCCACGGCCACGATCAGTGCCGACCAGCCGGCCACGATCAGCGGCAAGCTCAAGGACGGCAGCACATTCCGCACGGTGGCGCCGATGCTCGGCTTCTCCACCAATGCGGTGGTGAAGCAGATGCAGGACAAGGGCGTGGAGGTTCGCCAGGATCCGTCCGAGGGCTTCTCGCTGATCGGTCTGCTGATCAGCTGGCTGCCGGTGCTGCTGATCGTTGGTGTATTCATCTGGTTCATGCGCCAGATGCAGTCCGGTGGCGGCGGTCGCGGTGCGATGAGCTTTGGTCGTTCACGCGCCAAGCTGCAGGGTGAGGACCAGATCAAGGTCAATTTCAGCGATGTCGCTGGTTGCGACGAGGCGAAGGAAGAGGTCGGCGAGCTGGTTGAATTCCTGCGTGATCCGGGCCGGTTCCAGAAGCTTGGTGGCAAGATTCCGCGCGGCGTGCTGATGGTCGGGCCTCCAGGTACCGGCAAGACCCTGCTGGCCAAGGCAATCGCCGGCGAGGCGAAGGTGCCGTTCTTCGCGATCTCCGGTTCCGACTTCGTCGAGATGTTCGTCGGTGTCGGTGCCAGCCGCGTGCGCGACATGTTCGAGCAGGCCAAGAAGCACGCGCCGTGCATCATCTTCATCGACGAGATCGACGCGGTCGGTCGCCATCGTGGTGCCGGTCTTGGCGGTGGTCATGACGAGCGCGAGCAGACCCTCAACCAGTTGCTGGTCGAGATGGATGGTTTTGAGGGTACCGAAGGCATCATCGTGATCGCCGCGACCAACCGCCCTGACGTGCTTGATCCCGCGCTGCTGCGCCCGGGTCGTTTCGATCGCCAGGTTGTGGTTGGTCTGCCTGACGTGCGTGGCCGTGAGCAGATCCTCAAGGTGCACATGCGCAAGGTGCCGGTGGCCAGCGATGTCAACGCAATGACGATCGCGCGTGGCACGCCGGGCTTTTCCGGTGCTGACCTGGCCAACCTCGTCAACGAGGGGGCGCTGTTCGCGGCTCGTGAGAACGCCCGTGAAGTGCGCATGAGTCATCTGGACAAGGCGCGTGACAAGATCCTGATGGGTGCCGAGCGTCGCTCGATGGCGATGAGCGAGGATGAAAAGAAGCTCACTGCCTATCACGAAGCTGGCCACGCCATCATTGGCCGGTTGGTGCCCGAGCATGACCCGGTCTACAAGGTCACGATCATTCCGCGTGGGCGTGCGCTCGGCGTCACCATGTATCTGCCCGAAGGCGACAAGTACAGCATCAACCGCGTGGCGATCCAGTCGCAGCTGTGCTCTCTGTACGGTGGTCGAGTGGCGGAAGAGCTGATTTTCGGTGCCGACAAGGTCACGACAGGCGCTTCCAATGACATCGAGCGCGCCACCAAGATGGCACGCAACATGGCGACCAAGTGGGGCCTGTCCGACGAGCTTGGTCCGATCACCTACGGCGAGGACGAGGATGAAGTGTTCCTCGGCCGCTCGGTGACGCAACACAAGAGCATCTCCAACGAGACTGCCAGCAAGATTGACGAAGTGGTGCGCGGCATTCTCGATCGTGCCTATGCGCGCAGCAAGGAGCTGCTGACTGCGAATCTCGACAAGCTGCATACGATGGCCGAACTGTTGCTGCAGTACGAAACCATCGATGCGCACCAGATTGACGACATCATGGCTGGCCGGGAGCCCGGACCGCCGGCCGACTGGACCAAGAACACGTCGTCCAGCACGCCTCCGCCTCCGCCTCCGAAGGGTGATGCCGGATCGGCCGTGGGCAAGGTCGAGCCGGCCACGCAGAATCGTTTCGGGCTGGATGGCTGATCCAGGTTTGGACGGCCATAGGCGTTTCGCCTGAGTGTGAAATCGAAAGAAGGTGGCCACTGGCCACCTTCTTTGTTTTCGTCGCCACGACGCAGCTTGCCAAGCTTGCGAGCAGACTCGCGAAGCCATGCGTGAGGCTGCGTCATTGCCACTCTGACGACAGGTGAGGAAAAAAATTCACGAAAAGTGTTGACGCGTAGGTCTGGAGCCTGAATAATTCCGCTCCTTGCTTCACCGCTTCGATGTTTCGATATCAAGGCAGCGAAGTACGAACGATTTTCTCAGTGCGCCCGTAGCTCAGTTGGATAGAGTACCTGGCTACGAACTAGGTGGTCGGGAGTTCGAATCTCTCCGGGCGCACCATTTTTATACGGCGAGGCGGGGTGCTTGCACCCCGTTTTGTTTTCACGGAGCAAGTGGTTTTTCTTCGTGAAGACGATGATCAAGCGACAAAGGTGTGCTTCGATACGGATTGACTGAGCGGAGCGGCACCCGTAACATTTCAAGGCTCCGGTGGCGACACGATCGGGGATTCGAAAACGGGGTATAGCTCAGTCTGGTAGAGCGTTGCGTTTGGGACGCAAAAGTCGGGGGTTCGAATCCCTCTGCCCCGACCAGCGAAACGTTCTACTGCGCAGTGACTGCGCCTGTAGCTCAACCGGATAGAGCATCGGCCTTCTAAGCCGACGGTTGCAGGTTCGAGTCCTGTCGGGCGCACCAGTTTCAAGATTTATGGTGGGTGTAGCTCAGCTGGTTAGAGTCCCGGATTGTGATTCCGGTTGTCGTGGGTTCGAATCCCATCATCCACCCCAATTTCAAGCTTGGTTTCAGGTACAAGCAAGTTCAGGGGCCGTTAGCTCAGTTGGTAGAGCAGTTGACTCTTAATCAATTGGTCGAAGGTTCGAATCCTTCACGGCCCACCAATCAAGCAAAACGCCGACCGCATGCGGTCGGCGTTTTGCTTTGCTGCACCTGATTCACGCTGATTGCCTGACTGGGGCATGTTGCGTCTGTGCTTGGCGATTGGTGCCCGGAAGGTTGCGCGATGGCGGCCGGCCGGCTTGTGCTGCGAGGCTTTGCAACCGTAAAATGGTCCGCTTTCGTACAAGGTAATCAGAGACTTGGATGGGCGTGGCGATTGCATGCCCGGTACAGCGGCCGGATTTGTGGAGTTGACGCAAATCAGTTTCAGAATCATGCGGTTGTATACAGGTCATGCGGGGCGACAAGCGAGAGTGGCGGAATTGGTAGACGCACTGGATTTAGGTTCCAGCGGGTAACCCCGTGGGGGTTCGAGTCCCCCCTTTCGCACCATGTCCCGTCAGATTTCCTTAGTTTTTGCAGGCGGCACAGCCGCCATGGCGCCTGTGGCAGGCCCACAACATCAGGTAGTACCAGGAGACGTCATGCAGGTTTCGGTTGAGAACATCGGCACGCTCGAGCGCAAGCTCACGGTGAAATTCCCCGCAGAGCGGTTCGAAACGCAGGTGAGCGCACGCATTGCGGAAATGGGCCGCACGGTTCGTCTGAAGGGCTTCCGCCCGGGCAAGGTGCCGACGACGGTAATCAAGCAGCGTTTTGGCGACCAGGTGCGTGGCGAGGTGCTGTCCGACTTGATCGGCAGCACGTTGCGCGAAGCGGTGGAGCAGGAAAAGCTGCAGCCGATTGCGAACCCGGCGATCAATACCACCGGTCAGCCGGAAAACGGCGAGATCGCGTATACCGCAACCTTCGAGATCATGCCGGAATTCCCGCTGGTCGATGTCGCTACGCTGGAGATCAGCCGTCCGGTGGCCGTGGTGGCCGATGCCGACATCGACAAAATGCTGGAGACGTTGCGCCAGCAGCGCCGCAGTTTCGAGGAAGTCGAACGTGCCTCGGTCGAAGGCGACTTCGTGATGTTTGAATACGCCGCCGAAGTTGGTGACTATCGCTTCCCGACCGAAGGTCTGGAGCGTGCCGGCAGCGTGCTGGGTTCGGGCACCTTGTTCAAGGCGCTGGACGAGGCGCTGAAAGGTCGCCAGGCCAGTGACAGTTTCGACACCGAAATCGCGTTTCCGGAAGATTTCCGCAACGACCAGCTGGCTGGCAAGACCGCCAAGGTCAGCTTCAAGATCATCAAGGTGCAGGAGCCTAAGCTGCCCGAGCTCGACGGCGAATTCGCCAAGCTGTTCGGCATCGAGGATGGCGACCTGGATACCTTTCGCAAGGAAGTCCGGGCGAACCTGGAGCGCGAGCTGAAGGCGGCACTGATGGGGCGACTGAAGTCCGAAGTGGCTGAAAAGCTGGCCGATGCCCACGCCGGGCTGGATGTCCCGAAGCTGATGGTGCAGTCCGAGGCGCGCAACATGGCCACCGGCAGCGTGCCGCAAGGCCAGCAGCCACCGCCGCAGCTGATCGAGGCTGCCATGCCGATCGCCCGCAAGCGCGTGATCGCCGGCCTGTTGATGGGCGAGATCGCCCGCAAGCAGGAGATCAAGATCGATCGCAAGCGCGTTGCCGAACAGCTCGCCGCAATCGCCTCGACCTACGAAGAGCCGGAAAAGGTCATTGAACTCTACAACGGCGACCCCCAGTTGATGTCTGGGCTGCAGAACCGCGTGATCGAGGACCAGGTGGCCGAGTGGGTGGCAGAGCATGCCAAGACCACCCAGCTGGACCTGAGCTTCGATGACGTGATGCGCCCCGCCGGTGCCTGATTGATTCAGGCACCGTGACAATCGGGCCTGATCTGACTCAGGCCCGATGTCATACTGTCAGGCACATCAACCGGAGAGCTGCAATGGCCATGGATCAGATCCAGAACCTCAACTTGATACCGATGGTCGTCGAGCAGACCGCTCGCGGCGAGCGCTCCTACGACATCTACTCGCGCCTGCTGAAGGAGCGCGTGATCTTCCTGGTGGGCGAGGTCAACGATCAGGTTGCCAACCTGCTGGTCGCGCAGATGCTGTTCCTTGAGTCGGAGAATCCGGACAAGGACATCCAGTTCTACATCAACAGCCCGGGCGGTGCGGTTACCGCGGGTCTGGCGATCTACGACACCATGCAGTTCATCAAGCCGAACGTCAGCACGATGTGCATCGGCCAGGCCTGCAGTATGGGCTCGTTCCTGCTGATGGCCGGCGCCAAGGGCAAGCGTTTTGCGCTGCCGAACTCGCGCATCATGATTCACCAGCCTTCGGGCGGTGCGCAGGGGCAGGCGACCGACATCGAGATCCAGGCGCGCGAGATCCTCTACATCCGCGAGCGGCTTAACAAGTTGTACGTCGAGCACACCGGCCAGCCGCTGGAGAAGATCGAGCTGGACATGGAGCGTGACCGCTTCATGAGCCCGGCCGATGCCAAGGCATATGGCCTGATCGACGAAGTGCTCGACAAGCGAGCCGGTGAAACGGTGAAATCGGCCTGATTTCAGGACGTTATCCCAGGGTTGAGAAACGGGTTCCGCGTCTGCAGGCAGACGCGGAACCCTGTGTTATTCTCGTGACGCATCCAGATTTACCAGCGGGATCGAAAGTATGAGCGACGACCGGCAGGGGCGTTCCAGCGACAGCGGCAAGATTCTCTATTGCTCATTCTGTGGCAAGAGTCAGCATGAAGTGCGCAAACTGATCGCGGGCCCGTCCGTGTTCATCTGCGACGAGTGCGTGGAACTGTGCAACGACATCATTCGCGAGGAGCTGGAGGAAAAGGCTGCCTCCGGCCGGACCCAGCTGCCCAAGCCGCGTGAGATCCGCGAGTCGCTGGATCAGTACGTGGTCGGCCAGACCCGTGCCAAGAAAGCGCTGGCAGTGGCGGTGTACAACCATTACAAGCGGATCGAGTCGCGCCAGAAGAGCGACGATATCGAGCTGGGCAAGTCCAACATCCTGCTGATCGGGCCGACCGGTTCAGGCAAGACGCTGCTGGCCGAGACGCTGGCGCGCCTGCTCAATGTGCCGTTCACGATCGCCGACGCCACCACCCTGACCGAAGCCGGTTACGTGGGTGAGGATGTCGAGAACATCATCCAGAAGTTGCTGCAGAAGTGTGATTACGACGTCGAGAAGGCGCAGTCTGGCATCGTCTACATCGACGAGATCGACAAGATTTCGCGCAAGAGCGAAAACCCGTCGATCACCCGTGACGTGTCGGGCGAAGGCGTGCAGCAGGCGCTGTTGAAGCTGATCGAGGGCACGCTTGCTTCGGTGCCGCCGCAGGGTGGCCGCAAGCATCCGCAGCAGGAATTCCTGCAGGTCGACACCAAGAACATCCTGTTCATCTGTGGTGGCGCGTTTGCAGGCCTGGAAAAGGTCATCCAGCAGCGTTCCGAGACCACCGGTATCGGCTTCTCTGCCGAGATCCGCAGCAAGGAGCGTACCGAGAATCTTGGCAAGGTACTGGCTGATGTGGAGCCGGCTGATCTGGTGCGGTTTGGCCTGATCCCCGAGTTCGTCGGTCGCTTGCCGGTAGTGGCCACGCTCGATGAGTTGGATGAGCCGGCGCTGGTGAAGATCCTCACCGAGCCGAAGAACGCGGTCACCAAGCAGTTCAAGAAGCTGTTCGAGATGGAAGAGGTGGAGCTGGAGTTCCGCCCCGAGGCACTGCAGGCGATCGCCAAGAAGGCGCTCAAGCGCAAGACCGGCGCCCGTGGCCTGCGCACCATCCTCGAGCAGGTACTGCTCGACACCATGTACGAGCTGCCTTCGCTTGAGCACGTCAGCAAGGTGGTGGTGGATGATGCAGTGATCGATGGTCAGGCCGAGCCTTATCTGATCTATCGCGGCAATCTGCAGCAGCGTGTGGCAGGCGAGGGTAGCGGCGCTGCCTGAACGCCTCCGCAGGTTCGTCATGACAACGGCTCCGGCGATTTCGCCGGGGCCGTTCTGTTTTCAGTCCCGGATACACCTTGAGTGGATGCCGGACCGCCTCCACTTGACCTGATGATGTACCCGGCGCAGTGTCGGGTTGAATCCTGATTCGATTTCCAGAGGAACCCGTTTTCCATGGCCAAGAACGCCTCCCTTCCCGTTGCGCTGGACGCTTTGCCGGTATTGCCGTTGCGCGACGTGGTGGTCTACCCGCACATGGTCATTCCCTTGTTTGTCGGCCGCGACAAGTCCATGCGCGCACTCGAGCGCGCCATGGAAGGCGAGCGGCAGATCCTGCTGGTGGCGCAGAAGAGCCCGGATATCGACGATCCGGAGATTGCCGACCTGCACCAGATCGGCACGCTGGCCGGCGTGCTGCAGCTGCTGAAACTGCCCGATGGCACGGTCAAGGTGCTGGTCGAGGGCCAGTCGCGCGTGTCTGTCGAGGATTTCAAGGAAGAGGATGGCATGCTCACCGCGCGTTCGCGTGTGATCGAGCCGGTTTACAACGCCAAGGAGCGCGAGCTCGATGTGGTGTCGCGTACGCTGATCTCGCTGTTCGAGCAACTGGTCAAGCAGAGCCGCAAGCTGCCCCCCGAAGTGTTGGCCAGTTTGTCGGGTATCGACGACCCCTCGCGTGTTGCCGATTCCATCGCCGCGCATCTGTCCGTGCGCATGGCTGACAAGCAGAAAGTGCTGGAAACCGCCGACGTGGGTCAACGGCTCGAGCTGCTGATCGGTCTGGTCGACGGTGAGATGGACTTGCAACAGGTCGAGAAGCGTATCCGCGGCCGGGTCAAGTCGCAGATGGAGAAGAGCCAGCGTGAGTACTACCTCAACGAACAGATGAAGGCGATCCAGAAGGAGCTGGGCGACAACGAGGAAGGCCCCAACGAGATCGAGGAGCTGCAGAAGAAGATCGAGACTTCCGGCATGCCGAAGGCCGTGCTGACCAAGGCACGCCAGGAATTCAGCAAGCTCAAGCAGATGTCACCGATGTCGGCCGAAGCCACCGTGGTGCGCAATTACCTCGACTGGCTGGTTGGTGTGCCCTGGAAGAAGCGCAGCAAGGTACGCAAGGATCTGCAACTGGCGCAGGAAGTGCTCGACGCCGACCACTTCGGTCTGGAAAAGGTCAAGGAACGCATCCTTGAATACCTCGCCGTGCAGCAACGCGTGTCGGCGATGAAGGGGCCGATCCTGTGTCTGGTCGGTCCGCCCGGCGTGGGCAAGACCTCGCTCGGGCAGTCGATCGCCAAGGCGACCAACCGCAAATTCGTGCGCATGAGCCTGGGTGGCGTGCGCGACGAAGCCGAGATCCGTGGCCATCGGCGCACCTATATCGGTTCGATGCCGGGCCGCATCGTGCAGAACATCAACAAGGTAGGTGCCAAGAACCCGCTGTTCGTGCTGGACGAGATCGACAAGATGTCGATGGACTTCCGTGGCGATCCGTCGTCGGCGCTGCTGGAGGTACTCGATCCGGAACAGAACCATGCGTTCAACGACCATTACCTCGAGGTCGACCTCGACCTGTCCGAGGTGATGTGGATCGCTACCGCGAACTCGCTGAACATCCCCGGCCCGCTGCTCGATCGCATGGAAGTCATCCGCATCCCCGGTTACACCGAGGACGAGAAGCTAGGCATTGCGCAGAAATACCTGCTCTCGAAACAGCTCAAGGCGAATGGCCTGAAGCCTGAAGAACTCAGCGTGGACGAAGAGGCGCTGCGCGACATCGTGCGCTACTACACGCGTGAGTCGGGCGTGCGCAGTCTTGAGCGCGAGATTTCCAAGATCTGCCGCAAGGTGGTCAAGGAGCTCACCTTGGGCGAAGTGAAGAAGGCCAAGGCAAAAATCTCGCCCGCCAAGACGGCTAAAGCCAAGGCCAAGCCGCAAACGGGGCGGGTGAGGGTGGATTCAGCCAATCTGGATCACTACCTCGGCGTGCGCCGTTTTGATTTCGGACGCAAGGAACTGCAGAACGAAGTCGGTCTGGTCACCGGGCTCGCCTGGACCCAGGTCGGCGGCGAGTTGCTCAGCATCGAAGCCTCGGTGGTGGCCGGCAAGGGCAGGCTGGTGCATACCGGTCAGCTCGGTGACGTGATGAAGGAATCGATCCAGGCGGCACTGTCGGTGGTACGCGCACGGGTCGATCGTCTTGGCATCGACCCGGAGTTCCATCAGAAGCTGGATATTCACGTGCATGTTCCGGAAGGTGCCACGCCGAAGGACGGTCCGAGTGCCGGCATCGGGATGTGCACCGCACTGGTGTCCGCACTGACGAGGGTGCCGGTACGATCCGAGGTGGCGATGACGGGTGAGATCACCTTGCGTGGTCGCGTGCTGCCGATCGGCGGTCTGAAGGAAAAGCTGCTGGCTGCACACCGTGGCGGAATCACCACCGTGATCATTCCCGAGGACAACAAGAAGGATCTGGCCGACATGCCGGCCAACATCACGTCCTCGCTGGAGATTCATCCGGTACGCTGGATCGATGAAGTGCTGGATATCGCGCTGGAGCACCCCCTGCAGCCGAATCCGGCACAGGAGGATGCCCCCGCGGTGGTAGCCGCCGAGGCTGCGGAAGTACACTCACGCACGCATTGATTCCGACCGATAGGGTATTCAGGAAAGCCCTGCTTCGGCAGGGCTTTCCTGTCTGCGTGTCATCACTGATCGATTGAAGTTGTGGCGTAGCCCGCTGGCCTTCGTTTTGCAAGCGATTTCTTTCACGGTGAATCAGCCGGAAACGTTGCTATTGCTTGTGTTGCGGATTCCGACAAGGCACTGGTATAAAGGCGTTACCGCAGTCCCGGCGTTGCTTCAGTCAGCGCAGCGATGCGGGGTTGCGTAACGGCGCCTTGCAAGAGCCAACCATCCATGCCGGCGTTGTCCTGTCCCAGGACGGAGTGCGCTTGGCGAAAACCGAACAAGGGAGTTTCTTCTAATGAATAAAACCGATCTGATCAATGCCATCGCCGAAAAGGCCGAGTTGACCAAGGCTGATGCCGGCCGTGCTCTCGAAGCTTTCTTCGAAACCGTGCAGAAGTCGTTGAAGAAGGGTGAGGACGTCTCGGTGGTGGGCTTCGGCACGTTCACGGTGCGCAAGCGCGCTGCTCGTACCGGTCGCAATCCGCGCACGAATGAAGCGATCAAGATCAAGGCTTCGAAAGTCCCGGCCTTCAAGGCTGGCAAGACCCTCAAGGATGCCCTAAACTAAGCGGCTGACGCTTGGTTTCGGGTGCTTAGCTCAGCGGTAGAGCATCGCCCTTACAAGGCGTTGGTCGTAGGTTCGATCCCTACAGCACCCACCAGAAAAATGCGGAGTGGTAGTTCAGTCGGTTAGAATGCTGGCCTGTCACGCCGGAGGTCGCGGGTTCGAGTCCCGTCCACTCCGCCACAGTTCGCAAGGGCGCCCGTGTGGCGCCCTTGTCATTTGAGTCATGCGTATTCGCCCGTGTCCTGAATGATCGAACGCGGGTGTCTGTGGGGCGATGGCTGCCTCACGTGCTTTCAACCACGTTGCGGGAAGATTTCGATGCTGCAGGCAATGCGTAACAAGATGCACGGATGGCCGGCCACCATCGTGTTGGGTCTCGCTGTTCTGGCAATGTCGCTGTTCGGCATGGAGAGCTACTTCATGTCGCGTTCGGATACGTTCGTGGCGAAGGTCGGCAAGCATGAGATCAGCCAGCAGGACTATCAGAACCGTACGAACCAGCTGCGGCAGCAGATGAGCGCCGAACAGGGCGATCATTTCGATGCAAGCATCTTCGAGAAGCCTGAGACAAAGCAGCGCATCGTTGACGGCTTGATCGACCAGCAGCTGCTGTTGCAGGCCAACGACGACTGGGGGCTGCGTGTCGCTGACCAGTCGGTGCGCGATTACATTGCCCAGATTCCCGCCTTCCAGGTCAACAATCAGTTCGATCCGAACAGCTATCGTGCATGGCTGCTCAGCCAGCGCAAAACGCCGGACACGTTCGAGAACGATATTCGCGCTACCTTGGCGACCCAGTTGCTGCCTGGTGCGATCAACGACAGCACCATTGTCAGCAATGAGCAGGTTGACCGTTTCCTCGGTTTGCTTACCCAACGCCGTGACGTGCGGTACTTCGTATTGCCGCGCCCGACTCTCAGCGACAACCAGGTCACCGATGCGCAGATCGAGACCTGGTACAAGGCGCACCTGGCTGACTACATGAATCCCGAGCAGGTCTCGGTGAAATACATCGAAGTCGATGGCAGCAGCCTCAAACTGGATACCACGCCAAGCGACGACGAGCTGAAGAAGCGTTACGAGGAAGAGAAGCAGCGCTTCGTCCAGCCGGAGCAGCGCCTTGTCTCGCATATCCTGATCAATGTGCCGGCCAACGCCACGCCGGATCAGCAGAAGGCCGCGCTGGCCAAGGCCGAGAAGATTGCGGGCGAGGTCAACCCTGGCGATTTCGCCAAGCTGGCCCAGCAGGATTCGGAGGATCTGGGCTCCAAGCGTCAGGGTGGCGATCTGGGCTGGCTGGAAAAGGGCGTGACCAACGCGGCCTTCGATTCAGCGCTTTTCGCATTGCAGAAAGGCCAGATATCCAAGCCGGTCCTGTCGCCGGATGGCTATCACATCATCTGGCTGCGTGACGTCCGCAGTGGAGAATCCAAGCCGTTTACCGAAGTGCGCGACCAGCTGGTCAAGGAAGCCTCGGCGGCCGAACGTGATCGCATGTACAACGATGTCGCCGGCAAGATGTCCGACAACACCTACCAGAATCCTAGCTCGCTGGAGCCAGCCGCGCAGGCCCTGAACCTGCCGATCAAGAGCACGGAGCTGTTCTCCCGCAAGGGCGGTGAAGGCATGGCGGCGAATCCGAAGGTGATCGCGGCAGCATTCAGCGATGACGTGCTGGTACAGGGCAACAATTCCGGCCTGATCGATCTCGGCAACGATCACTCGGTGGTGATTCACGTCGACAAGCACGTAGCTGCCGCTGCCCGCCCGCTGGCCGAGGTGCGTCCCGACGTACAGAAGAAGATCCTCGACGAGCGCGTTGCCGATGCCGAAAAGAAGCTTTCCGGCGAAACCTTGGCACGCCTAGACAAGGGCGAGGCCATGCCAGCCGTGGCGACCGCGATGGGTGCCGAGCTCAAGAGCGTGAAGGAAGCGACCCGTCAAAGCGCCGATGTGCCGACACCGCTGCTGACGCAGGCGTTTCTGTTGCCGCATCCTGCTGCGGACAAGCCGCAGTTTGCCGCTGTGGACATGAAGGACGGCAGCTATGCGTTGCTGGCCGTGGACAAGGTGCAGGACGGCGACCTGTCCAAGGTTCCGCCTGAGCAGCGTGATTCGCTGCGTCAGCAGATGGCCCAGGCCTATGGATCGGAGGCGACCCGCGAACTGCTTGAGATGCTCAGGGCAAATGCCAAGATCAAGATCAACAAGAACCTGATGTAGCACTTCCAGATTGGATCTTGAATGAAAGAAGGGCGGTCAGTGACCGCCCTTCTTTATTCTTGCCGGGAGCAGGGATCGATGCCAGTCACGCCGAGGCTGCCGCAGCTGATATCCGCATGGATGATTTCGCGAACATTCCGGAAGCCTTGTTGAATCAAGGGGGGAACAGTCTGCGACCGGATGCAGGCACAAGTCGGACATCAGTCGCGTACGAATCTGCTCCGTGCTGGATCTTTCCGCCATGCATGCGACTGCTGGCTGGTTATGGTCAGTGGCTGCTGCTGATCTGCAGAACCTGGCCCGGCTTCAACGTGTTTCCGTGCAGATGGTTCCAGCGCTGCAGTTGTGTCGTGCTTACCGAATAGCGATGGGCTATCTGCCACAGGCTTTCGCCATTCTGCACGATGTGTGTTTTCTGACGTTCCTGCGCAACGGCCTGGGTATCGGCCGCGACGGAAGCTGGTGATGTCTGATTGCCGTCATGGCCACCGGCAAGTGAGGCGCTGAAGGTGCTGCTACTCGCCTGGCCCAGCAAGGCATCGCGGAATTGGCGCGCATGGCTGACAGGCAACAGCAGATACGACGACGCGGAAGTATCGATCGTGTCGCTGCGGAACGCTGCGTTGAGATCCTTCAGCGCATCCACCGACATGCCTGCGTGATCGGCAGCTTGCGCGATCGGCATGGAGCGGGGCATTGCCACTTTCACCAGATGTTGTTCGCTTGGCAGTGTCGGCAGACTGACATTGAAGCGAGCCGGTTCACGCACCACACAAGCCATCGCCAGCAATTTTGTCAGGTGCTCGCGGGTCACCTTGCGTACTGGCCATTTCGGGATTATCGGTTCATCCCCAGGCATGCCGTGCTGCTGGATGAGTTTCTTCACCGTGAACTCGCCGGCGTTGTAAGCGTAATCGGTGACCCGCCAGTCCTGGAACTCGTCGTGGTACTGCTTGAGCAGTTTCATCACGGCGTTGGCGGCGGCAGGAACATCAAGGCGGCCGTCGTAATGCCCGTCGACGCGCAATCCCATCGAACCGGCCGTGACTGGCATGATCTGCCACATGCCGGCTGGCAGGTTCCGACGTGCGAGCACCGGGCGGAAATGGCTTTCGACCCAGGGCAGCAGCACGAACTCACCAGCCACGTCGTATTGCGCGGCCACCTGCTGCACGTAGACCAGCTGAGGCAATACCGCCTGCAACTGGCTCTCGAACTGCTGTGGATTACGGGTGTAGCGATGAGCCCAGGTCAGTATTTCGGGGTCGGCATCACAATCAGCCATGGCAAAACTGCTGCGCAGCTGATCCCAGGCGTCGGCGGCCGGCAGTGTCACGGCGCCGGTATCGAGGGGAGCGACGACGGGGGGAGCCACGGTTACCGATGGCTGCGGCTCGGCGAGTTGCCGAGGAGGTACCTGCGGAGATACTCCGGCGCAGGCGGCCAGCAGGATCGACAGCGCCAGCGGCAACGCCTGGAGATGGCGCGTCTTCATCAACGAAACCCATCCTTGGCTTCGCGTACAGCGGCAAAGCATGCAACGCGATCGTTGTTGATGCCACGCTGTTGACACCATGCAGCAACTTCATCGGTATCGACGCGCAGAAAAGGATTGGTCGCCAGCTCGTCAGCCAGTGCGACCGGCAGAGTGGGACGAAGCTGCGCGCGCAGCACGGTGACTTCCTGCAGTCGCCGGGCAAGCTCGGGATTTTCCGGTTCGACGGTATGTGCAAAACGTCCGTTCGCCTCGGTGTATTCATGGCCCCCGCAAACCAGGGTTGATCCCGGCAGTGTCGACAGGCGATCGAGCGAGGCGAGCATCTGGGCTGGACTGCCCTCAAACAGCCGCCCACAGCCCAGACTGAACAAGGTGTCGCCACACAGCAACAGACCGGCGCCGATGTAGGCGACGTGGCTGAGTGTGTGGCCTGGAATGGCGATCACGTCGAAATGGACACGCGGGGATGCCAGATCGACTTCATCGCCATCGTGTACCCGCATGGTGGCCTCGACGATGCGTTCGTCGTCTGGTGCGTACACCGGGACTGCATGATGCCTGCGCAGCTCGGCGGCACCCCCGATGTGGTCCTGATGGTGATGGGTCAGCAGGATGGCGCGCAGTTGCAGTTGGCGTGTAGCCAGGGCTTGTTCCACTACCGAGGCATCACCGGGGTCGACGACGATGGCGTTGCCATCATCGTCGTGCAGCAACCAGATGTAGTTGTCGGCGAGAGCCGGTAACGGGACGAGATGCAAGATCGGACTCCGCTGCGTTTATCTAAGGAACATCCGGCAAATCGGATGTTGACCCTTTGGCCAACGACAGACGCAGCCATCCGGGGCGCGCATCGAGCGGCCGACTATAGAGAGGCGTGACCAAAGGTTCGTTAGAAGATCGTTAACCCGATGTTTGGCTGTTCAGTTGCGTGCGGCAGTTCCGGTCCGCCTGCTACGTTGGTCGCCAACCGCTACACTTCGAAAACAGATTGGGATCAGGCCGGCCGCATGCTTCAACGCGATCACGACATCTATGCCAGTGCGCCATTGCGCCGATTGCTGGATGATCAGACGCGGGTGATGGCCACGGATCTGCAGCGCTGTTTCGGGACGCATGGGCTGCTGTTGGGTGCGACCGCCAGCGATGCCCCGCCTGCATTGCCATTGCTCGGTTGCTGGACATGCTTGTGGGCACGCAACAACCGTTACCGGGGCGATCTGCACGCAGCGACCGACGAGCCGCTGCCGTTCATCGACGATGCGTTCGACTTGGTGCTTTTGCGCCATGCGCTGGAAGTCGTAGCGTCGCCATCGACGCTGCTGGCCGAGGCGATTCGTGTGCTGGCGCCGGGTGGCGTTCTGGTGGTGACCGGAGTGCATCCGCTCAGCGGTTGGGCGCCATGGTTCTGGTGGCATGCGCGTGGCAGGCAACAGGTGCTGCAGGTGCCGCTGCGACTCAGCCACAGACTTCAGCAGGCCGGGCTGCAGATGGAACGAGCCGAACGGGTGGGATGCCTGTGGCCTGCCGATTCACCTGCCGTGAACGGTGTGAACGCATGGGGTGGTGGGTATGTGCTGATAGCACGCAAGCAGCGTCGCATGGCTACGCCGCTGCGAATCAAGACGGGGCCGGTACGGGTACCGGCCAACAGCCGATTGTCGCCGGGTACGCGGCGCAGTTCGGCGCTGTGACTTTCAATGGACTACGTGGACAACGATGAGCGAAGTGGATGCATTTACCGACGGTGCCTGTCTGGGCAATCCGGGACCGGGTGGTTGGGCTGCCTTGCTGCGTGCCAAGGGCAGCGAACGCATGGTCGCTGGCGGTGATCCAGCTACCACCAACAACCGGATGGAGCTGATGGCGGCAATCGGTGCCCTGGAGGCGCTGAAGCGCCCCTGCCAGGTAACCCTCACCACCGATTCGCGCTATGTCATGCAGGGCATCGAGGAGTGGGTGCCGAAGTGGCGTGCGAACGGCTGGCGTACCGCCGACAAGAAGCCGGTGAAGAACCAGGATCTGTGGCAGCGCCTGTCCGCGGCGGTCAGCACGCATCAAGTGCGCTGGAAGTGGGTGAAGGGCCATAACGGTCACGCCGAGAACGAGCGGGTCGATCAGGCCGCGCGTGAGCAGGCTGAACTGATGAAGGGTGCGGCATGAGACAGATCGTTCTCGATACGGAAACAACTGGTTTGGAGGTTCGCCAGGGGCATCGATTGATCGAGATTGCCTGCGTCGAGATGATCGAACGCAGGCTTACCGGCCGGCACTACCAGACCTATCTCAACCCGGATCGCGCGATCGACGAGGGCGCACGCCAGGTCACCGGCATCGCCGATGACTTCCTGCTCGACAAGCCACGCTTCGCCGACGTGGTGGATGAGTTCCTCGCCTTCATCGATGGCGCTGAACTGATCATCCACAACGCCAGTTTCGATATCGGGTTTCTCGATGCCGAGCTGGGGCGACTGGACAACGGCAGTGGTCGGATCGGCGATAGCTGCAGCGTGCTCGACACGCTGGTGATGGCGCGCGAACGCTATCCGGGTCAGCGCAACAGTCTCGATGCGCTGTGCAAGCGATTGGGCGTGGACAACTCGCGGCGTGACCTGCACGGCGGCCTGATCGACGCGCAGCTGCTCGCGGACGTCTATCTGGCGATGACCTCGGGGCAGGAGGCTTTCGATCTGGGTTTTGCAGGTACGACCGAGCAGCGTGATGTGGCAGTTGTCGCGCCAGTGGCCTTGCGCGCACGTCCGAGTGTTCTGCGCGCGTCCCCGGAAGAGCTGGCTTTGCATGAGCAGCGGCTGGATGCGCTGGACAAGAACGCAGGGGGAGTGAGTGTGTGGCGGGCGGGGTGATTCGTACTGGAGAAACTTGAAGCGTCGCGTGTTTCGATGTGGCGCGATGTGTGAAGGGATTGTTCGGCCCATCCTTGGGCCGAACCCCTCCGCGCTTTCGCGCTGCGGGGCCAGCCTGCGGCTGTCCAAATTCGTTCCGGACGAATTCGTCGAACCCGGGTGGGTTCTCACCCGGCCGTCACCGCCAGAAAAGCAAAACGCCCCACGAGGGGGCGTTTTGCTTTTCTGGCGGAGAGGGTGGGATTCGAACCCACGGTACGCTTACACGTACGCCTGATTTCGAGTCAGGTACATTCGACCACTCTGCCACCTCTCCAGTGGGTTGCATGGTGGCTCATGCGAGCCGGGAATGATACGCGAGGCAACTTGCCGTGACAACCTGCGGCAGTTCCGGCATGCTGCAACAGCTCGCCTTACCTGAAAGCCCATGATCGAATTCGGACACGGAACGCATGTTGGCCTGCGCCGCACGCGCAATGAGGATACCTATTACGCCGATGCCTCACTCGGCCTGTTTCTGGTGGCCGATGGCATGGGCGGTCACCAGCATGGCGAGGTTGCCTCTGCCTTGGTGCGTGATGCAGTGGTTGACCTGGTCAGTCGCGGGCACAGTCTGATTGAGGCCGTGCACGGAGCGGCCGAACGGCTGCAATCGCGCGCCCGCCCCAGCTTCGACGTGCTGCCGATGGGCACCACGATTGCGGCACTGCGGCTGACCGCCGATGGCTATGAAGTCGCCTGGGTTGGCGACAGCCGGATTTACATGTGGAAGCATGAGTTGCGGCAGATAAGCCACGATCACTCGCTGGTGCAGGCACTGGTCGAGGCAGGTCAGCTCGATCCGGTACAGGCATCGCAGCATCCGCAGCGCAATGTGCTTACCCAGGCACTGGGCGTGACGAGCGCGGAGCAGCTTCACATTGGCATGGCACGCGGGCAGCTGGAGCCGGGCATGGGCTTTCTGTTGTGCAGTGATGGCCTGACCGAAGGTGTTAGTGACGCGTCGATTGCACGTACGGTCGCACGTACCGACCTGGCATCGCAGGAATGCGTCGACCAACTGCTGCTCAGTGCGCTTGATGGTGGTGGCGACGACAACATCACTGTGATCATTGTTCGTTCAAGTTGAAGCTTTCCTGGCTACATATGGCGTGCTTTGACTTAATTCGGACAACAGAAAAGACAAGGGCCGCTTGCGCGGCCCTTGTCTTTCATGGGTATCGCATCGCTCAGAAGCGATAGGTGCCAGTCAGGCTGACCACGTCGCCGTGATCGTCGAAGGTGCCGTTCATGCTGCCGGCGCCCAGAGAGACCGGATTGGTCAGGTCGACGCGCGTCTTGCCAACGAACTGGTGCTGGTAGCCGAGATCGAAGCCGAAGTGCTCGCTGGCCTGATAACCCACGCCAAGACCGAGCAGACGGCGTGCTCCATCAGGGATACGCGGATCGCGGCTGAGGATGTTGGTCGGAGTCTCGTCGTAACCGACGCCTGCGCGCAGGGTCCACTTGTCATTCAGCTTGTAGTCGCCGCCGATCGAGTACAGCATGCTGTCCTTGTACTTCTGGGGTAGCGCGACCAGTGTCTGGCCATTCGACATGAGTGCCAGGTTCTGGAAGCTGGACCAGCCAGTCCACTTTGCGGTGGCAGCGAGCGAGAAGCGGTCGTTGAACACGTGCAGCCAGTCGAGGCTGGCGAATGCGGGTGTATTGAGCACGGCACTGGCGCTGGCGCCATCGGGGTTGAGTGTCGGCAGGCCCGCATTAGGGAAGACAACCGGGGCTAGGGCGATGAGTTGCTTGCCGGCTTCACTGCCGTACATGGCGTAGTTGCCGCTCAGCGTCTGGTTCACCTGCGAGTGGTAGCTCAGACCGATGCTGTCCTGCTGCGTCGGCTTCCATTCGAAGCCGCCGAAGTAGCCGAACGCAAACCTCTTCTTCACGGTCACATTCAGCTGGACGTCGCCGCTCTGCGGTGCGCCGAGAATCGGGGCGCCGAACAGCGCGGCGGCCGAACCGTACGGGTCGAGCATGGTATTGAGCTGGGCCTTGGTGCGCTGGCCGAGGATGCCCACGCCGATAGAGAATTCATCGTTGACCTTCAGGCCTGCCGAGAAGCTCACGGCGATCGACTGCAAGCTGGTCTTGGTGCCGAAGTAGCGACCCTGCCATGTCGGGTTGTATTCGCTGGCCAGGCCGTATGGCACGGTGACGCTGCCGCCGAGGGTAAGGCGATCATTGATCGGTGCGGCGAACGCCATGTTCGGGAACGGAATGAACTTGCCAAACCCGTTTGGATTGTTGCCGGTGGTTGGATGACCTTGTTCGTCGGTGAATTGCCCCTGGAATTCCGCGCTCGGACGGATGCCGGTACCGGTCACCTGCAGCACGGGCGCGGTAAAGAACGCCATCGCTGCCGGATTGTTGTAGACCGCGGTGGGATCGTTGGGGAACAGCGAGCCGCCCGCATTGGCGCGTGCCCAGCCAGCGGCGTTGTCCGTAGGCAGCTGGAACGAGCCGGCTTCGGCACGAAGCGGGATTGTCAGTGCGGCAGCTACGGCCAGGGCGAGACTGGCCTGGGTGCCGAAACGGGTAAAGCGTTGCAGGGTATGACGGTTCACGATGGTTCTCCTGTGATGGCAGTCTGGGGTGGGTGCCCACAGAATGTTGACTTCTTGGTTATCTGCTGATTGATGTGGTGGGGCGTTTGGTAATGACGACTGGTAATTGTCTTCTTTGTTCAGGAGGCCAGTCTTCCTTCCTTGATCCATTGCTGATCGCCGAGCAAGTCGCGGGCTTCATGCGGTGGAGTTGCGGCAGGTTCTTCGCTGGTAACCGCAGTGTGGTGATCCAGTTGCAGAACTCGGTCGATCAACTGGGTCTGTTCCGGGTTGCCGAATGGGGCCGTGAGTATGGGTGATATCAGCGAGATCAGGCGCGCCAGCAGTTCAGCGTCGTTGATCGCTTCGCCCTTGCTGATGCTGGCGATCAATTCCTGCATATCCTCACCCGCAAGCATGCCGGACAGTGCCTTGAGCGCAAAGTGCAGGCGCAGCCCGAGTTCGTGGCGCGGTAGTGCGGGCAGGGCACGCGAGAACGCCTCGAAGAAACGTCCGGAAATCGGCCGGTAATGCTCTTGTAGGTAGCTGCGGATGAATGGCGAAGGGTCACTGTAGACCCGGCCGAGCAAGCGCATGAAGGCAGGCCCGGAGGTGCTGCCATGACTCAGCCGAAAGGCCGGTACGAACAGCATGCCGAGCACGGTGGTGGCATCCAGGCCTCCAGGATTTTCCTGCTCGCAGACACTGAGCAACTGCAGGCGTTCGCGGTTGAGCCGATCAAGACGCTGTGTCAGTACTTCCTGCATCAGCGCCTCCTTGCTGCCGAAGTGATAGTTCACCGCAGCGAGATTGGCGCCGGCTCGCGCCGTGATATGGCGCAGTGACATCGCCTCGTAACCGCCTTCGATGAACAGCCATTCGGTGGCTTCAAGCAACCGTTTACGAGTATCGCTATGGCCGTGGCGCTGGCTTGTGCTCAATGAACTGGTCTCGTGACATGCATGGGAATTTGCGCGGACACCTGCTTCAAATCATGAATTGAAACACGCGTATGAACGCTACCGATGGGGTCACTACGGGGCAAGCTGCAGCGCACGATCGACATGGGGTGCGTACGATTGCGCAGGAAATAACGTGTCGATCGGGTTCGCATCCGTTGCCCGGCAAGGAAAGGGCGGCGAACTGGCCGTGATCCTGGTGAGGGCTAGGCAACAAAATGGCCGGGATCACCCGGCCATTTTGTTGCACTGCGGTGACAAAGCCGCTCTGCTGCGGCGATCAAACGGCTCAGCCTGCCTTCTTTTTCGCCAGCCGCAGCCAGGTATCGACCACCGTATCAGGGTTCAGCGAGACCGACTCGATGCCCTGATCCATCAGCCATTCGGCAAGGTCGGGGTGGTCGCTCGGGCCCTGCCCGCAAATGCCGACGTACTTGCCTTTGGCCTTGGCTGTCTGGATCGCCATCGACAGCAGCTTCTTCACGGCCGGGTCGCGTTCGTCGAACAGGTTGGCCACGATGCTGGAGTCGCGGTCCAGGCCCAGGGTGAGCTGGGTGAGGTCGTTGGAGCCGATCGAGAAGCCGTCGAAGATGTCGAGGAACTCATCGGCGAGCAGGGCGTTCGAGGGTACTTCGCACATCATGATGACCTTGAGGTCGTGCTCGCCCTGCTTGAGGCCGTTCTTCGCCAGCACTTCGATGACCTTGCGACCCTCGCCCAATGTGCGTACGAACGGGATCATTACCCAGACATTGTCGAGGCCCATCACCTCGCGCACGCGCTTGACCGCCTTGCACTCCAGCCCGAAGGCTTCGGCGAAGCTGGGGTCGACGTAGCGGCTGGCGCCGCGGAAGCCGATCATCGGGTTTTCTTCGTGCGGTTCGTAGCGTGAGCCGCCGAGCAGGCCGGCGTATTCGTTCGACTTGAAGTCGGACAGGCGCACGATCACCGGCTTCGGATACACCGAGGCGGCGATAGTGGCGATGCCTTCGGCGAGGCGATCGACATAGAAGCTCACCGGATCGGCATAGCCGGCGATGCGCTCATCGATCTTCGCCTTGGTCGCGGCGTCCTGCTTGGCGTATTCGAGCAGGGCCTTCGGATGCACGCCGATATGGCTGGCAATGATCATCTCGAGACGGGCCAGGCCGATGCCGGCGTTCGGCAGCATGCCGAAATCGAACGCGCGCTCCGGGTTGGCCACGTTCATCATGATCTTCAGCGGCGCCTCGGGCATCGCGCCGAGATCCGCGGTGACGCGTTCGAACTTCAGGATGCCTTCGTAGATCGTGCCGGTATCGCCTTCGGCGCACGAGACGGTGACGTCAGTGCCATCCGGAATCTTGTCCAGTGCGTTGCCAGTGCCGACCACCGCCGGCACGCCCAGTTCGCGCGCGATGATCGCCGCATGGCAGGTGCGGCCGCCGCGATTGGTGACGATGGCCGAGGCGCGCTTCATCACCGGCTCCCAGTCGGGGTCGGTCATGTCGGCGATCAGCACGTCGCCGGGCTGTACCTTGTTCATGTCGGCCAGCGAGCGGATCACGCGCGCCTTGCCGGCGCCGATCTTCTGGCCGATCGAGCGACCCTCGGCCAGCACCTTGCCCTTTTCACTGAGATGGAAGCGTTCGAGCTGGGTGGCGTGCGCACGCGACTTCACGGTTTCCGGGCGCGCCTGCACGATGTACAGCTTGCCGGTATTGCCGTCCTTCGCCCACTCGATATCCATCGGGCGGCCGTAATGCTTTTCGATGATCAGCGACTGACGCGCCAGCTCCTGCACGTCCTCGTCATTGATGCAGAACTTGTTGCGCAATCCGGCCGGGGTGTCCTCGGTCTTCACGCGCTCGCCGGGGGCGCTGGAATAGACCATGCGCAACTGCTTGGCGCCGAGATTGCGGCGCAGCACGGCCGGCTTGCCGGCATTCAAGGTGGGCTTGAACACGTAGAACTCGTCAGGATTGACCGCGCCCTGCACGACCATCTCGCCGAGGCCGTACGAGCCGGTGACGAACACCACGTCGCGGAAACCCGACTCGGTGTCCAGCGTGAACAACACGCCGGAGGCGCCCACGTCCGAGCGCACCATCAGCTGCACGCCGGCGGAGAGGAACACGTCCTCGTGCTTGAAGCCCTGGTGCACGCGGTAGGCAATCGCGCGATCGTTGTACAGCGAAGCGAAGACTTCCTTCACCTTGTGCAGCACGTCGTCGATGCCGACCACGTTGAGGAAGGTTTCCTGCTGACCGGCGAACGACGCGTCCGGCAGATCCTCGGCGGTGGCGGAGGAGCGCACGGCGACGGCGATATCGTCGGCACCGGCGTCCTTGCACAGCTTGATGTAGGCCGTGCGGATCGCCTGCTCGAGTTCGGCGGGCAGGGCGGTGTCGACGATCCAGCCGCGGATCTCCTTGCCGGCTGCTACCAGGGTGTCGACATCGTCGACGTCGAGCGAGGCCAGACGATCCTGGATGCGCTTGGCCAGGCCGCTCTTTTCCAGATACTGCTGGAACGCGTCGGCGGTAGTGGCAAAACCGCCTGGCACGGAGACACCAAGCTTGGCCAGGTTGCCGATCATTTCGCCGAGTGAGGCGTTCTTGCCGCCGACCTTGCCCAGGTCAGTCATGCGCAGCGAGTCGAGCCAAAGCACCAGATCGTTCAAGGGTGTCTCCTCAAGGGCTTTCAATGGATAACGGTATGGATGCGTCAGGCAGACCCGAAGCGGGCCGCAAAGGACTGGTATTGTCCGCTGCCGATGATGCGCAGCACAAGAAGACCATTGCCTCGGGATGTGATTCCAACGGCATACCAGTCAGCCGGCAGTCAATCGGCGACAGCGTTTTGCGCTTGGGTTATGGTGCAGATGAGCGCATTCCAGTAACCAGGCCCCTGTATGCAGCGAACGGTTTTCTTCATCTCCGACTCCACTGGTATTACCGCGGAGACGATCGGCAACAGCATCCTGGCGCAGTTCGAGGGCGTGCAGTTCGACAAGCATCGACTGCCGTTCACCGATGACACGCAGAAGGCGGAAGCGGCGGCACTGCGCATCAAGACCAATTACGCGCAAAGCGGGCAGCGCCCGATCGTGGTCAATACCATGGCCGAACGCGCGCTGTGCGACATCGTTGCCACCAGCGGCGCGCTGATGCTGGACGTGTTCGCGCCGTTCATCGGGCCGCTGGAGGATGAGCTCGGCACCAAGCGCTCGGGTGCGGTCAATCGCTCACACGGCCTGGTCGATTTCGACAAATACGAGGCGCGCATCAACGCGACCAACTATGCGCTGTCCCACGATGATGGCATTGACGTGGATTATTCCCAGGCCGACCTCATCCTGGTCGGCGTGTCGCGTTCGGGCAAGACACCGACCTGCCTGTACATGGCCTTGCATTACGGCGTCAGCGCCGCCAACTATCCGCTGACCGATGAGGATCTGGAAAAGCTCGAGCTGCCGGCTCGCCTGCGTCCGTATCGCGACCGGTTGTACGGGCTGACCATCGAGCCGCAGCGGCTGGCGCAGATCCGCGAGCAACGCCGTGCCGGCAGCCGTTATGCCACCTTGAAGCAATGTCGCTGGGAGCTTGAGCAGGCTGACCGTCTGATGCGTCAGGCCGGCATTCCCAGCCTCAACACTACGCACGTGTCGATTGAGGAGATCGCCAGCAAGATCTTCGATCGTTTCGGCATCGAGCGGACCATGTTCTGATTTCCGATGGAGTTGCCGCACTTGCCATGAGCGCCGTACTGGACAATCGCAACAGCCTGCTACCGGGACGGTTCGAGTTCCTGATGGGGCTCTATGCGGAAAATTACCATCGCCTGGCACGCTTGTTCGCGCCACAGCAACTCGCTCCCGGCCGCTATATCTCCGACGTGGACGACGGGCTCGATGTCCACCTGCATGTGCAGGAATGCCATCCCTACACGCTGGAACTCGAACTTACCTATGGCTTCGTCGATGCTCATACAGGCCAGCGCGCGCCTTCCGCGCAGTTGCGGATGTATACCGATGCGCATGTGGCTGAGGCGTTGCACTGCCATCCGGGACGACATCTGTGGCAGGTGCTGGGGCCGTTCACACCGGCGCACACGGTGTTCCAGCATCGCCTGCGCATGAACGGGTTTCTTTCGCGTTGGTTGGAATATCTGGTGGAGCAGGGACATTCGACCGGCACTCTGCGACAAGAAGAGTGATCAACGCATTGATGCGGTATGACCAAACGGGGGGCAACAAAAAACCCGCACGAGGCGGGCTTTCCGTTGAGTGGCGGAGCGGACGGGACTCGAACCCGCGACCTCCGGCGTGACAGGCCAGCATTCTAACCAACTGAACTACCGCTCCACATTCCCTGCAGCTACAACTTCCAGCTTCAACCTGTTTCGCATCGCTGCGATTGCGGGCCAACTTGGCGTCCCCACGGGGATTCGAACCCCGGTCGCCACCGTGAAAGGGTGATGTCCTAGGCCTCTAGACGATGGGGACAATTCAAGTTGGTGGAGCCAGGCGGGATCGAACCGCCGACCTCCTGCATGCCATGCAGGCGCTCTCCCAGCTGAGCTATGGCCCCGCCGCTGGAAGCCCGAAAGAATAGGTCCGGGTCGGATATCCGTCAAGCTTTTTTTCACAAATGGCGAACGACAGGATCAATGTCGTTGATGACTTCTACAGCCAGCCGGGCAGATGCCGGCGGTGGTTCGTTTAAGCTGCAACGATCCTGCGCTTGACGAGTTGCTGCATGCACGAAATCGGTTTCATTCGCGATCTTGCCATGGTGATGCTGGTGGCCGGCGCCACCACGATCCTGTTCCAGCGCCTGCGCCAGCCCGTGCTGCTGGGCTACATCCTGGCCGGCGTGCTGATCGGTCCGCATACGCCGGGCATGCTGGTGGCTGACCCGCGTGCGATCGATGACATCTCCAATCTGGGTGTGGTGCTGCTGATGTTCACGCTGGGACTGGAGTTCAGCGTGCGCAAGTTGCGCGAAGTCGGCATTGGCGTGCTGGCTGTGGCGGTGGGGGAGGTCGGACTGATGTTGTGGATCGGTGCCGGCATCGGTGGCCTGTTCGGCTGGAAGGGCATGGATGCGCTGTTTCTCGGCGCGATCATCTCGCTGTCGTCGACCATGGTGGCAACCCGCACGCTGGCGGAGAGCGGCCAGCGGCATCAGCGTTTTGCACAGCTTGTGGTGGGTTTGCTGGTCGCCGAGGACATGCTGGCGATCGTCATGCTGACCCTGCTGACGGCGGTGGCGATCGGTGGTTCGGTGCAGGCAGATGCGGCGTTCACGTTGATTGGTCACCTCGGCTTGTTCGTGGTGGTGGGGATGATCATCGGCTTGCTGTTGCTGCCGCGGCTGGTCGATTACGTGGCCGGTTTCGGTCGCGATGAAACGCTGCTGGTCAGCGTGCTGGGCATCTGCTTTGGCGCCAGCCTGCTGGCGGTCTGGATGGGTTTTAGCGTGGCTCTGGGCGCGTTCCTGGCTGGTGCGGTGGTGGCTGAATCGCGCAGTGTAGGGCGCGTGCTGCATCTGGTGGAGCCGCTGCGCGACATGTTTGCAGCGCTGTTTTTCGTGGCGATCGGTCTGAAGATCGATCCTTCGATGCTGCTGCAGTACGCGTTGCCGGCGTTGTTGATCGCGCTAGCCGTGGTCATCGGCAAGACCCTGACATGCAGCCTCGGCATCTTTGTGGTCGGCCACGATGCGCGCACGGCGTTGCGCTCGGGTCTGGGCATGGCGCAGATCGGCGAATTCTCCTTTGTCATCGCCACGCTCGGGCTCTCGCTTGGCGTGATCAGTGATTTCATCTATCCGGTCGCAGTGTCGGTGTCGGTACTTTGCATGGCGGTATCCCCCTATCTGACCCGTTCGGCGGACAGCCTGGCGGATGGCCTGCGCAGGGTGGCGCCACGATCGGCCCGGCTGCTCGCGACCAGTTACAGCGGCTGGCTGGAAAACCTCAAGCCGGTCAACGAGAACGCGGCTGTCGCGGCGATCTTCCGCCGGTTGCTTTGGCATGTCGCGGTCAATGTGCTGCTGGTGGTGGCGCTGTTCATGGCGGGTGCCTATGTCAATGCGCACAACTGGAGCTGGTTCACGATGTTCGGTATCGATCGCGACCAGCGGCATACCCTGATCTGGGCCAGTGCCCTGTTTCTGTCCCTGCCGATGCTGATCGCGGTGTTCCGCAAGGCCGAGGCTTTGGGCATGCTGCTGGCCGAGATCGGCATACGTGAACGGTTCGCCGGGTCATACACACGGGCCATGCGCAATGTGCTGGCCCGTGTCATCCCGCTGGTGACCCTGCTCGGGCTGGCCGTACTGGTCAGCGTGCTGGGTTCGACCATCCTGCCGCCGCGCGGCATTGCGCTGTCGCTGGCGGTGATTGGCGTACTGCTGGCATTGGTCCTGTGGCGCAGCCTGGTCCATATGCATGCACGCCTGCAGGCGGCGCTGAAGGAAACCCTTAACAAACCGGGGCCGCCTGCTGGTGGTCACGACTGATCGGCCGGTCACGGCAACGGTGCGAGGAACCTTTATGGCGACTGACGGTCGGAGCCCTGCAACGTTGCCAAGACCGGACAAGCACCGCACAATGCGAGGCCTGCCTCCATCGGGGGGGCCCGGTCGGCGATGCCGGCATATCCAAACATGAGGGAGTTTCGAATGAAGCATTTTCTGCGCCCCACGCTGACAGCTGCCACGATGGCCGTTGCGCTGGGCATGACTGCGGGCGTGTACGCTCAGGCCGCCAAGACCGGCGCCGCTGCCCCGGCCACGGGCACGGTCGACAAGGCCAAGGCGAGCTATGTGGTGGGCTGGGAAATCGCTTCCCAGGTTCCGCCGATCATGCGCGATGAGCTGGACGCTGCCGCAGTCGGCCGTGCTGTGCAGGCTGCGCTGTCCGGCCAGAAGCCGAGCATGAGCGAAGCCGAAGCCAAGCAGGTGCATGACGCGTTCATGGCCAAGATCCAGGCCAAGTACCAGGCCGAAATGACCCGGCTCGGCACCAAGAACAAGGCTGATGGCGATGCCTTCCTGGCCAAGAACAAGACCGCTCCTGGTGTGAAGACCACCGCCTCGGGCCTGCAGTACCAGGTGCTCAGCCAGGGCACCGGTGCCCGCCCCGGTCCGAACGACACGGTCGAGATCAACTACACCGGCACCTTCATTGACGGTACGGTGTTCGATGCTTCGGCCAAGCACAACCCGCCGGGCGCTGCCAAGATTCCGCTGGCTGGCGTGATTCCGGGCTTCCGCGAAGGTCTGCAGCTGATGCAGGTGGGTGGCCATTACAAGCTGTTCATCCCGTCGGCCCTCGCCTACGGTGCCGAGCCTCAGCCGCCGATGCAGCCGAACCAGACGCTGATCTTCGATGTGACCTTGGTCAGCACCGGCCCGACGCCGGCTGGTCAGGGCGCTGCTCCGGGTGGCGGCCAGTAATACCGTCTCGCGGTCATGGCATGACAGAAGGGCGCGGAGTGATCCGCGCCCTTCTGCTTTTTGCTCATCGCGAGTGCCGTGTGCTGTCCGCTACGCGGTTAGAATAGACGGCTTGCGTTTCAAAGGATCATCGCAACGATGATGAAGGTCGCTATATTCGGTACCGGCTATGTGGGGCTGGTCACCGGCGCCTGCTTGGCGGAAATGGGTAATCACGTGATCTGCGTCGATGTCGATGCAGCCAAGATCGAGCGCCTGAAGCGCGGCGAGATTCCGATCTACGAACCGGGTCTGGAATCGATTGTCAGGCGCAACCATGCCAGTGGACAACTTGATTTCACCATCAATGCGGCTCCCGCGATTGCACATGGCGAAGTCATTTTCATTGCCGTCGGCACGCCACCGGACGAGGACGGCAGTGCGGACCTGAAATACGTGCTGGCAGTAGCCGGAACGATCGGCCGGCATCTGGATCGCTATACGGTGGTGGTGAACAAGTCGACCGTGCCGGTGGGCACGGCGGACCGGGTGCGCGAGGCCGTGACAGCGGAACTGGTCACGCGGAATGCCTCGATCGGGTTCGATGTGGTGTCCAATCCGGAATTCCTGAAGGAAGGCGCGGCCGTCGAAGATTGCCTGCGGCCGGATCGCATCATCGTCGGTGCTTCCAGCGAGCGTGCCGTGGCGGTGTTGCGCAAGCTGTATGCGCCATTCAACCGCAATCACGAACGCATGGTGGTGATGGACGAGCGTTCGGCTGAGCTGACCAAGTACGCCGCCAATGCGATGCTGGCGACCAAGATCAGTTTCATGAACGAGATCGCGAATATCGCCGAGCGCGTCGGTGCCGACGTGGAACTGGTACGCCAGGGGATCGGTTCGGACCCGCGCATCGGCTATCACTTCATCTATCCGGGGGCTGGCTATGGCGGCTCATGCTTTCCCAAGGATGTGCAGGCGCTCGAGCGCACCGCGCGTGGCTATGGCTATGACGCACGTCTGCTCAATGCCGTCGAGGCGGTGAACCTGCAGCAGAAGACCAAGTTGTTCGAACTGATCTCGCGCCACTTCGATGGTCAACTGAAGGGCCGCACGGTCGCGCTATGGGGTCTGGCATTCAAGCCGAATACCGACGACATGCGTGAGGCTTCCAGCCGGCAGTTGATGGAAGCGTTGTGGGACGCAGGTGCGAAAGTGCGTGCATTCGATCCGGAGGCACGGCAGGAAACACGTCGGCTCTATGGCCAGCGCGATGACCTGGTGCTGTGCGAACAGGCCTACGATGCCCTGCAGGGCGCCGATGTGCTGGCTGTAGTCACCGAATGGAAGGCGTTCCGCAGCCCGGATTTTGCGCGTATTCGCGCCGCGCTGGCGGAACCGGCGGTCTTCGATGGCCGCAACTTGTACGATCCTGCAGCGGTGGAGGAGGCGGGGCTCGCCTATTACGGCATCGGCCGTGGCCGCAGCCTGCGGACGCCGCAATGAACACAAGCGACGATGTCGTGCAGCGGCTTGACGAGATGGAGGTGAAACTCACCTTCATCGATGACACGGTACACGCGCTGGCGACCGCGGATGCGAAACTGTCACTGCGCATGGCCGCATTGGAGCGTGCCTTGCGCGAACTGCGTGGCGAACTCGCGACGATGCGCGTCGCACAGGCGGATGACCCGCATGACGAGCCGCCGCCGCATTACTGATTCAACCGATTACCGACCACGGATTATTCTCATGGCCGATTCCTTGCGCGATCAGCTGCTCAAGAGTGGCATCGTCAAACAGGTTCAAACAGAGCGGGTCCAGGCGGACCGCGCCCGCGAAGGTCGGCGTCCGGCATCGACGCCACCCGGCAAATCCGCGCCCAAGGGCGGCAAGTCACACGCTTCGCCAGCGGCCTCGCGGCCGCCGCGGCAGAGTCAGGAGGACATGGACCTGGCCAAGGCCTATGCGATACGCGCGCAGACCGAGGCGAGCGAGCGCAAGCGTGCCGAACAGGAAGCGGCAGAGCAGGCCAGGTTGCGCCGCGAGCGCAAGTTGAAGATCCAGCAGCTGCTTGATGGCAAGGCGCTGAACAAGGCTGACGCCGATCAGCCGCGCAATTTCGAATACGGCGGCAAGATCCGCCGGATACATGTCGATGCAGTGCAGCTGGGCGCGCTCAATGCTGGCGAGCTGGGCGTGGTACAGCAGGGTGGCCGCTACCTGCTGGTCAGCCGCGAGATCGCCGAACAGGTGCGCGATATCGATGCGCGGCAACTGGCATTGCTGGTCGATCCCGGCGCAACTGGCGCGGGTGACGATGGTGTTCCCGACGATTTGATGTGGTGATCACGGCCGTGACTCAGGTCGGGCAATCCCCATGAAGCAGTTTCAATGAAAACGCCCGGCATGGCCGGGCGTTTTCATTGGACGATGGCACGGTGATCAGCTCGCTGTTGCGGCGGCCAGCTCGAAGCCGCTTTGTGCCAGCGCCGGATGATCCCAGCCATTCTTCGGCTTGAAGCGATCGCCATAGCGTTGGGCAAGTTGCTCCAGTTTCGCCTTGAGCTTGTCAGTGCCTTCGCTGCGCGCGTACTGGATCGGGCCGCCGCGGAAAGGTGCAAAGCCGGTTCCGAAGATCACCCCGGCGTCGAGCAGATCGGCGTCGTCGACCACGCCATCGGCGAGGCAGGCGATCGCCTCGTTGACCATCGGGAGGATCATGCGCTCCTGCAGGTCCGGCGGCATCACATAATCCTTGTCGACCTCCGGCTTGATCGGTTTGCCGTCCTGCCACATGTACAGGCCCTGGCCGTCTTTCTTGCCGCGTTTGCCGGCTTCGAGCTTGCCGTCCAGGCCGGGTGGCACTTCCAGACCGAGGAAGGGTGCCAGTTCCTTGCCGACCGAAGCACAGACATCCAGGCCCACAGTGTCGGCCAGTTCGATCGGTCCCATCGGCATGCCGAATTTCTTCGCCTCGCGGTCCAGCAGCGGGCCAGGCACGCCCTCGCTGTAAAGCCGCATGGCTTCGAGCAGGTACGGCATCAGGATGCGGTTGACCAGGAAGCCGGGCGTGCCCTTGACTGCCACCGGCAGCTTGCCGATCGCCTTGCAGAAGGCGAGTGCCCGTTTCTCGATGGCCGGGTCCAGCCGGTCGTGCCGTACCACCTCGACCAAGGGCATCTGCGCTACCGGATTGAAGAAGTGCAGGCCGAGGAAGCGTTGTGGTGCCTTGAGATTCCTGCGCAGCTCGTCCAGTGGAATGCTCGAGGTATTGCTGGCGAGAATCTCGTCGGCCTGGAACTGCGGTTCGAGATTGGCGTACAGCGCCTCCTTCGCCTCGGCACTCTCGAAAATCGCTTCGATGGCGAGGTCGGCCGTGGCTGCGCCCTTGCCCTCGACATCGGCACGCAGCCGACGGACGGTATCCTCGACTTGCTCGGGCGTCTTCAGTTTTTTCTCGTACAGCTGGCGTGCGCGATCCAGCGCAGGCTGGATGAATTTCATCTCGCGGTCCTGCAGGGTCACGTCGAAACCCTTGAACGCGGCCCAAGCGGCGATGTCGCCACCCATCACGCCAGCGCCGACCACGTGCACATGCTTGATCCCTGCCTCCGTGCCGCTGCCTTGCGCCTTCAGACGCTCCTGCAGGAAAAAGATCCGGATCAGGTTCTGCGCAGTGGGAGTCTTGGCCAGCCTCGCCACCGATCGCGCTTCCAGTTTCAGCCGCTGCCGGATATCGGAGCCGCCACGCTTCCAGACATCGATCATGGCGAATGGGGCCGGGTAGTGCTCCTTGCGCACCTTGGCGGCGGTTTGCTTGACCACCATCGGGGCCAGGACTTGCCGTGCCAGCCAGGTGTTGGTCCCCCATGCCTTGGCGCGGCGCACAAACGGGTGTGCCTGCGGGCGACGCAACAGCAGGCGCGCCTCGACCAGCAATTCCTCGCGGCGTGCCACGCGATCGACCACGCCCAAGGTCAACGCGCGTTTCGCCGACAGCGATTTGCCGGTGAGCATCAACGGTAGCGCCTCGGTGGCGCCGATCAGGCGCGGCAGGCGTGCCGTGCCACCCCAGCCGGGGTGGATGCCCAGCATCACTTCGGGCAGCGCGATCCGGGTCTTGTCGTCGTCGGCCGCGATGCGCTGGCGGCAGGCCAGGATCAGTTCGGTGCCGCCACCCATGCAGGCGCCGTGCACGGCCGCCACCGTGGGACAGGGCAGCCGTGCCAGCGATTCATAGACGCGTTGGCCATGCTCGATGTTTTCCAGCACGGTGTCGTGCTTCGCATAGTCGACGAAGGCCTTGATGTCGGCACCAACCGCAAAACCCGACGGCTTGGCCGAATGGATGATGACGCCGGCCGGCTTTTCGATCGCCAGCCGTTCGACGATCTGTTCGAGTTCGTCCAGTACAGCGCGGGAGATCGCGTTGACGCTGCTGTCGGCACGGTCGAGAGTCAGCGTGACGATGCCGTCGTCACTTTCGCTGGTCTTCCAGTGGTTGAAGCGCAGTCCTTCGAACATGGCGGGTATGGGCATGAGGGGGGAGGTCCGAACCATACCGTCCTGCTGCCGTGATTGCGAGATGTGACGGCGGTGCTTGACCGGGCAGGGAGGCGGGTATGAAATCGCGCCATGGCCGGAAACCTCGGTCCGCGCTGAGCGTGATGGGTCGGTCCGGCAGGACAGAGGGCGAGCCGCTTGGCTGATAATCGAGCGGTCCGGCATGGTTCAATGAGCCATGCCGTGGCCGGGACCGATCCGCCCGGACCGGTCGCAAGCCCGGGATGGATCCGGTTTCATCAATGCCACAAGTACCGCAGGACGGGGACGCAATGACTTCCGTGATGGCCTCCGCCCCAACGCAAGCCGGAGCCGAGATTTTCGAGCGCATCCTGGCTGCACCCAGCGGCCTGGTCGTGATGGACAGCAAGGATGTGCAAGCGCTGATCGACCAGTTCCGCACGCTGGCCAGGCACACTGGCCAGGCAGTCTATCTGTGGCAGCCCGATACCGGCCTGGGCAGCCTGCGTGACGCCCATGTGCGGGTGCCCGATTGCCAGCGGCTGGGCAATGCGCTGCGCTACATGCAGCAGAGCATGCATTTCGGTGTCTATTTCCTGATCGGGCTGGAACTGCCGTTGTCGGCGATGGATGCGACCTTGCTGCGCCAATTGGCCCGTGCACCGAAGGAGCATCTGCGGCGTGTCGTGCTGATCGATGCGCCAGCGACGCTGATCGAGCATCTGGGCAACATGGCGGCACGCGTGAGCAGTGGTGACAGCCAGCCGCGGCGTCTGCGCCTGCGCGACGGCCGTTGGCTGGTCTGAGATGGAGCACGCATGAACTCTGGCATTCTGGTGGTCGCTGCCGAGCGCGAATTGCGCCGCAGCCTGTTCGATGCGCTGGATCAGGCAGGTTATCCGCAGATCCACAGCGCGCGTGACGTATCGCATGCGGCCATCCTGCTGGAGGGGCGCCCGCCGCTGCCGCCGCTGCAACTGATGGTGGCAGTACTGGCTGGCGATCAGCCGCAGGCGACCAGCGTCTGCGAGCAGTTGCGCCGGCTGCCGGGTGGATCCGATACGCCGCTGATCGTGGTGCTGGCCGATGAGGCGACGATCAATCCGACTGACCTTCCGGCCGGTATCACCGACTGGTTGTCGGCTGCGCAGATCGGTACCGAACTGGTGGCTCGCTGGCGACGTTCACAGACGGCGCGGCAGGCCCGGCACAGGGTGCCTGTACTCGTCAGCGATGTGCATGAGGACTATCGCTATGTGTTCGAGGAAGGCAACAGCGAATGGCTGATTGTCGACGCAGGAAGCAGTCGCCTGCTGGAAGTCAGCCCGACCGTCGCCAGACACAGTCGGATGCATGCCAGCCAATGGGAAGGACTGCCACTGTCCGACGTGCTGCGATTCGAGGGTATCGCGCTCGAACAAGTGCTGACTGAAGCCAATCGCAGCTGGTATCCGTGCCAGCGCAAATCGGCACAGGGCGCCGATACCGGTCAGGCCAGTGCGCGGCGCATTCGCCATCACGGGCATGATGCCGTGGCGCTGATGTTCCGCAGCGACCGTGCCGATCTGCGTGCCGAGGCGGCGTTGTCCCTGCTGTCGCGCATTTTCGCCTCGAGCAGTGGCGTCGATGCGCAGGGAGCAGCCGGTCGTCTGCTGTTCGACGAATTGGGGCTGGATTACCTGGCTGTCTGGTCGACACGCCAGGACGGCGCCGAAGGGCCTGCCCAGCTGCTGCAGTTGTGGAACGGTGATGAGCCAGCATGGCCTTCCGCGCACGCGCAGAGTTCGCTGCAGCTGGTGCTGGGTGGCAAGTCCATTCTCTACCGGACCGACGCGAAGCGGCTGTTGCCGATCGATCCTCTGGTGCAGCAGCTCGACCTGGCCGGCTTCGCTGGCTTGCCGTTGTACGACGAGCGGCACACGGTACTCGGTGCCATGCTGGCTGGCAGTCGCCGGGGATTCGGCGAGATGGGCATCACCGAACCGGTGCTGCGTTGCTCCGCGGCCCGTTTTGCCCAGGTGCTGGAGCTGGGGCGCACGCGCGAGCAGGGACGCGCGGAAGGTCTGGTCGATGCCTTGACCGGGTTGCCGAACCGGTTGCTGTTCAATGACCGGCTGGACACGATCATCCGCGAGGCAGTCCGCAACGGCGAGTGTTTCGCGGTGCTGTTCGTCGACCTCGATCACTTCAAGATGATCAACGACAGTCACGGGCATGCGGCCGGTGATCAGGTGCTGCGGACGGTGGCGCAACGCCTGTGCGGCAGCGTCCGTGCTTCCGATACGGTCGCGCGCTACGCTGGCGACGAGTTCATCGTCGTGTTGCGGCATATCGTCAAGAACGATGACGTACTGCGCGTGGCAGAGAAGATCGTGCAGGGGATGGAGACGCCGCTGTACCTCGACGATGGCACCGAGCTGCAGGTCACTGCATCGATGGGCCTGAGCTTCTTCCCGGACGACGCGGGCGATGCACAGACCCTGCTTGAACACGCCGACGAGGCGATGTATGCCGCCAAGCATCTTGGCCGCAACAATTTCCAGATCTATGAGGTGAGCCCGGAGTACGCCCAGGAACATGGCATGGCGCTGAAGACCCGGTTGCGCCACGCCGAGGGCAATGGCGAGTTGCGGGTGGTGTACCAGCCGCAGGTCGACGCCGCAAGCGAGGACATTGTCGGCATGGAGGCGCTGGTGCGCTGGGAGCATCCGGAACAGGGCATGATCAGTCCGGCCGTGTTCATCCCGCTGGCCGAAGAGAGCGGCCTGATCGTCTCGATCGGTGAATGGGTGATGCGTACCGCGTGTCACCAGGCCAAGGAGTGGGAGCAGCGCTACGGCTTGCGTCTGCGTCTGGGCGTGAACCTGTCGGCGGTGCAGCTGATGGAGCCGAGGTTGCTGGATACGGTAACCACGGTATTGCGTGAAACCGGCCTGGATCCGACCCTGCTGGAACTGGAAATCACCGAGAGCATCAGCATCAAGCAGGCACCGAATCTGGTCGAGAACCTGCATGGGCTGCATCATCTGGGTTGCCATATCGCGATCGACGACTTCGGCACCGGCGCGGCGTCGCTGGATTATCTGCGCCGGCTGCCGGCCGACCGCATCAAGATCGACCAGAGTTTCGTGCGCAATATCGGCGTCGATCCCGACGACGAGGCCATCGTGCGTGCCACCATCGAGATGGCGCATCGGCTGAAGCGTGCTGTCGTGGCGGAAGGTGTGGAAATCGAACAGCACCTGCAGTTCCTGCGCAGCCATGGTTGCGACGAGTTGCAGGGTTATCTGTTCTGCCGTCCGTTGCAGCCGGTCAGCTTCGACAAGCTGCTGGCCGAACGGCAACGCCTGCTGGATGTGCAGGTGACCGAAACGGCTTGAGCCGGTGGTGGATGTCCCCATAACAGACATGGGCCTGACGCTGGGGTGCGTGGATGCGCCCGGGTTCCGGCATGACAACCCGTGAACGGTTTAAGCGTTATGGTTGAACCGGTCACGCACTACTGAACTTGCATGGTCGACGGCGGTCTGAACGGCGCATTCAGTTCCCAACAAGCTCCCGCAGCGGATAACGGCATTGACGACGGATACGGCCCGGATGGGCGAAAACGAACTGGATCGCGCGCTGGTCGAGCGTGTCCAGAATGGAGACAAACGGGCCTTCGACCTGCTGGTGCTCAAATACCAGCACAAGGTGATTGGGCTGGTGTCACGCTATGTGAGGAGCCATGCCGAGTGTGAGGACATCGCGCAGGAATCGTTCATCCGTGCATGGCGGGCGATCGGCTCCTTCCGTGGCGACAGCGCGTTCTATACCTGGTTGTACAAGATCGCGGTGAACACCGCCAAGAATCACCTGGTGGCGATGGGGCGGCGTCCGCCAGCCGATGATGTCGATGCCGAGGATGCCGTGTTCATGGCCGGCGCCGAGCGCATGCACGACAGCGCCACGCCCGAACGCGAGATGATGCGCCAGGAAATTGAACAATCCGTGTTTTCCACTGTCCAAGCCCTGCCCGAGGAGCTGCGGACAGCCATCACGCTGCGCGAGGTGGATGGTCTCAGCTACGATGAAATCGCCGAAGCGATGGGCTGTCCGATCGGTACGGTGCGTTCGCGCATCTTCCGGGCGCGTGAGGCGATTGACGAGAAACTGCGGCCCCTGTTGTCGGACCGCGAGGATCAGAGATGAAGCAGACAGGCATGAACCAGGCAGATATGAACAAGAATGTCCGGGAAGACCTTTCGGCCGGCATCGACGGCGAATTGTCGAAAGAGCAGCTGCGTTTCCTGCTGCGCCGGATCGATCACGATTCGTCACTGCAACAGGCATGGGCGAGGTACAACGTCGCCCGTGACGGCTTGCGCAGGCAATTGCCGCCGCTGGCCAGTTCCGGTTTTGCCGCCCGGGTCATGCTGGCCATCGAACAAGAGTCGATGCCGGTGGCTGCTTCCCGACGCCATCATCACTGGCTGCGCTGGTCCGCCGGTGGCGCGATTGCCGCAAGCGTGGCCGTGGCTGCCCTGATGGTCACCCAGCCGACTGGCGACACCGAACGCAACGCCACCACCGCCTTGACTGCCCAGCCGCAGTCCCGGGCAGTTGCTCAGACCGCCGTGGCCAGCCGACCGGCTACCCCGGCCGTGGTACCACCGTGGCTGAGTGGTAATTCAGCCGGCCTGCTCAGCCAGCAGGCGTCTGCCACGCTGGGTGCGCCGTTCGATGTGAACCAGCCGGTCTATACCCGCCGTCTGTCGACATATCCGTCGCTGCCCAAGTTCCGGACGCTCGACAACAAGGATGGGAGTTACCTGTTGCTGCTGGACCCTGCACAGCAGCAGGCCACGTCGACAAATATCGCGCGCCAGGCTGTCACTGGCGCGCAGTAAGTCAAGAGTGGCCGCGTGTGTCTGTCCGCGAGTTGCTCCCGTCCATCGCCTGCTTCGCCCAGCCAGTCCATCGGTCGGGCGCAGCAGTGCGCGTGTGATCCAATACCACGCGGTCCGAATTCAATTGAACCCGAAAGCCATGCAACCCTGAAGTCTTCGGGTCGAGTCAACCAAGGAGGAGTCATGAATCGTTCCATCTTGCGCACCCTTGCGTGTTCTGCGCTGATCGGCATTGCCGCCATCGGCAACGTGGAGGCGCAGACAACACCCAGTGCTGCGGCGTTGCCGGATTTCACCGGTATCGTGGAAAAGAATGCGGCTGCGGTGGTGCATGTCGAAGCCCGGTATACCGGGGAGACTTCCCGGAAGAGCCAGACTGCCGGCGACCAGGCGGCGCCTGGTCAGGACACGCCCGACGATCCGCAGGCCGAATTGTTCCGGCGCTTCTTCGGCATGCCGATGATGCCGTCGCCGCAGGAGCAGAAGCACACCTCGCTCGGCTCGGGTTTCATCATTTCCAGTGACGGCTACATCCTCACCAACAACCACGTCATCGATCACGCGGACAAGGTCATCGTGCGCCTGCAGGACCACCGCACGTTGACCGCGAAGGTGGTGGGTACCGACCCCACTTACGACATCGCCTTGCTCAAGGTCGATGCTGGCGGCAGCCTGCCCGCCGTGAGCATGGGCGATTCGCGTAGCCTGAAGCCGGGCCAATGGGTGCTGGCGATCGGCTCGCCATTCGGTTTCGACTACACCGTGACCCAGGGCATTGTCAGCGCGGTGGGACGCAACCTGGGTCAGCAGGATCAGCCATACACCTCGTTCATCCAGACCGACGTGCCAATCAACCGCGGAAACTCCGGCGGTCCGCTGTTCAACCTGCAGGGCCAGGTGGTCGGCATCAATTCACAGATCTATTCCAATACTGGCGACTATCTTGGCGTGGCGTTCTCGATCCCGATCGATGTGGCCATGAACGCGGTGCAGCAGCTCAAGACCAAGGGCTACGTATCGCGCGGCATGCTCGGCGTCACCGTGCAGCCGGTGAGCGACGACATGGTCAAGGCGTTCAAGCTCGACAGCGGCGCCGGCGCCGCGGTGGTCGACGTCACTCCGGACAGCGGTGCGGCCAAGGCCGGCATCCAGGTCGGCGACGTCATTCTCGACTACAACGGCCAGGTGCTGCAGCAGTCCGCGGACCTGCCTCCGCTGGTGGGGATGACCAAACCGGGCAGCAAGGTACCGGTCGAGATCCTGCGCAATGGCAGCAAGCAGACACTGGAGGTCACCATTGCCGAAACTTCGCGCGATCAGGCTGCTGCGACCAGGTCCGGAGCGGCACCCTCGGCGCGTGGTGGCGCCGCTGCATTGGGACTTACTGTGCAGCCGCTGGACAATGACACCCGCAAGCAACTGGGGCTGAATCCGGGGCAGGGCGTGGTGATCAGCGACATCAGCGGCCCAGTCGCGGCGCAGGCGGGTTTGCAGGCTGGGGATGTGATCCTGATGGTCAACCAGCAGAAGATCGGCAATGTGGCCGAGTTCCAGGCAGCGACCAGGGATGTGAAGGGCGGCAGCACGGTGCTGTTGCTGGTGCGTCGTGGCGAGCAGAGCCAGTTCATCGGCCTGACCGTGCCGGACGGCAAATGATCCGAACGTGCGGGTGTCCGCCGTGGGCACCCGCACCACGGAATCCGGTGGCAATGGCGGGTTCCATGCGATAATGCCGGGTTAGCGTCACCCGAGGGTGACGCGCTGTCATGCATGGTGCGTGGTGGCAGAAAACAAGCCCGACAGGCCATCCACGTTCCATGGAATTGATCCGCAACTTCTCCATCATTGCCCATATCGACCACGGCAAGTCGACCCTCGCCGACCGCATCATCCAGATCTGCGGCGGCTTGGCCGAGCGCGAGATGGAGGCGCAGGTGCTGGACAACAATCCGATCGAGCGCGAGCGTGGCATCACGATCAAGGCGCAGTCGGTGTCGCTGCCGTACAAGGCGCGCGACGGCAAGACCTATCAGCTGAATTTCATCGACACTCCGGGCCACGTCGATTTCTCCTACGAGGTCAGCCGTTCGCTGGCTGCCTGCGAAGGCGCGCTGCTGGTGGTCGACGCGGCGCAGGGCGTCGAGGCGCAGTCGGTGGCGAACTGCTACACGGCGGTGGAGCAGGGCCTGGAAGTGGTGCCGGTGATCAACAAGATCGACCTGCCCACCGCCGATGTGGAAAAGGTCAAGCTCGAGATCGAAGCGGTAATCGGTGTCGATGCCACCGACGCGGTGGCGATCAGCGCCAAGACCGGCCTGAACGTGGTCGAGGTGCTGGAGGCGATCATTGCGCGCATCCCGCCTCCGAAGCCGCGTGATACCGACCGGCTGCAGGCGCTTATCATCGATTCATGGTTCGACAACTACCTCGGCGTGGTGTCGCTGGTGCGGGTCATGCAGGGCGAGATCAAGTCCGGCGACAAGCTGCTGGTGATGTCGACCGGCCGCACTCACGAAGTGGGCGATGTCGGCGTGTTCACGCCCAAGCGCAAGAAGCTGGACAAGCTCGGCGCCGGCGAAGTGGGCTGGATCAACGCCTCGATCAAGGACGTGCACGGGGCGCCGGTGGGCGATACGTTGACCCATGCGGGCAAGCCGGCCGACAAGCCGTTGCCCGGCTTCCAGACCATGCAGCCGCGCGTGTTCGCAGGGCTGTTCCCGGTCTCCTCGGATGACTATCCGGCGATGCGCGAGGCGCTGGACAAGCTGCGCCTCAATGATGCCGCGCTGTTCTTCGAGCCGGAATCCTCCGAGGCGATGGGCTTCGGCTTCCGCTGCGGCTTCCTCGGCATGCTGCACATGGAAATCGTGCAGGAGCGGCTGGAGCGCGAATACGATCTGAACCTGATCACCACCGCGCCGACCGTGGTGTACGAGGTGCTCAAGACCGACGGTTCGATCCTGATGCTGGACAACCCGGCCAAGCTGCCGACCAACTCCAGCTTGGTGCAGGAAATCCGCGAGCCGATCATCGTCGCCAACATCCTCACGCCGCCGGAATACATCGGCAACGTGATCACCCTGTGCGAAGAGAAGCGCGGCGTGCAGCGTTCGATCCAGTACCTGGCCACCCAGGTGCAGATCAGCTACGAGATGCCGCTGGCCGAAGTGGTGATGGACTTCTTCGACCGGCTGAAATCCGTCTCGCGTGGCTATGCCTCGATGGACTACCACTTCGAGCGCTTCGAAGCCGGCCCGTTCGTGCGAACCGACGTGCTGATCAACGGCGAGCGAGTCGACGCGCTGAGCCTGATCCTGCATCGCAGCCACGCCGACCGCAAAGGCCGCGAGCTGGTCGAGCGGATGAAGGACTTGATCCCGCGTCAACAGTTCGACGTGGCGATCCAGGCGGCCATCGGCGCGCAGATCATCGCGCGTTCCACCGTGAAAGCCTTGCGCAAGAACGTCTTGGCCAAATGCTATGGTGGCGACGTCAGCCGCAAGAAGAAGCTTCTGGAAAAGCAGAAGGAAGGCAAGAAGCGGATGAAGCAGGTTGGTCGGGTTGAGATTCCGCAGGAAGCCTTCCTGGCCGTACTGAAGGTCGACAAATAACGCACGCGATCAGTGATGATCCGACAGGTAATCTGGAGTTAAGGCATGGAATTCGATTTTTCGGCGATTCTGCTTGGCCTCACCGTGCTGTTCGGCGTGGTGTGGGGCCTGGATCGCCTGTTCCTGTACAAGAAGCGCAAGGCACGTCTCGATGCAGCCGGTACGGAATACAGCGACCCGATGCCGGTGGATTGGGCTCGCTCACTGTTCCCCGTCGTGCTGGTGGTGCTGCTGTTGCGCTCATTCGTTGCCGAGCCCTTCCGGATTCCGTCGGGCTCGATGATGCCGACGCTGGACGTGGGCGATTTCATCCTGGTCAACAAGTTCGCTTACGGCCTGCGCATGCCGGCGTTCAACAACAAGTTCCTGAGTCTGGGCGAGCCGAAACGTGGCGACGTGGTGGTGTTCCGTTTCCCGGGCTATCTGTGCGAGGACAATGGTGTCCAGGTGCGCAGCGGTGACATGAGCTGCGCCGATCCGCATGCACCGGTGCCGCAGCAGAACTGGATCAAGCGCGTGATCGGCCTGCCCGGTGACACCGTCGAGGTGCATGGCGACGAGCTGGTCGTCAACGGCCGGCCGGTGACTGCCGACGAGATCGGTCCGTATCTGGGCAACCCGCAGCGTACGGTGGATCAGCTCATGCTGAACATGGGCGCCACGGTCTGGAACGAGCACCTGCCGCGTGAGGATGGCCGCATGATCAACCACACCATCGCGCGGATGCCGGCCTACAACACGCCCAATTCGATCCCGGGCGACCAGGTGCCGTCGAAGGTGCCGCCGGGCTGCTATCTGGTGATGGGCGACAACCGAAACGACAGCCTCGACAGCCGCTGGTGGGGCTGCATGCCGGAGCAGAACCTGGCCGGCAAGGCCTTCCTGATCTGGATGAGCTGGAAGGGTTGGGGCACCGGCGGCGTGGATTTCTCCCGTATCGGTGCCGTGATCCACTGACCTGACCCGGATGAGTCAAGCTGTGACGGCGTCGAGAACACCGTACGCCGGCCATGCAACAGTGCGAGAATCCGCTGGCATAATCGACACGCAGGAACGATCCGGCCGGGATTCGTCAGATCAAATCCAGACAGATGGGCACGCCGCACAGTCGGCATAGCGAGGGGACTATGAAATCGAGGCAGTCGGGCATCACCCTGATCGGGTTTCTGATCGTCATGGCCGTAGTGGGCTTTTTCGCCTTCATGGCGATGAAGCTGTTGCCGTCGTATTCCGAGTACATGGGCGTGGTCAAAGCCATGAACCAGATCGCCACCGAGGGCACCAGTGGCAAGACGCTGGATGACATCCGTCGCGAGCTGGCGTTCAAGATGAACTTCCAGTACGTCGACGACGCCACCATCAAGCCGGCGGACATCACCATCCTGCACGACAATGGCGATGCCAATCAGCTGCATGTGGAGTACGACAAGCAGATTCCGTTCATGTACAACATTTCCTTCCTGCTGCACTTCGAAAAAAGCGTGGCGCTGCAGGGCAATGTGGGTCAGTAATCCTTGAATCTGCCTTACCGTTTTCGCGATCCGGCGCTGGCGCAGCTCGCACTTACCCACCGCAGCGTCGGCAAGCCGAACAACGAACGGCTCGAATTTCTCGGCGATGCACTGCTCGGTGCAGTCATCGCCGAGATGTTGTACGAAGTGCACCCCAAGGCCAGCGAAGGCGAGCTGTCGCGGCTGCGTGCCCAACTGGTCAATGGCCAGGCGCTGGCAGTGCTGGCGCGGGAGCTGGAGCTGGGCGATGAGCTGAAGCTTGGCCCCGGCGAATTGAAGAGCGGCGGCTTCCGGCGCGATTCGATCCTCGCCGATGCCTTCGAGGCACTGGTGGCAGCGGTGTATCTCGATGGTGGTTTCGACGCCTGCCGCGATGTCATCCGGGGATTGTTCGGCGAGCGCATCGCCGCCTTGCGACGATCCTCCAAGGACGCCAAGACCCGCCTGCAGGAATGGCTGCAGGCCGGTGGCTGGCCGTTGCCTGACTACCAGTTGATCGCCAGTCACGGCGACGACCACGCCAAGACGTTCGATGTCAGCTGCGCCATCGTCGAGCCGCTGCCAGTCAGCGCCGAGGCTCGTGGAGGCAGCCGGCGTGCTGCCGAACAGGATGCCGCCGAGATCGTGTTGAACCAGCTGCTGGAACAACAGCACAAACCCTGATGCCCATGCCTTGCCAGTACATGGGCAGGGCGATCCATCCTGCCGCGCCATGCGCGTAAACCGTTTGCCGGTGCCATGCGGTTCCCGGCGAAGCACTACACTTACCCTCCGACTTGCCGAGTACGTCCTGCCATGAACCACGAACCGGATTCCGCCGAAGACACGGCCGGCAGCCTGCCGCATGAGGATTTCCGCTGCGGTCTGGTGGCGCTGGCTGGTCGCCCCAACGTGGGCAAATCCACCCTGCTGAATGCCTTGATCGGCTTTCGCCTGTCGATCGTCAGTCCACGCCCGCAGACCACCCGCCATCGCATCCTCGGCATTGCCAACAGCGATGCCGGGCAGATCATGTACGTCGATACACCGGGACTGCATCGCGGCGCCAAGCGTGCAATGAATCGCAGCCTGAACCGTGCCGCGCGTTCGGCGATCAGCGATGTCGACCTGGTGGTGCAAGTGATCGAGGCCGGTCGTTTCACCGACGAGGACGAGGCGTTGTACGCCGCGCTGGTCGAGCAGTCGTCGCCGCGATTCCTGGTGATCAACAAGGTCGATCTGAACAAGGACAAGACCGTGATGCTGCCGTTCGTGGCCGATCTGGTCGCGAAGCACAGCTACGATGAAATCCACTACGTCAGCGCGCTCAAGGCACAAGGCCTGAAGGAACTGGAGCAGGCGATCCTGAAGCGTCTGCCGGTGCAGCCGCCGGTGTACGGTGATGACGAGATCACCGACCGCAGCGAACGCTTCCTGGCGGCCGAGATGGTGCGCGAGCAGTTGATGCTGCGGCTCGATCAGGAACTGCCGTATGCCACCACGGTGGAGATCGAGCAGTTCAGCGACCGCCCGGACGGCATCGCCGAGATCCACGCCATCATCTGGGTCGAACGCGATGGCCAGAAGGCGATCGTGATCGGCAATGGCGGCGCCCAGCTCAAGGCGATCGGCACGAGCGCGCGGCGCCACATGGAGCGCATGTTCGAGCGCAAGGTGTTCCTCAAGCTGTGGGTCAAGGTGCGTGAGGGCTGGGTCGACGACGAGAACATGCTGAAGAAGTTCGGCTACACGGATTGATGGTCGGGATTCCTGGCCAAGCGCCATGCGCCTCGAACAGCAACCCGCCTATGTCCTGCACGCGCGCCCGTACCGCGAGACCTCGCTGCTGCTGGAATGCCTGACCCGCGAACATGGCCGCCTGGGTGTGGTCGCTCGCGGCGTACGCGGCGAACGGGCACGATTGAGGCGCGCCCAGCTCGAACCGTTTCAGCCGTTGGCGATGGATCTGCTGTTGCGTGGCGAGATGGCCACGCTGACGGCGGTCGAGACGGTCGGTACCTCGTTGCGCCTGCCCGGTGACGCCGGCCTGGCCGGGCTGTATCTCAACGAACTGGTCGTGCGCCTGACCGAGCGGCAGGACCCGCTCATGCCACTGTTCGACGCCTACGCGCAGACACTTGCGCGGCTGGCTGCAAACGAGCCGCTGGCGTGGAGCCTGCGCCGTTTCGAGCGTGACCTGCTGGACGCGCTCGGTTATGGCCTGCAGTTGCAGTACGAATCGGATACCGGCGAGCCGCTGGAGCCGGCCGCGCACTATCGCTACGAGGTCGAGCAGGGGGCCATACGCTGCGCCGCGAATCATGTGCGTGCCGTGCGCGGCAGCGATCTACTGGCGCTGGCGCAGGACCAGCCACCCGAGGCTCCTGGCCTGAAAAGCCTGCGCGACCTGATGCGCGAGGTGATCCGCTTTCATCTGGGCGGCGGCGAACTGCGCGCCTGGCGGGTGCTGGCGATGGCGGTATCGCGCCGCTGAGCAGGTCGGGCGCAATTCGCGCAATCAGCGACGCAGTGCCTGCAGGGTCGCCAGCAGCGTCTTGCGGAAACGGGTCAGTGCCGCCGGCTGCACTTCATGCTGTGCCAGTTGCTGTTGCAGCCAGATGGTCCGGGTCGACAACGCGGCGGCGCCGCAGAAACCGCAGGACGAGCGCAACCGATGCAACCGCTCGCCGAAGGCCACCGGGTCCCGGCTCAGCGGTTCCAATTCCCGGTCGAGCAAGACGAGTTCCTCGTGCAGCAGCGAGCGCAGCGCATGCATCGTGCTGGCATCACCGGAACTGCTCAGGGCAGCCTGATCATCGAGTACCGCCGCGTCGGCGCCCTCCGGCTGGGTCAAGGCCAGCATTCGCTGCAGATCGACCAACCCGCAGGGCTTGAGCAGGATCTCGCTGAAGCCGGCAGCGAGCAGCGCCTGGCGGTCAGGTGGTGCCAGTTCGGCCGTGGTGGCCACGGCGATGCATCCGCTCGAACCGGCCTGGGGGTCCTTGCATAGCCTTGTAAAAACCTCCAGCGCACCCGCTCCCGGCATGCGGCAGTCCAGCAGCAGCAGGTCGAAAGCCTCGGCACGGGCATGCGCCAGCGCCGTCATGCCATCGCTGCAGGCTTGTGCATGTGCGCCCAGCGAGCGCAGCCCGTCACACAGGAAGCGGCGGCTGGCGGGGTCGTCATCCGCCACCAGCACGCGTGGAGGCGTGGCACTGACAGGGGCGGTGGCCGACATATCTGAATGGCTGGGCATGACGAAATCCGTGTCGTTCAGCGTTATTTGGCAGAATGGCGTGACATGCGTTCCACATCAAGCCATCTGTTGCTGTACTGCTGCCTGCTGCTGGGAGTCGGCTGGCTCGCGCCTGCACGGGCGGATGTGCTGTTGACCGCCAAGGTGGTCAGCGTGCCCGGCGTCCGCTTGCAGCAGGTGACCGCAAGGATCGGCGAGGATGTCATGGGGGGCATGCACCTGCAATTGAGTGCTGCCATGGCGGACGTGCCGGCAATGGGCTGGCAACGACTGGGTCTGGGGCTCGACGGCAGCCTGCAGCGCGACGAGCAGATGCGCTGGATCTTCGACGGCAAGCTGCGCCTGACGGGCGCGCCGGGCGGGGCGCTCAGCGATGCCCATGTGAACATCCAGCTGAGCGAGTCGGCGAACACCTTGCTGGTCGACATCCTGCAAGGCAAGACGCAGGCGAACACCGCCTTGCCGCTGGATCAGCTCAGCCACGCGCAGATCAGCCTGAAGAATCTTCCGGCCTGCTGGCTGCAGGGCCTGCTCGGCACCGTTTGGAAGGGTCGCCCTACAGGTGGCAAGCTCGATGCGGAGCTGGCGCTGGATCTGCGCGATGTGGGCCTGCAATCGTCGGGGCAGTTCACCCTCAACGGCATCGGTTTCGATACCCCGACCGGCACGCTGGCCGGGCGCGGCGTGAACGGCAATGGCCGCTTCAGCCTCGATACCGCCGATGGCCCGGCATCGATCGATGTGGACAGCAACCTGCACGGCGGCGAGTTGCTGATGGGGCCGCTCTACGCGAAGTTGCCGGAACACGCGATCCAGCTCGGCTTGCACGCCAACGTGCAGGGCGGCGCATTCGATGTGCCCCGCTTGCGGATGAGCGATCCCGATGCATTGCAGCTCGACGGTGCGCTGGCCTTCGATGCAAAGGGCGAACTGAAGACGCTGAAATTCGACCATCTGCACGCCAGCTTCCCGGCGGCCTACCAGCGTTACGGCAGGGCCTGGCTGGACACAATGGGCCTGCACGGCATGGGCATCGCCGGCCAGCTGAGCGCCAGCCTGGATCTGCGCGCCGACGGTTTGCACGGTTTTGCTTTCGACACGGACAACCTGGATCTGGCCGATGCGAATGGCAACTTCGCGATCGACGGCCTGCATGGCGGACTGGATTGGGCGGCCGATGCCGAAAGACCGGCGACCACGCTGGGCTGGCGCAGCCTGCAGTTCTACCGGATAGTCAACGGTGCAGCGCAGTCGCAATGGCAAAGCCGCAACGGCGTGCTCGGCCTGCGCCAGCCGCTGGAGGTGCCGGTGCTGAAGGGCCAGCTGCGGGTGGGCGAACTGGATTGGCGCCCGGCAGCGGCGAAAGGGCAACGGCTGGAAACCTCGCTGGTGCTGACCGGCGTCGACATGGCCGCTTTCAGCCGCGCGATGGGCTGGCCGGCTTTCCCAGGCACGCTCGGTGGCGCGATTCCCTCGCTGCGCTGGGTCGATGATCGCTTCGAGCTGCAGGGTGGCCTGTCAGCCACCTTGTTTGGCGGTTTCGTCGACATCACGCAGCTCTCGCTGCAACAACCGTTCGGGGCGAACCCGGTGCTGAGCGGCGACATCGCGCTGAGCCAGCTCGACCTGGGTGCGATCACCAGCGTGTTCGATTTCGGCAACATCAGCGGCCGCATGAACGGCTCGATCAACGGCCTGCGACTGGTCGACTGGAATCCGGTGGCTTTCAAGGCGAGCCTGCTTGCGGATGGCGGAGGGCGGATCAGCCAGCGTGCCGTGAACAACCTCACCACCGTCGGCGGTGGTGGCGTGGCCGGCGGTCTGCAGGGTGCCATGCTGAAATTGTTCAAGACCTTCGGCTACAGCCGGATCGGCCTCAGCTGCAGCTTGCAGGGCAGCGTCTGCCAGATGGGTGGCCTGCAAGCTGCAGGCGACGGCTACACTATCGTCGAGGGAAGTGGCCTGCCGCGTCTGCAGGTGATCGGCCACCAGACGCAGGTCGACTGGCCGACCCTGGTGAGACGGCTGCGCGAAGCCATCAATGGCACGCCCCCGGAAGTCCGCTGACCGTGGTCGCGTCTGTTCCCTTCATCTCCTTACATTGCCGGAATACGCCATGCGCAAGCTCGTCTACGTCGTCCTGACCTCGCTGGCCGTGGCGCTGGCCGGTTGCGTCACCATCAACGTGTATTTCCCGGAAGCGGCGGCGCAGAAGGCGGCCGACCAGTTCATCGGCAATGTGCTGGATGATGCCGGGCAGACCGTGTCGCCGCAGCCGCAGAAACCCGCTGCCGACGAACATGGCCAGCCGCCGTCGGCGATGCTGCTCGATCTGCTTGTCCCGGCAGCCTATGCCGCCGATACGCCAGACATCCGCATCCAGAACAGCACCACCGAGGCGATCAGTGGGCGCACGCATGCACGCTTCCAGGGAGCGCTGGGTGCGTTGCTGGACAGTGGTGCGGTCGGCTTCACCAATGACGGCATGGTGGCCGTGCGCGATGCCACGAAGATACCGCTGGACCAGCGCGCGCAGGCCAATGCCACCGTGGCGGACGAGAACCGCGACCGCGCCGCGCTGTACCGTGAAATCGCCCGTGCCAACAACCATCCGGAGTGGGAAGCGCAGATCCGCGCCACCTTCGCCAAGGGCTGGATCGAGAAGGCGCGTGCGGGCTGGTATTACCAGGACGCCGCCGGCGCCTGGCAGAAGAAATAAAGCAGGGTGCCTGTGTACGAGCGCACCCTGTGCGCGAATGCTCTTGCACCGTCTCTCGAGAGGAGCCATCGCGCACAGGGTGCGCTCCTGCAGCTAGCACCTGCGGGCGCCATCCGAGCCGATCTGTGATAATCGGCGGCCAGCCCTCGCGGCCTCAACCGTCCAAGCCTCATGTCTCGATCCAACTCCGTTCCGTCGACGCCGTTTGAAGCCCACATCACCGACCTCGGCCATGACGGTCGCGGTGTGGCCCGCATCGACGGCAAGACGGTGTTTGTCAGCGGTGCGCTGCTGGGCGAACAGGTGCTGGCCCGCCTGCGCAAGCGCCATCGCCATTTCGACGAGGCGGAAGTCGTCGAACTGATCACCCGTTCGCCGCATCGGGTGGAGCCGCGCTGCCGCCATTTCGGCGAGTGCAGCGGCTGCTCGCTGCAGCATCTGGATGCCCAATCGCAGATCGCCACCAAGCAGCGCGTGCTGGCCGAGAACTTCGAACGCATCGGCAAGGTGACGCCACTGTCGTGGTTGCCGCCGCTCACCGGCGAGCCCTGGGGCTATCGGCGCAAGGGTCGCCTGTCGGTGCGCAACGTGGTGAAGAAGGGCCGCGTGCTGGTCGGTTTCCGCGAGGAGGAAAATCCTCGCTTCGTCGCCGATATCCAGCAATGCGAAGTGATGCATCCGGCGCTGGGCCCGAAGGTCGACCTGCTCGCCGAGCTGCTCAACGGCATGGACGCGGCCAACGACATCCCGCAGATCGAGTTCGCCGCTGGCGACGACATCATGGCGCTCGTGTTCCGTCACATGCAGCCGCTGAGCGAGCGCGATCTTGCTGCCTTGGTCGCGTTCGGCCAGCAGCACGAGTTGGCGATCTACCTGCAGCCTGGCGGCAACAGCAGCGTGCATCCGTTGTGGCCGGAACAGCCACGGCTGGCCTTCCGCATCGCCAGCGGCGACGCGCACGTCGACGATGTCGAACTGGAATTCCAGCCGCTCGATTTCGTACAGGTCAATGCCGACATGAACCAGCGCATGATGGCGCGCACGCTGGAGCTGCTCGATCCGCAACCGACCGATCGCGTACTCGACCTGTTCTGTGGCCTGGGCAACTTCACCTTGCCGATCGCGCGCCGCGTCGCTGAAGTCGTAGGTGTCGAAGGCGAGCACGGGCTGGTCGAGCGCGCTGCGCAGAACGCCGCGCGCAACGGCATCGCCAACGCGCGATTCCACGTGGCCAACCTGTTCGAGGACCAGCGCCATACCGACTGGGCGCGCCAGCCATGGGACAAGCTGCTGCTCGATCCGCCGCGTGCCGGTGCCGACAAGGTGCTGGAATACCTGCCGCACAGGCACACCAGCCGCATCGTGTACGTGTCGTGCCATCCAGCCTCGCTGGCGCGCGATGCCGGCATCCTGGTGAACCAGCACGGTTTCAAATTGAAGTCGGCCGGCGTCATGGACATGTTTCCGCATACCGCGCATGTCGAATCCATTGCGCTGTTCGAACGTTAATTCATGCATTCGTCCCTGAGTGCGAAAATCAAAAAGCGGCCATGCATGGTCGCGCTCTTCATGTAAACCATGGCCATCGAGATCGAACGCAAATTCCTCCTTGCCGGCGACGACTGGCGCGAGGCTGTCGAGCGCAGCGAACCGATCGCGCAGGGCTATCTGATCGGCGCGCAGGCATTGCGCGACAGCAGTGCGCGTGCCTCGGTGCGCGCCCGTCTTGCCGGTGAACAGGCATGGCTGAACATCAAGGCGGCCAAGTTGGGCATCGAACGGGCCGAGTTCGAATACGCGATACCGGTCGCTGATGCCAGGACCTTGCTGGCCACGCTGTGCGATGGCGTACTGGAAAAGATCCGCCACCATGTGCGGGTCGATGGCGTGCTGTTCGAGATCGACGAATTCCTCGGCGACAACAGCGGCCTGGTCGTGGCCGAGGTCGAGCTGCCGACCGTCGATGCCTCCTTCCCGCGTCCCGCATGGCTGGGGCGCGAAGTGAGCAACCTGGTGCGCTACTACAACGTCAACCTGATCGCGCATCCGTACCGGCAATGGTCGCCGGCCGAGCGCGCTGCCGAGGATGCCGCATGCTGATGATCGGGGTGGCCGGGCTGCAACTGGCCGAACACGAGAAGCATTGGCTCACCGCGCCAGGCGTCGCCGGCGTGCTGCTGTTTTCACGCAATTACCAGTCGCGCGAGCAACTGATCGCGCTGTGCGAAGCGATCCGTGATGCCGGCGGCGACGAGCTGCTGGTCGCGGTCGACCAGGAAGGCGGACCCGTGCAGCGCTTCCGCGATGGCTTCACCCGTCTGCCGCCACTGGTGGCGATCGGCGCGGCCCACGACCGCGATCCCGGCGAGGCGGTACGGCTGGCCGAGGAGCACGCCTGGGTGATGGCCAGCGAGCTGCGCGCCAGCGGCGTGGATTTCAGCTTTGCGCCGGTGGTCGATCTGGCGCGCGGCAATGCGGCGATCGGCCTGCGCGCGTTCCACGCCGATCCGGCGGTGACCGCCGAGCTCGCACAGGCCTATGTGCGCGGAATGCACCTGGGCGGCATGGCAGCCGTGCTCAAGCATTTTCCGGGACATGGTTCGGTCGCGGCCGATACGCACAAGGCGCAGGCGATCGACCCGCGCAGCCTTGAGCAGATCCGCCGCGACGACCTGCTGCCGTTCGCCGAATGCATCGAGGCGCGGGTCGAGGCGGTGATGATGGCGCACGTGACCTACCCGGCGGTGGACTCGCAACCGGCGGGCTATTCGAAAGTGTGGATCGAGCAGGTCCTGCGCGGCGAGCTGGGTTTTGCCGGCGCGGTGATCAGCGACGACATCAGCATGGCCGCGGCGGGTGCTGCCGGCAGTGTGGGCGAGCGGGTGCGTGCGCACCTCGACGCCGGCTGCGATCTGGTGCTGGCCTGCTTCCCTGAAGTGGTGGACGAGGCGATTGCCGCCATGCCTGACGTTCCTGCGGCCAGGGCGATACCGCCACGGCTGGCGGCCATGCGCGGCGCCCTCGGCGCCAGCTGGGCCAGCCTTACCGACAATCCCCAGCGCGACCGCTTCGTCGCGCGCATTTCGGCCTTGCACGCCGATCAAGGAAACGCATGACTACTCCGACTCCATCACTGGCCGATGCCCTGGCAAACGCCGAGCTGCTGCACGAACGCAGCGCCCTGGAAACCGTGATCGCCGACATGGGCCGGCGCATCGATGCCGCGCTGGATGGCGAGCGCGCGGTATTCCTCACCGTGATGAACGGCGCGCTGATCTTTGCCGGCCAGCTGGCGCTGGCGATCCGCACCGATCTGGAATTCGACTACGTGCATGCCACGCGCTATCGCGGTGCCACCTCGGGCAGCGACCTGCACTGGCTGCGCGAGCCGCTGGTGCCGCTGGCCGGTCGCGTGGTGTTGCTGGTCGACGACATCCTCGACGAAGGCCATACGCTCAAGGCCGTGCGCGACGATTGCTACCGGCGGGGCGCGAAACGCGTGCTGATCGTCAGCCTGTGCACCAAGCGGCACGATCGTCTGGTCGAGGGCATCGCATCGGATTTCAACGGTGTCGAATTGCCTGACCGCTATGTGTTCGGCTACGGCATGGACTACCACGAGCAGGGCCGCAACCTGCCGGGCATCTACGCGCTGAAGACCCCTGCAACCGAGAAACCGTAGGAGCGCACCCTGTGCGCGATGCTTTTCAACGATACCAACCAAGAGCATCGTGCACAGGGTGCGCTCCTACAAGGCTTCCAGCAGGGACTTGTCTCCCGTTTCCCACAACATCTTCCCCATCCAGCAAGGTCGCGCCATGACTTCAACCCCGCTCCCCATCGACCTTGCCGTGATCGGCGGCAGCGGCCTGTACAAGTTCCCGGGCCTGGAAAACACCACGCGGCACCGCGTGGACACGCCGTACGGCCCCGCGTCGGGCGACGTGGTGATCGGCGACTTCGCCGGCAAGCGCGTGGCCTTCCTGGCACGCCATGGCGAGAGCCATACGCTGCCGCCGCATCGGGTCAACTACCGCGCCAACCTGTGGGCGCTGCACAGCCTGGGCACGCGCCGGGTGATCGGCGTCAATGCGGTCGGCGGTATCCGCAGCGACATGGGGCCGCGGGTCATCGTGGTGCCGGATCAGCTGATCGACTACACCCACGGCCGCTACACCAGTTTCTGCGATGTCGACGGCGCCGAGGTAAAGCACATCGACTTCAGCGAGCCGTATACCGAATCGCTGCGCCAGCGGTTGCTGGCGGCGGCAAGTGCAGCGGGCGTCGCGGTGATCGCTGGCGGCTGCTATGGCGCAACGCAGGGGCCACGGCTGGAAACCCGAGCCGAGATCGCGCGGATGAAGCGCGACGGCTGCGATCTGGTCGGCATGACCGGCATGCCCGAGGCATCGCTGGCGCGCGAGCTGGAGCTGGAATACGCCTGTCTCGCCCTGGTGGCGAACTTCGCCGCCGGTTGCGGCGACGAGGCGGAAATCAGCATCGAGGAGATCTTTGCGCACTTGGCCGCCGCCACGGCCGAGGTGCCGCGCATTCTTGCGGCGATGCCGGAAAGCTGAGCCCGGTGTCCGGCTTCGCGTGACCGGCGCAGCCCCGCATATTGCGTTGAACCTGAACATGTTGGTACTTTCCTCCGGCCGGGGTAGCGGACCAAAGGGGGTAGTGGTCCTGCATGGGGATCCCGGCGCACCCATTCCATGGATCCAGAGGTTCGCGCAATGAGTTTCGGTACGGTCAAATGGTTTAACGATGCCAAGGGTTTCGGTTTCATCGCACCCGAGGACGGCAGTGCGGACGTATTCGTCCATTTTTCGGCGATCACCAGCAAGGGCTTTCGCAGCCTGCAGGAAGGTCAGCGCGTGAAGTTTGAAATTACCCAGGGGCCGAAGGGCGCTCAGGCTTCGGCGGTCGAAGCCGCCTGATCATCCAGGCGAGCGTTGTACAGCAAACAGAAAACCCCGCATCCTGTGCGGGGTTTTTTGCTTTTGGCAATGGAGGATGCGATGACTGATCGCAGGCGTTTTCTCAAGGCTTCCCTGCTGGGAACCGCGGCATCGGCCCTGGCGTGGGGCGGCAAGGTGTCTGCCGCGCCGGCGTCGCCGCAGGTTCCGGTGGCCACTGGCGCGCGGGTGATCTCGACCTGGGATTTCGGCGTGGCGGCGAACCAGGCGGCGTGGGCCATCCTCGACAAGGGCGGCCATGCGCTGGATGCGGTCGAGGCCGGCGCGCGGGTACCCGAGGCCGACCTGAAAAACCACAGCGTCGGCAGGGCCGGCTATCCGGATCGCGACGGCCATGTCACCCTCGACGCCAGCATCATGGATCACAACTACAACTGCGGCGCGGTCGCCGCGATCGAGCACATCGCCCATCCGATCTCGGTGGCGCGGCGCGTGATGGAGCGCACGCCGCATGTGCTGCTGGTCGGCGATGGCGCCCTGCAATTCGCGCTGGAGCAGGGCTTCAAAAAAGAAAATCTGCTGACGCCGGAATCTGAGCAGGCCTGGCATGAATGGCTGAAGACGGCGAAGTACCACCCGTCGATCAACAGCGAGACGCGCGACTACGGCCGCACCGCCGGCAAAAGCATGGGCATGCCCGGCGGCGCCAACAACCACGACACCATCGGCATGCTGGCGATCGACGCGCAGGGACGCATGGCCGGCGCGTGCACCACCAGCGGCATGGCGTGGAAGATGCGTGGCCGTGTCGGCGACAGCCCGATCATCGGCGCCGGCCTGTACGTCGATGGCGAGATCGGCGGCGCCACCTCCACCGGCGTGGGCGAGGAAGTGATCCGCAACGCCGGCAGCTTCCTGGTGGTCGAGCTGATGCGCCAGGGCCGCTCGCCGCAGGAAGCCTGCAAGGAGGCGGTGATGCGCATCGTCAAGCGTCGCCCGGAGGCATCCAAAACCATACAGGTCGGTTTCCTGGCGATGAACCGCGCGGGCGAGGTCGGCGCGTACGCGATCCAGCACGGTTTTTCCTACGCGGTGTGCGATGCGAGGAAGCAGGATGGCCTGATCCCGTCGCAAAGCCTCTACACCACGAGCTATTCATGATCCCGTGCACCCATGCTGCTTGAAATTGCCGCGAACTCGGTTGCCTCCGCGCTGGCCGCCCAGGAAGGCGGAGCAGGGCGGGTCGAACTCTGCACCGCGCTGGAACTGGGTGGATTGACACCGTCGCATGCGCAGATCGCGCTGGCCCGCGAACACCTGCACATTCCGCTGTACGTGCTGATCCGCCCGCGCGCCGGCGACTTTCTCTACAGCGATATCGAGTGCGAGGTGATGCTGCAGGACATCGAAGCCTGCGTGGCACTCGGCTGTGATGGCGTGGTATTCGGTGCGCTCGATGCCGATGGCGAGGTCGACAGGCCGCGCTGCCGCGCGCTGGTCTCCGCCGCAAGCAACCTGGGCGTCACCTTCCACCGCGCTTTCGATCTCACGCGCGATCCGTTGTCGTCATTGGCAGACCTGATCGAACTCCGCTGCGAGCGCGTGCTGACGTCGGGCGGCCGGCCCACTGCGCTCGAGGGGGCGGAGCTGATTCGTCAGCTGGTCAAGCGCTCGGCCGGGCGTATCGCCGTGATGCCCGGGGCGGGCGTGGATGCCGGGAACATCGGCAAGCTGCGGGATATGACCGGGGCAAATGAATTTCACGCGTCGGCAAAACGACAGCATTCGTCCGGCATGCGCTGGCAACCGTCGTTGTTGACGGATATGCAGGGCGGAGAATGGCGCAGTGATGTGGAACAGATACGAGGCATCGTTGTTGCGTTGAACGATGCCGGACGAGGCTAAGCTTGGCTCCAGACAAAAGCTGGATTTGACGGCCACCATCCACTGCCACCAACCATCAGGATCACCCATGCCGAATACTGATGTCCTGATCGTAGGCGCGGGCCCGACCGGCCTGACCCTGGCTTGCACGCTGGCGCAGCGGAAGGTGCGCTTCCGCATCATCGAGGCCTCGCCTTCGCCGCAGGCGGGTTCGCGCGGAAAAGGCCTGCAGCCGCGCACGCTGGAATTGTTCGATGACCTGGGCATCGTCGATCGGGTGATCGGCAACGGCAGCTCCGACATGAACATGCTGCAGTACGACGAGACAGGTGCCTCCACCGAGGTGCCGCGCCGTTACCTTCCGCCCAGGCCAGATGCGCCCTACCTGTCGGCGTTGCTGACGCCGCAATGGCGTGTCGAGGAAGCGTTGCGTGCCAGGCTGGGCGAACTCGGCGGCGAGGTCGAATTCGGCGTGACGCTCTCCAGCTATGTCCAGGACGACGACGGCGTGACCGTGCAACTGGCCGGATCCGCAGGCGAAGAGACCCTGCGAGTGAGCTGGCTGATCGGTTGCGATGGCGGCAAGAGTTCGATCCGACAGCAAGAAGGTATTTCTTTCCTGGGCGAGACCCTCGAGACCGTCCGGATGATGCTGGGCGATGTCCGCCTGACGGGGCTCGATCGCGACCACTGGCACGTGTGGCGCAGCGCCGAAGGCTTCCTGGCGCTTTGCCCGCTGCCCTCCACCGACACGTTCCAGTTGCAGGCGTCGATCGCGCCGGGCCAGGACGATCAGCCATCGCGGGAAGCCTTTCAGCGCCTGATCGATCGACGCACGGGACGACAGGACATCCGCGTGGAGGAGACCGGCTGGGAATCCATGTGGCGGGCCAACGTGCGCATGGTCGACCGCTATCGCGCCGGCCGCGTGCTGCTGGCCGGCGATGCCGCCCACGTCCATTCGCCCGCCGGCGGGCAGGGCATGAATACCGGCATCCAGGATGCCTACAACCTGGGCTGGAAACTCGCCGCCGTGCTGGGCGGCGCCGACGTGAGCCTGATCGACACCTACGGCGAGGAGCGCCTGCCGATCGCCTCATGGGTACTGGGCGTCTCCAACGAGCTGATGAACGCCGCTGTGGCCGCGCGTGGCTTCGTGCTCAGCCGCGACGAAAAAACCCTGCAACTGGGCCTGGGCTACCGCGGCTGCAGCCTGTCGCAGGACCAGCGGCCCGACGGCGATGGCCTGCGTGCGGGCGACCGCGCGCCGGATGCGCCCGGCCTGTCCGGCGCAGGCGAGTCGACGCGCATCTTTGATCTATTGCGCGGACCGCACATCACCTTGCTCGGCTTCGGCACACGCTGGCGATCGGTGGTCGATGCATGTGCCGCAACGTTCGGTAACGACGTGCGTAGCTATGTCATCACCGCGTCACCGCACGCTGCGACGAACCTTGTGGATGAGCAGGGACATGCCCGCGCTGTCTACGGCGACGACACCCTTTTCGTGATCCGACCGGACAATTACGTCGGCCTGGTGGTGGCGGACGCTGATCCCGCGCTGGTGATGGATTATCTCCGACACATCACGGTACCGGCTTCCTGATCCGGTAGCGAAAGACCTAGTGGCGATTCTGCAACGGAGACGGTACCTCTGATTGCCTCGTTTCCCCATATCGTCATTCCGGCGAACCCCGCAAAGGGGGCAAGGGCCGGAGAAGTTTTTCAACAGCGAAGCTGGTCATCGCTCTTCAACAACGAAGCGGCCCACCCATTCGGCCTTTCGCAACAGCAACTGCGATCCCGGCCGTTGCCCCCTTTGCGGGGTCCGCCGGGATGACGACCAAGGAGCGGGCCACTCGATGCCCCCTACGGCAGCGCATGGCCACCCACCTTGGTTAATATGGCCAATTGCCGAACAGCAGCAGGAGCCACCCGAGTGATCATCAAGCCCAAAGTCCGCGGATTCATCTGCATCACCGCCCATCCGGTCGGTTGCGAGCACAACGTGCTCGACCAGATCAAGGTCACCCAGGCTGCCGGCCACGCAGCAGGCAAGGGCCCAAAGCGCGTGCTGGTGATCGGCGCCTCCACCGGCTACGGCCTGGCATCGCGCATCACCGCCGCGTTCGGCTACGGCGCGGCCACGCTCGGCGTGTTCTTCGAGAAGCCCAGCAGCACGGAGAAGACCGGCACCGCCGGCTGGTACAACTCCGCCGCGTTCGACAAGGCCGCCAAGCAGGCCGGCCTGATTGCCAAGTCGATCAACGGCGACGCATTCGCCAACGAAACCCGCGCGCGCGCGATCGAGATCATCAAGAACGAAATGGGCGGCCCGATCGACCTGGTGGTCTATTCGCTGGCCTCGCCCGTGCGCAAGCTGCCGGACACCGGCGAAGTGGTGCGCTCGGCGCTCAAGACCATCGGCCAGCCGTTCACCAACACCTCGGTCGACACCAACAAGGACACCGTGATCGAGGCCACCATCGAGCCGGCCACCGAGCAGGAAATCAAGGACACTGTCACCGTGATGGGCGGCGAGGACTGGGCGCTGTGGATCGACGCGCTGAGCGCCGCCGGCGTGCTGGCCGAGCACGCCAAGACCGTCGCCTACAGCTACATCGGCACCGAGATCACCTGGCCGATGTACTGGCACGGCACCCTGGGCCAGGCCAAGCAGCACCTCGACAACACCGCCAAACAACTGCGCAGCCGCCACCCCGGCCTCGAAGCCTACGTCGGCGTGATGAAGTCCGTCGTCACCCAGGCCAGCGCCGCCATCCCGGTGATCCCGCTGTACGTGTCCATCGCCTTCAAGATCATGAAGGAGAAGGGCATCCACGAAAATCCGATCGAGCAGGCCAACCGCCTGTTCCATGACCGCCTCTATCGTGCTGATGGCAAAGCTGCACCCACCGACGACGAAGGCCGCCTGCGGCTGGACGACTGGGAACTGCGCGACGACGTGCAGATCCCCTGCAAAACCCTCTGGCCTACAGTCACCACCGAAAACCTCAAGCAGATCACCGACTACGCCGGCTACAAGCACGAGTTTTTGCAGCTGTTCGGGTTTGATCGGGCGGATGTGGACTATGAGGCGGAGGTGGAGGCGGATCGGCGGTTTGATTGTTTGGAGGGGTGAGGGGACACCGGGTTTGGCACACGGGAAAATGTTTACCCTCTACGCAAGTCGGTCCAGTGCGAAACAGATAAATAAACCTACCTCCTTTCTTTTGGTACCAACATGACCACTCTGTTTGATCAAGCTCACACACGCGTGCTGGAATTGGTCGAACGATTTGGCAAACACGCATCCACCTACTTGCAACCCGGCTACCAAGAAGCCGAAGCGCGCAAGGATTTCATCGATCCGATGCTGAAGGCGCTCGGTTGGGACGTCGACCACGAACGCGAACACAATCCGTATGAACAGGAAGTCAAGGTCGAACGCAGTGTGACCGTGGCGCGGTCGCAGTCGCAAAAACGCGCCGATTATGCGTTCTACCTGAAGCCCAACTTCCACGATGTGCGCTTTTTCGTCGAGGCGAAGAAACCAAGCGTTAACCTGGATCGCAACGAAGATGCGCACTTCCAGACTTGGCGTTATGGCTATAGCGCCAACACGCCCCTGTCCGTACTCACCGATTTCGAGAAGATCCATGTGCTCGACTGCCGCCGCCGCCCGCACCCGGACGGCGCGCTGGATCAGGTCTACAAGCACTGGCACTACACCGACTGGCGTGACCCGGCCAAGTTCGCCGAGTTCTACTGGCTGTTCTCGCGCGAAGCGCATGAGGATGGTTCGTACCAGCGGCGCATCGATGAATTGCCAAAGCCCAGAGGTGGAGCCAAGCAGCGCGGCCTCTTCAAGGGCGGCTACCAAGCGGTAGACGTTAGCTTTCTCGCCGAACTGGAGGAACATCGCACCGCGTTAGCCAAGGCGTTCAAGAAAGCCGACCACGGTCTCGACTCCGAAACCCTTACCAGAATCGTGCAGCGCACACTGGATCGACTCGTATTCCTGCGTTTTCTGGAAGACAAAGAAATCGAGACGGAGATACGACTCTCTGACTTCGGCAAGGGCAAGGGCGCATGGGCGGATTTTGCCACCGCCAGCCGGCGGCTAGACAACATCTACAACGGCATCGTGTTCAAGCAATTGCCGATACTTGATGACGCTGGCTTCGCAGTAGACAACGAGGTATTCGCTGACATTTGCGAGCGGCTTTCTTCTGAGAACTCACCGTACAACTTTGATGCCATCCCCATCCATATTCTCGGCTCGATTTATGAGCGATTCCTAGGCAGCGTGATTCGCGCCACTGCACAGCGGGTTTTCGTCGAGGAAAAGCCGGAGGTGCGCAAGGCAGGTGGCGTCTATTACACACCCGAATACATTGTGCGCTACATCGTCGAACACACCGTGGGCAGGCAGATCTCAGGTAAGTCACCGGTGCATATCGCCAAACTTCGGTTTGCTGACATCGCCTGCGGCTCCGGCAGCTTCCTGCTAGGAGTGTTCGACGCGCTGTTGCGCTACCACGCCGACTGGTACAACCGACCCGAACACGACAAGCAGGCTAAGAAAGACGGATGTATACGTACCGAGGACAGTCGCTGGCGGCTGTCGCTGGCCCAGCGTCGCGCGATTTTGCAGAACAACATCTATGGCGTGGATATCGATCAGCAGGCTGTGGAAGTGGCGCAACTGTCGTTGTTCTTAAAATTGCTTGAAGATGAGCGCGCCACCAGCGCACGCCAATATCAACTCGACTATGCGCGCGACAGTAATCTGAAGAAGCTTCTGCCCGATCTCGGTAACAATATTGTCTGCGGGAACAGCCTGATTGGGTGGGACGTGGCTGGCCTACTAGCACTCTCGCCACAGGAAGAACATGCGCTGAATCCACTCGACTTCGAAACCGTCTTCCCAGCCGTGATGCGCGCCGGGGGATTCGACGCCATCGTTGGCAATCCTCCGTATCTCAACATTGATGACACTTGGGGCAAGGGTGATCATAAGCTGGTCGCGATCAAGACCGCCTATCCGCTGATCCACAACGACAAGACCGATCTTCTGTTTTATTTCCTCGCGCGTGCCGTACAGCTTTCGCGTGATGGAGTGTCGTTCATTGTGTCGCGGGCGTTTTTAGAAGCATTCAAGGCCAACAAGCTACGAATCTATTTGCTGGACAAAACCGCGATAGGGCAAATCGTCGATTTTCGTAACACGCTAATCTTCAAAAAAGTCGGCATTACCACCTGCATTGTCACGCTGAATATCGGCGGTGCCCCATCAGACATCGATGTGCGCAAACATCTGCTGGACAACCCGCCGGAGCCGCCGTTGGACATAGCACTGCACGATCCGCAACAGTTTGCAGCGATGCATGTGCCACAAGCCCGTTTAGGCGCCGAGCCATGGGCGCTGACGTCGCCGCAGGTCGCCGCACTGAACGACAAGATCGACGCCGCCGGCGTGCCACTGGGCGAAGTGCTGCTGATAGGGCAAGGTATGCAAACAGGCCGCAACGATGTGTTCGGTGAGCGCAGCGCTGCCGATATTCGCGACTGGAAGGTACCCGCCGGACATTGGTTCAAACGAGCCACCAATACCGACATTCAGCGCTACCGCATCGAAGATCGCGACGAATACTTGTTATACCCGCATCGCGTAGACGACTTCGCACAGCTTTCTGCCGGGGTGCGTGCGCACCTGACCGTGCACGATGCTGAATTGAAGAAGCGCGCCGCCTATCAGCGCGGCAACTGCGAATGGTGGCAATACACATGGCCATTGCATGCGGAGCATTACGGGCAGCGCAAACGTATCCTGTGTCCGTATCTGGCTACCGGAAACCGTTTCGCGCTCGACGCGGATGACACATTTCTAGGCCTGACGGATACAACTGTCCTTTTCGACAATGGTCAGCAGGAAAATCTCTTGTACCTGCTTGGATTGCTTAACTCGCGACTACTAACTTTCCGCTTTCGCAGCATCGGCAAGCTCAAGAGTGGCGGCATCTACGAGTATTTTTGGAACAGTATTTCGCGTCTGAATATCCGACGGATCGACATGTCTAACCTCAGGGACAGGACGTTGCACGATCACATGGTTTCTCTCGTGGAGAAGATGTGCGATGCCAAACAGCAGGAAGCTGCCGCCAGTGGTCACGCCCGCGACGTTGCCATTCGCAAATGCGCCGCTTTGGACCGCCAGATCGACGCATTGGTCCATGAACTATACGGTCTGAACAGCGACGAGATCACGCTGATGGAAGACAATATTTAGATTTTTCCTTGTGAGACTATCCGGGCCAGCTCAACCTGACCCCGATCTTTGCAGCACCGCTGCATGATGTGAGTCGATTCTGTTTCGCCACGTCTCACGTGATAGCGGCCTGCATAGGCTCCTCGACAAATGCATCCCCCATCATCATCTTGTAGTGTTCGATGTGGCGCGCTTTGACGAAGATATCTTTGAAGACTTTGAGGTAGCTCTCCACCATCGAGTCGTCGATCGAAACGTAGAGATCGTCGTGGGCATAGTGCGATCCATCATGTACCCACGAACAGAGGGACTTGCAGATAATCTTCTCCTTTCCGTCAAACATCGCGCAGAGCTGATCCAGTTCAATGCCACCTAGAATCTTGAAATAGTTCTCCAAAATGCGCCGAAGCGTATTTTGAATGGCTAGATTCGAGCGCTCTGGCTTCCGAACTTCTGCCCACAGCAGTTCGTATGAAGTTTTGATGGGGTTGGTCGTTTGCGGGACTAATTTAGATACCATCCCCGGTCTTTTTACGATCCAGAAGGTCTCTTCACTCAACACGCCGTTGCTGGGTCGCTTGCGACTGTATGTGACCTCCTTGTGGAAATACACGTTGTGTGTGAGCACGAAGATTTGCTTGATGTGTCCGGTCCCCAAGCGCACTTCGTCCAACAATCCTTTGATGAGGCTGCCGACTATGAACAAGATGTCGCTGTCGAGGCTCGAAACAGGATCGTCAAACACAACAATGCGGTTAGCGGTCATGCCACTATCCGAGACGCTACCTTTCAGGAGATGGTAGAAGTAGAGGAACGTGACGAACGTTTTTTCCCCTTCGCTCAGTGTCGTCTTTGCATCTGAACCATCGGGTCGAATTAATTTGTAGGACGTTCCGCTTACAGTTTTCGCGAGCGAGAAACCTCGAAAGCCGAAGGCCAAGAGGAGGACATTGATCGCGTCGATCGTTGGCTGAACGCTCGTCGTCTGTTTTTCGAGTTCGCGAATCTCACTGGTCTTTTCGGCTTTGTCTGTCATCGCTGCCGCGACCTGGAGATTCATCGCAGTGATCGCTTTGTCCAAACCATCTCGCGTGGTCTTGTATGCGCTGAGGTCGACTTTGAGTTCCTCTAGCACATACTTCCATACCTGTGCCGTCAGCGTGCCACGCTCTTGAACGAGATTCGCGACCATCTTGTTGTGTTCTGCAACGAGTGTATTGGCGGAATCAATCAACACCTTGATCGCTGTGACGACATTGCTCAGTGACTCAAGTTCAATAACCTGACTCGCCTCTTTCTTCTTCCCCGCAAGCCGTTGGACGTTAATTGTAATTTTGGAGTCGAGAAGCTCTTTTTCTGCTTTCAGCGTTTCAACATCAAGGAACCGAGACGGAGCTGCGATTATGGACGCGATTTGCTGCTGAAGTCGGGCTGCGTCGGTTGAATAGTTGGTGGCGAGATCGTCGATAGCCTTGCTGTCTGTCACAAACGCCTCATCGAAATACTCGTTCAAACTATTCGTGAAGGCATCGGTTGTACTCTGTTGGCAAAACGGACATACGTTGCCATTCTCGTCGTAGAAGGTACGGCCCTCAAGGACCCAATCGCTGTTGCCCAGTTTCTTGATCATCGCCGCGATATCGACGTCCCCCTTGCCGATGACTCGCTTTTTCAAGATTTGGCTTATTTCGTATCCAACAAGCTCTGTTGCTTCAATCGTCGGGACTATTTGCTCAACTGTGGGCGCTGCACCGAACACCGATTCCGCTTTCTTCTCCAACTCCGTCAATGTCAGAAGTGCGGCGGTGTTCCCGGCCAACTCTTGAACGACCTTCGCCTTGAATTTTTCCGAACTTCCTCGATAGCCTTCAAACGCACCTTGGAGCTTTGCATCGTGCTTCTGCTTCTGAACCCAGCACTTGTCTTTCAATCCAGCCTCAAGCGTCGCCAAATCTCCCTCTTTTCCTCCTGTGCCATCTGCTCCTTGTAGCCCCAATGTCAGCGTTTCTATTTTCTTAGTGAGAGTGTCGAGCTCGACCTTCGCTCCAGTAATCATGGTGAGCGTGTCGACCTGCTTTTCGCCCAAGGTGAAGACGCCTTTCAACTCTGATGATTGCGTGAAGTTACGTTCTACGAAATCGTGGTTATAGACCATAGTCTGCAGTTTTGTTCCTGCCTTCCATGTCACGTTGCAGGTTGGAAAGCTGTTCTCATCTGCGATGATGCGGCTGACCGTGGTTTTACCGGTGCCGTTCGAGCCGAACAAGAAATTGAACTGAGATAGCCCGCTCAGCACCTCGGGAACGAGATCGAAAGTTGCGGTGTTCGCAATGGTTATTGATTCAATCATTTTCCACCTTCCTTAATGTGCCCCGATCCTTGACGAGGAACTCTACGCTGCTGTTAGTTCCGTAGGCACCAGATTAGACCGTTCCACCTTCGACCAACTGATTGTCTCGTAGGGCAGAAACGGCTCGTCTACTGACGACCGAACTTACTCCAGATTCCACAATTATCGGGGTCAGGTTCATTTATCCACGCCTATCTTGACACCCCTCCATTGCCGTAGCAGACTCATTTGCAAGGAGCGTCGAAACTCCCCACACAGCGGTACCCACCTCCGTCAAACCGGTGGGTTTTTTGTGCCTACGCGCCTTGTAGGTACAACCGACGCGAAGCCTGCGTCGGGAGGGCGGTGAATACAACACCCGCAAGGGGAATAAGCCCGCCGGCTGTGTGCGGTTTCGAACCTCCCGACACCCCGTCCGTCGTCATGCCGTGGACGGGTACTTCTATGGAACTAGGAGGCGACCATGTCGACGTTCGATTCGGAAGATCTGGAAACGAAGGGCTATTTTCTGCCGGAGGACAGCCAGCTGCGGCTGAAGCAGCTACGCGAATACGTGGGGTTCCTGACCAACCTCGCGCGACCGCGCAGGCCGGACGAGGATCAGGAGTGGTATGCGGAGATTCGCCCGGGCGAGGTGGCGATCTGCATGGAGTTGCTGGAGGAGCAGATCGGGCAAGTGCTGGACGAACTCTCCTGGCCGGCCGAGCGTGGCGAAAGAGCGCCTGCGCCCGAGGCCAAGGCCGAACGTGACGCCGAGCCGAAAGTGGCAGCCGTCACGGCAGCGGCGGACACGGACGGCGCCGAGCCGGAACTTGCCGGGTCGGCGATGAACGAGGCGCCCAAATGCTACGTGGCTGGCGTCACCCTGGATCAGATCGACGAGCTGGCCCGGCTGGGCGACATTCTCCGCGCCCATGGCGACGTGGTGGTCGCCACCGATCAGGCGGATTTCGCCGACGTCACGCTCTCGATCATGGGCGATGCCATCCTCGAGCATGCGGAGAGGTTGCAAGACATCATCCGTGAGGTCGACTGCGTGCAGCGGATCGATGAGCGGCACGGCACGAAACCGGGCGTGTGCGAGGAGCAGGCCAGCTACCTCGCGCTGCCCATGCGCGTGCCGATGAGCAATGCGTTGCCCATCGTGCGGCAACTGCCCGCCTACCATTAACCGGCACCCGCGCGCGCCAGTGGGCCAGTTGCGCTCGCTGGTGCGTATCCCGTCGTTTCGGATTTCTGGAACGGCACCCCAGGGACAGCCTCGAAGCGGCCGTTGCCCGGCTCAATCCTGGCTTGCCCGAAGAGGCGCGGCAGGATGATCGACATGATTGTGGCCCATGGCGATGTGGTGATCGCCAGTGATGACGCCGAGTTCGCCGACCACGCGCTGTCGTTGCTGGGGGATGCCATCTTCAACGACGCGAGGGCGGTGCGCGCGATCATGCGCCAGGTGGAATCGCAGAGGCTCAATTCGACGCGCCGTTCGCAAACTGGCGTGGGCGAAGAGCGGGCCACATACCGTGCGGGGCGAGCGTGTTTGCCCGCGGGCCACGCGTCGCATGTTGCGTGGCAGTTGCCTACCTATCAATAACCGGGCAACTATCGGGGCCAGGTCGCTTGCTGCCGTGGGAAAGCGAACCTGGCCGCGATCTTGCGCAGCCATGACCTAGACGGCATATCGGATGATGCTTTGGTTTTGAACGTTTGCCACCAACTCGTCGGCACGAGATAAAAACCGAAGGAGCAGGGGAGATGAATTCGTATTGTTGTATCCCAAGGTGAGATCAATCGTCGGAGGCACGCCGTCAAGCGCCCGGGCAACAACATTCGGTGTAAGCATGTTTTGCGCATACAGCGGAATAAGCGTAACGCCACCCGTGGACGTGACGAGCGACATTGCCGACGGCAGGTTCTCTCCTTCGTACTCGGCCTTGAGCGTGATCCCGACCTTCGATGCGTAATCCTGAATCACTGACTTCAATACCGGAGATGTTCTAGCCGAACTGACGTAAATTTCGCTGGCGAGGTCCTGCGGCCGGATCTTTTTGCGTGACGTCAGGCGATGATCCGCCGGCAGCACGGCGATCAGCGGCTCCTTTGCCAGGAATTTGAAGGACAGACCAACGGTTTGAATCTCCGCGCGAAGAAACGCAACGTCCAGCGTGCCTCGCATCAGCCCGATGGCAAGTTCCGGCGAGGACTGACTGCACAGCGTGATTTCGGCCTCCGGCGCCTCCTCCCGGATAATGCGGAGCGCGTGGGGTAACCACCCAACTTCCTGCCCGGCAAGGAAACCAACGGCTAGCACAAGCTTTTCCGGCTGTGCCGCCCGCCGCGCACCGTCGGTGGCCGCTTCAACTTGCATGAGCGCCAAGCGCGCGTGATCGAGGAAAATTTTCCCGGCCGCTGTGAGCGCCACGCCACGTGCTCCGCGCTCCAGCAGTTTCACACCGACTTCGGATTCCAGGTCGCGAATCTGTCGGCTCAACGACGGCTGCGACGTATGGAGTCGCCGCTGAGCGGCGGTCAGCAGACTGCCTTCCTCTGCGACGGCGATGAAATAGCGTAAATGTCGAAGTTCCATACGACCTCCTGTATGCCTTCAAGGCATAGGTCCGATCACACAAAGCATTTTTCATCGATAGAGGGGCGACGTATCGTCGCAGTCGCTGCCGTCTTTGCACCGACGGAAGTATCCCAATCAATCCAGTCAAAGCTGAGAAGCGAAGGAGAATTCAATATGCCTGCAATATCCAAACCTGCCATCGTGTTCTGCCACGGTATCTGGGCCGATGGATCGTGCTTCAGCAAGGTAATCCCCGCTTTGCAGGCGGACGGCCATGAGGTGATCTCGGTTCAATATGGTCTGGACTCGTTCGAGGAGGACGTGGCTACGGTAAAGCGCACGCTCAACCGCGTCGGCAGCCCCGTCATCCTCGTGGGCCACTCCTATGGTGGCGCTACCATCACGGCCGCAGGCGTCGATGATCGCGTGGCCGGCCTCGTCTACATCGGAGCGGTTGCCCCGGATGTCGGCGAGACCGTACAGGAGCAACTCGACAAGTATCCATCGGATATCTTCTCACGCGTGGAGGTCGCGGACGGACGCGCCTGGATGCTTCCGAATGGTACGGAGTTCTTCTGCGGAGACCTTTCCAAGGAAGAGCAGAAGCTCGTCTGGGCAACCCATTATGCGCCCGTCGCCGATCTGTTTCAGCAACAGAAGATCAAGAGCACTCCGTGGAAGTCGAAGCCGAGCTGGTACATTTTGACCACCCAAGACCACACTGTGCATCCCGACCTGCAACGGTGGGTATCGAAGCGCATGGGAGCGACCATCACCGAGGTGGCAAGCAGCCACGTGCCGATGCTTTCCCAGCCGGACGTCGTCATCGACGTAATCCGCAAGGCGGCAGCCGCTGTTCAAAACAGGTGACGCTTGCCGATACCCTCTGCAACACGGCCTGACTATGCCGACTATCAGGGTCAGGTTCACTTACTGCCGTGAGAAAGTGAACCTGGCCCTGATCTTTTGACGGCCCCGATGGCCACTTTGAGCGGAAAAGGTGTCAGGGACAATTTCCGTGCGTGCAGCGCGACGGCGATATCAAGATCGCGTCGACGGTAACCGAACCTCAGGGACGGAGGAAGTTAAATCGAACTAGCAATGTCCACTCCTCATAGTGCACATTGCAACGGCTCGGAGTTGAATTCATCGGGCGAGACAAGGGGAACGTCGGTGTCAGACATATCAGCCAAATCCATCGACGCGAGGTTCCTTGAGCAGGAACTTCGGATCCTCGGCGTACCTCGGGGGGCTGTTGTCGTGGTTCACTCGTCGCTGTCGGCGTTCGGTGCAGTAGATGGCGGAGCGCAAGCGGTGATCGATGCGCTGCTGTGTTGCATCGGTGATGCGGGAACGCTGGTTGTGCCGACGTTCACGCCCCAGGTCTCCGACCCACATCCGCAGTCGCGCGCATTCGACGACCCGTTGGCCGATGAAGCGCGCCGAAACGTATCCCTCTTTCGTGATGACCTGCCGACCCCGATGGGTGCGGTTTCCAGCGCGATCCTGTCTCGTCCCGGGCGTTTGCGCAGCGATCATCCTCAGGCATCCGTTGCCGCCCTTGGCGTTCGTGCCCGTGAGATCACGGTCGACCATCCCCTTGTGTACGCACTTGGAAAGAACTCGCCGTTCGACAGGATGTACGGGTTGGGCGCCTACATTCTCCTGCTGGGGGTAGGGCACAATCGCAACTCGTTTTTGCATTACGCGGAATCGCTGACGCCCCGCCATCGTACGAAGCTTCGTCGGTTTCCCGCCCTGGTCGGAAAGGATCGCCTCTGGATGGAGGCACCCGATGTGGGCGATGACAACGGCGTCTACTTTCCACAACTGGGTGCCGAAGCCGATGCTGTTGGTCTGATTCGCAGCAAGACGATTGGCTCGGCACGCTGTCAGCTCATGGAGAGCGTTCCATTTGTCGATTTCGCGAAGGCGCGGCTCGATGAGTTGCTTGCCGAGGCGAAGTAGGAGAAACCCGGATCAGTGTGCACTTTCTTTAAGACGGCTGCCTTGGAAAGTCGACCCTGACCCCTGTTCGAAAACTGATCGGCATCGGAGCGCGTGAAGTCGTACCTCATGATGGCTCCCAGACGAAGTGCGCCATAGCGGCATGACAGCTATCACTCGCGGATGATGACGATCTGCCTTTGCCCATCGGCGAGGTTTGCACGACAGTGAGGCCTGATTGCCGGAACCGGAGCCCGCGATGGACGGCTTGCCCTTGCTGCCGCTGCGACGGCGCATCGCACCCACATTGAGTTTATTGTTTCTGTCTCCGCTGATTGCGGAAGTGCTGTCTGGCTCGACCCGGCTGCGCGCGCTGTTCGTGTTTCCGATTGAGTTGTGCGTATGGGGCGGGGGTGCACTCTTGATTCGTCACGCCGTGCGGCGTTTCAACCTCGGCGTGGCCGCGATGCTGGTGCTGGCTCTCGCGCTGGCGATGGCGGAGGAAACCGTGATTCAGCAGTCATCGCTGGCGCCGCTGGTGATCATGCTCAAGGGTGAGGTGTATGCGCGCGCGTTCGGCGTGAATTATCTCTACCTGCTGTGGGCATTGGTGTACGAGAGCGTCTACGTGGTGTTCGTGCCGATCTGCCTGGTCGAACTGATCTTCCCGGGTCGGCGCGATCGGGTCTGGATGGGCAAGCTCGGCGTCGGCGTGACGATGTTTTTCTTCGCGATCGGCAGCTTGCTCGCGTGGTTCGCGTGGACGCACGTCGCACGGGTGAAAGTATTCCACCAGCCGGCGTTCGTGCCGCCCGCCGCGACCGAGGTGGTTGCACTGGCGATCATCGCTGCGTTGATCACACTCGCCTTCACCACGCTGCGGGGCAAGCCAATCCGGGCTCGCCACGTTGCACCGCCGGCGGCACGGTTGCTTGCCGTACTCGGCACCTTCTGGTCGGTGCTCTGGTACGGGTTGGTCGTGATCGCCTTCGGCATTGCACCATCGCTGCCACCGGCGATTCCGATGTCGGCGGGATTGCTGATCGCTGCCGCGATGCTTTACCTGCTGCCGAGCTGGATCACCTCGACCGGCTGGACGCCGCGCCACGCCTTTTGCCTTGTCGTCGCCAGCGTGTGCGGCTTGATGGCGGTGAGCTTTGTGGGCTTTCAGGGACCGCCAACCGCCGATCTCTACTTCAAGGCTGTCGCGAACGTGCTGGCCGTGGTCGGATTGGGTGTGCTGGGATGGAGATTGCGCAGGGAACGGCAACGTGCCGGAAACCGGGACGCAGGAAGTTAAGCCGAATGGGTTGCGCGTTCACCTGATCGCACGTCCAAGGACCCGGCAGCACGGCGTGAGCGGGCAACGATCCAAAAAGAATTCAGGTTGAAATCGCGCTGAGCCGGACGAACGGTGGCCGCCGATGCTGCATCGATTGTTCACGCCAGCAAAAGCACACTCGGATTCTGATTCCCGGAATGTCTTGCCATGTCCGATATCCGCCGCGACTCCCGAGCTGGGCCGACCGATACGCGCAAGCCCCGCAACCATGGGTGGCTGCGTGTCATCGCGGTATACAAGGCCGCCAAGACCATCGGCTTGATCCTGGTGGCGATCGCGGCCTTCCATCTGGATCGTTCGCAGAACTTCGAACATCTGGTGCACTGGCTGGAGCAGTTGTCGCTGAGCGACAGCAACGGCCTGCGCTGGAGGCTGGTGGAGAAGCTGCAGTCGATGGGCCCGAGCAAGTTCGTGGCGATCGGACTGGTCGCGCTGGCCTATGCCGCGATCTTTGCGACCGAGGGCATCGGGCTGTGGTTGCAGAAGTACTGGGCGGAATGGTTCACGGTAGTCGCCACCGGCTCGCTGGTGCCGCTGGAAATCTACGAAGCGGTGCACCGTTTCAGCGGGTTCAAATTGGTTGCGCTGATCGCCAACATCGCGATCGTCGCGTATCTGGTACGCGTCGCCCTGCAGTCACGGCAATCTCGCTCAGTCGAGTGATCGGACCCCTGCCGGGGATGGGGTAGGGGACAACTCGGTGGGTCCGCTTGCTCAAGCTGCCCAAGGGCGACTAAGCGTTGCTTCCAGGGATCGTCCTTACCTTCTTTCCGGGCGATTTGCCCCGGTCGTTGAATTGCGCCAAAATGAATCGCAATTGCATCGCATTCGGAGTTTCCATGAAAACCGCAACCATCCCTTCGCTGCGTGTTGAACCGGTGCTGCGCCGCGCCGCAGAGGAAGTCTTGCGCGACGGGGAAAGTCTGTCCGGCTTTGTCGAGTACGCGGTGCGGGCGCAGATTCAGCAACGCCAGGAGCAAGCTGCCTTCATCGCCCGTGGATTGGCTTCGCGTGATCAGGCCAAAGCTACCGGCGTGTACTTTTCATCTGGCGCGGTGCTGAAAAAGCTTGAAGCGCGATTGGCCAAGGCGAAGAAAGCCTCGGCATGACATTCAAGATCCGCTTCACGGAGGAAGCGTTGGCCGATCTTGAACGGCTGTATGACTTTGCCTTGGCACGTGAGGATGGCGACTGGACTACGGCCGAGCGCGCGCTGGACGCCATCCGCAATGGCTTGGGCTTGCTGGCGAGTTCACCATTCAGTTGCAGAAAGGCCGCACCTGACGACACGTTTCTGCGTGAGTTGATCATCGCCTTCGGCGCATCCGGCTATGTGGCGCTGTTTGAAATCGATGACGCCAAAACCGTCACCGTATTGGCGGTGCGGCACCAGCGCGAAGACGATTACCACTGAGCATGGCCGCCTTGCATGCGGCCATGCGCGAGGCGGTGCTGACCACTGGGCCAGGCAATGTGTCGGGGATCATGTCGGGCAAAGTGTCGGGGAAAATACTCGGAAACGGTGTCAGGGACAATTTGCAGGCGCCAGCGTGGCGCTTGAAGTTGTCCTTGGCACGGCTCTGGCCAAATACTCAGCTCCAACTCTGGCTGAAACCGGGGTCGGGTTCGCATGCAGTCGCTGCTTGATTTATCGCGCGGCTGCAAAACGCCAGCTACCTGCCCACCTTCGCCATCGCGTTGCCCATTCCTGACGTCGAGCCTGACCACCACGTCCAGTGGAACTCGCCAGGCTCGCCAGCAGCGGGAGTCGATCAGCCGACTTCGCCATCCAAAGCAGCCATTGCCAGTCTTCAGATGTTGGCCGAGTTGCGCGATAGGGTAGAGCGCAACTACCACCTCTTCGCTGAAGCTAAAACCCTCATCGGCTGGCGGACCCCATACATCAGCGTTCGCCACAACCACTCGATCGGCCCAAAGCGGTATCGGCGAAGCCACCAGGCGCTCAGGGCCATCTGGCATGTATAGAAGATGATGCCGAAGAGCAGGGTCTCGGCCGCGCCTAACCGACCAAAATAGCCAAGCCCATAGCCATAAAATACCCAGCTGAAGATCAATGACTGCATCAGATAGTTAGTGAATGCCATGCGGCCAAGCGGCGCGAATACCTGAAGGACGCTGCGGGCACGCGTGAACTCGACTAGCGCAATAACCGATGCGCCATAGCCAAGTCCCATGAAGGTGCCTGCGGCGTTTTCAAGACAGGACCTCATTGCAGGTGGCATGCGCCAAGATGCCATCGCCTGGGTCAGGGTCGGCGAGTTTAAAAGTATCCCCAGCATCAAGCCGAGACCGATCACGATAAGCAACAGGCCCTGGTGCCGGTACGGGTTCCGCAGCACGCCGGAACGCCACGCCAACATGCCAACCAGAAACAGTCCCAACGTGCGCGGGAACACGAACTCGTGCAGTGGCAGGATCTGAGCCAGTTCGCTCCAGCTGAAACGCAGGATTTGCCCATACGAACCGGCTGCATAAACGTGATTGGCCTCCAACACATGCTGCTGCAACCAGAGCATGGAAGGCCACGAGATCGGGAGAGACAGGGCCGGCATGGCGATGTAGAACGCGAGTAGCCCGAATGCGGCTAGTGCCGTGCACCAAATGGGCAGCCATAGCAACGGCAGCACCACCAATCCGGCTAGGGCGTACTCGGTCAGGATGTCACCGTTCCAGATCAGCAGCAGATGAACTAAACCGATCGCGAGCAATGCCACCAGACGCCGCACCAGCAAACGCAGTCGGCAACCGCTGTGCGCGAGTCGCTCCGACTGGATAGCCAGTCCCACGCCGAACAAAATCGAGAACAGCGCGAACGCCTTCATCTCCAAAAAAAACGAGATGAAGTGTTCGACTGCGCCGTCAAGTGGTGAGACGAAGGGCGTTGCAGGAAGAAACTGCTGAAACAACGATACCCGGAACTCGCCCACCAGATTTACCGCGAGTACGCCGAACAAGGCGATGCCTCTAAGTATGTCGATGGCGTGAATGCGATCCGCCACAGTGATGGGTTGAGCCATTTCATCGGTCGTGGATGGCATTTCTGCAGCCTTGTGAATTGAGATCAACGCTTCTCCGCGAAAAGAATCAACGAACGACTGCTTTGTGGCAACTATCGGGGGCAGGTTCACTTACGGAAAACGGGAATAGGTGTCACGGACGAATGGCACTTACTTAAGCTCGTCATCCCCGCGAAAGCGGGGATCCAGCGCCTCTGACAGCCCGAAGTCACTGGATTCCCGCTTTCGCAGGAATGACGAAAACTGGAGCTTTTCGGTTAAGTAAGTGCCATTCGTGTCACGGACAATTTCCGCTTGTATTGATGTCCTGCCGCATGACTTTTGGTGCGGCCGAATTTTCCTTGACACCATTCTTGTGCCGTTTTGGGCTTGTAAGCGGGGCGCGCTGTTACTTGCGCGGGGCCTTCATGTTTTTGCGCCCTTGCCCGAAACGGGGTGCGGTCTGGCTTCCTTTGGGATGCACTGAGGTTTGCCAAGAAGCTCGACCAGCCGCGACTCGCATGGGGAGAGGTCATGACCCCGTCGTTGCGAGATCACGAACGTGAGCGGACCAAGATGCCAGGCGCGGCGTTCAAGCTCGACGAGCTCTCCCTTTGCCAGATCCTCGCCGACGAGGTGTCGCGGCAGGTGTCCCCAGCCGAGGCCGGCCTTGAGAAGGTCACGCTTGGCGCCGAGATCATTGACCAGCCACAGCCGCTTGCCGGCAACGCCCTGTTGGGTTTTTTCCGCTTCCGGTTGGTTGTCCGTCACGACGATTTGAACATGTCGACTCAACTCGTCCTGCGGGACGGGTTTCGGTAGTGAAGCGAGGGGATGGGATGGCGCACATAGCGTCACCATCTGCGCCTCGCACAGCCAGTGGCGTTCGATGGCATCCGGGTTTACTTCCGGTACGTTCTCGACCGTGATGGCCAGCGCGCACACCTTTTCCAGCACCAGTCTCTCGCCGCCCTGCATGGTCGTGATGCGCAGGTTGATCGCTGCGGTTGGGAACTCCGCTTGCAGCGTCCGCAAACCGTCAATGAGGTGTGCGCGCGGGAAGTAGACATCGACCGCCACCGAAAGCTGGGGTGCGCCGACTCGGGCGATCGAGCCGGCGCGGCTCTTCATTTCTTCCGTGCGCGAGATGACCGCCCGTGCGTCCGGCAGCAGGCTGCGTCCCGCCGCGGTGAGCTGCGCCTTGCGTGTATTGCGATCGAACAATTCGACATCGAAGGCGCTTTCCAGCGCCTTGATCGCGTGGCTGATGGCCGACTGCGCGCGACCGAGTTGCCGTGCTGCACCCGAGAAGCTTCCCTGATCGCATACCGCAACGAACGAACGCAGTTGGTTGATGGTGACGTTGTCGAGCATGCATATCCAAAAAACAGATCTTATTAAGACATATTTCGTCAATTGTATTGATGTGTCAACAGAACCATCTTCGTCAGGACCTTAAGCAAGAAACGAAGGATGCATGACATGAACAGACTGACTGGAAAGACGGCGGTGATCACGGGCGGCGCTACCGGCATCGGACTCGCCGCAGCCAGGCGCTTCATCGAGGAGGGCGCTTTCGTCTTCATCTTCGGCCGCCGGCAGGACATGCTCGACGCCGCGGTGGCTGACCTCGGGCCCCATGCCCGCGCGGTGAAGGGCTCGGTCTCGGATGAGGCCGACCTCGACCGACTCTACGCGGCGGTGAAGGCTGAGCGCAAAACCTTGGACATCGTCTTCGCCAATGCCGGGGCAGGCAGCCCGCTTGCACTCGGCGAGATCACCGCCAGGCACATCGACGAAACCTTCGACACCAATGTGAAGGGCACGATCTTCACGGTCCAGAAGGCGCTGCCGCTGATGGGCGAGGGCGGTTCGATCATCCTGACCGGATCGAGTGCAGGCACCACGGGCGCGCCGGGATTCACTGCCTACAGCGCGAGCAAGGCGGCGGTGCGCAACTTGGCGAAGACCTGGGCGGAGGATCTGAAGGGCACCGGCATCCGGGTGAACGTGCTGTCGCCCGGAGCGACGGCGACCGAACTGGCGAAGGCGGCGTTGGGCGAAGAGGGCCAGAAGGCCTATGGCGCGATGACTCCGCTCCAGCGCATGGCCGATCCGTCGGAGATCGCGGCGGCGGCAGCCTTTCTCGCGTCGCCGGACAGCAGCTTCATGACCGCCAGCGAGCTGGCCGTCGACGGCGGCCTGGCGCAACTCTGACGCGTTGCGCCAGGCGGTTCACTCCATTCGATATTCGGAGTCCGCAGGGCGTGGCGAACAACGAAAAGCAAAAAGGAAAAACACATGAACAACCATAGTGGACAAAAACTGGCGGGGAAAATTGCGGTCATTACAGGCGGAAGCAGCGGGATTGGCTTGGCCACAGCCAAGCGCTTCGTGGACGAAGGTGCGCACGTCGTGATCACCGGGCGAAGAGAGAAAGAGCTGAAGGAGGCCGCCGCCTCCATCGAGAGAAACGTTACGACGGTCGTGGGCGATGTGTCGCGATTGGAAGATCTGGACCGGCTCTATGCCGTCGTGAAAGAGAAGCATGGTCACATCGACATTCTCTTCGCGAACGCGGGCGCGGGGACACTCGCACCTCTTGCGGTAGCTACTGAGGCCCATTTTGATCAGACCTTCGACGTGAACGTGAAGGGCATGTTCTTTACGGTGCAGAAGGCCCTTCCCCTCTTAAAAGATGGCGGTTCGATTATTTTGACCTCTTCGGTCTCAAACGTGCTCGGGCTTCCAGGATTTACTGCTTACGCCGCGAGTAAGGCGGCTGTGCGCAACCTCGCGCGCGGCTGGGCCAAGGAATTGATAGATCGCAAGATCCGCGTGAATTGCATGAGCCCCGGAGCCATTGACACCCCGGCCCTAGCGACGACGGCGGGTCTTACCCCTGAACAGGTCGAGCAAGCAATCGCACAGTTCACCACGCAGATCCCCATGGGCCGCAGAGGCATGCCCGAGGAAATCGCCGCAGCCGTCGTGTTCCTCGCCTCCGATGAAAGTTCTTACATCACCGGTATAGATCTTCCCGTCGATGGGGGCATGGCGCAGGGCTAACCCTGGCGCGGTCCCGTACCCAACCGTAAAGGAGATCCCCATGTACAAACAAACCAAGCAATCCGAGTTGATCCGGTTCGCACGAGTCGAGGCGGGCTCCACCGTCATCGACGTTTACCCAGGCGATGGCGACTGGACCCGTCTCTTCTCCGACATCGTGGGACCCGAAGGACGGGTCTACAGCTTCGTGCCGGCCGAAGTCGCCCACTTCAAGAACGATCCGGTCGGCGGCATGCGGATGCTTGCGAAGGAGCCGGGCCGAGAGAACGTCGAAGCCGTCTCGGCGGACCTCGTGGCGATGCCGGAGGTCACGCAACCAGCGGATGTCCTGTGGCTGCACCTGTTCTACCACGATCTCCACACCGCGCTTATGCAGGCCAAAGGCGCGACGGCGGCGGAGTTCAATCGAGCTGTCTACGAGCGGCTGAAGTCCGGTGGGTCCTACATCATCGTAGACCACGCCGCCGCCGTCGGGACGGGCACGAGCGACGCCCAGTCGCTGCATCGGATTGAGCCTGCCACCGTTCGCGAGGAGGTGGAGGCGGCCGGCTTCGTACTGGATGCGGAAAGCACCATGCTCGCGAACAAGGACGATCCGCACTCGATCAAGGTGTTCGATCCCTCGATCAAGGGCGAGACCGATCGCTTCGTCTATCGGTTCGTGAAGCCCTGACAGGTCCCGGCTCTAGGCGCTGCAAACTCGGCAACGCATGCCTCTTCGAGACGAATTTCAAAAAATCTTCTGCGTCGCGATCCGTTTGCATCCTGCGGATCGTCCTTGGTGTGTCCCAAACACAAGGAGCCATGCCATGTCCGACCAGTCCGTCATCTTGATCAATCTGCTGAAGGTCAAACCCGAAAAGCAGGATGCGCTGATCGCGCTCCTGAAGCAGAACACCGAAACGGTGATCCGCACGCTCCCTGGCTGGAAGACGACCCGGCTGATCGCGGCAGGGGACGGCGCCGGTGTCGTCATCTACTCCGAGTGGGAGAGCGCCGCAGCCGTCGAGGCGATGCGCAGCGATCCGCGCATGCAAGCCTGTTTCCCCAAGGTCATCGAGCTGGCGAGCCTGGAGTCGATCGTGGGCTCGGCGGTGTTGAGCGAAAGCCGGTGAGGGTGAAAACAGGCAAGTCGGCGTCACACAACCAACCAAGGAGAACCGCCATGGCTCGGATGGTAGTGATTTACCGGACACCGAAGAACGCCGAGGCATTCGACCGGCATTACTTCGACATCCACGTGCCTCTCGCCAAAAAGATTCCGGGCCTGAGGAAATACGAGGTCAGCGAAGGCCCCATCGCAGCGCCGGTGGGAACCCCCGATGTTCATCGGATCGGAACGCTGCATTTCGACGACCTTGCGGCGATCGAAAAGGCGTTTGCTAGCGATGAGGGACAGGCGGCCGGGGCGGATCGCCGACTTTTTGCGCCGGACGACTCGGGCGTCCAGATGTTCCTTTTCGACAGCAGGGAAGTTTGAACCCGCCGCTCCTGGTTCGCCTCGGTGGACGAGGGGGCCAATCGAGGCGACATGGCGGGCGGCCGCTTGTTCAACTCGCGAAGATCGTAAACTCACACGAAAAGGACTCAGCCATGTCGGCAACCAAAGCGGTTTTTGTCCTGGTCCACGGCGGTTGGCACAACCATTCGACGTGGGACAGGGTGACGCCCCTACTTGAGGCCAACGGCTTCGCGGCGTTGACGCTCGACCTTCCCGGCGCGGGGGTGAATGCGATAGCACCCACGTCGCTCGGTCTTCACCCGTTCGACCCGGCTGCGTTTGCGGCCGAGCGCTCACCCGTCGCCGGCGTGACGCAGGAGCAGCGGACGCAAGCGGTCGTCGCGCTGGTCAAAGAGGCTGCGTCGCGCAGCGACGGCAAGGTCATCCTGGTCGGGCACTCGGCTGGCGGGATGACGATTTCGGCGGTCGCCGAGCAGGTGCCGGACCTGCTGCTCGCGGTCGTCTATCTGGCCGGGTTCATGGTGCCGAGCGGCATGCCGCTGCTCGCGATGCTGCAGCATGAAACCCTGGCTTCGGCGCTGGCGCCCGGGCTGTTCGTGGGTGACCCCGTCGCCATCGGCGCGACAAGAATCCATCCCGGATCGACCGACGAAGCCTATCGGTCACTGCTCAAAGCTTCTTTTTATGCCGACGTGCCGGAGGCCGACTTCGCGCCTATGGCCTCGCAACTTCATTGCGACGAGTCGAACGCCGGCGCGCTGGCCCTGTCGGACATCACGCCGGGAAGATTTGGCACGGTGCCACGCCATTACATCCGCTGTACCCAGGATCGCGCGATTCCCTTGACCGGTCAGGATCACATGATTGCGACGGTTGATGCTGCCCTTGGTGGCAAAACCACGACCCATACCCTGAAAAGCAGCCACTCGCCCTTCCTGTCACAGCCGGCCAACCTGTCGAGGATCCTCATCGACATCGGCGTCCAGTCCCTGGCGCAACAGAGCGCGGAAGCCCTCCATCCATGAACATGGACAAATTCGAGGAGGGTCTGAAAGCGCTGCGGCCTCGCCTTCATCGCTACTGCGCGCGCATGACCGGATCGGCGGTCAATGGCGAGGATGTATTGCAGGATGCCCTGGTCAAGGCGCTTCACGCGCGAGCCGAGGGCGCCGAGGTGGATAATCTCGAGGGCTGGCTGTTTCGCATCGCCCACAACACGAGCCTGGATTTCTTGCGCAACCGGTCGCGGAACACGGTCGTGCCGCTTACCGACGACATCGAAGCGGCGGCCATGCCTGAGGCGGACATCGTCGAGATCAGCTTTCAGACGTTTCTGCGGTTGCCCGAACTGCAACGCTGCGCGGTGATCCTCAAGGATGTTCTGGGTCATTCGGTCGACGAGATCGCAGGCATCGCCGGGTGCTCTGCGGCAGCCGCCAAATCGGCGCTTCAACGCGGGCGCGTTGCGCTGCGGCAACTCGCACAGGCGCCCGAAGACATCCGGCTGCCGCTGATGTCCGACACCGACCGGCGGAAGATCGCCGCTTATGTGCAGCTGTTTCAGAGCGGCGATTTCGACACCATCCGTGCCATGCTCGCCGACGAGGTGAAGCTCGATCTGGTGAACCGGCTGCAGCTGGAAGGGCGCGACAGGATCGGCCTCTATTTCACGCGCTATGCGGAAGTGGCGAAATGGCGGTTTGCCTTCGGCGCGGTTGAAGGGCAGCCGGCCATGCTGGTCTTCGACAGCGAGGGCCCGATGGAAAGACCTGCGCATTTTGTCCTGATCGACTGGTCGGAAAACCGGATCATCGGCATCCGGGATTTCCTGTTCGCGCCCTATGTGCTCGAAGGCATGGATTGGGCGCGGTTGGGCTGAAGGAAAAAGGTGTCTGGGTGGTCCACGACTATCGGGGTCAGGTTCACTTGCTGCCGTGAGAAAGTGAACCTGACCCCGATCTTTCAGCAGCCCACCGGTGGTAAGTGCGCTGGTGCAACTGCGACCAGCTTGCGCGTATCTCTATGTTCGAACGGCCATCTTTCGTGGCCGCCCGACGAGATACTCATGTACTTACGCTATGCATTGCCTCTGTCGCTGCTGACTGTGATTTTCAGTTCCGCCGCGTTCGCCCAGACATCATCACCATCAAACACACCGATCAATGCTGCCGAGCAGTCCGCGGTCATCGCGACCCTGGGTCAGCAGTTGAAGTCTCAGTACGTTTTCCCCGACGTTGCTGCCGAGACAGCCGCCGCGCTCTCGGCCAAGGCGGTGCATGGTGACTACCGCGATGCCAACACTACGACGGCATTTGCCAAAGCGTTGTCCAAGGACTTGAGGTCCATCGGCAACGACAAGCATCTTGCCGTCAAATTCGCGCCGGACTTGTCACCGCCGCCGCAAGACGATGACAAAGGCCGGGATGACAAAGGCGGGGATGACAAAGACGCGACCGCCAAAGAGATGGCGGAAATGATCGCGCAGATGCGGTCCGTTTCGGCTCGCGAGAGCTATGGCATCAACCGCGTGCAATTGTTGCCCGGCGATGTCAGCTACATCGACCTTCGAAACTTCGGTCATACGGAAATCGTCGGTGCCGCTTACGACGCGGCCATGTCGCTAGTCGCTGGAACCAAGGCGCTGGTACTCGACCTGCGGCAGAATCACGGCGGCGAACCGGACGGCGTGGCCTATCTGATCAGTCACTTTTTCGCTGTGGGCGATGATCGACACCTCAATGATATTTATGTCCGTGCTGACAACGACACACGCCAGTTCTGGACGGTTCCATCTGCGATGCCCCGCTTCGCCGGTCCGATTTACGTGCTCACCTCGCAGCATACGGGCTCCGGCGCCGAGGAATGCGCCTACGACCTGCAAACCCAGAAGCGCGCCACGCTGGTCGGTGAAACCACAGCGGGTGCCGCCAATCCAGGCGGCTGGATGCCGCTCGGGCATGGCTTCATGGCCTTCATCCCCGTGGCACGTGCCATCAACCCGATCACCAAAACCAACTGGGAACATGTGGGCGTGAAGCCGGATGTGGCAGTACCGGCGAGTTCGGCCATGAAAACTGCTTACGTCACCATTCTCAACGACCTCCTGAAAAAGTCGAAGGACCCGAGCGAACAAGCGGGGTTGAATGACATCCTGGCTAGTGTTCAATCGGGCAAGTTCCAGTTACCCGCGTACTACCCGTGACACTGACGCGATGCTGACAATCGATCGCTAGACTTTCTAGACCTTACAGCCAGAACCGGGGTCAGAGTGTGCTTTTTAACAAGCCGGATTCTTCGAGTACGCCCTGATCCAGCAGCTCTCTGAGACGTTCCGAGCTGGACCGAGGCCGCACGGTGTCGAACCGGGCGGCCTCTACTTGCCGCTTGCGGACCGGCGCTAAGATGACCTTATACGGGAGCGAGCGGAGGCGGGGATGTGGAAGCGGGTGGTCGGCTACGGCGCGTTGCTGGCGGCGGGGACGCTCGCCCTGCAGTGGCTCGACTACCAGCGCCTGGTGCGGATGCATTCGGGCGACGTCTACCTGTTTCTGGTCGCGGCCGCTTTCCTGGTGCTGGGCATCGTGCTGGGCATGCGGGTGTTCGCCACGCCGGCGCCGGTCGCCTTCGACGGCAACCCGAAGGCGCAGGCGGCGCTGGGCCTGAGCGAGCGGGAGCTGGAGGTGTTGCACGAACTGGCCGCCGGCCACTCCAACAAGGAGATCGCCGCGCGCCTCCATATTTCGCCGAACACGGTCAAGACGCACGTGGCGCGGCTGTTCGAGAAGCTGGGCGCGAAGCGGCGCACCGAGGCGATCCGCCGGGCGCGCGAGCTGGGGATCGTGCCCTGATGAGGCCCTATTCGGGGAACCTTGCCCCCAAGGCCGTCATTCCCGCGAACCCCGAAAACAGGGGGGCAAGAGCGGGAAGCGCTTTTACAGCAGCGAAGCTGGTCATCCATTTTGACCTTGGGCTGTAAAGCGAAGATGGATCCCTGCTTTCGCGGGAATGACGAACAAAAAAGCAGTTATTCGAGGCTCCTTTCGGGGTGAAAACATCGAAATCACCCGTTCGGGCGATTGCCGGGCGGCGCCGTATCGCGGTCAATGGCGGCTCAATCCACTACTAAGGGGTACACCATGTTGCGCACCATCCTTAAATACGGCGTGATCGCCGGCCTGGTTGTCGGCGGCTTCGAGCTCGTCACCTTCGTCGTGTTCTCGGGGATGCCGCCGCTGAAGTACGGCATGGTGATCGGCTACACGACGATGCTGATCGCACTGAGCGCGGTGTTCGCGGGGATCAAGCGGCACCGGGACGTCGACCGGGGCGGGGTGATCG
>NZ_MUNR01000010.1 GCF_002001045.1 Rhodanobacter sp. C01 | reverse complement strand
GACCCCGCCACCACCGGTGGAAGAGGTTTCGCAGAACGCGACGCAGGCACCGCCACCGGCACCGCCAGCTCCACCGGCACCGCCAGCGGATATCACGGCAAGCCAGGATCTCAGCTACAACAGCCGCATCCAGCCGAAGTATCCGCCGCAAGCCATGCGGGAGCATCACGAAGGCACGGTTATCCTGATGATTCTGGTTGGAGTGGACGGATCGCCGAAGGACATCAAGGTCGACAAGTCCAGCGGTTTCCGCGAACTTGATCGTGCAGCCATGGAGGCGGCAAGGCAGTGGCGGTTCAACCCGACTGTCAGAAACGGACAAAAGGTTGAGGGCTATGCCCGCGTTCCCGTCAACTTCAATCTCAATTCGCTGTAATCCGGCTTCATTGGATTACAGTTACAGTTCACGCTTGACTTCCCTAGGGTAGCGTTATGTTCCTACAGACTCCTGCAACAACCGATGCCGCCCAGGCCATGGGTGGAAATACCAACGCCGAAGCCATGAAACAGATGGGCTTCGCCAACCTGATGCAGAATTTCGACTGGCTCGGCTGGGTCGTGTTCGTGACACTGGTGGCGATGTCGTTCCTGTCCTGGTACTTCATCATTGCCAACGGCATCCGCAATGCGACGGTGAAGTCGCGTGCCGACAAGGTGATCGACGGTTTCTGGGGTAATGCTTCCACCCAGGACGCGATCCGCGAGCTGGAGGCCCAGCCCAAGAGCGAGCCGTTCTCCAAGATCGCACTTGATGCTGCATCGGCGGTGGCCCACCATCAGCAGAGCACTTCCGGTACCACCGGTCGTCTGGCCGAGTCGCTGAGCCGTTCGGAGTTCATCGACCGTGCCCTGCGCCAGGCTGTGGCTCGCGAGAGCCTGCGTCTGGAAGGCGGCATGACCCTGCTCGCCACGGTCGGCTCGGCCGCGCCGTTCGTTGGTCTGCTCGGTACGGTGTGGGGCATCTACCACGCGCTGATCGGCATCGCAGCCACGGGCAACGCGTCGATGAACGCCGTGGCCGGCCCGGTCGGTGAGGCGCTGATCATGACCGCCTTCGGTCTGTTCTCCGCGATCCCGGCACTGTTCGCGTACAACTTCTTCAGCCGCTCGAACCGCCTGACCTACGCTCGCTTCGATGAATTCGCGCATGACCTGCACGACTTCTTCGCTACCGGCTCGCGTGTCGAAGGCTCCGCGCCGACCCTCAAGTCTTAAGAGAGGTCTGACTCATGGCTATGAGCACCGGTGGCAATACCGGCGGACCGATGTCAGAAATCAATGTCACGCCGCTGGTCGACGTGATGTTGGTACTGCTGATCATCTTCATGATCACCGCACCGCTGATGTCGCACTCCATCACCATCGACTTGCCCACCGCCAATCCGAAGACCAAGGATGAGGATCTGCCGGTACCGCCACTGGATCTCGCGATCAAAGAGGACGGCACCATGTTCCTCAATGACCATCCGGCGACGGAGGCTGAATTGAAGGCACAGTTCGCGGTGGAAGCGCAAAAGTCACCGCAGCCCGAGCTGCAGATCCGCGCGGACAAGTCGACCGAGTTCAAGATCGTGAAGAAGGTCATTGGCGACGCGAAGGATTCGGGCATGGTGCACGTCGGCTTCATGACCCACGACGTGCCGAAGGGGTAACTAGAAATGGCCTTTTCAACCAAAACCAGTGGACCGATGTCGGACATCAACGTCACGCCGCTGGTCGACGTGATGCTGGTGCTGCTGATCATTTTCATGATCACGGCACCGATCCCCGCGCTCAAGATCAAGGTCGATCTGCCGCAGCCGAATCCGAACGTGGTCAATCCGCCCAATCCGCTGGATCCGATCCATCTGAAGATCGACCAAAGCGGTGCGTTCTACTGGAATGACACACCGGTCGACGAGTTGGGCCTGAAGGCGCAGCTTGCAGTGATCGCCCAGCAGAGCAATCAGCCGGAAATCCAGATTGCTGCCGACGATGCCGCCGCCTATCAGTACGTGGCGCGCGTGCTGGCCGACGCCAAGAGCTACAACCTGACGAAGATCGGCTTTACCGAAGTCCAGTAAACGATCTGAGCTTGTTGCCGCAAATGAAACTCCCGCCTCGCGCGGGGGTTTCTGTTTGGACGGGACGCGAAAGTACAGGCACCGGCAACCGTGTGTTCGACGCCATCGATCAGCGCAGGATCTGCAGATAGTTGCGCACGGTGGTGGCCAGTCCCTGGTACAGCGCTTCGCCAATCAATGCGTGGCCGATCGAGACTTCCGCCAGGCCGGGAATTGCCGCCTTGAACGTGCCCAGGTTCGCCTGGCTGAGATCATGCCCTGCGTTCACTGCAAGTCCTGCCTGCTGCGCACTGCGAGCGGTCTCGGCGCAGGCGGCGAGGATGGCTGCAGGGTTACCGTCGGCAAAGGCCCGTGCGTAGGGGCCGGTGTAGATTTCGATGCGTTGCACGCCGATCGCCGCCGCCAGCGCAAAGTCCTGAGGGCAGGCGTCGACGAACAGGCTGACCCGGCATCCTAGCTCGTTCAACTCCGCCACCAGCGGGCGCAGGCGATCAAGGTCCCGTGCGAGATCGAAGCCGTGGTCGGAGGTGATCTGGCCATCGCCATCGGGCACCAGGGTCACCTGGGCGGGTCGCACCTCGCGTGCCAGCGCGAGCAGCCCGGGGTATTCGCCACGGGCCGGCGCAAACGGATTGCCTTCGATGTTGTATTCCACCCGGCCCGCCAGCATCGCGGCCAGCACGCGTACGTCGGCTGGACGCACATGGCGCTGGTCGGGGCGCGGATGCACGGTGATGCCACCGCAGCCGGTTTCGATGCAGGTCTGCGCGGCATGGCAGATATCCGGTTCGTTGCCGCCGCGCGAATTGCGCAGCACGGCGATCTTGTTGAGGTTGACGCTGAGCAAGGTCATCGCGGATGCACGGTCTCTGGCAGTAAGGTCGGTACGGCACGGTAGCGTCAATCAGGCAACCGATCGCCGGCGAACGACGACAGTGCGCCGATCAGTGGTTGCTGGCAAGCCGGTGCAGCCGGATGTGCCGTGCTTCGCCGCGCCAAGCCAGCGCGGCGAGCAGCGTTGCATCGACGGTCAGTCGATGCAATTGCCAGGCCTGGATATCCTCGCCTTCGAGTCGCCGCAGGCACAAATGCGGACCCGTGCCGGCAATGCTGAGACGATGCAGGCCGAATGCAATGCCGCGCCCAAGTGCCTTCAGTACAGCCTCTTTGGCCGTCCACAGTTCCAGAAAGGCGATGCTGCGGTCTTCCGCCGGCAGGCTTGCCAGGGTGGCTGCCTCGTCCGCGCTGAAATAGCGCTGGGCAATCTCGAGCGCGCGTGGCCGTGGGCGAATGTGTTCCAGATCGACGCCCGGAACAAGATTGCGGCCAATGGCAATCAATGCGTGGTCACCACTATGCGACCAGTTGAAACCCAGCGGAGTGTCATGGACGGCAGCGAGCACCGGACGGCCGTGTTCGCCATCCAACAATGCCACGGCATCAGCGTCGATTCCCAGATACGCAGCAAGCACGCGACGCAGGGGCGCGCGGCCCTGCATATTCCGGTAGGCCAGATGCCAGACATGAATCTCGTCATCGCGCAGGTGCTCTGCTACGTTGGCAAGCGTCGATGCGTGCGGTGAGGTCATCCGGGCATGGTGCCGTTGGTGCTGCTCCTGCACAAGCAGGTAGCGGATGCATCGCCGCGTTCTGTCACGGAGCCGACTCCGTGTGGCTGAATCCGTTGCTGGCTGGAGGGAAGGCTGCTTGATCCAGGTCTGGTTGCTGTTGCTGGCGTCGCTGCTGTATGTCGGACTGTTGTTCGTGGTCGCCTATGTGGGCGACCGGCGGCCACTGTACCCGCGCCAGCCCCGCTTGCGGCCGGTCATCTACAGCCTGGCGCTGGCGGTGTACTGCTCGTCATGGACGTTCTACGGCGCGGTCGGCTCGGCGGCGCGCGATGGACTCGCCTATCTGCCGATCTATCTGGGCCCGATCCTGCTGTTCGCCTTCGGCTTTGGCCTGGTGCGCAAGCTGGTGCGGATCGCCGCGCAGCGCAACATCACTTCGATTGCCGATTTCATCGGCGCACGTTTCGGGAAATCGCACGGCCTGGCGGCATTGGTGGCCGTGATCGCGGTCGTGGCAGTGGTGCCGTACATTGCGCTGCAGTTGAAAGCGGTGGCGATATCGTTCGGCGTGCTCGGCGGAATCGTGCAAGGCACCATGCCGGGTGGCGGCATCGACAGCGCGTTGTGGTGTGCCCTGTTGCTGGCCGTGTTCGCGATATTGTTCGGCACCCGCAGCATCGATGCGACCGAGCATCACCACGGCATGATGCTGGCGATCGCACTGGAGTCGCTGATCAAGCTGCTGGCGTTTGTGGCGCTGGCCGTCTATGCCTGGTGGCATGGGCCCGGCCTGGCCGCTACCGCGCAGCTTCCTCTGAGGCAGCTGCATCACGGCCTGCCTTCGGGTTTTCTTGCCCAGACCATGTTGGCGTTCGCTGCGATGTTCTGTCTGCCGCGGCAATTCCAGATCGGCGTGGTCGAATGCGAGGATGTCGACGATCTCAAGCACGCACGCTGGATGCTGCCGCTGTATCTGATCGTCATCAGTCTGGCGGTGCTGCCGATTGTGGCGGCGGGCATGTACTTGCCGACGGTGCGTGCAGGACTCGCCGATGCATGGGTACTGACCTTGCCGATGGCGCATGGCGATCGCGGCATGGCACTGCTTGCCTTCATCGGTGGTCTGTCGGCGGCGACCGGCATGGTCATCGTGGCATCGGTGGCGCTGTCGACCATGATCAGCAACGACCTTGTGATGCCGGCCTTGCTGCGCATCCGCCGATTGCGGCTGGAGCAACGCAGCGATCTGCGGCAACTGGTGCTGCGCGTGCGGCGTGCGGCGATCATGGCGCTGGCGCTGATGGCCTATGCGTACTATCGGGTGGCTGCCGATGCGCAGAATCTGGCGGCCACCGGCCTGCTGGCGTTTGCCGCGGTGGTGCAGTTTGCGCCGGCACTGATCGCCGCGATGTACTGGCGCGGTGCCAGTCGCCGTAGCGTTGCCATCGGATTGATCGGCGGCTTTGCGATATGGGCATACACGTTGCTGCTGCCGGCGGTGATCCGTTCGCCGACATGGCTGCAGCAGGGTCCGTTCGGCTGGAACTGGCTGCGGCCGCAGGCGCTGTTCCACCTCGACGGCTGGGATCCGGTGATGCACGGCGCGTTCTGGTCGCTGCTGGTCAATGTGGGCTGCCTGGTCTTCATGTCGCTGCGCTTTCGGCCAAGCCTGGAGGAACGCCTGCATGCGGCACTGTTCGTCGATGGCCATTTGGCCACGCGCGGTCGCGCCGGTGACTGGCGAGGCCGGGTCGCGGTGGCTGACCTGCGCACGATTGCCGAGCGCATCGTGGGCGAGCGCAACAGCACACGTGCTTTTGCAGAATACGGCGAACGCCATGGCCACCCATTGCAGGCTGGCGCCGTGGCCGATCGCGCACTTATCCAGTACACCGAGCGCCTGCTGGCTTCCGCGGTGGGCGCCGCGAATGCGCGGCGCATCCTGATCAGCGCGCTGTCAGGCAGCGGGCTGGATCTGGCGGAGGCGGTGGCGCTGATGGACGAGGCGTCCCAGGAGCTTCGCTTCAATCGCACACTGCTTTCGACCACGCTGGAGAACGTTTCGCAGGGGATCAGCGTGGTCGATGCGCAGATGCGGCTTGTCGCATGGAACCGGCGCTATCTGGAGCTGTTCGACTATCCCGACGGCATGGTGAGCGTCGGCATGCCGGTGGCCGACCTGATCCGTCGCAATGCGGAACTGGGCGAGTGCGGTCCGGGTGAAGTGGACGGCCATGTGGCCAGACGCATTGATCACATGCGCGCCGGCTCGTCGCATCTGTTCCAGCGCGTACGGCCCGACGGCACGGTGATCGAGATGCGCGGCCGTGCACTGCCCGATGGCGGTTATGTAACCACCTACAGCGATGTCACCGCCTACAAGCATGCCGAGCAGGCGCTGATCGAGGTGAACGAGACGCTGGAACAGCGCGTGGAGCAGCGCACCGCGGAGCTGTCCGAAGCGCTGGCGGCTACCGCGCAGGCGCGTCGTGCCGCCGAGACGGCGAACATTTCCAAGACACGCTTTCTCGCCGCCGCCAGCCACGACCTCTTGCAGCCGCTGAATGCGGCGCGCCTTTTCACCTCGGCGCTGCGCCAGCATCCCGGGCTGGATGCCGAAGCCAGTCAGCTGGCCGAACGCATCGATGCCTCGTTCCGTGCCGCCGAGGATCTGCTCGACGCACTGCTCGATACCTCGAGACTGGATGCGGGCAGTTACCGGCCTGACGTGGGTGGATTCGCGCTGGCCGAATTGTTCGATTCGCTGAAGGCGCAGTTCGCGGTGGTCGCCGAGCAGCGCGGGTTGCGCCTGCGGGTAGTGCCGACCCGGCTGGCGGTGCGCAGCGACCCGCAGCTGCTGCGCCGGGTCCTGCAGAACTTTCTCTCCAATGCGCTGCGCTATACGCGCACGGGTGGCGTGCTGCTGGGCGTGCGCAGATGCGGCGACAGCGTACGCATCGAGGTGTGGGATTCAGGCCCCGGCATCGCAGCGGAACAACAGGCGCGGATCTTCGGCGAGTTCCAGCGGCTGCAGCAACCATCGCCCTGGGGGGAGAAAGGACTCGGTCTGGGTCTGTCGATCTGCGACCGCATTGCCGGCATTCTCGGACACCGGCTCGATCTGCATTCGCAGCCGCAACATGGCAGCTGTTTCTCGGTCACCGTACCGCGCAGCGCGCCGGTACCGGCGCGTCGGCAACAGGTGCCGCGCAGCGGCACGGACGAGCAGCTGCCACTGACCGTGCTGTGCCTGGACAACGACGCGGTGATCCTCGACGGCATGCGCGCACTGCTGCAACGCTGGGGCGTGGATTGCCGCACCGCGCTGGACGTGGAGCAGGCCCGCCACGAACTGGCGCGTGGCCCGGTCGACCTGATCCTGGCCGACTACCATCTTGCCGATGATGTCGATGGGCTGCAGGCGCTGCAGCTGTTGCGCGTCGATTGTCCCGAGTTGCCGCCTGCCGCGATGATCACCGCCGACGGCAGCAGCGAACTGAAGCAGCGCGCACGCGCGCTGGGTTATCCGGTCCTGCACAAGCCAGTGCGTCCGGCGGCGTTGCGTGCCTTGCTGACGGCGTTGCTGCGGCGCTGACTCAATCTCAATCTCCGTCGACAGGCACCATCGGCATGGATTCCTGGTCGACCGCCAGCTGGTTGGCGATCAGTGCAACCTGGGTGCGATTGTTGACACCGAGCTTGCGCATGATTGCGGTCATGTGTGCCTTGATCGTGGCCTCGGAGACGCCAAGGTCGTAAGCGATCTGCTTGTTGAGCAGGCCTTCGGCGATCATCGTCATCACACGGAATTGCTGCGGCGTCAGCGCGGCGATCTGCGCGGCGGCGGCAGCTTCGTCAGGTCGCAGTTCACTGGCGCCACCAAGCTGTGGGTGAGGCAACCACACATCGCCGTCGAGCACGCTGCGGATTGCCGCGACGATATCCGCACTCGTCGCGGATTTCGGGATATAGGCGGACGCGCCATGCGCCAGTGCGCGACGCATCACCTGCGCCTCCTCATGACCGGACACCACAATGGTCGGCAGTCCGGGGTATTGCCCGCGAATGTGCGCCAGTGCGGAGTAGCCGCGTGCGCCAGGCATGTGCAGATCGAGCAACAGCAACTCGGCATCGGAGAACTGCTCGATCAGACCGAGTAGCGCATCGACGCTGTCGGCGCTGTGCACCCGTGCCTGCGGCAACGCGGCGAGTACCGCGCGCTGCAGGGCATCGCGGAACAACGGGTGATCATCGGCGATCAGGATGTCGGGCATGTGGTCCATCGCAGCGATGCAGGAGCGCACTCTGTGCGCTCCTGCCGGTTCTCTCATTTGATCAGTCGCTCGTCCACCAGGTTCTTCACCACACCGGGGTCGGCGAGCGTGCTGATGTCGCCGAGCTGGTCGGGCAGGTTTTCACCGATCTTGCGCAGGATGCGGCGCATGATTTTTCCGGAACGGGTCTTCGGCAGGCCGGGCGCCCACTGCAGGTAATCCGGCGTGGCGATCGGGCCGATTTCCTTGCGTACCCAGGCGACCAGTTCCTTGCGCAGTTCTTCGCTGCCCTGTTCCCCGGCAATCAGAGTGACGAAGGCGTAGATGCCCTGGCCCTTGATGTCGTGCGGGGCACCCACCACGGCAGCCTCGGCCACCTTGGGATGCGAGACCAGCGCGCTTTCCACCTCGGCGGTGCCGATGCGATGGCCGCTGACGTTGATCACGTCGTCGACGCGGCCGGTGATCCAGTAATAGCCGTCCTCGTCGCGGCGCACACCATCACCGGTGAAGTAGTTGCCCGGATAGGCGCTGAAATAGGTTTCGATGAAGCGCTGGTGATCACCGTAGACGGTGCGCATCTGGCCCGGCCAGGAATCGGTGATGATCAGATTGCCTTCGGTGGCGCCTTCCTGCAGTTCGCCGGCGGCATCGACGATGGCCGGCTTCACGCCGAAGAACGGTAGCGTGGCGGAGCCGGGCTTGGCGTCGATCGCGCCAGCCAGCGGGGTGATCAGGATGCCGCCGGTTTCGGTCTGCCACCAGGTGTCGACGATCGGGCAGCGCTCGTCGCCGACCACGCGGTTATACCACTCCCATGCCTCCGGGTTGATCGGTTCGCCGACCGAGCCAAGCAGGCGCAGTGATTTTCGTGATGCCTTCTTTACCGGTGCCTCGCCTTCGCGCATCAGTGCGCGGATCGCGGTCGGCGCGGTGTAGAACAGGCTGACCTGGTGCTTGTCGACGACCTGCCAGAAGCGGCTGAAATCCGGATAGTTCGGCACGCCATCGAACATCACCGTGGTGGCGCCGTTGGCCAGCGGGCCGTACACCACGTAGCTGTGGCCGGTGACCCAGCCGACATCGGCGGTGCACCAGTAGACGTCGTCCTCGCGCAGGTCGAACACCAGCTCGTGCGTGTAGCTGGTGTAGACCAGATAACCCGCGGAGGTGTGCAGCACGCCCTTCGGTTTGCCGGTTGAGCCGGAGGTGTACAGGATGAACAGCGGATGTTCCGCTTCCATCGGCTCGGCCGGGCAATCGGCCGACTGGCCGTCCATCAGGTTGTGCCAGTAACGATCGCGTGGCGACTGCATCGGCACCGCGGCGCCGGTACGGCGCACCACCACCACGGTTTCCACGCTGTTGGTGCCGGGGCGTTCCAAAGCGGCATCCACGTTCGCCTTCAGCGCGATCCGCTTGCCGCCGCGCACGCCTTCGTCGGCGGTGATCACCAGCTTGCAGGTCGAATCGGCGATGCGCCCGGCCAGCGAGTCTGGCGAGAAGCCGCCGAACACCACCGAATGCACCGCGCCGATGCGTGCGCAGGCCAGCATCGCCACTGCCGCTTCAGGAATCATCGGCAGGTAGATCGCCACACGGTCGCCCTTGCTCACGCCGAGGTTCTTCAGCGTGTTGGCGAACTTGCACACTTCCGCATGCAACTCGCGATAGCTGATCCGGCGCGAGTCGTTCGGGTCGTCGCCCTCGAAGATGATCGCGGTCTTGTCGCCACGCTCGGCGAGGTGGCGGTCGAGGCAGTTCGCCGACACATTGAGCTGACCGTCCTCGTACCAGCGGATGTGCAGGTCTTTTGGATCGAACGAGACGTCCTTGATCTTCGTCGGTGGCTTCGCCCAGTCCAGCCTCTTGCCAATGCGTGCCCAGAAGCCTTCCGGATCGCGGACCGATTCGGCGTACAGCCGTGTGTAGTCGTCGTGGCGAACGCGCGCCGCGGCGGCAAACGCGGGGTTGACCGGATACAGCTTGGACATGACTGGCCTCCTGCTGGCGGAATATCGAACGTGGCAATTCGGAAACCGCAGCAGGCGCCAACGCCCGGCGGAACTTGAAGTTTGAGTGTAGCCCGATCCCCGCGAGGGTTGCGGCGGCGACGGGCGTCGACTTTGGTCGAACTTCGACCAATGGCGAATAGTCGCGCGCGCCGCAGCATGGCCATGCTCGGCCCGACTTTGACCTCGGGGAGATGCATGCATGACAACGCGATTTCCAAACCGCTACACCGCGCTCGCCCTGAGCATGGCGTGTGCGTTGCTGTTGCCACTGGCGGCCCATGCACAGAGCGACGCGCGCGAACAGCAGCTCGAGCAGCGGGTGGCGCAACTGGAGCAACAGCTTAATGAATTGAAGGCGATGATCCAGGCACAGAAAACGGCTCCTGCGCAGACGGCACCCGCAGCGGCCGCGTCGGCGCAGAACGTGGCTGCCGCGCCTGCGTCCGCAATGCCGACTTTCACCAGTGCTCCGGGTGTGTCGGTGGCCTTGCACGGGTTCATCAGCGCGACCGCGTTCGACCAGAGCAAGAGTTTCGTCTACGGCAACGGCCAGAATGCCGAATATCCGGTCGCGGGTTCCAATGGTTCACTCAGTGGCGTCGATGTGCGCAACACGCGCTTCTGGCTGGATTTCAGCGGCGCAAAATTCGCCGGTGACTGGGTCGGCGGCGGCCGCATCGAGATGGACTTCTTCGGCGGCTACAACGGCACCGGCGCCTATGCCCAGCAACAACCGATACCGCGCCTGCGCCAGGCCTATATGGACCTGAGCAATCCCGACACCGGCAGCACCATCCGGATCGGCCAGCAGTGGGATCTCATGTTCCCGCTGGACGATGTGTCGACCTCGCTCTCGCATATCGCGTTTCCGCTCGGCTTCGGCACCGGCATGATCGGCTGGCGCTTCCCCGGCGTGGTGTGGATGCAGGACCTCAACCACGGTTCGTCGGGTCCGAAATGGCGGCTGGATCTCGGCGCCTTCGAGGGCTCGTGGAACGGTCCGGACGGCGCCGTCAACAACACCAACTACCTGACGGCCGGCAACGTCGGCTTCCGTCCGCAGCTTGAGGCGCGCCTGCATGTGCAGGACCAGGACTGGCTGGCCTATGTGGTGGCGCACTACAGCGAGATCGACCTGCGTGGCGTGGGCGGTACGGCCGCGACGCCGGTGCAGAGCACGGTGAAGAGCGTGGGTTACGAAGTCAGCGGCCAGTGGAAGCCGGGTCCGTGGGTGTTCAAGGGGCTGGTCTATACCGGCAAGGGCCTGGGCGAAATTTTCGGCGACATGTCCCAGTTCGGCGACATCAAGGACACCGGCGGCTATGTGCAGGCCGGCTACAACTTCACGCAGCACTGGAGCGCCAATGCGTTCTACAGCATGAGCAAGCCGAATACCGATGACGTGATCCGCTGGATGGGCAATGGTGCGACAGGGCTGCTCAGGAACCGGCAATCCGCGTTGAGTCTGCAATACGCGGCGGGCGCCTACGAGCTTGGCGTCGAATGGATCTACGACAAGCTCGACACGACCAGCAACGGCGTGGATCGCAAGACCACCAGCGGCAACCAGCTGAGCGTCAGCGCGCTATACCACTTCTGAGCCTGACGGCAGCGCCACGACGCGCTTCCATCCGATGTTCCGATTCACTTGATGGGGAGGTTTGCACATGAGCAACGCCGAGACGCAGCAGAAGTTCTCCAATCCGGCCCCGCTGGGGCTGGCCGGATTTGCGCTGACCACGTGGCTGCTGAGCATGATCAACGCCGGCTGGTTCAGCGGTGACGCGATGAACATGGTGCTGGCCTGCGCGCTGGCCTACGGCGGCACCGTGCAGATGATTGCCGGCGTAATGGAATTGCCGCGTGGCAATACGTTCGGCACCACGGCCTTCCTCAGCTACGGCGCATTCTGGTGGTCGTTCGCGTTGTTCGTGCTGTTTCTGCACGACAAGGTGCCCGCCGCGTTCGTCGGCTGGTATCTGTGCCTGTGGGGCGTGTTCACCTTCTACATGTGGCTGGCCACGTTCCGCGCGCCACGTGCGTTGCAGCTGGTGTTCCTGGTGTTGTGGATCACTTTCTTCCTGCTCGCGGCGGGCGAGTGGACGGGCATGGCTGCATTGCACACGGCCGGTGGCTATGCCGGACTGCTCACGGCGATACTCGCGTTCTACCTGTCCGCAGCCGAGGTGATCAACGAATCACAGCAGCGCATCGTATTGCCGGTGGGCGCGCCACGAACCTCCTGAAGTAGAAGGTCGTCATCCATGAAGTGAACGCGCCGGCGTGACGCCGGCGCGGAATACGCTACGCGGGGGTTAGCGCGGGTCGTGCTTCGCCACGCGGAATTGCTGCACGCGGCGATCGTCGGCCTCGGTAACATGGAACAGAAAACCACCGATCGCCACTTCCTCGCCGACTTCGGGCAGGTGGCCGAACTCGGAGGTGACCATGCCGCCGACGGTGTCGTACTCCTCGTCGGAAAACTCCGTACCGGCCTGCTCGTTGAAATCCTCGATCGGAGTCAGCGCGCTGACCAGCCAGTCGCCGCCGGGCTGTTCGTGCATCAGCTCGGGTTCGTCGTCGTCGTGCTCGTCGTCGATCTCGCCGACGATCTGTTCGAGCACGTCCTCGATGGTGATCAGGCCGGCGACGCCGCCGTATTCGTTGACCACCAGCGCCATGTGGTTGCGCGAGCGGCGGAACTCGTCCAGCAGCACGTTCAGGCGCATCGATTCGGGAATCAGCACGGCCGGGCGCAGGATTGCGTGGATGTCGAAGTGCTCGGCATTGCCGAAGAACTTCAGCAAATCCTTGGCCAGCAGGATGCCGAGGATCTCGTCCTTGTCCTCGCCGTGCACCGGAAAGCGCGAGTGGCCGGATTCGACCATGGTGGCGAGGATCTCGGTCAGTGACGATTCGGCCGCGAGCATCACGATCTGCGCGCGCGGCACCATCACGTCGTCCACGCTCAGCTCGTTGACCTTGAGCGCACCCTCGACCATGGTGAGGGTGTCGACGGACAGCAGTCCGTTGGTCTGGGCGGCGCGCAACTCCTCAAGCAGTTCGCTACGGTTGCGTGGTTCGCCGGAAAACATGTGGCCCAGCCGGTCCCACCAGGTACGGTGTGCCGGGCCGCTGGTACTGCCAGGGTCGTCGTTCATTCACGGTTGGAGTGCAGCCCGCAAGCGGGCGGTATCCACGAGTCTAGCGGAAAATCCGTGACAATTCAGAGCACAAGCCTGCGCCAGGCGGCTCGTGAGAACGATCAGGTGTACGGATCGGCGATGCCGAGGCCGGCCAGGATGCGGGTTTCCAGGGCCTCCATCGCCTCGGCTTCACAGTCCTCGATATGGTCGTAACCAAGCAGGTGCAGCACGCCATGAACAGTCAGGTGAGCCCAGTGATCGCGCACCAGCTTGCCCTGCTCGGCGGCCTCGCGCAGCACCACCGGGGCGCAAATCGCCAGATCGCCAATCAGCGGCAGCGCCACGCCGGGCGGCAGTTCGGCGGGAAACGACAGCACGTTGGTGGCGTAGTCCTTGCCGCGGTAGTCGCGGTTGAGTGCGCGGCCTTCGTCGGCATCGACGAGGCGGATCGCCAACTCGACCGGCTTGAGCCGCTTGGCGCCGCGCAGCGCCGCCTCCACCCAGCGGTGGAAGCTGGCCGGCGCGGGCAGCCCGGCTCGCGGTACGGCGTAGCCGACCGCCAGCACAACGTCAGCAGACCGCCCGGTCATTTACCGTCCTCCTCCTTCTGCTCGAATGCCTCGTAGGCGCGCACGATCTTCGCCACCAACGGATGGCGCACCACATCGCGCGAGGTGAAGAAGGTGAAGCTGATGCCGTTGACTCCGCGCAGTACCTCGATCGCCTGGCGCAAACCGGAGCGGGTGCTGCGCGGCAGGTCGACCTGGGTGACGTCGCCGGTGATCACCGCGACCGTGCCAAAACCAATCCGGGTCAGGAACATCTTCATCTGCTCGACCGTGGTGTTCTGCGCCTCGTCGAGGATCACGTAGGAATCGTTCAGCGTGCGGCCGCGCATATAGGCGAGCGGTGCGATCTCGATCACGTTGCGCTCGATCAGCTTGGCCACCTTCTCGAAGCCGAGCATTTCGTACAGCGCGTCATACAACGGACGCAGGTACGGGTCGACCTTCTGCGACAGGTCGCCGGGCAGGAAGCCGAGCTTCTCGCCGGCCTCGACCGCCGGGCGCACCAGCAGCAGGCGCTGCACGCGGTTCGCCTCCAGCGCCTCGACCGCGCTGGCCACCGCCAGATAGGTCTTGCCTGTACCGGCCGGACCCACGCCGAAATTGATGTCGTGGCTGGCAATCGCGTGCAGGTAACGCGCCTGGTTCGGACCGCGGCCCTTGATCACGCCACGCTTGACCTTGATCGTCACGTCCTGCGCGCCTTCGGCCGCGTCGGCGGTGATCGCATCGATACCGGACTCGGCCAGATGCAGGTTGATCTTTGCCCCGGTCAACGCCTCGTCCTCGGTAACGGCATACAGCGCACGCAGCACCTTCTCGGCTGCCCGGATCGGGGCATCTTCGCCAATCACCTGGAAGATGCTGCCGCGGTGGTTGACCTCCACACCGAGGCGCAGCTCGATCTGGCGCAAATGCTCGTCGAACGGCCCGCACAGGTTGGCGAGGCGGGCGTTGTCTTCGGGCTCAAGGGTGAAATCGCGCTGGTTGAGTTCGCTCATAGGCGTGCGAGAGTAGCGCGCCGCATGTGCGAGGGCCACCGCGGCATGGCCGGCGGTGGCCCTGGTTCGGACGGAAACGCTCAGGCGCGCTTGATCAGGCCAATGATCACCAGCAGCACGATGGCACCGATCATCGCGTAGACGATGCTGGTGACGATCGGGCTGCCGAGGCTGAAGCCGATGCCGAGCATAGGCAGCAGCCAGCCGGCGAGGAATGCGCCGATGATGCCGACCACGATATTGCCGAGCAGGCCGAAGCCGAAGCCGCGCACGATCAGGCCGGCGAGCCAGCCGGCAATCGCGCCGATAAGCAGAAAGACGATCAGGCCGGATAAAGTCATCATGAACTCCCAGGTTTGCACAGGCGGTGCCGGACGGCGCCACATCGGGCCAAGCGTCCGTGTTCCGCTGTGCAGTGATCGTGATCGAATGGTGATCTGCCAGCTCATTGCCGTGCACGAGATGCCGTGATCGGGGATTACTGCCGTCACCACCCGGGCTATTGCAAGGTGCCGCATTACATGCGTTTCGTCGATCCGCGCTACCGCTCGAGGCGATCGTGATTGAGTGGATCCCTGCCCTCGCGCAACCGCATCAGGTCGTATTCGGACAGGCTGTCGCTGCGTGAACTGTCTGCAATGCGGGCCTGCGCGAATGCAAGTGTGGTGGCGATGACGCCGCTGAAGCCCGCCAGCAGCCAGAAGCCCCAGGCACCGGCACTGTGGCGGGTGAAGCACAATACGAAAGCGAACAAGGTAAGCACGAGTAACAGCCAGCGCATGATGAGCCCCTAACACGTGGAACACGCCGCCTGCCGCGGCCGGTCGGCCGCATCATAACGCCGTCGATGTGCGTCCGGCAGGCGCTTCATCACGTGGGTGAAAGATGTCGCGGCGGCTGAGACATCGTCGCGGCAAACTGTGGCGATGGATGATTCGCTACCGCCGCCAACCACACATGATCAGGCTCAAACGAGTCGGATGATCAAGGGCCGCGGTGCCGCCTCCAATCCCGAGGGTCGCTTCGAGAATATCCGCCACCAAGCCGAGGACGACGGCTGGCAGAGCGCGTTGCTGGACGAGGATGCACCACGCCCGCGCACCGAGGTCACCGAGGAACGCGCGCGCAGCGTGATCAGCCGCAACGACTCGCCGGACATCGCTTTCAGCCAGGCGATCAACCCCTATCGCGGATGCGAACATGGATGCGTTTATTGTTTTGCGCGGCCATCACACAGCTACCTCAACCTGTCGCCCGGTCTCGACTTCGAAACCAAGCTGCGCGCCAAGGGCAATTTCGCCGAGGTGTTGCGTGCGGAGCTGGCCAAGCCCGGTTATGTGATCAGCCCGATCAATATCGGCAGCAATACCGATCCCTACCAGCCGATCGAAAAACGCTGGCGGCTCACCCGCGCCGCGCTGGAGCTGCTCGCCGAATGCCATCACCCGTGCACCATCGTCACCAAGAACGCGCTGGTCGAACGTGACCTCGACATCCTGGAGCCGATGGCACGCGAACGGCTGGTGCAGGTATTCGTCTCGGTCAATTCGCTGGACAACCATCTGGCCGCGAAACTCGAACCGCGTGCCAGCGCGCCGCATCGCCGGATCAAGGCGATCCGAACGCTGGCCGACGCCGGCGTGCCGGTAGGCGTACTGGTGGCGCCGATCATTCCGGCACTCAACGACAAGGACATGGAGGTTGTCATGGCGCAAGCCGCTGATGCTGGCGCGCGCTGTGCCGGCTACACCACGCTGCGCCTGCCGTACGAGTTGAAACAGTTGTTCCGGGAATGGCTCGCGTTGCACGCACCGCAGCGCGCCGAACACGTGATGAGCCTGGTGCAGCAGATGAACGGCGGCCGTGATTACGACAGCAACTTCGCCACCCGCATGCGCGGGCAGGGCGTGTTCGCCGACCTGCTGCGCCGCCGCTTCGAGGTGGCCTGCCGCAAACACGGCTTCGGCCGTGCGCGCGAATTGCAGCTCGATACGTCGCATTTCGTGCCGCCACGCAAAGCTTCGCCGCAGGGTGAGCTGTTCTAACGGCTGCGCGGCTATCCGAACCGTCGGGTCAATACATCATTTCCCCGAGCGGAAACGCAGAGCGCCGAACAGGGTTCCCAGTGCGACACCGATACCTGCGCCGAGCGCGAGGTTGTGCAGCGCGACGCCGAGCGCACTGCCAATTGCCACACCAATGGCGATGCCGGAACCCATCGCGTGGCCACGCGAACTCTTGGGATCATTGGGTTGTTCGTCCATGGGTGATACCCAGTTGGTTTGATTTGATGGTTACGAAGAAATGCACTGGTGGCGCGTTTGCCGGCAGCATCAAGGATCGCATCATGTGCCAGTACCCGTAGCGCCACCATACCGGCGACGAGCACGAGGATGCCAGACAACCGCAAGAGTGCCGCGAGCCAGCGTTGATCGGGATCGATCAACGCCAGCAGGACAGATGGCAGCAATAGTCCAGTGATGGTGCAGATCGTGGGAAGTCAGTGACGCAGCCATAGCGAATGAGACTGCTCGCGAATCAGATTTTCTGCCTCGGCCCACGGCAGCCCGAACTCGTCCTGCAGCTTCTTCGACGTGATCCATTTCATGCGCTGGTATTTTCCCTGATGTCGATGCCAAGTCGCCACATCTTGGCTACAGCGGCTACCTGCAGCCGTCGGAAGTCATGCAGTCCATCGGCGATCGCTCAGATTGAAAGAAACGGATGCGGACGCAGCATCAATCCGCGCCAGCCGCGCCGGCCGAGCCAGCCCATGGCACCAGCCAGCAACAGCCAGCCCAGTACCAGCGGAGGCAACATGGCGCCGGCCCAGCCGACCGGATGATGGCCCCAAGCCATGGCCGGCAGCATCGCGCTTAGCACGGTGAGCACGAAGGCAGCAGCCAGAGTCAGTCCGGTGGCCCAGAGTGGCAGCGCAAGACCGCCAAACAGATTGAGAAGGGTGGTAGCGGTCACGGTGGCAGTGACCAGTTGTGCAAGCAACAGGAACGAAAGCGGCTGCGCATACTGACGCCAGTAGAGCATCGCCATCACCACAAGCAACGCGAGCAAGCCATGCATGAGCAGCGGCAGGCCAAGCCCAGCACGTAGCAGTTCACGTTTGGTGCGTGCGGAATCGCCAAGGCCAGGCATCAGCGCCAGCAAGGGAAGTTCGGCATTCGCCCGCTGCCAGCGTTTACTCAGCCACGCCAGACTGAAGATGCCGATCATCGGGCCGGCCATCACGGCAAGCGTGCCCAAGCCCCCGACGAGGGCTCCGGTCAACGTGCTGGATATTTCCTGGCTGTGCCGCCCGAACCTGGCGATCGCCACAAAGCCGAGAATCGGCAGCGCGAAGAGGCCAAGCATCATGCCAAGTTGCCTGGCATAGCTGCGCAGGGTCTGCGGCATGTACCAGCCGCCAAGCGCGACCCGCAGAGTCTTGCACGGCGTGGCCGGCCCGATACCGGCGAGACTGGCATCTGCCTGCAGCCATACCGGCCGCAGGCGGATCTGGCGGTTCTCGCCAATGCCGCTCCAGTGACCCCAGCTGCCGTTGCGCAACTGCAACACCATCGGCGAGGACCAGCCTTGCGGCTGGTTGGTGCCGGCTCGCACCAACTGCTGCCAGCGCCAGCTGATGAGCAGCACCAGCACAACAACAGCAAGCGAACCGGCGGTAGTGAAACGAGGGTCATCAGGACCGGGCAGGTGGAAGCGATACCACAGTGCGTTGATTAGCGATGGCGCTATTCCGAGCAGTGCGGCCAAGTAGCGCGGCATCAGTGCGAAGGCGATGCCCAGAATGCTTGCCAACGACAGCAGAATCACGACGGGTACCACTGGTTCACCCAACAAGCCAAGCAGCGCAGCCGGCACGCCGATGGAAAGCACGCTACACAGCAGCAAGCTGCGGATGATCTGTTGCTGGATGCCCGGTACGCGCAATTGCCGGGTGTCGATGGCCAGCAACAAAGTAGTCGAGAGAAAGAAGGCCCACAGGAAGAACAGGCCAAGACCAATCAGGCCAGCGATACCTTTCCATTGAGCGGGTCCGGGGGCAAATATGCCGATCGCGATGGCGCCCATGCAGCAGCACGCAAGCACGAACACCATCATCCAGCGCATCGAGCGATGCGTGGAAAACCAGGGAATCCGGAGCAACTGCAACGGGTTCATTCGGCGATCTCCACAAACAGATCCTCCAGTCCCAGCGCGTCGACGCGCGCGCCGGGCAGCTTTGCCGCTTCCGGCCACTGGCCGTGCGCATCGCGTTCCACCACCAAGCTCAGGCTGCCGTCGTCGTGGCGTCGTCGGCTCAACGCCGGCGCGGGCGCTGCGGCACTCATTCGTGCCGGCAGCCACAGTCGTGCGTAATGCTCCTTGGTCTCGTCGACGCTACAGCGCATAAGCAGTTTGCCCTGATGCAGGAAGGCAATCTCCGAGGCGACTCGCTCAAGGTCCGACACGATGTGGGTGGAGAACAGCACGGTGGTGCCGGACTCGCCGGCGCGCAGTGCCACTTCGCGCAGCAGCTCGCGGCGCGCGACCGGATCGAGCGCCGCGGCCGGCTCGTCCAGCACCAGCAGCTCCGGCTGCGAGGCGAGCGCGCGGATCAGGTCGACGCGCTGACGTTCGCCCGGCGACAGCTTGGCCAGCAACTTGTTCGGTGCGATCTGCCAACGTTCCAGCATGCGCCTGGCAAAGGCCGCATCCCAGCGGGGGTAGAAGCGTCCGACGAAGTCCAGCATCTGCTGAGCGGTAAGCCACGCCAGTGCCTCGGGTTGCTGCGGCACGTAGGCGATGCGCGCCTTGGCGGCATCGTCGAGCTTCAGGGCTGGTTTGCCGAATACGAGGGCTTCGCCGGCCAGCGGCTGTAGCAGGCCGAGCATGATGCGGAGCAGGGTGGATTTGCCGGCGCCGTTGCGGCCGATCAATCCGAGCACGCTGCCCGGCTCCAGCGTCAGGTCGACGCCGGTGAGCACGTTGCTGCCTTCGTAGCAGTGGACGAGTCCGCTCACGCTCAGCGGCGCGGTGGTGGCTTCCATTTCACGTAATACGGCGTTCATGCGTTTTCCCCTCGAAATTGTTGAAGCCCGGCGATGCAGCGGCAGTTGCTTTGGTGTTCCCGCACCGGTGGTGGCTGGGTTGTGCCGAGATGGCGCGGCGAAACAAAGCGGTTGCTCATGTCGTCGACCCTGCGGTGGCCGATGGAGCGGTCGGAATCAGCAAAGCGCGCAGATCGAGCAACGCATGCAGCAGCATCGGCAGCAGCAGGCTGCCGGTGGCCAGATACAGGCCGGCCATCAGTGCACCGATCAGGCCGGTTGCGAGCATGCCGACGAGACCCTGGTACAAATGCGCCCAGCCGAAGCTCACCGCCAGCAACACGATCAGCAGTGCCGTCGACGCATGCGGCAGCCACAGTTGCAGGGCACCCAGCCCAAAGCCGCGCCAAACCAGTTCTTCACCGATGCCGGCCGTGATCGCCAGTGCGGCAAACGCCCAGCGCTCGCGGCGTGTGCGCGGCAACATGCGCAGGACCTTGTCTCCACCGGCCACACGCGACGGAGCCTTGACCACGGGTGTGCTGGATGACTTGCGTGCCATCACCACACCGGTCAGCGCACCGGCCAGCAAGGCCGCGCATACGCCAGCGACCAAGCCGAATGGAAGTTGTGCGGCCAGCTGCGGCACGCGCAACCCCAGTTGTGCTGGTGTCCAGCGGCATACGCCAAGCGTCAGTGCGAGAGTGACCAGCACCAGCACCCAACCCTGCCAGGTCCAGCTGAGATAGAAGCGTCGGCGCGCATCGGCATCCCCGTTGTCCAGTGCGGTTAGCAGCCGGCGATGCGCGGCGCGCCCCAGCAAGGGCTCGGCAAGCAGCAGCCACATAGTCAGCGCAGCGATGGCGATCATTGCGATCATTCATTCCCCCAGCAGTTTGGTCAGCCGCCGCAGTACCGGTTCGGCGGGCAGTTCGAGTTCACGGGTCTGGCGCACCAGTGCCTGCAATTGTGGTTCCAGCAGGGCGAGCCGATGGCTGGCGGCCTGGGTGGTCTTGTGCGTGCCAGCCACCACCATGCCCTTGCCGCGCTGGCGCTCAAGCAGGCCCTCGCTTTCGGCGATGCCGTAGGCGCGCGACACGGTCATTGGATTGATTGCGTGGAAGCCGGCGACGTCGCGCACGGACGGCAGCGAGTCACCGGCGGCGAGCTGGCCGCCGGCAATCAGCCGACGCAGTTGCTCGACGATCTGCCGGTAGATCGGTTCCGGCGCGGCAGGTTGAACGGTAAGCAGAGAAGCATCCATGTGTATTAGTACAGCAATACACATGGATCTGTGTCAAGCATGACTGGTGGCAGCGAGCATGAATCATGGCTGTAGTGGCCATGGATCACGCCATCAGCAAGCTTTGCAGTGCAAACTATTTCGTTGCCGGCAAGTACTTCCCGAACCAGCCCAGCGCGCGTTGCAGCACGTCGCGTTGGTGGGCCGGATCGACGAAATGATGCCCCTCGTTCGGATACACCACCAGCGAGGTCGCTACGCCCTGTGCGCGCAACGCATGCCACATCTCGAATGATTGCGGCGCCGGGCATTCGGCGTCGCGGTCGCCGACCACGATCAACATCGGCGTCTTCACCTGCTTGATGAAGTTGATCGCCGAACTCTTGGCGTATACCGCCGGGTCGTCGTAGACGCTGGCACCGAAGAACGGCGGCATCCACTGGTCGATCAGGTTCTGGCCGTAATAGCTCTGCCAGTTGGAGATGCCGGCGCCGGCGACAACGGCGCGGAAGCGCTGGGTCTGGGTCGGCGCGAACATGCTCATGAAGCCGCCGTAGCTCCAGCCGGTGAGGCCGAGGCGCTTGTCGTCGACCGGGAATTTCTTCTCCACGGCGTCGATGCCGGCGAGTGTGTCACGCAGGTCGCCATAGCCGAAGTCACGGCGGTTCGCCTGCACGAACTTCTCGCCCTGGCCGTAGCTGCCGCGCGGGTTCGTCATCAACACGAAATAGCCCAGCGCCGACAGCGGTGCACCGCCGTAGCCTACGCTTGGCCAGCTCGGGATCACCGCGCTGGAAGGGCCACCGTGCACCACCACGATCATCGGATAGGTCTTCTTCGGGTCGTAGTTGGCCGGGTACAGCAACCAGCCCTGTACGTGGAAGCCTTCGTGGTTCCATTGCACCGACTCGGATTTGCCCCAGGCCGGTTTCAGTGCAGCATTGATCATGGTGACCGCCGGCGGCGGTGTGTTGTCGAGTGCGCCGGCATGCACTTCGGGCGCGGCAGCATAGGAACTCTGGATGAAGGCGATCTGCTGCTGGTCGCGCGACTGCGACAGCGCCAGTGCGGCCGTACCATCGCCGACGCTGGCCGGCAGGATAAACCACACTTTCTGCTGGGTCGCACGGTCGCCGTGCACGGCGTAGTCGGCGAGTTGTGTCTGGCCGTTGCTGATCTGGTTCACCCGCAGCGCTTGCGGACTGCTCCAGCTAAACCATGACGGCGTGACATGGATGCCGGGCGTAAGATTGCTGAGCATGCCGCCCGCGCTCGACACCGCATAGATGTCGCCGCCGGTGGCGCCCTGGTCGCTCATCAGGCCGCCGATGAAGGCGATCCGCAAACCGTCAGGCGACCAGCGTGGCAGCGCGATCTGCAGACCGTGCAGCGATCCGCTGTCGACATGGGTCGGGTCGACCAGCACGGTGGCAGCGGCATCCGGCTGCGCCGGCTGCACATACAGTTTGGCAATCCACCAGTTGTTGTCGCCCGGCGGCAACGCGGCGGTGTAGGCGATCCGTGTACCGTCCGGCGACCAATTGAATTCGTACGCGTACATGCCGACCGGGGTGAGTTCGTGCAGTGTGCCACTGGCGATGTCGATACTGGCCACGTGCTGCACTTCCACGCCGGTCACACCCACTTCACCGGCCGCCGGCTTCGCCGCCGCCAGCGCACTGGCATGGCGGGTGGCGCCGGGCACATACAAAAAGCCGAGCGACTTGCCGTCGGCAGTCCATTGCAGCGCGCGCGCATAACCCTGCAGCTGGGCCAGTCGTGTGGGCGGTGCATCGTTGCCGGTGGTGTCGTCCAGATAGATGTCGTTCTGCATCACCTTGGTGCTGGTCATGTCGATGCTGCAGTTGGACACGAACGCAAGATGACGCGAGTCCGGCGCCCATGCAATGCCGGATTCGGCGCAGCTGCCCGGTTTCGCCGCCGCACTCACCGCATGCACTTGGCTGCCATCGACCGCGGCCACCTCGATCGCCGACTTGCCTTGGCGCTCGATCACCCAGGCCAGTTGCTTGCCATCCGGCGAGATCGACACCGCCTCGATCGGTTGCGTCCTGGTCAGCTGGGTCAGCAATTGATCGATCCGTGGATCGACATTCGCCGGTTCCGCGAAAGCCACGGGCGCGAGCGCCATGATCATCAACAACATGGAGACTGGCAGGTGCGTGCATTTGATCATGGTTGGCTCCGGCGTAAACAGGGCCACACGCTACAACCCGACTTCACATGCGCCAAGTGCAGGAAGGCACGGCGTGTTCTTCCGACTGTGCGGAGTGCGAGTCAGTGCTGTGGCGGTGCCGACATGGCAGCGGCCTGACGTGCCGAGGTCATTGCTGCGAGCTTGGCGCGAATGGCCGGAATCGCCGCGAGCGCAGCCTTCTCGCCTTCGAGGATGGCCTGGTTCTTCTGCTCGAAATCGGTTGGGCCGATGCCGCCGATGTTCGGCCGGATCACCACATCGGCGCGTGCCATTTCCTGTGCGCCGAGTTGCTGGCCCATGATCGCAATGGTCTGGCCAACGATGTTGACCATGCCCTGCGGGTTGCCGCCATTGGGCTTGGTCGAGATGTCCACCGCGATGACGAAGTCGGCACCGAGCTGGCGTGCTGCGTCCACCGGTACCGGGCTCACCACGCCGCCGTCGACATAGTGCTTGCCGCTGATTTCGGCCGGCTCGAACACGCCGGGAATGCTGGATGAGGCACGCACTGCCTGACCGGTGTTGCCACGCACGAACACGGTGCGCTGGCCGGTTTCCAACTGAGTGGCAACCGCGGCGAACGGAATCTTCAAGTGCTCGATCGGCTGCTGGTGCACCAGCTGGTTGACGTAATCCTGCAGGGCCTGTCCTTGCACCAGGCCACCGGAGAACAGCCGCACGTCGCGGATCTTCGTTTCGTCCAGACCGAACGCGGTTTCCTGCAGTGTGAACGCATCCATGCCGCTGGCGTACAGCGCACCAACCACACTGCCCGCGCTGGTGCCGGCGACCACGTCCGGATGGATGCCGCTGGCTTCCAGCATCTTGATTACGCCGATATGTGCGAAGCCTTTCGCGGCACCACCGCCGAGCGCAAGGCCGATCTTGAGCTTCACGGGGGCCAGCGGCGGCACGATGACTGGCGGTGCTGGCACGGGTTTGCTGCCGCTGAAGCACGCACTCAGCGCGAGCGTGGCGAGCAGTGGCAGCAGGTAGCGGCGGAATGACATCGGCGGTGTCGCGCTGAGAGAGTGGATACGGAGGTAAGTCTATGGCTCGGTCATGGCGTAACCGGGGCATGGAACGGGCCGTGCGCTTGCGCCCTCTCCATGGGGAGAGGGCGCTGCTGTATCAGCCTTGCGCGCCGTCGGCTTCCAGGTGGTAATGCGTGGCCACCTCGACTTCCTTCCTCGAACCGAGGAACACCGGCACGCGCTGGTGCAGCCCGGTCGGCTGCAGTTCCATGATGCGCTCGCGTCCCGTGGTTGCCGCGCCGCCGGCCTGCTCGATGATGAAGGCCATCGGATTCGCTTCGTACATCAGGCGCAGCTTGCCGCCCTGCTTGAGGATCTTCGCGTCCAGCGGGTAATAGAACACGCCGCCGCGGGTGACGATGCGATGCACGTCGGCCACCATCGAGGCGACCCAGCGCATGTTGAAGTCCTTGCCGCGTGGACCGTCCTTGCCGGCCAGCAGCTCACCGACGTAACGCTGCATCGGCGCTTGCCAATGGCGCTGGTTCGACATGTTGATGGCGAACTCGGTGGCTTCCTCGGGTATCCGGATACCGCGCCGGCTCAGCATGAAGCTGCCGACCTCGCGTTCCAGCGTGAACTCGTGAGTGCCGTGGCCGAAGGTCAGCACCAGCACGGTGGCCGGGCCGTACACCACGTAGCCGGCGGCGAGCTGGGTGGTGCCGGGTTGCAGAAAGTGCTCGACCTTCGGTTCGGTGATGTCGTCCGGGCAACGCAGCACCGAGAAGATCGTGCCGACCGAGATGTTCACGTCGATGTTCGAGCTGCCGTCCAGCGGATCGAACAACAGCAGGTGGTTGCCCTTCGGATAGCCGTCCGGAATCTGCTGCGGGTCTTCCATCTCCTCCGACGCGCAGGCGGCGAGGTGGCCGCCCCAGGCGTTGGCTTCCAGCAGGATCTCGTTGGAGATCACGTCCAGCTTCTTCTGCGCCTCGCCCTGGATGTTCATGCTCAGCGCGTCGCCGCTGCCGGCCATGCCGAGCACGCCGCCAAGTGCGCCCTTGTTGGTGGCGACCGCGATGCGCTTGCAGGCGCGCGCAACCACTTCGATCAGCAGTGAAAGTTCGGCATTGATATGGCCGGCGCGGCGTTCCTCGATCAGGAACTGGATCAGCGAGATGGGCTTCATGTCGGGTCCGGGCAGAAGAATGGCGCATTGTCCCGGCTCCGGCCGAACAGCGCCAGCATGGGGCCGCTGGATGGCCCGAATCGTCATCAGGCCGACTGGTTGCTGACACTACGTTGGCAGCAGGGGCTATGCATGCTGTACCTCCACAGCGGAGGGATACGACATGCGCGATACGGTTTATTTCCTGGTGTTTGACGGCTTTGCCGACTGGCAGGCCGCGCTGGCCCTGTGCGAGATCCGTCGCCCCGGTGACTGGCGGGTACAGGCAGTGGGCTTTTCGCAGGCGCCGGTGGCGTCGATGGGAGGCCTCACCGTGCAGCCCGAGCTGGCGCTGGCGCAGCTCGATTTCCGGCGCGCCGCGCTGCTGATCGTGCCGGGTGGCCACCTCTGGCAACGTGGTGAAGGCGAGGCGGCAGTGGCCGCCATCCGCGAGCTGCATGCAGCCGGTTCACCAGTAGCCGCCATCGACAGTGGCGTGCTGGCACTGGCCCGCGCCGGCCTGCTCGACAACTGCCGCCATACCGGCAACTGGCCCGGCCAGATCGCCATCCAGGTGCCCGGCTATGCCGGTGCCGGGCAGTACGACAGCGAGGTGTTGGCGGTCAGCGACGGCGGCACGATCACGGCCAGCCATCTCGGCAGCGTGGAGTTCGCCCGTGAGGTGATCCACACGCTGGATCTGTACAGCCCCAGCGATCGTGAGCACTGGTACCGGCTGTTCAAGCACGCCCAGCTGCCGCCGTGGTGTGTGGGCGAAACCCTGGCTGCGGCATGAGGACATTTGCATGAATCCGATTCTGCAACGCACCCTGATGGCTTACCGGCCGCTTCATCTGCGCGGCCTGCTCATGGATGGACAGTACCGGTGGCCGGCCGCAGATGCTTCGAATGATCGGCAGGAATCGTCGCCTGCCGCGCGACCCCGCAGGCGCATGCTGCTGGCTGCACTGACGGGTCTGCATCACGGCAACTTCTTCAAGCGGAGCAAGTCATGAACAAGACCTATCGCGGCAGCTGCCATTGCGGCGCGGTGCGCCTCGAGGCGACGATCGACCTGGCTGCGGGCAGCGGCCGTTGCAATTGCTCGATCTGCACCAAGACGCGCTCGTGGGGCGTGATCGTGAAACCGGACGCGTTCCGCCTGCTGTCGGGAGAGGACGCGCTGTCCGATTACCAGTTCGGTTCGAACAGCATGCATCACCTGTTCTGCCGGCATTGCGGTGTGCGACCGTTTGGCCGCGGCCACCTGGATGTGCTCGGTGGTGACTTCTACAGCGTCAACCTGGCTTGCCTCGACGATGTCGAACCGCAGGAGCTGATCGATGCGCCACTGCACTACGCTGACGGTCGCGCCAACAACTGGCAGTCGCCGCCGGCGGAAACGCGGCATCTTTGATCGTCGCATCGCTGACAAGCATCGCGAGGAATCGCCATGAACCCGAAAGTCACGTTCTTCCACGCTCCGAACAGCCGCTCTCGCGGTGCCCGTGCACTGCTTGAGGAACTCGGCGTGCCGTTCGACCTGCACGTGTTGAACTTCAAGAAGGGCGAGCAGCGTGCACCGGCATACCTCGCGATCAATCCGATGGGCAAGGTACCGGCGATCCGGCATGGTGATGCGCTGATCACCGAACAGCCGGCGGTGTTCATGTACCTCGCCGACCTCTACCCCGAAGCGAAGCTGGCACCCCCGATCGGCGATCCCTTGCGCGGGCCCTACCTGCGCTGGCTGGTGTTCTACGGTTCGTGCTTCGAACCGGCCCTGATCGACAAGTCGATGCAGCGTGACCCGGCGTCACCGTCGACCTCTCCGTACGGCGATTTCGACACCATGCTGAAGACGCTCACCGATCAACTGGAGCAGGGGCCGTACATGCTCGGCGATACCTTCAGCGCGGCCGACGTGCTGTGGGGCACGGCGTTGAACTGGACCACGATGTTCAAGCTGGTGCCGGAGCTGCCGGTGATCCGCGCCTATATCGACCGGGTGCTTGCACGGCCGGCGATGCAGCGCGCCGCAACCGCGGATGCCGAACTGGCGGCTGCACAGGCGGCCTTATCTTGACGGGTTCGACGAGAGGAGTTCAATGTCATGAGCCGCGACAGGCGTGACGTTCGGCGCTGTTCGCAGTCGCCCGTCTCGGCGATGATGCACGGATGCGTCGTGCCGACCGCCTGTTCCTCATCATCCATGCCCTGCGCGGTCGTCGCACCGCGCTGCAGGCGCGTTCGCTGGCGCAGACGCTCGGTGTCTCATTGCGCACGGTATACCGCGACGTGGCGGATCTTCAGTTGTCCGGCGTCCCGATCGAGGGCGAGGCCGGCGTCGGCTACGTGTTGCGCAAGGGTTCGGACATCCCGCCGCTGATGTTCAGTGCGAACGAGCTCGAAGCCCTGGTGGTCGGTACGCGTTTCGTACGTGCCTTCGCCGGCAGCCAGCTGGCCGAAAGCGCGCAGTCCGCATTGCTGAAGATCGAGGCGGTGTTGCCGCCCGAATTGCGTGAGCGCTCGGCACGCACGCGCATCTACGCACCGATCTGGCGCGACCAGGGCAAGGCCGATTTTGCCGCGCGAATTGACCAGCTGCATGCGGCGATCGAGGCGCGTCACGTGCTGCAGATCGAATACAGCGACGAGGCCGGCAACACCAGCACGCGCGAGGTCGAACCGTTGTGCCTGGCGTTCTGGGGCGGCAAGTGGACGCTGGGCACGTGGTGCCGGTTGCGTGAGGGCTTTCGCAATTTCCGGCCCGACCGCATCGTTCTCTGCACGGTATCCGGCGAGTGCTTCGATGAGCATCCGGGCCGCAATCTGGATGCCTATCTGCAATCGGTGGGCGGCCACTTCGCCGGCATGGAATAGACCTGCGGTCGCAGGAAATTTCGCGTAGCCCATGACGCCATCATTGTGCTGGCTCGGGTACGCTCGGCAGCACTGTATCCGTCCTTGGGAGTCGTGCCATGTCAGGTGTGCGCCATCCGTTGCTGACGATTGCTCCGGCCAAGCTGCGGCCGACCCAGTTGACCGTGGGCAAGGCCGAGGTGGCGGCCAAGCGCGCGGGTTGGGAAAAGCTCGGCAAGAAGAAGCGCCAGGAGCTGCTTGCATCGCATTGCTTCCCCGGCGTGCTGGGTCCGAAGCACCGCGTCTACATCGTCGATCACCACCATCTCGGCCTCGCCTTGCTGGAGGAGGGTGTGAAGAGTGTGCCGGTGATGATCCAGCGCGATTTCTCCTGGCTGGAGCCGCCGGTGTTCTGGCATACGATGGAGTTCAACCGCTGGGCGCATCCGTATGACCAGCATGGCAACCGCACCGATTACGACGCGATTCCAACCAGCCTCACCGAGATGGCCGACGATCCCTACCGTACGCTCGCCGCACGGGTACGCATGGCCGGCGGTTGCGCCAAGGACGCGATACCGTTTGCGGAATTCCTGTGGGCTGATTTCTATCGCCGCAACCTGAAGCTGCCGGGTGGCAAGGTCACGGCGAAGGCACTGCAGCAGGCACTCCTGTTCGCACACAGCCATGACACGGCGTATCTGCCAGGTTGGAGCGGGACGATCGAATGAACGCCAACCCGGCACCTGCTTCCGCGCCGGGTTCCACCATCGGCGTGGATGTACTGGCCGGGTTGTCGATCGCCGGCCTGTTGCTGCCCGAGGCGGTGGCGTATTCGGGCATCGCCGGATTGCCGCCGCAAGCCGGTGTGATCGCGCTGTTCGTCGGTCTGGTCTGCTATGGCTTGCTGGGTCGCAGCCGTTACGCGATCGTCTCGGCCACTTCGTCCTCGGCGGCGGTGCTGGCGGCCGGCACGCTGGCACTGGCCGGCCCGGATGCGGTTTCACGCGCCGCAGTGGCAGCCACCCTGGTGCTGCTTACTGGCGGCTGTTTCCTGATTGCCGGCGCGGCGCGTCTCGGCGGTCTGTCGCACTTGATCGCGCGGCCGGTGCTGCGCGGTTTCACCTTCGGCCTGGCCTGCGTGATCGCGCTGAAGCAGGTCCCGAACCTGTTAGGTTTGCCGGGCCTGCACGGCGATTTCGTGCCGCTGTTGCTCACCACCCTGGTCAAATCCATCGGCCAGATCCAGCCGGCCACGATGGGTGCCGGTGTCGTTGCGTTGCTGTTGCTGTTTCTCTGTGAGCGGGTGCGGCGCCTTCCAGGCAGCCTGCTGGTGATCGTGCTTGGTGTCGCGGCTTCCGGCTGGTTGGCGCAGCGTGGTGTGACCCTGACCGGCGCGATCAATCTCACGCCGGACTGGGCGCTGCCGACGTGGCCGACGAGCAGTCAGTGGCTGCCCAGCATCGAGCTGGCCGCGGCCCTGCTGCTGGTGCTTTATGCGGAGTCATACGGAGCAATCCGCGCGTTTGCGCTGAAGCACGGCGATCCGGTCGAGGCGAACCGCGACCTGCTGGTGATCGGCATCGCCAATGCGCTGTCGGGACTGTTGCACGGTATGCCGCTTGGCGCCGGTTATTCCGGCACTTCGGCGAACGAGGCGGCCGGTGCGCGCTCGCGACTGGCCGGGCTGGTCGCGGCGGCGGCGATTCTGTTGATGGTGTTGCTGCTGCTGCGCTGGATCGAACGCATTCCCGAGCCGGTGCTGGCGGCGATCGTGATCCATGCGGTGAGCAAGTCGTGGCGTCTGTCGGTGTTCAAACCCTATCTGCAATGGAAGCGCGATCGGCTGGTGGCGCTCGCGGCCGTATTGGCAGTGCTGGCGCTGGGCATCCTCAACGGTCTGCTGGTGGCGATCGCCTTCAGCCTGGTGATGCTGTTGCGCCAGCTCGCCACGCCACGCCTCAGCGTGCTCGGCCAGCTGGCCGGCAGCCATGATTTTGTCGACATCGAGGAGCACCCGAGTGCGCAGCCGCTCAACGGCCTGCTGATCCTGCGACCGGAGGAACCGCTGTTTTTCGCCAATGCCGAATCGGTGCTGGCACTGGCACGGCAGCAGGTGGAAAGCCATCCCGACAGCCACACCGTGGTGCTCAGCCTGGAGGAGTCGCCCGATCTGGACAGCACCGCACTGGAGGCGCTGGCGGATTTCGCCGCGTGGCTTGGCGCTCGTGGCATCGCGCTGCGCGTGGCAAGATTGAAGGACGCCGTGCGTGCGTTGCTGCTGCGGGCCGCCTTGCCCCAGCTTATGCCACAGGCGCTCGACTTCTGGAGCGTGGAAGATGCCGCCAAGGCGGTCGTTCACGCACCGCCACCGACGGGGACATCTCAGCAGTGAAGATCATGATGGGCATGCAATGGCTGGCACTGGGCGCTTTTGTTCTGGCTGCTCCGGCATGGGCTGCGCAGGATGTCGATGCGCATTTCAAGCAGGTCTACAGCGCCGAATGGGCCTGGCGCACCGGCCACGCCGGGGTCAGCGCCTCGGGCGAGTCGCAGCCGAACAATGGTCGGCTCGACGATGTCGACGCGGCCAGCCAGCAGCAGCGGCTTGATTACTGGCAGCATGTGCTCAAGCAGCTCGACGGCATCGACGTGGCGCAGCTGTCGCCGGCCAACCAGGTCAATTACGCGGTGTACCGCGAGCAGATCGGCAACTTCGTCGCCGACCAGAAATTCATGAACTGGCAGATGCCGTTCAACAGCGACTCGGCGTTCTGGTCCGACATCGACTATGACCTGGGCGGCGACAAGCTGCGCACCGTCGACGATTACCGCAAGTACCTCGATCGCCTCGACCAGATCCCCGCCTATTTCGACCAGCAGATCGACAACATGCGTGCCGGCCTCAAGCGTGGCTTCAGCGTGCCGCGTGAAGTGCTGAAGGGGCGAGACGTGTCGATCGCCGCCGTGGCCGAGCTGAAGGATCCGACCCAGAGCAGCTTCTACGCACCGTTCAAGCAGCTGCCGGCATCGATTCCGGCAGATCAGGCGCAAGCGCTGCAGGGCCAGGCGCTGCAGCGCGTTCGCGATGTCGTGATTCCCGCCTATGCGAAGCTGCTGATCTTCTTCCGCAGCGAGTACGTACCGCAGGCGCGTACCACGCTGGCCGCCGAGGCGATGCCGGATGGCAAGGCGTTCTATCGCCAGCAGATCCACGAGTACACCACGCTGGACCTGAGTCCCGATGCGATCCACCAGATCGGTCTGGACCAGGTCGCGAAGATCCACGCGCAGATGCTGCAGGTGATGCAGGACTCGGGCTTCAAGGGCAGCTTCGCCGAGTTCCTGCAGTTCCTGCGCAGCGACCCGCAGTTCTACGCGAAGACGCCACAGGAGCTGCTCGACAAGAGCGCATGGGTGGCCAAGGAAGTGGATGGCCAGATGTCGAAGTTCTTCGGCCATCTGCCGCGCGAGCGCTTCACCATCGAGCCGGTGCCTGATGCCATTGCACCGTACTACACCTCCGGTCGCGGTGGTCCGGACGTCTATCTGGTCAACACCTACGACCTGCCGTCGCGCGGCCTCTACAACATGCCTGCGCTGACCTTGCACGAATCCTATCCCGGGCACTCGCTGCAACTGGAGCTGGCGGACGAGAGTCACGACCAGCCCGCATTCCGTCGCAACGGCTACATCTCCGCCTACGGCGAAGGCTGGGGCCTGTACTCGGAATATCTCGGCAACGAGATGGGCATTTACCAGACGCCGTACCAGAAGTTCGGCTTCCTCACCTACCAGATGTGGCGCGCCTGCCGACTGGTGGTCGACACCGGCATCCACCATCTGGGCTGGACTCGCCAGCAGGCCATCGATTACCTGACCGTCAACACGGCACTGTCCGCACGCGAGATCGCCAACGAGGTGGACCGCTACATCAGTTGGCCGGGCCAGGCGCTGTCGTACGAACTGGGCTACCTGAAGATCCTCGACCTGCGCGCCAAGGCGGAGAAGGCACTGGGATCGAAATTCGACCTGCGCCATTTCCACGACACCGTGCTATCCACCGGCTCGGTGCCGCTGCCGGTGCTGGAGCAGCGCATCGACCGCTTCATCGCCGAGGGTGGTCCGGAACCGGAGTACAGCTGCGACTGCGCGAAGGATGGCAAGGCGACCTCGCCCGGGCCCTGAGCACAGGCGCGGATGTGGTCAAGAATTGATCAAACTCTTCATATGAAGTAAGATTTACTCGAGCTTCATATGGAGAGTTTCGCATGCTGGCTCAATCGCTGCCTGAAACCACTCCCACCGGCGATCTCGGTGGCCCCGCGTTGCGCGCGTTCTTCCGTCTGGCCGAACACTGGAAGTTGCGCATGGCTGACCAGCGCAAGCTGCTTGGCGATCCGCCGGAATCGACGTTCTACAAATGGAAGCGCCAACGCGATGCGGCACTCGCTCGCGACACGATCGAGCGGATCAGCTATCTGCTCGGCATCTGGAAATCGCTGCAGATCCTGTTTCCCGATCCGGCACAGGCCGACGCGTGGCTGCACAAGCCGAATCAGGCGCCGCTGTTCGGCGGCCATTCCGCACTGGAGCGCATGTTGTCGGGCAACGTGGCCGACCTGTATGTGGTGCGCCAGTATCTGGATGCACAACGCGGTTGAGTGAAGTTGTGTGTCTTGTCGCGGTGGGCGAGACCGGAATGCCGCAGGCTTTGTTCCTCCCCTGCAGGCAGGGAAGAGAGCACATCACGGAGTCTTGATGCCAACCGAACTGCCACCGGTCAAACGCATCCGCTGGAGCCAGGCGTACCGCATCGTACCCAGCCGTTTTCCGCCGGTGGGCGTGTATGACCGCATCGCCGATCCGTCCGATCTCGATGCGGCATTCGCGATCGAGGCGCTGACCAATCCGCGCCTGCGTGAGGAGGCTGGAGCACTCAACCTGGTGCCGAAGGAGCATCGCATCAGCGGACCGGGTTCGACACCGGTGATGGCGGCGTTCACCCATATCAATCCGGAAGGCAGTCGTTTCTCCGACGGCACGTGGGGTGTGTTCTATGCCGCGCACAGCGTGGCCACCGCGGTGGAGGAAACCGTGTACCACCGCGAGCAGTTTCTAGCCGCTACTGACGAACCGGCGTGCGACATCGAGATGCGCTGCTACCGCACAAGCATTGCCGGCAAAGTCCACGACGTGCGTGATGGCTGGCCCGAAGTGCATGACCCGCACAGCTATGTCGCCAGCGTGGCGTTGGCAAAACAACTGCGTCAGGTGGGCTCCAACGGGATCGTCTACAACAGCGCCCGCCATGCGGGCGAATGCGTAGCCGTTTTCTATCCGGACCTGGTGGCGCCGTGCGTGCAATCCGAGCACATGATCTATCGCTGGAACGGACAGCGCATCGCGATGGTGCTCAAGGTGTCCGAACTCGCTCGTCCGCGCTAACCTCAGGGCTTGCCCCAGAAATCGAGGTGGAACGATGAAGCGACTGATCATCCTGCTGTTCGCATTGCTGCCGCTGCTGGCACATGCCCGCGACAACGACCACGCACAATGGAATCCGGCCATCGCAGCGTTCGAGGCGACCGACCGGGCGCATCCGCCGGCCGCGGGCTCCATCCTGTTCATCGGCAGCTCGTCGATCGAGCACTGGAAATCGTTGGCGGCGGATTTCCCGGAACTGAGCGTCATCAATCGCGGCTTCGGCGGTTCCGTGATCAGCGACTCGACGTTCTTCGCCGATCGCATCGTGGCGCCGTACCACGCACGCGCCATCGTCATGTATGCCGGCGACAACGACCTGCAAGAAGGCAGCACTCCGGAACAGGTGCGCGATGATTTCGCCGCCTTCGTGCGCAAGGCGCGCGCAGTCGATCCCGGCGTGCCGATCGCCTTCATTGCGATCAAACCCAGCGTGGCACGCGCGGTATTGCTGCCCAAGATTCGCCGGGCGAATGCACTGGTCCGTGCGTATGCCGCGACACAGAAGGGCGTAACTTATCTCGATGCCTTTACACCGCTTCTCGGCAAGGACGGTCGACCACAGCCCGAGCTGTTCGGCGCGGACGGCTTGCACATGAACCGCAAGGGCTATCTATTGTGGATCAGCATCATCAAGCCTTGGGTGGATGCTGTGCCACGCTGAGCCGCTGCGCTCGCTCGCCGCAAACGAGCGTCGAGCATGGCAACATCAATCGCGACTTCGACCCGGCGTCGCGATAGTGATCGCGCCGGCGCCCTCGATGGCCCGGCACGCATCGACAATTTCGGTGAGCTTGCTGAGGGCGATCGCCGTCGCGAAGCGTACGTCCAGGCTGTCATGGCCGTCCTGCTGGCGCCGCAGGAGCATGTATCGAACCGGCGCGTGGAAGTTGTCGAGCACGCGCTCGACGGCCGACAGGGCCGAACCGGTGCTGAGTTCGATCAGTAGCGAGGTGTACTGGCGACGTGGCCTGACAAAGCGCCTTTCGAGTGGCTTGAGCAACGCAAGAATCACCCACAGGATGGTGGTGGCCGCGACAGCTGGGATATACAGACCGGTTCCAGCGGCCAAGCCGACGGCGGCCACAGCCCAGAGTCCGGCGGCAGTGGTCAGGCCCTTGATGACCTGTTCCTTCTGCAGGAACAGGATCGTGCCTGCGCCGAGAAAGCCGATCCCGCTGATGACCTGCGCGGCGATGCGTGAAGGATCGAGTACCACATGGTCGTACGTCAGCGCATGCTGAAAACCGTAGGCCGAGACGATGACGGCCAGCGCGGCACCCACGCTGACCAGCATGTGCGTGCGCAAGCCTGCCGCCCACTCAAGGCGTCCCCGGTTCACTCCGATCACGGCACCAAGCACGGCCGCCGTGAGTAGGCGCATCACCACATCGACAGTACTGATCACGTCCACACTCCCGGTTATCAAAGAAGAACAGCCATGGCAGGCGCGCCGCGAGACGGGAATGCACCTGGCGAGATTTTCCTGCTATCGGCTGGAAGATGACGACAACGACCTGACAGCACCTTTCCATCATTTGCTCGATGGCGAGTGAAGTGAGTGCGAACGATCCGCTGTTGTTCCAGCCAGGAAATGCCCTGAGGGAGCTTGTCGCCAGTGACCATGGAGCACCGCTTGATGTGGGCTTCCTTTCGAACGAATTTGCGATAATAATAATGATTCGCATTTACAATCAAAAGGGAAATCCATGGTCGGCAACCGTCAGCACCTCCAACGGGTACCGCACGAATGGCGGCAAACCGGGCTTGGCAGATCTATGCTGTGGGCCATCTGCGCGGCAACTGCCGTGGTTACCGCCTACCCGGCAGCGGCCGTGATGGCTGTAACGCCATCCGCTTCGCACATTTACTCGATTCCGGCCGGATCCATGCGCGAGGCCCTCGGACGCTTCATCCATGAGGCAGGCATTTCACTCGACTACGACAAGCGGCTGGTGGCGGACAAGACCAGCTCAGGCCTGCATGGCAACTACACGACCCAGGAGGGATTGAAGACTCTGCTCGCTGACAGCGGCTTGCAGACGATCGCGGAGGCGGATAACCGCTTCATGATCTTCGCTGCATCCTCAGGTGCATCCGGGGACTTGAATGCCAAGACGCTGGCCAGCGTGACCGTGCTGGGGCAGGCCAGCACGGTGGGATATGTGGCGAGTGCCGGCGTGGCGGGCACCAAGACGGATACGCCGATCATCGAAACGCCGCAGTCGATCTCGGTGGTGACGCGCCAGCAGCTGGACGATCAACAGCCACAAAGCCTCAACGAAGCCGTGCGTTATTCGCCCGGCATCGTCGCGGAAACCCGGGGAACCGTTTCCAACTTCTGGGGCTCAAGTAGTTTGCAACTGCGCGGATTCACACCCGGCGTGTATCTGGATGGCTTGCAGGACGACACCAGCAGCAACGCCATGGTCGACCCGTATTTCTACCAAAGCGTGGAAGTACTGAGCGGCCCGGCCTCGGTGTTGTATGGTCAAGCCAGCCCAGGCGGTGTCGTCAATGTGGTCAGCAAGCAGCCGGTCGACACACCACTGCACGAGGTCACCTTCGGCATCGGCAACTACGACCGCAACCAGATGGGCTTCGATTTCGGCGGGCCGCTCGACCAGGATGGAAAGTGGCTGTACCGGTTGACCGGTGTCGGCCTCACCCAAGACACGCAGACCGACTGGATCGAACACAAGCGCTACGACATCGCGCCGGCGATCACCTGGCGCCCGAACGAGAACACGAGCCTCACCCTGCTCAGCAACTTCACGTATAGCCCCGCCATGGGCGACTACTCGAGTGTGCCGGCGGTGGGTACCGTGCTGTACAGCCCATTGGGCAAGGTGTCCTCCGACTTCAGTTCCGGCGACCCCAACTTCAACAAGGCCGTGCAGCGACTGGGCATGGTCGGCTATCAGTTCGAGCACCGTTTGAACGACAGCTGGACGTTCGAGCAGAACGCGCGCTTCACCGACAACCGCAACGAAGCCAACATGATCTGGCCGGACGGGTTGGAAGCGGATGGCGCCACGCTCGATCGCTACGCCTTCGTCCGACACATGAGTTCGCGTTCGCTCCTGCTCGACAACCGGTTCAAGACCGAATTCGACCTGGGCGCGCTCAAGAACGCCGTACTCGTGGGTGCGCAATACTCGCGCTACAACGAGAACTGGTCTTGGGGCAGCAGCGACGTGCCCTCGATCAACATCTTCCATCCCGTCTACGGCGTGCCGATCCAGGGTCCCGAGCCCGCAAGCTTCAGTGCGGAAGACAACCACGCCACACAAATGGGCGTCTATCTGCAGGACCAGATCAGCCTGGATCGCTGGCGCTTCCTGCTCGGCGTGCGTCAGGACTGGACCAAGGAAGACCAGACCAGCAACACGCCCAGCATGGTCATTCCCAGCCAGCCCGATCACAAATTCACCTGGCGTACCGGCCTAGTTTACCTGTTCGATAACGGCCTGGCGCCTTATTTCAGCTACTCCACTTCGTTCCAGCCGCAGTTTGGTTCGCTCACCACCAGTGGCACAGCGGCACTACCGACCTCAGGCCAGCAGTACGAGGCAGGCCTCAAATATCAGCCGGCTGGTTCCAATAGCCTGATCACCATGGCGGTCTACAACCTCACCGAACAGAATGTGCCGGAGGCAGATCCGCAAAACCCGGGCTTCGTGACCCAGGTGGGCGAAATCCGTTCGCGTGGCGTGGAGCTGTCCAGTCGCACCAGCCTTACCGATGACCTGAATCTGATCGCCAGCTACGCCTACACCGATTCGCGCTATACCAAGACGCCCGCGTTCGACACCGGCTACAACGCTGTCACGGCGCCGGTGCAAGGCAATTACCAATACGCGGTACCGCGCCAGAGCGCCTCGCTGTGGGCTGACTACACCTTGCACGATACGGCTCTGCAAGGACTGGGCTTCTCTGGCGGTGTGCGTTACATCGGCTCGTCATACGGTGATGACGTCAACTCGTTCAAGGTGCCGGCGTTCACCCTGCTCGACGCTGCGCTTCACTACGACCTGGGCATGGCCAATCCGGCATTGCGTGGCCTCAAGTTGCGACTCAACCTCGCCAATCTGCTGGACAAGTCCTACGTCGCCGCATGCACCAGCAGCACCTCCTGCAATTTCGGTGTGCGCCGCACGATATATCTCAGCGCCAGCTACGACTGGTAAAGCGCGATGATCGCTTCCCACTCGCTCAAACGCTGGTACCTCGTCCACAAGTGGACGAGTCTGGTATGCACAGCCTTTCTGCTGCTGATCTGTCTGACTGGCCTGCCGCTGATCTTCCACGAGGAGATCGATCGTTGGCTGGAGCCGCATGACTATGTGACGCTGCCGAAAGATACGGCGCGGGCGAGCTACGACCGCCTGGCGACGATCAGTCGCCGAATGTATCCCGACCAGGTGATTGCCTCGATGTTTGCCGACGACGAGGAGCCACAGGTCTATGTGTGGATGGTGCCTTCATTCGCGACGATGAAGGCCGATATCGACTCCATGCATTTCATCCGCTTCGACGCCCGCACTGCCGAGGTGCTGGAGACTTCCAGGCCAGCGTCGCAGCAACCCAAGACCTTCATGGACATCATGCTTGCCCTGCACACCGACCTGTTCGCCGGTCTGCCGGGCGAGCTTTTCCTCGGCCTGATGGCGCTGCTGTTCGTGATCGCCATCGTGTCGGGCGTGGTGCTGTACGGGCCTTTCATGAAGAAGCTGGACTTCGGCACCGTACGCCATGGTCGCTCCAGCCGGTTGAAATGGCTGGACCTGCACAACTTGCTCGGCATCGTGGTGTTGGCGTGGACCCTCGTGGTCGGCGTCACCGGCGTGATCAACGAGTTGTCCACCCCGCTGTTTGCGTTGTGGCAGCAGACCGACGTCAAGACCATGCTGGCCTCTTACAAGGATGAGCCGATGTCTGCACAGGACGCGTTGCCCTCAGTGCAGGCGGCGTTCGAGACGGCCCAGCGTGCGGTACCGGGCACCGCGGTAACCAGCATCGTCTATCCCGGCAATCCGTTTGGCAGTCCGTATCACTATCTGTTCTGGGCCAAGGGTGAGAGTACCCTGACCTCGCGCCTGCTCACGCCGGTGTTGGTGGACGCACGCAGCGGTGCGCTGAGTGCGGTGGTGCGCATGCCCTGGTACCTGCGTGCACTCGAAGTGTCCAGGCCACTGCATTTCGGCGACTACGGCGGCCTGGCGCTCAAGATCCTGTGGGCGCTGCTGGACCTCATCACGATCGTGGTTCTGGGCAGCGGCTTGTACTTGTGGATCGCACGGCGGCAAACACAGGCGGCACGGCTGGCGCGTGTAGTCGCGGCCCATGAGGCGGCGGAATTGCCTTCGTCGGCGATCGTGCAGGCTCGCCCATGAGCAAGACATCCCATTTCCGAAAGATCTGGTCCATGCCGCTTCTGCTGGCGGTGCTCAGCCTCGTTGGCTTGTTGTCGGCCTTGCTCGGCGAGCAATTGGCCTGGAAGGCGCTGGCCTGGATCACGCTTGCCGTGCCGATCGTCGTGGGGCTCTGGTACGCCTGCCTGCGACAGCGGGCCAAAGTAAGGAAAATGTTCTCGTCCGCTTCTCGATTCATTCAAGACAGCTGAGCCCGCGTAAGACCGAGTGCAACGCATACGGACGATCACGGTTCGTGGATAAGCGCTGCCTTATGGCTTGAGGTGGACGTTCAGGTATCCGCGTTGGTCGCCCAGCCGTCGCGGGTGCCGCGGGTGAACACGCGATCACCATCAAGCACGTCACCGGCAGCGTGCACAGGCAATTCATGCAGCTTCGCGTAGATCGGCGTGAAGTCGGGGTGCGTCGCATCGAACAATTGCTCGAAGCTGTCGATCACGAAGTAGGTCTGCTGATAGGTATCGATGCGGTAGCGCGTGCTCATCACGCGTTCGAGGCCGAAGCCGATGCGGTTCGGTGACGGAGAATCCAGCGAGTAGATCGACTCGCCCTTGGAGCTGACGATGCCGGCGCCGTAGATGCGCATGCCTTCGTCGGTGTTGATCAGGCCGAACTCCACCGTGTACCAGTACAGGCGGGTGAGGTTCATCAACGCTTCGGGGCCGATCGCGAAGGCCTTCATGCCGCCGCGGCCGTACGCCTGCATGTAGTCGGCGAACACCGGGTTGAGCAGTAGCGGCACGTGGCCGAACAGGTCGTGGAACAGGTCCGGTTCGCTGAGGTAGTCGAGTTGGTCGGGCTTGCGGATCCACCAGCTGACCGGGAAGCGGCGATTGGCCAGGTGATCGAAGAACACCTCGTCCGGCAGCAGGCCTTCCACTGCGACCACTTCCCAGCCGGTGGCGGCGCCGAGGACCTTGTTGAGCTCGGCAAATTTCGGGATGCCGCCGTCGCCGAGACCGAAGCGTTCGACGCCGGCCATGAACTCCTTGCACGCGCGACCGGGCAGCATCTCGCGCTGGCGCTTGAACAGGGTGTCCCATACCTCGTGGTCGGTCCTGCTGTAACTGGCCCACGGCTGCTCGACCACGCCGGTGGCGTAGACCGGCACATAGCCGCGATCGGTCTGTTGATGTTCGACCTTGCGGGGCGTGGTGTTTTCCATGGTGTCGGGTTCCGGCGTGACAGGGGTGATCCGCTTCACAGCATACGGGGGATCCGGCGCATGAAGCTTGTTTTGTTGCCAAGGCAACGCTATTAATTGCATCATCCTTGCGCAACATATGGCATGAATGGAGTTTTATTGCACATGACGTCACTCGACCGTACTGACCTGCGTCTGCTCGCGGTGCTGCAAAGCGAAGGCCGCATTACCAATGCGGAGTTGGCCGAGCGGGTCAGCCTGTCGGCATCGGCCTGTTTGCGCCGGCTGCAACGGCTGGAAGCGGACGGCATCATCACCGGCTATGCCGCGCAGATCGATCCGCAGGCGGTCGGCCTGGGTCTGCAGGCGTTCGTGCGCGTACAGCTGGCCCGGCACGAGGCCGGCGCGATCGAGCATTTCGTCGAGCACGTCAACGGTTGGGATGAGGTTGTCGCATGTCACGCGCTGACCGGTGACATGGACTACCTGCTGCATGTCTATGTGGCCGATTTGCAGGATTTCTCGCGTTTCCTGCTCGACCATTTGTTGAACGCCGCTGGCGTGGCCGATGTCAATTCCAGCTTCGTGCTGCGCACGGTGAAGCGTTCGCCGTCGCTGCCGCTGAGCCAGCTGGAACGTTGAGTACCCGTGGCCATGCCGAGTGACGTTAAACTAATCGACTGATGAGCATCGACACCGCAACGACTCCCAAACGCGACCTGCTGCGCCCGCTGCGTTACCTGTGGCGCGTACCGCTGCTGCTGCTGCACATTGTGCTGGGCGTCCTGCTGTGCGCCTTCATCATGAGCTGGAACCGGCACCGCGTGATGCGAAACGGTCGCGAGCCGTTCGCCCACCGCATGATCCGCTGGTGGTCGGTCGCGCTGCTGCGTATCTTCGGGTTGCGCTCGGTACGGATTGGCCAGCCATTGGCCGATCCGGTGCTGTTCGTCGCCAACCACACCTCGTGGATCGACATCGAGATGCTGCACAGCCAGCGTGCCGCCTGTTTCGTGGCCAAGGCCGAGATCGCCAGCTGGCCGTTGGTCGGCTGGCTCGCTGCGAACGGCGGCACCATCTTCCATCGCCGCGGCAGCAACCATTCGCTGTCGGCCGTGATGCAGGTGATGGTCGAGCGGCTGCACGAGGGCCGTTCGGTGGCGGTATTCCCCGAAGGCGGCACCGGTTACAACGGCGTGCTCAAGGTATTCCATGCGCGCATCTTCCAGGCCGCGCTGGATGCCGAGGTACCGGTGCAGCCAGTGGCGCTGCGCTTTGCGCGAGGTGGCCGTCGCGTCATTGATGCCGGTTTCCGCGAAGACGAGAGTTTCATGGGCAATATCGTGCGTCTGCTGGGTGAAGCGCCGATGGATGCCGAAGTGCATTTCCTCGCGCCGGTACCGGCCAGTCCGGATGCACGCCGTCGCATGGCCGAACAGTCGCGCGAGCGCATCGACGCAGCGTTGCAGGATGTCGTGCCGGACATCCAGCGCGCATGAGCCTGCCGAGCGGAAAGGATTTCCGTCCGCCCTGGCCGCTGCGCAGCGGTCACATCCAGACCATGCTGTCCTCCAGCGGCGTACGTCGCATGCTGCTGCCGCGTGCGGCGCAGACGGTGATGGAAGGTGCAGAGGCAGTTGTGGTTGATGGCGGCGGCGGCGTACGTCTGACCGGCGCCTATACAGCGCAGAAGGTCCAGCCGAAGTCGCGCGGTCTTGCCGTGCTGTTCCACGGCTGGGAGGGCAGCGTCGATTCCACCTATGTGCTGCAGACCGGCAGCCGCCTGCTCGCCGACGGCTGGGATATCTTCCGGCTGAATTTCCGCGACCACGGCGACAGCCACGGGCTCAACGAGGCGCTGTTCCACTCCTGCCGCATTGACGAAGTGGTGCATGCGCTGGGAGATATCGCGCAGCGCTGGCCGGCACGCCCGATCGCGCTGGCCGGCTTCTCGCTGGGCGGCAACTTCGCACTGCGCGCCGCGCTGCAGACCTCGCGCGTGGGCATTCCATTGAGCTACGTGCTGGCGGTGTGCCCGATCATCGATCCCGGCGAGGGTCTGTTCTCGCTGGAGGAATCCGCGCCGTGGTTCTACCAGGCCTACTTCATGCGCAAGTGGCGCCACTCGTTGCAGGCCAAGCAGGCCGCGTTTCCTCAGCATCAGTATTTCGAGATGTCCGAGCTGAAGCAGAACCTGCGCGGGCTGACCGAGGCAATGGTGCTGCGGCATACCGACTTCAAGACACTGCAACAGTATCTGGACGGTTATTCGGTAGCCGGCGATGCCATGCTGGCGATGCAGATTCCCGCCACCATCCTCACCGCGCGCGACGACCCGGTGATCCCGGTCGACGCCTTCGAGAAGCTCCAGCTGCCATCGAACGTGGAGCTCGACATTGCCGACTTCGGCGGCCACTGCGGCTTCATTCGCGGCTACGGCATGACCAGCTTCACCGACGACTACATCGCCGCGCGCTTCAACGCGATCGCCGACCGACATTGAGCCGCGTAGCCGGCTTTATGTCGCACTGCGGTTTGACAGCGTAAATTTAGATCGAGTCAAATCGGATATTCCGGTCAACTTGAGGCCGGCAACCGCCACCATGCCGTTGCTCGCCAGACTTGGCGACGGCTTCAGAGGCCCGGTCATGAAGACTTCGACATGGCGTCGCACCCTGTATCTGGGCATGGCGGCAGTGATGGGAGCCGCCGCTGTCCATGCAGCTGCGCCGCATGGCGAGATCCCGGCTGTATCGAGTCCGGGCCTGTTCCAGACCTCGTTTGAACCCGGCGAACCCACGCCCCTGCCGGCGGCGCCGCATGCCGCATTCGCGGCGCAGGTGGCGGGCGGTCCCGCCAAGGCGTTTGCGCTTGATGCCAAACCGGACGCCGGCTTCACGGGGCTGCATTCGCTGCACTACCAGGGCACGGCGGCCGGCCCTCAGCAGCAGCGCCTGTTCGATGTCGACCTGCCGATACGGGCCGATACGCAACTGTCCTATGTGATTTTTCCCCAACGCGTCGAAGGCGACCTGCGCAACCCGGCCAACTACGTCGCGGTGGATCTGGTTTTCGACGACGGCACGCGCCTGTCCACGCATGGTGCGCGGGATCAGCATCGCATCGCCGCCACGGCACGTGGGCAGGGTGAGGGCCGTACGCTGTATCCGGATCAGTGGAATGTCGTATCGATCGATCTTGGCCACGTTGCCGCGGGACGACGCATCCGCCAGATCGTGCTCGACCACGATGGCCCTGCGGCTGCGTTCGAGGGTTACCTGGACGACCTGCGCATCGGCACCAAACCAGCCGATGCGCGTCAGGGACCGAGCGACTTCGTCGATACGCGTCGCGGCAGCAACGCCAACGCCCGCTTCTCGCGCGGCAATACCTTTCCCGCACTGGCGGTGCCGCACGGTTTCAATTTCTGGACGCCGGTGACCGACGCCAGCGGCAACTGGCTGTATCAGTACCAGGATCACAACGGCCCGGACAACCGGCCACGGCTGCAGGCGTTCGCGCTGTCGCACGAGCCGAGTCCGTGGATGGGCGATCGTCAGACCCTGCAGATGATGCCCGAGGCACAGGCCGATGGCGTGCCGTTGCTCGATCGCATGGCGCGCTCGCTCAGCTTCAGCCATGCCAACGAGACGGCGCATGCGCACGATTACCGCGTGGCGTTCGACAGCGGCATCGTCACCGAGATCGCGCCAACCGACCACGCAGCAATGTTCCGCTTCACTTTCGCCGGGCCGCAGGCGCAACTGTTGTTCGACAACATCAACGACCATGGCAGCATCGCGCTGGACCCCGCCGGGCGCAGCTTCAGCGGCTGGTCCGATGTCAAAAGCCGGCTTTCCACCGGCGCCACGCGGCTGTTCTTCTACGGCACGGTTGATCAGCCGGTGCAGCGCAGCGGCCGGCTGACCGGTGCCGGTCGCGACCATGTCGCCGCATGGCTCGGCTTCGACACGCGTACGCAAAAAGTCGTGAACCTGCGCATCGCAACCTCGCTGATCAGCCTCGACCAGGCCAGGCACAATCTCGCGCTGGAGATCGCGCCTGATGACACGCTGGAAGGCGTGAGTGAGCGTGCGCAGCAGCAATGGGACAGCGTGCTCGGCGCGGTACAGGTACAGGGCGCCAGTCGCGACGAACTCACCACGCTGTATTCCAATCTCTATCGCCTGTTCCTGTATCCGAACGAGGCGTACGAGAACACCGGCAGTGCAGCGCAGCCGCATTACCAGTACGCCAGCCCATTCTCCGTGCCGACCGGCAGCGATACCGACACGCAGACCGGCGCGCGCATCGTCGATGGCAAGCCCTACGTCAACAACGGCTTCTGGGATACCTACCGTACCGCGTGGCCGGCTTACAGCTTGTTCACGCCGACGCAGGCCGGCGAGATGATCGACGGCTTCGTGCAGCAGTATCGCGACGGCGGCTGGATCGCGCGCTGGTCGTCGCCCGGCTACGCCGACCTGATGGTCGGCACCAGCGCCGACGTGGCGTTCAGCGATGCCTGGCTGAAGGGTGTGCACAACTTCGACGTGCGTTCGTTCTACCAGTCCGCGCTGAAGGACGCCACGGTGGTCAGTCCACTCGCCGGCACCGGCCGCAAGGGCCTGCAGCGTTCGATCTTCAACGGCTACACCGACACCGGCGTGGATGAAGGATTGTCGTGGTCGATGGACGGCTATATCAACGACTTCGCGATCGGTAACCTGGCTGCTGCGCTGGCGCAGCGACCCGCGGCGGACGATCCGTATGCAGAGCATTACGCTGACGATGCGACGTACTTCCACAACCGCGCGCTCGACTACGTCAACCTGCTCGATCCCGCAGTGGGCTTCTTCGTCGGCCGCGATGCTGCCGGCCGCTGGCGCTACGACGCCAAGGATTTCGATCCGATCCGCTGGGGCGGGGACTACACCGAAACCGACGCATGGAACATGGCCTTCCACGCCCCGCAGGACGGTGCCGGCCTCGCCGCGTTGTATGGCGGTCGCGCAGGACTGGCCGCCAAGCTCGATGCGTTCTTTGCCATGCCGGGCAACTTCCACGTCGGCAGCTACGGCGAGCCGATCCACGAGATGCTGGAGGCACGTGCGGTACGCATGGGTCAGTACGGCCACAGCAACCAGCCCTCGCACCACATCATCTACATGTACGACCTCGCCGGGCAGCCCTGGAAGGCACAGGACAAGGTGCGCGACGTGCTGTCGCGCCTCTACGTCGGCAGCGAGATCGGCCAGGGCTATCTCGGCGACGAGGACAACGGCGAGATGTCCGGCTGGTATCTGTTCAGCGCCGCCGGTTTCTATCCGCTGCGCATGGGCACGCCCGACTACGTGATCGGCGCGCCGTATTTTCCGCACATGGATATCCGGCTGGAGAACGGCAAACACATCGTGATCAATGCACCCGCGGTCAGCGACAGCAACCGCTATATCCAGAGCCTGCGCGTCAACGGCCAGCCGTGGAACCGGCTGATCCTGCCGCACGCGCTGCTGGCGCAGGGTGCCACGCTGGATTTCACGATGGGGCCGCAGCCTTCGACGTGGGGCAGCGACGAAGCTGCGTTGCCGCCGTCACTGACCGCACACGGCAAGCCGCAACCGTTGCGCGATCTCACCGATGGCGGCCGGGGTGAAGTCAGCAGCTCACCAGCCATCCCGCAGTTGGCGGCGCTGTCCGACAACGACAGCAGCACCGAAGCCGTGCTGCCCTCGGTAGCGACCACGATCAGCTGGCACTTCGCACAACCACGTGAGGTCGCGATGCTCACGCTCACCTCTGGCGCCCGCGCCGCGGCACCCTCGGGCTGGCAGCTGCAGGCATCCGGCGATGGCCAGCATTGGCACACGCTGGATGCGCGCCGACACGAGCGTTTTGCATGGCCGCAGCAGACACGTGCCTTTGCCGTGCATGAACCGGGCAGCTATGCGTATTACCGGCTGCGTTTTGAACCGAATAGCACGAAGCAGGCTCTCGCTGAAATCGAATTGCTCGGAGCGACGCTGTAGGAGCGCACCCTGTGCGCGATGCTCTTTCTGCAATCGCCGGCAAAAGCATCGCGCACAGGGTGCGCTCCAACACGGGTCAGCCGATCGCGCCGAAGGTCCGCTGCCGCATCCAGCAGGCGATGCTCATGCGGTCGCGCGTGGCCGGCAGCACCTCGTGCTCGAACTGCGCGGAGAGAAACAGCAGCAGGGTGCCTGCGTGCGGATAGATGTCGCGATGCGAACCGCCGTCCAGATACAGCCGCACCGCACCGCCATCGGCGTCCTGCCAGTTTTCGTTGAGGTAGAACACCGCCGACACCACGCGCGCATCGTTGTCGCGCAGGCGGTCGATATGCCGCGTGTAACCGGCGCCCGGCGGATACACCGCATAGTGCGATTCGCATTCGACCAGGCCGAGCATCAGCTCGCGGTTGAGTGCAAGGCGAAGCGCGTCGAGGCGATCAGTAAACATCTGCTGTGCCGCGCTCATCGCCCCGGCCTGAAACCAGTGCGTGCTATCGCCGCGCAGTGGTGTAGCAGTGCGTGCGGCACCGACCCGCGCCGGTGTCAGCTGCCGCGCCTCGTGCATGACGCGGCATTCGGCTGCCAACGCCTGCGTCTGCGCGGTCGACAGCAGATCAGCCATCATGCACCAGCCATCGGTGGCCAGCGCGTTCGTCACGCTGCTGAATTCATGGGAGTCGGTATTCATCGGGCGCCAGTGTAACCACGCGCGGCCGTGCTAACGCTTGCGCAGCGGATCAAGCAGCGACGACAACCCGTTGTGATCCAGCTCCAGCATCAATGCCAGCAGCCGACCCAGCTCGCCGTTCGGAAAGCCCTTGCGCGCAAACCACGCGAGATACGCGCCGGGCAGATCGGCGATCAGCCGCCCCTGATACTTGCCATACGGCATGCGCACGCTCACCAGCTTCGGCAGGTCTTCCGTATCCATTACTGTCGCTCCTGCCGTACTACTTCGCGAACAACTGCGCGCGATCCGCGAATGCCTTGAACTCCAGCGCATTGCCGCAGGGATCGAGCAGAAACATCGTGGCCTGCTCGCCGGGCTGGCCCTTGAAGCGGATATGCGGCTCCACCACGAAACGCGTGCCTGCTGCTTGCAGCCGCTCGGCCAGCGCCTGCCACGCATCCATCGACAGCACTACGCCGAAGTGACGCACCGGCACGTTGTCGCCATCCACGTCGTGCGCCGTCACGACACGGGCTTCCTCCGGTGCCAGATGCGCCACGATCTGGTGACCATGGAAATCGAAGTCGACCCAGCTTTCGCTGGAGCGGCCCTCGGGGCAGCCGAGCAGATCGCCGTAGAACGCGCGGGCGTTGGTCAGCGATGTTACGGGGAAGGCGAGGTGGAAGGGTGGAAGATTGCGCATTAGATTCGTCACCGCTTTTTCAACGGTACATCTTCAAGGAACCAAGTCAACGCGAAGGCCAGCACGATGCTGCCGGCGGCCACCAGGTAGACCATGTGCAGCGATCCGCCGAACGCCTGCAGGTAATCCTCCCGCAACACAGGCGGCAACTGGTGAACCGTCGTCGGCCCGAGTGTACGGGGCAATTCGGTCCCGGCGGGAATGAGCTGATCAAGCCGCGCATGCAAGCCGTTGGTGAAGATCGCGCCGAACGCCGCCACGCCGATCGAGCCGCCGATCGAGCGGAACAGCGTCGCGCCGGAGGTCGCCACGCCCATATGCTTGAAATGCACGCTGTTCTGCACGGCGAGGATGAGTACCTGCATCACCATGCCCAGCCCGAGGCCGAGCATGCCGACATACACGTACAGCACCTCGACCGGCGTCGAGTTCTTCAGTGTGCTGAGCAGCGCCATCGCGACAAACGCCAGTCCGGTCCCCGCGATCGGGAAGAAACGATATTTGCCGATCCTGCTGATGATCCGGCCGCTGATGATCGAGCTCACCATGACGCCGCCCATCAGCGGCAGCAGCTGCATGCCGGCCTGCGAAGGCGTGGAGCCCTTGACCACCTGCAGGTAGAGCGGCAGGAAAGTCACCGAACCGAACAGCGACATGCCGATCACCAGCCCGATCAGGCAGCTCAGCAGAAAGGTGCGTTCGCGGAAAAGTTCGAGCGGAATGATCGGTTCGGCCGCGATGCTTTCCTCGTAGATGAAGCCCACGATCGAGATCGCGCCGAATGCGAACGTGCACCAGAGCTGCGCCGATGACCACGGCAGGATCGTGCCGCCCTGGGTCGTGAACAGCACGATGCAGGTCAGCGCCAGAGCGAGGTACGCGGCACCCGGGTAGTCGATCTTGTGCTTCACGTGGGCGACGTGCGGCTTGAAGACCGCCCCGATCACCGCCAGCGCGATGATGCCGAGCGGCAGGTTGATGTAGAAGATCCAGCGCCACGAGAAGTGTTCGACCAGGAAGCCGCCGATCAGCGGCCCGATCACCGTGGCCACCCCGAACACGCCACCGAACATGCCCTGGTAGCGGCCACGCTCGGCCGGCGGTATCACATCGCCGATCGCCGCCATGGTTACCACCAGCAGGCCGCCGCCGCCCAGGCCCTGCAGGGCGCGCATGAAGATGAGCTCGGCCATGTTCTGCGCCAGCCCGCACAGCGCCGAGCCGAGCAGGAACAGCGCAATCGCCACCTGCAGGACGATCTTGCGGCCGAACAGGTCACCCAGCTTGCCGTACAGCGGCACCACGATCGTCGATGCCAGCAGGTAGGACGTGACAACCCACGACAGACTTTCCAGGCCACCCAGCTCACCGACGATCGTCGGCAACGCGGTGGACACGATCGTCTGGTCGAGCGCGGCAAGCAGCATCACCAGCAGCAAGGCCGAGAACAGCAGCCGGATCGGCGGGTGCTCGCGTGTCGGTGCCTGCGGCGAAGCCGTAGCCGTGTCTGCGGCCTCGACGGGTGCGGAAATATCGGCGCTCATGGATGTGCCCGGTCTTGATATTAATTAACTAGGTAATTAATATACGGGGAAGTATCCCAACCAGTCAACAGGCCAGCCCAAGATGGCAGCGCGAAATCCCGACAAGCCGGCGGCACGCGCATCGAAAGCAGCGAAGAAACGCAGCGCCGCCCCGCGCCGGCCCGGTCGACCTAGCGGTAGCGCCAGCGCCATCGATCAGCGCAACCGGCTGATTGACACCGCCCTGACCCTGTTTGCGCAGCAAGGCATCGCCGATACCACGCTCGCCGCGATTGCCAAGGCAGCCGGGGTGACGCCGGCGATGCTGCACTATTACTTCAAGACGCGCGAGCAGTTGCTCGATGTGCTGATCGACGAGCGCTTCCTGCCGGTCCGAAAATCCATCGAGGAGGTGTTCGAGGCCAACGCGGACGATCCGGCGGTGGCGATCATCAAGCTGGTGCAACGCTTCATGAGCATCGCCGAGGAATATCCATGGTTTGCCTCGATATGGATGCGCGGCGTGCTCAGCGAACGCAGCTTGCTCAAGGATCGGATCCGCGAACGTTTCGGCGATGCCCACCAGAAGTCCGCGTTTCAGTGCATCGTGCGCTGGCAGGCCGAAGGACGCTTGAACGCGGATCTCGAACCTTCGCTGGTGTTCATGTCCCTGCTCGGGCTGACCATGCTGCCCCTCACCGCGGTGAAGATGTGGCGCGATGACCCGCTGCGCCGCGAGCTGGGTGCCAAGGAGATCGCGCGGCATGCGCTCGCGTTGCTGATGCATGGCGTGGTGTCGCCGCGGCCTGCCAAGAAGAAGCTTGAGAAACAGGTTCCCTGAGCGAAGATCAGGTCCTTGATCGGGTTGTCGCTCAACCGGCGCTACTCAATCCGCCGCCACGCATCGTCCCTGTGCCCACGCCCGTAGCGCGTCCACCTGCTCGCGCATCAGCACCGACAGCGGCCGCGTCTGCTTCAGCGCACGGAGCAGGGTCGCCTGATCCGGCGGCATGCCGTTGCCGGCCGCGTCGTACAAGGCACTGACGATGGTCTGTTCGATTTCCGCACCGGAATAACCCTTACTGCTTTCGGCAAGTGCAGGCAGGTCGAAGCCGGCGACGTCGAGTTTGCGACGGGCGAGGTGCATCGCGAAGATCTCGCTGCGCACGGAGGCCTGCGGCAAGTCGACGAAAAAGATCTCGTCGAAGCGGCCCTTGCGCAGCAGTTCGGCGGGCAGTTCGTCGACCGCATTCGCGGTGGCGACCACGAAGACCTTCGCTTTGCGCTCGGCCATCCAGGTCAGCAGGTAGCCGAGCACGCGGCGCGATACGCCGCCGTCATCACCGCCACCGGCGAGGCCTTTCTCGATTTCGTCGATCCACAGCACGCACGGCGCCAGCAGCTCGGTGCTGCCGAGTGCCTCGCGCAGGTTCTTCTCGGTCTCGCCTTGGTATTTGTTGTACAGCGTGCCGAAGTCCAAACGCACTAGTGGCACGCCGAAGCCGCCGGCGATCGCCTTCGCCGCCAAGCTCTTGCCGCAACCCTGCACGCCAAGCAGCAGCACGCCCTTCGGTGGATCGAGCATCGGCGTGGCGGAGGGATCGAGGAATACCGTGCGGCGACGCTGTACCCATTCACGCACACGGCTGACGCCGGCGATGTCGGCGAAGCTGGCGGTGGCGTATTCGTAATGCAGCAGGCCGGAGCGGTTGAGCAGGTCGAACTTGGCCTGCATCAGTTCGGGCAGGTCGGCGTGGTTGAGTGCGCCGTCGTTGTAGATCAGCTTGCGCACGATGCGCCGCGCATCCGGCGCGGACAGGCCGAGCAGGTTGCGCACGATGGTGCGTGCGGCATCGTTGTCCACTTCGACCTTGCGGCCCTGTTCGCGTTGCCAGGCCACCGCTTCGCCGCGCAGGATGCCGGCCAGTTCCTTGATGTCCGGCAGCGACAGCGGCACGCGCAGGGCCAGCGCTTCCAGTTCCTCGGGCAGCTCGACCCTGGCGCCGACCAGCACGATGGTGTGCGCGGCGGAGCGTTGTCGCTGCACGATCTCGCGCAGCTGTCGCAAGCTCATCGCATAGCGCAGCAGGGTGTGGAAATCGAACATCAGATAGATGCCGCGTTCGCCTTGCGCACGAATCGCATCCAGCGTGGCGGTGGCATCCGGCGCCACCTCGCCGTCGGTCTGGGCGAAGTCGAGCCGGCTGAGCCCGTCGGTCAGCGTCCAGCGCCACAGCGGATGCAACGCCTGCGCGATGACGTGGCGGAAGCACTCGATCACCCGCTGTTCGTCCACCGTCTCGATCACCAGCAATGGTGTGGCCGCGCGTACCAGCGTGGTCAGATCCTGCAGTTCGCTCATGCAGCCTCCCTATGAAGTACGCCACGTTAGCAGAGCATCACGTGGTTCCTGCGGCGAGGCATGACTTCCTGCACGGCATGACTTCCCTCATGGGGCGCCACCGCGCAAACCTCGTAGGCTGCGGCATCCGCCCGTCGGGCCTGATCGAGCGACAAGCGATGAACAGCCGCAAGCGTTGGTGCAGGATTTCCCCGGTCGCCGTGCTGACGGCGTTGAGTCTGGTCGCTACCGCAGCAGCGCATGCGTCGGCATCGCCCGGGCCGGATGGCTCCCACGAAGGCGTCGCTGGCCAGCCCGGTTGCGAGCGGCTAGATGCACGTGCCTGCCTCGACCTGGCGCTTACCGCGATGGGCGGTCGCGACAAGTTGGCGAGCATCCACAACGTGCAACTCGATGTGATCGGGCACACCGCACTTACCGAGCAGTCGTACCGGCAGGCGCCGTTCATCACCAGCTATGAGCGCGACCAGCTCACGGTGGATTTCGACAAGGGCCGGCTGCAGCAGCATGCCCGCGCCGTATGGCCGGAGTCCGACCCGCATCAGGCAGACATCGAGCAGACCCTGGTGGCCACCGCCCAGGGTGGCGTGTATCGCGGAAAGGATGGCGACTCGCCGTGCGGGTTGTCCGATCTGGAGGACACCCGTGCCACGCTGGCGCTGGGGCCGGAGCGTTTGCTGCTCACCGCGGCGGCCGCGCCTGACCTGCATTACGCCAGCGGCGAATGGCTGCGCTCCACCCCGCACAGCGTGCTGGAGTTCAGCTGGAACGGGCAGCCGGTGCGCGTGCTGCTGAATGCCTTCAACCACCTGCCGGATGCGTTCGAGCGCACGGCGACGTTCCAGGATTTCTGGTTTGCCTGGGGCGACGTCGAGCAGCGCGTCTATTACGACAACTGGAAGCTGCTGGGTGGCATGGTGCTGCCGACCAATCGCATCGAGCAGCGCAACGGCGTGCCGTGGCAGTCGATGCAGATCCTCGATGCCAGCTTTAATGCGACGCTGGACGACAAGACCTTCGCAATGGATGCGGCGGTGGCGACGAAGAGTGCGCAGTCGAAGGGCTGGAACCGTGAATTCAGCGACAAGCACCGCGTCGAGCTGGCGCCGGGCATCGAGCTGTACAGCGGTGCGTGGAATACGACCCTGATCAGGCAGGACGACGGCGTGCTGGTGCTGGAGGCGCCTATCTCGCCGCATTACGTCACCGGCGTGCTGGCCAAGGCGCGCAGCACGTTTGCCGGTATGCCGGTGAAGGCGGTGCTGTCCAGCTCCGATTCGTGGCCGCATATGGCCGGCGTGCGCGAGGCGGTAGCCGAGGACTTGCCGGTGTACATCCTCGACCTGAACCAGCCGCTGCTGGAACGGCTGGTCGCGGCCCCGCATCACTTGCAGCCGGACCATCTGCAAGCCGCGCCCAAAGCCCCGCAATGGCATGTGGTCTCGGGCCGGCAGGAAATCGGCAGCGGGGCGAATCGGGTGGTGATTTACCCGTTGCGCGGGGCCTCCACCGAGCGCCAGTACATGGTGTATTTCCCGCAGCACAAGCTGCTGTATGCCAGCGACACGCTGGCGCTCAATGCCGACCACACACTCTACGATCCGGAACTGATGCACGAGGTGGTGCAGGCGGTGGCGCGCGAGCATCTGGAGGTAACCACGGTCTACGCGATGCACGAGGGCCCGACGCCCTGGTCCGAGGTGGTCCGCCTGGTCGACGCGGCGACGAAATAGCCGCGTCGACCGATATTTCATGCTGGCGGCGTTAGCATCACGGTCTGCCCTTGATGTGAAGGCTGACCGATGCGCACGAAACTGTGGTGGTTGCTCTACCTGCTGGCGGTGCCGGCCTTCGCCGCGCCGCAACTGGACAAGCTGACCCTGCCGAAGGGTTTCCATATCGCGGTGTATTCGGACCAGGTGCCGAATGCGCGCGAGATCACGCTGGGCGCGAAAGGCACCGTGTTCGTGGGCTCGAACAGCGCAGGTAAGGTCTACGCGCTTACCGACACAAAAGGCGACGGTGTGGCCGACAAGGTACGCGTGATCGCCAGCGGGCTGCAGCTGCCGGTCGGCGTGGCGTTCAAGAACGGTGACTTGTATATCTCCGCGGTGAGCCGGATCTACGTGCTGCGCGATATCGAGAACCATCTGGACGATCCGCCGAAACCGGTCGTGGTCACTGACAAGTTTCCCACCGAGACGCACCACGGCTGGAAGTTCATCGCGTTCGGCCCGGACGGCAAGCTGTATGTGCCGATCGGTGCGCCGTGCAACATCTGCGATCCGGGTCCGGATCACGCCAAGCTGACCCGCATGAACGCGGACGGCTCCGACATCGAGGACGTGGCGCACGGCATCCGCAACACGGTCGGTTTCGACTGGCAGCCCGGCAGCGGGCGTCTGTGGTTCACCGACAACGGTCGCGACATGATGGGCGACGACATGCCCAGCGACAAGTTGAACGAGATCACCCGCCCCGGCGAGCACTTCGGCTATCCGTACTGCCATCAGGGCGACACGCTCGATCCCGAATTCGGCAAGGGCAAGAGCTGCAAGGATTACGTGCCGCCGGTGTTGAATCTCGGTGCACACGTGGCCTCGCTAGGCATGCGCTTCTACGAGGGCAAGCAGTTTCCGGCCAGCTACAAGGGCGCGATTCTCATCGCCGAGCACGGCTCGTGGAACCGCAGCAAGAAATCCGGCTACCGGGTGATGACGGTACGTCTGAACGGCAACAAGGTGCTGTCGTACGAGCCGCTGATCAACGGCTTCGAACAGAACGAAAGCGCCTGGGGGCGCCCGGTCGACGTGCAGCCGCTGCCGGATGGCAGTGTGTTGGTGAGTGATGATCTGGCGGGGGCGGTGTATCGGGTAACGTATGAGAAACCATAAGTACCTCGTCATTCCGGCGAAGGCAGGAATGACGAGATTCGAAGTCAGACGGAGAGATTCATGCAGTTACGCAGTGACAATTTCGGGAATGGCCAGCCGATTCCTGCCGAATTCGCCTTCGGCAAGCGTGCCGATCCGTTCGCGCTGTCGGACAACCTGAGCCCGCACCTGGCGTGGCGGGATGCGCCGGCCCCCACCCGCTCGTTCGTGCTCACTTGCATCGATCGCGATGTGCCAAGCCGTGGCGACGATGTGAACAAGGAAGGCCGCACGGTACCGGCTGACCTGCCGCGCGTGGAGTTCGTGCATTGGCTGATGGCCAACATTCCGGCCGAATGCGGCGAGCTCGCGGCCGCCGCGTGCAGTGATGAGATCACTCCACGCGGCAAGCGCGAGCCATTCGGGCCGCCCGGCAGTGTGCAGGGCGTGAATGACTACACCGGCTGGTTCGCCAGCGATGCCGAAATGAGCGGCGAGTATCTCGGTTACGACGGCCCGTGCCCGCCATGGAACGATGCGCTGCTGCATCACTATCACTTCACGGTGTATGCACTCGACGTGGCTGCTTTGCCACTCATCCAGGGCTTTTCGCTGGCCGAGCTGCGTGCGGCGATGGTCGGCCATGTGCTGGCCGAGGCCGAATTGGTCGGTACTTACAGCCTGAATCCGGCGGTGACGGGCTGAGCAAACGTCGGCGTCGCGTGTACGGCGACGCCGGCTACCTTCACACCCGCATGGCACGGGCTGTGTGTGAATGGCGACACGCGGCCACGTTGACCGCAGCCGGCTTTCATTCAAGAGGACACTGCCATGCTTCATTACGCCCTGGTTTTTCTGGTCATCGCCATCATTGCCGCCGTGCTCGGTTTTGGCGGTATTGCGGGTGCCGCGGCCGGGATTGCGAAGATCCTTTTCATCATTTTTCTGATCCTGGCGGTCATCGCGTTTTTCCGGCGCGCGAGTTGAATGGCCGTCCGTTGCAACGTGTTTGCGTCACACTGAAGCCTTTACGGAGCATGCAATGAACAAGCAGGTACAAAACCCCGAGCCGAATGGCAGCCGCATCGACGAGCGCGCCGAACGGGTCAAGCAGGCCACCTCGAATGCCGTGGCGAGTACCAAGGAAGCGGTGGATCGCACGGCCGATCATGTCGAGGAAAGCCTGCATCGCGCCACCGACAAGGCCGCCGATGCGGCGCATCGGGCCAGCGACAAGGCGGCGCACGTCAGTGAACGTAGCCGCGAGGTCTATGACGAGACGATGGATCGCGCGGACGCATGGCTGGAGCAGGCACGCGAATACGTGCGCGAGAAGCCGGTGCAGTCGGTCGCCATCGCGCTAGGCGCGGGCTGGCTGCTTGGCCGTATCCTGCGACGTTGAGCCACGCGACAGCGGAGTCAGGGAATGCACAACGAGGGTGAGTCACCCCGCGAAACGACGGCGCCGGATTCGGCGCCGTCGTCGTCTGGGCTGTTGAACGACATCGGCCAGTTCGGGCGTGCGGTCAGGCGATTGTTCGGCGCGCAGCTGCATCTGCTGGCGGCGGAACTGGGGCTGGCGCGCAGTGCGGTTTCATGGATGCTGCTGGCCGGTCTGGCCGCCACCGTCGCCGGCGTGGGCCTGGGCCTGACCGTGCTGGGTCTGCTGGGGGTAGTACTGGCGACGTGGCTGGGGTCGTGGATCTGGGCGCTGCTGGTGCTGGCGGTGCTGCAGGTGCTGTTCCTGCTGGGCGCGATCGCGCTGTTCCGCCGTTGCATGCACTGGATGAGCCTGCCGGCCACGCGCAACGAATGGAGTGCGATGATGCGTGACACCTTGCAGCAGGCAGAGACCGGGATCCGGACCGGCGCCGTGCCGGGTGATGGGAAGGAGGAGCAGCCGTGAACGTCTTCGATCACCTTGCCAGGGTGCAAATGGCGCAGCTACGCATGAGCGCAGCCCGGCAGGATGTGAGCACGCCCGCTGCGGCGCTGCTGACGCGCGGTCATCAGCATCCGCTGACCACGGTCGGCGTGGCGGCTGGCGCCGGCTTCGTGCTGGGCAGCCTCAACGTGCATCCGTTACGGGTACCGGGGCTGGGGCCGCTGGTTGGTGGTGGGTTGGCCGAGGTGGTTGCCCATGGCACTCGCCTGCTGGCGGAGCTTGGCATGGCCGGATTCGAGGCAGCAAACCGCCGAGCGGATGAAGACGGCCAGGATGCGGCGGCTGGCGAGTCGCCATGAACGAGCCCGAACAACTGCCGTCCCCGCTGGATGAAGGCCCATGTGACGATCTTGCGTTGCAGTTACCGCCGGATCAGCCACCGCGTCCGCGCCAACGGATGACACGCAGCCTGCAGACGATGCGCGGGGTGCGCCGGCACCTGCGCGCAATCCGCATGATATTGAATGCGTTGCTGCTGCTTGCATTGATGTACACCGTCACCCTGACCAAGGCGCTGCTGATTCCGTTGCTGCTGGCTGCCTTCATCGGGCTGGCGCTGAATCCGCTCGTCGCCGCTGGCACACGTATCCACCTGCCGCGTTGGCTTACCGCAAGCGTGCTGATGATCGGCCTGATCGTCGGCATCGGCACCGGCGTCGGTCTGCTGGCACAGCCTGCAGTCGGCTGGTTCCACGGTGCACCGCAGGCGATCAGAAGCTTCGTGCCGAAGCTGAAACATCTGACCCAGCCACTTGAGGCGGCGAACCGCGCCACGCAGACCCTGGTCAATGCCAACACCGGCACCGGCCACGCGCAGGCCACGCCAGCCATGCCGATGACGATCAGCGCGTGGGACGTGGTCACCACCACGCCCAAGGTGCTGGCCGCGGTACTCAGCGTGGTGCTGCTGGTGTTCTTCTTCCTGGTGTATGGCGACACCATGCTGCGCCGGCTGGTGGAGATCACCCCGAGCTTTGGCTACAAGCGCCATGCGGTGGTGATCGTGCGCGGCATCCAGACCGAGGTATCGCGCTACCTGCTGACCGCGTTGCTGATCAATGCGGGTCTTGGTGCGGTCACTGCCGGCATGCTGTGGTTGTACAAGGTGCCCGATCCGCTGCTGTGGGGTGCCGTGGCGATGTTCGCCAACTTCATTCCCTACGTCGGTGCGATCGTCACTACGGCGGTGCTGGCGGTGGTGTGCATGCTCTATGCGAACGAGATGAGCCTGCATGTGTTCCTGCCGGTGCTGACCTTCGCCGGCATCACCGCGTTGGAAGGCAACCTGGTCACGCCGATGATCCAGGGTCGCAGCATGCGGCTGAGCCCGATCGCGATCCTGATCTGGCTGCTGGTATGGGGCTGGCTGTGGGGCATTCCCGGCGCCCTGCTGGCAGTGCCGATGCTGACCTGTACCAAGCTGATCGCCGAGCGCGTGCGCAGCTGGCACTGGTTCGCGGTGATCGTGCAGCGCTGAGGCCGTTACCGCTTTGCCATGTCCGCTGAGTGCTTCAGCCACCCGGCCAGCGAAAGTCGCCAGATGCCCGACTGTCCGGTGACATAGACCGTTTCGCCGTCGGTCGAGACATGCGCTCCCCACGGCATATCCTTGTTGACGACATCGCCCAGGTCGATGGGCCGGCTCCAGTGATCCCCTTGCCTGAAGGCGATGCACAGGCGGCCGAGCCCGCCCTTGGTCTTGCCGTAGTCGAACACGATGAACGACTGGTCGGGCGCGATCGCGGGATCATGCGTGGAGACGTCGGGATCGCCGAGTCCGACGCGCACGGCAGGCAGGTAGCTGCCGTTGCGGTACAGCGAGCGCCAGATATGCATCGCCCGCGCTTTCTTGTCCCAGCGGATGAAATACAAGGTTTCGTCGGCGGCGATGCTTGCAAAATCGACGAAGGGATCGTCATTGATGATCGGCCCGAGCCACACCGGAGTCCCCCAGGCCTCACCCTTGCGCTCCACTTTCCAGATATTGCTGCCTGGCGCCTTGCCGCCGACGAAGTAGTCCTGCGTCAGCGGCTGGCCGTCCGGCGCTGTCGGTCGGTCGGAATTGAACAGCAGGTACGAACCGTCAGGTGAGACGACCGGATCCTGGTCGAACCAGTGGCCTGAAAAACCCGCGATTTGCGGCTTCGCCCAGTGACCTTTGACCTTGTGCGAGACCATGATGGTCTTGTGCGGCCCGTTGCTGCGGTCGAAGAACACCGTGTTGCCATCAGGAGTGAAGGCGAGGGTGTCGTCGCTGTCCGGATGGATGATGCCGTCGAGCGTGATCGGCACGGGTGCTGCGATCGACGCCGTGTCGGGGGACGCATGCGACGCGGCGAAGCAGGGCGCAACGACCGCAAGGCAGAGCGAACAGGCGATGGCGGGAATGCGACTCATGGGGCATGACTTCTCAAGTGGCGTACCGAATGGGGTTTTGCCAGATGCCAAAGCGCAAGGCATGGCGATCCGTCGAGCGGTTGTTTTGGCTGGCATGGACCAGGCTCGACAGCCGCGACAGCGATACTTCCGGACGGTTCGAACCTGGCATGGAGCTACTCCGGCTGGCGTGTCATGAGCAAGGCGTGATCACGTTTTCCGTGTAGCGATGGCCGGCAACGATCAGATCGCGTCTTGCGACAGGTTGAGCAAGGTATAGGAGCGCTGCTCGCCCTCGAATTTGTCGCCGCTCTTGGACACCAGCGTCACGTGTCGCTGCACCATGATTTCATCGCTGACGATGACGCCCTTGCATATCGTGGTGTAGCCGTGCCAGGTGGTCTGGCCCGGGATCACCGACACGTCGATGGTCTTTCCGGCCGTGGTGGTGATCTGCGTCGGCGTTCCACTCTGCTGGCGGTACTGGTCGTCGGATGACGGGCCGCTGCCACTGCCATAGCGGGTCAGCGCGACGACATCATTGAGCGGGTCGACGCGAACCACCCGCACCTGCTCGATGCCGGCTGGTCCGATTTCCCAAGGCTTGGGGATGGTGACCGTCCAGGTGGTTCCCGCGCGGATGTCATCCGGCGCGCTGCCCCACAACAAAGAATTGAAGGTCAGCCCGCTGGTCTCGTCGTCGACGGCACACTTGCCCTTGTAGCAATTGGTGATGCCGTCCTGAAGTATCTTGATATCGTGGGTCACGCCATGGGTTGGATGTCCGTCATAACGACCTTCCTCATCGAAGATGAAGGCCTCCGGGGTGACACCGGTCACCGTATAGTCGGCGCTGCCGCTTATGCGATCGACCTTTTCATTGAATCCCGTTCCCTTTATCGAGACGGTTTTCGAAAACACATCGGACAGACGCTCCCCCACCTTGAGCTTGGGGCTCAGATACGCCGCGGTCGACTCGGCATAGGCCGATGAACCACCCAGGCAAAAGATCGAAGCGAAAAATGCGGCAGTAGCGACAACACGGGAACGGGGATTCATCACGGTCTCCATGGAATGTTCGTTGCCAACAGGCTCCAGGAAGCCTGCAGCCGATCGAGGTTCGCCGCGCCGGCTTTGTGATGTTCGGTGTATCGGGCGTGACGAGTGGTCGGCAGTGATGCTCGAACGGTCAATGACGTCGGCCGACGGATCAGGCCATGCCGAGCGCGCGTCGCGCATCGATACGGAAGCGCCGACTGAGATGGAGTCGCGTGCCGTCGCGCAGCACCACCTCGGCATTGCCCTGGAACAGCGGATGGACTTCGGCCACGCGATCGAGGTTGACCATGATGCCGCGATGGATGCGCAGGAACCGCGCCGGGTCCAGCGTCGCCAGCAGGTGGCGCAGCGTGTCGCGGTGCAGGAAGCGGGCGCTGCCGACATGGAGGTGCACGTAGTTGCCATCGGCACGGATCCAGTCGATGTCGGCCGTGCTGATCACCCGGATATGTTCGCCATGGCGCACGCTGATCCGCTGCGCGTAATCGTCCACGCCCGTCAACGCGGCGGGGTCGGGCTGTGCATGTGACGTGTGCAACCCCTGCCAGTGCTGGTTGATGCGTGCCATCGCCTGGTCGAAACGTGCCTGTTCGATCGGCTTGAGCACATAGTCCACGGCCCTGGCGTCGAAGGCCCGCAGCGCGTGTTCGGCAAACGCAGTGGCGAACACCACCAGTGGCAGGCAATCGGGTGCCAGTTCGTGCAGCAACTCGAAGCCGTCCATGCCCGGCATCTGGATGTCCAGGAACAGCAGGTCCGGGTGTAGTGCACGCACCGCCTGCATCGCCTCGTCGGCATTGCCGCATTCGCCGACGATCTCCACTTCGGCGTGCGAAGCGAGTGCCTGGCGTACCGCGAGACGTGCCAGTACCTCATCGTCGACCAGTACGGCGCGCAGGCGTGGCGTCATGATGCGATGTGCTCGACAAAGGGCAGGTGCACCTCGGCGCGTACGCCGCCACCGGCCAGCGGTGTGAGTTCGAGTCGCGCCGCGTCGCCGAACAGCACGTGCAGGCGCGAACGCGTATTGCCCAGGCCGATACCTTCCGGCGCGCCTGCCGGCGGCAGGCCAAGACCATCGTCGTCCACGCGCAGCTGCAGCTCGTCGCCGGCACGTCGCGTGGAAATGCGCAGGATGCCGGCACCGGGCTTGTTCTGCAGGCCGTGGCGCAGCGCGTTCTCCACCAGCGGCTGCAGGATCAGGTTGGGTACCGCCGCATCGAGGGTGTCGTCGTCCACGTCCAGCTGTGTGCTCAGCCGGTCCTGAAAGCGCACCTGCTGGATGCCGAGGTAGCACGCGAGGAATTCCAGCTCGCGCGACAGCGGTACCTGCGGTGCGTGAGACTCCTCCAGCGTGAGGCGCAGAAAATCGCTGAGTCGCGCGATCATCAGTCGTGCCTGTAGCGGATCGGCCAGTGCCAGCGCCGAGATCGCGTTGAGCGTGTTGAACAGGAAGTGGGGTTGCAACTGCATGCGCAACGCCTGCAGTTGCGACTGCACCAATTGCGTCTCCAGCTGCGTACGCCGCAGGCGCTCGTCACGCAGGTGCCGGCGCGATTCCATTCCGCGCAGCACCACCAGGATCACCCAGTAGGTCACCAGCCCTTGCTGGAACTTGTAGGCGAACTCCATATGGATAAAGCCGCCGAACGTATCCACCGGCATCTTGCCCGGGCCGCACAGGGTCCAGAAGACCAGCAACTGCAGCAGGGTCTGCGCCAGCGCGATGCCGAGGCTGAGGGGCACGTGCACAGCCAGCAGGCGCGGCCAGCCGAAGGCCGCCGTACGTCGCCCGAACCAGCCGATCGCGGCCGCCAGCAGCATCCATAGCCAGAAATCGGCGAGGTTCCATGTCAGTCCACGCAACCAGGCGGCATCGCGCCCTTCGCTGAGCGAGGACAGTCCTGAGGTAAGCGCGTAGGACAACGCCAGCAGCGTCCAGAAACCGAAGGCCAGCGCCCAGTCCCGGAGTCGCTGCGTTCGGCTGTCGGCAGGTGTCTGATCTTCGCCGATGGTGGTCGTCACTTGCGCCACGTTCATGCCCGCAGTGTGCCAGCGCCAGCCGATCGACGGATGTGCCGGAAGATACGCCGGCACGACACGGCGTTCGCGCATCCGCAGCTTCAAGCTGGCGGTCCCGCATCGCGGTGGCAGGAGAGTTCGTCGCCAAGCTGCCATTCCCCACGGCCACCGAGGTGCGCATAGCTGACTCGGTATTTGGCATCGCTGCTGCGTCGGAACACGAAGCGATCGATGTAGCCGCTGGTTGCAGTATTGCGCAGGCTCAGCGTGGTATCGGTCCAACCGGAAGAAACGTAGTGGCGTACGCCACCGCTGTTGTCGAACACGATCATCACGAATTGCCTGGTGGCGCGGTCGTAGCCCCACCATTCGTCCGCGGCGTAGCGATCCGGCGGTGCGTCCGCGTGTTGCATGCGTAACCAGCGACCGTCCATTTCAGCGCTGAAGATTTCGCGGGAATGGATCGGCCTGCCGTTGGAGAACTGGCCAATGCATTGCCATGCACCGACAAACCAGGACAGCGGTGCCAGCTCATTCGTCAGCCCGGTCGGTGCCGGCGTACCGTCCGGGGTGAACGCGGCTTCGCCATCGCCGGAGATACTGGCAATGCTGTCCGGCGCGAAGGTCGCGCGGGCTGCGTCTTTGCTGTCCGTCGCGTGGGTAGCTGGTACGGAAGCCAGAAGGATGGCGAGTGTCGTCGACAAACGCATGTTTGCCCCTCCCTGCGCCGTGCATCCGGCACGTGGATTACCGGACGGGCAACGGCATCGATATGGATGATCTGGCCAGGCTGACATGCGCAAACACTGTCGTCGCCAATCTTGTGACAAGTGGCGTGCCGGCGATGACGAGCGGTGCATCGGCCAGTGCGGGAGGTTGGCGTGCCTTGGGATCGAGGCTGACCTGGCGTTCCGGTATCGGCAGGAGTGGGCGATTGCCGCTGCTGCATCGTCAGCCTGCCGCTTGGCAGCGCATTCCAGCCGCTTGTCACCTTCCCGAATGCGCTTGTCACCGAAGCGAGGCGGCTCGCCGTGCTGCCGTGCAGGCTGATCCGGCGGCAATTCCGCCGTGGACGAGGACAACAGCATGCAAAGGCAACGTCTCTTTCAAATCGGCATGGCATGCGCCGCCGTGCTGGTGCTGGGAACCGAAGCGATGATCGCGGCGAGTCCCGCCGCGGTCGCGGCCGGCATCGACGAGGCCGCCAGGAACGAGTCAGCGGTGATCGCGGTGGACCAGCATTGGCTGGAGGCCGAACTCGGCGGCGACACCGCGTATCTGGACGACCTGCTGCTGCCAGAATACCGTTCGGTCGGTGCCGATGGCGTGGCCCATCCGAAGGCGGCCATCGTGGCGCACGCCGCGAAGAACCGTGGTTCGGATGAGGAGCGGAACAAGGTCGAGGCATGGCTCAAGACGCACCCTTCGGGCAAGTCCGTGGTCATCCATGGCGATACCGCGATTCTTTCGTTCTATGACCCCATGCTGGGTCTCGCGAAGGGGGTGCGCTCCTCGGATATCTTCGTCTATGTCGACGGGCACTGGCACGCGCTGTACTCACAGCATAGCGGGGCGATCAAAGGCTAGCCGTCGACAGGAACAGCGAGCGCGGGTTCACCACGGAATCGTTGCGCCGTCGCGGAAGAAGCGCCCGGTGGGTGCCGGGACCGCCAGGTCGGCGGCCCATACGATCCCGGCCGCGCCACGCGCCACCGGTCGCCCACCAGACCCGCCGAGTTCGGTGGCGACCCAGCCCGGGCACACCGCGTTGACCACGATGCCACTGCCTTCCAGCTCCGTTGCCAGCGTGCGCGTATACGCGTTGAGTGCAGCCTTGGAGGTGCGATAGGCCACGCAACCGGCGCTACTCGAGCCGCTGGCACCGCAACTGCTGGAGACATTGACGATGCGACCGTAGCCATGTCGGCGCATCAGCGGCAGCAGCGCGCTGGTCAGGCGCCAGCTGCCGAATAGATGGGTGTCCAGCGCTGCCTGAGCCGAGGCGAGGTCGGCGTTGCTGGCACTGGCGTCATGGTCGTAGTGACCGCCAGCATTGTTGACCAGCACGTCGAGCCGGCCGTAGGTGATCTCGATCCAGCGCGCCAGCGTGTCGACTTCGTCCTGGCGGGTCACGTCGAGCTGCACGGCGATCACCTCGCCGGGTGCGCCGGCCAGCTTGCGCGCGGCGTGCAAGCCTTTGTCCAGGTCGCGCGCGCCGAGCAGCACGGTCATGCCGCGTTCGCTGAGCTGGCGTGCCACCTCGAAACCGAGACCGCGATTGGCGCCGGTGACGAGCGCCACGCGATAGATCGGTGTGATCGCCGGCGTCACCACCGGTATGCGCCGGGCAGGGCGGCTCATGGCGCGGCAGCGGAGTCGGCCTTGGCAACGGCGCTGCAATGCTCGTCACCGCAGGCCTGCCAGCCGCCACCGAGTGCCTTGTACAACGCCACGGCGCGGGTGTTGATCGACGCTTCGGCCTGGGCCAGATCGTCCTCGGCGGACAGCTGGGTGCGTTCGGCATCGAGCAGTTCGAGGAAGCTGGTGGCACCTTCCTGGTAACGCACCTGCGCCAGTTCCTCGGCACGCTTGCTCTGCGTGCTCTGTTCGATCAGGTGATCGACGCGCACGCGCTGCTGGTTGAAACCGGTGACGGCGTTGTCGATATCCTCGATCGCCAACAGTACGGTCTGCTGGTAGTTCGCCTGTGCTGCATCGGCGCGTGCTTCACTGGCATGCAGGTTGGCGCGCACGCGCTGCACGTTCAGGCCGGGCCAGCTGATGCTCGGTGCCAGCGACCACGCGCGTGTCGACGGACTGCCGAAATCGTTGCTGCGTCCGGCCAGGAAACCGAGGAAACCACCGAGCGTGATGTGCGGGAAGAAATCCGCCTTGGCCACGCCGATGCGCGCGGTGGCGGCGGCGTATTCGCGCTCGGCGACATGCACATCGGGCCGGTGCGCCAGCACGTCGCCGGCGTCGCCGATCGGCAGGTTGATCGCGATCGGCGTGAAGCTCTTCGGCGAGACGTCGATGTCGAGTTCGCCCGGTCGCTCGCCCAGCAGCACGGCAAGGCGGAATTCGCTGGCACTGACTTGCGTCTGCAGTACCGGCAGCTGTGCCTGCACCGCGCTCAGCCGTGCCTTGGCGCTCGCGACATCCTGCTCTGAACCGGAGCCGAGCTGATTGCGTACTTCGGTCAGGTGCACCGTCTGCTGCTGATTGTCGATATCGCGCTGGGCGATATCGAGCCGCAGCTGGCTGCCGCGCAATTCGAAATAGTTGCGCGCGACTTCGGCCAGCAGGCTGACCTGGGCATCGTGCAACGCGGCCTCGCTGGCGCCGAGGTCGGCGTGCGAGGCTTCGACCGAACGCCGCACGCCACCGAACAGATCCAGCTCCCACGACGCATCGAAACCGGCCTGATAGGTGGTCACGGTAGTGCGTTGACTGGTGAAGCCGGGCTCCTGCTCGCGACTTCGCGTGTAATTCAGATCGGTGTCCACGGTCGGCAATTGATCGGACTTGGCGCTGCTCAGCAGCGCCCGCGATTCATGCAATCGCGCCACCGCCATGCGCAGGTCAAGATTGTTCGCGGCGGCACGCTGGATCAACGCATCCAGCGTGGGGTCGTTGAACTGCTTCCACCACGCGGCCTGGAATTGCGCATTGCTTTCCTGCGTGGCATCGAGTCCCTGCAGCTGTGGCGCGACGGGTTTCACTTCGTGATAGTTCGGGCCCACGCTGGCACAGCCGGCGAGGATCAGGGCCGCGCTGAGCGCGGCGATCTTGAGGAGCGTTTTCATCTCAATGGTTCTCCAACCCCATAGCGTGCGCGCGTGACTCGCGGCGCTCCGCCAAGGCGTGAATGACGACGTAGACCAACGGCGTGTAGATCAGCCCGGACAGGGTCACGCCGAGCATGTCCGAGGCCATGGCGACACCGACGGCAGCGATCCTGAGCAGCGGTTTCATCTCAATGATTCTCCAGCGCCGGCTGGGCGTGCGCGGCGGCGCGTTCATGCGCCCACGCCTCGCGACGCTCGACCAGGGCGCGAATGACGACATAGAACAGCGGCGTGTAGATCAAGCCGAAGATGGTCACGCCGAGCATGCCGGAGAACACCGCCACGCCCATCGCATGCCGCATCTCGGCGCCGGCACCGTGCGAGGTGACCAGTGGCACTACACCCATGATGAAGGCGAACGAGGTCATCAGGATCGGGCGCAGTCGCAGCTTCGCCGCTTCGAGCACCGCTTCATGGCGACTCATACCTTCGTGCTGGCGTTCGCGCGCAAACTCGACGATCAGGATCGCGTTCTTGCACGCCAGTCCGACCAATACGATCAAGCCGATCTGGGTGAAGATGTTGTTGTCGCCGCCGGAGAGCCACACGCCGGCGATCGCGGACAGCAGCACCATCGGCACGATCAGGATCACCGCCAGCGGCAACGACCAGCTTTCGTACAGCGACGACAGCACCAGGAACACCAGCAGCACGCACAACGGGAACACCAGGATCGCGGTGTTGCCGGCAAGGATCTGCTGATAGGTCAGCTCGGTCCATTCGAAGCTCATGCCGTCCGGCAGGTTCTCCTTCGCCAGTTTTTCCATCGCCGCCTGCGCCTGGCCGGAACTGAAGCCGGGCGCGGGTCCGCCATTGATCTCGGCGGTGGGATAGCCGTTGTAATGCTGCACGCGATCCGGACCGGCGCCCTGCTGCACGGTGACGAACGAACCCAGCGGAACCATCTGGCCCTGCGCGTTGCGCGTCTTCAGCTGCAGGATGTCCTGCGCCGAATGGCGGAACGCCGGGTCGGCCGAGACATTGACCTGATAGGTGCGGCCGAAGCGGTTGAAGTCGTTGACGTAGAGCGAGCCCATATAGGCCTGCATGGTCTGGTACACGTCGGCCAGGTTCACGCCCTCGGCCTTGGCCTTCTCGCGATCCACGTCGGCATCGACCTGCGGCACGCTGACCTGGAAGCTGGAGAACAGTCCGGCCAGTGCCGGCACTTTCTGGCTCGCCGCGATCAGGCCCTGGGTCTGCTTGTACAGCTCGTCGAAACCACGGTCGCTGCGGTCCTCGATCTGCAGGCGGAAGCCGCCGATCGTGCCCAGCCCCATCACCGGCGGCGGCGGGAACACCGCGATATAGGCGTCCTGGATCGCCGCGAATTTCTGGTTCAGCGCACCGGCAATCGCACCGGCCGACAGCTCCGCGCTGCGGCGTTCCTCGAACGGCTTCAGCGTGACGAACACGATGCCCGAGTTGGTCGAGTTGGTGAAGCCATTGATCGACAGGCCGGGGAAGGACACGGCGTGCTCCACGCCCGGCTGCTTCAGGGCGATCTCGTCCATGCGCCGGATCACATCCTCGGATCGGTCGAGCGAAGCGGCGTCGGGCAGTTGCGCGAATGCCACCAGGTACTGCTTGTCCTGGCCCGGCACGAAACCAGTCGGCACGTGCGAGAAGCCGAACCAGGTCAGGCCGATCAGGCCGGCATACACCACCAGCGCCAGCTTGCCCTTGCCGACGATGCGCTTCACGCCACCAACGTAGCTTTCCGCGCCGCGATGGAATACGCGGTTGAACGGGCGGAACAGCCAGCCGAACGCGCGATCGATCCCGCGCGTCAGACGATCCTTCGGCGCGTCATGGCCTTTCAGCAATACGGCCGCCAGCGCGGGGCTCAGGGTCAGCGAGTTGAACGCCGAGATCACCGTGGAGATCGCGATGGTCAACGCGAACTGGCGATAGAACTGGCCGGTAAGACCGCTGACGAAGGCGGTCGGGATGAACACCGCGCACAACACCAGCGCAGTGGCCACGATCGGGCCGGTGACTTCATGCATCGCCTTGCGCGTGGCTTCCTTCGGCGACTGCCCGAGCTCGATATGCCGCTCGACGTTTTCCACCACCACGATCGCGTCATCGACCACGATGCCGATCGCCAGCACCAGCCCGAACAGCGACAGCGCGTTGAGCGAGAAGCCGGCCAGGTACATCACCGCGAACGTGCCGATCAGCGACACCGGCACCGCCACCAGCGGAATGATCGAGGCGCGCCAGGTCTGCAGGAACAGGATCACCACCAGCACCACCAGCAGGATCGCTTCCAGCAGCGTATGCGCCACCGCCTCGATCGAGCCGCGTACGAACACGGTCGGGTCGTAAACGATGCTGTAGTCGACACCCTGCGGGAAATCCTTCTTCAGCTGCGCCATGGTGGCGCGCACCTCGTTGGAAATCTGGATCGCATTGGAGCCGGGCCGCGCGAAGATCGGCAGGGCCACCGCCGGCTTGTTGTCGAGCAGGCTGCGCAGCGCGTAGTTGTTCGAGCCGAGGTCGACGCGGGCGACGTCGCCCAGGTGGATGACGCCGCCACCGGCATCGGTACGCACGATAATGTTGCGGAAATCATCCTCGCTGACCAGCCGGCCACGCGTGTTGATGTTGAGCTGGAACGCCGAATTGCTCGGACCGGGTGGCGCATTCAGCGCACCCGCGGCGACCTGCACGTTCTGCTCCTGGATCGCGTTGATCACGTCGCCGGTGGTGAGCGAGCGCTGGGCCAGCTTTTGAGGATCCAACCACACGCGCATCGAGTATTCACCGGCGCCGAAGATCTGCACGTCGCCGACGCCGTCGAGCCGGCCGAGCACATCCTTCACGTGCAGGCGCGCGTAGTTCGACAGGTACAGCATGTCGTAGCGCTGGTCGGGCGAGGTGAGGTGCACCACCATGGTCAGGTCGGGCGAACTCTTCTGTGTGGTCACGCCGAGCCGCTGCACTTCCTCCGGCAGTTTCGGCAACGCCTGCGCCACGCGGTTCTGCACGTCGACCTGGGCGGTCTGCAGATCGGTGCCCAGCGCGAAGGTCACGGTCAGCGTGAGCGCGCCGTCGCTGGTCGCCTGCGAAGAGGTATAGAGCATGCCTTCCGCGCCGTTGATCTGTTCCTCCAGCGGCGTGGCGACGGTCTCGGCGATCACCTTGGGATTGGCGCCGGGATAGCTGGCGTGCACCACCACGGTGGGCGGCACGACTTCGGGGTATTCGCTGATCGGCAACTGGAACACCGCGATGCTGCCGGTGATCACGAACAGCAGCGACAGCACGGCGGCCATGATCGGCCGGTCGACGAAAAACTGGGCAATGTTTTTCATGGCGTGGGAATCAGTCCTGCGCGCGCTTGCCGGTGGCCGTGCTGGCCAGCGCGGTCTGCGCGTCATGGTTCAAAGTGGGCGTGGCCGGGTTGGCGTCGACGAAGGCCTTGTCGCTGGCGTCGAGGCGGTACTGCATCGCCACCTTCTGCGGGTTGACCTCGGCGCCGGGGCGCACGTGCTGCAGGCCGTTGACGATGACCACGTCGCTGGCGTCGAGCCCGCTGTCGACGATCCGCAGGCCATGGAACAACGCGCCAGTGCTGACCTTGCGGTATTCCACCTTACGGTCCTTGTCGACCACGTAGACGAACTGGTTGCCCAAGTCGGTGCCGATCGCGCGGTCGTCCACCAACAGACGCGGGCGGGCCTGGCCACTCTGCAATTGCACGCGGGCATACAGGCCCGGCGTGTACAGGCCGTCACGGTTGTCGAACACCGCGCGCAGACGCATCGTGCCGGACTCGATATGCAGCTGGTTGTCGACGAAGTCGAGGCGGCCGTCATGCGGATAGCCCGCTTCGTCGGCCAGACCCATCGTTGCCTCGATCCGCGCATCACGGCCGGCCTGCGCCGCGCGTGCGCGCAGATGATCGAGTTTGAGCCAGGTCTGTTCGTCCACGTCGAAGTAGACATAGACCGGATTCACCGTGACCACGCTGGTCAGCACGTCGCTGCTGGTGACCAGGTTGCCTGGAGTGATGCGGATATTGCTGACGCGACCGTCGATCGGCGAACGCACCTGGGTGAAATCCAGGTTCAAGCGTGCCGCGGCCAGTGCGGCCGTACTGGCTTCCAGTTGTGCGCGTGCACTCTGTTCGGCGGTGTCCTGACTATCGGCTTCCTGTTGTGCCACGGCGTGCTGGGCCAGCAGCATCGCGGCGCGTCGCTGATTGGTTTCGGCCAGGCTCAGGGCGGCCTTGGCCTGCGCCTGGTTGGCGCTGAGCCGGTCGACCTCGGCCTGGTACGGGCGCGGATCGAGCTGGAACAGCACATCGCCCTTGTGCACCAGGGCACCTTCCTGGAAATGCACCGAGTCCACGAAGCCGCCGACCCGCGGCTGCACCTGCACGGTGTTGACCGCCTGCAGGCGGCCGGTGAATTCGGCGCTGTCGCTGACCTCGCGGGTCAAGGCCTGCGCCACCGTCACTTCAGGGGGCGGGCCGCCGGGCGCGCTCTGGGCCTGGCTGCTATTGCCATGCAGGAGAATCCAGCTGCCCAGTACACCGGCGGCAACCAGGGGTGCCAGCATCCATTGTTTTTTCATCTTGCGCTCCCAGAACCTTGTAGGCCGGGCGCATATTCCCGGCGAGGGGCGAGAGAATAGGTGTACTTTCCGGTATAGAAAACCCGTTCCTTGCGCATTACACTCGTGATCCCCAATCACGAATCGGTCAGGAATCCAGGCAATGGAAGACTTTTCCGCAATTTCGACCTTCGTTCGAGTCGTCGAGGCCAAGAGCTTCGCCGCCGCCGCCGGCCAGCTGGGCATGACGCCGTCGGGTGTCAGCCGGGCAGTGGCCCGACTGGAAGCCCAGCTTGGTGCACGGCTGCTGTTCCGTTCGACACGATCGCTGAGGTTGACCGACGATGGCGCTGCGTTCCATGCGCGTTGCAAGGAGATTCTCGCCGATCTGGCCGAGGCGACCGAGGCGCTCAACTATTCGAACCGCAAACCCACCGGCAAGCTGCGCGTGGGTATTTCGCTGTCGGTCGGCCGGGCCGCCGTGATTCCCCGCCTGGCCGAATTCGAGCAGCGTTACCCGGACATCCGTCTGGAACTGTCGATGAGCGACCTGCCGATGGATCTCAACGGCGAAGGCCTCGATTGCGCGATCCGTGTGGGCCAGCTGGAAGATTCGAGCCTGATCGCGCGCAAGATCGGCTACCTGCGCAACGTGGTGTGCGCCTCACCCGACTACCTCAGCAGGCACGGTGCGCCACGCAGCATCGATGACCTGAAGGACCATCGATGCATCAATTACGTCTACCCGAACGGTCGTCCGCGGCAATGGCAGTTCGATACGCCGAGCGGCCCGCTCGCCGTGGACATCGACGCGCACATGTTGATCAATGACGGTGAGTCGGTGATCCAGGCGGTGGTGGCGGGTCTGGGCATCACCCAGATACCGCGCATGCTGGCGGCCTGCATGCTGGAGAAGGGCATGCTCGAACTGGTGATGACCGATACCGCCTCGACCGGCAAGCCGGTGTGGATCGTCTATCCGCAGAAGAAGCACCTGTCGGCCCGCGTGCAGGCCTTCATCGAATGGGTGCGCGAGCTGTTCGACCGCACCAATGAGCCCGGCCAGTTCGCGGTCGGCACGCCGAAGCCCATGTCGAAGCCGGCGCACGAGGAAGCGCTGACTGCCGTCGCCTGAGCTACTGCCGGGCTCTACGAGTTCATCCGGATGCGCGCTGAGCCCAGTTGCGGCGCGCCTTCAGAATTCTTCATCCCATTTTCAGGCACTTCATTCGGCCTTGGGTTGCGATGGTTCTCCCCCTTGAAGTTACGGAGAACCACGCATGCCTTTCCTCCTTCCACGTAATCTGCTGTTCGGTCTGCTGGCCGGCTTTGTCCTGCCGCTATCCGCCACGGGCTATCAACCGCCTGTGCACCGCGATGACGGCTGGGCGGTAGCCGATGCTCATGCCATGCGCTGGGATCTGTCCCGGTTTGCCGCGCTGGAGGGCAAGCTGGCCGACGGCAGCTACAAAGGCATCACCAGCGTCGTCGTGGTGCAGAACGGCAAGCTGGTATACGAAAACTATTTCAACGGCGGCGGCCTCGAGCAGCTCAACGACATCCGCTCGGCCAGCAAGAGCGTCACTGCGCTGCTGGTCGGTGCGGCGATCGATCGCGGGCTGATTCCGAACGTGCAGGCGCGCGTCTACGACCTCTTCCCGGACAAGCAGCCGGTGCAGCATCCCGACCAGCGCAAGCAGGCGATCACGCTGGAAGACCTGCTGACGATGAGTTCGCTATGGGAGTGCAACGACGAAAACGAGTTCTCCAGCGGCAACGAGGAACGCATGTATGTCAGCGAGGACTGGCTGCAATTCGCGCTGGATCTGCCGATCAAGGGGTTTGCGCCATGGATGGACAAGCCGAAGGACAGCCCCTACGGGCGGGCTTTCTCCTACTGCACCGCAGGCGCCTTTGTCGCCGGAGCGGTGGTGGAGCGGGCCGCGCACAAACCACTGGCCGAATTCGCCGCCGAGACGCTGGAGCATCCGCTGGGCATTACCCAGGTGCACTGGAACAGCTCGCCGCTCGGCATCGGCATGGGTGGCGGCGGTACCCGTTATCGCAGCCGTGATCTGGCCAAGTTCGGCGAGCTGGCATTGGACGGCGGCCGCTGGCAGGGCAAGCAGGTCATTTCCAAAGCGTGGATCCAGGCCATGCTGACGCCGCATGCGCAGGCCTGTGACGATGCCGACTATGGCTATTTCTGGTGGCGCTTCCGCTTCCCGGTCAAGGGCGTCGAGCAGCCGGCATGGGCGATGTCGGGCAATGGCGGCAACTACGTTTTCGTGATGCCGTCGCAGGGGCTGGTGGCGGTGATCACCAGCACCGCCTACAACCAGCGTTACGCGCATCCGCAATCGCAGGAAATCTTCCGCGACTACATCCTCAAGGCGCTGCCCTGAAGCAAGCCGGTGGGATGAGGCTCAGTACGTCGAGCCATGCAATTCGGCTGGCCGCCAATCGGCGGCCAGCACTTGCTGGCGCTGTTCGGCGACGCGGCGGCTGATCGTATCGATCGCCGCCGCATAGGCCGGCTCGCTGGCCAGTGGCTGCAACAGCGGTGTGGTCTGCAGATAGGCGCGATCGCTGTAACCGGCTTTCACGGCACCGGTGATCGTCGCCAGTGCCGCTGGCCGGTCGTGGCGGGCGAGTTGCAGCATCGCCAGTTCAAGGCGATCCACCGGATAGCCGTCACCCGCATTCATCTGCACCTGTATGGCATTGATGCGTTGATCGAGCCATTGCGACGTTGGCGGCGTGTTGCCGTAAAGACCGGCCAGTGTCGTGGGCAAGCTCATCTGTGGGCGCAGTTGCACAGCCTTGCCAAAGTTTTCGCCAGCCGCTCTGCGATCGCCGCGCAGCAGCGCCAGTTCGCCAGCCAGAAGATACAAATCCACATGCGGCGTATGCCGCGTCAATGCCTGATCCAGCGCGGCCTGTGCCTCGGCATAGCGACCTTGCAGAAACAGGTGCTGCGGCCATGCGATATTGGAAAACACATTGTCGGGATTGAGCTGAAAGCTGCGCCGAAAGCGCTGTTCAGCCGCCTCGCTGAAGCCGAGCAGGTCCAGTTCGCGGGCAATCTGGATCTCGCGGAAGCGGAGTTTTTCAGGATTGCCACGGATGTCGAGATTGGCGTGCAGCGCATCGCTCAATTGTCCCCGCTCCTGGTACAGATAAGCTGCCGAGGTGCGGCTGCCATCATCGTCCGGGTCGAGCGCATAGGCGTGTTGATAGGCGTCGAGCGCGGCCTGCAACTCGCCACGGCAGTCGTGCGCATAGGCGAGTGCCGACCACGCCGGCGCACTGCGCGGCTCAGCCTGCAACACCGACTCGGCCAGTTTCTGCGCGGTCACCGTATCTTCGTAGGGAAAGTTGTACAGGCAGACCCGGGCACTGTGGGCGCGACTGAGACCGATCTGCGCGATCCGGTTTTGCGGCGCGGCTGCGAGTACCTGTTGGTACAACCCGATCGCCCGTTCGTTGTTGTCGCGCTGACCGATGCCGGCATAGTAGGCGGCACGCTGCAGCAATTCCTGGCTCGCCGAAGGCGCCGCTGTGACAGGCGTCGCGGGCTTGTGAAGCCACCATGCGCCGCCGATGCCGAGAAACAGCAGCGCCGTCAGCGCTGCGAGCAAATAACGATGCTGCCGTCGCGGTGTATCCGTGGCGGCTTGCGGCGAGGCATCCAGCAGCGACTCATCCAGAAGTTGCGGTGGCTCGCACAGCTGGTAGCCGCGTCCACGCACCGAACGGATGTAACGCGGCCGACGTCCATCGTCACCCAACACCTGACGTAACAGCTTGACGCGCTGGGTGACGGTTTCCTCATTGACCACGGCCGGCGCCCACACTTGTGCGATCAACTGGTCGAAATCCACCACGGCATGGCCGTGGCGCAGCAGGCAGGCGAGCAGCTGGAAGTTCAGTCCCTGCACATCCAGCAAGCTGCCACCACGGCTTACTTGCTGGCGCGCAAGGTCGATCTGCAGATCGAGCAGTCGATAGCGTGATGGCTGATTCATGTACAGATCATGCCAGCGTAGTTGGGGCAACTATCCTTTCAGGGATTGCTCTTCGAGCGCTCATGCGCCTGCCGGAATCAGCAGCAACAGCGCGATGCCGAGCACGATGCGATAGATCGCGAACCAAGTGAAGCGGTGCGTGCGGATGTAGCCGAGCAGCCACTTCACCGCGATGAAACCGACGATCAGCGAGACCACGAAGCCGACGATCAGTGCGCTCCAGTCCTCGTGCGCGACCCCGCCTTCCTTCAATACCTTCAGCAGTTCGTAACCGGTTGCCGCATACATGGTCGGAATGCCGACCAGAAAGGCAAACTCGGTCGCTGCGGCGCGGTTGCTAGTGCCGGCCAGCATCGCGGTGAAGATCGTCGCACCCGAACGCGAGGTGCCGGGGAAGATGCCCGCCACCATCTGCGCGATGCCGACCAGAATCGCCACCCGCCAGGTCACCTGGGTACGATCAACCTGCTTTGCGGCCAGCGCTTCCGCGCCGAGCATCCAGAAGCCGCCGATCACCAGCGCCCACGCGACCGGGGTCACCGTCTCTGGCAGCTTGAAGCCGTAGTGGGTCACTACCAGGCCGAGTACCGCGGTGATCGTGAACGCCACGAACAGCTTGGCCAGGTAGTCCCGGTTGGCCGGGTCGCGCCACTGCGTGAACAGCTGCCAGATCCGCGACCAGTAGATCAACGTGACCGCGAGAATCGCGCCGGCCTGGATACCGACATTGAACAGATCCGAGCGCTCGCCGAGCCCGAATTTCTCGGCGATCAGCAGATGACCGGTGCTGGAGATCGGTAGGAATTCGGTGACGCCCTCGATGATGCCGAGCAGGATGACGTGGATCAGATCGGTCACGGGATGATTCCGGATGCAAGGTGGAAAGGCACCGACAGTTGCAGGCACGTTGGCAGCAAGCGGCCTAGCTTACGGGTTTTGCAGGCACGAAAAATGGCTGATCCGGGTCATGGGTCACGGCGAGCCGATTTTGTCGGTGCCTACTATCAGCCCGCTGAAATCGGTTGTAGATTGCCGAAAGACCTGTGAGGAGCTGCTGCCGTCCATGCAACGCGCCATGCCTCTGCAGCACTACCCGAAAGCCGACCTGCAGCGGAAGGTTGCATTGCCACGGGGGTGCAAGTCGTGACGGAGGTGGCTGCCACCGGTACGGTGGAACAGGCACTCGCTCACGCCACGCGCTTGCTGGACAGCGATCCGGCGCAGGCCGTCGAACAGCTCACCGAGATATTGAAGGTGGCCGAGGGCCACCCGGCCGCGCTGCGGCTGTTGGCGAAAGCGCGGTCGCTGCAGGGCGATCCACAAGCCGCACTCGACATTCTGATGCCCTTGGCACGGACCCAGCCAAACTGGGCGATGGTTCATCTCGACCTGGGCGTGGCCCTGGGCCGCGACGGGCGCGGGCAGGAAGCTATCGATGCATTGCGCCGGGCGGTGGCGTTGAAGCCTGACCTGCCGCAAGCGTGGCGTCTGCTGGGCGACCATCTGATGGCGGCGGGCGAGCAGGACGCGGCCGACGCGGCATACGCCAGTCACGTGCGTCATTCCACCCGTGATCCACGTCTGCTGGATGCCGCCATCGCGTTGGCCGAGAACCGCATCCCTACGGCCGAGGCCGCGTTGCGCGAGCACCTGAAGCAGGCACCGACTGACGTCGCCGCGATTCGCATGTTCGCCGAGGTCGCCGCGCGTCTGGGCCGTAACGAGGACGCCCTGAACCTGCTCGCGCGCTGCCTCGAGCTGGCGCCCAGCTTCGATGCTGCTCGCCAGAACTATGCCCTGGTCCTGCATCGCAACAACCAGCCGGAACAGGCCCTGGTCGAGCTCGAGCGTCTGCTGGCAGCGGAACCCGGTCACCCCGGCTGCCGCAATCTCAAGGCGGCGGTGCTGTGCCGGATCGGCGACTACGAGCCGGCCATCCGCATCTACACCGATCTGCTGGAACACTACCCGCGCAATGCGAAGGTGTGGGTGAGCTATGGTCATGCGCTGAAAACCGCGGGCCATGGCGAGCGCGCCATCGACGCCTATCGCCGCAGCCTGGCGCTCGAACCGTCGTTTGGCGAAGTCTGGTGGAGCCTGGCCAATCTGAAGACGTATCGCTTCAGTGCCGACGACCTGGCCGCGATGCGCCGGCAACTGGCGCGTGCGGATCTCGCCGAAGATGACCGCCTGCATCTGGAGTTCGCCGTCGGCAAGGCGCTGGAAGACACCGTCGAGTACGAACCATCCTTCCGGCATTACGCCCAGGGCAATGCGATCCGTCGCGCGCAACTGCACTACAGCGCCGACGATACCCATGCGCGGGTACAGCACATCCGGGCGCACTACACGCGCGATTTTTTCGCCGCGCGTGCCGGGGCCGGCAGTCCGGCGCGGGATCCGATCTTCGTCGTCGGCCTGCCGCGAGCCGGCTCCACCCTGATCGAGCAGATCCTGTCCAGCCACAGCCAGGTCGAAGGCACGATGGAGCTGCCCGAGGTCACCTCGATCACGCGCATGCTGCGCGGGCAGGGCGATGCCGACAGCGCGATGCCGTACCACGGCGCACTGGCGACACTCGATGCCGAGGCCTTGCGTGCGCTCGGCGAGCGCTACCTCGCGCACACCCGGATCCAGCGCAAGACCGCGGCGCCGTTGTTCATCGACAAGATGCCGAACAACTTCATGCACATCGGCCTGATCCACCTGATGCTGCCGAACGCGAGGATCATCGACGCGCGCCGGCATCCGCTCGGCTGTTGCTTCTCGGTCTTCAAGCAGCATTTCGCGCGCGGGCAGAACTTCAGCTACGACCTCGGCGATCTGGGTCGCTACTACCGTGATTACGTCGCGCTGATGGCGCATTTCGACACCGTATTGCCGGGGCGCATCCACCGCGTCGTGTATGAGCGCATGGTCGAGGACACCGAGGAGGAGGTGCGCCGCCTGCTCGAGTATTGCGGCCTGCCGTTCGAGGCATCGTGTCTGCGTTTCTTCGAGAACGCGCGGCCGGTGCGCACCGCCAGTTCGGAACAGGTACGCCAGCCGATCTACCGGGAGGGGGTGGATCACTGGCGGCATTACGCCCCATGGCTGGGGCCTTTGGAGTTGGCATTGGGGCCGGTGTTGGAGTGTTATCCCGAGGTGCCGGAGTTGGAGGAATGACAGATTGTTGAAAAGGCTGTGCTGCCCTTTTCAACGTAGCTACTTCTGCTGGATTGTCGTGGACTCGAGAGGGGAGCTTATGCACGCGAACAGATCCAAATACATCAAGAAAACGCAACGAGTGCGGCTGGTGCGGTTGCCGCTGGCCGCGGCGATCTGTCTGGCCGTGGCTGCGCCTGCCTATGCGCAGGATGCCGCGCCGCCCGCATCAACGACCGCGATGCCGCCTGCGAAGACGAAAACCACGACGCTTGGCGTGGTGACGGTAACGGCGCAAAAGCGCACCGAGAATCTGCAGAAGGTGCCGATCAGCATCAACGTGCTGGCGGCGGATCAACTCGAGGCGCTGCAGGTGCAGAACTTCAACGATTACGTGAAGTACCTGCCCAGCGTCACGTTCCAGCAGGGCGGCGGCGGCATCGCCACTGGTCCCGGCTTCGCCACGATCTACATGCGCGGCGTGGCCAGCGGCGGCAACACCAACCATTCCGGTTCGCAGCCGAGCGTCGGCGTGTATCTGGACGACCAGCCTGTCACCACGATCCAGGGGCCGCTCGACATCCACATGTACGACATCGCCCGCATCGAGGTACTGGCCGGGCCGCAGGGCACGCTGTACGGCGCGAGCGCCGAGGCCGGCGCCTTGCGCATCATCACCAACAAGCCTGATCCAAGTGGTTTTGCGGCGAATTACACCGTGGGCACCGACCAGGTCGACCACGGTGGCATCGGCGACACCTTCGAGGGCATGCTCAATCTGCCGATCAGCAGCAACGCGGCGGTTCGCCTGGTCGGCTGGCACGAGCATGATGCCGGCTACATCGACAACGTGGCCGGCACGCGCACGTTCCCGGTGTCCGGCATCACCATCAGCAACGAACCTGGCTGCGTACCAAGCGACAACAATTCGCCCAGCTCAAGCCTCCAGTGCGTCGGGCACGCCAGGAACGACTACAACGACGTCAATACCAACGGTGCGCGAGCGGCGCTGAAAGTCGACCTCAACGACGACTGGTCGATCAGCCCGACTTTGATGGGCCAGCAGACGATCTCGCACGGCACCTTTGCCAGCGATCCCTCCGTGGGCTCGCTGGCGGTGACCCACTTCTATCCCGAGCGCGTCGACGACCGCTGGTGGCAGGGCGCGCTGACCGTGCAGGGCAAGATCGGCAACTGGGATCTGACCTACGCCTATGCCCATCTCAAGCGCAACCAGGAAGAACAGACCGACTACAACGACTACTCGTTCTGGTACGACACCCTGCTCCAGTACGGCGCCTACATCCATGACAACAGCGGTAACCTGATCAATCCGTCCGAATACATCACCGACCGCGACCACTACACCAACAGCAGCCACGAGCTGCGCATTGCCTCGCCCAGCGACGATCGCCTGCGCCTGGTCGCCGGCGCGTTCTGGCAGAAACAGAAGCACGACATCATGCAGGACTACCAGATCAACGGCTTGGGGTCCGATCTGTCCGTGCCGGGCTGGCCGAACACCATCTGGCTGACCAAGCAGATGCGCTACGACCATGACGAATCCGTGTTCGGCGAACTGTCGTACGACTTCATCCCCGACGTGCTCACCGGCACGGTGGGTGAGCGTTACTTCCGCACCCGCAACAATCTGTACGGCTTCTACGGCTTCAGCAGCGGCTTCTCGCCGGACTCGAGTTATGGCCAGGCCGGCTGCATTTCGCCTGATCCGTTCGAGGGCGCGCCGTGCATGGATTTCAACAAGCAGGTGAAGGAAAGCGGCTCGCTCAGCAAGTACAACCTGACCTGGAACATCACGCCCACCAAGATGCTCTATCTCACCCGTTCCGAAGGCTTCCGTCCGGGTGGCGTCAACCGCGCGGGCGATCTGCCGCCCTATCAGGCGGATTTCCTGACCAACCTCGAGCTCGGCTGGAAAACCTCCTGGCTCGACAACCGGCTGTCGTTCAACGGCGCGGTGTTCCGCGAGACCTGGAACCATTTCCAGTTCAACATCCTGGGCCCGAATGGCCTGACCATCATCGAGAACGCCAATTCGGCCCGCATCGACGGCTTCGAGTCGCAGCTGAACTGGCAGGCGACCTACAACCTGAATCTCAGTGCCGGCGTCGCGTTGTACGACGCCAAGCTGACCGCGAACTACTGCGGGTTTACCGATGCCGCCGGTACCCCGGTCACCTATTGCCCGGCGGGCACGATCAATCCGCAGACGGGTGAGGCCGTGACCGGGCCACAGGCGCCCACGGGCACCCAGTTGCCGATCACGCCGCGGTTCAAGGGCAACCTCATTGCGCGTTACAGCTTCAATCTGGGCGGTTACGACGCATTCGTGCAGGGCGCGTTCGTGCACGTGGGTGAGCGCACGACCGACCTGCGGCTGGTCGAACGCAACCTGCTGGGCGATCTCCCTGCCTACAACTCCGTCGATCTTTCCGCCGGTATCCAGAAGAACAGCTGGTCGGTAAACGTGTACCTCGACAACGCCTTCGACAAACGCGCGGCGCAGTACAAGTTCACCGAGTGCGGTGTGACGATTTGCGGCGCCCACGATGTGGTGCCGCAATATCCCGATGGGCAGGTCTACACCGGCTTCAGCCAGCCACGCACGATTGGCATCCGCTTCAAGCAGGACTTCTAGACGATCGGTGGCCTGTCACGCGGCGTGAGAGTCCCGGTGTGAGCCGGGGCCCTCACGGGGCGACAAAGCTCTGACCGAGGCAGGCGTTTGGTTTCCCGACGCGTGGAATCGGACGCCAAAGCTTGTCGAGAAGGGCGGGACAGCTCGCTCGACAACCTGTCAGTGACCTGCCGCAAGGGCCTTCACATCACTCGTGCTCAGCGGGTTGCCGGCAATGCCCCAATCGCCGCTCTTCACCTCTTCGATCACCACCCATGTCACCGGGCGCATATTCTCGCCTTCGATCGTGACCATCGTTTCGGTGAGCTTGCGAATCATGTCCTGTTTTTGCGTCGGCGTGAAAACGCCCTCGATCAGTTTCACGTTCAGGAATGGCATGATCGTTCTCCCGTTTCGGTAGTTGGACTTGAGTGATGCTGCGAATGCGGGCAGCGCAGTCGCGAGTCCCCGCGAACTTAGCTTGAGGCTGTAGCCGACTCGCTGTCCTGCCCCTGCGTCGCTGCGACTTGGCCGATCGTCCGGAGCAACGGCAGCACCCGCTCGAACCTCTTGGCGGCGCCTTGCAAGGCGCCCACAATCAAGCAGCATGAGGTAGCCGTGGAGGTCGCCATGACCATGCAAGACATCGCAAGCGCCTTGCAGCGCGCCAAAGCCGTTTTCCATCGCCGCCCCGAGGCCGGCCTTCACGATGACGCGCCTGCTACGGCGTGTTGGCAAGGGGGCATGCGCATCGTGTCGAGTCATGCCAACGGCATCCGCATGGTGACGGACATGCCGGGCGAGCTGGGCGGCAGCGGCGATCAGGTGACACCGGGTTGGTTGTTTCGCGCCGGACTTGCATCGTGTCTCACGACCTGCATTGCGATGGCCGCCGCGGATGAAGGTATCGAACTGACCATGCTTGAGGTGATCGCGACCAGTCGCTCGGATGCACGCGGTCTCCTGGGCATGACGGACGCAGACGGCGAACCCGTATTCGCCGGGCCGTGCGACGTGCAATTGCACGTACGCATCGGCGCGCATGGTGTTGCACCGGAGCGGCTGCGAATGCTGGTGAAAAACAGCCAGTCCTGTTCACCGGTTCCCAGTGCGGTGCGCAGCGCAACGCCGGTGGCATTGCACATTGATATCGATGCCGTCTGATGGACGCGCTATCGGAAATTCTCCGTGTGGTGCGTCTTGTCGGCGCCATCTTCATCCAGGCCAGGTTCACGGCACCCTGGAGCTACCAATCGCCATGCGCGGATTCCTTGGCGCCGTTGCTCGAACCCGGCGCCGAGCGGGTAGTGATCTTTCACCTGATCACCGAGGGCGAATGTTTCGTCGAGTTGGCCGACCAGCCGCCGACGCGCCTGATCGCTGGTGATGTCGTGCTCTTTCCTCGCGGTAATGAGCATCGGATGAACTCGCAGCCCGGGCTTGCGCCGGCGGCCAGTGGGCGGCTGGATGCGGTGTTGTCGCGCCGATCGCGGCAACTGGCTTACGGTGGTGGCGGCCCGACCACGCGCATCGTTTGTGGTTACCTCGCATGCGATGCGCGCCTCGCGCGCATGTTGCTGGCGGGCTTGCCTTCATTGGTGAAGGTCAATGTGCGTGGATCGAATGCAGGTACGTGGCTGGAAGCTTCCGTGCGCTACGCGCTGGCTGAGGCGCGTTCGCCCCGTCCCGGCGGCGCTGGTGTATTGGCCAAACTGGCGAAAGTCTTGGTCATCGAGGTGTTGCGCTTGTACGTGAACGAGCATCGCGACGGTCGCACGGGCTGGCTTGCCGGGCTGGGGGATCCGATTGTCGGGCCCGCGTTGAACGCCATGCATGCATACCCCGCGCAAGCGTGGACGCTCGAAACGTTGGCGAATGCGATCGGCACGTCGAGGTCGGTACTCGCCGAACGCTTCCATGGCCTGGTGGGCAGCACGCCCATGCAGTACCTCACGCAATGGCGGATGCTGCTCGCGGCCAATCTCTTGTGTCGAAGCAACGCACCGCTTGCGCGCATTGCCGAAGACGTGGGCTATCAGACTGACACTGCATTCAGTCGCGCCTTTCGTCGCGAGTTCGGCGCGCCGCCCGCCGCGTGGCGGCGCCATCAATGGACGCGCACTCACGTCCAACACTCGAATAGCGTGAGTTAGACGCTCCGCTTGAAGTCCGGGGAGTTGCTGCGGGCGAGGCGTGTGCTGGCGTCGATGAGCCGCTGGACGATCGGAGCGTTGATTTTTGTCGCCGGTGTCAGGCGTGCCATTCGGCGCGACGATGTCCTTGAAGCCGGCACCCTGCGTACGCCAAATGTTTGCAGGTACCCCGGCAGCAAGGGATGTGCAACAGGTACAAACTACCTATGCTGCGGTGTCTGCCGGTGCCGCGGAACGGGAGTCCGATCAGCCTGGCGAAATGCACCATAATGGTGCAAAATCTATCATCACTCCGTATTATGATGGTGCTACCGCAAGCGTCCGCCATACCCGTTTTCTGCGCCAGTGCTTGTGCCACAACGATTTCACGTCATGGCACGCGGCTTGCTCTAAAGCGATATCCCATTCCCTCCGAGGCTCCGCCATGTCTGCCCAGAAAGTGCTCGACCTGATCCAGGAACACGAGGTCGAGTTCGTCGACTTCCGCTTCGCCGACATGCTCGGCGTGCATCACCATGTTTCCTTCCCGGCCCATGCGATCGACGAGTCGACGTTCGAGGACGGCAAGATGTTCGACGGCTCCTCCATCACCGGCTGGAAGGGCATCAACGAGTCGGACATGATCCTGCTGCCCGATCCGGAGACCGCGCACCTCGATCCGTTCAGCGCGCACGTGCAGCTGATCCTGCACTGCGACGTGCTGGAGCCGAGCACCATGCAGGCCTATGGTCGCGACCCGCGCTCGATCGCCAAGCGCGGCGAGGCGTATCTGAAATCCACCGGCATCGCCGATACCGCGTTCTTCGGCCCGGAACCCGAGTTCTTCATCTTCGACTCGGTGCGCTGGCAGAACGACCCGGGCCGCGTGTTTTACGAGATCGGTTCCGAGGAAGCGGCGTGGTCGTCGCGCTACAAGTACGAAGGCAACAACTCCGGCCACCGCCCGGGTGTGAAGGGCGGCTACTTCCCGGTCAGTCCGGTCGACTCGCTGGGCGACCTGCGCGCCGACATGTGCAAGGTGCTCGAGTCGCTCGGCCAGAAGGTCGAAGTGCATCACCACGAGGTGGCGAACGCGGGCCAGTGCGAGATCGGCGTGAAGTTCAACACGCTGGTGAAGAAGGCCGACGAGCTGCTGACGATGAAGTACGTCATCAAGAACGTCGCGCACCAGAACGGCAAGACCGTGACCTTCATGCCGAAACCACTGGTCGGCGACAACGGCAGCGGCATGCACGTGCACCAGTCGCTGGCCAAGAACGGCGAGAACCTGTTCGCCGGCGACCTGTACGGCGGCCTGTCGCAGACTGCGCTGTGGTACATCGGTGGCATCTTCAAGCACGCCCGCGCGATCAACGCATTCGCCAACTCCACCACCAACAGCTACAAGCGCCTGGTGCCGGGCTTCGAGGCGCCGGTGATGCTGGCCTACTCGGCGCGTAATCGCTCGGCGAGCTGTCGCATCCCGTACGTGGCCAGCCCGAAGGGCCGCCGCATCGAGGTGCGCTTCCCCGATCCGATGAACTCCGGCTACCTGGTGTTCACCGCGCTGATGATGGCCGGCCTCGACGGCATCCTCAACAAGATCGACCCGGGTGCGCCGGCCGACAAGGATCTGTACGACCTGCCGCCGGAAGAAGAGAAGAACATCCCGCAGGTCTGCTCCAGCCTCGACGCCGCGCTGGAAGCGCTGGACAAGGACCGCGATTTCCTCAAGGCCGGTGGTGTGTTCACCGACGACTTCATCGACGCCTATATCGAAGTGAAGATGAAGGAAGTCACCAAGTACCGCGCCAGCACGCATCCGCTGGAATTCCAGATGTATTACTCGCTCTGAGTCTGGGATTGCCGCTTCTTTGAGGTAACCCCAAAAGCCCTGCTGGGCCTTGATCTTCAAGGCCCAGCAGGGCTTTTTTGTGCGTGTCCGCAGCCGTCCTGACCTTCCGGGGGCAACCCCGCGTCGTCCGCTCCGGGAAAAGAGTCCGGTTACACTTCATTAACGAACCTTCAAGTACACTAAATGCATGTCGTGAGACATTGTTCCCAACGCATGACGTGGCTCCCCTCCGTGCCATGCAATCAGATGGATACCCCCCAACCCGCAGACTCCCCTCTGCGGGTTTTTTATTCCAAACCGCGGTATTTGCACCAATTCGAGTCATTGCCCATCATGGTGCAATGAACGAGGTCGACTGGCGGACGTGGGCGGAACAGATGGCGACCGGGCTGGCCCGGGTCGATGCCGGGTTGCGCCTGCAGTGGATCAATCCGGCGCTGGCTGAATGGCTGGAGCTGGGTCCACGCAGTGCGGTCGGGCAGTCGCTGGGCTTGTGGCTGGATGAAGAGGCCTTGGCACAAGCCTTACGCGCTCTGACCGAACAGCGCCCGCTGCAATGGCGCGGGATGTCGTTGGTGGCGGCCAGTGGCCGCGAAATCATGGCGGACATCGCGCTGCAGCCGTTCGGCAACAGCCTGTTGCTGGAAGTGCATGCGCTGGCCGCGCCGCTTTCGACCAGCTCGCCGCTGTCGGCGACGCTGCGCGGTTTCGCACACGAGGTGAAGAACCCGCTGGCCGGTCTGCGCGGCGCGGCGCAGTTGCTGCAACGAAGGGTGGGGGATGAAGACCTGCAGGCACTGGCCGGGTTGATCATCGATGAGGCGGACCGGCTTGGCACGCTGGCAAATCGGCTGCTGCACAACGATGGCGCGGCTCAACTCGGTCCGGTGAATATCCATCAATTGCTGGAGCGGCTCACCGACTTGCTGCAGGCCGAACCGTCGCCGCCGCAACTGCGGCATGACTACGACCCCAGCGTGCCGGATCTGCTCGGCGATGCGGACCGGCTGCAACAGGTGCTGCTCAATCTCGCGCGCAATGCCCTGGAAGCCGGCGCAAACACGCTGACTTTGCGCACGCGGGTCGAGCATGGCCTGCGCCTGGGCGAGCGGATGCTGCGCATGGCACTGCGCGTGGACGTGATCGATGACGGCGCGGGTGTTCCTACGTCGCTGCGCGACACGCTGTTCCAGCCACTCGTGTCCGGTCGTGCGGATGGCACCGGTCTCGGACTGGCGTTGTCGCGCGAGATCGCGCACGAACACGGCGGCGAACTGCGCTGCACGAGCCGACCGGGCGAAACAGTGTTCTCCTTGTATCTGCCGCTGGAACGCGCACATGACTGAAGAAATCTGGATCGTCGACGACGACCGCGGCGTGCGCTTCGTGCTGGCCGAGGCCTTGCGTGATGCTGGCCTTGCAGTACGTGAGTTCGGCGAAGTGGCCAGCGCGCGTGCGGCACTGCAGGAGGCGCGGCCGGCCTTGCTGCTCACCGATGTGCGCATGCCGGGTGAGGATGGTCTGAGCCTGCTCAATGAATTGCAGGTGCAGGGCATCGGTCCGGTGATCGTGATGAGTGCGTACACCGATGTCGCCACCACGGCCGCGGCGTATCGCGCCGGTGCGGTCGATTACCTCGCCAAGCCGTTCGATCTCGACCAGGCGGTCGAGATGGTTCAGCGCGCGCTGGCCAGCGTCGCGGCGCCGGCGCCCGTTGGCCCCGTCGTCATCGCACCGAACCATGCACTGCTCGGCGAGAGCGCGCCGATGCGCGAGGTATTCCGCCTGATCGGGCGCGTGGCGGCGAGCGACCTCAACGTGCTGATCACCGGCGAAACCGGCACCGGCAAGGAACTGGTGGCGCGTGCGCTGCACGAGGAAAGCGCTCGGCGTGGCAAGCCGTTCGTCGCATTGAACACGGCAGCGATTCCGTCCGAATTGCTGGAAAGCGAACTGTTCGGTCATGAGGCTGGGGCATTCACTGGTGCGCAGCGTCGCCATGCCGGCCGCTTTGAACAGGCCGAGGGCGGCACGCTGTTCCTCGACGAAATCGGCGACATGCCACTGGTGCTGCAGACTCGCCTGCTGCGGGTGCTCGCCGGCGGCGAGTTCTACCGCGTCGGTGGCCGCGAACTGATCCGCGGCAATGTGCGCATCGTCGCCGCCACCCATCAGGATCTGGCCGCGCGGGTGGCCGCGGGCCAGTTTCGCGCTGACCTGATGCACCGCCTGGACGTGGTGCGCATCGAGCTTCCACCATTGCGCACGCGGCGCAGCGACATCCCGTTGCTGGCGCAGCACTTCCTCGCTGCCACGGCGCATGAGTTGAAGCTGCCGCCGAAGCGTTTCTCGCGCGCGGCGCTGAAGCTGATTGCGCAGCGCGACTACCCGGGTAACGTGCGCGAACTGGAAAACCTGTGCCGCCGTCTCACCGTGATCGCGCCGGGCGCGGAGATCCTGCCCGCCGATCTGGGTAGTACGGAAGGCAGCGCGGGCAGCGGTGAGTGGACCGATGCGCTGCGCGAGTGGGCGGTGGCGGCACTTGCAAGCGGCGAGGCAGACATCCATGCCCGTGCCCGCGAGGCACTCGACCAGACCTTGCTGCAGGCAGCGTTGCTGGCCAGTGAAGGCCATCGCCAGAACGCGGCACAGGCACTCGGTGTCGGGCGCAATACGCTCACTCGCAAGCTGGGTGCGTCGCGCACGCGGCGCCACTAGCCCGCACGCCCTGTTGTAGGAGCCCACCTTGTGGGCGATGCTTTCGCTGCCCATAGAAAAGCATCGCCCACAAGGTGGGCTCCTACAGGGGCGGCGTCAGCCGAGTACGATGTGCAGTTGGTGCGTCTGGCCATCATCGAGCAATACGATGGCGGCATCGGAAGCCAGCGTTTGGCCATCCAATTCAACGTGGGTCACGCCGCGACAAACCTTGCCTGGATTCTCCACGCTGATCTCGTAACGACTCACGTGCTGCTTGCCGCGGTGTTGATAGCTGAGCTGGAAGCCGGGCCACTCCCGGGGAATGCACGGATCGATGCGCAGCCTGTCGCCCCGCAACCGGAAACCGAGCACCGCCTCCAGTCCACCGCGATAAAGCCACGCGGCGGAACCGGTGTACCAGGTCCAGCCGCCGCGACCGGTCAGTGCGCCCACCGAATAGACATCGGCGCAGGCGACGTAGGGTTCCACCTTGTAGCGCGCCACGGCTTCGGCACTGTCGCTGTGACGGATCGGATTGAGCAGATCGAACAAGGCGGCGGCACGATCGCCGTCACCGAGTTTCGCCCACGCGAAGATCGACCAGGTCGCGCCATGCGTGTACTGGCCGCCGTTTTCGCGTACGCCGGGCGGATAGCCCTTGATGTAGCCGGGGTTCTCCTTGCTGTGGTCGAACGGCGGGGTGAACAGGCGTGCGATCTTGTGCTCGTGATCGACCAGCAACTTGTCGACGGAAGCCATTGCCTGTGCCGCACGTGCTTGGTCGCGCGCACCAGCCATCACGCTCCACGATTGCGCGATGGTGTCGATCTGGCATTCGTCGCTGGTTTGCGAGCCGAGCGGCGCGCCGTCGTCGTAATAGCCGCGCCGATACCACTGCCCGTCCCAGGCGTGTTCCAGCGCCGTGCGCAGATCGTCGGCGTAATCCAGCCAGCGCGCGGCGCGTTCATTCTCACCGCGTTGCGTGGCACAGGGCGTGAACGCGGCGATGGTGGACAGCAGGAACCAGCCCAGCCAGCTGCTTTCACCACGGCCCTGTTCGCCGACTGCATTCATGCCGTCGTTCCAGTCGCCGGTGCCGATCAGCGGCAGACCGTGAGCACCGCGGGTGAGGCTGGAGTCCAACGCGCGGGCGCAATGCTCGTAGATCGAGACTTGCTGATCCGAAGTTGCCGGCTGGAAGAATGCATCGGTGGCGCCGTCGGGGATTGCCTGACCGGTAAGGAACGGCAGCATGTCATCCAACACCGCGTTATCGCCGGTTACGCCGACATAGTGCATGGCGACATAGGCGAGCCAGATGCGGTCATCGCTGATCTTCGTACGGATGCCCTGGCCGCCCGGTGGCAGCCACCAGTGCTGCACGTCGCCTTCGGCAAACTGGCGGCCGGCGGCCCGCAGCAGATGTTCGCGTGCTAGATCAGGACGGCCGACGCACAACGCCATCACGTCCTGCAGCTGATCGCGAAAACCGTACGCGCCGCTGGCCTGGTAGTACGCGGTGCGTGCCCACAATCGGCAGCCCAGCACCTGGTACAGCAGCCAGTCGTTGAGCAGGATGTCCATCGCGCGATCCGGCGTGCATACCTGCACGGTGTCGAGCAGACCATTCCATTGCGTGGCGACGTCGGCGAGCACGCTATCGATAGAAGTCGCGCGGTATTTCGTGATCAGGGCTTGCGCATCGGCTTCGGAAGCCGCGTCGCCGAGCATGAAGACGATGTCGACCTGCGTGTCCGGCGGCAGCTCGATCCGCGTCTGCAGCGCACCGCACGGATCCAGTCCGGCACCGAGCCGGTTGGACAGCGGTCGGTCGTCGCGCAGCACGGCAGGGTGCGCGATCGTGCCGAGCGGATCGAGGAATTCGCGGCGATCGCCGCTCATCGACTGCTGCTGACCGGCCAGATCGATGAACGCCACGCGGTCACCGAAATCGGGACGCCAAGGATTGCGTGCAAACAGCGCGCCGGTTGGCTCATCGCGCGAGGTGATCACGTAGGGCGCCGGCGTGGTGCCGTTCGCGCCCAGCGCCCACTCGACATAGCCGGTGATCGACAGCCGACGCGCCCGTCCCGAGCGATTGCACAGGCGCAGTCGCGACAGTTTGATGGGATCTTTCGTCGGCACGCACTGGATCAGCTCCAGCTCGATGCCATGTGCGTCATTGTTGAAACGGGTCCAGCCCTTGCCATGGGTGGTCGTGTACTTCGCGCTGTCCACGCGGATCGGCAGCGCGGTGGCACTCCACAGCACGCCGGTGTCCTCGTCGCGCAGATACAGCACCTCATGCGGGCTGTCGCTGACCGGGTCATTCGGCCACGGCGTCAGTGGATTCTGCTGGCTGTTCAACGACCACGCGTAGCCGCCACCCTCGGCAGATACGAGGAAGCCGAACGCGGGATTCGCGATCACATTCACCCACGGCGCCGGTGTGTACCGTTCGTCGTCGAGGTCGATGCGATAGCTGCGCCCGTTGCCGCTGAAGCCGCCATGGCCGTTGGCGAACTCAGGCTTCTCAGCGCCAACTGTGGGCGTAGAAGAAGCTGGCGTATTCGCGCGGATGACCGCCGGCATGGCTATCGCCGCTGCTGCTGGTGTGGCGGCGGTGGGTGTCGACTGCGCGTCGCCGAGCACCACACGGGCCACCGTCAGCAAGCCGTTGCGCAGGTCCTCGCTGATCGTGTTGTCACGCAATGCAAACAACTCGGCCTTGGGCAGCTGATCACTGGCTTTCAACAGCGCCTGCTGCGTGCTCACCAGCGACGCGATCGCACTTTGCAGTGCATCGCCATCGGTGCCGGCGGCGCTATTCAACAGCACCACGTCGACCGCCAACCTTTGGCTGCGCCAATAATCCTGCGCCAGCAGTAGCTCCTGCACGCGTGGGAGATCGTCCGAGTGACCCAGTCGCAGCAGCACGATCGGACGATCTCCGGAAATGCCAGCCGCCCACAGCGTCGGTGGTCCACCGTGACCGCGCGCCAATGCGTCAGGTGTCGCGCGTTGGCCTGGATCGCTGCTCAATACGGCGTCCATCCAGTGTGCAAAGCGTGTCGCCTGGGCGGCATCGATGCCGAGCCGCTGCTGATCGGCTTCGGCATGGTTGGCCGCATAGGCGAACAGCAGCTCGGCGGCATTGGCGTTGCCCAGCTGCGCGGCCAGCGCCAATGCACCCTCACGCGAGTCGGCCAGCTTCGTCCACAGCAGCAAGATCACGCTGGCGTTCGGACCGAGCGTGACGTGTCGACGCAGGCTGAACACCGGATCAAGCACACAGCCGCTGCTGTTGGACAGCACGGCACCCGGCCGCATGGCCTGCGCCTGGCGCAGCGTGCGGCCGCGACCGAGAAAGCGCGCACGGTCGGTTTCGTATTCAGGCGCAGCGTCGGTCGGTTGCCCGACCACCTGCAGTGCGTGCGCCGCCCATACTTCGGCCTCGCTGCTCGCGCGCCGGCGCCGGGTGGCCAGCAGCACGCCATGCTGCGCATCCCATTCGGTCTCGACGAACATCTTGGAGAACGCCGGATGCGCGTTGTCGGCACCGATCGGCCCGATCACCAGCTCGGCATACGAGGTGATCGAGAACGTGCGCGTGCGGTCGCCGTGATTGCTGAGGGTAAGGCGGCGCAGTTCGATGTCGGCATCGTGGGCTACCGCCACGTCCAACACGCTGTGCAGGCTGTGGTGACGCCGGCTGAAGCTGGCGCGGCCGGCGCTGAACACCACCGCGTCATCCGGCATGCGCAGGCCCAGCGGCTGCTGGCTCGTCGACCACACCGCGCCGCTGTCTTCGTCACGCAGCAACAGGTAACTGCCCCAGGGGTCGCGGGTGGGATCTTCGCGCCAGCGCGTCACCGCCAGGTCATGCCATTGACTGTAGCCGGAACCGCTGCTGCTCAACATAACGCTGTAATGACCGTTCGACAGCAGGCCATGCTGGCGTGGGTTGATGGTGCGCGAAGAAGGGGATGGCATGGATCGTCCAGGTTGTAGCGGCGAAAGCGGCAGCATGCGCCATGTATCGGCATCCATGGCGTCAAGACGAGGCGTCGACCTTTGCTTCACCTTGCCGCAGAGTAGGATGACGCGATGAATGACCGAAGCGAGCTGTGTACGGCCAACGCCCCCGGGTTGACACACAAGGCGCAGAACCAGCTCGACCCGACGTGGAATTCCCGATGACCCAGCTCTCCACCCTCCCGGACGAGGCCCTGCTCGACCGGTTACAGTGCGCCGCCTTCGGTTACTTCGTGCAGAACATGAATCCGCGCAATGGCCTGGTAGCCGATACCTCGCGCGACAACTCCCCGGTCAGCATCGCCGTGGTCGGTTTTGCGCTGTCGTCCTATCCGATAGCGGTGGAGCGGGGCTGGATGGAGCGTGCCGATGCGGTCCAGCGCAGTCTCGCGGTGCTGCGTTTCTTCCGCGACAGCGATCAGAGTGGCAGCCCCACGGCAACCGGCTACAAGGGCTTCTACTATCACTTCCTCGACATCCACACCGGTGCGCGCGTGTGGCAGTCCGAGCTGTCGATGATCGACACCGCACTGCTGATGGCCGGCGTGCTCACCGCCAGCATGTATTTCACGGCCGATACGCCTGATGAAACCGAGCTGCGCGAACTGGCCGATTTCCTCTATCGGCGCATCGACTGGTGCTGGGCACAGGATGACGGAGATACCATCAAGCAGGGCTGGAAACCCGAGAGCGGATTCCTGCACTACGGCTGGGAAGGTTACAGCGAGGCGATCGTGCTCTACGTGCTGGCGCTGGGCTCGCCGACCCACCCGATCAAAGGCGATTGCTACACCGCGTGGACGGCCACCTATCAGTGGGAAAACCTGTACGACAACGATTACCTCTATGCCGGTCCGCTGTTCGTCCATCAGTTCTCGCATGCATGGATCGATCTGCGCGGCATCCGCGACAGTTTCATGCGCGAGAAAGACTTCGATTACTTCGAGAACAGCCGCAGCGCCGTTTCCATCCAGCGCCGGTATACCCAGCTCAATCCGCATGAATTCGCTGGCTACGACGAAAACTGCTGGGGGCTTTCCGCCGGCGACGGTCCCACCGACGAGCAGCCTGACGTGTTCAACGAGGAGCGGCGCCTGTTCGGCTACGCGGCGCGCGGCGTGCCGTACGGCCCGGATGACGGCACGCTGTCACCGTCAGCCGTGCTGGCCTCGCTGCCATTCGCGCCGGAGCGGGTGCTTGAAGCCATGCGCAACATGCTGACGCGCTATCCGCAGATGCTGACTGACGATCGGCTCGCCAGTAGTTTCAACCCGACCGTGGGTGCCAGCGTCGAGCAGCCATGGGTGTCGGCAGGTCATTACGGGCTCGATCAGGGCATTGTGTTGATGATGATCGAGAACCATCGCAGCCAATTCATCTGGCAATTGACGAGCGCTTGCCGCCATATCAGCGACGGCCTGCGGCGCGCCGGATTCGAGGGCGGCTGGTTGCGGCAAGGCCATCCCGGGGGAGCGCACTGATGTCGTCTTTTGATGCGTCGATCACCACGCCGAAGGATGACTATGAAGACAAGCGACTCGCCGACGTGCATCCGCAGGCGTGGGTCAATCCGGAACCGGCGGACCGCTACGCGCTGATCATCGTCGGCGCCGGATCAGCCGGCGTCGCCGCCGCGGAACTGGCCATCGCCATGGGCGTCAAGGTAGCGATGATCGAGCGACACCTGATCGGCGGCACCTGCCTCAACACCGGTTGCGTGCCTTCCAAGGCGCTGATCCGCACCTCGCGACTGTATGCCGAGATGCGTGATGCGGCCCGTTACGGCGCGAAGGTTCCGGACAACATCCAGGTGGACTTTGCCGCTGCGATGGAGCGCGTGCGGCGCATCCGCAGCCATCTCAGCGGTCGCTCGTCGGTACGCCGGCTGGCCGCGCTCGGCGTCGACATGTTCTTCGGCAATGTGCGCTTTGCCGGGCCCGACACGTTGATGGTGAACGAGCAGAAACTGCGTTTCGCCAAGGCGATGATCGCCACCGGCACGCGTCCGCACGTACCGACCATCCCGGGGCTGCGCGAAGCTGGTTTCCTGACCAATGCCAACATCTTCAATCTGACCGAACTGCCGCCGCGGCTGCTGGTGATCGGCGGTGGCCCCGTCGGCTGCGAACTGGCCCAGGCCTTTCGGCATCTGGGTGCGCAAGTCACCATCGTGCAGGACAAGCCGCTGTTTCTCGAAAAGGAGGAACGCGACGCCGCACAGATTCTCTCCGATGCCTTCGCGCGTGACGGCCTCGAGGTGCGGCTCAATACGCAGGTCACCGCCGTGCGCGTGGAAAACGGCCGCAAGCTGGTCGACCTGGTCAGCGCCGATTACCACAGCACCATCGAGGTCGATGCGATCCTCACCGGTGTCGGCCGTGCGCCGAACGTGCAGGGTCTGGATCTGGAAGCGGCGGGTGTCGATTACGATGCCGACAACGGCATAGGCGTCGATGACTTCCTGTGCACCAGCAACCCGCGCATCTATGCAGCCGGCGATGTCTGTCTCGAGGAGCAGTACACCGACACTGCGGCCGCCTCGGCGCGCATCGTGGTGCACAACGCCTTGATGCGGGGTCGCAAGCGCCTGAGCAAACTCGTCATTCCGTGGTGTACCTATACCGATCCGGAAATCTCCCATGTCGGCATGTACGTGCGCGAGGCCAATCGCAAAGGCATCCCGGTCAAGACCTTTACCGTGCCGATGCACCAGATCGATCGTGCCGTGACCGACAGCGAAGAGATCGGCTTCGTGAAAATCCATATCCGCGACGGCACCGACACCATCCTCGGCGCCACCATCGTGGCTCGCCATGCAGGCGAGATGATCAACGAGATCACCCTGGCCATGGTCGCCGGCATTGGCCTGCGCACGCTGGCTAAAGTCATCCACGCCTATCCCACGCAGGCCGAGGCGATCCGCGAAGCCGCCAAGGCCTATGTCCGTACCCGCATCACCCAGCGGCTTCGCGCAAGGTTGCAGCGCTGGCTGGCTCGCTGATCGTCATGTTCATGCAAACGGGTTGCGCTCACGCCGATTTATCGGCGGCCTGCGTAAGATGAGAGACTTGTAATCTCGTCACCTCAACCTAAGGACACGTTATGGAACTTGGCATGATCGGTCTCGGCAAGATGGGCGCCAACATGGCGGAACGTCTGCTGCAAGGTGGCCACAAGGTGACCGGCTTCGACCCGAGCGCGGACGCCCGCAAGGCGCTGGAAGCGCAGGGCGGCGCGTCGGCCGACTCGCTGCAGGCACTGGTCAAGGCGCTGCCCGCGCCACGCGTGCTGTGGCTGATGGTACCGTCCGGCAAGATCACCGATGACACCGTCGACGCACTGCTGGCCGCGCTCGCGCCAGGCGACACCGTGATCGACGGCGGCAACTCCAACTACAAGGACACCCTGCGTCGCGCGGCCACCTACGCCGACAAGAGCCTCAACTACGTCGACTGCGGCACCAGCGGCGGCGTGTGGGGTTTGAAGGAGGGCTACAGCATGATGATCGGCGGCGACGAGAAAGCCGTCGAGGCACTGCGGCCGATCTTCGCGACGCTGGCGCCCGGCAAGGATCAGGGCTGGGGCCGCGTCGGTCCGGTCGGTTCCGGCCACTACACCAAGATGGTCCACAACGGCATCGAGTACGGCATGATGCAGGCCTACGCCGAGGGCTTCTCGATCCTCAAGCACAAGGAGGATTTCGGCCTCGACCTGCACCAGGTCGGCGAGATCTGGCGCTACGGCAGCGTGGTGCGCTCCTGGCTGCTCGACCTCACCACCGACGCACTCAGCAAGAACCCGAACATGGACGGCATCGCGCCGTACGTCGTCGATTCCGGCGAAGGCCGCTGGACCGTCGACGCCGCGCTCGAACTCAACGTGTCCGCGCCGGTGATCACCCTGTCGCTGATGGAGCGCTTCCGCTCGCGCGACAACGACTCGTTTGCGGACAAGCTGCTGGCCTCGATGCGCAACGAGTTTGGTGGGCATGCGATCAAGAAGGAATAGGACGGCACGCGCTGCGCGACCTGCCGACCTCCGATCATCGTCATACCAAGGTCTCGGGCGACGGCAGGTGGCGTCGTGCATATCGCACGAATTGGCACGCTATCTGTTGCTCAGCCGCCGCTCGAGGCAATAAGCGTCGGCATTTCGGATTGCGATTGCTTGGTATACATGGCGATCACGCGCGTTCACCCGAGCCGCAACAATTTCCTCACCGCCGGCAGATTGCGTCGGCTGATTTCCGGGCTGAGTTCGGTGCCGTCGAGACGGGCCAGCACGCGACCGTCGGCAAGGGTCTTGATGCCGAGCAGGCGTGATGGTGGCACCAGGCAATTTCTGTGCAGGCGGATCAGTTGATCGGGGTAGGCTTCTTCCAGCTGGCGCAGCGAATCCTCGATCAGCAGTTCGCCGCGGCGGTGCTGCACGATCACGTACTTTTCGTCGGCGAGCAGGCAGATGACTTCGTCCAGGGCGATGCGCAGCTGCTCGCCACGCATCCGGCCGTGCAGATACGCTGCCGGTTCGCGCGCCGCATCGGCGAGTCGGCGTTGCGCACGCTGCAGTGCATCGCGCAGGCGCTCCAGACGCACCGGCTTGAGCAGGTAGTCGACCGCGCCGAGCTCGAAGGCCTTGAGTGCGTGCTCTTCGTAGGCGGTGCAGAAAATCACTTGCGGCCGGGGACGTCCAGCCAGCCGCTGGGCCAACGCGGTGCCGTTGAGGCCGGGCATGTTGATGTCCAGCAGAAGTACATCCGGATGCAGCTCGCCGAGCGAACCGAGGGCGGCTTCGCCATCGGCGAGGCTGCCGATGATTTCCACGCCATCGCATTCGCCGAGCAGTGCAACCAGGCGAGCGCGCGCCAGTGGTTCGTCGTCGACGATCAGGATGCGCATCACGATGGCTGCCCCGGCAGTTGCAGTACCACCACGTAGCGGTCGCCCTGCGGGCCGACCTGCACGCGGCCTCGTGGCCCGTAGCGATAGGCGATGCGCTGGCGCACGCTGTCCAGGCCGTGACCGTTGCCGGAGGCGGGCGGCGTGGCTGGCAGTGGATTGCCGATCTCGATACGAATGCCGTCACCGTCGCGCTGCCCGCGCAGGATCACCTCGCCGCCTTCACGCAAAGGCTGGATACCGTGGCGCACCGCATTCTCCACCAGCGGTTGCAGCAGCAGCCGGGGCAGCGGGAAGTCGGCGGGAAGATCATCCAGCTCGCGACGCACGTGCAGGCGGGTGCCGAGGCGCAGCTGCTCGATCGCGAGATAGCGCTCGATCAGTGCCAGCTCGTCGCCGAGCGTGCCATCACCGGTGTCGTGCTGGCCCAGTGCGGCGCGGAACAGTTCGGACAGGTCCTCCACCGTGCGCTCGGCCGCGTCGGGATCGACCCGGATCAGCGCCGCCACCGTGTTCATGCTGTTGAACAGGAAGTGCGGGCGGATGCGCGCCTGCAACGCCTCGACCTGTGCCCGCGTGACGGCTGCCAGTCGCAGCTGCCACTGGGCCAGCACGTAGAAGTAGCGCAGCATCGCGGCGCCGAGCAGCGCCGCGATCGCCACGTTGTCGCGTACGAAGATGCCCAGGCTGTTCCGTACAAGCTGCAACTGCAATGCGCCGTCCAGCCAGCGCGTCACCACGCTGGCGACAAGCACGATCAGCATGATCAGCAACCACGCGCCGATGTACGAGGCGTGCCCTGGCAGCCGCTGCAGCCAGGGCCGCAATTTGCACAGCGCCACAATGATGACCAGCACCAGCCACATCACGAACAGCATGCTGACGCTGAAACCGGTCCAGTCGCGCCGGTTGTCGCGGGCCAGCCAGATCACCGTCACGGTCAGCGCGCCGACCATGAACAGCGCAAACATGGCCGGCAGCCGGCAGAATTCCGGCAAGGGGCTGTGTTCGGTGCGGCCGCGCAGGCCGCTGGCGTGGGATGCGCGCATGCAGGCAAGTATGCCGCATGCGCGAGCAAACCTAGATCAGGCGCTGGCCGAGCCAGTAGCGCAGATCGCCGATCTCCTCGGGGCAGACCGCGTGAGCCATCAGATAGGTATGCCATTCCACGGCATAGCCCAGCGATCGCAGCAGGTCGCGTGAATCGGTACCTCGCTGCGGCACCACCACCGGGTCCATGCTGCCGTGACCCCAGAAGATCGGGATGGACGCATTCGCCGCACTGCGTTCGGCAGGGAGTGCCACATATGCCGGCAGATAGGTCGACAGCGCGATGATGCCGGCCAGCTTCTCCGCATGATGCAGACCTGCGGCCAAGGCGATCGCACCGCCCTGCGAGAAGCCGGCCAGGACGATCCGTTCGCTTGGAATGCCGCGCTGATGCTCGCGGGCGATCAGGGTTTCCACCTCGGCTACCGACGCGCGCATACCGGCCTCATCCTGCCGCGCGTTGAGGTCGAATGCAGCGATGTCATACCAGGCACGCATCGACATGCCGTTGTTGATCGTCACCGGCCGCACCGGCGCATGCGGAAACACGAAGCGCAGCGCCGGCCATGTCCGGTCCACCAGCTGCGGCACGATCGGCGCGAAGTCGTTGCCGTCGGCGCCGAGGCCGTGCAGCCATATCACGCTGTGGCTCGGGTTGGGAGCGGTTTCAAGTTCGAGGGCGGGCAGGGTCATGGCTTGGTCGTGATGACGGTGAAGGCAGCATCGTAGCAGTGGCCCTCATCCGTTGCCGCGATTCAGGCCGCGACAGGTCGTGCTTGCAGCCGGGCCAGTGCGCGCTGATGCGAGGCATGGATGTTGTCGCGCTCCGGCAGCGTGCCGTGCGTGATGCAGTCAATCCATTCGTCGGTGGTGAGCACGGCGGCAAAGCGCGATTGCTCGACCACCGTGAAAACGCGGTGGATCTCCTCGGCGGTGGCAAAGCCGGCGCGGTTCGCGTACGACACGCTGCCGGAAGCATCCATCAGGAATTCCACCTGCAAGCCCATGTCGAAGGCATGCTTGATCGTGGTGTCGTTGCAGTTGTGCGTCATGTAGCCGACTACTGTGAGCGTGTCGATGCCGTGCTGCTTGAGCCAATCGCCAAGATCGGTACCGGCGAAGGCGCTGGGCAGCAACTTGCGCAGGTGGTGATCGTGCGGCCGGCTGGCCACCACCTCATGCAGTTGCCAGCCGTGCGAGCCGTTCGCAAAGAGTGGCGCGTCGGCTGGCGACGTTTGCTGCACGGCGATCACCGGTATGCCTGTGGCGCGAGCAGCATCCATTGCCTTGCCGATGTTCTGCAGCGAATCGCCGACCGGCGGGTATTCGATACGCAGGCCACCGGTTTCGTATTCGTTCTGCACATCGATGACGACAAGGGCGCGACGTGGGGTTTGGGTCTGGGTCATGGCGGTATTCCTCGGTGGGACGGGACGCATGTCCCGGTGAGCAAATGATCCGCCGGAGGTGATCTTGCCGGGAGTGGCCTGAATGCCATAATTAGTTAAAATCGGGCCATCTCCAAAGAGTCGTGTCATGGCAAAGATCAAGGTTGCGATCGCGGCGTTCAACGGTATCCGACCATTCCATCTATCGGTGCCATGCGCGGTGTTTGGCGAGGCGGCCGGCGCCGAACCGCTGTTCGATGTGCGTGTATGCGCGGTCGAGCCGGGCGAGCTGCGCAGCCAGATCGGGTTCACCATCGGCACGCGTTACGGCCTGCGCGAGCTGGAGCGGGCACAGATCGTGGTAGTGCCGTCATGGCGCGATACGGGCGAGTCGGCACCACTACCGTTGCTGGCCGCGTTGCGCCGCGCGCACCGGCGCGGTGCGCTGATCGTGGGCTTGTGCCTGGGCGCCTATGTGCTGGCCGAGGCCGGTCTGCTGGATGGCCATCGCGCCACCACGCACTGGCGTTGGACCGAGCTGTTCGCCCAGCGCTACCCGCGGGTGCAGGTCGATCCGGGCGTGCTGTATGTCGACGAAGGCGACGTGCTCACCTCCGCCGGCACTGCCGCGGGTATCGATTGCTGTCTGCATGTCGTGCGAAAGCAGTTCGGGGCCGAGACAGCCAACCGCATTGCACGCACCCTGGTGGTGCCACCACATCGGCAGGGCAGCCAGGCGCAGTACATCGAGCAGCCGGTGTCGTCGACGGCCAGGGTGGGACCGTTGGCGAAGACCCTGGATTGGGCTGCGCACCATCTCGATGCCACGCATAGCCTGGATTCGCTGGCTGCGAAGGCATTGATGAGCCGGCGCAGTTTCACCCGACACTTTCGCCAACACACTGGCACCACGGTAGGTCAATGGCTGCTCGGTCAGCGCCTTGCGCTGGCGCAGCGATTGCTGGAAACCACCGCCCAGCCGGTCGAGCAGATTGCCGAACGCGCCGGCTTCGGCTCCGCGTTGTCGATGCGCCAGCACTTCGGCGTAGCGTTCAACACCACGCCGTCGTTGTACCGCCGGGAGTTCCGTGGGGCTTGATCGTCCTCGGATCGGTGGAAGCACCATGCACAGCTTCAGATGGCCGTTTACCCGTGACTTATGGCACAGCTCGGCACGCGTAGGCATGGCGCTCGGCTATGCTGATTTTTTGCCCGGGAACCTTTCCATGCGTCGACTACTGCTTGCCGGCTTGATCGCCTTTTGTGTGCTGCCTGCGGCGGCGGCTGTGCCGCCGGCATCGACAGCGGGTCCGCTCGACATGGAAACCATCATGGCCAATCCCGACTGGATCGGTCAGTCGGTGGAGGATCCGTACTGGAGCGTAGACGGCCGCAGCCTGTACTACTCGCTCAAGCGCGACGGCAGCCCGGTGCGCGACCTGTACCGGGTCGATCCGGCCAGCGGCAACAGCGTGAAACTCGATCCAGCCGCGATGGCCCAGGCCGATGGGCCGCCCGTGTTCGATCATGCGCACCAGCATGCCGCCTTCATCCTGCACGGTGATGTGTTCGAGGTGGATCTGGCCAGCGGCCGGCGCCGCCAGGTGACGATGACGCCGCAGCACGAGTCGTCGCCGCAGTTCTCCGCCGATGGCCGCGCGCTGCAATATCGCGACGGCAACGATTGGTACAGCTACGACCTGGCCAGCGGCGTGGCTGCACCGGTCGCCGAGCTGAAGTTTGCCGACGATCCGCAGGCGAAGCAGCCGGATGATCTGGACGAGCTGCAACTGAAGCTGTTCAAGACCCTGCGCGAGGTCAAGGCCGACAAGCAGGCCATGCTCGATCAACGCAAGGCGCTGGAAGCGGCCGACCCGGGGCGTGCGCCGCAGCCGTTCTGGCTGGGCGACAAGATCAGGCTTGTCGACAGTGAGTTGTCGCCAGACGGTCGCTGGCTGCTGCTGGTGACCGCGCCAAAGGGACATCAGGAGGGCAAGGCACCGCAGGTCAATCATTACGTGACCGACAGCGGCTACACCGAGCCGGAGGACGCGCGCAATTACGTCGGCCGCAATGACCCGGCGCCGCAGTCGCTATGGCTGCTCGACCTCGCCCATCACCAGAAGTACGCACTGAAAACCGACAGCCTGCCTGGAATCAAGGACGATCCACTGGCCGCACTGCGCAAGCAGGCTGTGGCCGCGCTGGAGAAGGACGGCAAGACCGATGAGGCGACCGCGTTGAAGGCGCCTGAAGTGCGCCCGGTGCGCATCGTGGCCGGTGGCGACGACGGCGGTGGCGGCGGCATCGTGTGGAGCAACGATGGCAGCCAGCTGGCCATCCAGCTGCGCGCGATCGACAACAAGGATCGCTGGATCGCCAGCGTCGATTTCGCCGAACACAAGCTGGTCACGCAGAACCGGTTGACCGATTCGGCCTGGATCAACTGGAGCTTCAACGAATTCGGCTGGCTGCCCGACAACCGCACCCTGTGGTTCGAATCCGAAGCCAGCGGCTGGGCGCAGCTGTACGTCAAGTCGCTGGACGGCAAGGCGCGCCCACTGACCGGCACCGGCTACGAGGTATCGAGCCCGGTCGTGTCGCCGGACGGCAAGTGGTTCTACGTACTCGCCAACAAGCAGGCGCCCTATGCCTACGACGCCTACCGGCTGCCGACCACGGGCGGCGATCTGCAGCGCATCACCCGCTATGAAGGTCTCGGCTGCGCCGAGTGCAGCGTGCCGTTCGTGCTGTCGCCCGACGGCAGCAGGCTTGCCGTGCCGCACTCGACCGCCTACATCCCGCCGCAACTGGCGGTGGTGAATGTCGATGGCTCCGGCGTGCACGAACTCACCGACACGCGTACCGCGAAGTACAAGGCGATGCACTGGGTCGAGCCGCAGTTCGTGAAGGTTCCGAGCAGCCATGGCCATTTCGACATCTGGGCGAAGTATTACCAGCTGGCGGATTACGACGCGACGCAAAAGCATCCGGCCGTACTGTTCGTGCACGGCGCGGGTTACCTGCAGGACGTGACCAAAAGCTGGTCGTACTACTTCCGCGAGCAGATGTTCCAGAACCTGCTGCTGCAGCAAGGCTATGTCGTGCTCGACATGGACTACCGTGCCTCGGCCGGCTACGGCCGCGACTGGCGCGTGGCGATCTATCGCCAGATGGGTCACCCGGAGCTGGAGGACCTGCTCGACGGCAAGGCATGGCTGGTCAAGGACCACGCCGTCGATCCGAAACGCGTGGGCATCTACGGTGGCAGCTACGGCGGCTTCATGACCGAGATGGCGCTGTTGCGCGCGCCCGGCGAATTCGCCGCCGGTGCGGCTCTGCGCGGGCCATCGGACTGGACCAGCTACAACCACGAATACACCTCCAACATCCTCAACGACCCGCAGCTCGATCCCGAGGCCTATCGGATCAGCTCGCCGATCGAGTACGCTGACAAGCTCCAGGATCCGCTGCTGATCGAGCACGGCATGATCGACAACAACGTGATGGCCAGCGATTCGATCCGCCTGTACCAGCGCTTCATCGAACTGCACAAGAAGAACTTCTGGATCTCGCTGTATCCACTGGAACGCCACGGCTTCGAGCATGCCGATTCGTGGTACGACGAATACCGGCGCATTGACGAGCTGTTCAATACGTATGTGAAGCCGGACAGGGCGGCTTCGCAATGAACAGGGATGTGAGTCGGAGGCAATCAGGGTGATGGATGGCCGGTTTCATGGCGACAGCAAAGCTGTTGTCGCCATGGCGTGATCATGAAAGGAATCGAAGCACCGTGAACCTGGCCCTGTTCGATTTTGATGGCACGATCACCACCAGGGAGATGTTTCCCGACTTCATGCGTTTCGCTGTCACGCCGGGAAGGCTCGCGGCCGGCAAGCTCGTGCTCATGCCGCTGGTAGTGGGTTACAAGCTTGGCCTCATCAGCGGCAACACCATTCGTGCGAGCGTGGTGCGCTTCGGATTTCGCGGTGTACCCGTGGCACAAGTCGAGCAAGCCGGAGAAAGGTTTTCCCGTGAGGTCTTGCCGGGCGTCGTTCGGCGGATGGCGCTGGAGCGAATCCAGTGGCACAAGGCGCAGGGCGACGTGGTGGTGGTCGTTTCGGCTGCGCTGGATCTCTATCTTGCGCACTGGTGCCGCCTGCACCAGCTGGATCTGATCTGCTCAAGACTGGAAGCTGCGGATGGCGTGCTCACTGGGCGTTATTGCGGTGAGCAATGCGCCAGCAAGGAAAAGTCCAGACGCATCCTTGAGGCATACGACCTTCGCGATTTCTCCGCGGTGTATGCCTATGGAGATACCAAAGAAGACATGGACATGTTGAGCCTCGCCAGCAGGAAGTACTTCCGCTGGGAGGAAGTGGCCTGATGGTGTCCCACAGCTTGTTGAGTTAGTTCAGGCCGGTCGATGCAAGCCGGCTGCCTCGCGTGCCAGCAACTCGATCGCGTGCCAGTCGCCAGTAGCGAGCAGGCTGGCCGGGGTCAGCCATGAGCCGCCGACGCAGATCACGTTGGGCAGCGCGAGGAAATCCGGCGCGCTGGCGAGGCTGATGCCGCCGGTGGGGCAGAAGCGGACCTGCGGCAGCGGGCTGGCCCAGGCGCCGAGCAGCTTGTGGCCACCGGCCGGCACCGCCGGGAAGAACTTCAAATGACGGTAACCGCGCTCAAGCATAGCCATCACTTCACTGGCGGTGGCAGCGCCGGGCAGCAGCGGCAATTCGCTGTCGTCAGCAGCATCGAGCAAGTGCGGCGATACTCCGGGCGAGACGGCGAAGCGGGCGCCGGCCTGTTGCGCTGCTTTCAGATCACGTGCGCTGAGCACTGTGCCGACGCCGATCATCGCGCCTTCCACTTCGGCGGCAATCGCGCGGATCGCGTCCAGGGCGGCCGCCGTGCGTAGGGTCACTTCGATCGCCGGCGTGCCGCCGGCGACCAGGGCGTGCGCCATCAGCACGGCCGCGTGGACATCGTCGATCACCACCACCGGAATCACCGGTGCCAGCCGCATCGTGGTTTCGATTTGCTGCTGCTTGAGTTCGATGCTGCTCATGGATTCACTCGCTAGGCGGATTTGTGTGTAGAAGCGCACCCTGTGCGCGAATGCTCTTATTCACACATCGGCAAAGTGCATTCGCGCACAGGGTGCGCTCCTACAGGGATTGCGTCACAGCACACCGGCGCCGAGATCGGCGCTGGTCGCAGCTTGCCGGAACAGACCGAACAATTCGCGACCCATGCCGCTGTGCTGGGCGGACAGGTCGGCGGTGTGCGGCAGGCGTGCATCCAGTTCGTGCGCTTCCATCAGGACGTCCAGACGTCCGTTCACTGCATCCAGGCGGATCATGTCGCCGTTGCGGATCTTGGCGATATTGCCGCCGGCGACGGCTTCGGGTGTGACGTGGATCGCCGCCGGCACGCGTCCGGATGCGCCGGACATGCGCCCATCGGTAAGCAGTGCAATGCGGTGACCGCGATCCTGCAGCAGCGTCAGCGTCGGGGTGAGCTTGTGCAGCTCGGGCATGCCGTTCGCCTGCGGGCCCTGGAAGCGCACCACCGCCACGAAATCGCGATTGAGTTCACCGCGCTTGAACGCTGCCGGCAATTCATCCTGATCCTGGAACACGATCGCTGGCGCCTCGATCAGCAGGCGGTCGTCCGGTACCGAGGAGACCTTGATTACCGCGCGACCGAGATTGCCCTGCAGCATGCGCAGGCCGCCATCGGCACGGAACGGTTCGTCGGTACCGCGCAGCACGCCACGGTTGCCACTCTGCTTCGCCACCGGTTTCCAGTGCAGCGCATTGGCATCGTCGAGGTATGGCACCTGCGCATAGCCACCCATACCGGTGCCGAAGATGGTGTTGACGTCGGCGTGCAGCAGGCCGGCGCCGACCAGCTGGTCGATCAGGAAGGCCATGCCGCCGGCCTCGTGGAACTGATTCACGTCGGCGTAGCCATTCGGGTACACGCGCGCCAGCAGCGGTATCACCCCGGACAACGCATCGAAATCGTCCCAGCGCAACTGGATGCCGGCGGCATGTGCGATCGCCACCAGATGCAGCAGGTGGTTGGTGGAGCCGCCGGTCGCGTGCAGGCCGATCACGCCGTTGATGATCGCGCGCTCGTCGATGATGTGGCCGATCGGCAGACGGTGTTCGCCCGGTGCGCTGAGTGTGCCGATGCGACGCACCACGTCGGCGGTAAGCGCATCGCGCAGCGGTGTGTCCGGTGCAGTGAAGCTGGCGCCGGGCAGGTGCAGGCCCATGATCTCCATCAGCATCTGGTTGGAGTTGGCCGTGCCATAGAAGGTGCAGGTGCCCGGGGCGTGATACGAGGCGGCCTCGACTTCCAGCAGCTCGGCCTTGCTCGCCTTGCCGTCTGCCCAGGCCTGGCGCACCTTTGATTTCTGCTCGTTGGGAATGCCGCTGGGCATCGGCCCCGACGGCACAAACGCGCCAGGCAGATGACCGAAGCTCAACGCGCCGATCAGCAGGCCCGGCACGATCTTGTCGCAGATGCCCAGGTACAGCGCGCCATCGAACATGTCGTGCGACAGCGACACCGCGGTGGCCATCGCGATCAGGTCGCGCGAGAACAGCGACAGCTGCATGCCGGGCTGGCCCTGGGTGACGCCGTCGCACATCGCCGGCACGCCGCCGGCGACTTGCGCGGTGAAGCCGGCATCACGCGCGATCTGACGGATCAGCGCGGGATAGCGCTCGTACGGTTGATGCGCCGACAGCATGTCGTTGTAGGCGGTGATGATGGCGAGGTTGGCACCGCGACCGTTGCGCAGTGCATCCTTGTCCGTGCTGCCGCAGGCGGCGAAGCCGTGCGCGAGGTTGCCGCAGGACAGGTGCTCACGTTGCGGGCCTTTGCGGTCGATCGCGTCGATCCGCTGCAGATAGGCAGTGCGCGTCTGGCGGCTGCGCTCGCGCAGGCGTTCGGTGACTTCGGCGACAACGGGGTGCAGCGTACTCATGACTTGTTCCGGCGATGACGGGGTGGTGTGGTGGAGGTTTCGGGATTGGGTGATGCGTCACGGGCACCAGTAAACGGCCACTGGTACGCGCTGCTGGGTCAGTACCGCGCGCACGGGGTAGTTCTTGGCAGTATCAAGACCGAGGCGGACATCGGCGAGCAGGTCGCGCTTGTGCTCCCCGGTCACCAGCAGGTACAGCGCATGGGTATCCAGCAAGGTCGGCAAGGTCAGCGTGATGCGCGGTTCGCCGGCGCCAGGTGCACGCATCGGCAAGACGCGGGTTTGGCCTTCCAGATCGAGTGCCTCGGCCAGATGGTCGCCGCCGGGAAAGAACGAGGCGGTGTGGCCGTCGTCACCCATACCAAGCACCACGGCGTCGAAGGGAAGCTTCAATGCGTCGATACGTGCGGTGACCGCGGCCAGGCCTTGCTCCGGCGTCGGCGCATCGGTGTAGAGCGGCACGAACTGCGCCACGCCCGCGGCGTGTTGCAGAAGCAGTGTTTTCGCCAGCCGGGCATTCGAGCGCTCGTCGCTGTCCGGCACCCAGCGCTCGTCGACGAGGGTGACCTGCACCTTTGCCCAGTCCAGCGTTTCGCGCGACAGGTGCGCAAAGAACTCCTTCGGTGTGCTGCCGCCGGAAACCGCCAATACCGCATGGCCGCGTTCGGCCAGTGCACTGCGCAGGCGTTCGGCGACGCGTTCGGCCAGTGCCACGGCCTGCGCGTTGCCATCGGTGAAGCTATGAGTGGTGACGTTCAAGTGGATGGTCATGTTGGATGATGGTGTGCCCGGCGTTCTAGTGAATGCAGGCACGCGTCCCGTGAGGAAGAGAGGCAAAGTTTGCTGCATGCGTCGGCATGACCGGGTGAAGCGACAGTAAACGTGATGCTCTATTCACTGTCCTCGTTCCAGGTACGGCCGTCGCGTTCGATCAGTGCCACGGCGGCGCTCGGCCCCCAGCTGCCGGCGGCATACGGCCGCGGTGCTTCACCGCTGGCGGACCAGGCGGCGAGGATCGGGCCGGCCCAGCGCCATGCCGCCTCCACCTCGTCGCGGCGCATGAACAGGGTGGGGTTGCCGCGCACCACGTCCAGCAGCAGGCGCTCGTACGCATCCGGCTGCTGCACGCCGAACGCTTCGGCGAAACTCATGTCCAGCGGTACGTGGCGCAGGCGCAGGCCGCCGGGGCCGGGATGCTTGATGGTCAGCCACAACTTCACGCCTTCGTCCGGCTGCAGCCGCAGCACCAGCCGATTCTGCGACAGGGTGCCGGCGTCGGGATTGAAGATCGAGTGCGGTACTGGCTTGAACGTGACCACGATCTCCGACACGCGGTCGGGCAGCCGCTTGCCGGTACGCAGGTAGAACGGCACGCCGGCCCAGCGCCAGTTGGCGATTTCCGCCTTCAGCGCCACGAAGGTTTCGGTATTCGACTTGGTGTTGCCCAGTTCGTCCGGATAGCCGGGCACGCTGGCACCCTCGGCCACACCGGCGCGGTACTGGCCACGCACGGTGAGCTGGGCGACATTGCTTTCGTCGATCGGTTTCAGCGAATGCAGCACCTTCAGCTTCTCGTCGCGCACCGCATCGGGTGCCAGCGACGACGGCGGCTCCATCGCGACCATGCACAGCAGTTGCAGCATGTGGTTCTGCACCATGTCGCGCAGCGCGCCAGCGCGGTCGTAGTACGCACCGCGATGGCCGACGCCAAGTGTCTCGGCGACGGTGATCTGCACATGGTCGATGTGCGCGGAGTTCCATAGCGGCTCGAACAGTGCATTGCCGAAGCGCAGCACCAGGAGGTTCTGCACCGTCTCCTTGCCGAGGTAATGGTCGATGCGAAAGGTCTGCGATTCGCTGAACACCTTGCCGACCGCGTCGTTGATCTGATTGGCGCTGTCGAGGTCGCGGCCGATAGGCTTCTCCAGCACCACGCGCGACTTGCCCTGGTTGAGTCCGTAATGGCCCAGCCGGCCGCAGATGTCGACGAACAGTTCCGGCGAGGTCGAGAGATAGAACACGCGCACGTGTTCCGGTTGCGCGCCGATGAAGGCGGCGAAGTCGTCCCAGCCCTCATCCTTGCGTGCGTCCAGCGGACGGTAGAACACCTGCTGCAGGAACACGTCGAGTTTCGCGGCGTCGCAGATGCCGACGAGTGCCTCGCGCAGCGACGCGCGGTAGCCGGCGTCGTCCAATGCCTCGCGGGCGATGCCGACGATGCGGCTGCTGGCCGGGATCTGGCCGTCGAGAAAGCGGTGGAACAGGGCCGGCAGCAGCTTGCGCACGGCGAGATCGCCAGTGCCACCGAAGATCACCAGGTCGAACGGTTCGACCGATTGGGAGGAAGCAGTCACGCAGTCACCTCGACACGATGCCGGACGGTGGGCAGGTGGCCGGATGGCGCTCCTGCCCGGATGGAATTGATCGTACCAGTGAAATACCAGATCGGCTACCGCTATGCATACGAATTCATGGAAACGCACGCCGACTGATACGGAAGTCGGGCTATCTCGCCATATCGTTCATCCTGAGCGCAGGCTACAGGCCGAAGTCGAGGGTTTCCGGGCCCGCTTCGACTTCGCTCGCCGGCGCGAGCTACGTTCAGTGTGAGCGCCTCCCGGCAACGGGCTTGTGTTTAGTGGTTTGCTATTGGTATCTTTACTGGAATGGAAACCGCACTGGCCAACGAATACCGCCGGATCTGCCACGACCCGGCCACGCACCAGCCGCTGGCCTATCTGCGCCTGCGCCGCGCGATCCGCAATGTGGTCGAGCATCGTGATATCGAGCCGGGCCAGGCACTCCCCAGCGAGCGCGACCTGTCGCAGGCGCTCAAGCTGTCGCGGGTGACCGTGCGCAAGGCGATCGCCGGTCTGGTCGAGGAAGGGCTGCTGACGCAACGCCATGGTGCCGGCACCTTCATTGCCGAACGCATCGTCAAGCCGATGTCGCGGTTGACCAGTTTCACCGAAGATCTGCGCGAACGCGGGCTGTCGCCCCGTTCGGAATTCTTCGAGCGCGGCATCGGCGAGGTGACGCCGGAAGAGTCGATGGCGCTGAACCTGTCACCCGGTTCGCTGGTGGTGCGCCTGCATCGCGTGCGTTACGGCCAGGACGAACCGTTGGCGATCGAGCGCAGCGTGGTGCCGGCCAGCGTGCTGCCCGATCCGATGCTGGTGCGCGACTCGCTGTACGAGGCGCTGGAACATCTCAACTGCCGCCCGCGCCGCGCGCTGCAACGGCTGCGCGCGGTCTCGCTGAATGCGCAGCAGGCGCGTCTGCTGCATGTGGCGGCGGGCAGCGCGGGATTGAACATCGAACGACGCAGTTTCCTGGACGACGGCCGCGTGGTCGAGTTCACCTGCTCGTGGTATCGCGGCGACATCTATGACTTCGTTGCCGAACTGCAGACCGACTGAGGCCAGCTTGAACACACATGCCCGCGACACCCTGATGTACCGCGAAGCGCACGAGGCGGCCGACGTGGTCGCGCGCCAGTTTGCCGCCAACGAGAAGGCGGTCAGCGAACTGGCGCAGACACTTCGCGCGCAGCCGCCGCGCTTCATCGTCACCTGCGCACGCGGCAGTTCCGATCATGCTGCGGCGTATGCGAAATACGTGTTCGAGACGCAGCTGGGCATCGTCACGGCCTCGGCTTCGCCGTCGGTCACCTCGATCTATGCGGCCGAGCAGCGCTGGCAAGATGCGTTGTTCATCGCGATCTCGCAGTCGGGCAAGAGCCCCGACCTAGTGCGCAATGCCCAGGCGGCCAAAATTGCCGGTGCGCATGTGGTGGCCATGGTCAACGTGGAGGATTCGCCGCTGGCGGCGATTGCCGATACGGTGATCCCGCTGCACGCCGGACCGGAACGCAGCGTGGCAGCGACCAAGAGCTACATCGCGGCACTGGCTGCCGTACTGCATCTGTGCGCGCGCTGGCGCGGCGATGCCGAATTGGATGCCGCCTTGCGCGTGTTGCCCGATGCCTTGCGCGCCGGTTGGGATGCCGACTGGTCGGCGTTGAGCGAAGGCCTGGTCGATGCGCACAACCTGTTCGTGGTCGGACGCGGCTTCGGTTTCGGCATCGCACTGGAAGCCGCACTGAAGTTCAAGGAAACCTGCGGCTTGCATGCCGAGGCGTTCAGCGCGGCCGAGGTGAAGCACGGCCCGATGGCGCTGGTCGGGCCGCACTTCCCGGTGCTGTGCTTCGCGCAGGACGACGATACGTTGGACAGCACGCTGGCGGTGGCGCGCGAATTCCGCGGTCGCGGGGCACAGGTCTTCGTGGCGGCGCCCGGCCTGGACGGCGCGGGTACGTTGCCGGTGATTGGCGGGCTGCCGGCGCTTTGCACGCCATTGCTGATCATCCAGAGTTTCTATCGCGCGGCGAGCGAACTGGCACTGCGCCGCGGCTTCAATCCCGACGTGCCACCGCATCTCAACAAGGTGACCGAAACGGTCTGAGCTAGCCATGACTCTCGCCCTCATCAATGGTCGCGTACTTACTCCAGACGGCTGGCGCAACGATCTCGCCGTGCTGCTGGAGGGCGCGCGCATTGTCGATCTGTTGCCGCTTGCCGATCCGAGTGTGCGCAGCGCAACACCGCACGACTTGCATGGTGCAATGCTGCTGCCGGGCTTCATCGACACCCAGGTGAATGGCGGCGGCGGCGTGTTGTTCAACGACGCGCCCACGGTGGAGACGATCCGCCGGATCGGCGCAGGGCATCGACGCTACGGCACCACCGGCTTCCTGCCGACCCTGATCAGCGACCGTGTCGATGTCATGCGCGCCGCACTTGGCGCGGTGGAGCAGGCGCTGGCCGAAGATGTGCCGGGTGTACTCGGCATCCATCTGGAAGGCCCGTACCTGGCGCCGGCGCGCAAGGGCGTACACGACCCGAAATTTTTCCACATGCCAGGTAGCGAAGAACTGGCGCTGCTGTGCGCGCCGCATCGTGGCGTGCGCCTGCTCACGCTGGCGCCCGAGCAGGTACCGCTGGCCAGCATCGGCGCTCTGGCCGCGGCCGGGGTGATCGTCTGCGCCGGCCATACCGCGGCCGATTACGCGACCACGTGCGCCGCACTCGCCGGCGGCGTGCGTGGCTTCACTCACCTGTTCAACGCGATGACGCCATTCGGCAGTCGCGAACCGGGCGTGGTCGGTGCCGCGCTGGAGGATGCCGACAGCTGGTGTGGGCTGATTGTCGACGGTCATCACGTGCATCCGGCCAGCCTGCGCGTGGCGATCGCGGCGAAACCACGCGGCAAGATGCTGCTGGTCACCGACGCGATGCCGCCGGTCGGTGCGGACGATCCGACCTTCGTACTCAATGGCGAAACCATCATCGCCAAGGACGGTATCTGCCAGACCGCGCAAGGCGTGCTGGCGGGCTCCGCGCTGGACATGGCCGGCGCGGTGCGCAATGCGGTGGAGATGCTCGGCCTGCGGCTGGATGAAGCGGTACGCATGGCCAGCACCTATCCCGCCGAGTTCCTCGGCCTCGGCGCCAGCCATGGCCGGATCGCCGCCGGCTACCAGGCCGACCTGGTGGTGCTGGACGACGACTACCGCGTGCAGCAGAGCTGGATCAGCGGGGTGGCTCTGTAGGAGCGCACTCTGTGCGCGATGCTCTGGTGCTGATCGTGCCAAGAGAGCATTCGCGCACAGGGTGCGCTCCTACACGGCGTTCACACGGGCCGCGTTTGCTGAAATAGCCGTCCGAAGCTAAAGTGGCGCGGTTCAGGTGTCCCGACAGGCATGACGTCCAAGGGATGAAACGGGAAGCCGGTGCGTGGTGTTCGACAACACTGCAAGGCCGGCGCTGCCCCCGCAACGGTAAGCGAGATTCACGAACGGCGAACGCCACTGTGCTTGAGCACGGGAAGGTGCTGTTCCGGACATGCGGATCCCCGCATGTCGCTCGCAAGCCCGGAGACCGGCCCGAACGATTCCTGGTGGCTCGCGGTGGGCGAGGCCGAACCACGCGTGTGGCGATCCTGCCTGCCCGTCGTTCCGTCTCCCCTATGCCTGCTGCCAGCTCATTGCAACCATGAGCCGTGCGCGGGTGTGCGGCCGAGGGGAATACCTTGAAGAAGACCTTGCTGGCAGCGGCAATCCTGAGCTGCACGATAACCGCTCATGCGGCGGACCAGAACGACACGACCGCCCAGAACAATGCGACGGCACTGGATCCGGTGATCGTCACGGCCACCCGCACCGCGATCACCGTGGACGATGCACTGTCGTCGGTCACCGTGATCACCCGCGCCGATATCGAGCGGCTGCAGCCGGTATCGGTGATCGACCTGCTGACTGGCCTGCCCGGCGTGACCTTCACCCAGAGCGGCGGCCTTGGCCAGCAGAGCTCGCTTTTCCTGCGCGGCACCAATTCCACCCATACGCTGGTGCTGATCGACGGCGTGCGGATCGGTTCGGTGACGGCCGGGCTGGCCTCGCTGGAGCAGATTCCGGTGGAGCAGATCGAGCGCATCGAGATCGTGCGCGGTCCGCGCTCGAGCCTGTACGGCGCCGACGCGATCGGCGGCGTGATCCAGATCTTTACCCGCCATGGCCAGGCCGACGGCGGCATCACGCCGTCGCTGAGCATGACGGCCGGCAGCAATGGCCTGTTCGGCAGCCAGGCCGGCCTGTCCGGCGGCGACCAGCATGCCTGGTACAACGTCAGCCTGGGCGGCGAGTACACCAGCGGCTTTCCCGGCTGCAAGTTCGGCGCGGCCGAGGCCAACGGCGGCAACGGCGCCGGCTGCTTCGTCGACGATCTGCGCGATGACGCCTACCGCAACTGGAATGGCTCCGCCAATGCCGGCTACCGCTGGGACAACGGCACCGAGCTGGCCTTCACCTGGCTGCGCAGCAAGAACGACGTGGAATATGCTGGCAGCCCTTACGGCGGCAACGATGCGGTCAACGAGCAGCGCGTGGCTGGCGTGCGCTTGAGCTTCTCGCCGCTGGACATCTGGAAGGTCACGTTGAATGCGGGGCAGAGCAAGGACCTCGCCACCACGTATTACCAGGGCACCTATTACGGCACCTACTACCCGTTCGCGCAGACCGGTTTTTACAACTCGCGGCGCAACCAGTACTCGTGGCAGAACGACATCGAGCTCGCCTCGAACCAGCTGCTGACGGTCGGCGTGGATTACCAGCAGGAACACCTCGACAGCAGCACCGGTTACCTGGCCGACAACCGCAACGACACCGGCACCTATGTGCAATACCAGGGCACGTTCGGCCGCAACGAGCTGCAGGCGTCCGCGCGACATGACGACAACTCGCAGTACGGCGGCCACGACACCGGCGCGCTGGCCTGGGGTTACAGCTTCGATCACGATCTGCGCCTGATGGCCAGCTACGGCACGGCGTTCCACGCGCCGACCTTCAACGACCTGTACTACCCGCCGTACTACGGCATCCCGTCGGCCAATCCCAATCTCAAGCCGGAGAAGTCGCGCAGCGGCGAACTGGGCCTGAGCCAGAAGCTCGGCATCTGGAACTGGGCGGTGAATGCCTACCAGACCGACATCGACGACCTGATCCTGCTCGACCCCAGCCAGAACTACGTGCCGTTCAATGTCAGCAAGGCACGCATCCGTGGCTTGGAAGGCCAGCTCGGCGCGAACCTGGATGGCTGGCAGGTGCAGGGTTATCTGACCCTGCAGCAACCGAAGGACGACGGCGGCGCTGCCGATGCCAACAGCGGCAACCTGCTGCCGCGTCGCCCGGAGCGCACCGCGCGCATCGACATCGACCGTCGCTTCGGCGACTTCGGCGTCGGCACCACCTGGTATGTCGCCGGCAGGAGCTACGACGATGCCGCCAATGTGAACCGCCTCGGCGGCTACAGTACGCTGGCGCTGCGCGCGAGTTGGCACTTCACAGCCGACTGGCAGGTCGAGGCCAAGCTCGCCAATGCGTTCGATAAAGAGTACGAGACCGTTTACTACTACAACCAGCCTGGTCGCACCTGGTACCTGACCCTGCGTTACAGCCCGTCCACGCACTGAGTTGTTGCATGAACCGCCGGCACGGAAGCCGGCGGTGTCGGTCCATGGAGTGGAGGGAAGAGCGGCATGGGCTGGGCGGCACGTATAAGGGAATTCGCACCCATGCCTTCCGACAGGGTGTGGACTTCAGGCACATACGCCGGGACGCGACTGCAGGCATAAAGCCGGCATGATCGAGATACCATTCCCCGTTGTGGCCAGCACGCTGCCTCCGGCACGACTGTATGGCTGCCACATTTCGCCGCCATGCTGGCCGGCCATGGACGCGCCGTGAATATCTTCGCACCCCTGATCCGCCGTCCGGCGGGTACCTCGCTGCTGGCGCTGGGCCTGACCCTAGCCGGCATCTGCGCCTATCTGCTGCTGGGCGTGGCGGCGTTGCCGTCGCTGGACTTCCCCGGCGTCTACGTGGTGGCCAACCAGCCGGGCGCCAGTGCGCAGACCATGGCCAACACCGTGCTGGCGCCGCTGGAGCGTCATCTGGGGCAGATCCCCGGCATCGACGACATGTACGGCAACGCCACCGAGGGTGCCGCCTCGGTGAGCGTGCGCTTCAACTTCTCGCGTACCGCGGACAGCGCTGCGCGCGACGTGCAGGCGGCGATCAATGCCGCCGCGGTCGACCTGCCTTCGGGCATGCCGTCGCCGCCGCAGTACTTCAAGTTCGACACTTCGCAGATCCCGATAGTGTTCATCACGCTCACTTCGAGCGGGTTGCCGCAGGACAAGCTGTACGACCTCGCCGATACCCTGCTCAAGCCGGCGGTCGCGCAGATCGACGGCGTGGCGCAGGTGCAGGTATTCGGTGGCACGCCGCATGCGGTGCGCATCGAACTGGACAACAACGCGCTGGCGGCGAAGGGACTCACCTCGAACGATGTCGCCAATGCGCTGCGTGCAGCCAACGTCACCTCGCCGCAGGGTGCGCTGAGCGATGGTCACACGCAGATGACGGTGACCGCCAGCGATGGCCTGCAGGAGCCGGCCGAATTCGCCCGCCTGCTGATTTCGGTTAAGAACGGCACGCCGGTACGGCTGTCCGACGTGGCCAAGGTCTACAGCGGCGAGCAGGACGAATACCAGGCGGCGTGGTTCAACCAGGAGCACACGGTCGGCCTGCAGATCACCAAGCGACCGGAAGCCAACGCGGTAGCCACGGTGGAGGCGATCCGCGCGCGACTGCCGCAGCTGCGGGCTTCGCTGCCTTCCAACATCACCCTCACGCCGGTGTTCGACCTCACCCAGACCACCAAGTCGGCGCTGCACGAGGTGAAGGTGGCGCTGCTGATCTCGATCGTGATGGTGGTGCTGGTGATGCTGGTGTTCCTGCGCCGGCTGCGACCGACCATGATCGCCACCTTGAGCGTACCGCTGTCGCTGGCCGGTGCGTTCGTGGTGATGTGGGCGCTCGGTTATACGCTCAACACCTTGTCGCTGGTGGCGCTGGTGCTATGCATCGGCTTCGTGGTGGACGATGCGATCGTGGTGATCGAGAACATCGTGCGCCACATGGAACATGGCATGTCGCCGATGCAGGCGGCGCTGACCGGCGTGGGCGAGATCGGTTTCACGGTGATCTCGATCACGCTGTCGCTGGTGGCGGTGTTCGCGCCGCTGCTGTTCGGCAACAACATGTTGATCATGTTGTTGCGCGAGTTCTCGGTGACGCTGACCGCGGCGGTGGTGATCTCCGCGCTGGTCTCGCTCACGCTCACCCCGGCGCTGTGCGCCTATCTGCTCAAGCACGAACCGGCCAACCCGCCGCCGCCGGGCCGGCTGGAACGCGCGGTGGAGCGTTTCGACCGCGGCATGCTGCGCATGTACGAGCGTGCGCTGGACTGGGCGATGCGGCACCGGCGGATCATGCGCTGGCAGCCGTTGATCCTGCTGATTGTCACCGTTCTGCTCGGCATGGCGGTGGTGAAGACTGCCGGCGGTACCTTCATGCCGGAAGAGGACACCGGGCAGTTGCAGGTGGAGATCAGTGCGGATGCCAACATCTCGCCGGCGCAGCTGACCGAGCGCACCCAGTCCGTGATGAAGATCATGCTGGACGATCCGGCCGTGCTCGACCAGCTGACCATGCTCGGTGGCAACGACGCCGGTGGCGCGGTAGGCAATACGGCGCAGATGTTTGTCGACCTGAAGCCTCGCGGCAGCGGCCCGGGCGAGCGGCCGGAGAACATCAAGAAAGTCATCGAGCGGCTGTCCAAACAGTACGACAAGCTGGCGGATGTGAAAGTTTCGGTCAGTGCCTCGCAGTTCCTCGGCGGTGGCGGCAGCGGCGACAAGGGCGGCCAGTACGAATTCCAGCTGGTCGACAGCAATGGCGGCGACCTGCAGCCGTCGGCGCTGAAGATGGTGCGCCAGATGCGCACGATGAAGGAATTCCGCGATGTCAGCAGCAACTTCGACCAGGTCGGCAAGCAGCAACTGCTGAAGGTGAATCGCGAGGCAGCCAGCCGCCTGCAGGTCAGCATGGGCGACGTGGATACGGCGCTGTACAACTCGTTCGGGCAACGCCAGGTCTCGACGATCTATTCGGACATCAACCAGTACTTCGTGGTGCTCACCACCGGCTCGGCCGATAGCATCAGCCCGGAAGGGCTGCTCAACCTGCGCGTGCGCAACAACCAGGGGCTGATGATTCCGCTGTCCGCGCTGGCGCACATCGAACCCAACAGCACCCCGCTGCGCATCCGCCATCACAACCAGATGGAAGCGGCCACGATCACCTACAACCTCGCCAAGGACGTGCCGCAGGACAGCGGCATCAAGCTGGTCGAACAGGCCGCCTATGTGGCCGGGTTGCCGGCCGGCATCCGGGTCGATTTCACCGGCCAGAACCAGCGCCTGCAGCAGGCCCAGTCCAACGGCATGGTGCTGCTGATCGGCTCGATCATCGCGATGTACATCGTGCTTGGCATCCTCTACGAGAGCCTCGGCCATCCGCTGACGATCCTGTCCACCTTGCCGGCCGCCGGTGCCGGTGCGTTCCTTGCGATGCTGGTGACGCAGACCCAGCTTTCGCTGATGGCGATCATCGCGATCCTGATGCTGATCGGCATCGTCAAGAAGAACGCGATCCTGATGGTGGACTTTGCCCTGGTCGGCGAACGCGAGCGCGGGCTGCCTGCGCCCGAGGCGATCCGCGAGGCGGCACTGGTGCGCTTCCGCCCGATCACCATGACCACCCTTGTCGCGATGGGTGCGGCGCTGCCGCTGGCGATCGGTTTCGGCATCGGCTCGGAAATGCGCCAGCCGCTCGGCATCGCGATCGTCGGCGGCCTGCTGGTGTCGCAGCTGCTGACCCTGCTCAGCACGCCGGCGATCTACCTGTGGAACCACGACCGCAAGATCCGCAAGGCGGCGCGGCGCGAGCGCCGCGCCGAGAAGCGCCGGCTGAAGGCGCTGCCGGCAACCTGAGCGCGAGTGCCATGGCATGGCAGCCAGCGGATGTGCGCCACCGCGCCCTGCTTTTCAGCAGGGCATGGACTTCAGGCACATCCGCCGGCGCGTTGTGGCAGGCATAAAGCCCGCATGACCCGGATGCCGGCGATTGCCGTTACCCTGTTGTCCGCCGCGGGCATGCCTGACCACGGCGACTCACCGTTATGCTTGCGGGCCATGGACGTGCCATGAATATCTTTGCACCGTTGATCCGCCGCCCTGCCGGCACCTCGCTGCTCGCCATCGGCCTCATGCTGGCCGGGTTCTGCGCCTACCTGCTGCTGGGCGTGGCGGCTTTCCCGTCGATCGAGTTTCCCGGCGTGGCCGTGTTTGCGCAGATGCCTGGTGCGAGTGCACAAACCATGGCCACCACCGTGGTGGCGCCACTGGAGCGTCATCTCGGACGCATTCCCGGGGTCAAGCAGATGTTCTCCAGCGCCAGCGAGGGCGGCGCGCAGATCCAGGTCCTGTTTGACACGAGCCGCAAAGTAGACGCCGCCGCGCGGGACGTGCAGGCGGCGATCAACGCCGCCGCCGCCGACCTTCCGCCGGGTCTGCCCATTCCGCCGAACTACATCAAGTTCGATACCTCGCAGATCCCGGTGCTGCTGGTATCGCTGACCTCGACCAGCCTGCCGCCGGACAAACTCTACGACCTCACCGCCACCTTGCTTCAACCGGCCGTGGCGCAGATCCCCGGCGTGGCGCAGGTGACGGTTTCCGGCGGCGCGCCGCATGCAGTGCGGATCGCGCTGAATACCTCCGCGCTGGCCAACAAGGGGATTACCGCAAACGACGTGGCGAACGCGCTGCGCGCGGCGAATGTCACCTCGCCGCAGGGCACGCTGAGCGACGGTGTCTCGCAGATGACGGTGACCGCCAACGATTCGCTGCAGACCGCGCAGGACTTTGCCACGCTGGTGATCTCCAGCCGCAACGGCATTCCGGTACGGCTGGCCGACGTGGCCACGATCAGCAGCGGTCAGCAGGATCAGTATGCCGCGGCGTGGTTCAACGGCACGCGCGCGGTGACCATGCAGATCAGCAAGCGGCCGGAGGCGAACGCGGTGGCCACGGTGGAGGCGATCCGGGCCGCGTTGCCGGGCTTCCACAACCTGATGCCGGCCGATGTGCAGATCACCCCGATCTTCGATCTCACCCCGACCACCGAATCCGCCCTGCACGAAGTGCAGGTGGCGTTGGCGATGAGCATCGTGATGGTGGCGCTGGTGATGCTGGTATTCCTGCGCCGCGTGCGGCCGACCGTAATCGCCATGTTCAGCGTGCCGCTGTCGCTGGCCGGTGCCTGCGTGCTGATGTGGATGCTCGGCTTCACCCTGAACATCTTCTCGCTGGTGGCGCTGGTGCTGTGCGTGGGCTTCGTGGTGGACGACGCGATCGTGGTGATCGAGAACATCGTGCGCCACATGGAGCGCGGCATGGCGCCGCTGCAGGCTGCGCTCACCGGTGTGAAGGAGATCGGCTTCACGGTGATCTCGATCACGCTGTCGCTGATCGCGGTGTTCGCGCCGATGGTGTTTGGCGACAACATCTTCACCATGCTGATGCGCGAGTTCGCAGTCACGCTGATCGCCACCATCGTGATCTCCGCGGTCGTCTCGCTCACGCTCACACCGGCGCTGTGCGGTCGCTGGCTGCTGCACGAGCCACCGGCCGGCAGTCGTGCGCCGGGCCGGCTGGAACGCATGGCGGAGCGCTTCGACCGCGGCATGCTGCGCATCTACGAGCGCGGGCTGGACTGGGCCATGCGCCACCGCCGCATCATGCGCTGGCAACCGCCGATCCTGCTGGTGCTGACCGTGTTGCTGGCGATCGTGGTGGCAAAGGTCGCCGGCGGCGGCCTGATGCCGAAGGAAGACACCGGCCTTCTGCGCGCCCAGATCACCGCCGACGCCAACATCTCGCCCGACCTGCTGGCCAAGCGCACGCAGGCGATGGCGGCGGTGCTGCAGGCCGATCCGGCGGTGCTCGATGTTTCCACCATCCTCGGCGGCGGCAACAACAACAGCACGGTGACCAACCGCTCGATCCTGTTCGTCGACCTCAAGCAGTATGGGGACGGTCCGGGTGACCGCCACGATTCGGCGCAGGCGGTGGTCGACCGGCTGGACAAGTACTACAAGACCGTCACCGACCTCGACGTGTCGCTGACCGCAGTGCAGTTCATCCAGGGCGGCGGACCCAGCAGCGGCGGCCAGGGCCAGTACGCGTTCCAGCTCAGCAGCAACGACGGCACGCCTTTGCAGCAACCCACCCTGCAGCTGGCGCGGGTCATGCGCGGCATGAAGCAGTTCCGCGATGTGACCACCAGCTTCGACAGCATCGGCAAGCAGCAGATGCTGCAGGTGGACCGTGATGTCGCCGCACGGCTGAACGTGAACATGGGTCAGGTCGATTCGGCACTGTACGACGCGTTCGGCCAGAACCAGGTGTCGACGATCTATTCGGACCTCAACCAGTATCGCGTGGTGCTTACCGCCGAGAGTGCCGCCGCGCTGAGTCCGGCCACCCTGCTCAGCACCTATGTGCGCAACTCGCTTGGGCAGATGATTCCGCTGTCCGCGCTGGCGCGGATCGCGCCGGGCATTGCGCCGGTCACGGTCAGCCACTACAACCAGCTCGAATCGTCATCGATCAACTACAACCTCGACAAGGGCATCACCCAGACGGATGGCCTGAAGCTGGTCGACCAGGCGATCTTCGTCGCCCACCTGCCGCCTGGCGTGCAGAAGCAGTACACCGGCGACAACCAGAACCTGGTCGATACGCTGAACAATGCACTGATCATGCTGCTGGCAGTGATCCTGGTGATGTACGTGGTGCTGGGCATCCTCTACGAGAGCCTGATCCATCCGCTGACCATCCTCTCCACCTTGCCGGCCGCCGGCATGGGCGCCTTCCTCGCGATGCTGGTCACGCACACCCAGCTCACCCTGATGTCGGTGATCGCGGTGCTGATGCTGATCGGCATCGTCAAGAAGAACGCGATCCTGATGGTCGACTTCGCGCTGGTCGCCGAACGCGAACACGGCAAGTCCGCCCCCGAGGCGATCCGCGAGGCGGCGCTGGTGCGCTTCCGTCCGATCACCATGACTACCCTGGTCGCGATGGGCGCGGCGCTGCCGCTGGCGATCGGTTTCGGCTACGGCTCGGAGATGCGCCAGCCGCTCGGCATCGCCATCCTCGGTGGCCTGCTGGTGTCGCAATTGCTGACCTTGCTGAGCACGCCGGCAATCTACCTGTGGCAGCACGATCGCCGCGAACGCAAGGCGAGACGCAAACAGCTACGCACCGAGATCCAGCGCCAGCGTACCTTGCAGCAGCAGATGCCGGCATTGCCGAAATAGCGCTTGCTCGCGGGACAAGAGGATCAGTCGCTGGGACCGGTGCAGGCGGCGTAGCGCTGGCCCTCGACGCGCACGACCTCGCCGCGATCCTGCAGTTCGACGCTGGCGGTATAGTGCTCGGCCGAATCGAAATCCACGCGGCCATGCCCGCTATGCGGTGGATGGCCGGAACAGTTCACTGTCCAGGCCAGGGCGGTATTGCTGCGATGCTGGTCACTGCGCTGACATGACGCATCCGGAATGGGCAGGTCCGCGAACATCAGCCAGGGGTCCGCATCTTCGTCCACGCATTGCCAGCGAATCGTTGGCGGCCCTGCATGACCATGTTCAACGACACGCGTCACGGTCTTCCACAGCCCGGGCATCGCCTGGAAATCGCCGGGGTCGGCGCGGCTTGCCGTGCTGCCAAGCCCCGCTGCGAGAAGCAGGGCGAAAGCCAGGCCATGGCGGATGGCGAAAACGTGCAGCGACCGGGGATACTTGAGGGGATGGTTCATCGTTGGAACACTCCGCGGCAATCGGGATCAGGACAGGCATCGCTCAAGGCGTGATGCCCGGACGCACGCATGCCCCGCCTGCGAATGCAGGGCAGGGCATGCGTGCGACGCTCAGTCCTGCGTGTCGCTGGCTGCCACACTGGCTTTGGGGAAATGTCCGAAGTCGAACATGTCCATCAGGTTGCCGATCGCGGGCGAGTTGACCGGCACATAGGGATTGTTGGGTAACTCAACCGGGTTGGGCAGGTTGTCGCGGCTGCGCGGCGAGATCGTCTCGTGCAGCCCCCAGTTGGCCTCGACGAATTTGTCGAAGGAGACGTGGTCGTAATAGGTGTGCACCACGCGACCGCCCTGCGAGTACTTGGAAATCACCAGCAGCGGGATGCGCGTGCCGTCACCGAAGAAGTCGATCGGCTGGATGTAGCCCGAGTCGTAGTAACCACCGCCTTCGTCGAAGGTCACCATGATCACGGTGTCGTTCCACACCTGCGGGTTGGCCTGGGCCATCTGCACGATCTTCTGCACGTAGCCCTCGAACAGCTCGAGCTTGGACGAGGACGGATGGCCGTCCAGCAGTCCATCCGGTTTGGCAATGGAAACCGCCGGCAACGTGTTGTTCTGGATATCGTTGTAAAGGTCGTTGATATCCTGGTTGTTGTCGCGCAGCTTCGGGTTGGTCATCACCTGGGTGGAATACAGGAACGGATCGCAGATGTTGCAGAAGGTGCCGGCCTCACCGTTTTCCTTGCCATTGCCCCAGCCCTCGCCGTAGTACTTCCAGCTGACGTGATGGCGGTTCAGCAGCAGCGCGAGGTTGTCCTGGGTGGTGGGCGGGATGGTGAACTGGTTGGCGCCCAGTGGTGCGGGCGTGCCATCGCCGAGATAGCCCGGGTTGTAGTTGTTGACCAGGTAGTAGGCGCCCGGCTTGCAATCCGTGCCGCGGAAGGTGCGATACGGCAGACCGCGCAGATAGCCCTTCACCGAAGCGACGCCCGGCTGGGTATCGTCCGCACAGTCGACGTAGGAACCACCGCCGTAACCGTCCTGCACATACCAGTTGTTGGTGCCCGGTTGTGCATCGGGATTCTCGATCTGGTTGGCCGGCGGCACGGCGGGATGGCCTTGCGCGTCGGCGTAATAGATCGGGCTGCCGAAGCCGAGCATGATGTGATTGGCACCGGTGCCGCCCATCACCGACTGGTGGAAGTTGTCACTCAGCGCATAGGTTTTGGCCAGCTGCTCGAAATACGGCGCATCACCCTTGTTCATGTTGAGGAACTGCATCGAGGTGGAACCCTCGCCGGTGCTCTGATCGGTAAAGCCGGCCGCTTGCGCCACGCCGTTGTTGCCGGCACCGATGGTGGTCTCGACCCACGGGAACAGGTCGTTGCGGCAGCCGCTCGGATTCTTCCTGGTGGCTGCCTGGGCACTGCAGTCGAGCTGTTGCCACATCTGGAAGAAGCGATGCACCGGGCTGTTGGCGTAATCGTTGTAGCTGATCGAGGCGTGCATATCGACCGGCGCGTTCGTCAGCTGGGTGGGGAAACGCGTGTCGATGACGTCGTTGGGCAGGCCCGTGCCGCCCTCGGCCAGTTCGACATAATCATTCGCCGGCAACGCCGGTTCGATCGCCTGTGCCTGTGCTGCCGAGGCGAGATACGGCTGGGTGGGCGCACCACCGGTGTTCATTGACGGAAGCTGCGTGTACGGCGAGGTGTGCGTGGGTGCATTCGAATAGGTGCCAGTGTTCGAGGCCTGCCACTGGCGTGCCGCAGCGACGTTCGGACCTGGTGTGCCGTCGGCGTTGACGATGCCCTCCGACAGCAGGTTGTGCACGGTCTGCCCCGCCGGCGGCGTATAGGTGGCATAGACGTGGTCGAACGTGCGGTTCTCGCCGATCAGCAGGATGACGTGCTTGATCGGGGTGCGCGTATCGCCGCTGCGGTCGGGGCCGTTGCCGGGGTTATGCAGCACGACGACGCCACCAGGCAGGCTGGAGCGGTTGGTGGTGGCCGTGGTCGGCACGTTCTGGCGGAACGCGGCATCCTTGTCGGGTGGGGTGGTGCTCTGCGCACTGACTATGCCGGCAACGCCGGTGGCAAGCGCGCCGAGGAAGAGCGGCATGAGCCGCTTGCGGCCAAACAACGTGAGCATGACTGGATCTCCTGCAGGAACCCTGTGAAGGCTGCCATCGTGTGATCCCCCTGATTCCGGCCCGTGCGATGCTGCAACGTGCGGGCCGCTGGCAGTCTGGTCCGTGCAGATGACGTCGCGTTGGCACTTCCACGACAACGCACACGCCCAACATGACAGTGCGGCGACAATGCGCGTCGCTGTGCACTGGTTCACATCAGATGCGTGGGATCAGGCCTGCGCGGGCAACAACTGATACGGCCGCATCATCTCGTTGTCTTCGTGTTCGAGCAGGTGGCAGTGCCACACATAGCGGCCGGGTTCGCCCTCGAAGCGCATCGCGATGCGCGTGACCATGCCCGGATCGGCGCGCACGGTGTCTTTCCAGCCGGCCTCGTGCGGTGGCGGCGCCTGCGCGGGACCGGTGTACTTGAGCGTGCGATGTGCATTCCAGGCGAACAGGTCGAACGGCCGTCGATCGATCACCTGGAAGCGCACCAGATGCAGGTGGATCGGATGCGCGTCGCCGGTGAGGTTGACGAAGCTCCAGGTCTCGATGCTGTTCTGGCGCGGATCTTCGGTGACGGGATCGGACCAGTGCTTGCCGCCGAGCAGCATGCCCATGGCATTGCCGCCGGCGTCGTCCACTTCCTCCAGCGTCAGTACGCGATCGCGCACGGCACCAGCTGGATCGATGCGCGCGACCGGGCGCAAGCTTGCCGGCAGCGCGGACGCATCGCGACGGCCACGATCGCGCACACGAAATTCCATGACTCCCTCGCCCTGCTGGCGCAACTGCACGGACTGCCCGGCGAGAGCGGAGAAATCGATCACCACATCGGCGCGCTCGGCGGGATACAACTCGATCCGCGTGCGCTCGACCGGCGCGGACAACAAGCCCTGATCACTGCCGATTTGCTGGAACGGCTGATCGTGCGACAGCGAGAGATCGAAGAAACTCGAATTCGCCACATTGATCAGGCGCAGTCGATAACGGCGCGGCTCGACCTCGAAATACGGAAACAGCTTGCCGTTGCACAAGGTGAGGTTGCCCTTGCACTGCATCACCCACGGCGCTGACGGATCGTCCGAGACCGGGTAGTAGAGCTGGCCGTCCTGGGCGACCAGCCGATCGCACAGGATCAGCGGCAGGTCGCAGTCGCCCGATGGCAGGCCCAGTGCCTGCTCCTCGGCATCGTGCACATTGAACGCACCGAACAAGCCGGCATAGATGTTGAGCCGGGTGATGCCCATCGCGTGGTCGTGGTACCACAGCGTGGCCGCGTCCTGCCCGTTTGGATAGTGATACAGCGCCGAATGACCGGGCTCGAACCAGTCCTCCGGATAACCGTCGCTGCCCGCCGGCACACGCGCACCGTGCACATGTGCCACAGCGCGCACTTGCGGCTTCGAACGCTCGGCGCCATGGATGGTGTGATCGATCGGCAGGAAGTGCTGTGCCGGCAGTGCATTGATCCACTCGACCAGCAACGGCTCGCCGCGTGTGGCCTCGATGGTTGGCCCGGGCGACAGGCCTTCGTAACCCCACAGCGGTGTCGGCGGCAGGTCGCGGTGCAGGCGCGCATGGAAGGCGCGCATCTGCATGCGGTAATACGGGAGGGTCCGACCGGGATAGGCGGGATGCGCACGCCGTCCGGCAGCACGCGCGATCGGTGGCACCGGCAAGGGGTCGACGAAGCGCGCCAGCGACACCGGATTCACCAGCGGTACCTTCGGCGCCGCCAGCGTGGCGGCCGACAGGCGTGCCGGCATCGCCATCGGCATCGTGCTCGCTGCGGCCAGCTGCAAGGCATCGGCGACGGCATACGCACCGAGCAGGCTGCCGGCACCGCACAGGAAACGGCGCCGCGACAGCGTCATGACCGGCCACCCTGGCCGGTTCGATCAACGGGCGCACGGCTACGGAAGCACATCGGGAGTAGCCCGCAGAAATGAGATGCATGAATCATGGGTTCCACCCTAGGCAGCCCCCATGACAGTCATGTGGCAACCGAGAGATCGACGGGCAGACAGGCTCCAGACCGTGAAGCCGGTTACATCCTCATGGAAGTGTCCAGTCGGCGCGGCACCATCTTCACGCCTCGGCCGGTCGTGCCGCACCGATGCTGCGCAGCGCCGGGCTGGTCATGCAGCAGAGCGCGATCACGGTCAGCATCAGCCCCGCACCGATGAACAGCGCCGGCAGCGAGATCACCTTCAGCAGGCTGCCGGCGATCGCCGCCGACAACGGGCCCAGACCCATGAAGGTGAACATCAGCACGCTCATGGTGCGGCCCATCATTTCCGGTGCCACACGGCGCTGGATCCAGCTGACGATGGCGATCTGCGCGATGCCGCCGAGCATGCCGGTGCCGGCCAGCAATACGGCGCCGGCCAGCGTCGAGTGCACCAGCGCCAGCGTGGCCACGGCCAGTCCGGCAATGCTGTCGATGCACAGCACCATCAAGCCGAGCCGGCTCTTGACCACGCGAGCCACGAGGCCGGAGAGAAAGCTGCCCAGCAGCATGCCGACACCGTTCGAGGTCATCAGGATGCCCAGCGAGGCGGCGCCCAGATCCAGCCGGGTATCGGCCAGCACCGGCAGGCCGACCTGGATCGGGCCACCGACGAACACCGACACCACCGCGGCGTAGAGGATGAACGCGCGCAACGGCAGGTCGGCCCAGATGTTGCGGATGCCACTGGCGACGTTGGCCAGCACGCTGCCGATCGGCGTCTTCGGGTGATGGTCGCTATGGATGCGCACCAGCATCAGCGAACCGAGCGAGAACAGGAAGCTCACCGCGTCCACACCGAAGGCCAGCCCGAGTCCGCCGGCGTCAGCGACGGCCTGTGGCTGTCCCGCATGTGCACCAGTACCGATCACCAGACCAGCCAGCACCGGGCCGACGATCATGCTCAGCTGGCGCATGCCCATGAACAGCGCATTGGCCGGCTGCAGCTGCGTCGGCTCCACCAGCTGCGGCAGGATCGCCGAACCCGCCGGATAGGCAAACGCGGTGGACAAGCCGATGCCCAGCGCGATCACGTAGATCATCCACATCTGGATCGCCCCGGCCAGTACCAGCAGCGCCAGCAGGCTGACCAGCAGTGCATTGACCGCGCGCCCGGCCAGCAGCACGCGCCGCGGCGACATGCGATCCACCACCGCGCCACCGATCAGCATGAACACGGCACGCGGCAACGCGATCGCCGCCAGCACCAGGCCGAGTGCTGCCGGATCGCCGGTGAGCTTCAGCACCAGCCACGGCAACGCCACCAGGGTGAACTGATCACCGATCGCCGAGATCGTGCTGCCGCCGAACAGCAGGGTGAAGTTGTGATTGGCGAACAGCGAGCCGCGAGAAGAGGTCTGCATCGGGAGGTCCTTGATCGCAGTCGCAAACTGCCGTGCTGCATGGAATGAGTTTTAAGGCGATGTCACGGTTGCAACGATGGAAGTCAGCTGGCGGCCACCTCATCCCAGGCAATCGTGACCAGCCGGCGCAGATGATCGCGCACATCGACTGGCCATGGTTCGGTCAACGTGGTGAAACGCTCGCGGTCGCGCCGGTAAAACGCCCGCGATGCTTCCTCGTGACCAACGAGATCACCGGTCATCACGAGCATGAAGCGGTCGACCGCTTCCATCGCGTGCCGTGCGCGGTCTTTTGCGCCATGCCCACGCAAGGCCTGCTCGACCAGTCGTCGCAGCACTGCCGAGGCACCGCCCGGCTGCTGGCCAAGCCAGTCCCAATGACGCGGCAGCAGGGTGACCTCGCGTGGAACCACGCCCAGCTTCGGCCGGCCCGGACCGCGTGCGGCGGGTTCCGGCGCGACTTCAACCTGGGGCAGGCGCGCCAATACCTGATGCTCGGTACCGCGAAAATCCACTTCGATCTGGCGACTGTCATGGTTGTCGAAAATCAGCAGGGGGTCGCGCACACCGGCATCGAGCGCCTGCTTCGTGGCGCGCACCACATCGGCCAGCGCGCCGTCGGCAATCAGGCGGTTGCCGGCGAAGGCGCTGCAAGGGGGGGTGTCACGGCGATGCATGTGCTTTGACCCGATGGCTATGAAGGCAGATTTTACCCGGATTAAATAGAGTGTCAATAATGCCCGGGTAAAACGTTGCCGCCGTGGCCCGAAAGTCATGCTCATGTCGCGCCATGGGCTTGCTATGGTTGGATTTTGACCGAAGGGATTGAAGGGATGACCAAGCGCTTGCGCCCGGCCGTTTTGCTTGCCTCACTCACCCTGTTCGCCGCGTTGTCGCCGCCGCTGGCTGCGACCGAGCTGAGCATTCCGCCGATCCAGTACCACCAGCGCATCTTGCCGAATGGCCTGCAGGTGATCAGCGTGGAGGATCACGCCAGCCCGAATGTGGCGGTGCAGATGTGGTACCACGTCGGCTCGAAGGACGACCCCGAGGGGCGCTCCGGCTTCGCGCATCTGTTCGAGCACCTGATGTTCAAGAGTACGAAGCACATGCATGCCGAGCAGATGGACCGGCTGACCGAGGACGTCGGCGGTGCCAACAATGCATCCACCGGCGACGACGTCACCAACTACTTCGAGATCGTGCCGAGCAACTACCTGCAGACCTTGCTGTGGGCCGAAGCCGAGCGGCTGTCCAACCTCAACGTCGACGAACCAAACTTCAAGTCCGAGCGCGCCGTGGTCGAGGAGGAATACCGCCAGAGCGTGCTGGCCAATCCGTACGGCAAGCTGTTCAACGCAATCGACCCGTATTCGTACACCGTGCACCCCTACAAGCGTCCGACCATCGGCAGCATCGAGGATCTGGAGGCGGCCTCGCTGCAGAACGTGATCGATTTCCACAACACCTTCTACCGGCCTGACAACGCCACCCTGATCGTCGCCGGTGACTTTGATCCGAAACAGCTCGATGCCTGGGTCGACCAGTACTTCGGCTGGATACCGAAACCGGCCACGCCGATTCCCCAGGTCACTGCACAGGAACCGGTACGCAAAAAGAACCTGAGCTACACCGTCACCAGCGCGACCGCGCCGCTGCCCGCCGTGGCGATCACCTGGCTGATCCCGCCGGCCGCCGACAGCGCCGACATCGTCCCGTTGCAGGTGGCCGCGGCGCTGCTGTCGCAGGGTGACTCCTCGCGGCTGTACCAGTCGCTGGTGTATCGCCATCAGATCGCCCAGCAGGTCGGCGTGGATGCCGATGGCCGCGCTGGCCCGGGCCTGTTTACCGCCTATGCGATCCTCGCCAGCGGCCATCAGCCGGCCGAGGCGGAGAAGCTGCTGCACGAGGAAATCATCTGGCTGGCGACCCAGCCGATTCCAGCTGCCGAACTCGACAAGGTGAAGACCCAGCTGCTGACCGAGGAACTTCGACAGCGGCAGACCGCCCAGGGCATCGCGTTTGCGCTGGGGCAGGCGAGCCTGATTGACGGCGGCGCGGAGCACGTCAATACGGATCTGGCCGCGCTGCAGAAAGTTACCGAGGCGGATGTGCATCGCGTACTGCAGAAATACGTCACCGGTGCGCACAGCGTCACCATCGATTACCTGCCGCAGGCCGCCGGCAAGGGAGCAGCGAAATGAGCCGTACCATGATCTCTCATCACATGCCTGCACTGCGCTTGGCCGTCTTTACCGCTGTCATGCTTGCCACTGGCGGCGCGCTCGCGACGCCGGCTGCCGCGGACGCCGGGTACGGTTTCCCGACGGTGCCGCCCGCGCCGGGCCCAGCCCCGAAACTCAGCGTACCGACACCATTCGCACAAATCTTGCCGAACGGATTGCAGGTGATCAGCGTGCTTCGGGCCGGCATGCCGCTGGTTACCGCGCAGCTGGTGCTGCGCAGCGGCGGTGAGATGGACCCGCCACAATTGGCCGGCTTGGCCGATCTCACCGCGAACCTGCTGACCAAGGGCGCCGTCGGCAAGACGGCACCGCAGATCGCCGCAGCCGCCGAGACGCTGGGCGGTTCGCTGACAGCGGCGGCCGGCTGGGATGAAAGCGCGGTGGGCATCACGGTGACCACGCCGAAGCTGCCGCAGGCGCTGGGCCTGCTCGCGGAGGTGGTGCGTCAGCCGGATTTCAGCGCGGACGAACTCAAGCGTGCGCAGGCGCAGGCGGTCGACGACCTGCACCTGATGCTGAGCCGGCCGACCGCGCTGGCTTCGCTGGCCGCCAGCCGCGGCGTGTTCGGTGACGGTGCGTACGGCCACTCGCGCAGCGGCACACCGACCTCGATCGCGCGGATCAGTCGCGCCGACGTGCAACAGTTGCACGCGCGGCTGTATCGACCGGACAACGCGATCCTGATCCTCACGGGAGACATCACCCCGGCGCAGGCGCAGCAGCTGGCGCAGACCAGCTTCGGCGACTGGCAGAAACCATCCGCACCGCTGCCGCAGCGACCGGTCGGCACGACGGCCAGCCGCATGCCGGCACTACTGCTGATCGACCAGCATGGTGCAGGCCAGGCCGGCGTCGTCGCCGCGCACGCGGCACCGCCGCGCAACAGCGCCGATTACTACGTCGGCACCGTGGCCAATGCGGTGCTCGGCGGTTCGTATTCCGCCCGCCTGAACGAGGAGATCCGCATCAAGCGCGGCCTGTCCTACGGTGCCAACAGTCGGTTGCAGGCACTCGGCGACGCCGGCATGTGGCTGGCCTCCGCACAGACCAAGAATCCGTCGGCACCGCAGGTGGTGGACTTGATGCTCGGGGAATTCAAGCGTCTCGGCGGCAGCAAGGTCGATGCGCAGGAACTGGCCGCACGCAAGGCGACCTTGATAGGCGGTTATGGCCGCAGTCTGGAGACCACGGCCGGCCTCGCCGAGGAGGTCGGCGAGCTGGCAGTCTACGGCGTGAAGCTGGGCGAGATCGGCAAGTACATCGAGCAGGTGCAGGCGGTCACGCCGAAGCAGATCCAGGCGTATGCGCACAGGCACCTGGATGCCGATGGCAGCAAGGTGGTGGTGGTCGGCGACGCGGCGCAATTCGGTGACGCCATCCGCAAGCGGCATCCGCAAGCGGTGTTGATGGAATCGACGGCGCTCGACCTGGACAGCCCCGACCTGCAGCCGGTGGTCGGATCCGGCACAACCCGCTAGGGCCAACCGCCCTGCCATAAAAAAACCCCGGCAACTGCCGGGGTTTTTTAATGGTGCGAACGATCGGACCGGGTCACTTCCTGCGCGCATCGCGATGACTGCGGATGGCTCGCGTGGTGAAACACAGCGTTCACTGACGTGTTCACTGGACTTCACCCAAAGGCGACACGATCTTAGTAAACTGCATGGTACACAAATACATCTTGCCCCTATCCCCATAGGCTTTCCCTCATGTCTTTGTCTGCCAGACCACTCCGTTCCGTCATGACCCGATCCATCATGGTCATGGCGCTTGCTTCAATCGCGTTGCCGGCTGCAGCGGCTGTCCGTGTGGAAATCGAGGCCGGGCGAAGCTACATGGACAGCTACGCGACGAACACGGCGTTTGTCGAAGGCGTGTTCGACGAACACCGCATCGGTGACAGCCGCTTCAGCTGGTCGCCGGATGTTTCGCTGGGCTGGATCGATGGTCGCGACATCGCCGGCTACGACAACTATCGCCACGACGGCCACCTCTACAGTACGCGCGACCAGAGCTGGCTGCTGGCGGGCGGAGCACGCTTCCGCTATGGCGATCCGGGCGATTGGTATCGATCGCTGTTCTTCAGTTTCCAGCCTGCCCTGCACACGGGACGCACGCTGGCCCTCAGCACCCCGTACGAATTCGTCAGCACGCTGGGCTGGCAGGGCCGGCATTTCATGCTGGGCATCCGGCATATTTCCAACGGTGATCTGCACAGCCCCAACCGGGGCGAGACCATGGCACTGGTAGGTATCGGCTTCGATCTGTAGCTGGCGGGTTTTCCGATGCGACAGGCACACACGAAACCGGCGGCCAAGGGCCGCCGGTTTCGTGATCATGGCGTGTTGTTCTCGCGTTGCTGCTCAGTGTCCACCGGCCGCAGCCGCAGCCTTCGCGGTGAACGGTGGCCGCGTCAGCCACACCACGAAGATCAGCAGCATGAACACCCAGCCAAGCATGTGGAACACCTCGTTGAACGAAATCTGGAAACCCTGCTGGGTGATCATCTGGTTCACCAGCGCGGCCGACGTCTGTGAGTCGCCGAGCTGGCTCATGGTCGCCTGCGTGGCCGGGTCATAGATCGTGATGTGCTCGGTCAGCTGCGCGTGATGCACGATTGCGCGGTGCTCCCACATGAAGGTCGTCAGGGATGCCGAGAAGCTCGCGCCGAGTGTGCGCAGGAATGTGGCCAGGCCACCGCCGGCAGCGATCTCGTTGGGCTGCAGATCGGACAGCAGGATCGTTGTCACCGGCATGAAGAACAGTGCCACGCCAAGACCCTGCAGCAACTGCACGAGTGCCACGTGGGCGAAGTCGATATCGAGATAGAAGTCCGAACGCAGGAAACAGGTAGTTCCCATCACCAGGAACGCCGCCGAGGCGAGCAGGCGCAGATCGAAGCGCGAGGCGTATTTGCCCACTGCAAAAGTCAGCAGCACCGGCAGGATGCCCAGCGGCGCGGTGGCGTAGCCGGCCCAGGTCGAGGTGTAGCCGAGATTGCGCTGCAGCCATTGCGGTACCAGCAGGCCGATCGCGAAGAACGCCGCATAGGCCAGCACCAGCGCCAGCGTGCCCATGCGGAAATTGCGGTGGCGCAGCAGCTTCAGGTCGACGATGGGCTCCTTGTCGGTCAGTTCCCAGATCAGGAACACCACAATGCTGATGGCCGAGACGATGCTGGTGATGACGATGAAGGTCGAGTTGAACCAGTCCTCGTCATTGCCCTTGTCCAGCACGATCTGCAGTGCGCCCACGCCGATGATCAGGGTGATCAGGCCGACGTAGTCGATCTTGGGGCGCTGCGTGACATCGTTGCGGCCTTTCATCTGGTTGCCGATCACCATGCTCGCAAAGATGCCGATCGGCACGTTGATGAAGAAGATCCACGGCCACGAATAGTTGTCGGTGATCCAGCCGCCGAGGATCGGACCGGCGATCGGCGCCACCACGGTGACCATCGCCAGCAATGCCAGCGCCATGCCGCGTTTTGCGGGCGGGTAGATCGATATCAGCAGCGCCTGGGTGACGGGGTACATCGGGCCGGCCACCGCACCCTGGATCGCGCGGAACAGGATCAGCATCGGCATGCTTTGTGCGACGCCGCACAGGAATGACGCCAGCGAGAACAGCAGGGTCGACCAGATGAACATCTTCACCTCGCCGAAGCGGCGGGTGAGGAAGCCGGTGAGCGGCAGCGATATCGCCATGCTCACCGCGAACGAGGTGATCACCCAGGTGCTCTGGTTGACGCTCACGCCGAGGTTGCCGGCAATGGTCGGCAGCGACACGTTGGCAATCGTCGTGTCCAGCACCTGCATGAAGGTCGCCAGCGACAAGCCGATCGTGGCCAGGACCATGTTGGGTGGACGGAATGGGGTGGTCATCGGGATCGGTCAGTCAATGGGTTGGATCTGCGCCGCCCGCTGCTCGCGGGCGGCGCGCTGTCTTACTTGGAGCTGCCAGCCATGTTGGCGTGGATGATCTGCGCGATCAGGCCATCGGCCTGGGCCAGCTGCTTCTCGTACACATCGGTGCTGAAGGCCGGCTGGGTCGGTGGCTGCTGCGCCAGCATCGGGCCGTTCTGGTCATGCAGGCTCACGTCCACGTCGGTGGACAGGCCGATGCGCAGCGGGTGCTGGTCGAGCTGTTTCGGATCGGTGAACACGATGCGCACCGGTATGCGCTGCACGATCTTGATCCAGTTGCCGGTGGCGTTCTGCGCGGGCAGCAGGGCGAACGCGCTGCCGGTGCCGACACCGAGGCTCTCCACCTTGCCCTTGTAGGTCACCGCACTGCCGTAGACATCGCTACGGATGTCCACCGGCTGGCCAATGCGCATGTGGGTGAGCTGGGTTTCCTTGAAGTTCGCGTCGATCCACACCTGGTGCAGCGGCACTACCGCCATCAATGCCAGGCCCGGCGCGATGCGCTGGCCGAGCTGCACCGAACGCTTTGCCACGTAGCCGTCGACCGGCGCCACGATGGTGGTGCGCAGGTTGTCCAGGTAGGCCGCGCGCAAGTTCGCCGCGGCCGCCTGGACGTCCGGATGCGAGGCGACCACGGTGTCGTCGACCAGCACCTTGCTGGTCTGATACTGCTGCTGTGCAGTGATCAGCCCGCTTTCGGCGGTGGTCAGCGCATCCTGTGCGTGGGACAGTTCCTCGGCGGAGATCGCGCCGGACTTGGCCAGATCGCGCCGGCGGTTGTAGTCGGCACGCGCCTTGTCCACCGCCACCTGGCGTGCGGCCACGTCGGCCTGCGCGCCGCTGACGCTGCTGTACAGGCCGCGCACCTTGCGCACCGTGTTGGCGAGATTCGCCCTGGCCGAGGCCAGCGCCACTTCGGTATTGCTGTCGTCGAGTTTCACCAGCACGTCACCGGCGTGTACGAGGTCGCCGTCATCGGCACCGATCGTGACCACGGTGCCGGACAGTTGCGGGGTCACCTGCACCACGTTGCCGGAGACGTAGGCATCGTCGGTGCCTTCGTACCAGCGCCCGTCGAGGAAGTACCACAGCGTCCATGCGATCAGGGCGAGCAGCACGACCACGCCGAGCAGGCGCAGCAGGAATCCGCGGCGGTTCTTTTCCGGCGGCTGGGCGACCGGGGCGGTCGCGGTAGGGGTCTGGCTGGACATGAGGGGTGCCTCAGGAATGCGAAGAGGAAGGGGAGGAAGGAGTCATGTCGCCGGCTTGCGGCATATAGCCGCCGCCGAGCGCCTGAATGAGCTGGATCGAGATATCGATGTGCTGCGCCTGCAGCGCCGCCATGCCCTGTTCGGCGACCAGCAGCTGCTGGCGCACGCTGAGTGCTTCCAGATAGCTGCCGACACCGGCCTGGTACCGCTGCTGGGCGAGATCCCAGGCCTGCCGGGCGGCATCCAGTGCGCGCTGCTGCGCGGCGAGCTGCTGGTCCAGCGACTGCTGTGCGGTGATGTCGTCGGAGACCTGGTTCAGTGCGCCGACAAGAGTCTGGTTGTACTGCGCCACGGCGATGTCGTACTGCGCATCCTTGCCGGAAAGATTGGCGCGCAGGCGGCCACCGTCGAAGATCGGCAGGCTCAGCGTGGGGCCGAATTCGTAGAAGCGGGACGAGGCCTGGAACAGATTGCCGCCGCCGATATTGAGCAGGCCGGCCATCGCACCGAGGTTCACGTTCGGCAGAAACTCGGTCTTGGCGACCTTGATGTCCTTGCCGGCCGCCTCGACACGCCAGCGTGCGGCGACCAGGTCGGCACGATGGCCGATCAGTTCAACCGGCAGGTCGGTTGGCACGGTCAGCACGGCCGATGCCAGCGTCTGCGGACGACCGATGTCCAGGCCGCGATCCGGGCCCTTGCCGAGCAGCACCGACAGCGCCGAACGGGCGGCATCAATTGCGCGGTTCGCCACGGCCTGTTCGCGCTCGGCGCTGGCCACTTCCGCATCGTCCTGCTTCAACTGCAGCTGGCTGTCGATGCCGGCGGCCACGCGCTGGCGGGTCAGCTGACGCGCCTTGCCGGCGCGCTCCAGTTCGGCCTTCGCCAGATCCTGCTGGGTGTATGCATAGCCGAGTTGCACATAGGCGCGTGCCACGTTGCCGGACAGTTCGATGCGCGCCGCACGTGCCTCGATATCGGCGGCGCGTGCCTGGCCCAGTGCGGCCTGCCACGCGGCACGCTTGCCGCCCCACAGGTCGAGGCCCCAGTTGAAGCTGGCATAGCCGTACTTGGCGGCGGCGAAATGCGACTCGGGGCTGAGCAGGCCATCGGGCAGGCGCGCGCCGGCAACACTGGCGCCGCCGTTGACGGTCGGGCCACGCGCAGCGTCGGCGACGCCGACTTCCGCCTGCGCCTGACGTGCACGCGCATCGGCGATCGCCAGGCCGGGGTTGTCCTTGAGTGCTTCGCCGATCAGGTCAGAGAGCTGCGGATCACCGAGCCCGCTCCACCAGTCCTGTGTCGGCCATGCGGCGGGTGAAAGGGTGATTCCGGCTAGGCTGCGCTCGGCCTTGAGCGTGGATGGATCGATCGGGGTGCCGTCGGGATGCAGACCGCCGCTGCTGGCGCAGCCGGCCAGGGCAAGAGTCAGTGCGGTCGCAGCCGCAAATAAGTGCAGACGCATGGGTGGTGTCCAGGTAAACGAATCAGTTCTTGTCGCGCAGTGCCTGCAGCACGCGTTCCAGGTAGTTGTGCAGCTGCTCGCTTTCGAGCTGGCTCAGCGAGCGCTGCGACGCGGTCATCACGCGCTCGCTGCATACGGAGGCGGTGTTCTGCCATACGGCCACGCCGGCGTCGGTCAGCTCGATGCGAAGAGCCCGGCGATCCTGTTCATGCGGGGAGCGGCGCAGGTAACCCTTGCGCTCCAGCTGGTCGAGCTGGCGGGTCATTGCGCCACCATCGAGTTCCACGGCGCGGGCCAATTCGGTAGCCGAGACCGCACCCAGCTGCTGCGCCTTCTTCAGGATCAGATACTGGGTAAAGCTCAGGTCCACGCCCTGGCTGGACAGTTCCGCCTCGATCGCACGCACCATTTCGGAGCGCACCATGGTCAGCAGCATGCCGAGGCTGGCCGTATGTGGATCAGGCGTGCCGGAGAGTTCGTGGGAGGGCGTGTTTGGCTTCATGCCGCGGCATTCTATTGCCGAAAGTATATTTGTCAAGGCAAATATATGTCAGTTTATGTTTGTTTCAGCAAAATTTCGCGTCGGCCAGGCAATTCGGCCAGCTCGTCGGCCAGCCACGCACGCAGGGCCGGGTCGCGGATCTCGAAAAGCTCGAACACGCCCAGTGCCCGCAGGGCGGGCAACTGGGCCAGCAGCCGTGGCTCCATGGCGCGGCGCACGGCCTCGGGCGTCACTGGATCAAGCATCTGGTGAGCACAGGCGATGAAGGCTTCCACCGGCGATGCGGCGGCCCGGGATTTGACGGAAATCAGTTCAATGGGCGACATGGCATCCTCGACGTGGGATGTCGCGACACGGCGACATCCCTGATCAGGACGGGCGAATCCCGCCCGATGTGACACTGTTCGGTGCAGGCATTTGTCCGCATGGATGAAACCGCGAGCGGCGGCAGCGGCATCTGTCCCGGCCGGTAGGCGGTCGGGAAGGTCACAGCTTAGGCAGACTCGCTGCAATCTGATAACGTTATTTGGTCAACTTATATCGAGAATCGGCCATGCCACCTTCCAAGGAGCAGGTCCACGAACTGATCGAGCAGGTCGGCGGCCCTGCGCTGATCGCCTATCGGATCGAGCGTGAAGCCGCCAGCGAATACGGCGAGGACACCCAGACCTACGACTGGCACCGCCATCTGCGCGGGCAGTTCTTCTGCGTCGAGAGCGGCCTTGTCCACGTGCACACCGAACACGGTTCGTGGATGCTGCCGCCACACCGTGCCGGGTGGATGCCGCCGGGCGAGCTGCATACGGTCAGCATCAGCGGGGTGATGAGCGGTTGGGGCGTGTTCATCACGCCGGACATCGACCACGGCCTGCCCGCACGTCCCTGCGTGATCGGCATCACCGAGCTGCTGCGGGCGCTGGTGCATCGCGCCAGCTCGTGGACCTGGCACGAGCGGCTCGACGCGGAGCAGGAACGGGTGATGTCGGTGCTGCTGGATGAAATGCGCCGCGCACCACACGAACCCTTGCACCTGCCGATGCCGTTCGACCGCCGGCTGTTGCGTATCGCCCAAGCCGTGCTCGAACAGCCGCATGACAACCGCAGCCTGGAGGACTGGGCCACCTGCGCCGGGCTGTCCGCGCGCAGCCTCAGCCGGCTGTTCCGTGTCGAGACCGCGCTGAGCTTCGCGCAATGGCGCCAGCAGGCACGCCTCAGCCGCGGCCTGGAACAACTGGCAGAAGGTACACCGGTGGCGGTTGTCGCCGACGCGCTGGGCTACGTCAGCGTCAGTGCCTTCGTGGCGATGTTCCGGCGCAATTTCGGCCAGCCGCCGGCGCGCTATTTCGCGCGCAAGCCGGCGTCAGCCTGATCGCGGCAGCATTAACGAACATAAGCGGCGCTTATCGCCACGATCACTAAAACCGCATTGGCTTATCGGATGGGCCGGACTTAGCATGCGCCAACGCCATTCCCGCGTTGTCGAGAAACCTGCGAGGTCGTCATGCTCCGTCCCTTCGTCACGATGCTGCTTGCCCTCACCCTGCTGCCCGCCGCGGCATTCGCCGGCGACAATTTCTGGCAGACGCCCACCATCAATGGCGCCGGCAAGATCCACGCGTTGCCGCAGGCGGCGTACCAGCCTGATCGCAACGCCACCTACAAGGTGGTGTTCAGCCTGAGCAAGGCCGGCGACAAGCCTGACGAGGTGAGTCCATCACTTGATCACGTGGCACGCGCGGTGAATCTGTATGTCAGCGCCGGCGTGCCGCTCGACCATCTGAAATTCGTGGCGATCGCCTCCGGCGGTGCCACGCCCATCGTGCTGAACGATGCGCAGTACAAGAAAGCGTATGGCGTGGCCAATCCGAACCTGCCGTTGATCGAACAGCTGCGCAAGGCCGGTGTCGATATCGCGGTGTGCGGCCAGGCCGTCGCGGAACACAAGTTCCAGTACGACTGGGTGGATTCGCACGTCACGCTGGCGTTGTCCGCGCTGACCACGATCACCGTGCTCGAGCAGCAGGGTTACGCCCTGATGCCGCTGTGATCCACGCGTTGCCAGGGAAACATGTGATGCGCCATTTCGTCATGGGCCTGTTGCTGGCGGCCAGCTTCGTCGCCAACGCGGCCGACAGGACCGACTACCTGCCACCGTGGAATCCGCCACCGGCGGGCCTGCAGTTCAGCGTGCCGCCGGTGGATGCGATCGCCGACCTGCACGGCGATATCGTCGATCCGCAACTGGTGTTGTTCTTCGCCGGCAACCAGTTCATGGTGGTGCATGACTTGCTGGAGGCGTTCAAGCAGGCACATCCCCAGTACCAGCGGATCTATGCCGAAACCTTGCCGCCGGGCATTCTCGCCAAACAGATCCAGAGCGGCACGCTGGTGATGGGCAACCTGCGCATTACGCTGAAGCCAGACATCTATACGGCCGGCAAGGATGCGATCGCCGACAACCAGCAGAAGCACGGCTGGTTCGCCGACAGCTACGACTACGCGCGCAATCCGCTGGCGATCCTGGTGGCGAGGGGCAATCCGAAACACATCACCGGGCTGACTGATCTTGGCCGTAGCGATGTGCGCGTGAGCATGCCGAACCCGGCGTGGGAGGGCATCGCGAAGCAGATCGAAGCGAGCTATCGCAGGGCCGGTGGCGATGCGCTCGACCACGCCATCATGGACAGCAAGGTGAAGGACGGCAGCACCTTCCTCACCCGCATCCATCACCGCCAGTCGCCGCTGCGCGTGCTGCAGGGCGAGTCGGATGCGGCGCCGGTGTGGTCGACCGAGGCGTATTTTCAGCAGCAGATCATGCATTTCCCGGTCGAGACGGTGACGATTCCGGCGAGCCAGAATGTCACCGCCACCTATACCGCCGCACGCATGAAGGATGCGCCGCACGAGCAGGCCGCAAAGGATTTCCTGGCCTTCATGCAGAGCCCCGCGGCGCAGGCGGTGTATCGCAAGTACGGCTTCCTGCCGGTGCATTGAGGATGGGCAGAATGCAGCACGTCGGCTCACGGATGCTGTTGCTTGGTTTCGGTCTGGCCGCCGCGACGGCGCTGCCGGTCGGTGCGGCGCATGCCGTCGACGCGGCAGCGATCACGACGCAAGGCAACGGCAAGGGTGCAGCACCGTGCATGGCCTGTCACGGTGTCGACGGAGGCGGTCAGGCCAGCACCGGCAACCCGAGGCTGGCCCGACTCGACGCGGCCTATCTGCAAAAGCAGCTGGATGATTTTGCCGGCGGCGCACGTACGAGCCCGGTCATGCAGGCCACCGCCATGGCGCTCAGTGACGACGAGCGCGCGGCACTGGCGGCGTACTACAGCAAGCTGCCGATTCCGCCCGTGCTGATGAAGCCGGTCACGCCGATGCCCGCGACGGATAGCGTCGGTGCCGTACTCGCCACGCGTGGTCGTTGGGACAAGCAGGTACCCGCATGCGTGCAATGCCACGGCCCCTCCGGGATCGGCGTGGGTGCGCATTTCCCACCGTTGGCCGGGCAGCCGGCCGCGTATATCGAAGCGCAGCTCAAGGCATGGCAGCAGGGCACGCGACACAACGATCCGCTGCAGTTGATGCAGCATCTGTCGAATGCGCTCAGTGCGCAGGACATCAACGCCGTGGCCGGCTGGTTTGCCGCGCAACCGCTCGATGCGAAAGGGGCCACGCCATGAAAACCCTGCTCGCCTTGCTGGCGGCGACCGTCGCGATAGGCGCGTTGAATGCCTGCTCGCAGAAAACACCGACAACGGTAGCCGCCAGTGCAGCGCCCGCCGCTTCAAGCACGGTGACAAACAGCGTCGTCACCAAGCCGTCATCGCCAGCATTCACGCCGCCATCGGAAACAGACATTCCCGGCGGTCCGCTGGGCGATGTGATCCGCCAGGGTCGCGACATCTTCACCGACACGCCGACGCATGCCAGCGCCTATGTCGGCAACACGCTCAGCTGCAGCAACTGCCATCTGGATGCCGGCCGGCTGGCGAACTCGGCGCCGTTGTGGGGCGCCTACGGCATGTATCCGCAATACCGCAAGAAGAATGGCCACGTGAACACGTTCGGCGAACGCTTGCAGGGCTGCTTCCGCTTCAGCATGAACGGCAAGGCACCGCCGCTGGACAGTGCCGAGATGGTGGCGCTGGAAACCTACGCGTGGTGGATGGCAAAGGGCGCGCCGGTCGGCGTCAAGTTGCAGGGCGCCGGTTATCCGAAGCAGGGTTTCAAACCGCCGCAACCCGCGGATTACGCGCGCGGTGAAAAGGTCTACGCGGCGAACTGCGCGCTGTGCCACGGTGCCGACGGGCAGGGCCAGCAGGTGGCCGGGCGCAACGTGTTCCCGCCGCTGTGGGGGCCGCAATCATTCAACTGGGGCGCCGGCATGCACGAGCTGGACAACGCCGCCGCCTTCATCAAGGCAAACATGCCGCTGAGTCGCGGCGGCAGCCTGAGCGACCAGGACGCGTGGGACGTGGCGATGTTCATGGATGCGCACGAGCGTCCGCAGGATCCGCGCTATACCGGCAACCTGGCCGAGACACGCGCGAAATATCACGACACGCCGCAGTCGCTGTACGGCACCGAAGTGAACGGCCACCTGCTCGGTTCGCAGCCCGCGCAAAAATAAGCGGAACGTGGCGCGCCGCCGCGTCGAGTGTGGATCGCCGCGGTGCTCCGGCGGATTCGAACCACCGAATCCATGGCCACGCGTCAGTGCGCGCGATCCAGCAAAGGCGTGACGATTTGTTCCAGTTGCTGGCTGGTCCATGCCGGCTCACGGTCTTTCCATCCGTTGTCGACCAGTCGGCCGTCGCGGTCGATCGTGAAGCTGACCGGCAGGTGCCAGATGCGTCCGTAGCCGGGCACATGCGGATCGCCCAGCAACCCCACGGGGAAGCTCAGGCTGCGTGCAACAGCGCGTACCTGTTCGATGTCATCCGGACTGTCGAGGCTGAAGCCGAGTACGGCCAAGCCATCGCCAGCGTGCGCTTGCGCATATCGCGAAAGCACGGGCAGCTCGTCCCGGCATGGCACGCACCAGGTGGCCCAGAACGTCACGATGACCACCTTGCCGCGCAGGTCTTGCAGGCTGATCTGCTTGCCGTCGAGCGTATGCAGCGTGATGGGTGGCGCCATTCGGCCCACTTCCAGCTCGTTGGCGGACGCAACTTGTGCGATGACGCTCAGCGCAAGACACGCCATCGCTTTGCAGAGGTTGAGCGTGACGCGATGAAGGATAGGCATGCTCGGATGATCTCGCGGAGCGCTGCCGGACCATGCCGGCAACACTCATTCCATGGGACGTTCGTGCTCAGAGTTTCATGCTGATGCCGACGGTGCCCGTCCATCCCGGAAACAGCTGATAGCCCTGCAGGTGGCTATACACCGGGACCTGCACAAAGGCATACATCTGCACGTTCTTGGTCAGGCTGCCGCTGATGCCCGGACTCAGGTAGGCCACGGTGCCTTCGGTGTCGGGTGCGTCGGCCAGGAAGCCCTGGTCGGCCATCTTGTGGAACCAGTTGATCTGCACCTGCGGCACCCAGTTCGCGTGCGCCTCGTAGCGCAGGCCAAAACTGATCGAGGCAAGGTTGCCGGGGCGATAATCCGCGCCAGGCTGATCGAGGCTCTCCTTGACGGCGGCCTGGAACTGCCCGTTGACGAAGGCATCGAAGTTCTGGCTCACCGGCTGGAAGTAATACGCGCCGACGATGAGATCGGTACTGCCGGTGCCCGCCTGCAGGCTGGTATCCAGCGACTGTCCCAAGCCAGGACCGCTCCGGAACGTCACCGGATGACCGACCAGGTTGCCATCCTCGGCCTGCCCGCCGTCATTGCCGGTCGGCAGCTTCACGCCGAACTGCACGCCGAAATTGTGGGTCGGCAGAAAGCCCTGGTAGCTGGCCAGGATCTTGGCATCGCCGATGCCGGCGACATGGGCGCTGCTGACCTGGTCCGGTGCGCTCTCGGCAAGCGTATAGGGCTGCAGCTGCGTGCCGTAGGTCTCGTGATCGCGCAATACGTACGGCACCACGAAGGTCACGCCCCAATCCGCATTGAAACGATAGGTCGCGGCGAAATTGATATAGCGGTTGATGGTGCCCTTTTCGATTTCACCGCCGCCGAGCGATGGATCGGAAGGCTGGTTGACCACTTGAGCTGGCGTCGCCTTGCTGCTTCCGTGACGAAGCTGATCCTGGTCGATGAAGGTGTAATCCACATTGAGGCGCCAACCGGAGGCCGTGGAGTAACCGGTGGCGGCATCGGTGCTCAAGGTGCAGCCGCAGGTCGCGCAGGCTTGCGCCACTTGCGGAAGCAGCCCGAGTGCGAGCAGACCCGCCGACATCATCCCTGTGTTGCGCAGCCCCGACTTGGTGGAGAAATGGAGCGTGGTTCGTATAGCCGGTGCACGACGCCTGCCTAGAGGCATGGACGTGCGAAGAAGATTCACGATACGCATGAATGGAGTTCCCGATGAATTGAGCGAGACCAGCGTGTGGCTCGCAAAGGCTGGGGATTGCCGGGGGCACCAACCGGACAGCCACGAAACACGGCGCGATGCAGCGCAGTGGGGCGTCGGGAAAGTCAGCGGCAAAGGTCGAATGGCACGCGCTTGCCGCCATCGTGGCGGCCCGCATGCGCCCATGAATCAGCCGATGCGCGGTGGCCCGCGTGGATCCGCACTCAACCGTGGGGTCGCATCCATGCGGCGCACCCGGAGGGGTGTCGACTCGGCCACGCCAGGCGCTGCGGGCAACAGGTGGAGCACCTGGCTCGAGGCGAGTATCGATTGATGGCCAAGCAGGACGCAGTAGCCGCATCGATCGGTCGGGTCGGCGGGCGCCGGATGCTTCTCTCCGGCCATCCGCTGCGGACACGTGTCACCCATGCCTGGCATGGATGCCGTCATCGGCATGACGCGGGAAATCACCGGCATCACGACAATAAGCGCCATGGCCAGCAGAGCCAGCCATGAAACTATCTGTCGGGAAGCCTTACGTCGGAACACGCGTATTACCGGATCGAGGGTGCACGCTCAATGCATCAATTTAACATGACCTGGAGTGTGGTCCGGATGTCGTTGATGCCGCACCCTGGCGCAAGAACTTGAATTTCTTCAAGCCATTCCAGACTGTGCGACGCAGGGTGGAACGGGGCGAATGCCACCAAGTCACCAGAACCTGGGGCGAGCTTGATCCATAGCGCGTGTCCGGATTTTTTCACGCACACGGTATGGCGATGTATCGATCAGATCACCGCGATATGAGGGCGTAGCTCAGATATTGGGATGGATCGGTGACGCGCGATCATTGCCTTTTTGCGCCCGTCGGCATGTCGCCCAACAAGCCCGTATCGAACAACCGCGGGCAGCATCCTATCCAGGCTGTGACGTTTCGCCACGGCCCGTTTTTTTTTGCGAACCGCGCGGGGCATGGCATCATGTCTGGATCAGGGTCAAAGGTTGGCCCCGCCGGGGTCCTCTTGATTCGTCAGCGCGTTCAACGTGGATTTGTCACTTGGCTGGCGGGCTTCGCGCTGGCGTTGATCCTCTTTGCGCCTTCGATTTCCCGGACCCTGGCCCATGCAGCACCGGGACAGATGCCTGGCATGGACTGCCCAGGGTCGGGCGTCCACGCGCATCATCCCGACGCGCCTGGACACCCGGACACACCGAATGCGGACGAGGCATGCGGTTACTGCACCTTGATGTGCCACAGCCCGGTTCTGACATCGGGCATCGTCCTCACCGTGCCGGCACTTCCTGCCGCCTCCTGGTCGGCTCCTGGTTCACGGCAGGATTCACCGCAGCCTGCGCTGCTTGAACGGCGCTCGCGCGGGCCACCGGCCGTCTGATCCACCAACGAACGTCGGAACGTCACATCACCTGTCCCTGCCGATCCATGCGGGGAGAGTTGCTGCTGCGTGCCGCACCACCTGCCTCCCTACGTTCACCGGATTTGACGACCATGTCCTGCTCCTCTTCCCGCCGCGCGCCGGTCGCGCTGGCGTTGACCCTGCTTGCCTCGTCCATCACGCACGCCCAAGACGCTCCATCATCGACGGCCCAGAAACCCACCACGCTCGCGGGCGTCGAAGTATCGGCGCCGTCGAGTTCAAGAACAAAGCCGGATTTCCCGGCCACGCAGGCGTCCATTCCCGCGGAAAAAATCCAGGCGACCGTCAACGCGGTGGACGTGGAGGATGCCGCGAAATATCTGCCCAGCATTTTCATCCGCAAGCGCAACTACGGGGACACCCAGCCCGTGCTGGCGACCCGGAACTGGGGCGTCAATTCGAGTGCGCGCACCCTCGTCTACGTCGATGACATTCCCATCTCGGCGTTGATCGCCAACAACAACACGATGGGGGCACCGCGCTGGGGTATGGCCTCGCCTGAAACCATCGACCACATCGACATGCTCTACGGCCCGTTTTCGGCGGCGTATTCGGGCAACTCGATGGGTGGCGTGATGCGTATCGTGACCAAGCTGCCGGATAAACCCCAGGTCACGATCAAGCAGACGGAGGCCGTGCAGGACTTCGATCTCTACGGCACGCACGATCGCTTCTCCACCAGCCAGACCAGCGTCACCGCCGGTGCACAAAGTGGCCCGTGGGGCTGGTTCGTTTCCGCCAATGCGCTGAACAGTTTCAGTCAGCCGTTGTCCTACATCACCGGCGCGGGCTTCCCCAACAACACCAGCGGCGCCATTCCTGCCCGCAATAAAACAGGCCAGGTGGCCAATGTGCTGGGCGCCGGAGGCCTGCTCCACACCCGGATGCTGGGTCTGAACGGCAAGCTCAGTTACGACATCACCCCCTGGCTGCAAGCCAGCTACATGGCGGGGTTCTGGAGCAACCACGGGCAATCGAATGCCGACACGTTCCTGACCGATGGCGCCGGCAATCCGACCTACGGCAAGACCGCAGGCTTCGCCAGCAGCATCTATGGACTGAGCGCGCATCACCTGATGCAGGCTGCCTCACTGAAAACCGATACCAAAGGTGATTTCGACGGCGAACTGGTGATCACGCATTACGCCTTCCTCAAGGACAGTCAGTGGAATCCGGCCGGCGTCACCACCAGCACCGACGTCACCACGAATGGTCGGCTGGCCAGCTATGCGGGCACCAACTGGTCCACCGTCGATCTGCGCGGGGTGTGGCGGCCGCAGGGGTATGGCGGTGCCCAGGAAGTCTCCGCGGGCGCGCATGCCGACCGCTATGAACTGGCCAACACGGCGACCAATCTGACGAATTGGCAGGTTCCCCCCAGCACCACCACGCTCTATTCCGCCGGCAGCGGCAAGACCGCCACCGATGCGGTGTGGGTGCAGGATGCCTGGCGCCTGGATCCCGCGTGGCTGCTCACCGTCGGCGGACGCTATGAATGGTGGAAGGCCAGCGACGGTTTCAATTTCAGCGGCCAGGCCGCGGTCCATCAGCCGTCTGAAACAAGCAACGCCTTTTCGCCCAAGGCCAGCCTGCAATGGAGCGTGGCACCCGACTGGCTGATCACCGGCTCGCTGGCCAAGAGCGTGCGCTTTCCGACCGTCGGCGAGCTTTACCAATTGGTCTCCACCGGATCGACGTACACGTCGCCCAACCCGAACTTGAAACCGGAGCGCTCGCGCGATGGCGAACTCGCGTTCGAGCATTCAACCGGCCAAGGCTCGGTGCGCCTGTCGCTGTTCCAGGAGAACACCCGCGATGCGCTGATCCAGCAAACCGCCTTCTTGTCCCAATACCCCGTGCCGGTCAACTACGTCGTCAATGTCGGCGAGGTGCGCAACCGTGGCATCGAACTCGCCGCGCAGCAGGACAACGTGCTGGTGCGTGGCCTGGAGCTGTCCGGCAGCATTACCTTCGTGGATTCCACCATCTTGTCCGACGACACGTTCGCCAGCACGACCGGCACGACAGCCAAAGGCCAACACGCGCCATATGTGCCGCGCTTGCGGGCCACCGCGGTGGCGACCTATCGCCCGAAGGAGGTGTGGTCCTTCACCCTGGCAGGGCGATACAGCGGGCGGCAATATTCCACGCTGGACAACACGGACAACACGCCGCACGTGTTCGGCGCGTTCGACAAGTTCACCGTCTTCGATGCGCGAGTGCAGTATCAGATCGATGAACACCTGAGCCTGGCGGTGGACGTGGACAACCTCACCAACGAAAAATATTTCCTCTATCACCCGTTCCAGCAGCGTACCTACGTGGCTGACCTGAAACTCACCCTTTGAGGCGAACTGCGTGAAGCGAGGAATGCCCATGAATGACCGGCTTGACCGCCAAGCCGTCGCCGCGATGGGGGTGTGCGCATGAAGCGTGCCCACCCCTCGGCGCACCAGCTGAAACCACGAAACAGCCCAGCAGGGGCATATCGACTGCTGTGGCGGTGGCACTTCTACGCGGGCGTGTTCTGCCTGCCGTTCGTGCTATGGCTGGCTTGCACGGGGTTGATCTACCTGTTCAAGCCGCAGATCGAACCGCTGCTTGAACAACGCTACGCCCAGGTTGCCGCGGCGCCACGACAGTTGGCTTCAGCCCAGGTGGCCGCGGCCCTGGCGGCCGTGCCGGGCACCGTGCTCAATGCCTATCGGGTTCCGGAGGCGCCGACGGCCGCAGCGCAGGTGCTGCTTGGGCGTGGCAGCGAGATCGTGCGCGTGTATGTGGATCCGTCCTCGCTTCAGGTCCTGTATGTCGTGCGTGACAATGACCGTTTCATGCGTGTGATTTTCTACCTGCATGGCGAACTCATGCTGGGCAGCGCGGGCTCGATGGTCGTCGAACTGGCGGCCTCATGGACCATTCTTCTGCTGCTTACCGGCCTCTATCTCTGGTGGCCGCGTGGACGCCGCATCGGCGGGGTGATCTACCCACGGCTGCGGCAGGGTGGCCGGGTTTTCTGGCGTGATCTGCATGCAGTTACCGCGGTGTGGGTGTCGATGCTGGCGCTCTTCCTGCTGTTCTCCGGCTTGCCCTGGACCAAGTCGTGGGGTGGCCTCCTGCGCGATGCGCGTCAACATTGGGCGAACGCCCATGTGGTGCAGGACTGGACCATCGGCAGCGCGGATGAACGCGCTGGCATCGCCGCCGCCAACACGCCTCCCGATGAACATGCCACACATCACGGCATGGCCGGCATGACGGCGACATCCCCAGGCGCCATCGACGACACGGCCCTGGACCGGATATTGCCCGCGGTGGAAGCTGAGCATCTGGCGACCCCGGTACTCATCGCGCCCCCCTCACTCAAACATGCCGGTTGGACAGCCCGTTCGGATGCCGACGACCGCTCTCAACGCGCCGACCTGAGCCTGGATCCCGTCAGTGGAGAGGTGACGCGGCGGATCGACTTCGCCGAGCGTCCCTGGCTTGATCGCATGCTCGGTTACGGCGTGGCCATCCATGAAGGCGTGCTGTTTCCACCGTTGAATCAGATTCTCAGTGCCTTGACGGCCTTGGGTTTGATCACGGCGTGCATCAGCGCGGCCATCCTGTGGTGGCGACGTCGGCCTTCCGGCACGCTCGGTGCGCCGGCCGCTCATGAAGGCGCCCGGCACCCCACGGGTTTCATCGCGCTTCTTGTGTTGCTTGGCTTGTTCCTGCCGCTGCTTGGTCTCTCGATGCTCACCGTGCTGGTGGTGGAACGACTGGCGCTTCGGCGGTTGCCTGCCATCCGCCGTTTTCTTGGACTGGGCACGTTGCCGTAAGGGAGAGCAAAACCGGCGCTTCATCTACAACTCGTCTTGTCGTGGGTATCGCCATAGAGGCTGCGTGGTCGAATCGAGGAGGCCATGTCATGCCGGTCTGGCAGCAGCTACTGTTTGCATTTGCCACATCCGTTTGTATGTGAACGTGGCGAATGAGGTCTACCAGTATGTCAATGGCAAGCAACGGGTGCCGTGCTGGCAGGGCAGGTTGACGGCGAGCCTGGGCTTTCTCAGCCGGTATCTGCAGGGTGATTCGCTCGGACCAACTGGCGCTGTTGGACTGCTTGCGATAACGCCATGCAAGGGACTTGCATGGCGGCCCAGCCCCATCATACATTCATACCTTCGAATATATGGTGCGACGCCCAAGCATCCGTATGTCTACGCAACACTCGGCGGTGTGCCTATTGGCGCTGCTGCAATGCTGCTGATGGCCGGGCACGGTCGGATTGCCGACTGCCAAGGCCTGACCGCGGCAAAGCGAGGAACCCACCATGCAACGTCCCGCAGTGAAAGCGTTCTTCGACGAGTCCAGCCATACCTTCAGCTATGTGGTGTGGGATCCGGCCACGATGAAGGCGGCGGTGCTAGACAGCGTGCTTGATTACGATGCGGCGGCAGGGCGTACCCGCCACGTGTCGGCCGATGCCCTGATCGCCTTCGTGCAATCCGAAAGACTCGTCGTGGAGTGGGTGATCGATACGCACGTACACGCCGACCACCTGTCGGCAGCGCCGTATGTGCAAGCCAGGCTGGGCGGCAGGCTGGGCATCGGCGAACACATCCGCACGGTGCAGGACACCTTCGGCAAGCTGTTCAATGCGGGTGACAAATTCCGGCGCGACGGCAGCCAGTTCGACCATCTGTTCAGCGATGGCGAACGCTACATGGTCGGCAGCATCGAGGCGACGGCGATGCACACGCCGGGCCATACGCCAGCGTGCATGACGCATCTGGTCGGCGATGCGGCCTTCGTCGGCGACACGCTGTTCATGCCCGACTACGGCACCGCCCGTTGCGACTTCCCTGGCGGCGATGCGGGCGCCCTGTACCGCTCGATCCAGAGAATCTTTGCGTTGCCCGATGACACCCGGATCTTCGTGTGCCACGACTACAAACCTGCCGGTCGCGACGTGTTCGCCTATGAAACCAGCGTGGCGGCGGAACGCCGGAACAACATCCATGTGGGCGGCGGCGTGGGCGAAGCCGAGTTCGTGGCGATGCGCACGCAGCGCGACGCCACGTTGTCGATGCCGCAGCTGATCCTGCCCGCGGTGCAGGTGAACATGCGCGCCGGCCAGTTGCCACCGGCCGAGGACAACGGCGTGCGGTATCTGAAGATTCCGCTGGACGCAATCTGAAAGACGCGATCCGAGCCGGCCGCGCGCTTCATCACCGAGGAGAACCCGTGTGCAGATCCATCCGCTAGCCGACCAGCTCAGCGTCGCCGCGCAGATCGATGTCGGCGACATCGCGACACTGGCCGCGCAGGGTTTTCGCAGCGTCATCAACAATCGGCCTGATGGCGAAGCGGCGGCCCAGCCTGCCAGCGCGTTGCTGGAAACGGCAGCGCGACAGGCCGGGCTGGTCTATCGACACATCCCGGTGGTGTCCGGCCAGTTGTCCGATGCGCAGGTGCAGGTGTTTGCCGAAGCGCTCGACATGTTGCCCCGACCGACCTTGGCGTTCTGCCGTACCGGTACGCGCTCGACCATGCTGTGGGCGCTGCAGGCCAGCGGCCCGGCCGATGCCATTCTGCAGATCGCCCAGGAGGCCGGCTACGACCTCTCGGCGCTTCGCCCGCGGCTGTCCACCGATGGCCGCGACCGATGAGTGCGACCGGCAAGCGCAACGCGCGCACGGGCAAGCTCACCCGAGACCTGTCCGCCGGGCAGATGCATCAACATGCCGACGAGGCGATCGCCGTGCTCAAGGCAATGGCCAGTCACAATCGCCTGCTGCTGCTGTGCCAGCTGGTGCGGGGCGAGTGCTCGGTCGGCGCGCTGGCGCAGTCGCTGGAGCTGGCGCAAAGCGTGGTGTCGCAACATCTGTCGCTGCTGCGGCGCGATGGCGTGGTCAGCGGTCGACGCGAGGCGCAGACGATTTATTACCGGATCAGCGACGAGCGCGTGCAGGCCTTGATGACCACCTTGTTCGAGCAGTTCTGCAGCAACGACTGAACCGCGCCTTCATCCGGGAACATCCATGAATGATCTGGTTACCTTGGCCGACCTGCTGGCGATCGTCTGCGGCTCGCTGGTCGGTTTCTCGCTGGCGCTGATCGGCGGCGGCGGTTCGATCCTGGCCACGCCGCTGCTGCTGTATGTGGTGGGCATACACGATCCGCACTTGGCAATCGGCACCAGTGCGACGGCGGTGGCGGCGAATGCGTACGCCAACCTGATCCCGCATGCGCGCGCCGGTCACGTGCGCTGGAAGGTCGGTTTCACCTTCGCGGCCACCGGCGTCATCGGTGCGCTGGTCGGCTCGACCATCGGCAAGGCGATCAACGGCCAGCACCTGCTGGCGCTGTTTGCGCTGCTGATGCTGGTGGTGGCCATGTTGATGCTGCGCGGGCGGCGCGGCGGTGGTCCGGATCGTTACCCGCTGCCGCAGATGTATCCGCGGCTGGGTGCGGTGGGTTTCGGCGCGGGCAGCCTGTCGGGCTTCTTCGGCATCGGCGGCGGCTTCCTGATCGTGCCGGGCCTGATGTTCGCCAGCGGCATGGAGATCATCCATGCGATCGGCACCTCGCTGTTCGCGGTGGGCACGTTCGGTCTCACCACGGCGGCCAACTACGCGCGCTCCGGCCTGGTCGACTGGCCAGTCGCGGCCGAGTTCATCGGCGGCGGGATCCTTGGCGGCTGGCTAGGCGCGCTGAGCGCGAAGCGGCTGGCGAAGACACGTGGCGCACTCAACCTGATCTTCGCGCTGGCGATCATCGCAGTGGCGATCTTCATGCTGCTGAAAAGCCTGCACGCCTGAGCTGGGACAGGTGGTATCTCTTCACGTCGAACGGTCATGCCGCACAATATCGACTGGCCGTTCCGGGAATGACGAGTGATCTACGTACTGTTGAGCGTCGTGTGCAGCGTGTTGGTGTCGGTCTTGCTGAAACTGGCGCGCCGTTTCGGTATCGACATCGGCCAGGCGATCGCATGGAACTACGTGGTGGCCAGCGCGCTCACCGCGCTGGTGCTGCAGCCGTCGCTGACGGCGTTGCGTGGATCGAGCGCACCATGGCCGGCCCTCGTCGGGCTGGGCGTGCTGCTGCCGACAATCTTTCTCGCGTTGGGAGCGTCGGTGCGGCACGCCGGCATCGTGCGCAGCGACGCATCACAAAGGCTGTCGCTGCTGATCTCGTTGCTGGCGGCGTTCGCGCTGTTCGGCGAACAGCTCAGTGGACTCAAGGTGGCAGGTATCGTGACAGGGCTGTTCGCGCTGCTGTGCATGGTCTGGCGCAGCGAACGCGGTAGCGTCGACAGCGGCAGCGCAGGCTGGCTGTATCCGTTGCTGGTACTGGTCGGTTTCGGCACGATCGACATCCTGTTCAAGCGCGTGGCGCTGGCCGGCGTGCCGCTGGGCGCGTCGCTGCAGGCCATGTTCGCGCTGGCGCTGGTGGTCGCCTTCGCGCTGCAGCTGTGGCGTCGCCTGCGTGGCGACACCCGCTTCAACGCGCGCGGCGCATGGGCCGGTGCGGCACTCGGGCTGGCCAACTTCGGCAACATCCTGTTCTACCTGCGTGGCCATCGCGCGCTGCCGCAACATCCTGCGCTGGTATTTGCCAGCATGAACATCGGCGTGGTGGCGCTCGGTGCGCTGGTTGGCGTGCTGGCATTTCGCGAGCGGTTGAGCCGGCTGAACCTCGTCGGCGTGCTGCTGGCCCTGCTGGCGATCGCGTTCATTGCACGCGGCTAGCGTCACGTTACGAGAAGGTGACTTCTGGGATATGAAAGCTCGTGACATGGCTGCCTATGCTGCAAGCTCCCCGGGGCGGGTCGCGCCTCTGCCAGTCCAGGATGCATCCCGATGCGCAAACTTCCCCTCGCCGCGGCCCTTGCCGCCCTGCTGCTCAGCGCCGTTGCCGCTGCCGGCCCCGACGACAAGAAGGACGACAAGGCCAAGCCCGAAACGAAGCCGGATGCGGCACTGCTGCAACCTCAATCATCGAACAGCGAGGGTTCGGTGTCGGTCGAGGGCCACAGCATCAGCTACAAGGCGGTGGCCGGCACGCTGGTGCTGCACGGCAGTGGCGACAAGGAGAACGAGCCGGAAGTCAGCATGTTCTACGTCGCCTATTTCAAGAAGGGTGCCGAGGCGACCAAGCGGCCGATCACCTTCATCTACAACGGCGGCCCGGGCTCGGCGACGGTGTGGTTGCACATGGGTGCGTTCGGGCCGAAGCGGGTAGTCACCAGCGACGACACGCACACACCGGCGGCGCCGTATGGCCTGGTCAACAACGACTACAGCCTGCTGGATGCCTCCGACGTGGTGTTCATCGATGCGCCTGGCGCGGGTTTCAGCCGGCTGATCGCGGCTGACGAGGACAAGAGCAAGCGCGACGAGCAGATGAAGGATCGCAAGAAGACGATCTACAGCGTGGATGGCGACGGCCATGCATTCGCCCAGTTCATCACCCAGTTCCTGTCGAAGTACGGGCGCTGGAATTCGCCGAAGTACCTGTTCGGCGAAAGCTACGGCACCACCCGCTCGGCGGTGCTGGCGAACATCCTGGAGAACGAGGACAGCGTCGATCTGAACGGCGTGATCCTGCTTTCGCAGATCCTCAGCTTCGACAACGGCATCGACGGTCCGGAGACCAACCCCGGCGATGACCACCCGTACGAGCTGGCGCTGCCCACGTACGCAGCGACCGCCTTCTACCACCACAAGCTGCCGCAGCAGCCGGCCGCGCTGGAGCCGTTCCTGCAGGAAGTGGAGCAGTTCGCGATGGGCGAGTACACGCAGGCACTGATGGCCGGCTCGCGGCTTGACGATACGCGCAAGCAGGCGGTGGCGGAGAAGCTGCACCAATACACCGGCCTGCCGACGGCCTACTGGATCAAGGCCAATCTGCGTGTCGGCGGCGGCATGTTCGAGCACGAACTGCAGGGCGACAGCGATCTCACCACCGGCCGTCTGGACAGCCGCTTCTCCGGTCCTTCGCTCGATCCGCTGAGCAAGGAGTCCGAATACGATCCGCAGTCCTCGGCGATCAGCTCGGCCTATGTCGCTGCGTTCAACGACTACGTGCGGCGCGACCTGAAGTTCGGCGAGGGCCGGCGGTATCGGCTGTTCGCCGACATCGACCATTGGGACTTCTCGCACAAGGCGCCGGGCAGCCCCGACACGCTGCAGCAGTCCACCAACGTGATGCCGGATCTGGCGATGGCGATGAAGACCAATCCTGATCTGCAGGTGATGCTCAACGGCGGCTACTACGACCTGGCCACGCCGTTCTTCGCCGCTGATTACGAAATGCACCACATGCCGATCCCGGCCATGCTGGACAAGAACATTACCTATACGTGGTATCCGTCGGGCCACATGGTGTATGCGCACGAGGCGTCACTGAAGCTGCTGCACGACAACGTGGCGCGGTTCATCGAGCAGACCGATAACGTCAAGCATTGATGGTGTTGCGCGCCGCCCGAGCGTTCAGCGTCTGGGCGGCGTGGTGTGCCGCGGCGCGGTCGAGCCGCGTACCACCAGTTCCGGGCTGAAGCCTTCGTTGGCGGTGCTGATCGGCTCGCCGTTGGCTTCGCGCTGCAGGTCGTCGATCAATCGCTGCGCCGCATGGCGGGCGATCTCCTCGGTAGCCTGCCGCGCGGTGGTCAGCGCGGGCCACGATTGCTTGGAAAACGGGCTGTCCTCGAAACCGGCGATCGACAGGTCATACGGCACATTGATGCCGTCGGAATGTGCAGCTGCCAGCACGCCGGCAGCGATCTCGTCATTCGAGCCGAAGATCGCGCTGGGGCGATCCTTCAATGCCAGCAGTTTGCGTGCACCGCGGAAACCGTCGTCGAAGGTGTAATCGCCGGGCACGATCAGCTTGCGGTCGAGCGCGATGCCGTAATCCTTCAACGCATCCTCGTAACCCTGATAACGCTCGGGACTGGAGCGGTGCTCGCGACCGCCCCATAGAAAACCGATGCGCTGATGACCGAGCTGGATCAGATGTTCGGTGATCGCATAGGCCGCATCGCGATCGTCCACGTAGACGCAGGGGTAGCCATCCTGCGGGTCCTTGCGTGCCGAGATGATCCGCATGAACGGGATCTTCGCTTCGGTCAGTGTGCGGATCAGCTCCGGTTGTTCGGACATCGGCGGCGCCAGTACCAGCCCGGCCAGACGCGAGCGACGTACCAGTTCGCACAATTCGTCCACAAGCTTCGGCGAGGACGAGTCGCAGGGGTGGATCTGCAGGCCGAAGCCGCTGCTGCGGCACACGGACAGCACGCCATGCTGCAGGTTGATGATGTAGTGCGCGTTCGGGTTGTCGTAGACCAAGCCGATCGCGTAGGCACGGGTGCTGCGCAGGCTGCGTGCGGAAGGATCGGGCTGGTAGCCGAGCGCGTCGATCTCGCGCTGCACCTTCTCGCGCGTGCGGGCATGCACCGAAGGCTCGTTGTTGATCACGCGCGAAACGGTCTTCAGCGAGACGCCAGCCCGCTCCGCAACATCCTTGATGGTGGCACTGCGCAACAGCTGAACCTCTTGCATCGAAATGGGGCGCCGGCAGCGCCTCGTGCATCCTAGCGTATGGATATGACCGGAGCGAATGCGCGAGTCACCCGGCATGCTCCTGGCCGACCCGGTGACCGCGCATGCCGTAGTACAGGATGTACAGATAGCACGGCACGATCACGATCACGAACGCCAGCTGGAAATCGATGTGCTGCTTCAGGTGCACGAAGGCCTGCGGCAGCAGGGCACCGCCCACGATGCCCATGATGAGCAGGGCCGAACCCAGCTCCGTGTGGCTGCCCAGGCCCTTGATCGCCAGCGGGAAGATCGCCGGCCACATCATCGCGTTGGCGAAACCCAGCGCGGCGACGAAGGCCACCGACACATAGCCGTGGGTGACGAATGCACCCAGCGCAAACAGCACGCCCAGCACCGCCGACACGGCCAGGTAACGCTGCTGCGAGATGACGCGCGGAATCAGCAGCGAGCCAAGGACGTAACCGGCCAGCATGGCCACCATCGTGTAGGTGGTGAAGTGCGAAGTGACCTGCAGTGGCAGGCCGAATCCCTGGCCGTAGGTGTTGATGGCGTCGCCCGCCATCACTTCCACACCGACGTAGAGGAACAGGCACAGCACGCCGAGCCACAAATGCGGAAAGCTGAAGATGCCGCCCTTGGCGTGGCCTACCGAGCTTTCGCTGTTGGCACCGGCCGGCTTGATTTCCGGCAGCGCGGAAAAAAAGATCACCACCGCGATCGCCACCAGCAGACCAGCCACCGCCATGTAAGGCCAGAACACGCGCGCGGCGAATTCGTTGAGCAAGGCTTCGCGATCCGGGCCGGTCGGCATCGCGGTGACCCTTTCGAGAAATGCATCGATGCCCTTCATCACCAGCGCGCCGAACGCCAACGGCGCCAGCGCGCCGGCGATCTTGTTGCAGATGCCCATGAGGCCGATGCGCTGTGCGGCGCTTTCGATCGGGCCGAGGATGCTGATGTAGGGATTGGATGCCGTCTGCAGCAGCGACAGGCCCGCGCCGATCACGAACAACCCGGTCAGTGCACCGGGATACACGCGGATGCGCACGAACGCGCCGAACAGCGCCGCACCGATGGCCATCACGAACAGGCCCAGCACCATTCCGCGCTTCATGCCGGTGCGCTTGAGCACCGCACCTGCGGGCAGCGCAAGCACGAAGTAGGAAACGTAGAACGCGAACGGCACCAGGAACGCATTGATGTCGTCGAGGGTGAAAGCCACCTTCACGAAGGAGATCAGCGGCCCGTTGAGCCACGTGAAGAAACCCATGATGAAGAACAGCATGCCGATGATCAGCATCGGCCCGAGATGGGTTTGACCTGTGCGGTCGGACGGCGCGGCCGCCAGCGTTGTTGCCATGAAGCTCTCCCCCAATGATCGGCTGTGCCGGCGTCGGTCGGATGACCGGGACAGCCGGGAATGTCTCCTTAATCGCTGGAAAGTGCAACGTTGTCAATCCGCACCGCGCCAAGGCGGTCGCATCGACTTGCCGGTTGAGCCGTAAAGACGGCCCAATCGGGCCGCTTTGCGGCATTGCAAAAGTCGGCAAGGCGCCGCAAGAATTTTTCGAAATGGGCATTGCACGGCCGATATTCGGACTTGTTCGAGTGATTTCGTGGAATGTCGTGGCGGCTATGTTGCGATGCCGTATCGAATGTTGCGAAAATTTTCCGAAACGCTGTTGACAACGTTGTCATTTTGAAGACAGACTCCGCCGGAATCAGGCCCATGCCCGGCTGTCGGCGAACCATCGCCGCATCGATCAGGGCAAGGCCGGTCACGGGGAGGGTGCGGAGTGGGGGAAGTCGCCAACCAGCGTCATGCAGCGGAGCCGTCGATGGCGAGCCGAGCCGGCGCGTCGTCTTTTGGCGCGCCGTTCCTGGCCGCCGATGTGGGTGGCACGCATGCGCGCATTGGCCTGGTCGTCGGCAGCGCCGCCGGCCGGCGCCCGGTCAGCGTGCTGCACTATCACCGCTACAGCTGCGCCGACTGGTCGGGCCTCACCGCGATGCTGCAGGACTTTGTCGGGCAGCTGTCCGGCACACCGCACGCGGCTGCACGCGAAAATCTTCGTCATTGCGCGGTGGCATGTGCCGGCTACGTGCTGGACGACGCCATCGTCAACGAGAACCTGCCGTGGCCGGTGTCGATCCGCGAGCTGCGTGACAGCCTCGGCCTCCGCCGGCTGGCGGTGATCAACGATTTCGAGGCGGTGGCTTACGCCACCCAGTTCATCGAGGCCGGCGAGACACGTTCGATCATTGATGCCGTGCAACCGGCGGCCAGCGGGCCGGTGCTGGTGATGGGTCCGGGCACCGGACTCGGTTCGGCGGTGTTGCTGCCGGGCCAGCCGCGGGCACAGGTGCTGGCCACCGAGGCGGGACAGATCTCGCTGGCGCCCGGCACCGAACGCGAGATCGAGATCCTGCGCGTGCTCGGGCGCGGACGTCCGTATGTGTCGTTCGAGGATGCGTTGTCCGGGCCGGGCCTGCTCAAGCTCTATCGCGCGTTGTGCGAATTGCGCGCCAGTCCGGCGCGGTTGCTGACGCCGGCCGAGATCACCGGTGCCGCGCTGGCACGCAGTGATGCTGCCGCGGTGGAGTCGCTGGACGTGTTCTGCGGCCTGCTTGGGAGCTTCGTCGGCGATCTCGTGCTGCTGTACGGCGCCCGCGGCGGCGTCTATCTGGCCGGCGGCATCCTGCCGCAGATCCAGCCGTTCCTGCTGGCCAGCACGTTCGCGGCTCGCTACTTCAACAAGGGCGTAATGCGCGCCTATCTGCAACAGGTTCCGGTACGACTGATCGAGCACGGCCAGCTTGGTGTCATTGGCGCCGCAGGCTGGTTTCTGGACGGGCAGCAGGGAGAGTGAGATGAGCCCAGTCCAGTGACACGGCGCCAAGCCAACCGCCACACAAATCCACGACCGTCGTCATGCCGGTCCCGATTCAAGCCAGCCTCTGAGGGGAGGACATCATGAATTACCGCAAGACATTGCTAGCCGCCAGCATCATCTCCGGCCTGTGTATTTCCGGCACCCTGTTCGCGCAAGACAGCGACCAGGCGGCCACCAACACCAACACCAACACCACCAGCCAGAGCAAGCAGGATCAGGCCAAAGCCAGGGAGCAGGCCAAGACACTGGGCACGGTGATGGTCACCGGCCTCCGCGAAAGCCAGGCGCTGTCGCTGGACACCAAGAAGGATGCCGACTCGCACGTCGAGGTGGTGTCCGCCGTGGACATCGGCAAGCTGCCGGCCAAGAACGTGGCCGACACCATTGCGCAGTTGCCGGGCGTGAACATCTCCGACGCGGCGGGTTCCGAAGGCGGCTTCGACGAAGCCGACCGCGCCAGCCTGCGTGGCAGCGCGCCTTCGCTCACCCTGACCACGGTGGACGGCCACAACATCGGCTCGGGCGACTGGTTCATCACCGGCGGCGGCGGTACCCGCAGCGTCAGCTACGCCATGCTGCCGTCGGAAATCGTCAGCCAGGTGGTGGTGCACAAGACCTCCGAAGCCAGCCTGCTCGAAGGCGGTGCCGCCGGCACCATCGACATCATCACGCGCAAGCCGCTGGAGTTCTCCAAGCAGCTTTCCGCCGAAGCCAGCGTGGGTGGTGTGTATTCCAGCCTGCCGGACACCACCAAGCCGCAGTTCAACGGCCTGGTCAACTGGAAGAACGACAGTGACACCTTCGGCATCCTGGCCCAGGGCTTCTATGAAGTCCGCGAGCTGCAGCGCGATGGCCAGGAAATGCTGGGCTACTCGTACATCCCCACCGGTTCGGCAGCCGCCAAGCAACTGGGCCTGCCCAACAATGCCTCGGGCAGCACCGGCGTGTTCTACCCCAACCTGCCGGGCTCCGTGCTGTTCACCCAGGAACGCAAGCGCAAGGGCGGCTCGATCGACCTCGAGTGGAAGCCGCTCGACAACCTGACCTTCAACCTCGATGGCTTCTATTCCCACATGGACGCCACCGACTACAACCGCAACTACATGCTGCGCCTGCGTGACCGCGTGCCGACCAGCACGCTGTCCAACTACACCATCGACGGCAACATCCTCACCGGCGCCACGCTGGCGGGTGCGCCGGGTGTGTCGCAGGGCATCTACGACATGATCTCGCGTCCGGGCGAGAGCGAGTCCAGCCAGTACGTCACCCTGGATTCCAACTGGCAGGCCACGCAGAATCTGGACTTCAAGTTCCAGCTCGGCACCACCAAGGGCACGGGCAACACCCCGGTGCAGGACATCATGGAGATGGACACCGGCTATGGCGCGTCTTCCAGCTACTCGACGCATGGCCTGAGTTCGCCGATGGGCGTGTCGCTGGGCGGCAACAACGGCGTGTACAACCCGGCCACCGTGGGTCTGGACTGGATCTTTGGCGACCAGGGCATCCACGTGGTGGACAAGGAAAACTGGTTCCAGGCCGACGGTGAGTTCGACTTCGACGATGCCGGTGCGCTGTCCTCGTTGCAGTTCGGCATCCGCGATTCGCGCCATACGCACGACAGCCTGTTCGCAGTCGCTCAAGGTCCCAACTTCGCCACGGACATCAATTTCACCACCAATTCCACCCTGTGGCCGGCCAGCACCCAGAGCTACACCAACCCCCTGTCCAGCGGTCTTGGCAGCGTGTGGTACTGGACGCCGGCCCAACTGGCCCAGTTGAACAACACCTATGCAAACCGCGCCAGCACCGGCCTCGCCAGCGATGTCGCGTCGCGCTTCTATCCGTTCGACATTTACCAGATGACGGAGACGAACAAGGCGGCCTACCTGCAAGTCAACTTCGCCGGCACCAACTGGAGCGGCAACGCGGGCGTGCGCCTGGTGGGCACGGATGAGAACATCGGCTACACCGCCGGTTCGATCCAGCAGAACAACTACTCCGGTCCGTACTGCAATTCCGCGTTCTATCCCTGCGGCACCGATGGCACGGGCGGCTGGTACTGGAACTTCTACCAGGCCCACTACACCAAGGCGCTGCCGAGCTTCAACCTGAAGTTCAACCTCAACGACGATGGCAGCCTGCTGGCGCGCTTCGCCGCCTCGCAGACGCTGACCCGCCAGGACTACGGCCAGCTGGCCGGCTTCCTGACGCTAAGTGATCCGGAGAAAGTGGGGTCCATGGGTTCGGGCCTCGGCCCGAATCCGGAACTGAAGCCGCTGGTGTCCACCAACTTCGATGCGTCGCTGGAGTGGTACTTCGCGCCGCGCGGCCTGCTGTCGGCCAGCGTGTACGCGATGGACCTCAACAACTACTACGACTACGGCACGGTCACCCGCACGTACCTCAACAGCTACCTGACCTTCAACCAGGCGAACAATCCCACCGGCGCACCGATCTACAGCCAGTACCTGATCAGCCAGCCGGTGAACGTCAACGGCACCCTCAAAGGTGTGGAGCTGAACTACATCCAGCCGATCGGCGAGCACTTCGGCACGCAGGTCAGCTACACCTATGCCAACGGCCACTCGTCGGGCGGCACTTACCTGTACAACGCCGACGGCACCTTCGCGAACAATGTGGCCGCCGGCAGTCGTCCGCTGTATGGCACCTCGAAGAGCACCGTCAACGTGTCCGCGTTCTACGAAGACAAGCAGTGGAACGCGCGCGTCAACTACACGTACCGCTCGTCGTTCTACGACGGCATGATGCCGGTGCAGGCCGGTACCCTGGCCAACGCGGTCACGGGCCAGAGCAACACCATGCCGCTGCTGCCGTACTACCAGGCGGGCGCAGGCTATCTGTCGCTCTCGCTGGGTTACACGCTCAACGACCACGTGAGTTTCTCGTTCGACGCGATGAACCTCAACAACCCGAAGCTGCGCTACTACGACTACGGCTACCAGGCCGGCCTGGGCTTCGGCAAGGTGCCCGAGGCGTTCTACCAGAACGGTCGCCAGTACTACCTCAACGTGAACTTCAAGCTCTGATCCTCTAGCGCATCACCGCGAGCCATGGACGGCTTCGCCATCCTCCCCGAACGGGCCCTGTGACACTTTCCGGGCCCGTCTTTTTTTGAGGCGTCCGCGCAGTCACGCATGGCATGCTGCAACGCCTGCGATGGAGATTGCTGATGACATGCCGCCCATTCCGGTCACTGTGTGGATACCTGCTGGTCGCTGCCACCCTGGTGTCAGGCCCGGCATGTGCCGCGCACGCGACCGAGACAGCACCCTATACCCTGATTCCCCTGCCGGCACGGATCGATGTCGGCGAGGGACGCTTCACTGTCGATGCGCACACGCCGATCGTGGTCGCCGATCACAATGGATCGACCCGTCACGCGGCAGACTATCTCGCTGAACTGCTCGCGCGTACACGCGACCTGCATCTGTCGGTGCGTCACGACGACGCGGTCGCGCACGCCATCGTATTGCGACTGGACCCGCATGCGCCGGTAACCGCTCGCGAAGGTTACGCACTGGACGTCACGCCACAGGGCATCCAAATCAGCGCGCGGGATGACGCCGGGTTGTTTTATGGCGTGGTGACGCTGTGGCAACTGCTTACCCCGGATGCGCAGCATGGCGCGGTGCAGTTGCCGACCGTGCATATCCGCGACCAGCCGCGATTCGCCTGGCGCGGGCTGATGCTGGATTCGGCGCGGCACTTCCAGTCCGTTGCAGAAATCGAGCGACTGCTCGACCAGATGGCCCAGCACAAGCTCAACGTATTCCATTGGCACCTGACCGACGATCAGGGCTGGCGCATCGAGATCAAGCGCTACCCGGAGCTCACCAGTATCGGTGCCTGGCGCACGCCGCCGGATGCCGGGCACGACGGCGAGCCGTTGCGCTATGGCGGGTTCTACACGCAGCAGCAGATCCGCCAGGTCGTCGCCTATGCCGGTGCGCGCCACATCATGGTGGTGCCCGAGATCGACATGCCCGGTCATGCGCAGGCCGCAGTGGCGGCGTACCCCCAACTTGGCGTGATCGGCAAGCGTCCCCTGGTCTCGGTCGACTGGGGCGTCAATCCCTTCCTGTACAACGTGGACGACAGCAGCTTCGAATTCATCGATCAGGTGCTCGATGAAGTGATGGCGCTGTTCCCGTCGAAGTACATTCATGTCGGCGGCGACGAGGCAGTCAAGGATCAGTGGCAGGCCTCGCCTGCAGTGCAGGCGAAGAAGCATGCGCTGGGCCTGAAGGACGAGGACGCGCTGCAGGGCTGGTTCATCGATCGCATCGGTCAGTACCTCGCCGCGCACGGCCGCCAGTTGGTGGGTTGGGACGAGATCCTTGACGGCGGCGTGCCGGCCGATGCCACGGTGATGTCGTGGCGCGGCAGCAAGGGCGCGATCAAGGCGGCGCAGCAGGGACATGATGTGGTGCTGTCGCCGGCGCCCGACCTGTACTTCGACCAGTTGCAGAGCGATAACGTCGGTGAGACGGCCGGGCGCATTCCCGCGCAGAGTCTGGCCCACGTGTACGCATTCGAGCCGGTGCCGAAGGAGCTCGATGCAACACAGGCGGCCCATGTGCTGGGCGCGCAGGCGAACGTGTGGACCGAGCACATGCCGACGATGAAGCATGTCGAGCATGCGGTATTCCCGCGGCTGGACGCGTTGAGCGAAGTGGACTGGTCACCGGCCGCATCACACGACTGGAATGGGTTTCTCGGCCGGCTGCCGGCGCAGTTCGCGCGCTATCGCGCGCAGGACATCGGCTATGCCGACAGCGCGTTCGCAGCGGACATCAAGATGGATCGCGCTGCCGCGCTGGCCAGCGGTACGGCGCAAGTCACGCTGTCCAACCAGGCCGGCTACGGTGAGCTGCATTACACGCTGGATGGCCACGCGCCCGACCGGCATGCACCGGTGTACGGGGCACCCTTCATCGTGAAGCTGCCGGTGACGGTGCGTGTGGCGACGTTCGCCGCTGGTGGTATCGAGCTGGCAGCGCCACGCCAGCGCGTGCTCGATCGCGCCAGCCTGCTCAGCATCGACGGCAACGAGATGCCGAATTGTCCTGGCAGCGATTTCCGCCTGCGCGTGCAGCCGATGCCCGACGCCACGTCGCTGGCGCCGGTGTACAGCATCAACGTGTTCAACAGCTGCCAGCTTTATCCGTCGGCACCGATGGATGGCGTCGAGACTATCCACGTCGAGGCCGTGCGGCTTGAGCGCAACTATGCGCTGGCGCATGAGCAGAAACTGGTGATGTCGCGTCCGCACAGCACACCATTCGGCGAGCTGGTGGTGCATCGGGATCAGTGTGACGGGCCGGTGCTGGTCACGCTGCCACTGCCCGATCCGGCGCACAGCGCGCGTCGCTTCACGCTCGACGCGGCGCTGCCCGCGCAGCAAGGCAAACACGCACTGTGTCTGATCTATACCGCGCCGATCGATGGTCCTCTTTACGCGCTGGATCGGGTGGCACTGATAGCGGGTCCAACGAAGCCGTGAACACATCGCAGCGCCGGTTGGCGTCGCTCGGATGCGCTCTCAAACTTTGACGTCATTGGCGCTTGCCGCGCAGCGCCTTGATGAACAGGCCCATCGCCAGCAGGCCGAGCAGGAAGCCGATGCCGGCGCCCCACAAGGCACCGGTCTGGCCGGCGATCAGATAGCCCGCGCCGAAGCCCAATGGAAACAACAGCAGCATAGGCAGGCAGCCCATCGGATCGTTCCTGGTTTCAGTGCGCTGCAGTCAACGCATCGGGCAGCGACGGCGGATGCCGCAGCAGTGCGTGTTTCGCGGCCTGGGCTTCGGCGTCGGACAGTTCGATCAGCGGCACGAGCTTGTTGCCAACCAGGGCGGCCATCGCCACACCATCGCGGTACAGCACACGCGAGCCGGTCAGTGCCGGCACCTTGTCGCCGATCAGCACGGTGCCGACCAGATTCAATGGATCGCAACCGCTGAGGCAGACCAGCTCACCATCGTCTGCGCGCTGGCGCACGGCGCGCAGCGGCGCGATCGCTTCGGGCAGGGCGAACTGCTCGCCGACCAGACCTTCGACGAAGCGGCCACCGCGGATCTCGCCGCGTGCTTCCAGTCGGTGGTACACCCGCAGCAGATCGCGCCATGATGGCAACCACGGCGCCTCGCGTTCCAACAGCTTCCAGAACACCACGCCATAGCGACGCAGCAAGGTGCGCGCGATATGTTCGACCACTTCCGGATCTGGCTTGTCCCCTCCCTTGCCTTCAGGAGAACGCAGGAGCGCGGTGCTTTCCGTCGTGCCACGCGTCAACGACCAGCGGCCCGCATCCTCGATGCCGTTGAGCAGATGCCGGCGCAAACGACGCTGCCGACCAGCGTCGCGCTTGGCCGCCGGCAGCAGCAGGGCGCGCAGGCCGGCGAAGCTGTCAGCGCTGACACGGCCGGCGGCCACCAGCTCGCCCAGCGCGTCCTCCAGTTCGGTGCGTAGCAGATGGGTGACGCCGAGCAGCTCGTCGAAAAACAACGCGCCCTGTTCGCGCAGCGCATCGGCCACGGCCTTGGCGCGTGACGACAGCAGAATGTCCTGGGTGTTCTCGCCAGCTGCGATCGACGTCCACACGTTCATGCTGCGACGTGGCAACAGCACGATCGGTGTGCTGCGCAGCGGACCCCCACCGCCGCCACTGCCGGCACGCAGGCGCCCCCAGCTGATCCGCCCGGCGCGGCACAGCTCGTCCAGCCAGCTGATCGAATAATCGTTGATTCGCGCTGGCAGGATCTCCGCTTCCCACGCGCCGGCGGCTGCCTCGAAACCTTCCAGTTGCGTCAGTACGGCACTCAGCGCATCCGGTCCGCTCAGTCGGGTCGCCGCCGACACGTGCTGCCAGTCGAACAGGAAGCGCATCAGCTCGCGTCGACTGACCGGCTCGATCTCCCGGCGCAATCGGCCGAGGGTGTAACGGTGAATGCGCGCCAGCAGATGCCGCTCGCACCATTCCGTCGTGGTTGCGTCGGCACTGAAGCGACCCTGCATCACATAGCCCTCGGACTGCAGGCGCAGCAGGGCGTGTTCGATTTCGCTCACTTCGACCATCAGCGAATGGGCGAGTGCCGGTGCAGTGACCGGGCCGAGTCCGCCAAGGCGTTGGCGTATCAGCTCGAGCAAGGCATCCTCGCGCGTCCAAGCCTGTGTGGCGTATTCGGCGGGGGCGCTGATCGCCGGTTGCATCGATGCGGACGGATGCAGGGTCTGCCATAGCGGCAGCTTCTCGGCGGACGTCCAGCTCGGTCTTTCGATGATGAACAGGGTCGCGCGGTTGTTCCTGGCGAGTGCCTGCAGTCGCCCGCTCCAACCATTATTGGCTGCCACTTCGTCGGCAGTCACGAAGCCCAGCAAGCTCAGCGCCTCGTGCATCTCGTCCACGTCGCGCACCTGTGGCCACGCTTCGTCGCGCACGGCGGCAATCGCCTCGGGATCAAGTCGGCCCAGGTCGTCGGCGCTTTCGCCGTCGTTCCAGCGACGTGTCTGCACCGCCTGGGTGCGGCGCTCTTCCAGCGGTGCGTCGTCGAGGAAGGCGTATGGCGCGGCGTTCAACACTTCGGCGGCGAGCGGGCTCGGTGCGGTAAGGTCGCGCGCGATCACGCTGATCTCGCCGCTCTCCAGCCCGCGCAGGATGTGCAGCAGGCCATCCACATCCATGGCCTCGCGCAGGCAATCGTGCATGGTCTGGTTGACCAGCGGATGATCAGGCACCTCGCGCTCGCCCACGATGTTCTCCAGGCAGGCGACCTGGTCAGGGAACACCGCGGCGAGCAGGTCTTCGCTCTTCATCCGCTGCAACGGTGGCGGGGTTTTCTTGCCGCCGGTGAAGCGCGGCAGCGCCAGCGCCGTCACCGCGTTCCAGCGCCAGCGCGCGGGGAACAGCGGGGCATCGAGCAGGGCCTGGATCAGCACGTGCTCGGCAGTGTTCGAGTGCAGGTAATGCGCGACTTCCTCCAGCGGGAAACTGTGGCTGGTCGACAGCGACAGCACGATCGCGTCCTCGGTCGCCGCCGCCTGCAGCTCGAAGTTGAACTGGCGGCAGAAGCGCTTGCGCAACGCCAGCCCCCACGCGCGATTGATGCGGCTGCCCCACGGCGTGTGGATCACCAGCTGGGTGCCGCCCGATTCGTCGAAGAAGCGTTCCAGCACCAGCGTGTGCTGGGTCGGCAGCGCACCGAGGGCAGCTTTCGCGCGCGCCAGATAATAGGCGAGTTGCTGCGCGGCCGCTTCGCTCAACCCCAGTTGTTCGCGCAGCCATGTCACCGCGGCGGCTACGCCACCGGCATCCAGCTGCGCAGAGATTTCGTCACGCAGCCGCGATACGCCGAACGACAATTCCCTGCTGCGTCCCGGCGCCTCGCCCAGCCAGAACGGAATGCTCGGTGGTGCGCCGTGCGCGTCCTCCACCCGCAGGCGGTCGCGTTCGACGCGCTGGATACGATAGCTGGTGTTGCCGAGCTGGAAGATGTCGCCGGCCATGCTCTCGACCGCGAAATCCTCGTTGACCGTACCGACGATGATCGCCTGCGGTTCCAGCACCACCTTGTAGTCGGCGGTATCGGGAATGGTGCCGCCCGAGGTCAGTGCGGTGAGCCGCGCGCCGCGCCGCGCACGCAATTGCCGATGCACGGCATCGCGGTGGATGTATGCCGCGCGTGCGCCGCGCCGTGTGGTGAAGCCTTCGGCCAGCATGCGCACCACCGCATCGAAATCGGTGCGTGCGAGATCGCGATACGGATGCGCGCGGCGCACCAGGTCGTACAGTGCATCCTCGTCCCATTCCTGACAGGCGACTTCGGCGACGATCTGCTGGGCCAGCACGTCGAGCGGTTGCGGTGGCAGGATCAGCGCATCCAGCTCGTTGCGGCGCACGCAGTCCAGCAGCGCGGTGCATTCGATCAGGTCGTCGCGGGTGGCGGGGAACAGCCGCGCCTTCGGCGTGCCGTCGATGCTATGGCCGGAACGGCCGGCACGCTGCAGGAAGGCGGCGATCGAACGCGGTGAGCCAAGCTGGCAGACCAGGTCGACGTCGCCGATGTCGATGCCCAGTTCCAGCGACGCGGTCGCCACCAGCACCGACAGTTCGCCGCGCTTGAGCCGTTGCTCGGCATCCAGCCGCAGTTCCTTCGACAGACTGCCGTGATGGGCGGCGACGGTTTCCTTGCCGAGTCGCTCGGAGAGATACCGCGCCGCGCGTTCAGCCATCCGCCGCGTGTTGACGAAGACCAGGGTGGTGCGGTGCGCCTGCACCAGCTGGGCCAGCCGGTCATAGACCAGCTCCCAGCAGTCGTTCGACATCACCGCTTCCAGCGGCACCGGTGGTACTTCAATCGCGAGATCGCGTGCACGGGTGTGGCCCACGTCGATGATGGTGCAGCCATCATCGACAAGGTGGGCGGGACTGTTGACGGTCACCCCCGGTCCGCCCATGGAAGATGTTGATGGAGCGCCCACCAGAAACCGCGCAACCTCTTCGATCGGTTTCTGTGTCGCCGACAATCCGATCCGCAACAACCGCCGTTGGCACAGCGATTCCAGCCGCTCCAGCGACAGTGCCAGATGCGAGCCGCGCTTGCTGCCGGCGATCGCGTGGATCTCGTCGACGATCACCGTGCGTGTACCGGCCAGCATCGCGCGACCGGAGGCCGAACCGAGCAGCACGTAAAGCGACTCCGGCGTGGTCACCAGGATGTGTGGCGGCAGCTTGCGCAGCAGGTTGCGCTCCGCCTGTGGGGTGTCGCCGGTACGCACGGCGGTACGGATCGCCACATCGGGCAGGCCGAGCATCTCCAGTTCGACGCGGATGCCTTCCAGCGGGGCTTCCAGGTTGATGTGGATGTCGTTCGACAACGCCTTCAATGGCGACACGTAAACCACGGTGGTGGCATCCGTCAGCACGCCGCCATGCGCCACGCCCTCGCGCACCAGCGCGTCGATGGCTGCCAGAAACGCGGTCAGTGTCTTGCCCGAGCCGGTCGGCGCGGCGACCAGAGTGTGGTTGCCGGCACGTATCGATGGCCACGCCGCGGATTGCGCCGAGGTGGGTGCACTGAAGGTGCGACGAAACCAGCCGGCGACAGCCGGGTGGAAATCGTCAAGCGGACTGCGATCCAGGCGCATCGGTGGTTGCCCGTGCGGCGAAGCGAGAGAAGACACCCGATCTTATATGGGGATGCCGGCAAGCCACGCAATCCGCCATCGAATCCGCCCCAAATGGGGATATGGCTGACGGTGCAGATGCCGTTTCGGCATGTCACTATTCATGTACGGCCGTCGCAGGTCAGGGGCCCCGCTGGGGAATCCGGCGCGGCTCTCATGCGAAGGACTCCCATGTACGTTCTGCCATTGATTCTGCGCAAGGCCGCGTCACGGACGGCGGCATTCGGTTGTCTGATCCTGCTTGTGCTGGTGGGCCCGTGCGGCGCCACGGCGCAAGCCGCCAGCCTCGATCCGGCCGTGCTGCCGAAGATCCAGGCGGCCACGTTCGAGGTGGTGGCGGCCAAGCCGGTCGACGACCCGCTGACCTACGAGAAGCCGTTGCCGCTGGAGCTGCTGCCGTATCAGGAGCGCACCGACAAGTACTATTCGATCGGTACGGCATTCGCGATCGGCAACAACCGCTACGTCACCGCAGCGCACGTGCTGCAGGTCGGCAACGGCAGCCTGTGGGGCGAGCCCGCCCTGCGCGACGTCAGTGGTCACGTGTACGCGATCGACAAGATCGAGAAATTTTCGCTGCAGCAGGATTTCGTGGTGTTCTCGCTGGCCACGCAGCCCGCTGGTGCAACGGCACTGGAGATCGATGCCAAGCCGGCATTGAACCAGGTGGTCTACGCGGTGGGCAATGCACTGGGCACCGGTGTGGTGATCCGCGACGGCCTGTATACCTCCGACACGCCGGAAGACCAGGATGGGCGCTGGAAGTGGATGCGCTTCTCGGCAGCGGCGTCGCCCGGCAACAGTGGTGGTCCATTGCTGGACAAGGACGGCAAGCTGATCGGCATCGTGCTGATGAAATCGCAGAACGAGAATCTCAACTACGCGCTGCCGATCAGCATGGTGCTGAATGCACCGGACGGCCAGGCCGTGATGGACGCGCGCGGGGCCTATCAGCTCGATATTTTCGACACCACCCAGAACGGCACCTTCAAGGCGCAGTTCGCGTTGCCGCTGAGCCTTGGCGACTTCTATCGCAACTTCCAGACGCGTTTCAATGATTACAGTGATGAGCAATTGAAAGCATTGCTTGCCAAGACATCCGCCGACCTGTTTCCGAAAGGCGAAGGTTCTGCGCGGCTGCTGTATCAGCAGGCACAACTCAACAACTTCCCCACATTGATCGTGCGCGGCAGCAATGGAGAGTGGGCCCGTGCGGGTGGGCGGTCGCAGCATTTCGATCTAGATGGCAACGGTTATGTGGATACCGGTGCGGCAGGTCGCAACGGCCTGATCCATCTGCGCCGCCCGGACGGCGTGGACCCGGCGAAGTTCTATGCCGATGCGAAATTGCGCATGGATCTGCTGGCCAGAACCGGGATGTTCCAGCGCGAAGTGGGCAATGAGAAGGTCAAGATCACTTCGCTCGGCCACCCGACTTCCGAGTCGACGCACATCGACCGCTGGCAACGCCCCTGGCATGTCGAAGTCTGGCCGCTTCCCTATGCGAACGCGGTGGGCGTGCTGTATGTGCTGCCAGTGCCGGATGGCAGCGTGATGCTGAGCCGGCTTGTGCCTGCCGCCAGCGTGCATGACACGAGGCTCGATCTGGATGAACTGAGCAACTTCGTCTATCTCACCTACGAAGGCACGCTGGCGCAATGGAAGGCATTCCTCGCCGAGCCTGCCTTGCAGCCGGCTGCGCTCAAGAGCATCCACATCGACTTCGATTATGGCCACCGTTTCAGCTACGCATCATCGCGGGTGGCTTTTTCCTACACGAATGATGTGCAGCCGATCACGCCGGACAACATGTTGTGGCTCGGCTTCAGGTTCTTCCCTGACAACGGCCAGCCGGTCTGGGACGTCTCGGATATCGACATCTGGAAAACCACCGCCTCCGACGACCACAACAACGTCAACATCCAGCGTTACGCCACGCCGCCGGCCGGACTGGACGACGACCTCACGAGTCGCTGGCAGAAGTTGTCGCAGCGCCAATATCCCTACAATGGCGTGGCACGCCAGGAGGACGACTTGATGAAGATCGACGCCGTGGTCGCTCCTGCGGGCGTCAATGCGCCCTCGATCGTGTACACCGCTTTCTATGGCATCGAAGGCACACATCCGCAGGCCGAGATGAAGAGCAAGCTCGACCTGTTGATGAAGGACATGCGGGTCATGGAACATTGATCGAGGTGCCGTCGCCGGGATGCATGGCGAAGAGTGATTAGTGCCGCAGACAGTTCCTGGCGTCTGCGGCAGCGTTGGGCAGGTATCGCATGGACATCTGATGGCGAGCACAGACGTGGAACAACGAGGGCAATCGACGCAGCAGGATGACGACGCAACCGGGGCACGGGATGCGAGCTGGCTGACGATGGCCGATGGCCAGCAGCTGTTCCTGCGCGACTGGCCAAGGCCACAGGCGCGCGCTGCGGTGCTGATCGTGCATGGACTGGGTGAACACAGCGGCCGCTATCAGCAGCTCGCAGCCTGGTTCAACCAGCGCGGTTACGCGGTGCGCAGCTATGACCAGCGCGGGCACGGGCAGACGCCGGGCCGGCGCAGTGCACTGCGCCATCGCGACGATCTGCTGGAGGACCTGGCCACGGTCTACATCGACTACGCCAACGGATTGCCGCATGCGCCCTTGCTGCTTGGCCACAGCATGGGCGGGTTGGTCGCGGCGCGTACCGTGCTGGACGGCCGCATCACGCCGCCGGCGCTGCTGTTGTCATCGCCGGCGCTGCGCAGCTGGGAGTCACCCGGGATGGTGCGCCTGGCCCGTCTGCTGAGCCGGCTGCTGCCGAATTTGCCACTGCGTACCAGCCTGAAGGTCGACAAGCTCTCGCACGATCCGCAGGTGGTGCAGGCCTATCGCGACGATCCCTTGTGCACGGGCTGGATCACGCCGCGGCTGGCCGATTTCATCTTCCAGGCAGGCGCGGCATGCATTACCGAGGCCCCTACGCTGGCGGTCCCGACCCTGCTGCTGGTGGCCGACAGCGACGAACTGGTTGATCCGTCCGGCAGTCGCGCGTTTGCCAGAAAGGCGGCTGCCAGCGGCCAGCTGACCACGCGCTTCTTTTCCAATCTCTATCACGAGCTGTTCAACGAAGCCGAGCCCGGGCGCAGCCAGGTGCTGATGCAACTGGGCGACTGGCTGGGGCGACGGGTATGAGCAAGCGCTGTCCGTGACGCGGGATTGATTCTGCAACCCGGGCGCCTCGTCGGCGCCTCGCCGTTGCCATGAATTCCGGCGATACTCTCCTGCAAAGCCTAGGGAGAGGTTTCCATGTCACGTTCGCCGATCGTGTGCCTTTCGCGCAGCGCCACACTGCGCGCCTTCGTTTCACTGCTGCTGTGCCTGTCCATCGCCGCCTGTCATCGTGGCCATGAAGGCGACAAGCCGCCCTTGCAGGGAGTGCCGGCCAGCAGCACCTCGACACACGCGACAGCGAAGACGGACTTCGCGCTGGTCTCGGCCAGTTCCGAAGCCCAGGATTCGCGCACCGCGCTGACCCTGCGCTTCAATGCCGCGCTGGCTTCGGCGCAGGCCTTCGACACGCTGATTGCCGTGACCGGCCCGAACGGCGAAGTGGTCAGCGGCAGCTGGAGCCTGCAGGACGACGGCAAGACGCTGAATTTTCCGTTCGTGCAGTCGAACACGCACTATGCAGTACAGGTGCAGGCGGCCCTGCTGGCGGCGGATGGCCATACGCTGGGCCATGAAGTGAAGCATGACGTCTACTCCGGCAATCTGCCGGCGGCGGTCGGCTTTGCCTCGCATGGCAGCGTGCTGCCGGCGCGCGGCACGCGCGGCCTGCCGCTGGTGTCGGTGAATGTGCACGATGCCGACGTGGAATTCTTCCGCGTGCACGACGATGCGCTGTCGGACCTGTTCTGCGCCTATCCGCGCAACGGCCAGCGCGACAGCTACGAGCTCGACCACGACGTCAGCAGCTACAACACCTGCGGCAAGGACGACGACCAGCGCAGCAAGCGGCCGATCACGGACATCGCCGATTCGGTCTACGCCAACCACTACACGCTGGGCGGCGACCCGAACGAGCGCACGGTTACCTACCTGCCGGTGCAGGACATCCGCCAGTTGTCCGAACCGGGCGTGTACATGGCCGTGGTCAAGGCCGGTGGCACCTTCAAGGGCAGCTACGACACCGCCACGTTCTTCGTCAGCGACCTCGGCCTGCACCTGCGCGTATACCGCGACAACGTGCTGCTGCATGTGGCTTCGCTGCGTGACGGCTCGCCGGTCGACGGGGTCAATGTCGAGATCCGCGATGCCGACGGGCGTACCACCCTCAAGGCCACGACCGGCACCGACGGCAATGCGCTGGTTGCGTACAAGGTCAAGTCGTCCGACGTGCTGGTCGCGCGGCACGGCAAGGATGTCTCGGTGCTGCCGTTCAACCGGCCGGCGCTGGATGTGTCCAACTTCGACATCGCCGGTCGCAAGCAGGCGCCGTTCGAGGTGTATGCCTGGTCCGGCCGCGACCTGTACCGTCCCGGCGAGACGCTGCGCGCCTCGGCGCTTTTGCGTGATTACGACGGCAAGCCGATGAAGGCGCAGTCGCTGTTCGTGCGGGTGAAACAACCGGACGGACGTACCCTGGTGGAGAAGCAGCTGCAGCCACAGCAGCTCAACTATTTCGAACTGAGCCAGCTGATTCCGGCCGATGCGCCGACCGGCCTCTGGCAGCTGGAGTTCCGCCTCGATCCAGCCAGCAAGGAATCGGTGCAGGCCTTCCCGTTCCACGTCGAGGAATTCCTGCCTGAGCGGCTGAAGGTCGATCTGTCCAGCCCGCAAAAGCAGCTGGCGCCGGATGAACCGTTGAAGCTGAAAGTCGCATCCAGCTATCTCTACGGCGCGCCGGCCGACGGCAACCGCTTCACCGCCACCCTGCTGGTGGCACCGGAAGTGCACCCGATCGCGACGATGAAGGACACCTTCTTCGGCAATCCGCTGGTCGACCTGCCCAAGAGCGCCGACAACGTGGTCGACGCCAAGCTCGATGCACAAGGCGTGCTGCAGCAGGACGTGCCGCTGCCGGATGACGTCAAGCCGGTCGCGCCGCTGGCGGTAACCCTGTCCGGCAGCGTCTACGAGAGCGGCGGTCGTGCAGTCACCCGCCTGTTGCAGCGTACCTACTGGCCAGCCGATACCCTGGCCGGCGTGCGCCCGTTGTTCGATCCGAAGCAGGGCGCCGAGAGCGAAAGCCCGGTCGGTTTCGAGATCGTGCGTGCGAATGCCGATGGCAAGCTGGTCGCCGGCAGCCACCTGAAGGTGCGCCTGCAGCGCGAGCTGCGCGATTTCTACTGGCTGTACGAACGTGACGGCGGCTGGAAGTCGGATGCGAACCAGCACCTGCAACTGATCGAGGAAAAGGATGTCGACGTCGCCGCCGGCAAGTCGACCCATGTCGAATTTCCGGTCGAGTGGGGCAGCTATCGGGTCGAGGTATACGACCCGGCAACCAAGTTGACCACGGTGTTCCCGTTCTTCGCCGGCTACAGCTGGGATGACGAGAACCTCGGCAAGGAGGCGCGGCCTGACAAGGTCAAGCTGGCGCTTGACAAGGCGCGCTACCACGCCGGCGACACCATGAAGGTCACGGTGACGCCACCGCATGACGGTCCGGGCGTGTTGCTGGTGGAATCGGACCACCTGCTCTATACGAAGAACATCGACGCGAAAGCCGGTGCCACCTTCGACATCCCGGTGACGAAGGACTGGGAGCGCCACGATGTCTATGTCACCGCGATGGTCTTCCGCGGTGGCGAGGCGGACGAGCACACCACGCCGGCTCGTGCGATGGGCATCGAATACGTGGCGATGGATCGCAATGACCGGCGTATCCCGCTCAAGCTCGTCGCGCCGGCGATGATGCGTCCGGGCAACCCGCTCGATGTCACCGTGCAGGCGAGCGGACTGGCCGGCAAGCAGGCGTTCGTCACGCTGTCGGCGGTCGACCAGGGCGTGCTCAACATCACCAACTATCCGGTGCCGGATGCGTGGACATGGATGTTCGCCAAGCGTGCGCTCGGCATCGATGCGTATGATCTGTACAGCCGCATCATCGAGGCGATGGATGGCGAGCAGGCCAAGCTGCGCTATGGCGGCGACATGAGCGGCAAGGCGTTGCCAAAGGCCGCGCGGCTCAATCCGAAGGTGCAGATCGTGGACCTGTTCGCCGGTCCGGCCGCGTTCGATGCGCAGGGCCACGCCACGCTGCATGTGACCGTGCCGGACTTCAATGGCAGCCTGCGCCTCGCCGCGCTGGCCTATACCGACGAGCGCTACGGCAATGCCGACGGCAGCGTCACCGTGCGAGCGCCCCTGGTGGTCGAGCCGAGTACGCCGCGCGTGATGGCAGCGGGCGACAAGGCCGTGATCAGCCTCGACCTGAAGAACCTGTCCGGCAAGGACGGCGTTGCCAAGGTCAGTGTGAAGGGCGACGGGCTGATCGCGATCGACGACGCCAATCGCAGCGTGCCGCTCAAGGATGGTGCCGGCACCACGCTCAACATGCCGGTCACGGCCGCCGCGGGCGCTGCGGTGGCGAAGGTCGATATTCATGCCGAGCTCAACGACTACAAGGTGGACCGCCACTTCGAGTTCGCGGTGCGTCCGGCGTGGCCCGAAACCGTCAGCACCACGCCGCTGGCGCTGGAGGCAGGCAAGCCGCAGCATTTCGGGGCCGCTGTTGTGGCGGGCCTGCTGCCGGCGACCGTGCGCGCGCAGATCACCCTGAGCACGTTGCCGCCGCTGCCTTATGCGGCGGCCCTGCGCGGCATCCTCGACTATCCCTACGGCTGCATCGAGCAGACCACCAGCAAGGGCTACGCGGCACTCATTCTGGACGGCCAGACGGCCAAGGCGCTCGGCGCACCGGTGATGAGCGACGACGTGCGCAAGGCTGCCGTGGAAGGTGCGCTGGGAAGGATCGCCTCGTTCCAGGCCAGCAACGGCCACTTCAGCTTCTGGGGCGGTGACAGTCCGGTCGAGACATTCACCACGCCCTACGTGGTCGACTTCATGCTCGATGCCCGCGATGCCGGTTTCGCCGTGCCGCAGGATGTGTTGCAGAAGGCGCTGCAACGCCTCAACGACGACCTGCTCGCCGGTGGCCATCCGTACTACGGTTACGAGCATCACGATCACATGCGGATTGCCGACGAGGCCTATTCCGGTTTCGTGCTGGCACGCGTCAACCGGGCGCCGCTGGGTACCTTGCGGGCGATCTTCGACAACGACCGCAGCAAGCTGGTCGCGCCGCTGCCGCTGGTGCACCTGGGCATCGCGCTGAAGCTGATGGGCGACAACGAGCGTGCGCAGAAGGCGATCGCCGAAGCCTTTGCATGGAACAAGGAACGGCCGTGGTACGTCGGCGACTACGGCTCGGATCTGCGTGATCTCGCGCTGATGGTCGCGTTGACCCACAGCTACGGCATGAACAAGCCGGAGTACGACGCCAAGCTGGTCGACTGGGCCCGCAATGCCACCGCCAACGTGGTCGAACGCCAGAAGAGGGAGGCCAACTACCGCTGGTCGTGGTCCTACCTCAGTACGCAGGAACAGGCGGCGATCGCCCGCGTCGCCCGTGCCTTCGACGCGAAGGACGAGACCCCACTTGCGGCCACCATCACGGTGAACGGCAAGACCGAGCAGGCACCCAACCAACGCATGTGGAGTCGCGACCTCAGTGTGGCCGAGCTCAATGCGGGCGTCACTGTGACCCCCACCAGCCAGGCGGCGATCTTCGCCACGCTCGACGTGGCCGGCATTCCACAGAAGGCACCAGCGGCCGACCCGAGCCAGATCGACGTGCGGCGCAGCTACTTCACCACCGATGGCAAGCCGTGGACCGGCGACCAGTTGAAGGAGGGCGACACGCTGATCGTCGAGCTGACCATCGAGGCGCGTATGGACCTCCCCAACGCACTGGTCACCGACCTGCTGCCCGGCGGCCTGGAAGTGGAGAACCTCAATCTGAGCGGTGCACAGCAGTGGGCCGGCGTAGTGATCGACGGCATCGATCTCGATCAGCACACCTCGGCGGCCAACATCGTGCACGAGGAATATCGCGATGATCGTTACGCGGCCGCACTCAACCTGACCCGCGGTGATGCGGCACACGTGTTCTATCTGGTGCGTGCGGTCACGCCCGGCAGCTATAACGTGCCGCCGCCGCTGGTGGAGGACATGTACCGGCCTGCCGTGCGCGGCATCGGCAAGGTCGAGCCGGCGCGGATCAGCGTGGTCGAGCCGTAGCCATCACGAGGGCACCCGCGCGGAGGATTTCGCGTGGGTGCCTTGGGCCACCTCAAGCATGACCACGGAATCCCCCGAATCCGCTCCCGAATCACGGCACCGTTCGCGCTTGTGGCGCTGGTCACGCGGCAGCGTGGTTGGTCTGGCCGTGTTGCTGCTGATTGTCGTGCTGCTCGATCGGCTCTTTCCGTTGCGCCTGCCGGCACCCGACACCGGCAGCACCGTGGTACTGGCGCGCGATGGCACGCCGTTGCGCGCGTTCGCCGATAGTGATGGCGTGTGGCGTTATCCGGTCACCTCGAAGCAGGTGTCGCCGTTGTATCTCGCGGCGCTGCTGCATTACGAGGATCGCTGGTTCTACCGCCACCCCGGCATCAATCCCTATGCACTGGCACGCGGTTTTGCGGGTGGACTGCTACACGGACATATCGTCTCCGGCGGCTCCACCTTGACCATGCAGGTGGCGCGGATCATCGAACCCGGCTCCGATGGGTTTCGCCCGCATACGTTTGGCGGCAAGCTGGTGCAGATCCTGCGCGCGCTGCAGCTTGAGGCGCATCTGAGCAAGGCGCAGATCCTCGACCTCTATCTCAACCATGCGCCGTTCGGCGGCCCGATCGAGGGCGTCGATGCCGCCTCGTGGGCCTATCTGGGCAAGCCGGCCAGCCAGCTTTCGCGCGCCGAGGCCGCCCTGCTCGCGGTGTTGCCGCAATCGCCGAGCCGGTTGCGCCCGGATCGCCATCCCGAGGCGGCACGTGCGGCGCGCGACAAGGTGTTGCGGCGCATGCGCGATCTTGGTGTCTGGAGTGCTGCGCAGGTACGTGACGCTGCGATCGAGCCGGTGGTCGCACGCTCGCTACGCGCGCCGTTGTCGGCTGCCTTGCTGGCCGAGCGGCTGCACCAGCAGCAACCGCAGGCACGACGCATCACTACCACCATCGATGCCGACTTGCAGCGTGCGGCGGAGGATCGTGTCACCGCCTATCTCGCGCGATTGCCGGCGCGCACGTCGGCCGCCTTGCTGGTGGTCGACAATGCCACGCTGGAAGCGAGCGTCTACGTCGGCACGGCGGAATTCGCCGACCCGCTCCGGCTTGGCCATGTCGACATGGTGCGTGCGCCGCGCTCGCCCGGTTCCACGCTCAAGCCGTTCCTGTATGGCCTTGCGCTCGACGATGGCCTGATCACGTCGCAGAGCCTGTTGATCGATGCACCGCAGGATTTTGGCGGCTACAAGCCGGGCAATTTCGACGAGGCATTCAGCGGTCCGGTCAGCGTGGCCGAGGCTTTGCAGCGTTCGCTCAACGTGCCGGCGGTGGACGTGCTGGACCGGGTCGGCCCGAACCGTTTCGTGGCGCGTCTGGCCAATGGCGGCATCGACCTCGGCCTGCCCGATGGCGCGAAACCGAATCTGTCGATCATCCTGGGTGGTGCGTCGACCCGACTGGAGAACCTGGTCGGCGCGTATACCGCGTTTGCCAACGGCGGCGTCGCCGGCACGCCACGCTACACGCCGCAACAGCCGGCACAACCGCGACGCCTGCTCTCGCCGGGCGCGGCGTGGATCATTCGCGATGTGCTCGCACACAATCCGGCGGACGTCGAAGGTGCGCCGCTGGAAGGCGCCATCAACCGACACGCCGCGGTCGCCTGGAAAACCGGCACCAGTTACGGCTATCGCGATGCATGGGCGATGGGTGTCACCGACCGCTGGACCATCGGTGTGTGGATCGGTCGTCCGGACGGCACGCCGTCGCCGGGCCAGTACGGTGCGGTGACCGCGCTGCCGCTGCTGTTCCAGATCACCGACATGCTGCCGCAACGCGGTGGCGTGCACCGCGTGCAGCCGGCCAGCGTGCGTGCGGTCGACATCTGCTGGCCACTCGGCGTTGCCGCTGCCGCCACACCGGCGAACCTATGTCGCCAGCGTCGCAGCGCATGGGTACTCGATGACGCGCTGCCGCCCACCTTTGCCGAACGCGATCTCGGTGCATGGGCATCCGGTCTGCTCAGCTTGCGCGTCAACGCCAGTGGCCAGCGCCTGAGCGGCGCTTGTCATGCTCGCCGCGAACACACGATCCAGTTGGCGCGCTGGCCGGCACTGGCGACGCCATGGCTCAGCGTGGACGACCGCGCCAGTTCGGCGCTGCCGCCGCTCGCTCCCGGCTGCGCCGCCGATTCGCTCGATATCGCCGCGCCGATCCGCATTGTCGGCCTTGGCAACGGCGCCACCCTGCGACGCGCACCGAACAGCACCAAGCCGCTGCACGTCACGCTGCGTGCCTTGGGTGCGCAGGGCACCGTGCAATGGCTGCTGGACGGGCGCCTGCAAGGCACCAGCGAAGACGCCGCCCCACTGTCGCTGATCCTGCAGCAAACCGGGCAGCACACGGTCACTGCGCTGGCGCGCAGCGGCGCCTTCAGTTCGCTGCAACTCGATGTCGCGGACTGAGCCAGCCGCTGAGCTGGCCGCGCGAAACTGACGCAAGATCAAGGGGGCAGTCCGTTTTCGCGGCGCAGGAAGGCAAAGGCGTGGACGGCATCGCAGACGCAAGATGTTGTCGCGCTGCCGAATGACATGACCACACACTCGGCGCAGTATCGCCCTGCGGTCGCGGCAGGATCAGGCCGCACGCAGTCCTCGGGGGAGGTATTCATGACAAGGGAGAGATCGATGAGTCGTCGTCAATCGTGGGTGTTTCTTGCGCCATCCGCTTCGCAATATCTGCATTTGCCTGTCCTGGGCATCGCATGTGCAGCCGCATTTTCCTTCTGCATGGCAACCGGCGCGGCGTTGGCGCAGGAGGCTCCGACCCAGTCGAGCCAGACCCAGGCGACACCGGTGGCTGCCACGCAAACGCCGGCCACAACGGATGCAAAGACACCGCCGGCGGCCAGCAAAAAAGCCAAGCCCCCCGTGAACGACCTCAGCGTGATCCAGGTGACCGCCATCGCGAGCAGCATCCAGAGCGCGCTGAAGGTGAAGGAAAACTCCGATGACATCGTCGAAGCCATCGCCGCCGAGGACCTCGGCAAACTGCCGGATGTGAGCATTGCCGACAGCCTGGCGCGTCTGCCCGGTCTGGCGACACAGCGGGTCGACGGCCAGGCCAGCGCGATCTCTATCCGCGGCCTTTCCCCCGACTTCGCGGGCACCACGCTGGACGGGCGCGAACAAGCGACGATCGGCGAGAACCGTGGCGTCGAATACGATCAATACCCGGCCGAGCTGATCAATGGCGCCACGGTATACAAGACACCCGATGCCAGCGTGATCGGGCAAGGCCTGTCCGGCACGGTGGACCTTCACACCATCAATCCGCTGGACCTGTCCAAGCGCACGTTCGTGTTCAACGTGCGTGGCGAGAGCAACAGCAACGGCAATCTCAATCCCGGCACGGGGACCACCGGTCACCGCACCAGCTTTTCCTATGTCGACCAGTTCCTCGACCACACGCTGGGCGTGGCCATCGGCTTCGCCCAGCTCGACCAGCCGATCCAGGAGAAGCAATACCAGGCCTGGTGGTGGAGCGCGGACAACGGCTCGGCGGGCATCGACCAGAACTGGGGTGGGCCGCATACGCCGGGCCTGCCCGACAACGTGATCTCGCAGGAAGGCATGCAGCTGCGTGCGCAGTCGCAGGACGAGAAGCGCAACGGTTTGATGACCGTGCTGGAGTGGGCGCCCAACGAGACCTACTACTCCAAGCTGGACATGTACTACTCCACCTTCAACAAGAAGAAGTTCACCAACGGCGTGCAATGGGACAGCAGTCCTTATAACTACGTGGCACCTATTTCCTACAGCGACGTAGGCACCACGCCTGCGCTGCCGCTGCCGGTCGTGACTTCGGGCGTAATGAGCGGCATCTCGCCGATCCTGGAAAACGACTACAACAAGGAACACGACAAGCTGTATTCGATCGGCTGGAACAACAAGTTCTACCTCGGCGACTGGACCGCCACGGCCGACCTGTCATCGTCCTCCGCCACGGTACGGCTGCACGACGCCTACCTGTTCACCGGCCTCGCCAATGGCGCCACCACCGACGTGGCGTTCAACACGCCGGCGTTTTTTGGCGGCTACCCGAGCTTCTCGCCCAGCGTCGATCTGGCCAATCCTTCGAACGTGGTCTTCACCGACCCGAACAACTACGGCTACAACGGCCGCGAGGAGTTCGACAGCCAGAAGGACACCATCCACGCCGTGCGCCTGGAGGTGAGCCATCCGCTGGGCTGGATTTTCAGCAGCATGGATCTTGGCCTGGCTTATTCGGATCGCACCAAGACCAAGCACGCCGATGTGAACTTCGCGTGGCTGGACGGCAATGGCTCCACGGACACGACCTACCTTCCGCATTTCAGCACACCGGTCAATCCGGCGTTCCTGTACAACCCGACCTCGCTGGGTTATGGCGGGATCCCCGGCATTCTCAACTACAACGTGCTGGGCGCCATGTACAACCAGTTCTACCTGACGCCGGAAAACGAGCAGGGCGACTGGAGCCGCAACTACTCGGTGGAGGAGAAGGTTCCGCTGGCCTACGCCAAGTTCAATATCGAGACGGACATAGCGGGCATTCCCGTGCGTGGCAATGCGGGTGTGCAGTTCGTGCATACGGACCAGTCGTCCACCGCGTTGCAGAGCAACGGCAACGCGCTGGTAGGCACGCTCACCGGCGGCACGTCGTACAACAACGTGCTGCCCAGCCTGAACCTGGCCGCCAAGCTCGGCGAGGGGCAATACCTGCGCTTCGGCCTGGCCAAGACCATGGCGCGCGGCCGCATTGACGACGAGAAGGTGTCCTCGTCCGCCGGCGTGGCGACAGTTACCGACGGCCCGGCTGCGGGGCAGGTGCTCTGGTCTGGCAGCGGCGGGAATCCCCAGTTGAAGCCGTATGTCGCGGTGGGTACCGACCTATCGTGGGAGAAATATTTCGGCAAGGCGAGTTACGTGTCGGTCGCGGTGTTCCACAAGAACCTGCTGAACTACATCTACAACAAGACCATTCTCGACTACGATTTTTCGCATTTCACCAACGACACGCCGACCCTGGTACCCACCAGCAACTACGGTGCATACACGCTGCCCGAAAACGGCACGGGCGGCTCGATGGACGGTCTGGAACTTTCCGGCGCGCTGGAAGGCGGCCTGATCTCGAATGCGCTGGAAGGCTTCGGTGTGCAGGCCAACTACTCGTTGACCAACAGCCGCATCCCGACCAGTTCCATTTCGTCGATCCCGGGTGGTCCCAAGACGTTGCCCGGCCTGTCACACAAGGTGGGCAATGTGACGTTGTACTACGAACGCTACGGGTTCTCCGTGCGCATTGCCGAGCGTTACCGCTCATCGTTCACCGGCGAGGCCGTGGCTCTGTTCGATCAACTCGGCTACACCACGATCCTGGCCAACCGGCAGACCGACCTGCAGCTGGGCTACGACTTCACCAGCGGAAGCTTGAGCGGGTTGTCGCTGCTGTTGCAGGTCAACAACCTGAGCAATGCACCGGACAAGACCGCGCAGTATTCCACCCTGCCGAACAACGTGCCGATCACCAACCCGCTGGAATACGACACCTGGGGGCGCACGGTGCTGTTCGGCATCAACTACAAGCTGTAACCCGCCAGCGTGCACCCGACGAGGCGCCGCCACACGGCGCCTCGTTTCGCCTTGCGTGGCATGGGCAGAGTGATGTGGGTGGATACCGTCGCGATAGTGCATTGTGAAAACGGAGATTGGTGAAGCCAGCGTGCTTCCGTGGATGCCACTTGCCTGTAAAGTCTCAGGTATCTGCTCCAGGCAAAGGAGGTTTCCCATGCTGCGTATCCGATCGATGTGGTTGTCATTCGCCGTGCTGGCGACACTCGGCTCCGGCAGCATCGCGTATGCAGGCGCAACGGGCACGTCGACCGCCATGCCGCAGTCGACCCATTACAAGGACTGGCCGGCGATCAAGAGCGAACTGGCCGCCGATGCTGCGCAGGAAGCGCGCGTGAAGCAGATCGTGGCGAGCATGACGCTGGCCCAGAAGATCGGCCAGATGACGCAGGCGGAGATCAAGTCGATCACGCCCGACGAGGTGAAAAAATACTATATCGGCTCGGTGCTCAATGGCGGCGGCTCCTGGCCCAACAAGGACAAGCACGCCAGCATCAAGGACTGGCTGTCGTTGGCGGATCGTTACTATGACGCCTCGATGGCGACCGATGCGGCGATCAAGGTGCCGATCATCTGGGGCATCGACGCGGTGCATGGTGACAACAACGTGTTCGGCGCCACGCAGTTTCCGCAGAACATCGGCCTGGGCGCCGCGCACGACGCCGCGTTGATCAAGGAAATCGGTGCAGCCACCGCCAGGGCGGTGCGTGCCACCGGTGTCCAGTGGGCGTTCGCGCCTACCGTCGCCGTTGCGCAGAATGTTCGCTGGGGACGTACCTACGAAAGTTTTTCCAGCGAAGGTCCGCTGGTGCACCAGTATGCGCGTGCCTACGTGGAAGGCTTGCAGGGCGACTTCGGCGAGCACAACGTGATGGCGACCGCCAAGCACTTCATCGGCGACGGCGCGACCTGGAATGGCACCGACCAGGGTGATGCCAGGATCAGCCAGACGGACATGATCAACGTGCACGGTGCAGGCTACTTTGGTGCCATCGAAGCCGGTGTGCAGAGTGTGATGGCGTCCTACAACAGCTGGGACGACGTGGGCGCAGGCATCAACTACGGAAAAATGTCCGGTGCAAAGGCACTGTTGACGGATGCGCTGAAGGACAAGATGGGCTTCCAGGGTTTTGTCGTTTCCGACTGGAATGCGATCGGCCAGTTGCCTGGCTGCACCAACGCCAGCTGCCCGCAGGCGATCAATGCCGGCATCGACATGGTGATGGCGCCCGATGACTGGCAGGCCTTCATCGCGAACACCACCCGCCAGGTCAAGGGCGGCCAGATCCCGATGGCCCGGATCGACGACGCGGTGAGCCGGATCATTCGCGCCAAATTGCGCATGGGCCTGTTCGGCAAGCGGCCCTCGCAAGGTGCGGGCGCCGGTGACGTGAAGTTGTTGCAGAGTCGCGAACTGGCGCGGCGGGCAGTCCGCGAATCGCTGGTCCTGCTGAAGAACAATCACGACGTGTTGCCATTGAAACCGGGGGCACGAATCCTGGTCGTCGGCAAGAGTGCCGACAGCATGTCGAACCAGACCGGTGGCTGGTCGCTGACCTGGCAGGGGACGGACAACGGCAACGGCGACTTCCCCAATGGCGAAACGATACTGGCGGGTCTGCGCGACATCGATGGCGCGGCGAATGTCACGTACAGCGAAACGGCGCAAGGCGTAGACCTGAAGCAATTCGATGCCATCGTGGCGGTGATCGGCGAGACACCGTATGCGGAAACGATGGGCGACATCATGCCGTCGGCTACCTTGCGCCACAGCGATCGCCATCCGGAGGATCTGGCGGTACTGCAGATGGTGGCGAAGGCGCACAAGCCGGTCGTGACGGTGTTCGTGGCGGGACGCCCGCTCTATGTCAACAACCTGATCAACCTCTCCGATGCCTTCGTGGCTGCGTGGTTGCCCGGAACGGAAGGTGGCGGTGTGGCCGACGTGCTGTTCGCCGCAGGCCCCGACGCGGCGGTACGCCACGATTTCAGCGGAACACTCGCCAGGCCGTGGCCCGGCGTGCCCTGTCCCGATACAGAGGCTGCCGGCGCCGGTTCGGCGCGCTGGCTCTTCGCACCGGGCTACGGGCTGCGTTATGCCAGCAAGCGTGACGTACCGGTACTGCCCACTCATCCTGCCGTCGATGCTTGCGCCGAAGCTTCGGGGTTGTCGGTGTTTCACACGCTGGCCGTGCCACCGTTCGCGCTCTATCTGGCGGACGGAAACTCCGGGGACAGTGTGCGCGCGGTCGGTTCCGATCTGAACTCCGACATCGACTGGCCGGCCGGCCAGCCGGCACTGCATCTGCGCACGGTCCAGGTCAACACCCAGCAGGACGCGAAATCCATCACGTGGTTCCGTCCCGCCCGTTTCTTCGCGCAGAGTCCGCAACCCAGAAACCTGACGCCGATGATCTCTGCGCATGCGGCGTTGCAGTTCGACGTGGTAATCGGCACGCCCGCAAAAGCGCCCGTAAAGGTGTACATGGGATGCGGCCACGGCTGCACGAGGACGGTTGACCTGACCCGCGCCTTCGCCGTCTATGCGAACGGTTCACGGCATACCGTGTCGATTCCGTTGCAGTGCTTCGCCAGGGACGGTGCCGATCTCTCGCATGTCGACATTCCCTTCGGCATCATGGCCTCGCCGCCGTTTTACGCCGCCTTTGCCGACATACGAATCGTCACCGGTCCGGCGACCGGACGCGTTGATCTGCCATGCGCAAGCCTGGGCGCCCCGTGATCGCGGAGTTGTCGCAAGTGTGTGGCAACCCGTGTCATCTGTCTTGCGTGCACCATGGGTGAGCGGAGGGAAACGCCTGTCTGGGCGGCCATCACGTCTCTTGCCCTGATCACGGCGCTCGCACTGGCGGCCCTTCATGCATCGCGCCGCGCGTCGCCGGCGCCAGTACCCGCGAACATTCCGGCGATGAATCCGCTGGGGCCGGTGGTCCAGCTCTGGCTGAGTACGGCGGATGGCACACTGCGTCTGGCACGGCAGCCGGACATCGAGACGGATGTGGATGAGGCGTCGTCTGCCGACGTGGTCATCGACACCCGCAAGACCTATCAATCGATCGTCGGTTTCGGGGCGGCATTGACGGATTCGTCGGCATGGTTGATCCAGAACAAGTTGAGCGAACAGCAGCGCGGTGCGTTGTTGAATGACGTGTTCGGTCCGTCACCCGGCCTCGATCTGAACATGGTGCGCCTGACCATCGGTGCCTCGGATTTCTCGCTGCAGCCGTACACACTGGATGATGTCCCGTTCGGCGATACCGATCCCTCCCTGCAGCATTTCAACGTCTCGGCCAACCTGCACGATGTCATACCGGCCATGCACGAGGCGCTCGCCGTCAATCCGCAGTTGCGGATCATCGCGTCGCCGTGGAGTGCGCCGGCATGGATGAAGACCAGCGAGAATCTGATTGGCGGAGCATTGCTTGAACAGTACGAAAGCAACTACGCGCAGTACCTGGTCAAATATGTCGACACCTACCGCAGTTACGGCATCCCGATCTTTGCATTGACGCTGCAGAATGAACCCGGTTTCGTGCCCGTGACCTACCCGGGCACGGAACTGTCCGCCGACCAGCGGGCGCGGATCATCGCGCAGTATCTCGGCCCGGCCCTGGCCAGTCGCAAGCCACGAACACTCATCCTTGACTGGGACCACAACTGGGACGAGCCGGAGCAACCGTTGAGCGTGCTGGCCGACCCCGACGCCGCGCGGTATATCGACGGCGTTGCCTGGCACTGCTACCGCGGCGGCCCCGGAGCGCAGACCCAGGTGCATCGCGCATTTCCAGGCAAGGACGCTTACGTGACCGAGTGTTCCGGTGGCGACTGGGCCTACGGCGACACCGGCGAGCTGCTCTGGTTTTCGCGTGATCTGCTACTTGCCGGACTCAGGAACTGGGCGCGGGGGATCGTGTACTGGAACCTGGCGCTTGATGAGCACCATGGTCCGCATTTCGGCGGGTGCACCAGCTGCAATGGGCTGGTCACGATAGACTCGCGCACCGGCGAGGTGAGTCGCAACGATGAGTACTATGCGTTCGCCCATTTCAGTCGATTCGTCCTGCCGGGTGCCTTCCGGGTGCAATCCACCGCCACGGACAAGGGAATCGAGAACGTGGCATTCCAGAATGCCTCTGACGGATCGATCGTTCTGGTGGTGGTGAACAGCAATAAAGATGCGCGTCGTATTTCTGTCATGCAGGGCAAGATATCTTTCGAATATGCATTGCCGTCACGTAGCGTGGCGACTTTTGTATGGGACCCGAATCAGACAGAAAGCACGTGGGTACGATTCATTCGCCGCTATTTCGAAAAGGCGGCCGGCACGCACAACACAGTCAAGTAACGCAGCCCCGATGGCGTCACCGGCCATTTGTCTGCAAGGTGGTTCTACCCTGTTTTCGCGGGCGCTCGAGTCGAGGTTGCAGGCCATGGACCAGGGCGTCCTCTTAAGAAAGAACTAAGCCGCGGCGTCCAGAATGGGGAACATGCATCATGTCCACCATCCCCGATACATGCTGCCCGTGTGGCGATATCGCTTTACCGTGACCGTGCCACGACGCCATGCATTCAGGGTGGCGATGAGCATCGTCGCTGGCCTGCTGCTGTCCGCATGTGCCACCTACGCGCCGGCTCCACTCGGTGATGGTCAGGGCGCAGCCAGCGTGAGGCAACTGACGGCGCCGGCAGCGGCGATGCCGACGCTGGCGATGCCGGAGCATCGTTTCGATCCTTCGAGCGGGCTCGATGTCACCGAAGTGGCGATGCTGGCGGTGGTCAACAGTCCGGCCTTGAAGGTCAAGCGCGATGAGCTCGGCATCGCGCGCGCGCAGGCGTTTGCCGCGGGCCTGCTGCCCGATCCGCAACTGAATTTCGGCAAGGACTATCTCACCCATCCCGGCCCCGGCCTGAGCAGCGCGTACAACCTCGGTCTCAGCGAAGACGTCACTGCGTTGTTGATGCGCTCGTCACGTCGCGCGGCCGCACGCAGCCAGGCCGAACAGGTGAATCTCGACCTGCTGTGGGCAGAATGGCAGAGCGTCGCACAGGCCCGACTGCTGTTCGATCAGGTGCAGACCCTGCGCGCGCAGCAGGCGCGACTCACGTCCGAGCAGACCGCGCTGGCACGGCTCGAACCCGCCATCCACGCAGCCCTGCATGCGGGTAATCTCACTTACGACACCGCCAGTGTGGGTCTCAATGCGGGTGCGGATGTGCGCAAGCGTGTGGCGGACACGGCGATCGCACTGCATCAGGCGGAAAGTGACCTGCATGTCTTGCTCGGACTGGCGCCGAATGCGCGGCTTGATCTCGTAGGTGCGCCGTATCAGGCCAGCGCGACGCCCGAGCAGGTGCAGCAGGCGTTGACCGACCTGCCGCGGCGGCGGCCCGACCTGCTCGCGCTGCAGGCCGGCTACCAGTCGCAGGAGGCGCAGCTGCGCGCGGCCGTGCTGGCTCAGTTTCCGGCTCTGAACGTCGGCTTCAATAAAGCGCGCGACACCACCGACGTGTCCACCCGCGGCTTCAGCATCGGCATCACCTTGCCGCTGTTCGATCGTAACCGCGGCAACATCGCGATCGAGAAAGCCACCCGGCAGCAGTTGAAGGACGACTACGAGGCGCGCGTGCTGGATACCCGCAGCGACATGCAGCGACTCGTCGCCGATCTCGCCACCTTGCAGCAACAGCGCGTGTCACTGGCCGCCCACGCGCAACAGCTGGACGCGGCCCGGCGTGCGGCCGAAACGGGGTGGCAGCAAGGCCTGCTGGACTGGCCGACCTACCTGACCATCCGCAGCAGCGCGCTGAGCGCCGACCTCGACCTGCTCGATCTGCAACAGCAGCAGGCCACCCAGGCGATTGCGCTGGAAGCCCTGCTCGGCAATACCGATCTCGCCACCGTCCATCCTGTTTCCGTCAAAGCAGTCACGCCATGAATCGTTCAATCCCTTTGCCCAAGCTGTGCGGCCTGCTGCTGCTGCTCGGCATGCTGGCCGGCTGCAGCCATGGCGCCGCCGATGACGACGATGCCACGGCGCCGCCGGGGCAGGTCGCGGTGACCACGGTGATGCCAACGCAGCAGGTTTTTCACGACACCGTGGACGCCTGGGGCAGCGCGATCGGCGATCCACAGCACGCACGCACGATCAGTCTCGCGCATGGCGGCCAGGTGGCTGCCGTGAACGTGGCAGGCGGTCAGACGGTCAAACACGGCCAGCCATTGCTGCTGGTCACACCCGATCCGGCGGCGCGCAGCAGCTACCAGCAGGCGCAGAGTGGACTGACCCTGGCCAGCGGCGAACTCCAGCGCACCGAGCAACTGGCTGCCCAGCGGCTGGTCACGCAGTCGCAGCTGGCAGCTGCACACAAGGCGCTGACCGATGCGCAGGCGGCACTCGACGCGCAGCGTGCGCTCGGCGGCGGCGCGGCCGAGGAGGCGGTCGATGCGCCGGCCGATGGCGTGATCACCGCGCTCAGTGTGGGGCTGGGCGAACGCTTCGCGGCGAATGCGCCGTTGCTGGGTTTTACACCGGCGCATGCGCTCGTGGCCCAGCTTGGCGTGCAGCCCGAAGATGCCGCGAAGCTGCATGTCGGCATGCCGGTTCGATTGCGCAGCGCCTATGGCGCGACGGATTTTGCCGGCAGCTTGAGCATGCTCGGGCAGTCGATCGATCCGCAGACGCATCTGCTGCCGGCACAGGTCGAGCTTCCCGCAGCGGCCGGCGCGACCTTGCTGGCCGGTGCGGCACTGGATGCACAGATCCGCACGGACGACTTCAACGCCTGGGCGGTGCCGCGTGCAGCAGTGCTGCATGACGAGCATGGCGACTACCTGTTTCAGGTCGAACACGGCCACGCCAAACGCATCGGCGTGACAGTGCGCAGTCCGGATGGCGATACCGTCGGCGTGCAAGGCGCGCTCGATGCGCAGGCCAAGGTGATCGTTCTCGGCGCCTATGAACTCAATGATGGCGATGCGGTGCGGGAGTCCGCCCAGTGAGCATCACCGCATGGATGCAGCGGCATCGTCGTTCGCTGTTGTTCCTCCTCCTGATGCTGACGATCGGCGGCATCGCCAGCGCGTTGCTGATGCCAGTGGCGCTGTTCCCGAACGTGGCGTTCCCGCGCGTGCAGCTGACCCTGGATGCGGGCGATCGTCCGGCCGACCAGATGGCCATCGAGGTGACCACACCGGTGGAAGAGGTGATCCGGCGCGTGCATGGCGTGCGCGACGTGCGCTCCACCACCGGTCGCGGCAGCGCGGACGTCGCGGTGACGTTCGACTGGGGCGCGGACATGAGCGCGGCGCTGCAGGAGATCAACTCGGCCGCCGGGCAGATCCTGCCGCAGCTGCCGGCGGGCACGCAGTTGTCCACCCGCCGGATGGATCCGACCACCTTCCCGGTGCTGGCCTACAGCCTGCGTTCGCATACCTTGTCGCCGAGTGCCTTGCATGATCTGGCCGAGTACCAGCTGCGTCCGCTGCTGAGCGGAATCAGTGGCGTGGCCCAGGTCGAAGTGCAAGGCGGCGAGGTGGCCGAGTTCCATGCCGATGTCGATCCCGGCAAGCTGCGCGCGCTGAACATCAGTCTGAGCGACGTCGCCGGCGCAGTCAGTCATGCCGCCACGATCCAGGCGATGGGTCGCGTTTCCGACCACTACAAGCTGTACCTGCTGCTGGCCGATAACCAGCCGGCCACCGTCGCCGCGCTGCGCGACATCGTGATTCGAGCTGGCTCTGCCGGGGTGGTGCATCTCGGCGATGTAGCCGCGGTCAGTCTCGATCATGTGCCGCAGTGGATCCGCGTCAATGCGGATAGCCAGAACGCCGTGCTGCTGCAGGTCTATCAGCAGCCTGACGGCAATACCGTGCAGATCGCCGGTGAGGTGAAGCAGCGGCTGGCCGACTACGCGCCGCAGATGCCGGCCGGTGTACAGGTCGCCAACTGGTACGACCAGACCCAGCTGGTGACCGGCGCGGCCCGCAGCGTGCGCGACGCGATCCTGATCGGCATCGTGCTGGCCGGTCTTGTGCTGTTCGTGTTCCTGCGCAACACGCGGGTGATCCTGGTCGCGTTGATTGTGGTGCCGGCGGTGCTCGCGATCACCGTGCTGCTGCTTTACGTGCTCGGCATGAGCTTCAACATGATGACGCTGGGCGGCATGGCCGCCGCGGTCGGCCTGATCATCGACGATGTGATCGTTATGCTCGAGCACATCATGCGTCGGCTCAACCAAAGCGCCGGTGAAGTGCACGAGCGCATCGCTGGCGCGGCATGGGAGTTCACTCGTCCGCTGACCGGCTCCAGCGCCGCCACCGTGGTGATCTTCCTGCCGCTGGCCTTCCTGACCGGCGTCACCGGCGCCTTCTTCAAGGCGCTGTCGCTGACCATGGCCAGTGCATTGATCATTTCCTATCTGCTGACCTGGATTGCGGTGCCGTTGCTGGCACAACGCCTATTGGATCGGCGCCCGCTCGACCGGCGCCACCGGATCGAGCATCCGCCGGGCCGTTTCACCCAGCGCATGATGCATGGCTATCAGAACCTGCTGCAGCGCGGGCTGCAGCGGCCGTTGCTGATCCTACTGCTGGTGGTGCCGCTGCTGCTGGTCGGTGGCGTGGCCTATACCCGCGTCGGCACGGGCTTCATGCCGCAGATGGATGAGGGCGGTTTCATCCTCGATTACCTGTCCAAGCCCGGCACCTCGCTGGAGGAAACCGACCGCCTGCTGCGGCAGGTCGAGACGATCATCCGCGCGAACCCGAATGTCGATACCTACTCGCGACGTACTGGCCTGCAGCTGGGCGGCGGTCTCACCGAGGCGAATAATGGCGATTTTTTCGTGCGCCTGAAAAGCGGCTCGCGTCCCTCGACCGAAGAGGTGATGACGCAGGTGCGCACCGAGGTCGAGCAGAAGGTGCCAGGGCTGGATATCGATTTGTCACAGTTGATGGAGGATCTGATCGGCGATCTGGTGGCGGTGCCGCAGCCGATCGAGATCCAGTTGTACAGCGATGATCCCGCGGAGTTGGCGGCCACTGCCGGCAAGGTCGCCGACGCGATCGGCAAGATCACCGGCGTGGTGGGCGTGCGCGATGGCATCAATCCGGCTGGCGATGCGCTGACCGTGCAGGTCGACCCGGCCAAGGCGGCGCTGGAAGGCCTCGATCCGACCAGCGTTACCGATCAGGTCGCTGCAGCGATCGATGGCACGGTGGCCGCGCAACTGCCGCAAGGCAGCAGGATGGTCGGTGTGCGCGTGCGCCTGCCGGAGAATTCGCATCAGCGACTGGAGCAGGTTGCCGCGCTGCCGATCCGCGCGGGCGATGGTCACCTGCTGCCGCTGTCACGAGTGGCCACGCTGCAGCAGGTGCAGGGCCAGCCGGAAATCACCCGCGACAATCTCAAGCGGATGGATGCGGTCACCGGCCTGATCAGCGGGCGCAGTCTCGGCGCGACCATCGTCGACATCAAGAAGGTATTGGCGCAGCCAGGCCTGCTGCCGAAAGGCATGTTCGTCCAGCTCGGTGGCCTGTACCAGCAACAGCAACAGGCGTTCCGCGGCCTGACCATCGTGATGCTGGCGGCGATCGCACTGGTGTTTACCCTGCTGCTGTTCCTGTACGAGAGTTTTCGCGTGGCGTTGGCGATCCTGGCAATGCCGTTGCTGGCGATCCCGGCGGTGTTTGCCGGGCTGTGGCTGACCGGCATCGAGCTCAATATCTCGGCGATGATGGGCATGACGATGATCGTCGGCATCGTCACCGAAGTGGCGATCTTCTATTTCTCCGAATTCGAGCAGGCCAACGCCGAGATGCCGTTGCACGATGCATTGCATGCAGCTGGCCAGCACCGTACACGACCGATCCTGATGTCCACGCTGGCGGCAATCCTTACCCTGCTGCCGCTGGCATTCGCAGTCGGCGAAGGCTCGCAGATGCAGCAGCCGCTGGCGGTGGCGATCATCGCCGGCCTGCTGGTGCAGGTGCCGCTGGTACTGCTGGTGATGCCGGTGCTGTATTCGTTGTTGCGGCGTCGCGATGCAGGAAAGGTCGGCTAAGGCACGCGTAAGCTGGTGCCAGCATCCTGCAGTGGCGAGCTCCACACTTTCCCCGTTCATGCGAGGTGTCAACATGCAACTACGCGTAAGCAGTTTCATTCCGGCGCTGCTCGCGCTGGCCTGCCTTCCGCATGTGGCCGCAGCAGCTGCGCCAAGCGCGACGTATCAGGTGCTGTCGCGACTGCCGCTGACCGGAGAAGGTGGCTGGGATTATCTGAGTTTCGATGCACAGCACCGTCATCTGTTCGTCAGCCGCGGCGACCGCGTGCTGGTGATCGATGTCGACCAGCAAAAACAGGTCGACACGATCGCCAACACCCAGGGCGTGCACGGCATCGCGATCGACCCCGATCTGCAGCGCGGCTATACCAGCGACGGCAAGAGCGCGTCGGTGACCGTGTTCGATCTGGGCACGTTGAAAACCGTGGCGACGATCACCGGCACCGGCGAGAAGCCCGATGCGATCGTGTACGACAGCGCCTCGCATCACGTGTTCACCTTCAACGGCAAGAGCGGCACGGCCAGCGTGATCGACCCGGCCAAGAATGCGGTGATCGGCACGATCGCGCTGCCCGGCAAGCCGGAGTTCGCGGTATCCGATGGTGCGGGCCACGTCTACGCGAACATTGAGGACAAGTCCGAGCTGATACAGATCGATACCACCAGCAACAAGGTGTTGCATACCTGGTCGCTGGCGCCGTGCGAATCACCGAGCGGCCTGGCCATCGACGCCGCGCATCACCGGCTGTTCTCGGTGTGCGACAACCGCACGATGGCGATCACCGATGCCGTGAACGGTCGTCAGGTGGCGACCGTCGCGATCGGCGACGGCCCGGATGCGGTGGTGTTCGATGCCGCCGAGGCGATGGTCTACAGCTCCAATGGCGAAAGCGGCACGATCACCGCGGTGCACGAGAACGATCCGGATCACTTCGGCGTGGCAGCGACGATTCCCACCCAGACCAGCGCGCGTACGCTGGCGCTCGATCCGAAGCTGCACGTGCTGTATCTCTCGGCCGCGCGTTTGGGCACCACCAAGCAGGCCAACGGCCGGCCCACGATCGAGCCGGACAGCTTCAGCATCCTTACGGTCGGGCGTCACTGAGCTGGTATGGTCGGGCCGCTGTCGTCGCGGGCAACGCTCACGACTACAGCGGGATCGCTACGTGTACCTGCAAGCCCTGGCCGTAGGGCGAGTCGAGCAGATCGATCGTGGCGCCATGCAGCTGCGCAGCCCGCTGCACAATCGACAAGCCCAGCCCGTAACCGTCGCCACGCCCACCCGCTTCGCGGTGGAAGCGCGCGAACACGCTGGCGCGGCGCTCTGCCGGAATGCCGGGGCCGTTGTCGATGACATTCACCAGCGCATCGTGTTCACCCTGTTCGATGGACAGTTGTACCTGGCCGCCGGTGGGCACGTGGCGCAGGGCGTTTTCCAGCAAGTTGCGCAACAGCGCCGCAATCGCCGCCTCGTAACCCTGAATGATCACCTGCGAGGCATGTCGCGCCACGCTGAGCTCCACGCCACTGTCTGCAATCACGGGCGCCAATTCCTCGACCACGTCCATCGCGATGGCGACCAGATCGATGGTCGCGCGCTGGCCCGATGCCGCCCTCGATTCCAGTCGGGCCAGCGCCAGCAGCTGCTCGATCCGCCGGGCCAGTGCGGCGACCCCGTGCTGGGCGCTGGCCAGGGTCGCATGAACCTCGATCGGGTCGGTCGTCGTCATTGCGCTCTCGATATTGATCATCGCCGACGCCAGCGGCGTGCGAAGCTCGTGCGCGACATCCGCGCTGAAGCGGCGTTCACGCTCCAGCGCGTCCTCCAGGCGTACCAATTGTCCGTTCAATGCGGTCAGCACAGGCTGCAGTTCCAGCGGCGCGTCGTCCAGCACCACCGGTTCGCGGTTGCCCGGCTCTCTTGCCGACAGGACGCGCGCCAGCGATTCGAGTGGACGCAAGCCGCGCCGTATTGCCCAGCCCACCAGCAGGGCGAGCAAGGGCAGGCCGATCAGCAGTGGCAGGCTGTGTTCCAGCCACACGGCGTGGGTGATGTCGTGGCGGCTGTCGTAGCGCTCGGCGGTGCGGATCACCACGCCATCGACCTTGTCGGGCAGGGTGAACACACGCCAGAGATAGCCTCCTTGCTGCACATCCTGGAGGTTGCCGTCACCTTCCCTGGGCGGCGGCAACGCGGCCATGTTCGCGGTCGCCAGGGCCACATGCCCGGACTGATCGAAGACCTGAAAGCCCACCTCGGATTCGTGCGTATGAGATTGCCCTTTCAGCGAGCCGGTCTTCGGGTGTTCGATCGGTACCAGCATCCCTGCCGCATCATGGCCGCGAAGCGCATTCAGGCCGGCGTGTTCGATGAGTACCTGCAGGGTCCGCGCCGACTGTGCGAGGCGCCCGTCCGACAACTCGTCCACCTCGGTAATGGTTCGGCGAAAACCCATCACGCCGAGTGGCAGGAGCACGGCGACAAGCACGACGATGATCAACCAGCGCAACCTGGCATGCAGGCTGGCCAGCCTCATTTCGGCTCCCTGGGAATCATGTAGCCGAACCCTCTGACGGTCTGGATCGTGTCGAAACTCAGCTTGCGACGCAGCGTATGCACCAGCACTTCCAGCGCGCTGTTGCCGACCATGTTGTCGATGCCGTACAGCGAATTCTCCAGGCTCTCGCGGCGCACCAGCCGACCGGCGCGTTCCATCAGGATCTGCAGCAGGGAGAACTCGCGCCGGGTCAGCTCGACGTGTTCGTTGCGGAAAGTCACCTCGGAGGTGCCCAGGTCGATGCTCAGCGCACCCGCCTCGATGCGGTTCGCAGCCAGACCATGGGCACGCCGGGTCAGCGAGCGAATACGCGCACCCAGCTCATCGAGGTGGAACGGCTTGACCAGGTAGTCATCGGCGCCGGCATCCAGGCCGAGCACGCGGTCCCCGAGGGCATCACGCGCAGTCATCACGATGACGGGCGTTTTCACGTGCCCGCGTCGTGCCTCGACCAACACGTCCAGCCCATCCTTGCCGGGCAGGCCCAGATCAAGCAGCACCAGATCTGCGGTCTGGTCGCGCAGTGCAATCAATGCCTCGCGACCATCACGCAGCCAGCTCACCGTATAGGCAAGACGCTCCAGTGCGCGCTGGATCGCGGCGCCAAGCTGGGGATCGTCTTCCACCAGGATGATATGCATGAACGGACTCCTTCGGCCGCGTCATCCCGTGAAGGCACTGCAATGCCAATGGATTATCAGGTAGTCCGCTTACGAAGTGCTTAAGGCAGATATGGAGAAGTGGTGGGCCCGCCAGGACTCGAACCTGGAACCAAGGGATTCGCTTGTTCCGAAGGTTTCCCTTCGGCGCGGACTATCTCTTCACCCTCCGCTCGCCGCAATGAGCGTGAACGGGTGGGGTGCGGGACGCTCGAGCCTGTGATCAAGGGCACTGAAGCCCTCAGGTAGTCTCTGCACCTTCCGGCGGTGTACCGCCGGCTTGGCTCAGGGTTGCCACCGTCCGCGCGAAGCGCGCCGCTGAGGTTTCCCTGAATTCATCCCGATCCCATCCGCGGATTTCGCCGCGGCGGCACCTTTCGATGAGTCCCCTGCTCTAACCATTGAGCTACAGGCCCATATGCGCATGGTAGCAATGAGTGATGCATAAACCACATGCTGATGTGCTTTGGATTATCATCATTTGATGAAATCCGAATTGCGCTGTGTGGTATGCCGGAGTTCCTTGACGGGCAGACAGCGGAGGTTTTGTTCCAGAGGCTGCAAAAACAAAGACACCAACAATCGCCACCAGAGTTACGCCTGCCAGCAGGCACGCGGTCTGCAACGCAAGTGGCAGCTGATCATGGAAGCCGGTGGGCGTTGCACGCGATGCGGATATCGCAGGAATCTGGCTGCGCTGACATGGCACCACATCGACCCGGCAGTGAAGTCGTTCAACCTCGATGTTCGTGCCATATCGAACCGCAGCCATACTGATGTTCAGGCAGAAGTCGCGAAATGTGTTCTGCTTTGCGCGAATTGTCATGCGGAAGAACACTTCCCTGGTTTGACGCCAGCGGCTGTCCACGCTGAAAACATCAAAGGCCGCAAACGCGGCCTTTGATGTCGATACCGATGTGGCCTGGCTTAGTCGACGTCGAGGAACGAGCGCAGCTGTTCCGAACGGCTCGGGTGACGCAGCTTGCGCAGCGCCTTGGCCTCGATCTGGCGAATCCGCTCGCGGGTGACGTCGAACTGCTTGCCGACTTCTTCCAGCGTGTGGTCGGTGTTCATGTCGATGCCGAAGCGCATGCGCAGCACCTTGGCTTCCCGCGGGGTAAGACCGGCGAGCACGTCACGCACGGTTTCCATCAGACCGGTCTCGGTGGCCGAGTCGATCGGTGAGCTGGCGTTGCCGTCTTCGATGAAGTCGCCCAGATGCGAGTCCTCGTCGTCGCCGATCGGGGTCTCCATCGAGATCGGTTCCTTGGCGATCTTCAAGACCTTGCGGATCTTGTCCTCGGGCATCTCCATTTCCTTGGCCAGTTCTTCCGGCGTGGCCTCGCGGCCGAACTGCTGGAGCATCTGGCGGGAAATGCGGTTGAGCTTGTTGATCGTCTCGATCATGTGCACCGGGATACGGATGGTGCGCGCCTGGTCGGCAATCGAGCGGGTGATCGCCTGGCGGATCCACCACGTCGCATAGGTCGAGAACTTGTAGCCGCGGCGGTATTCGAACTTGTCGACTGCCTTCATCAGGCCGATGTTGCCTTCCTGGATCAGGTCGAGGAACTGCAGGCCGCGGTTGGTGTACTTCTTGGCGATCGAGATCACCAGGCGCAGGTTCGCCTCGACCATTTCCTTCTTGGCGCGACGGGCCTTGGCCTCGCCACTGGCCATGGCGCGGTTGATGTCCTTGATGTCGATCAGCGGCAGGAACAGCTTGCGCTCGATGGTGGCGAGCTTTTCCTGCTCGGCATCGATCGCCTCGCGGTGGGTCTTGATGTTCGGCGACCACTTCTGGCGCTTGCGGCCCAGTTCGGCCGCCCACTCGAGGTTGCCCTCGTTGCTGGGGAAGGTCTTGATGAACTCGGCCTTGGGCATCTTCACCTGCTTGACGAAGATGTCCATCAGTACGCGCTCGTGATGGCGAATGTCGTTGACCACCTCGCGCAGCTTGCGCACGAAGCCGTCGATCAGCGCGGACGGCAGCTTGAGCTTGAGGAATTCCTCGGCCATCTGGTCGCGCAGCTTGACGATCTTCTTGTCGGTGATGCTGGCCGCCTTCGGCGCGGCTTTCTGGAACTTGCCGTAATGGTCACGCAGCAGCTCCATGCGGCGCTTGACCTCTTCCGGGTCGGGGCCGCTGGGGCCGGCTTCTTCCTCATCCTCGGTGGCGGTCTCGTCGTCGTCGTCAGCATCATCGTCTTCGCCTACTTCCGGTTCCGGCGCCAGCAGGGCGGCGGCTTCCTTTTCCTTGCGGGCGAGGTCGGCGGCCTCTTCCAGGTCGAGGAAGCCGGCCAGGATTTCGCTGAGGCGGCGCTTGCCGTCCAGGTGCTGGTCGTATTCCTCGAGCAGCAGTTCGATCGTCAGCGGGAAGCTGGCCAGCGCGGTCTGCACCTGGCCGAGACCTTCCTCGATGCGCTTGGCGATGGCGATCTCGCCCTCGCGGGTGAGCAGCTCGACCGTGCCCATCTCGCGCATGTACATGCGCACCGGATCGGTGGTGCGGCCGACTTCGGCGTCCACGGCGGACAGCAGGGCAACGGCTTCTTCGGCGGCGGCTTCGTCGTCGGTGCTGCTGCCAGCCTTGTCGGCCAGTGGGTCGGCATCCGGCGCGGCGTCATGCACTTCGATGCCGACGCCCTTGAGCACCGCCATGATGTCTTCGATCTGCTCCGGATCGACGATGTCGTCGGGCAGGTGGTCGTTGATCTCGGCGTAGGTCAGGTAACCCTGCTCCAGACCCTTGGAGATGAGCGCCTTGATTTCGGACTGTTGCTCGTGGGGAGCTTTGCTGTTCATTAATTAACCGACCGCCGCAGGGGTTCAAGAACCGGACATTATAGCGATGTGCTGCTTTTTTGACCAGTTTTCAAGTGAGAGAAAGTTTCGGCAAGGCACGCAAAAATCACGCCAGATCGCGGCCTTGCGATGCTTTTGCAAGCCACGGGCCGCGCACGGTTCGTGGTTGCCTGCTCAGCCGGTGTCGAGCCAGAAAGTAACAGGCCCATCGTTGACCAGCTGGATCACCATATGGGCACCGAAACGCCCGGTTTCCACCCCCGGATGCGCAATGCGTGCAAGTTCGAGCAGGCGTTCGAACCAGCGGCGGCCGTGCTCGGGCGGCGCGGCGCGGGTAAAGCTCGGACGCATGCCGGAACGGGTGTCGGCGGCCAGGGTGAACTGGCTGACCAGCAGCAGGCCGCCGCCGGTGTCGGCGAGCGAGCGATTCATCCGGCCGGCGTCGTCGGCGAACACGCGGTAGCCGAGCAGGCGTTCCAGCATGCGCTTCGCCTGCGTCTCGCCGTCGTCCGGCTGCACCGCCACCAGCGCCAGCAAACCAGGGCCGATGACGCCGATGGTTTCCTCGCCAACATCGACGCGGGCGGAAAGGACGCGCTGGATCAGGGCAATCATGGCGGCACGATGAGCAGGGTACGGCTAGCTTACGGTGCGGCCGCAGGTCGTGAAAGATGTCCCGGCGTGCGGTGAACGGCGCCACCGCCCTCGGTGTGGCCGGGCGACTCCCGTAAACTGTGTGGATGCGTGCCGACATCTACCTCCTCTATCTGCTGCTGCGCCTGATGGCGTTGCTGCCCTTGCGTGCGCTGCACGCCATCGGCGGCGGCCTGGGTCGCTTGCTGCTGTGGCAACGTGGCCAGATGGTGCAGAACACCGCAGCGAACCTGCGCATCGCGGGGCCGTCGCTGGATGATGCCGCGCAGGCGGCGTTGCTGCACGAGGTGGTGATCGAGAGCGGCAAGTCGGTCAGCGAGATTATCAAGGTCTGGGGCGCCGGTGCCGAGCGTGCGCTGTCGCTGGTCCACGAAGTACGCGGCGAGGCCTTGCTGGATGCCGCGCTGGCCACGGGCAAGGGCGTGATCATCGCGGCGCCGCACCTGGGATGCTGGGAGCTGCTGAATTACTGGCTGTGCCGCAAGACGCCGATGGCGATCCTGTACCGGCCGCCGCGGATCGCCGCGGTCGAGCAGCTGCTGCGCAAGGTGCGTGGCGCGCTCGCGCCGGAACAGGTACGTGCCGATGGTGCCGGCGTGCGTACCCTGTACAAGCGCCTGGCAGCGGGCGGGACGGTCGGCATCCTGCCGGACCAGAAGCCGCGTGCCGGCGAGGGCGAGTTCGCACCGTTCTTCGACCGCGCAGCGCTGACCATGGTGCTGTTGCCGCGGCTGGCAGCACGTACCGGCGCGACCGTGCTGTTTGCGTTTGCCGAACGGTTGCCGCGCGGAACCGGTTACCGCATTCATTTGCTGCCGGCACCGGCGCGACTGGACGATGCCGACCCGGTCGTCGCCTGTACTGCGTTGAACCAAGGTGTGCAGGACTGTGTCGAGCTGGCCTTTGCGCAGTACCAGTGGCAGTACAAGCGTTATTCGGCCGATGGCCTGATCAGTCCCTACGATCGCGAGAATGGGTAGGAGCGCACCCTGTGCGCTCCTACGTTTTTTCTTTTTCCAGCCGGCGCAGAAACACGGTCATTTCCTTTTCGGCCTGCTTGTCGCCGCGTTGCGCGGCGGCGGCGATGCCGTTGCGCCAGGCCGTGGCGGCAGCCTGCAGCTGGCCGGCTTCCAGGTTGGCTTTGCCAAGCAGCTTCCACGCCGCCGAGTAGGTCGGGTCGAAGGCCACGGCTCGCTGCAGTTCGCCGATAGCGGCGTCGATCTCGCCATGGCCCAGCAAGGCGTTGCCCAGCGAGAAGCGCAGCAGCGCGCCATCGCGCGGGCCGTCGCATTGTTGGCGCAGGCTCGCGATCAAGGCCGCATTCATGGCTGGTTGCGATAGCGCGACATGTCGGCCGGGTAGATCTGGGTCGGTTGCGCCGGCTCCGGCGGAGCCACGCCGGCGCGCAGGTCGGCCAGTGAAGTGGCCGGCCAGACCACCAGCCACGATGAGCGGAACGGCTGCACCAGCAAGGCATAGCGCAGATCGTTGGCGTCGAGTTTCCCCGGGTGCACCACGATCACGCCGTCCGGATGGGCGTGGGCGAAATCCTGAACTGCCTGATCCCCGAACAGTTCGGTGATCGGCTGAGTCAGCCGGGCGTCGAAATGGAATTCACCCTCGTAATTGCCCAGGTAGCCGATCGGTCGCTGCGCTTGTTCTGCGCTGCCGAGCAGGCGGGCAGTCGGACGCAGGTCATAGCGCGACCACAGGGTCAGCGTGAACAGGGTATTGAGGATGAATACGCCGACCAGTCCGGCCACCGCCAAGCGGCGCAGCTCGCCCCGGCCGCGCAGCAGCAGCAAGGCGCCGAGCAACAGGAACACCACGCTGAAATAACGGCTGTAGGGCGCTGCCGCATCCGGCCATTCCCCATGCAGATGATTGCCGGCGACCAGCGTCGGCAAGGCGAGCAGCAGCAGCCCGAACACGATGCCGCCCACGCCCAGCGGCCAGGTGCCGAACCAGTGATTGTCGGCGAGCGCCGGCTGACGTTCGCGCAGAACCGCAATCGCGCCGGCCATCAGCAGGGCGATACCACCGAATTCCGGCAGCGGGTAATACAGCTGCTTGCCGCTGATTAGCGAGAACACGATGAAACTGGGCAACAGCCAGCACAGGGCAAAGCGCAGCCCCGGCTCCAACGGCCGGCGCAGGGTGGCCAGGGCCGCCCACATGCGTGGCCAGCCACTGAGCGGAAACAGCAGCAGCGGCAGCCACTTCAGATAGAACCAGAACGGTGCGGCATGGTTCTGCAGATCCTTGCCGTGAGCCAGCTTGTTCACCACACGCCCGGCAGTCTGGGTGAAGAACAGTCGCTGCCGATAGGCCTCGCCACCGGAGAACCCGGCCGGCAGTGCCCATGCCAGCAGCATCGCGCCGCCAAGCAGGATGGACAGCGCCCCGCCACCGTACCAGCGCGCGCGATGCTGGCTTGCCCAGTCATTCCACAGCGGGCCGAGCAGCCACGGGAACACGATGTGCAGCAGCATCACCGGACCTTTCGTCAGCAGGCCCAGGCCGATGCACAGGCCGAACAGCAGCCAGCGCGGTTCGGCCCGATGCAGTTTCGGGGTCAGGCACAACAGCGCGGCCAACGTCCACACGGCCAGCAGCACGTCGTACATGATCTGCAGGCCGAACAAGAATGCATAGCCGAACGCCAGCAGCATCCAGGGTGTCGCCTTGGCCATCCACGGGCGGCTGGGAAACAGGCGCCGCGCCAGCATCGAGATCAGCATCAACTGGCTGCCGCCGATCAGCACCTCGAGTACGCGCGGCCAGACGTCATTGACGCCGAACACGAACCAGCCGGCATGGATCAGCCAGAACAGCAACGGCGCCTTCTCGCTGTAGGGCTGGCCGTTGATATGCGGCACCAGCCAGTAACCGTGCGCCCACATCTCCCATGCGACTGCCAGCGTGCGGGTGGAGTACAGCGGCATCGGGCCGTGCGAAAAGATCGCCAGCAAGGCCACCAGCATCCACAGCGGCAGCCATGGCCATGCGGCCCGCAGGTGTTCGGAACGACTATAGGCGCTGGTGGACACGTGGCGGGCTCTCGGCGGACTGGGAAGGGATTCTAGCTCGCGCCATCTCCGTGCAAGGCGATGGAGCCTGTACGGGACGTGCTCAGGCCGGCCCCCAGTAGCCGATGCGGCGGCGGATCTTCAGTTTGCGCCATAGATTCAGCGGCTTGCGGCGTCGATTTTTCGCGCCGGCCGCGATGAAGGTGTCGATCGCGTCCAGCACGCGTTCGCTGGAACGGCCGTCGCGGTAGGGATGGATGGCGTCAGCATAGTCGCGGATCGCCTGCAGCAGTTCGGGTGGTCGTGCCAGCGCGCGTTCGATCGCTGGCTCGAACTGCGTCGGCTCGTCGATGTCGATCAGCTGCGGGCCGGGCCGGCGATTCTTGTACGTCACCACCGGCTTGCCGGTGAGCAGGAACTCATTGAGTGCAGAGGAGGTGTCCGAGCACATCATGTCCACCTGCGGGAACAGTTCGAGGATATTGTCGTTCTCGGCGAACGTGAGGTGCTCGTTCTGCAGAGCCTTGAACTTCGCCGTGGTCTCCGGGTTCATCTTCGGATGGAAGGTGACGATCCAGCGCCAGCGGCCATCGCGCGACAACCGCCTCACTTCCTCGTACAGCGTCTCGGCCGCGCTCCATGACGGCGAAAAGGTCGAGTGGTAGAGAATCACCGGCGGCTGGCGCACTGGCGGCAGTGGGCCGCTGATTTCCTTCATGAAGGGGTCGAGCTTGGGAAAGCCGGTCTCGATCACGCTGAAATGGCCGACGCGATCGGCGATTTCCCCGAACTTGGCGGTGTCGCGCGGCCCGGTCGTGCAATACAGGTCGAAGAAGCCGCGCACATAGACGTGTCGTGGCTTGCCGGCATCGAAACCATGGAAGGTCTCGACTTTCACGCCGGGAAAGAAATGCGGCACCGCGTTGCTGGAGGTGATCACCGCGATCGGTTTCCATGCGCGTACCTCGGCAACCGTGAGCAGGTGCTCACCCTCGACCAGATCCTCCGCGCCGGGCCCGTCGAAGAACCATGCAGCCTCGTCGCCGCGCGCGCGGATCGCCTCCTGCAGCGGGCGCAGGATCGCCAGCGCATAGCGCTCGGAGCCGTACAGCAGGTAATGCTTGATTGAAACTGGTTTCTTGCCGCTCATCAGCGATCGATGCCGTGGTGGGTGAGGATGTGCGCCGCGCGCGACACCGACTCCGGGTTGTTGACCATTTCGTAATAGCGCATGCGTTTGTACAGCGCGTAGCTGGCCGCGGTCTGCGCGATCATGAAGCCGCGCCAGCCATCGAGAAAGGCCAGTCGAAACAGGTAGTCCTTGAGAAAGGCCAGCATGAACACGAACGGGGCCTGCCACATCCGCACCGGCTTGCGCTTGTCCAGCCAGTCGCGGCATTTGAGCTCGGCATAGCGCAGCACCTTCAGCTGCTTGTGCGGCAAGGTCGGATTGTTGACGTGGTTGAAGGGCATTTGCAGCGTAGGTGCGGAACCCTCGAAGTGCAGCGATTCATGCACCCGCGCATCACTCCAGCGCGCACGGCCGCGATGATACAGGCGAGCCATGCGTTCACCCACGGCCGGGCGATACCAGCGCATCGGTCGACCCATGTAGATCGTGCTGCGGCGCAGGTACGCCGCCGGTGTGCCGCTGGCCATCAACTCCGGCAGGCGTTGCTGCAGCTCGGCCGCCAGCTCCTGCGTGAGGTATTCATCTGCATCGAGAACCAGGATCCAGTCATGCGCGCACTGGGTGGTTGCGAAGTTGCGCTGCGGACCGAAGCCGAGCCAATCCTGGTGCACCACACGGGCGCCGTGTGCTTTTGCGATTGTCACGGTGTCGTCGTCGCTGCCACTGTCCACCACCAGCTTCTCGGCCGCGAATGACACACTGTCGAGACAGCGTGCGATGTTCTCGGCCTCGTTATGGGTGATGACGGCGAGGGTCAGCGGGAGGGATGGCATGCGCCAGATTCTAGCCGATACCTCCGGATGTCCGGCCACGCTACCGGCCAGCGATTGTCAGAGTGGGAGGGCCGGGATGGTGAATGTAAGCTCCGGTCCGATATGATGGGAAACGGCATTGGAGGCGTGTAACTAGTGCATTGAATGTATTGGCACATCAGGTGACAGCGAACCCGGGGACGTACACCAAATGGCAGTGACAACGTGAGTGATGATGCCCTGACGGAATCGCCCTTGCCGAAAGAGGCTGCAGTCGAACGGACACCCGCGGATCGCGACGGGGCTGCCGCCCTGCAGGTGCAGGCGACCACGTTTGCCGTTGTCATCACCAGTTACAACTATCGCGACTTCGTGTTGGAAGCGGTGGAAAGCGCGCTGTCGCAGACCCGCAAGGCGGCGCAAGTCATTGTTGTTGACGACGGCTCCACCGATGGCTCAGACATATTGCTGCGCGAGCGCTACGGCGCTGACGAGCGCGTCACTCTGATCAGCAGCGTCAACGGCGGTCAGCTCAGCGCGTTTCAACATGGCGTGAATGCGGCACGTGCAGATGTGGTGAGCTTTCTTGATTCCGATGATTGCTGGGGGCCGGAGTATCTGGCCCGCCTCGGCGAGCTGTACGATGTGCGGGCGGACATCGACTTCGTGTTTTCTGACCTGCAGCTATTCGACCAGCAGAATCGGGTCATGAGGTTTCACGATCGTGCGGTCGATCTCGGCTATACCGCGATCAGCACCTATGTACTCACGCAATGGTACGGCGCGCCCACATCCGCGTTGTCGATGCGCATGTCGTGGGCGCTGCAGGTGCTGGATCTTCCCGGATCGTTCCAGCGTACCTGGCGGCTGTCGGCCGACAACTGCCTGGTGTTCGGTTGCAGTGTGCTCGGTGCGCACAAGTACTATCTGCCGACGGGCTGCGTGCGTTATCGCATCCACGGCAAGAATGGCTGGTGGTCGAACCAGTCGCCGCGGATCGAATACGTCAACAAGATGACTTCCAGCGCGCTGATCCGGCACTACGCTGCAAGGGTCGGCATGGGTCCGGAATGCATCGAATTCACCAAGCTGGAATTCATGACCAAGCCCCAGCCGCCCTGGAGCGAAACCAAGCGCTACGCGAGGCTGGTGATGATGCGGCGTATTTCGCCGTGGCGGAAATGGGAGCGTGCCCTGAATATTCTGCGGCGCGGCTGGAGGTTGCGTGGCTGATGCCGATGCCATGCGCGGGGAGGCTGTGGCGATGCGCATCAGTGTCGCCGTGATCACCTACAACTGGCCTGCGGCGCTGGAACTAGTGTTGCGTGCGCTGGCGGTGCAGAGTGAGCTGCCTTTCGAGGTGATCGTCACCGACGATGGCTCGCAGCCGGCGACGCGCGAACTTCTGGAATGCGTAGCGCGGGACTATCCGGTGCGTCTGGTGCATTTGTGGCAACCGGACGATGGTGCGCGCATGAGCCGGGCACGCAATCGCGCGATCGCCGCCGCGCAGGGCGATTACATCATCCTGCTCGATGGTGACATGGTGGTCGAGCGGCACTTCATCGCCGATCACCACGCGTTCGCGCGCCGCGGCTGTTTCGCGCAGGGCTCGCGCGTGCTGACCGATGCGGGACTGACCCGGCACCTGCTGGAACACGATCTGGTCATGCCGGGCTTTTTCAGCCGAGGCATCGAGCGACGGCGGCATACGCTGCACATGCCGCTGCTGGCGCGCTGGTATGCCCGTCCAAGCACCAAGCGTCGCGGCATCAAGAGCTGCAACATGGCGTTCTGGCGCGACGACCTGCTGCGCGTCAACGGCTTCAATGAGGCAATGACCGGCTGGGGCCGCGAGGATACCGAGCTGGCGGCCCGTGCCTTCCATGCCGGCCTGCTTCGGAGCGATCTTCGCTTCAGCGCGCTGGCAGTGCATTTGCACCATCCCACCCGCAAGCACATCGTCGACAATCCGAATGACCGCATCGTGGACGACACGCGGACGCGCCAACTGATCCGTTGTGAACTCGGCCTTGATCAGCATCTGGCCGAATTCATCACTGCACCGGCCGACCTTCGTTCAATGCCGAAATAGTCGAACCAGAGCCGCATCCCGGCGATCCATGGGGCCGCGTTACGTCCGTGCCGATCGGGTTCGGGGAGGAGCGACGCGTGGTGACTCTGGGGTGGCCTTTACGAAGCCGCTGCCGAGGGCCGGGTCACGCGCAAGCGCAGATGCCGTTGCCGAATAACCCCATGCGACCCATTTGATGAAATGCCTGCGCTGGAGCAGCATTGCGTAGACCAGTGTGAGCGGCACGGCGGCCAGCATGATCTTGATGAGATAGCGCCTGCCGGCGCCATTGCCCAGGTATTTGCGAATGGCCAGATGGCGCGAGCGCGCGTAGTGAAAGGATCTCGTGAAGCTGACTTTCAGGCTGGGTGCGGAAGATACCCCTCCGGCATGCCGTGCACTGGCTGCTGGTTCAAGCAGGCATTCAAAGCCGGCCCTCTGTAAGCGCAGGCACAGATCATCATCTTCGTAAAACAGGAAAAACCTTTCGTCAAACCCACCGACATGACGGAACGCGTCCGTCCGCATCAGCAGGCAGCAGCCATGCAGCCATTGCGCGGAGCAGGTCGCATCCGCCACCTGATAAGGAGTTTTCAGCGGAGGTTCGTAAAAGGCAGGACGAAAGCATTTCTGCGGCTTCTGGCCGTTTCGCCAGCTTTGCGGCGCCACGACGCCCGCGGAAGGATAGCGGCGCAGCGTATCCATCAGAGTCACCAGTCCGTCGGGCTCGATGCTGCAATCGGGATTGAGCAACAAGGCAAGCGGAGTGCGAACCTGGGCTAGGGCTTCATTGTTGGCCTTGCCGAAGCCACCGTTGTCCGTTCGTTCGATGATCCTGGCATGGGGCAGCCATTTGCGTACGGCCGAAACCGTGCCGTCCTGGCTGGCATTGTCGATCACCAGTACATGGGGAAAGGGCCGCAAGGTGTCAGCGAGGGACTCGATCAGGGTCCGGCTCTGATAGGTGACACAAATGATCGTCACTTGTTCGAAGAGAGAGCTATCCATCATCGAGGTCTCATTTGCGTCTCGTCCTGATTCCCCATGAGCATCATCCTGACTTGGGAGTTTTGCATCGATGCCTGTTTTCTGGTGTCGGCAGGCAAAGGCAGCGTGCTTGCGAGCGAAAGCTGGTTATCATCTTTGGCCTATTTGTAACGCAGCAATCATGAATGGAGCGTGTTGGTCATCGCGGCGCCTTGACGTGACGCGGGTCTCTCGATCAGTGGAATGCAAGCCAGCAAAAGAATGAACAGATGACGATGTGAGAAATCGTCCCAGAGGCAGTTCACGAGCCCCGCGGTCAGATAGATCAACATGATGCAGGCATAGATATCCCGCTCAGGCTGACCCAGGCGCGCCGTGTAGCGTGCCAGCGCTATCAGTAACAACAGATAAACCAGCAGACCTGCAAATCCCTGTTCTGCCACGATAAGCAGCATTTCCTGGTGTGGATGCCCCATCAGGAAGGCCTTGAAATTCGGGAGTCCCTCGATCGACCGGCGATACAGTGGCGCCCATTGTTCAAGGCCGTGACCGAATACCGGAGCGGCGGCAATGATCGGAAGCGTGCGCCGCCAAAGTTCAAGGCGAATGCCGGTGGAAGTGGGTGTCCGTTGGCTGGCATAGAGTTCGGCCTCATGCGTGACCGATACGACAAGCCGTTCCCGCACAGGCGGCGTGAACCATACGATGGCCAGAGCTGCGACCGCCAAGGCGCAAGAAATCATCGCGGAGCGCAAGATCGGGCGACCCTTGAGGAAGATTCGCCAGACCCAGTACCCCAGCAGCGGAATGAGCGTCACATAGGCGGTACGGCTTTCGAGCATCCACACGATGTTGCACAGCGCCAACAGGGCGGCCGCTGAGTAGAGAATCCTTCGATTTGTGGATCGTGTGCTGATGGCCATGGCCATCGCCATCGATCCGAAAACAAGAAAAGCCACGCCTTGCTGGGTGTATTCCTTGAACACGGTATTGCGCATGGTCGGATCTGAGTGGACCAGCGAACGCTGGGAAATCAGGCCCAGATCCATGCCACAGGAGATCAGCAACACCAGTCCCACGGCCAGCGCAAAGGCGACAAGTGCACGACGGCGCCATGACGATGTCTGCAGCAGCGAGCCCAGCACCAGGGGATACCAGCACGCCCACACAAAGGAGCCACCCAACGGCAGCGTGGAAGTGGCGTACCAGGTGTGCAGCGCGCTCAGCATCAGCACAGCCCACCAGAGCAGGGCACCCTGCGCCACTGGATGGCGCGCGGCCGCCAGCCACCGCCGGCGCACGTCAGTGCCCAGCAACGAGAAGATCAGGGTCAGCCCAATCGCGACATTGGTGGCAGGCTTGTTCAGAGGTACAACAAAAAGACTGGCGACGGCGCACCATCGCCCTGCGGCGGACATCGCGTCGCGCATGCGGGTGAGGCGGCTGGCGTGGGTGTTCATCGGGGTCACCTGCAGACATACGCGGTGACTGACATGCTGGCCGACGCAGGGCTCAACGTGGGGCCACAAACATCTGTGATTTTAGAGAGCGGCAATGCTTCCTGCAAAGGGCCCATCCTCAGTATTCAGTGTTGTCGTCGGCATTTTCGCTCATGCGAGGGGTGCAGCCGGGGACCACCGCATCGATCCTGAACATCCACCACTCGCGGCGATTGGCGCGGCCGACATGAATGGCATGATGACGATCCACGCAGGCCCCCATGGAATCGTCGAGGCCGAAGATCCAGCGATTCGCAGGATCTTGCTGAAGCCAGCTGATTGCCTCGGCGTATTGCTGCGGCCACGGTCTCAGGAAGCCGAATTCGGTGACCGGCCCCTGTGCCATGAGCAGGTTCTGTTCCTTCCAGGCGAGCAGGCCGATGCTTGCGTCAGGTCCGGCGATGGCGCGTGCGTGCAGCATCACGTCGCGCGCCGAGCGGTCACCGTTGAGCATCGGGTAACCCCACAGACCGTACATGCCCCACAGGACGAAAGCGAACAGCAGCCAGCCCAGCGGCGCGTACCGCAGCCGCGTGAACGCGGCGATCAGCAGGCCGGCTATGCCCATGCTCAGGAACAGCCACCAGATCTTCGGGTCCAGGCTTTGTTCCAGCTGGATCGCCCATTTCGGATGCGCGTGTAGCGCCAGCGACGCAGCGGCGGTCAGCGCCATGGCCAGCAACAGGGTCAGTGCAAACACCGCCACGCGCACGCCTTGTTTGCGCAACAGGCCGGGCAGCAGCGGTGCCAGCGCCAGCGCGGTGATCGGGAGTGCCGGCAGGATGTATACATCACGCTTGCCGGGACTGAATGAAAAGAACAGCAGTACCAGCACGATCCAGCCCAACGGCAGCAGGAAGCGCGCGTCGCGTCGTTTCAGCCGACGCCACCATGCCGGCAGCGCCCAGGGCAAGAGCAGCGATAGCGGCAACCAGTCGACCACGATGATGCCGAGAAAATAGAACGGCGAATGGATATGCCCGGTCGGCGTGGCGTAGCGATGCACGGTCTGCCCGAACAGGATGTTCTGCACATATTCGGCATGCTGCGGATCGCCGTCGGCGCGCGCGACCAGCAGCATCGGCAGCAGCCACGCCAGGATCGGCAGCAGGAACAGCATCAGTCCACCAGCCCAGCGCCAGCCGCCGTGCGGCAGCGCCAGTTGATGCCAGTGACCACGGCGTGCAACCAGGTAGGGGACAAGCATCAGCAAGGCCAGTACGCCAACACCCTTGGTCGCCACGCCAACGCCGGCAAAGAAGCAGCCTGCGGCAAACCAGCGCCAGGACGGACCCAGCAGCAAGTGACGCAGCAATCCGTAATTGGCCAGGGTGATCCAGCCCAGAAGTAGCGGGTCGATCTGCGCGTTGCGCATCTGATAGCTGAAATGAATCGTGACCAGCAGCGTGGCTGCGGCAAGCAGGGCGCTGCGGTGATTCCACAGCCGGCGCGCGAGATCGTAGACCAGCGCCAGCGCGCCCAGCGCGGCGGCCAGCGACGGCAGCAGGAACGCGATCCGCCAGTTGCGCACCAGAAGGTAGCCGAGTGCCTGCAGCCACATGAACACGGGCGGCTTGTCCGGATACAGCTCATGGCCGCGGTGCGGGAACAGCCACTGCCCGTGCTCGACCATCCATTGTGCGACCAGTGCGAAGCGCGGCTCGTCGGACGGCCACGGATCGCGCAGGCCAATGCCGAGGCCGAGCAGCAGCAGCGCAAACACGCCGAACAGGAACAACTCCTGGCGGGCGTTGCGCAACCACAACGGGCGGGCGTGGGACACGGGGGAGCGATGTTTCACGGTTCGGCGGTTTCAGTCATCAGCAAAGTAAGGACGATCAGGCTGGCCAAGCATAGCCCGGCGCCCGGAAACTCGGCGCGAACGCAGAGATGTCAAAGAGATGTCAAACAGAGTTCCGTGGCCCGCTGAGGATTGGCTTAGGGGCGCTTCTGCAGCACTGCGTAATACATGCCGTCGAGGTCGCCCTCGCCAGGCAGGATCTGCCAGCCCACCGAAGCGGCGTGGCCTGTCGGCAACGTGAATGCCACCGCCTGTGCATCGGGCTGGGTGGCAAGCAGTTCGCTGACGATCGCCTCGTTCTCCGTACGCAGCACGGAACAGGTGATGTAGAGCAACCGACCGCCAGGGGCCAGCAGTGGCCACAGCGCTGAAAGAATTCGCCGCTGCTGCACGTGCATGGCGGCGATGTCGCTTTCACGCCGATGCAGGCGGACATCGGGCCGACGGCGCAACACACCGGTGGCCGAGCAGGGTGCGTCGATCAGAATGCGATCGAAAGGCTGGCCTTTCCACCAGCCTTTCGGCGCGCCGGCGTCGCCGATCACCAGCTTGGCATTCAGTCGCAGCCGCATCAGGTTCTGGCGGATGCGTTCGGCTCGCGTGGGGTCGAACTCCAGCGCGGTCAGGTCGATATCGGCGCGTTCCAGCAGATGGCAGGCCTTGCCACCGGGCGCGGCGCAGGCGTCGAGTACGCGCAGTCCATCCTTGAGGTCGGCCAAGTCGGGAGCCACCTGCGCGGCACCGTCCTGTACCGCAAACAGGCCATCCTCGAAACCGGGCAGGCGGGTGATGTCGGTGCTGTGCGGCAGCACCAGGGCATCACTCAACCAGGGATGGGCCGTGGCCACCTGGCCGGTAGTCTGTAGCCGCTCGATCAAGGCCTGCCGTTCGCTGCGCTGGTGATTGATACGCAGCATCAGTGGCGGTTCGCGGTTGTCGGCGGTCATCACCGCCTCGGCCTGTTCGGGCCAGTCGCGTTGCAGTGCCGCGGCCAGCCACGCCGGATGTGCGTGGCGAGTCTGCGGCTTGGCATCGAGCTTGGCGATCAGGGTCTCGCGCTCGCGTTGCCAGCGGCGCAGCACGGCGTTGACCAGTCCGGCCAGTTGCGGCCGCTGCAGCGCGCGCACCGCCTCGACCGTGGCCGCCACCGCCGCATAATCCTGCAGCTCGAGGATTTCCAGCTGGACCAGACCCAGCACCAGCAGGGCGTGGATCGCCGGATCCTTGTGGCGCAGGGATTTCTCCAGCAGGCCGTCGATCGCGGCGTCGAAGCGCAGCCACCAGCGGGCGCCTTCGCTGAGCAGGGCCATCAGCAGGGCGCGATCGCGTGGATCGCTGAGTCGTGGCGCGTTGCGCTCCATCACGTCGCGCAGCGAGGCGCCACGCAGGGCGACTTCGGCCAGACCCTTGGCGGCAAGCGCGCGGGTATCGGTTTTCATCGGGCGTGCTTCATCGGAACATTTTTCATCGGAGCTGGCGCAGTTCGGGGCGCGCGTTGAGGTAGTCGATCGCGCTAATGCGCTTGCCGCCGGCGCGCTGCAGTGCGGTGACGCGCAGCGCGCCGTGGCCGCAGGCGAGATCGATGCCATCACGGCCGGCGGCGATCACCTCGCCAGGTGCGGCATGGCGATCGCGTTCGATCGCCTGTGCGGCCCAGATCCGCAGCGACTCGCCCGCGATCTCGCCTTCGGCGACCGGCCACGGATCGAAGGCGCGCACCTGGTGTTCCAGTTCGAGCGCCGGCTTGCTGAAATCAAGTTTCGCTTCGGCCTTGTCCAGCTTGTGCGCATACAGGACACCGGCATCCGGCTGCGGCGTGGCGGCCAGCGTCTCGCCAGCCAGTACCCGGCGCAGGCCTTCGGCGAGCACGTCGGCGCCAAGCGCGGACAGGCGATCGTGCAGCGAGCCGCCGGTGTCCGCGTGGGCAATCGGGGTGCGTCGTTCCAGCAGGACCGGACCGGTATCGAGGCCGGCTTCCATTTGCATCAGGTCGACGCCACTTTCGCTGTCGCCAGCAAGGATCGCGCGCTGGATCGGCGCGGCGCCACGCCAGCGTGGCAGCAGGCTGGCGTGCACGTTCCAGCAGCCCAGGCGTGGAATTGCCAGCACCTTCCGCGGCAGGATCAGGCCGTAGGCGACCACCACCAATAGGTCGGGTTGGTACGCCGCCAGCGTCTGTTGCGCCTCGGCGGATTTCAGCGACTCGGGCTGTTCAACCGCAATGCCGGCCGCCAGCGCGGCCTGCTTGACCGGACTCGGGGTGAGTTTGCGGCCGCGGCCCGCGGGGCGATCGGGCTGGGTATACACGGCCACCACCTCGGCGTCGCTGGCACGGCAGGCTTCGAGGCAGGGGACGGAAAACTCCGGGGTGCCGGCGAAGACCAGTCGCAAACCTGGACTATTCAAGCACTCGCCGCCTGTTTGCGCTGCTTGTCGAGCCGTTTCAGCAACAGCGCGCGCTTCAGTGACGACAGGTAGTCGACGAACACCTTGCCGTCCAGGTGATCCAGCTCATGCTGGATGCATACGGCCAGCGGGCCTTCCGCCTCGACGATGATTTCCTTGCCGTCGACATCCTGCGCCTTGACCTTCACCTTCAGCGCGCGGGTGACATCGGCATACAGGCCGGGAAACGACAGGCAACCTTCCTGATAGACCTGCGAGCCGTCCTTTTCGAGGATCTGCGCATTGATCAGGGCCAGCGGCTGCTTGCGGTCATCGCTCATGTCGGCCACCAGCACGCGCTGGTGCACATTGACTTGGGTCGCCGCCAGTCCGACGCCATTGGCGTCGTACATGGTTTCGAACAGGTCGGCGACGAACTGTTTCAGTTCGGCATCGAACACGCGCACGGGTTCGGCGCGGGTACGCAAGCGGGGGTCTGGGAATTCAAGGATGGAAAGTACGGACATGGATTTTGCCTCGGCGCCGAAAATGCGGGCGGTTTGGTAAAAACCACCCCCGGGCGCGATCTAGAATGTGCCTTATTGTACGTCGGCAAACATCCGAGCGCAGACGATTTTTGCCAACTGAAACCTGTTGCGCACGTTAACCATTCGGTTACACTCGACCGAGCTCTGGGGAAGGGGGATTCCCACCAATGATCAGAAAGCTATTCGTGTTGGTGGCCGGCATGCTGGTCACCGTGGCCGTGTACGCAGCGGGCGCGCAACTGCGAGCCGATCACCCCGACAGCTATACCGTGCGCCGGGGCGACACGCTCTGGGCCATCTCCGCCAAATTCCTGTCCAAGCCGTGGCTATGGCCGGAAATCTGGCAGGCCAATCCCCAGGTACGCAATCCGCACCTGATCTATCCGGGCGACGTGCTCAACCTGTCCTTCATCAACGGTCCGCGCCTGGGGCTGGAGCCGAGTGTGCATCGCGAAGGCGATGCCGTGCCGGCGATTCCGTTGTCCGAGCTGAAGATGTTCCTCAAGGACATGCGGGTGATGGATTCCAATGCCGTCAGCTCGGCACCGTATGTGGTCGGCCTCGAGGAAGCGCGTCTGCGTGGCACGGTGGGTCAGAACATCTATGTGCGCGGCCTGCAGGGTGCACCGGGTCAGCGCTGGGCAATCGTGCGGCCGACCCATGTGTTCCGCGGCTTCGACCAGAACGATCCGGCCAAGGCCGATCTGGTCGGTCACCAGCTGGACAGCGATGCGGCGATGGTGAATGCCCCCTGGCGCGAGGATGACGAGAACTACGGGCACTACGGCGGCAACGCCCAGCTCGGCGTCGAGGTTGGCGACGGGCATCATGGTCGTGGCGCCGATCTTGGCGTCGAAGTCAGCGTGATCGGCACGGCCGAGACGCTGCGCATGGGAGATCCGTCGACCCTGTTGCTGCTCGATTCGACCATGGAAATCCGTAGCGGCGATCGCATCATGCCGGTCGACGACACGCCATACGATCCGTACTTCTATCCGCACCCACCGAAGTCGGTGCCGCCCAATGCCAATGTGATCGGGTTTGCCGATGCGATGGACGCAGCCGGTTCGCGCCAGGTGATCCTGCTGTCGATCGGCGCCAGGGACGGGGTCGACAATGGGCAGACGTTCTCCATCTACGAGCCCGGCGAAACCATCCACGACGATGTCGCCAGCAACAGCTGGAACCGGGGCATCGGCAAGACGGTCAAGCTGCCGGACGAATACGTCGCCCACGTGATGGTGTTCCGTACGTTCGACCGGGTCAGCTATGGCCTGATCATGGACGGCCTGCGCCCGGTACATATCGGCGGGCACCTGCGCGCACCGGACTGATCCGGGTCGGTATCGGCTCTTTCCTACAGCACGGCGCGGCCAACACCGCGCCGTTTTCGTTTGCGCCAGCTCCTTAAACTGCAAGGCATGAACGTCATGGATGAACTGCGCGCGTGGCTGGTCGCCTTGCGCACACCTGGGCTGGGTCCCGGCGGCCTGCGCGAGCGCCTGGCCGCGGCCAGTGGCGACATCGAGGCCGTTCTGGGACAGTTGCGGTCCCAGGCCGCATCGCTTGGCGAGCCGGCGCAGGCGTGGCTGGCGCAGCCGGACGAGTCCCAGCTCACGGCCGACCTTGCATGGCTGGCCGTGCCAGGCCACCGACTGCTGTGCTGCACCGAAGCGGATTTCCCGCCGCAGCTGGAAAACATTCCGCAGCCGCCGGCCGCGCTGTTCGTGGCGGGCGATGCCAGCCTGCTGCTCCATCCACAGGTCGCCATCGTCGGCGCGCGCAGCGCCAGCATGGCCGGACTGACGCATGCCCGCGCATTTGCCGGTGCGCTGGCGCAGGCCGGTTTCGTGATCACCAGCGGCATGGCCGATGGTGTCGACGGTGCCGCCCATGCGGCGGCGCTGGATGCCGGCGCAGCAACGCTGGCGGTGATCGGTACCGGGCCGGATCGGGTATATCCGCGCAAGCATCATGCACTGGCCCGGCGTATCACCGAGCAGGGTGCGCTGGTCAGCGAGTTTCCACCCGGCACACCAGCGCGGGCCGATCACTTCCCGCGGCGCAACCGGCTCATCGCCGGTCTGTCGCTGGGCACGCTGGTGATCGAGGCCGGGCTCCAGTCGGGCTCGCTGATCACCGCGCGGCTGGCCGTCGAGCAGGGGCGCGAAGTATTCGCGCTGCCCGGTTCCATCCATAATCCACTTGCCCGTGGTTGCCATCGCCTGATTCGCGAAGGTGCACGGCTGGTGGAGAACGCCACCGAGATCATCGAAGCACTGACACCGGCAGCACGCATGCTGGGCAGCGAACTGGCTCTGCGGCTGGCCGTGGGCGGCGAGCCGGGACAGTCCGCGGAAAGGCCCGCAGTGTACGGTTCGGTCAGCTCTTCCCGATGGTCTGTCGATCCGGAGTATCAGCAGCTGTTGGCTGAACTTGGCCATGATCCGGCGACGTTGGACGAACTTGTCCAGCGCGGCGGCCAGTCTGCGGCGGCGGTGTCTTCGATGTTGTTGATGCTGGAACTGGAGGGCATGATCGAAAGCCTGCCGGGCAATCGCTACCAGCGGCTGCCGACAGGATCGCTGCATGATTGAGCGTGCCTGTCCGCATGGACCGGAGTGCGTTGACGGATGGCTCGGGCTTGACAGCCGCTGGCACGACGTGGTTTCAACTATATATATGTCCGGCGCCGCAAGCGCCGGTGATTCGCTTCCGGAAATCCTGCTTCATGGCAAAAAACCTGCTCATCGTCGAATCACCGGCCAAGGCCAAGACGATCAACAAATATCTTGGCAAGGACTTTCAGGTTCTCGCCTCCTACGGTCACGTGCGTGACCTGAAGCCGAAGGAGGGCGCGGTCGACACCGAACACGGTTTCACCATGGCCTACGAGGTGATCGAGCGCAACGAGAAGCACGTCGACGCCATCGCCAAGGCAGCCAAGCTTGCTGACGACATCTATCTCGCGACCGACTTGGATCGCGAAGGCGAGGCGATCAGCTGGCACATCAGCGAGATCCTGAAGGAGCGCGGCCTGACCAAGGGCAAGCAACTGCACCGCGTGGTGTTTTCCGAAATCACGCCAAAGGCGATCAAGGCCGCGGTGGCGGCGCCGCGCCAGCTCTCGCACGATCTGGTCGACGCGCAACAGGCGCGACGCGCGCTGGATTACCTGGTCGGCTTCAACCTGTCGCCGGTACTGTGGCGCAAGGTGCAGCGAGGACTTTCCGCCGGCCGCGTGCAGTCACCCGCGCTACGCATGATCGTCGAGCGCGAGGAAGAGATCGAGGCGTTCAATGCACGCGAGTACTGGACGATCGAGGCGCAGCTGAAGCACGCCGACGGCGATTTCACGGCGCGGCTGAGCAAGCTCAACGGCAAGAAATTCGAGCAATTCGATCTCACCAATGAAACGGACGCGCAAGCCGCCCGTGACGCCCTGACGCAGGCCGCACGTGGCCGTCTTACCGTCAGCGACGTCAGTTCGAAGGAACGCAAGCGCCGTCCGGCTGCGCCGTTCACCACATCCACCCTGCAGCAGGAGGCCGCGCGCAAGCTCGGCTTCACCACCAGCCGCACGATGAAAGTGGCGCAGGGCTTGTATGAGGGCGTGGCGCTGGGCAGCGACGGCAACGTCGGCCTGGTCACCTACATGCGTACCGACTCGACCATGCTCGGTGACGATGCGGTGGCCGAATTGCGCCAGCTGATCGCCCGCGATTTCGGTGGTCACGCACTGCCGGACGCACCGCAGGTGTACAAGACCAAGTCGAAGAATGCCCAGGAGGCGCACGAGGCGATTCGCCCGACCTCGGCGATGTACACGCCGAAATCGGTCGCTGCCTTTCTCAACGATGACCAGCGCAAGCTGTACGAGCTGATCTGGAAGCGTACGGTCGCCTGCCAGATGATCCACGCCACCTTGAACACGGTGTCGGTGGAGTTTGCGGTGCCCGATGTCGCCGGGGGCGATGCCTCGTTCCGCGCCAGCGGCACCACGGTGGTCGATCCCGGCTTTCTTGCGGTGTACGAAGAGGGGCATGACCAGAAGAGTGAGGAGGACGACGAAGGCCGTCGGCTGCCGCGACTGGAGAAGGGCGAGGCGGTCCCGTTACACGAGATCGTGGCCGACCAGCATTTCACCGAACCGCCGCCGCGCTACTCCGAGGCAAGCCTGGTCAAGGCGCTGGAAGAGCACGGTATCGGCCGCCCATCGACCTACGCCAGCATCATCCAGGTGCTGCAGAACCGCGAATACGTATTCCTCGACAGCCGCCGCTTCAAACCCAGCGACGTCGGCCGGGCGGTCAGCAAGTTCCTTACCCAGCATTTCACCCGGTACGTCGATTACGACTTCACCGCGAAGATGGAAGACGAACTGGATGCGGTGAGCCGAGGCGAAGAGGCCTGGGTGCCGTTGATGGAGCGTTTCTGGCTGCCATTCAAGCAGCAGGTGGACGAGAAGGCCGAGTCGGTCGACCGTAGCGAGGCGACCGGTGCGCGTGAACTGGGCACCGATCCGAAAACCGGCAAGCCGGTGTTCGTGCGACTGGGCCGGTTCGGGCCCTATGCCGCGATCGGCGACAAGGACAGCGACGAGAAGCTGCAGTTCGCCTCGTTGCGCCCCGGCCAGAGCATGCACACGATCAATCTGGCCGAGGCGCTGGAGTTGTTCAAGCTGCCGCGTCAGCTCGGCCAGGCGGAAAACGGCGATGAAGTCAGCGTGGCTATCGGCCGCTTCGGTCCGTTCGTGAAGCAGGGCAGCACCTATGCCTCGCTCAAGGCCGAGGACGATCCGTACACGATCGAGCTGCCGCGCGCGTTGCAGATCGTGCAGGAAAAGCTGGAGATGCTGGCGAACCGGCTGATCCTCGATTTCGGTAACGGCGTGCAGGTGCTGAACGGTCGCTACGGCGCCTACATCACCGACGGCGAGAAGAACGCGCGCATCCCGAAGGAGCAGGAGCCGAAGGAGTTGACCGAGGCGCAGTGCCTCGAATTGCTTGCCGCAGCACCGGTGCGCAAGGGCCGTTTCGGCAAGAAGACAGCGGCCAAAAAGACGGCCACCAAGAAAGCCGCAGTGAAGAAGTCGGCAGCAGCGGCGAAGAAGTCCGCCGTCAAGAAAACGCCGACCAAAAAGACAGCCACGAAAAAGACCGCAACGAAGAAGGTAGCCACCAAGAAGGCGGCAACCAGGAAGGCCGCTGCCAGCAAAGCCGAGGCCTGAGTGCTGCGCAGCTTCACCCTCGCCGATCTCGATGCCGCTGCCCGGCTGCTGCGTGGGGGTGGCGTGCTGGCCTATCCGACCGAGGCGGTGTTCGGCCTCGGCTGCGATCCGCAGGATCGCGAGGCCTTCGAACGATTGTTTGCCCTGAAGCAGCGCCCGTCGACGCAGGGCGTGCTGCTGATCGCCGCCGATCTTGCCCAAGTCGAGCGTTACATCGAACTGGCCGACGTACCCGCAGCGGTGATGCAGCAGGTGCGGAGCAGCTGGCCGGGGCCGCACACCTGGGTGTTCCCGCGCTCGGCAGAGGTACCGGCATGGGTCGCCGGTGCACATGCGGGTATTGCGCTGCGGGTCACCGCGCATGAGCCTGCTGCTGCCTTGTGCCGGGCCTTTGACGGTGCGCTGGTGTCGACCAGCGCGAATCCGCATGGCCAGCCGCCGGCGCGCGCGGCGCGGACCGTGAGGGATTACTTCGGCGATGCGCTGGATGGGGTGCTGGATGCCCCACTGGGCGGCCAAGGCAGCCCCACGATGATCCGCGACGCCTTGTCGGGCGCTATCATCCGTGGTTAAGCGTCCAGGGGAACGCCACGGGTCGAAAATCGCCACGCGACAGCTGAACCGTTGCGGGACGACAGTCTTCGCCATTCACGTCGGCGTTCATTGGCTGGCGCGATGCTGTATCCCGACGCAAGGCATCGAATAGCTAGGGAGACAGCGCGTGGCGATCGTTTACGACACCTATCAGCTTGAGGCGCCGGCGCGCCTGCCGTTGCTGAGCGCGATCGACTCTGCGCGGGTGCTGGCGTGGCGCGATGGTCATGCAGTGAGTGCCGCACAGTTTCTGGCGCATGTGCGTGTCGTGGCGGCCGAGTTGCCCGCGGCCACCGCTGCCGTGAACCTGTGTGAGGACCGTTACGCCTTCCTGGTCGCGTTTTGCGCGATCGTGCTGCGCGGGCAGACCAACCTGCTGCCCTCCTCGCGTGCGCCGCAGGCGGTGGATGAGGTGATGGCGGCACACCCGGGCTGCTATGCGCTGGGCGAACAGGCGCTGGCTCCGGCGCCGCATGGGTATTACCGCCTTCCGGTGCTTGAGTCCGCGCCGCTGTCCGAAGTGGACGCACCGTGGCCGATGATTCCCGCCAATCAGGTGGTGGCGATCGGTTATACCTCCGGTTCCACCGGGGTGCCCAGCGCGAACAGGAAGACCTGGCAGAGTTTTCACGCCAGCAATGCGGGCAATCTGGCGATGCTGCAGGCGGCCGTCGGAGAGCATTTCACGGTGGTTGCCACGGTGCCGTCCCAGCACATGTACGGCATGGAGATGTCAGTGTTGCTGCCGTTGCTCGGTGGCGCCGGCATCCATGCCGGGCGGCCGTTCTTCCCGGCCGATGTAGCGGCTGCACTGGCTGCGGTGCCGCCGCCGCGGGTGCTGGTGACCACGCCGGTGCATCTGCGTGCGCTGGTTGAATCCGGCATTGCGCTGCCAGCGATTGCCGCGATGGTTTCGGCGACCGCACCGCTGCCAGTCGAGCTGGCACAGGCTGCTGAAAGGTGCTTCGGCACTCCGCTGCTGGAGGTATTCGGCTCCACCGAGACTTGCGTTTTCGCCAGTCGGCGTCCCACTGTGGACGAGGACTGGCTGCTGTATGACGACGTTTTCCTTCATCCACAGCCGGACGGCACCGCCGTCGAGGCACCCCAACTGGAGGTGCCGATCACGTTGGCCGATATCGTCAGTCTGTCCGACGGTGGGCGCCGCTTCCGCCTGCGCGGCCGTCATGCGGACATGTTGGAGATCGCCGGCAAGCGTGCTTCGCTCGGCGACCTCACCCGTCGTCTGCTGGCGATCCCGGGTGTGCGGGACGGGGTGGTGTTCCAGCTCGATGGCGGCGATGCACTCGATGTGCACCGGATTGCTGCGCTGGCGGTGGCGCCGGGGCTGGACGAACACGTCATCCTCGATGCGTTGCGTCGTGCGATCGACCCGCTGTTCCTGCCACGGCCACTGCGCCTGGTGACGGCTCTGCCACGCAACGAGACCGGCAAGTTGCCGCGGGCGGCGCTGCTGGAGCTTTTGCAGCATCACGACTGAAGGCCGGGAAACCATCGGATGCTGCGCGGCTGATCCGTCGCAGCCGCTACAATGCGCGCCTGCGTCGCGTGGCGCATGAGTGGTTCTCGGAGTGCAGGCATGAAGGTTCTGGTGATCGGCAGCGGCGGACGCGAACACGCGTTGGCGTGGAAGCTCAGGCAGTCGTCGCAGGTCGACGAGGTGATCGTGGCTCCCGGCAATGCCGGCACGGCGCATGAGCGCGGTGTGCGCAATGCCGATGTCGCGATGGGCGATATCGACGGCCTGCTGCAACTGGCCAAGAGCGAGAAGGTCGGCCTGACCGTGGTCGGCCCCGAGGTGCCCCTGGTGGCCGGCGTGGTCGATCGTTTCCGCGCTGCCGGCCTGCGCATCTTCGGCCCGCGCGCCATCGCCGCGCAGCTGGAGGGTTCCAAGGCGTTCGCCAAGGATTTCCTGCAGCGACACAACATTCCCACCGCCCGTTATGCCGTGTTCACCGATCTGAATCCGGCCCTGGCCTACGTGCGCCAGCATGGCGCGCCGATCGTGATCAAGGCCGACGGCCTCGCTGCGGGCAAGGGCGTGGTGGTCGCACTGACCCTGGCCGATGCCGAGCTGGCGCTGCACGACATGCTTGGCGCGCACAGCTTCGGTGATGCCTCGGCGCGGGTGGTGATCGAGGAGTTCCTCGACGGCGAGGAGGCCAGCTACATTGTGATGAGCGATGGCAGCCATGCGCTGCCGATGGCTTCGAGTCAGGATCACAAGCGACGTGACGAGGGCGATCTCGGCCCGAATACCGGTGGCATGGGTGCGTACTCGCCGGCACCGGTGGTCACGCCTGAGGTCGAGCAGCGCATCCTGAAGCAAGTGATCGAGCCGACCCTGCATGGCATGGCCGTCGAAGGAGCCCCCTTCATCGGCTTCCTGTACGCGGGCCTGATGATCGACAAGGCCGGCAACCCGAAGGTGATCGAGTTCAACGTGCGCTTCGGCGATCCGGAGACGCAACCGATCATGCTGCGTCTGAAATCCGATCTGGTTGAACTGATCGACGCCGCGCTGGACGGCCGGTTGAAGGACACGACGGCGCGCTGGGATCCGCGCCCGGCGATCGGCGTGGTGCTGGCGGCCGAAGGCTATCCCGGCAAGGTGCGCAGCGGTGACGTGATCGAGGGTCTGGATGCAGTCACCGACAGCGATACCAAGGTTTTCCATGCGGGTACCCAGCTTGATGGGCATGGCCGTGCTGTCACCGCAGGCGGTCGCGTGTTGACCGTATGCGCGCTGGGCCGCGACATTGCCGCTGCCCGCGAGCAGGCCTATAGGGCTGTCGGGCAGATTCGCTATGACGGCGTCTTCTGCCGGCGTGACATTGCGTACAGGGCGCTGCGACGCAGTTGATTCTGCTCTTCGGATTCCGGTCGGTTCGTGGTGCGACCGAGCAGGAGACAGGCGGCCAAGGCTGTGCAAGAACCTGCGTACGCTTGCGCATGGTAGGTCATTGGATGGATTGACTTTTCCGCACTGCTCTTTTTGGGCTATGCTTGGAGCTTCCCCCGCGTAGAGTTGCGGCGCACAGGCGCCTGACAGCTTTCGTGCTTGCTTTCACGTTTATGAGGTTTTCCCATGCGCAAGACGGTTTTGTCGCTGATGTCGGTTGCAGCACTGGCCCTGGCCGGTTGCAACAATGCTTCTTCCCCGTCGCAGTCGACGGATACCGGCGCGGCTTCCTCCAGCTCTGCGGACACGGCAGCGGCCACCAAGGTCGCCAATGAAGTGAGCGGCACGATCACGGTACGCGGAGACACCCCGCCGTCGGCCACCGCCCAACTGCTGATCAACCTGGTCGACGTGTCGGCCGGGGCAGCGGGTTCTGCCCCGCTTGCAAGCAAGACGTCGCCGGCCGGTACTTTCCCACAGCCGTTCCAGCTGAGCTTCAATCCGGCCGAGGTGAAGTCGGGTGACCTGTACGTGGTGCAAGCCACCCTGACCGATGGCGAGCGTCATTACGTGATGAAGATCCAGGCCCCGGTGCTTGCCAAGGGCGAGAAGAATGACGGTGTGGCGATCGAACTGGTGGCTGAGCAGACGCCGGGCGAGAAAGTGCTCGCCGCGTTCATCGACGATCAGAAGCAGCTCGGTGGGATGAAGATGAGCCACGGCACCAAGCTCGATCCGAATGCCTCGCGTGGCTGGCAGGTGTTCCGTCAGGCGGGCCAGATCCAGTTCATCCGCGAACTGGTCGACTACGGCGACAAGGGCTTCACCAGTACCGATTACGCCTACAAAGATGGCAAGCCGTGGGCGATCGAACAGAAGACGATGGCCAGCAGCGGAGCGAAGCCGAGTGCGATCGATCGCGCTGGCTGGAGCGATGACGGTACGCTGGTGTTGAAGCAGCATCAGGTCGGCACCGACGTGCAGACGCTCGACGACGATACGGCGGCGAAGTTGCACAAGCAGGCACTGGACATTCTGAACCTGGCCACCGGTGGCAAGAACAAGTAAGCCGGCTCGGCCGTACTCCGGATACGAAAAGGCCGTCCACGAAAGTGGACGGCCTTTTCGCTGTGCCGCCAGCGTGGATCAGAAGCCGATCTTGAAACCCAGATTGACGCTGTTGTAGCGCTGGCTGCTGTCGCTGAAGTGGCCCTCGTAGCCGATCCAGCTGGTGACGCTGGGAGTGAGCTGGGCGGACAGGCCGATGCTGGCAGTACCCCAGGTCTTGTCCGGCACGAAGCCGGCCAGCGCGAATGAGCCGTTCATGGTGTTCAGGCCGGTACTGATCTCGCGCGGGTCGGCCTTGCTGTCACGGTTCCAGGCCAGTTCGGCATACGGCGTCATGACCAGGTTGTTGACCTGCCACTGCCCCTGCAGGCGCCATCCCAGGGAGGAGATCAGTGCCTGGCGGTGCTGGCTGCCGAACCACATGGCGGTCGCGTCGCTACCGGCCTCGTGGTAGCTGTCGACATCGATGTCCTGCCATTCCAGGTTCGCGTACGGGCCGGTCTTGAGACTGCTGCCGACATCGAACCACCAGCCACCGGTCAGGCCGACGCCACGATGCGAGCCGTCGGTGCTGCCGGTTTCAGCGACGTTCGCGGCACCGACCTGAAAGTTGCGGTTGATGTCGTCGAAGCTGGATTTGCCATAGCTGGCATAACCGCCGGCATAACCGCCGCCAGCGTGGTAGGTGAGATAAGCCAGCCCGGAGTAGTCCTTCAGCGTGTAGCCGCCACCGCCGGATACGCCGGCATTGTTGTGTGCCACGCCAAGAGCGATGCCGCCCGACAGGTTGCTGCCGAACTGCATGTCGCCGCCGAGCGTGAGGTTCACGTTGTTGCTGCTGGTCTGTGGCGAACTGCTGCTGCCGTCGAAGCGCTGCTGTGCGTAGTCGATATTGACGAAGGCGCGCTGGGTGGCACCCAGGCTGTCCTTCATCATCTGGGCGCGCAGGACACCGGTCTGTTCGGTGGACGAGGCCAGCGGTGCCTCGCCGAGCAGCGAGATCTGACCGGGAGCAGCCAGCTCGGACAGCACCACTTGCGCCAGCATCGCGTGTGCGGCCGTGGTCGGGTGCACGCCGTCGGCGAACAGGTAGGTCTGATCCGCACCCGGAGCGACCAGGGTGCTGCCATCGCAGTCATGCGAGCTCGACGTGGTGCAGGCTGGCGTGCTGATGTTGGTGAAGCCGTACTTGGCGGGATCGGCCACGACCTGTTCGAACAAGGCGTAGGTGTTGACTCCCAGCGTGTTCGAGCCCAGCCCGGCGTTGAGCGTCTGGTTGTAGGACTGCGACACGCCGGTGAGGAAACTGCTGATGCCCGGCACCAGCGCCTCGTCCGCATGTGCCGAGGGCGTATCTCCGATATTGGGCAGGTTGAACACCACCACATAGTTGGCGCCCGCCTGCTTGAGCTGGTTGATCAGCACCAGTTCCTGCGTGGCGGCCGCATTGATGTTGGCGGTCGCCTGTGCCTCGGTCTCCCCGGCCCCCGGAAAGATCGTGCCAATGCCGTATTCGGTGGAGTGGTAGAAGATGTCGTTCGCGCCACCCCAGACCATGTACAGGCTGTGCGGATCGGCTTTGGCGCCGTTGGCGAGATAGCCGGTGACCTGCTGGGTGATGGTCGGGATCGAGGGATCCGGACCGTCGTCATCCGTGATCACGCCCGCACCACCGTAGGCATAGTCGCTGCCACCGACGCGCGACGGCTGCAGGTTGAAGCCGTAATGACCGGCAACGATCTGCACGGCCACTTCTCCCGGATTGGTGGTGAACTTGGAGTATTCGTTGAGCGAGGTGGAGAAGAACTGACCGGTATCGCTCAGGCTGTCGCCGAACACCACGACGTTGTCGAACGGCGCGCTCCCGGCAGCGTGTGCCGTGGTGGCCAGAAGCATGGCGGCGACGATCGCCGAGACCAGATGACGCTTGCGAAGCATGTGTTGACTCCCCGGAAAGGCGGCCCGGACAGGGCCTCGTAACAGGGGCGTCACATTATCGGAAAACGTGCGGGTGCGCATGGTCATGCGCACCATCTGCCTGCGTCAGTTCTTGCGGGCTCGCGCAAAAGCTTCGGCCAAAGCATTCCCGCTTGGGGCCGCTGCCGGCAACGGCTTGCCGATGCCGCTGCGCGCAGGACGCGAGTCGGGCTGGCCGCGCGAGCCATCCTTGTCTGCACCCGGCCGGCCGCGCGCCTGTCTAGGTTCGTCGTCCAGCCGCATGCTCAGGCCTATGCGCTGACGCGGGATGTCCACTTCCATCACCTTCACCTTGACGATGTCGCCGGCCTTCACGGCGTCGCGTGGATCCTTGACGAAGGTGTGCGACAACGCGGAGACGTGCACCAGACCATCCTGATGCACGCCGATGTCGACGAAGGCACCGAATGCGGCGACATTGGTGACGCGACCTTCGAGAATCATCCCGGGCCTGAGGTCCTTCACGTCCTCGACGCCTTCGGCAAAACTCGGCGCGACGAATTCCGGCCGCGGATCGCGGCCGGGTTTTTCCAGCTCCTTCAGGATGTCGCGCACGGTCGGCACGCCAAACTTCTCGTCGGTGAACTGCTCGGCTTTCAGGCCGCGCAGGAAGCTGCTGTCGCCGATGATGTTGCGCACCTCGCGGCCGCACTGCGCGATGATCCGTTCGACCACCGGGTAGGCTTCCGGATGTACCGAGCTGGCGTCCAGCGGGTTGTCGCCGTTGGACACACGCAGGAAGCCGGCGCACTGCTCGAATGCCTTGTCGCCGAGCCGCGGCACTTTCAGCAGTGCCTTGCGGTTGGCGAACGGGCCGTTGCTGTCACGGTGCTTCACCACGTTCTCGGCGACGCTGGCGCTGAGGCCGGCCACGCGCGACAGCAGGGCGGCGGAAGCGGTATTCACATCCACGCCGACCGCATTCACGCAATCCTCGACGCGCGCATCCAGCGCACGTGCCAGCTTGATCTGGTTCACGTCGTGCTGGTACTGACCGACGCCGATCGCCTTCGGCTCGATCTTCACCAGTTCGGCCAGCGGATCCTGCAGTCGGCGTGCGATGGAGACGGCGCCACGCAGGCTCACGTCGAGGGCGGGGAATTCCTTCGCTGCGATTTCCGAGGCGGAATACACTGAGGCGCCCGCTTCACTTACCACCACTTTCGACAGCCTGGCGTCGGGCAACTTCTTGATCAGCTCACCCGTCAACTTGTCGGTTTCGCGCGAGGCGGTACCGTTGCCGATCGCGATCAGATCCACACCGTGCTGCTTGCACAGCTTCGCCAGTTGCACGAGGGATTCGTTCCACTGCCGGCGTGGCTCGTGCGGATAAATGACATCGGTGGCGAGCAGCTTGCCGGTGGCATCGACCACCGCCACCTTGACGCCGGTACGGATGCCGGGATCGAGGCCCATCACGGTCTTCGCACCAGCCGGTGCGGCCAGCATCAGATCCTTGAGGTTGTCGCCGAACACGCGGATCGCCTCGTCCTCGGCGCCTTCGCGCACGCGGCCGAACAGGTCGAGGGTGAGATGCAGGTGCAGCTTCACCCGCCAGGTCAGCCGCACGGTTTCGCGCAGCCACGCATCGGCAGCACGGCCGCGGTTGTGGATATTGGCGCGGGCGGCGACACGACCTTCGCCTTCGATGTGGCCTTGTTCGCTGTCGGCAGCCGGTGCGAGTTCCAGCTCGATAATGCCTTCGTTGCGCGCGCGCATCAGCGCCAGCAGGCGATGTGAGGGAATCTTGCCGATCGGTTCGACATGGTCGAAATAGTCGCGGAACTTCGCGCCCTCGTTCTCCTTGCCTTCGACCAGCTTGGCGCGGATCTGCCCCTGCGCCCACAGCCAGTCGCGCAGCTCGCCGACCAGGTGCGCGTCCTCGGCGATCGATTCCATCAGGATCGCCCGTGCGCCATCGAGCGCCGCGCGCACGTCGGCCACGCCTTTCTCCGCGTCGACAAACTTTTCAGCGAATGCCTCGGGCGTCAGCGTGGGATCCTCGCGCAGGCCCAGCGCCAGTGGTTCCAGCCCGGCTTCGCGCGCGATCTGTGCCTTGGTGCGCCGCTTCGGCTTGAACGGCAGATACAGATCTTCCAGTCGTGCCTTGGTGTCGGCAGCGAAGATGTCGCCCTTCAGCGCATCGCTCAGTTTGCCCTGTTCCTCGATGCTGGCGAGGATCGCGCTGCGGCGGTCCTCCAGTTCACGCAGGTAATGCAGCTGCTCTTCCAGCAGGCGCAGCTGGGTATCGTCAAGACCGCCGGTGACTTCCTTGCGGTAGCGCGCGATGAACGGCACGGTGGCGCCGCCATCAAGAAGCTCTACCGCCGAACGCACCTGTTCGGGTTTGGCGGCGATGTCGTGGGCAATGCGTTGTTCGATGCTGAGCATGAGGGACTTTCTGTTCCTTGCGATGGCGCGCCGCGCCGGATGAATGAGATCAAGCCAGTGATGATATCAAGGGGCTTGAAGCTTTATCGCCGCGTGCGAGCCCCGAACGAAAACGGCGCCGCGACCAAGTCGTGGCGCCGTGGATGAACAACGCGGGATCAGGCGCTGAACGAATTGCTGCTGCCAGGCGAAGCCTGCGTCGGCTTGAATTCGCTGGCGCGGCCATTCAGCACCAGGGTGCTGGCGATCATGTCGTGCAGCCCCTGCTTGCGCTGGGTCCAGGCGACCATCAGAAAGCCGATGCACAAGATGATGCCGCTGAGGATCTTGGCTGGATAGCGACCCAGCGCGCGCGGGAAGCTGATCCGGTTGCCCTGCAGGTCGGTGACCCTGATACCGAGGGCCAGTTTGCCCACGGTGGCCTGCCAGGCCGAGCTTTCGCACAAGGCAAAGTACAACCATGCCAATACGGTGGTGATCAGCGATGCAGTTGCCATCGACGAGTAGAACTGGCCATAGGCTGCCATCATTGCGTGCGCATCACCCGGTGCGGCAAGCATCGCCTGCTTCAACGCTGCTTGAGCCGCATCGCCACCGAGGGCCTTCATGATGAGCATGTTCGGCAGGTACAGAATGATCGCATCGAGGATATAGGCACCCACTCGCTTCCAGAAACCGGCGTAGTCTTCCAGTGCTGCAGCGGTGGTTTGCGGCAGCGCCTGCCGCGGCGCAGTGGGTGCTGAATAAGAATTGCTGACCGGCGGCGGCGCGCTGCGCATTTCATCGGGAAACAGCACCGACAGCGGCTGCCAGTCGGCGAGGCCTTCGTACCAGGCCAGGTCGTCGCGGCTGACCTGGCCACTGCGCAGCCACTGACGTACGTCCTCTTCCTTGTACGGGCCGTGCCGTTCGCCGTCCCGACCAATCCAGATTTCCATCGTGCACACTCCCCATGCTGGTCAAAGTGGGCATGATGCCATGAGTACCGCCGGATGCTGCATGCCACAAGTCCCTGTGGCGTGGGAAGGAAGAGGCTCAGGCGGCGTGGCGCTTCAGGTGCACCAGCAGCAGCGAGATCGCCGCCGGCGTGACGCCGCTGACGCGCGCCGCCTGGCCGATCGTCGCCGGCTGCGAGCGCTTCAGTTTCAGCAGCACTTCGGCGGAGAGGCCGCGCACCTTGTCGTAGTCGAAGCTGGCGGGAATCGCCGTATGCTCATGCCGGCGCTGGCGCTCGATTTCCTCGTGCTGGCGTTCCAGATAGCCGGAATACTTGGTCTGTACCTCGACCTGGGTGGCGACGTCTTCGCGCTCCACCGCGGGGCCGAGGCCGGGCACGCTGGTTAATTTCGCGTAGTCCAGCTCCGGCCGGCGTAGCAGGTCGAGAGCATTCGTTTCGCGGCTCACCGCGATGCCGAGTTGGCGCTCGATGGCCGCGCCCAGCGCGTTGTTCGGTGCGGCCCACAGCGCGCCGAGGCGCTGCGTTTCGCGCTCGACCGCCTCGCGCTTCGCCCGCAGCGCGTCAAAACGCACTTGCGGCACCACGCCAAGTGCGTGGCCAGTCTCGGTAAGTCGCAAATCGGCGTTGTCCTCGCGCAGGTGCAACCGGTACTCGGCGCGCGAGGTGAACATGCGGTATGGCTCGATCGTGCCATTGCTGGTGAGGTCGTCGATCAGCACGCCGATATACGCCTCGTCGCGACGCGGATACCACGGCACCTTGCCTTGCACGGCGAGTGCCGCGTTGAGCCCGGCGATCAGGCCCTGTGCACCGGCTTCCTCGTAGCCGGTGGTGCCATTGATCTGGCCGGCGAAGTACAGGCCGGGAATCGCCTTCGTCTCCAGCCACGGATGCAGGCCGCGCGGATCGAAGTAGTCGTACTCGATCGCGTAGCCGGGTCGCGTGATGTGGGCATGTTCGAAACCCTTGATCGAACGCACCAGCGCCAGCTGCACGTCGTACGGCAGCGAGGTGGAAATGCCGTTCGGATAGATCTCGAACGTATCCAGCCCCTCCGGTTCGATGAAGATCTGGTGGGAGGACTTCTCGGCGAAGCGCACCACCTTGTCCTCGATCGACGGGCAGTAGCGCGGGCCGATGCCTTCGATCTGGCCGGTGTACAGCGGCGAGCGGTCGAGCGCGCCGCGGATCAGTCCATGGGTGCGTTCGCTGGTGTGGGTGATCCAGCAGCTGACCTGGCGTGGATGATCGGCACGCAAACCCAGATAGGAAAACACCGGCGCCGGGTCGTCGCCGGTCTGCTCTTCCAGCTCGCTGAAATCGATGCTGCGCAGATCGATGCGCGGCGGCGTACCGGTCTTCAGGCGATCGGCGGCCACGGGCAGTTCGCGGAGTTTCTGCGCCAGCGTGCTGGCCGGCGGATCGCCGGCACGGCCACCCGCGTACTGCGCCGGACCGATATGGATCTTGCCGGCGAGGAAGGTGCCTGCCGTGAGCACTACCGCGTTCGCACCGAACGAGAGGCCCATCTGGGTCATCACGCCGGTGACCCGGCCGTGCTCGATGATCAGGTCGTCCACGGCCTGCTGGAACAACTCCAGGTTCGGCTGGGTTTCCACGCTGCGCCGGATCGCTGCCTTGTACAGTGCACGGTCGGCCTGGCAGCGGGTGGCGCGAACGGCCGGTCCCTTTGACGCGTTCAGTGTGCGCCACTGGATGCCGGCGCGATCCGCTGCCTGCGCCATGGCACCGCCGAGCGCGTCGATCTCCTTGACGAGGTGACCCTTGCCAATGCCGCCGATGGCTGGGTTGCAGCTCATCTGGCCGATCGTCTCGATGTTGTGGCTGAGCAGCAGGGTGCGTGCACCGGTACGTGCGGACGCCAGTGCGGCCTCGGTGCCGGCGTGGCCGCCGCCGATCACGATGACGTCGTAGTGGGTCGGATGGCGCATGGAACTGACCTGAGCGTGCAAAAAGTGACAAAACGGGGCGCCATGGTAACGCCATTAATAGCTTTGCCGGCGGATCGAGGTGGCTGGCATGGTCCATGCTTAAATCCGACAGCACTTTCACGGGCAGACGCTGCGCGAACACGCGCGCCGAGATCGAACGGACAGGGGTTCGATCGCGTACCAGGAAAGGAAGCAAGACGGCACCCCTCGGGGTGCCGTCGCCTTTTGTGCGGTCGGCAGACCTTCGGAAGCATAAAAGACAAGGCCCCGCGGCGGCGGCCGCGGAGCCTTGTGCTGATAGATCTGGCGCCCGGCGGTCTCAGGAACAGGGGGAATCCAGGATGACCGTATTGCCGAGCGCCAGAAACCGGAAGTCTGCTGGCAAAGACAGCGAGCGCTGCCCCGTCGTAGGGACGGATATTCACCGAATACGCGTGAACAAGGGGTGACTGAAAAGGGGGTTTGTGCCGGGCCGCGGCAGCAGATGACGTGCAGCGTCAGTCGCGCGATGTGGATCGCGAATCGATTGTGATGAACATCACACATTGGCACGGGCGATGCATCTTCCCGCTTACCAACACGAACCCATGCGAAGGGGACATACCATGGACATGAACTTCAACTTCGAGCCGGTTTATCCACGCCATGATCTGATGATCGAGATTGGCCAGATCGAAATGGCGATGGACAGCCTGGAAGAGCGTGCTGACAACGAGCGCGTTGCGCTGCAGCCGGACCTGGAATCGCGCATGCAGAGCCTGCTCGACGCACTGGACCATCTGGCCGTCTGAATCCGGCGAGGCGTGTGCGCGGCGAACATGCCACGCGCACGGATGGAGATACTCAGGCGCCTTGCGAACGGCCTGCCGGCGCTCAGTGACTGAGCACGTTGCCGATGATCTCGGCCAGATTGCGCGAAAGCGCGCCGTGTCGGGCCAGTCCGGCAATCGCCACGCGTGCTGCCTCGCGACGCTGCGGTTCCAGCCGCTGCCACCCGTTGAACGCCGTGGCCAGTCGTGCCGCGAGCTGCGGATTGAGCGCATCGAGTGTGAGCAGGCGCTCGGCGAGCAGGCGATAACCGGCGCCGTCGGCGCGGTGGAAACCGCTGGGATTGCCGCGCACGAAGGCGCCGAACAGCGCCTGTACCCGATTCGGGTTCTTCAACGTGAATGCCGGGTCCTGCTCCAGCAGCAGTACGCGTTCCAGCGCGGCATCGCCCGGCAACTGCGCCTGTACGGCAAACCATTTGTCCAGCGCCAGCGCGTTGTCGGCATGGCGTTCGCGATAATCCGCCAGCACCGCGGCAGCTTGTGCGGCGTGGCCGTGTACCAGCATGGTGAGCGCGGCGAGCCGGTCCGTCATGCCGGGCGCGCTGCGATATTGCACTGCCGCCAGTACTCGGGCACTGCCGCCATCTGCCAGATTCAACAGCTCCAGCACGCGCCGCTTGAGTCGCCGTCGCGCCTGGCTGAGGGCGTCGAGCTCGATGCTGGCATGCGCGTCCAGCGTCTGGAAGCGCTGGCGCAATGCCATCGCGCCAAGCCGTTCGGCCAGCCGCTGCTGCAGGCGCTCGCGCAGCATGTGGATGTGCTGCGGGTCGATGCCCGTCTCGCGTTCGGCCAGTTCGATCTCGCCCGGCGGGGTCAACAGCTCGGCCAGCAGCGCGTCGTCGATGGTGTCGTCCTGGAAAAGCTGCGCCAACGCCTCGCACCACGCCTGCAGGGCGACATCGGCGACGCCGTCGCGCAAATTCTCGTAGGCGCGGATGGCCAGCTGCTGGCTGGCCTCCCAGCGATTGAAGCCGTCGATGTCATGGCGCAGCAGCAAAGCAAGCTCTTCCGGCGTGTAGTCGCAATCGAGAATTACCGGCGCGGAGAATCCGCGCAGCAGCGATGGCACCGGTGCGGTGATGACATTGTGGAAGACAAAGCGCTGTTCGGCCTGTGTCAGCACCACGATCCGCTCGGTTTCCGGTTTGGCCGTCTGGCCATCCATCTGCAGCGGCAGCATGTCACCGTTGCGTGTGAACAGTGCCAGCTTGACCGGAATCGGCAGCGGCGTACCGGGTTCATGATGCGTATCGGCCTGGATCTGCTGGGTCAGGGTCAGGGTGTATTCGCGGCTGGCAGCATCGTAATGGCCGTGTGCCTTCAGGCGCGGCGTGCCGGCCTGCGCATACCAGGCCAGATACGGGGTCAGGTCGGTTCCGTTGGCCTCGCCCAGCGCAGCCAGGAAATCCTCCAGCGTGGCGGCGCGACCGTCGTTGCGCTCGAAGTAAAGATCCATGCCACGGCGGAAACCCTCCCTGCCCAGTCGTCCGGCCAGCATGCGGACCAGCTCGGAACCTTTCTCGTACACGGTGGCGGTGTAGAAATTGTTGATTTCGCTGTACTGCGCCGGGCGCACCGGATGTGCCAGCGGTCCTGCATCCTCGGGGAACTGCGCGCGACGCAGCAGGGCGACATCCTCGATGCGCTTCAGAGGCGCGGAGTTCATGTCCGCGGAGAAACTCTGCTCGCGGAAGACCGTCAGCCCTTCCTTCAGCGACAGCTGGAACCAGTCACGGCAGGTGACGCGGTTGCCGCTCCAGTTGTGGAAGTACTCATGAGCGACCACCGCCTCGACATGCCGGTACTCGTCATCGGTGGTCGAGTCCGGATCGGCCAGCAGGTACTTCGCGTTGAAGATGTTGAGGCCCTTGTTCTCCATCGCACCCATGTTGAAGTCGTGGGTGGCGACGACATGGAACACGTCCAGGTCGTAGTTGCGACCATAGGCCTGCTCGTCCCAGCGCATCGAGCGTTCCAGCGCGGCCATCGCGTAGTCGCAGCGGGCGATCGCGTCGGCCTCGGCCCAGATCTTCAGCTGTACGGCGCGTCCATCGGCGGTGACGTAGTCGCGCTCTATCTTTTCCAGCCTGCCGGCCACCAAGGCGAACAGGTAGCTGGGTTTCGGATGTGGATCGACGAAACGTGCCCAGTGTCGTCCACCTTCCAGCTTGCCGGAACCATCAGGGTTGCCGCCGGCCAGCAGCACCGGAAAGCGTGTGTGGTCGGCGCGCAAAGTGACGGTGTAGCGCGACTGTACGTCGGGCCGGTCGGGGAAGAAGGTGATGTGGCGAAAGCCTTCGGCTTCACACTGGGTCAGCAGGAAGCCCGCTTCGCGCGAGCCGGACAGGTACAGACCTTCCAGCGTGGTATTCGCAGCCGGGCGAAGGCGTACGCGGGTTTCGAGCACGCTGCCATCATGGGCACCATCCACTTCCAGTACGTTGCCGATGTAGCGGTATGCGGTGGCGGGAAGAGGCTGGTCATCCAGCGCAATTGACAACAGTTGCAGGTTCTCGCCATCCAGCCGCAGTGGTGCCGTCTGTGCAGGATCGCGGCGCAGCAGCAGGCGAGCGACTACTTCGCTGGCATCGATACCGAGGTCGAAATCCAGCTCGACCGTCTCGACCCGCCAGGCGGGAGCACGGTAATCATCGAGGCGGATCAGTGTGGGAGCTTGCTCGGATAGTGCGTTCATGCGGACAACAATGGGTGGTGAGCGATCAGGCTAACATGGGGTGCTTTAACGGCAGGAGAACCCCATGATCCCAACGAACGCCGCGCGATATGCCGTCGAGCGTGCCCGGCTGGGTGAACAGCCGATCGTCGTGCTGACCAGTCCCGACGGCAGCCGGCGTCTGCGTGTCGCATGCCATGGCGCGGCCCTGTTGAGTTTCGAAGTGGCCATGGACGGTGCCATGCATGATCTTGCCGATGGCTACCGCGATGCCGCCGAAGTGGCCAGTCGGCCGGGTTCGCGTTTTGCGATCATGGTGCCGTTCGCCGGGCGCATTGCCGATGCGCGCTATACCTTCGATGGCCAGCCGCAGGATCTGCAGCCCGGTGCCGTCGGTGCTGCCCGCGCCAGCCGGCACGGCTTCGTGCGCGACACGGAGTTCGAGATCACGGCACTGGAAGCGGATGAACAGGGTGCGCGGGTGACGCTGAGCACAACGTCGATTCGTCCGCAGCCCGGTTATCCGCATGCGATCGATCTGACAGTGACATTCACGCTGGATGCCGGCGGGATCACCCTGGAGGCGCGCATGCGCAATGTCGGCGACAGCACGGCTCCATGTTTCTTCGGTTGGCACCCGTACTTCCGTTTGGCCAATACCACGGTTGATGGCTGGCAGTTGCAGATTCCGGCGCAGACGCTGATCCGTACCGATGCCGAGCTGATCGCGCTGCCCGGCGCGGCGGCGTTCGTGGCACTGGATGATGTGCCGGCGCTGGATTTCCGCACGCCGCGGCTGCTCGGCGACAGCGTTCTCGATCATGAATACGCGAACCTGGAGGCCGACGCCGATGGCCGGATCCGTACCCATCTGCACGATCCGTCCAGTGGATTGGCTATCGCGGTGTGGCAGGAGCGCGGCGTGATGCACGCATTCACCGGTGACACGATAAGCCGCGATGCGCGCCGCGCGATCGCGCTGGAGCCGATGGAGTGCATGGCCGATGCGTTCAACCGACCCGAATGCGCCGACGCGATCCGCCTGCTGCCCGGTGCCGAGCGCAGCTTCCGTTGTGGTGTGGAGGTCCAGTTGCCATGAGTACATTGCAGGGTACGTTGCCCAGCTTCGAACAGATCCGCGATGCCGCCGCGCGGATTGCACAGCATGCGCGGGTCACGCCGGTGCTGCGCAGCGACGCGTTGGATGCGCTGAGTGGCGCCGAGCTGCACTTCAAATGCGAGAACCTGCAGCGCGGCGGCGCGTTCAAGTTCCGCGGCGCCTGCAATGCGGTATGGGCGTTGAGTGATGAACAGGCTGCGCATGGCGTGGTCACCCATTCCTCCGGCAACCACGGCAATGCGCTGGCGATGTCTGCGGCCACGCGCGACATTGCCGCGCATGTGGTGGTGCCGGAAGGCGCAGTGCGCGCAAAGATCGAGGCGATCGAGCGCGCCGGCGCAATCCTGCATCGCTGTGCGCCGACCCAGGCCGCCCGTGAGGCGATGACAGCCGAGGTGGAAAAGACCACCGGCGCTGTGCTGGTGCACCCGTATGCCGACACCCAAGTGATGGCCGGGCAGGGCACCCTCGTACTCGAGTTGTTGCAACAGGCACCGGGGCTGGATGCGCTGATCACGCCGGTCGGCGGCGGTGGTCTGGCCAGCGGTGCGGCGATTGCAGCACATGCGATCAATCCGTCATTGGTCTTGTTCGGCGCCGAGCCGCAGGGCGCTGACGATGCTGCGCAATCACTGGAGCATGGTTCCCGCGTCACCACCGTGGTACCGGACACGCTGTGCGACGGCCTGCGTGCGCTGGTCGGCGAACGCAATCTCGATGCCTTGCGCGCCCATCATGTTGACGTGATCACCGTCAGCGATGCGGAAACCATCGCGGCGATGCAACTGCTGTGGTCGGAGCTGAAACAGGTGGTGGAAGTGTCCAGTGCCACCGTGCTGGCCGCGATCCTCAAACAGCGTGAGCGCTTCGCTGGTCGCCGCGTCGGCGTGGTGCTGACTGGCGGCAACGTCGATCTGCAGGCGCTGCCCTGGTATTAGTCAGGCCACTTCCGCAGATGCGGCGTTGCTGGCCTGATCCGCTCCGGCTCCGGCTGGCGACTTGTGTTCGAAGATATGCAGATCCAGCTGGCTGACCGGAATCGGCCGGTAGCCTTCACCGAACGCCACCTCGCCGGGTGTCCAACCTTCGATGCAGCGCACCGCGCCCCAGAAGCGCTTCAGCGCCGCCCAGTGCAAGCCGACCAGGCCGTGGTCGTTGTCGGCATCGACGACCGGGTCACCCACGCCGGTCGGCCGCAGCGGCTCGCCGTACAGCGAGGTGCGGAACAGCACGTCCCAGATCGAGAACACCTGGCCGTAGTTGCAGTTGTGCAGCGTGGGCCGTTCGGGATCGACCAGCATGTGATGCAGGCGGTGGAATTTCGGATCGACGAATACCCGCTCGAACACGCGGCCGAAACCGATGCGCGTGTTCGTATGCGAGAAGTTCTGCACCAGCTCGCCGAGCAGCATCAGCCACGCGAACTCGTCCGGGTCCACGCCGATCACCAAGCCCACCACGGCCAGGATCATCGACTGGATGAAGCCATCGACCAGGCTGCCGCGATCGTTGGTCCAGCAGCTCATCTGGCGCGTGCTGTGATGCATGCTGTGCAACGCCCACCACCACGGGATCGCGTGCTGGGTGCGGTGCATCCAGTAGTACACGAAGTCGTAGATGACGTAATAAACCCCAAACAGCACGAACGGATGCTGGTTGAACCACGGCACCCAGTGCGTCAGCGCGAGCGGCGAGCCGGTGCTCGAGGTGGCGGTGTCGGCGCCGCCGAACAGGTGGCTGAACGGGGTCAGCACCAGATAGGTGAACAACGGAAAGATGCCAAGCAGCATCAGCAAGGTGTAGTTGCGGTCGACCAGGGTCAGCTTGCGATCGGTCCACTGCTCGGCTGGAAACCAGGTTTCCAGCGGACGGAACAGAAAGCCGATGATGCCCACCTGCAGCGCCGCGATCATCAGCGACGCGGCGATGTCATCGGGATCCCCGGCCAACCCGTTCAGATGCACCACATCCAGGAAGGGCACGACCGCATGGGCACTCAGCCAGCTGACTCCATGAGTCCATAATTGAGGCAGATCAAACATCGGCATTTCTTCAGTTCCGGCAGCGTTACATGATATCGCTGCATGCAAGCCCGGAGGCTGAATGGCGGGCTCAGGCGCGTTGCCGTGCACCGACGCCGCTGACCGCGACCAGCCCCAGCAATACCAGCGCGATGCCGATTACCTCCATCATGGATGGCTGTTCGTGCAGGATCATCCACGCCAGCAGCACGCTGACAATCGGCACGCCGAGGCTGGACAGGCTGGCCACCGTGGTGGGCAGCCGCTGCAGCACGATCGACCACAGCCACCAGGCCACGGCGGAAGCCAGCACCACGCTGTAGGCAAGGCCACCGATGAAGGCCAAGTCCCAATCGATCGAACGCTGCGGTACCGCCAGCGCCACGATGCCCAGTGCCACACCACCGGCCAGCATCTGCCATGCGGTGATGTTGAGTACCGAGAGCATATGCGCGCGGAACAGGCGCTTGCTGAGCACGGTGCCGGTCGCCCAGGCGGCGCCGCCGGCCAGCGCCAGCGTGGTACTAAGCACGCTGCCCATGCGATGCCACGGCTCGATGATGCACAGCAGTCCCAGCGCCGCCAGCGCCAGCCCCAGCCAGTGTCGCCGGGTCGGCTTTTCGCCGAGCAGCAGCCACGCCAGCAGCACAGCCCAGAACGGCATGGTGTAGGCCAGCAACGCTACATGGCCGGCGCCACCATCGAGCAACGCCCACTGCTCCAGCCCCTGGAACGCGGCGGTCTGGCACAGGCCGATCAGGATGGTCGGCAGCAACGGTGGCGGCCGAGCAGTGCTGCAAACAGCACGCTCGCGCCAAGCAGGTAACGCAACGCGGCGAAATCGAACGGCCCGGCATGCGCCAGCACCTGCTTCATCACGATCCAGCTGTACGCCCAGAGCAGGATGGTGACGAGCAACGCAGGAACGGCACTGCGCTGTGGTGACGAAAGAGGGGACATGACGAAACAGCCGGGAGGGAGCGACAAGTCTAACGGTGTCGGCTAGGGTGTGCCGGCGTACCCACACCTAACGTTGCCCTTCTCACTCCATGCCTGCCATGTCCAAGCCATCCGATCTGCCACGCTGCCACTGGGCCATCAGCAGCGACGCCTTGATGTGCCACTACCACGACACCGAATGGGGCACGCCACTGCATGACGATCGCGCCCTGTTCGAGTTCCTGTGCCTGGAGGGCGCGCAGGCCGGCTTGTCCTGGCGCACCGTGCTGGCCAAGCGCGAGAACTACCGCAAGGCCTTCCACAACTTCGAGATCGCCCGCGTTGCGGCGATGAAGGATCGCGAACTGGAAAAACTGCTGCTCGATCCCGGTATCATCCGCAATCGCCTGAAAGTCACGGCCACACGCGACAACGCGATCGCCACGCTGAAGTTGATCGAGGAATTCGGCAGTCTGGACGTCTATCTGTGGTCATTTGTCGACGGCAAGCCGCTGGTCAATCGCTGGCGCGACAAGGGTGAAGTGCCAGCCAGCACCGAGTTGTCCGACCGCATGAGCAAGGCGCTGAAGAAGCGCGGCTTCCGCTTCGTCGGCACGACGATCTGCTATTCGTTGCTGCAGGCGACCGGAATGATCAATGATCATCTGGTGGGATGTTTCCGGCACAAGGTCTGCAGCGGCGGGAGGTGAGCGGCGGTTGTTGTGAATGATCGTTATCGACTCGGGGCGGCATTGGCATCGGCATATCTAGTGTCTGGAAGTCGACGGCATCCCACTATCGAAGCCGTCCTGAAGCTATCAGGGTCGCCAGCAGGTCAGGCAGGCCAATGCTTGTGGGCAGTTCGGGGGCGGGTTGGGCTGTAGTCAGCATCGTGCGCATGGGCAAGACGCCGGCCCAGACGGGAACATCTGATTCGTCGGCATCGTTGGGCGGTCCAGTGCGAACCTTTACGGTGGCCTCCTCAACTTCCATCCACAGTACAGACGTTGCTTTCACTTCTTTCTCCGTCATCGGACGTAGAGAGTCCCACCGACCAGGAAAGAGGTCATCCGTAAAATCTCGAAGTGCTTCGGCCTTTTCATCAAGGCTGTCCACCACATGCGCCGTACCGAATAGCATCGCGGATCGGTAGTTCACCGCGTGGTTCAAGGCTGACCGGGCCAGGACGTAACCGTCCATGAGGCTGCACGTTACACAGACAGGCGCCCCGTCTACTTGACGCAGGAAACGACTGCCAACCGAACCATGCCAGTAGACACGGTTGCCCTTGCGCCAGTGCAGTGTGGGCGTGACGAATGGCGCCCCGTCGATGACATAGCCGATGTGGCAGAGAGGGGAGGCGTCTAGAATGGCATGAACATCCGCGCGTTCGTAGCTGCCCAGATGATGCTCGCGCCTGATTCTGCTGCGCTCGGTTTTCGGATAGCAGGTGTCTGGCCTGGGTTCAAAGTCGGACATGGGCATCTTTCTTGTCGGTGACTAACAACGGGGGCGTAAGCGGCATACGGTGTCGATCATGCCCGTAGCTCTTGATGGCGCGAGAGCTTGGACGAGTCTTGCCATATTTCTGACACCATCATCTTTCCGAATCCTTCCGGAGTGGGCGTGGAAGCCAGTGAGAAACGGGGCCAGGTTCACTTATCGGCCGATCAAACTTGATGTTCGCTTTCGACCCATAGCGAACCTTCCAGATTCCGCAAAATCTTCGATTTCAGCGCCGCCTCGACCCGCGCAAGCTGTCGACCGAGAAGCTGGCAATCTCACCGCCATCAGAACCACGCCGCGGCTGGCCGCTCGGCGGACCCCACGCATGCGCGGTAACGACTTCCCATGTCGCCGGAATGCGGCCGTCCACGCGCATCGCCTCATAGGCAGCGAGCATGCGCTGGTAGCGTGACTTGCCGGTGAGGCCGCGTTCGCGTGTGCTGTCAGCATTGGTGGCGCCGAGACCTTGCAGTTCTTCGAGCAGCTTGCGCGGTTCGCTGTAGGTCAGGGTGTAGCGGAACACGTCCAGCACCGGGTCGCGCAGGCCGGCGGCGAGCATGGCGTCGCCGACGTCGTGCATGTCGAGGAAGCGGCTGACGTGTGGCTGCTGGTCGGCTTCGGCCCACGACGCGCGCAGTTCCTTCAGCGTATCCGGACCGAAGGTGGAGAACGCCAGCAGGCCGCCGGGTTTCAGCACGCGCACGCATTCGTTGAATAGCGCGGGCAGGTCGTCGATCCACTGGAAGCACAGGTTGGAATGCAGCACGTCGACGCTGTGGTCGGGCAGCGGCAGTGCGGTGGCTTCGGCGCAGACGCGCTGGAACGGTTTGAGCCAGCTCGCGTGCTGCTTCGCCGCGCGCAGCATCGGCAGGGCGAGGTCGACGGCGATCACCTCGGCCTTGGCATAGCGCTGCTTCAGCAGCGCACTTCCGCGGCCGGTCCCGGCACCGACGTCGATCACGCGCTGCGGTGTCTGCATATAGAAGTCCAGACGCTCCAGCAAGGCGGCCTGCACTTCACGCTGCAACACGTCGTGTTGTTCGTAGCTTTTGGCGGCGCGGCCGAAGTGACGGCGCACCAACTGGCGGTCGAGGTGGAACTCGTTCATCGGGCCTGCCCGGGATGGATGTGTGCCAGCAAGGGCTGGAGCGCCTGCGCCACCACATCGGCATGGCCGAAGAACGGTGCATGGCCGGCGTGATCGATTTCGGCGTAGCTGCCGCCGCATTGGTTGGCCGACCATTGCATCGCCTGAGGATGCACCAGGCGGTCGCGGCGGCCGGCGATCCATGCACTCGGCACACCGAGGTCAGGCAAGCCGGCGCGGCGGTCGCCGGTATCCAGGATGCGGATGCCTTCCTGCAATACGCGCAGATCGGGTTCGCCGCGGGCGAACACCAGCGTGCGCAGCTGGCGCAGTTCGGCGTGTGGATCGGCACTGCCCATCGCCTCCAGCGCGAGGAAGCGCTCGATCGTGCCGTGGTAATCGGTTTCCAGATCGGTGGCCAGCTGCTGCACCATCGCGGCATCGTTGCCATACGGCCAGCTGCCATCGCGCACGAAACGCGGCGTGGCGCACAGCATCGCCAGGCCGCGTAGCTGGTGCGGCAGATCCAGTGCGGCAGTCAACGCGATCAGTCCACCCAGCGACCAGCCCAACCAGATCGCTGGCGGGGTGATGGCGGCAATCGCCGCGGCGCAGGCACTCGGCTCCAGCGGCAGCCCGCAATCGCGTGAGTAGCCATGGCCGGGCAGGTCGACCACGTACATCGTGCATTGCTCTTCCAGCGCCTCGACCAGCGGCGCCAGCACGCCGCCGTGCATCGCCCAGCCATGCAGAAGCACCATCGGCACGGGGCCGTGGCCATGCGTCTCCATGTACAGGCTCATGCGTCGGGATCCTTGTCCTTGGCGCGTGGTGCGGGCATCGGGATGCCGGCGGGGGTCAGTGCGCTGTCCACCGCAACGCGTCCGTCGAACACGAAGCAGTCGCCGCGCCAGTGCGCGCCGTCGGTCTGTTCCAGGTATTTCAGGATGCCGCCTTCGAGCTGGAAGACGTGCGGCATGCCGAGGTCCTGCATGTGCAGCGCAGCCTTCTCGCAGCGGATGCCGCCGGTGCAGTACGAGACGATGGTCTTGTCCTCGTAACGCGCGCGATCGGCGGCGATCGCAGCCGGAAACTCGGTGAAGCTGGCGATGCGGTAATCCACCGCCTGCGGGAACTTGCCGACATCGACCTCGTAGTCGTTGCGGGTATCCAGCAATACGACCTCGCGACCCTCGTCATCATGGCCCTGATCCAGCCAGCGCTGCAGCGTGGGGGCATCCACCGCCGGTGCGCGGCCGCCTTCGGGACGGACCGTCGGCAGCCGCATGGTGATGATTTCCCGCTTCAGGCGTACCCGCAGGCGACCGAACGGCACCTCGTCCGACAACGACTCCTTCGGCTCCATATCGGCGAAGCGTGAGTCTTCATGCAAAGTGGCGATGAAGCCGTCGATCGATGCGCGACTGCCGGCGAGGAACAGGTTGATGCCTTCCGGCGCCAGCAGGATCGTGCCTTTCAGCGCCAGCGCTTCGCAGCGCTCACGCAGCCGCTCGCGCAGCGCGGGCAAGTCGTCCAGGCTGATGAATTTGTAGGCGGAGATGTTGACGATCGACATGCGGAGGTATCGGCAGAGCTAGCGGGCAATTATACGCGGCGGCGGTAAAACGCCCGTGGAGTGTCATCCACACTAGGCCGGATGTGGCGCAACCGCCGGCAATCGCAGGGTTTGCAGTGCGGCCAGCAACTGGTCGACGTGATCTTCTTCATGCACTGCCGAGAGCGTGATGCGCAGGCGTGCGTGACCCTGCGGCACGGTTGGCGGCCGGATCGCGCTGACCAGCAAACCCTGTCGTTCCAGGGCCAGTGCGGCAGTCAGTGCGGCATCGGCGCTGCCCAGCAGCAGGGGTTGGATTGCGCTGGTCGAGGCCGACAGCGGCAAGCCGAGTTCGGCGGCACCGCGCCGGAAACGATCGATCAACGCAGTAAGCTTCTGGCGCCGCCATGCTTCGGCCTGCGCCAGTTGCACGGCGGCGAGTGCGGCGGCGGCGAGTGCCGGCGGCATCGCGGTGGTGTAGATGTAGGGGCGGGCGAACTGCATCAATCCGTCGATCAGCGCGGCCGGCCCGGCGACAAACGCGCCGGCGCAACCGAGCGCCTTGCCCAGCGTAGCCATCAGCACCGGCACTTCGCGCTGGCCGAGCCCGGCCGTGCGCACGCTGCCAGAACCGTCCTCGCCCAGCACGCCCAGGCCATGTGCATCGTCGACCATCAAGGTGGCCTGTTCACGGGCACACAGGGCGGCCAGCTCGCGCAGCGGCGCGACATCGCCATCCATGCTGAACACGCCATCGGTGGCCAACAATGCGGCTGCTTCGCTGCGTGATGCCAGCTGGCGCGCAGCGGCGGCTACATCGGCATGTGGATAGCGTTTGAGTTCGGCGCCGGAAAGCTGTGCGCCGTCCAGCAGGCAGGCATGGTTGAGCTTGTCCTGCACGCAGACGTCGCCACGCGTCAGCAACGTCTGCAGCACGCCGAGGTTGGCCATGTAGCCGTTGGAAAACAGCAAGGCGCGTTCGCGTCCGGTCCACGCGGCCAGCGCTTCCTCGAGGGCCGCGTGCTCGGCGCGATGGCCACAGATCAGGTGCGCCGAGGTGCTCCCCACGCCTTCGTCATCGGCGACCCGCTTGAACGCGGCGATCAGTTGCGGATGCTGCGCGAGGCCGAGGTAATCGTTGCTGCAGAACGACAGCAGGCGCCTCCCGCCGGTTTCCAGCCATGGGCCATCGGCGTGTTCGATCGTGCGCAGCCGGCGCAACAGCTGCGCGCGATCACGCTCGGCGGTCTGGGTCGCCAGCCGGCCGAGCAGGTCAGGCCGCGACGCTGCAGCCACAACCCTGTCCGCAGCTGGCCTGATCCATGCCGGGATGATCCGTTTCGAGGATGTCCGCGTGCACGGTGCCGGCTTCCTCGACCACCTGCAGCGGATGCAGATCGAGCCGGCGGAACAGCGCGCGGTCGTGTTCCACGTCCGGGTTGCCGGTGGTCAGCAGTTTCTCGCCGTAGAAGATCGAGTTGGCGCCGGCGAAGAAGCACAGCGCCTGCACCGCGTCGTCCATCTGCTGGCGGCCGGCCGACAGGCGCACCATCGAGGCCGGCATCAGCAGGCGCGCCACGGCGATCGTGCGCACGAACTCGAACGGATCCAGCGCCGCGGTGCCGGCCAGCGGCGTACCTTCCACCTGCACCAGCTGGTTGATCGGCACCGACTGCGGATGCTCGGGCAGGTTGGCCAGGGTCTGCAGCAGGCCGGCGCGCTGGTCGCGCGATTCGCCCATGCCGACGATGCCGCCACAGCAGGTCTTCATGCCCGCATGGCGAACATGCTCCAGCGTGTCGAGCCGATCCTGGTACTGGCGGGTGTGGATCACCTCGCCGTAGAACTCCGGCGCGGTGTCGAGATTGTGGTTGTAGTAATCAAGACCGGCGGCTTTCAGGGTGTCGGCCTGCGCTCCGCTCAACATGCCCAGCGTGGCGCAGGTTTCCAGTCCGAGGCCCTTCACCGCGCGGACGATCTCGGCCACCTTCACCACGTCGCGATCCTTCGGGCCGCGCCAGGCCGCGCCCATGCAGAAACGGCTGGCGCCCGCATCCTTGGCCGCCTGCGCGCGTTCCAGCACCGCCTCGACGCTCATCAGTTTCTGCGCCTGCACGCCGGTGTCGTAGCGCGCTGCCTGCGGGCAATACGCGCAGTCTTCCGGGCAGCCGCCGGTCTTGATCGACAGCAGGGTAGACACCTGCACCGCGTTCGGATCGTGATATTCGCGATGCACCGAGTGCGCGCGATGCAGCAGCTCGTTGAACGGCAGCGCAAACAAGGCGGCCACTTCGGCGCGGGTCCAGTCGTGGCGGATGGCAAGGTCGGCCATGGAACAGCAACTCCCATACATGAGGCCGGAGAGTGTGGAAGTCGCCCTGGAGTGTGTCAACTCGATATGTTGACGAATGGTTGACGCGAGCGAGGGCGCAGTCCAGCCGTTACCATCCTGCTATCAATGCAACCTGACATGGAGTGGATCGGCATGAGTGAAGGGCAAGGCAGCAGTGGCAACGTACTCGCGGCCATCTGCAGTTTCTTTATTCCGGGGCTGGGACAGCTGGTGCAGGGGCGTTTGCTCAAGGCGATCGTCATGTTCGTGCTGGCCGCCTTGCTATGGATCATTCTGCTTGGTTGGCTGATACATCTGTGGTCAATCCTTGACGCTGCGCTGTACAAGCCAGCCCGCTAACGGAGGTGCGCATGGATGCGCTGACAAGAACCTGGTGGCAGCTGCAACGCTTCGTGCTGCCGTGGCGCTGCTTGTTGTGTGGCGCTGCAGGCGACCATGGCATCGATCTGTGTGCCGACTGTGCCGCCGAACTGCCACGCAACCGCAGCTGTTGCGCACGCTGTGCGCTGCCGCTGGCGACACCGGCGGCGATGTGTGGCGAGTGCCTGCGTAGCGCACCACCATGGGGCGCGGCATGGGCACCGTTCCGTTATGGCTGGCCACTGGATCGACTGGAGTCACGCTACAAGTTCGGTAGCGATCTCGCCGCAGGCCATGTGCTGTCGACATTATGGCGACGTGAGCCTTGTCCAATCGACCTGCCGAAACTGCTTCTGACAGTGCCACTGCACCGCAGCCGGTTGCGCCGGCGCGGCTTCAACCAGGCATTGGAACTGGTTCGTCCGCTGGCGCGCGAACTGGGTGTGCCGTGGCGTCACGACGCGCTGCAACGACTACGCCGCACCGATGCGCAAACCGAACTCGATGCCATCAGCCGCCGCCGCAACGTGCGCGGCGCATTCGCGCTACATTCAACCATCGAGCTGCCGCCTCACGTTGCGATTCTCGATGACGTGATGACTACCGGCGCCACCTTGGCTGAATGCGCTCGCGTACTCAAGCGCGCCGGTGTGCAGCGGGTAGATGTGTGGGCGCTGGCACGGGCACCGTCACCACGCGGGTGAATAGTCAGTTGTTATTTCAGTGCGTCGATAAGCAGCTCAGTGCGTCGCCACAGCTTGCCAAGCCCGGTGTAGTGACGCTCGTCGATATGCCGGGAATTCTGTTCGAGCTGCAGCAGCATGCCACCGGACTGCACTTCGCCACGAAGATCCTCATACACCGCCACGGCCTGCTGGATGACGTCGCGCCAGGCCTCGGGCAACTCGGCCAGTGCGTGATGACGCACTTTGTCGCTGTCGTAATACGCCGCCGCGCCCTTGAGATCGACACCGAGCGAGTTGCCGAGTGCCTTGAAGGTGTCCACGCCGACGCTTTCATGGAACACCGCTGACACATGCGGGAGGTTGCGAAGCATCCGCAGATACAGCTGGAGCACGAGATAGAAGCAGCGCAGGATCGACACGTGGCTGGCCCCCTCCGCACCGTTCCAGGCAGCCAGGCCGCGCACCGACATAAGCATGTCCAATGGATTGCGGAAGGTGAAGATGTAGTGCGAACGGTAAAAGTAGCGGGAATAGAAGTCGAAGACCCGTGCTGCTTCTGCCTCGGCATCCTCGGGATTGATGACCAGCTTGGCGCCTACGCGGCGATAGAGGCCAGCCAGGTGCAGCAGGTATGCGTACCAACTGGCATCGCCCTCGAAAAAGCTGGGACAGTGGCTGCTCTTGTTCTCCTGGTTGTGCCAGGCACGATGCATGGCGTTGTAGCGTGCAGCGAAATCGGCGCCTCCCCCATCATGATGCAGCGCCGGTTCGCCAAGCAGGAATACATCGTCGGAGTCATTCAGTGCGTTCTGCAGGACGGTGGTGCCGGTGCGCGCCGCGCCGATAATGAACAGACCCTGGAGATCGAGGCGACCACTAGCCCTGACCAGAGCAGGATGGCCTCCGAGTAGTTCCTGGATAGCCGCGACAGGCACGTCAGGCGTGCGCACGGCTACTGGCGGGTAGCGGCGCAGTCCCAGCACAAATCGTTCAATGAGTGATGGCACGATATCCACCCTGTCGCATTTGCCTGTTACCTGATTCTGGACAACTGTAGCGGCAAGGTCGAGTCTCCATGGAGCGCCGATTCGGTCTGCTTGCGTCAACGCCCGGATTGAATGGTCACCAGCGTTTGCCTCAAACCAAATCTGCCTTCGGCCAATGATCGCGCCCGGGGCTGGATTCTGGTATTTGTTCCATTCAGTCTGCACAACAGCCGAACCATCCTACTTAAACCTGACATTGCACCCATGGATTGAATTGTGAAGGTCTGGTTTCGTCAGCTGTTTCTGTTCGGCATCGTCGGGATGGTCCAGGTCGTCATCGATTCGGGTGTTCTGATCGGGCTGACTCATGCAGGCGCCGGTGTCGCGATGGCGAATGTCTGCGGCAGGATAGCGGGCGCGCTGGTTGGCTTTCTGCTCAACGGCAAGGCGACCTTTTCATCGGTGTCCAATCGACGACTGCACGACGGTCCGCTGCTCCGGTTCATTCTCATTTGGCTGACCCTGACCACGGTCAGCACCTTGCTGCTGGTGCTATTGCGCCAGCGTGTTCCGCTGGAATCCGTGTGGATGGTGAAGCCGGTGGTTGAAGCATGTCTGGCAGCAGTTTCCTTTCTCGTTTCGAAGTTCTGGATTTACACATGAATGAACGGGCCCGCGAGCCTTCCACCGTCGCGGTGGTCATCCCGTGCTACCGCGTCGGTATGCGGGCACTCGACGTGATCAAGCGGATCGGCCCGGAGGTTGGCTGGATCTTCGTGGTCGACGATGCCTGCCCGCTGAAAAGCGGCAGGCTGATCATGGGCGAATGTGATGATCCGCGGGTCCAGGTAATTGAGCATTCGGAAAACCAAGGCGTCGGTGGCGCTACCGTCAGCGGCTACAAGGCGGCATTGGCCACAGAGGCTCAGATCGTGGTCAAGCTAGATGGCGATGGCCAGATGGATCCCGCTCTGATCCCGAACCTGGTTCGGCTGATCCGCCTGGGCCGTGCCGACTATGTGAAGGGCAACCGTTTCTATCGGATCGGCGATGTATCAAGGATGCCGGCCGTGCGGTTGATCGGCAATGCAGGACTGTCCTTCCTGACCAAGCTGTCCAGTGGCTATTGGCAGTTGTTCGACCCCACCAACGGCTTTACCGCGATTCAGCGCGATGTCCTCGCCGAGGTGAACCTGGATACGCTGGCCCGACGCTATTTTTTCGAGTCTGACATGCTGTATGGCCTCAACCAGTTGCGTGCGGTAGTCAGCGAGATGCCGATGCCGGCCGTCTATGCCGACGAGCCTTCCAGCCTCCGGCCGATGTATGTCATCGGCCACTTCTTTCGCGGCAACCTGCGCAATTTCCTTCGGCGTGTCGTCTATACCTACTTCATTCGGAATTTTTCACTGGCGACGATCGAGCTGCTGCTATCGCTGCCGCTGATTCTGTTCGGCCTCTGCTATGGACTGATGCACTGGGTCCATGCCCTGCACAGTGGCGTGCCGGCTGCTTCGGGCGTGGTGATGGCCGCCGCGTTACCGCTGATCATCGGCACCCAGCTGCTACTGTCCTGGCTCAACTACGACGTAGCCAACCAGCCGGTCCAGCCGATCCATCTGATGCTGGCCAGGCGCAGGGATGATTCCTAGTCCGTGCGTGGTCGCCATCACCTGCTGGCTGCCGTCTCGACGTCCAGGCTGATCAAGGCGATGCCAAGTCGCCGGTCGTCACTGCTCTTGCCCAGCGTCCGCGGCGAGATGGCGGCAGGCACCGCAATGCGAACATGGTCAAGGCCGGGCGGATTGTGGAACCGCAGACGTATGGACTGCTGCTGTTCGGTGAGGGTGAAGGTCTGCGTCTCATCGCCGAGCGTCATGGTGAATGGTTTGCCGGCGTTGGGACCATAGGCGGAGGCGACCAGATGCAGGCTGGCCGAAGCCGGCAACGACTGGGTGAAATCCAGTACCACTTCGTCGGCGTCGGACCAGCGGCCAAAACCTTCGATGCCGGAAAGCCCCTGCACCGCTCCCAGGTCGGGGCTGTTGCCGCTGAAATCGATATGGAATGGCGCTTGCAGTCGATACAGCGCGAAGCCGCCAAAGTTCTGTGTCGACAGGGACGCGGCTTGCATCGGATGCACTCCAATCACCAGTGCCCATCTGCTGCCTCCGGGGAGCCTGTTCGCGTCGACGGGCTGGCCGGGCTGCAGCATCACGACTCTGGAGTCAGCCGAGTCAAGTTGGAACTGCGCCTGCACCAGCTTGAAGATGTCATCGCCAACGATCACTACTCCCGAACGCTGCGACGCAAGCAAGGCCCGCACCGTACGTGCCGCCGTGTCGTAGGTGTCAGGGATTTTTCGCTGCGCCGCTTCGAGGGCAACCAGATGCGATGCGCCCAAGGCAAACACCGGTACGAAGATCCATGCGTACAGAGTCGTGCCCAACCGCCGGCTGATGGCCCAGATCGCCAGTATGCCAAGCCCGAGCGCGCTGATCACATGGAAGAAGTGCGGATCGACTACGGCCCCGTAAAGCTCCGGTGCATCGATGCGGTTGGGGGCGAAGCCACGGAAGTGGTACCACGTGGCCAGTACAGACAGGGCACCCACGACCAGTACGGCGGCGACGTGCCTGAGCATGTGGCCGCGGGTGGGCTGTGTATGGTCATGGATGCACGAGCCAGCGACCAGGTAGAGCAGTGGCAATGCGAAATCGTAATAGCGCATGTGCAGGCGGCGCAGTGCTTCCAGCGGATTCCCGTCTGGAACGTTTGCGGTGAAATACACCGTCACTGCCACCAGCGCAAAGAGGATGGCTATGCTGAAAACCATCAATCGTTGCCGGTCGCCCGACGGGGTATCGTCATCGACGGGAATATGTCGCAACTGGAATAGACACGCCAACGGTACCGCGTACAACACGACCAGCGCCAAGCCGTGGCCGAACAGCGATCGCGCGCCGTAATGCAATAGCGAGTCGAGGTCTGGATGACGGAAACTGCTGTTGGCCTGTGCAGCATAGAAGCCGCCCAGCAGGTCCAGGCCCTGATGTCCGGCGATCAGGTAACCCAGGCCCAGCCGGATCACCAGGAACGCCAACAGTGCGGCGACAAAGCCTTGTAGTGTGCTGCGGAGCCGCGACGGGCCGCGGGTCAGCATGCCGGTTACCAGCAGATAGACGCCGTAGCCACCCAGCAGGAACAGTGCATGCAGCTTCACCAGACACATAAGGCCAAGCAACGCGCCGATACTCAGGCCGTTGCGCACCGATGCCAGCGGTGCGAGCACCAGCACCAGCCATGCAAATACCCAGAACAGGAAGAAGTACATGGCCTCGGGCATGAAAAATGCGGTGTACGTAGACACCGGTCCCAGCAGGCTGGCCAACGTCAGCAGGAGCGCCAGCCCGGTCTGCATGTACCGCTGCGCCAGCATGAAGATGAATGGCGCCGCTGCCACGAAGAAGCCCGCATTGAGCACGCCTACGCAACCCATGAAGTCGGGGCTGCACACGTTGCTGCTGCGATAGATCAAGAAGTACAAAAACGAGGGTACCTGTGCCTGTGACAACGGCAGCAGTCGGCTGTAGAGGCTGTAGCTCCACTCGTCGCCCAGCACGGAAGGACCGAGCCCGCTGTTGCGGAATATCAGGAAGATAAAGATGGCAACCATCGCCAGCCATAAAGCACGGGGAATGAGCGGGCGGTCGGGGTCGCTGGATGTCATCAGAAGGAAATTCGGCAAGTGGATGCAACGATGATGGACGAGTTTCCCCCAAAAGGCATTGCAAGCTGCCATGGGCGCTGCAGGATGAGTGGAAAAGGCGGGAGATGCCCGTAGCTGTTATCGCATTGCCAAGTTTCTGCCTCTACTGCACTCCCTCGTTTCTCACTCCGCTTCAATCATTCCTTGCCCTCAGCGCACCGCCAGCGCCAGCACGATGCCGACCCACACCGCCAGCCCCAACCAGTTGTTGTGGCGGAATGCGGCGAGGCAGGCATCGCGGGCGCGAGCGCGGATCAGCCACAGCTGGTAGCCGAACAAGCCGATGGCGACGGCAAGGCTGAGCCAGTACGGCCAACCCAGCGCGGCGCGTTGGCCGACGAATAGCATCGCAAGCACGAAGGTGCCCATCAGCACGCCGAGGATCGGCAGGTCGGCGTCGCCGAACAGGATCGCGGTGGACTTGGCGCCGGCCTTGAGGTCATCGTCGCGGTCGACCATCGCGTACTCGGTGTCGTAGACCACCGACCAGATGATGTTGCCGATGAACAGCAGCCAGCCTACTGGCGGCACGGCATTCGTCACCGCGGCGAACGCCATCGGGATCGACCAGCCGAAGGCGGCGCCGAGTACCACCTGCGGCATGTAGGTGTAGCGCTTGGTGAACGGGTAGATCGCGGCAAGCGCGGCACCGGCGAACGACAGCTCGATCGTCAGCTTGTTGGTGAACAGCACCAGCACGAAGGCAAATATGAGCAATGCGGCGAACACGAGCAGTGCCTCGCGCGGCGTGACTCGGCCCGAGGCGATCGGCCTGGCCGCGGTGCGCGCGACCAGCGGATCCAGCTTGCGGTCGGCGAAATCGTTGATCGCGCAGCCGGCGGCGCGCATGGCGAACACGCCGAGAGTAAAAATGATCAGAGGCTTCCATGGCGGAAAATCGCTGGCTGCCAGCCACAGCGCCCACCAGGTCGGCCACAGCAGCAGCAGTGCGCCGATCGGCCGATCCATCCGGGTCAGCACCAGATAGTCCAGTGCCTTCTCGCGCTGTCTTGCCGGCAGCTTCTGCAGCAGCCAGTTCAGCACCTGCGTGGCGCGCGTCGAACTGTCGGCTGGTTGGATGGGTCTGGCAACGGGCTTCGCCACACCCGGCCGTGGCCGGGTGGTGGTGGGCGCGCTAGTGCGTCGCTGGCGTTTGCGGGGAGGGATGGCCATCCGCCGAGTTTAGCGTGGCGGCCATGCGCTGTTCGCGCGCTGGATCACTTCAGCACAGGCATCTCAGGTAGCCGTTGCGGCGGGATGTGCGGTGCCGAGTCGGTCTAGGTCGCGCACCGCACCGCGCGCAGCGTTCGTGGCCATGGCGGCGTAAGCCCGCAAGGCAAGCGAAACCTGGCGTTTGCGGCCCAGTGGCTTCCAGGCGTCGTTGCCGCGCGCCTCCATCGTGGCGCGGCGGGCGGCAAGCGTTTCGTCGGGGACATCGAGACGGATGCTGCGGTTGGGAATGTCGATGGCGATGGGGTCGCCGTTCTCGACCAGTCCGATCAGTCCGCCCTCGGCCGCTTCCGGTGAGGCGTGCCCGATCGACAGCCCGGAGGTGCCGCCCGAGAAACGGCCGTCGGTGATCAGCGCGCAGGCTTTGCCAAGGCCCTTGGACTTGAGATAGCTCGTCGGGTAGAGCATTTCCTGCATGCCGGGGCCACCGCGGGGCCCCTCATAGCGGATGACGACCACGTCGCCCGCGATGACCTCGTTGCCGAGGATTCCGGCAACCGCGGCTTCCTGGCTTTCGTAGACCCGGGCCTTGCCGTGGAAGGTCAGGATCGACGCATCCACGCCTGCCGTCTTCACGATGCAGCCTTCCGGGGCGAGGTTGCCGGACAGGATGGCCAGGCCACCATCCTTGCTGAAGGGATGTTCGGCCGAACGGATTACTCCGTGTTCCCGGTCGGCGTCCAGGGATTCCCAGCGCGCCGACTGGCTGAAGGCCGTCTGCGTGGGCACGTTGCCCGGGGCCGCGCGGTAAAAGGTCCGGACCGCCTCGTCGCCGGTACGGACGATGTCCCAGTGGGCCAAGGCTTCGGCAAGCGTTGGGGCATGCACAGTGGGACGCGTGGTGTCGATCAGTCCGGCGCGGTCGAGTTCGCCGAGGATGCCCATGATGCCGCCGGCGCGATGGACGTCCTCCATGTGCACATCGCTTTTCGCCGGTGCCACCTTGCACAGGCACGGCACCCGACGGGAGAGGCGGTCGATGTCGGCCATCGTGAAATCCACGCAGCCTTCGCTGGCCGCCGCCAGCAGATGCAGCACCGTGTTGGTCGATCCACCCATCGCGATGTCCAGGCTCATCGCGTTCTCGAAGGAGGCCCGGTTCGCTATCTCGCGCGGTAGGGCGGTGGCATCGTCCTGCTCGTACCAGCGCTGGGCGAGTTCGACGATCTGGCGACCGGCACGGCGGAACAGCTGCTCGCGGTCCGCGTGGGTTGCCAGCACCGAACCGTTGCCGGGCAGCGCGAGTCCGAGTGCCTCGGTGAGGCAGTTCATCGAGTTGGCGGTGAACATGCCCGAGCAGGAGCCGCAGGTCGGACAAGCCGAACGCTCGACGGCGGCCACTTCCGCATCGCTGTAGCTGTCGTCGGCGGCCACCACCATGGCGTCGACCAGATCGAACTTGCGCTGGACGCCCTTCACCACCGCCTTGCCGGATTCCATCGGGCCGCCGGAGACGAAGATGGCGGGAATGTTGAGCCGCATCGCGGCCATCAGCATGCCGGGCGTGATCTTGTCGCAATTGGAGATGCACACCAGCGCATCCGCGCAATGCGCATTGGCCATGTACTCCACGCTGTCGGCGATCAGTTCGCGCGAAGGCAGGGAGTACAGCATGCCGCCGTGACCCATGGCGATGCCGTCATCGACCGCGATGGTGTTGAACTCTTTCGCGACGCCACCGGCCGCTTCGATCTCACGGCATACCAGCTGACCGAGATCCTTCAGGTGGACGTGGCCCGGCACGAACTGCGTGAAGCTGTTGGCCACCGCGATGATCGGTTTGCCGAAATCCCCGTCCTTCATGCCCGTCGCGCGCCACAGGCTGCGGGCGCCGGCCATGTTGCGGCCGTGGGTGGTGGTTCTGGAACGATAGGTCGGCATGGTTATTTCCGGGGTATGGAGTGGGGTATCTGGATTCGGGGGCCATGCATCTTCAGGCACGCAGCAACAATCGGTACGCGGGATGATCGCTCTCGTCCCAGTGCGGATAACCGAGCGTGGCCAGGAACGGCGACAACAGCGCACGCTCGTCAGGCGGCACCTGGATGCCGACCAGGATGCGGCCGTAGTCGGCGCCATGGTTGCGGTAATGGAACAGGCTGATGTTCCAGTCGGGATGCAGCTGGCCGAGGAAGTGAGTGAGCGCGCCGGGGCGTTCGGGGAATTCGAAGCGGTATAGCCGCTCGTGCTGTGCCAGCGGGGAGCGGCCGCCGATCATGTGGCGCAGGTGCAGCTTGGCCAGCTCGTCGTCGGTGAGGTCGAGCATGTCGAAGGCCTGCGTGCGGAACGCGGCCGCCAGCGCCTCGCGCTCGGCGCGGCTGGCGGTCTGCACGCCGACGAAGATATGTGCCTGGCTGGTGTCGCCGATGCGGTAGTTGAATTCGGTGATGTTGTGCTGGCCCAGCGCAGCGCAGAAGCGGCGGAAGCTGCCGCGTTCTTCCGGGATCGTCACCGCGAATACCGCCTCGCGCTGCTCGCCGACCTCGGCGCGTTCGGCGACGAAGCGCAGGCGGTCGAAATTCATGTTGGCGCCGGAGACGATCGCTACCAGGACGCCTGCGCCGGCGTGCGCGGCGGCGTACTGCTTCAATCCCGCCAGCGCCAGCGCGCCGGACGGTTCCGGCACGCTGCGCGTGTCCTGGTAGATATCGCGGATCGCCGCGCAGATCGCGTCGGTGTCCACCCGCAGCATGGCATCAACATGTTGCCGGCATAGCGCGAAAGTAAGCGCGCCAACCTGCTTCACCGCGGTGCCGTCGGCGAACAGGCCGACTTCATCAAGCGCCACGCGCGTGCCGGCCTCCAGTGAACGCGACATCGCATCGGCGTCGGCAGCCTGCACGCCGATGACTTTCACTTCCGGCCGCAAGGCCTTGATGTATGCCGCCACGCCGGCCAGCAGGCCGCCGCCGCCGACCGGCACGAACACCGCATGCAGCGGGCCCGGATGCTGGCGCAGAATCTCCAGTGCCACGGTACCCTGGCCGGCTATCACTGCCGGGTCGTCGAACGGATGCACGAAGGTGGCACCGCGCTCGCTTTGCAATTGCGCGGCGGTAGCCTGCGCGTCACTGTAGGAGTCGCCGGCCAGCACGATCTCCACCATCGCGCCGCCGAATCGACGCACCGCGTCCACCTTCACCTGCGGCGCGGTCACCGGCATCACGATGGTGGCGTGGATGCCGAGCTTCGCCGCGGCCAGCGCGACGCCTTGCGCATGGTTGCCGGCGGAGGCGGCGATCACGCCACGTGCGCGTTGTGCCGGTTCCAGCTGGACCATGCGGTTGTAGGCGCCACGCAGCTTGAACGAGAACACCGGTTGCTGGTCCTCGCGTTTGAGCAGCACCGGCCGGCCGAGTCGTGCGCTGAGCAGTGGCGCCGGTTCCAGTGCCGACTCGTGCGCCACGTCGTAAACGCGCGCGGCGCGGATCCGCGCCAGCAGATCGTCGCCTGCAACCGCATCGTCATCGTCCGCGGGCGCGACGACTGCATTCATGCTGCGAGTGCCGTCGCCGGATGCGCAACCTGCAGCACGTCGACCAGCTTGCGTGTCTGTTGCAGGATCTGGGTGAGGCCGGCGTCGTCGCATTGCAGGCTCAGCGTGAGCCGCGAGACGGCGGGATCATGCGTGGCGGCCACGGTCAGTGTGTCGATGTTGTAGCCGCGCGCGGCGAACAGTCCGGCGACGCGTACCAGTGCGCCGGCTTCGTTCTGCAACAGGATGGACAGTGTGTGGTTCATGGCGGCTCTCTCTGCGAATGCTCCGGACTGCGCCGGGGCAGCTTCAAAACATGTGGGAGGTTGCGGTTTCACGCACGACCGGTGCACTGCGCGAGGCAATGAAATCGCCGGTGATCATCTGTGCATAGCTGGCGCCGGGGCCGACCATCGGATACACGCCGGCATCCGGATCGATCATCACTTCCAGGAACGCCGGTCCATCGAAGGCGAGGAACGCGGCGATCGTCGCTTCCAGTTCCTCCGTGCGTTCCAGTCGCTGCGCCCAGGCGAAGCCGTCGGCCTGCGCGGCGAGTACGAAGTCCTTCTTGTGCAGGCTTTTGTCGGAGGCGGCGAAGCGACCCTTGAAGTACAGCTTCTGCCACTGCCGCACCATGCCGTCGCCGACGTTGTTGAGCACCACCACCTTGACCGGCAGGTTGTAGGTGGTGACGGTTTCCAGCTCGCCGAGGTTCATGCGGATGCTGGCGTCGCCGTCGATGTCGATGACCAGCTTGTCGCGATGCGCGAACTGCGCGCCGACCGCCGCCGGCAGGCCGAAACCCATCGTGCCCATCGAGCCGGAGGTAAGCCAGTGCCGCGGGGCGCGGAAGTCGAAGTACTGCGCTGCCCACATCTGGTGCTGGCCGACGCCGGTGCTGATGATGGCGCGACCCTGCGTGTGCCGGTTGATCGCTTCCAGCACGGCATAGGGCTGCACCAGTGTGCTGGCACGGTCGTAGTTCATCGCGTGCACGCGCTTCAACTCGGCCACCTGCGCATGCCAGGCGTCGAGCGACGGTTGCAGCCCATGCGCGTGGCCATAGGCAGTCAGACGCTCCAGTGCGCGTACCAATGGTCCGACGTGATGCCACTGCACCGATTTTACCTTGCCGATCTCCGCCGGGTCGATGTCGATCTGTGCGATGAACTTCGCGCGCGGTGCGAACTTGTCCGGCACGCCGGCTACACGATCGTCGAAGCGCGCGCCCAGCGCCAGTACGAAGTCGCAATCCTCCACCGCGTAATTCGCATACGCGGTGCCGTGCATGCCGAGCATGTGCAGCGCCAGTGGATCGGTGGTATCGAACCCGCCCAAGCCCATCAGGGTGGTGGTGACCGGCAAGCCGAACGCCTCGACGAACGCGCGCAATGCCGTGGCTGCGCTGGCTGCGATCACGCCACCACCGGCGTAGATCAGTGGACGCTTTGCCTGCATCAATGCGGTGAAGAAGGTGGCGCAATCGGCATCGCTCAGTGCCGACTGTTCCACCGCCTGCAGACGTGCGCGATAGCCGGCCAGTGCCAGCTCGCCGCTGCCACGAAACTTCAGTGCGGTGTTTTGCACGTCTTTCGGCACATCCACGACCACCGGCCCGGGCCGGCCGCTGCGGGCTAGGGTGAACGCGGTACGCAGCGTGGCTTCCAGTTGCGTCGCATCGGTGACCAGGAACACATGCTTGGCGCAGGCACCCATGATGTTGCTGATTGGCGCTTCCTGGAACGCGTCGCTGCCGATCGCCGCCGTGCTCACCTGGCCGCAGATCACCACCAGCGGGATCGAGTCGGCCGTCGAATCGCGCACCGGCGTAACGATGTTGGTGGCGCCGGGGCCGGAGGTGACCACCGCCACACCGACCTTGCCGGAGGCGCGCGCGTAGCCGGCGGCCATGAAGCCCGCACCCTGCTCGTTGGCGGGCACGATCAGCGGCATCGGTTCACTGCCGTCATCGCGCGGATGCAAGGTGTTGTAGCGGAATACGGCGTCGTACACCGGCAGGATCGCGCCACCGGAATAGCCGAACATCACCTCGACGCCTTCGTCGGCGAATACCTGCACGATCACGTCGGCACCGCTCATCGGCTGGCCGGCTAGTGGATGCTGGCTGGCAGTGATCGGAGGTGCGTTGTCGGCGGTCAGCAATGGCGTGGTCACAATGGGTTCCCGGATTCGCCGGACGCGCCGGCGGCTTGACGGAGATGCGGATGACGGTCCTGGCGTGGAGTCGTGCCAGGCCGGCGCCGGAGGCGCCTAGTTGCGGATCAATTCGTCTTCGGTGGCCGGCCGCGTCGGCACGCCATAGGTCGACACGATGCGCAGGTCCTGCGCGAACGACGAGAAGTTCTCCCAGGCGATGCCGTTGATGTCGGCATCGCTGGTGAACCCGTGGGCTTCGTCGTCCTCAAAACCGACATGACGCAGCTGACCGGCACGTTCGGGCTGCTGGTTGATCGAGAAGTTGAGCAAGTCGGTGCGCCACATCGCGTACGTGTCCTCGACCACCGCTTGCGGTGGCTGGCCGAGCCGGGTGCTGTAGTCGGCGATCGAGGCCTTCAGGTCGGCGACGGCCAGGGCGATATGGAAACGTTTCACGGTGGATCTCCTCAATTCAATGGATGGTGAAGACTTCCCGCCGCAACGGGCAGGAAGTCTGTTGCCGGCCGTCAGCCGACCTTCTTCAGCGGTGCGACCTCGGCCTTGGCAGCGGATGGCTGCTGCAGCCATGGCATGCGCGCGCGCAACTTCGCGCCGACCTGCTCGATCGGATGGTCGAGATCGGCCTGCTTGAACTTCTTGTAGTTCGGCAGGCCGGCCTTGTACTCGGCGGTCCAGTTGCGCGCGAAGGTGCCGTCCTGGATCTCGGTGAGTACGGTCTTCATGCGCTGCTTGGTGGCGGCATCGACGATGCGCGGACCGCTGACGTAGTCGCCGTACTGCGCAGTCTCGGAGATGAACTCCAGCATGCGGGTGATGCCGCCCTCGTAGAACAGGTCGACGATCAGCTTCAGCTCGTGCATCACCTCGTAGTAGGCGATCTCCGGCTGGTAGCCGGCTTCCACCAGGGTCTCGAAGCCCTTGATCACCAGCTCGCTGGCGCCGCCGCACAGCACGGCCTGTTCGCCGAACAGGTCGGTCTCGGTTTCTTCCTTGAAATCGGTCTTGATCAGCATGGCGCGGCCGCCGCCGATGCCGTCCGCATAACCCTTGGTTTTCGCCTCGGCATGGCCGCTGACGTCCTGGTACACCGCCCAGATGCACGGCACGCCACGGCCACGCTCGTACTCGGTGCGCACAAGCGCGCCGGGGCCTTTCGGTGCCACCAGGATCACGTCGATGTCCTCGCGCGGCTTGATCTGGCCGAAGTGGATGTTGAAGCCATGCGCGAACAGCAGCGCGGCACCGGGCTTGATGTTTGGCTCGATTGCATCCTTGTACAGCGCGGGCTGCACCATGTCCGGCGTCAGCACGGCGACCAGATCGGCACCACGCACCGCGTGGGCGGGTTCGACCACGGCGAAGCCGTCGGCCTCGGCCTTCTTCCAGGTGGCGCCGCCGGGACGCAGGCCGACCACCACGTCGAGGCCGGAGTCGCGCAGGTTCAGCGCATGCGCGCGACCCTGGCTGCCATAGCCGAGCACGGCGATACGGGCGTGGGCGAGGGTGTTGGATGTGTCGTTGCTGCTCATGCGGTAACTCCTTCGAGAGTTTCGATAGGTATGTGTCGGAGGGTGGATGCGGCGGTGTCGGGTGCGCGGGCCGGACCGTTTCTGGTCAGGCCACGGCGCATGGGTGTTCCGGTGAATTGATGAAAAGCGGGTCGATGAAAAAAGCGTCCCCTGCGTGCAAGGACGATTGGCGAAGCGGACAGGGACGTGCGCCTTGGGAACGCACGGAGGGCATCCGGTGCCGGAAGCACGCAGGGGACAGCAGAAAATACGGACACGTCCATGTGGCCGTTGGGAAACCGTTGATCTCGCATCAGCCGCATGCGCGTGCTCCGCAGAGGAATACGGCAGCGCCGTCGGCGTGCTCTTCGATCGCGGCCAGCACGGCATCGCATACGGCGGCGGTGCCGGCGCTGCCGCCGATGTCGCGGGTGTGTGGGCCATGGCGCAGCACCTGATCAACCGCCATCTCGACGGCCACCGCTTCGGCTTCCAGTCCCAGCGAATGGCGCAGCAGCATGGCCACGGAAAGGATCGCGCCGACCGGATTGGCCACGCCGTGACCGGCGATGTCCGGCGCCGAGCCGTGGATCGGTTCGTACAGACCGGCCTTGCCCTCACCCAGCGACGCCGACGGCAGCAAGCCGAGCGAGCCGGCCAGCGCGGCAGCTTCGTCGGTGAGGATGTCGCCGAACAGGTTCTCGGTGACCACCACGTCGTAGCGGTTCGGCTGGGTCAGCAGCAGCATCGCCATCGAGTCGACCAGCTGGTGCTCGACCTTCACGTCGGGATAGTCGGCGGCGACGCGCTGCACGGTACTTCGCCACAGGCGCGAGGTTTCCAGCACGTTTGCCTTGTCCACCGAGGTGACGTGATGACGGCGGCCGCGCGCCAGCTCGAACGCGCGGCGCACCACGCGCTCGACTTCGGCCACGGTGTACTTGCATTCGTCGGTGGCGGTATCGGCCGTGCGGGTTTTTGCACCGAAGTACGCACCGCCGGTCAACTCGCGCACGAACAGCACGTCGACGTTCTGCAGCTTCTCGTTCTTCAGCGGCGACAGGTCGGCCAGCGCCGGATGTACCTGCAGTGGGCGCAGGTTCGCGTAGACACCCAGCGCGGCGCGCAGCGCCAGCAGACCCTGTTCGGGGCGCACCGATGCGTTCGGGTCGGACCACTTCGGTCCACCGACGGCGCCGAGCAGCACCGCATCGGCGCTCCGACATGCGGCCAGCGCGGCGGCTGGCAGCGGCTCGCCGGTGGTGTCGATCGCGGCACCGCCGATCAGCTGCTCATCGAAGGTGAACACGTGCTCGTAACGCGCAGCGACGGTTTTCAATACGGCCACGGCGGCCGTGGTGACCTCGGGGCCGACGCCGTCGCCGGGCAGGGTGACGATGTGTGCCTTCATGCCGCTTTCTCCCGTTGTTCGTAATGTGTGATCGCATCAGCCTGCAGCAGCAGGTAGCCAAGCTGGTCGACGCCGTTGAGCAGGCAGTGCCGCGCAAACGGCTCCAGCCGGAACGGAATGCGGCCGCCGTCGGACAGCGCGATGAACTGCTCGCGCACGTCGATCACCAGCTCGATGCCGGGATGCTTGAGCAGCCAGCGGTGTTCCAGTTCGTCGATGACGATCGCCAGCAGGCCGTTCTTCAGCGCGTTGCCGCGGAAGATGTCCGCGATCTCGCTGCACAGCACCGCCTGCACGCCGTAGTCGAGCAAGGCCCATGGTGCGTGTTCGCGCGAGGAGCCGCAGCCGAAGTTGCGTCCGGCGACCACGATCGAACAGCCCTGCGCCTGGGGCTGGTTCAGCGGAAACGCCGGGTTGTCGCTGCCATCGGCCTGATAACGCCAGTCGTGGAAGCACAGCTTGCCCAAGCCTTCGCGGGTGGTGGTGGTGAGGAAGCGCGCCGGGATGATGCGGTCGGTGTCGATGTTCTCGTCGGCCAGCACGGCAGTGCGCGAGTGGATGCGAGTGATCGGCTTCATGCGGCTTGCTCCCGGCGATGATCGGTGGTGGTCAGGTAGTCGCGCGGATCGGCAATGCGGCCGGCCAGTGCAGATGCGGCAGCGGTGGCCGGGCTGGCCAGCACGGTGCGTGCGCCCTTGCCCTGGCGGCCTTCGAAGTTGCGGTTGGAGGTGCTCACCACCAGCTGTCCCGGCTGGGCCAGATCGCCGTTCATCGCGATGCACATCGAGCAGCCCGGCACGCGCCACTCGGCACCGGCGGCGGTGAACACTTGGTGCAGGCCTTCGCGTTCGGCGTCGCGGCGCACCGCTTCGGAGCCCGGCACCACCAGCATGCGCACGCCGTCGGCGACGCGACGACCGCGCATCACGTTGGCGGCTTCACGCAGATCGGACAGGCGCGAGTTGGTGCAGCTGCCGACGAACACCACGTCGACCGGCGTGCCCTGCATCGGCTGGCCCGGCTTGCTCTGCATGTAGTCGAGTGCACGATGTTCCTGGGCATTGGTCGCGGCCGGTACCGGCGCATCCATCGCGATCGCCATGCCCGGATGGGTGCCGTAGGTGACGGTGGGTTTCACCGCGCTGGCGTCGATGCGCACTTCGCGGTCGTAGGCGGCGCCGTCATCGCTGCGCAGCGCGCGCCACGTCGCCACGGCGGCATCCCACGCGGCGCCCTGCGGTGTGCGGGGACGGCCCTTCAGCCACGCGAACGTGGTGTCGTCCGGCGCGATCAGGCCCGCGCGCGCACCGGCCTCGATCGACATGTTGCAGACGGTCATGCGCTCGTCCATCGACAGCGTCTCGATCGCCGCGCCGCGGTATTCAAGTACGTAGCCGGTGCCGCCATCGACACCGATCGTGCCGATGATGTGCAGGATCAGATCCTTCGCACTGATACCGGCGGGCAACTGGCCGTCCACATGAATCGCCATGGTCTTCGGCTTGCGTTGCAGCAGGCACTGCGTGGCCATCACGTGGCTGACCTCGGTGGTGCCGATGCCGAACGCCAGCGCACCGAACGCGCCGTGGGTGGAGGTGTGGCTATCGCCGCAGACGATCGTCATGCCCGGCTGGGTGGCGCCCAGCTCCGGGCCGATCACGTGCACGATGCCGCGGTCGGCACTGTCCCAGCCGTGCAGCTCGACGCCGAACTCGCGGCAATTCGTTTCCAGCTGGGTCACCTGCGCCTGCGCCTCGGCGTTCGCGTAGGGGCGCGTGCCGTCCGCATTGGTCGGCAAGGTCGGAGTGGAGTGGTCCAGTGTGGCCAGCATGCGATCGGGACGACGCAGCTGCAGACCGCGCTCACGCAGTTCGCTGAACGCCTGCGGCGAGGTCACCTCATGCACCAGATGCAGGTCGACGTAGAGCACCGCCGGCGTGTCGGTGGTTTCGGGAACGACGACATGCGCGTCCCACACTTTCTCGAAGAGTGTCTTTGCCGTCATGCCGAGACCTCCATGGCAGTGGGCTGTTGATGAGGAGTCCGGCCATGGATGGCCGGTTCTTGATCTTCGCGGTCAGGGACGACCGCATTAACGAAGCTCAACCAGCCCAAGCGATCTTCGGTGCGGCCGTCGAACAGGCCGAAGAACGCTTGCTGCAGTTGTTTCGTGATCGGACCCGGCATACCGGCACCGACGATCTTGCGATCGACCGAACGCACCGGCGTGATCTCGGCAGCAGTGCCGGTCATGAACACTTCGTCGGCGGTGTACAGCGCTTCGCGCGGCAGATCGCGCTCCTCCACCGTGATGCCGAGATCGGCGGCCAGCGTGAGCACGCTGTCGCGGGTGATGCCGGCCAGAATCCCGGCGCTCGACGGCGGCGTGAGCAGCTTGCCGCGCTTGACCAGGAACAGGTTTTCGCCGGCGCCTTCGCTGAGCAGGCCGTTGTGGCCCAGCGCGATGCCTTCGTCGTAGCCGCCGCGGCGCGCCTCCAGTCCGATCAACTGGCTGTTGAGGTAGTTGCCGCCGGCCTTGGCCCAGCTCGGCAAGGTGTTCGGTGCGGGGCGATGCCATGAGGACACGCAGACGTCGGCGCCCTTGTCCACCGCATCGCCCAGATAGGCGCCCCAGTCCAGCGCCATGATCGCCACCTCGACCGGTGCACCCTCCTTCGGCAGCACGCCCAGGCCGCCGGCGCCACGGAACACGATCGGCCGCACATAGGCCGAGCGCATCGCGTTGGCGCGGATCAGCTCGATGCAGGCGCCGTTGATCTCGTCCTCGCTGTAGCCGATCTCGATCTCGTAGATCGCGGCCGACTCGAACAGCCGGCGCGTGTGCTCGGCCAGCCGGAAATACGCCGGACCCTGCGGCGTGGCGTAGACGCGCTCGCCCTCGAACACCGAGGAGCCGTAGTGCAGGGCATGCGTGCTGACATGGACGGAGGCATCGGCCCAAGGCTTGATGCGACCGTTGTGCCAGAGGAAGGGTGTGTTGCTCATGGAGGCTTCCCGGGTGATTACAGGTTGGCGACGGCGACCGGCAGTGCAGCCGGTGCCTGTCGTTCGATGCGATTGACGATGGCCAGCGCGGCCTGCGCGGTCGCCTCGACGATGTCGGTGCTGATGCCGTGGCCGCGCCATTCGCGCGCAGCGTGGCGGGCGGTGAGCTGGGCCTGGCCCTGGGCATCGCCGCCCTCGCTCACCGCGCGTACCTGGAAATCGGTCAGCTGCAGGTCACTGCCCGTAGCGCGCTCGATCGCACGCAGCACGGCATCGACCGGACCATCGCCAATCGCCGCTTCACCGGCTTCGCGGCCATCGTCGTGGCGCAGCTTCACCGAAGCCGAGGCGCTGCCGCCCAGATGCGTGCTGGTGTTCAGTTGCACCAGCCGCCATGGGCCGACGGCATCCGGATCCAGGCCCAGCGCGATTGCCTCCAGATCCTCGTCGTGCACTTCGCGCTTCTTATCGGCCAGCGTCTTGAAGCGCACAAAAATCGCATCCAGCGCCGCATCGTTTGGCGTGTGGCCCAGTGTTTCCAGGCGCTGGCGTAAGGCAGCACGCCCGGAATGCTTGCCCATGACCAGCTTCGTCTCGGCAATGCCGACGTCCTGCGGGCGCATGATCTCGTAGGTGCCGCGATGCTTGAGCATGCCGTGCTGGTGGATGCCCGATTCGTGCGCAAACGCGTTGTCGCCCACGATCGCCTTGTTGCGCGGCATCGCCTGACCGGTGAGCTGGGTCAGCAGGCGCGAGGCCGGGTACAGCTTGCGGGTGTCGATACGCGTGTCCACGCCGAAGTGCGGCGCGCGCACTTTCAGCGCCATCACGATTTCTTCCAGCGACGCGTTGCCGGCCCGCTCGCCGATGCCGTTGATCGTGCACTCCACTTGGCGTGCACCCGCGCTTACAGCAGCCAGGCTGTTGGCCACCGCCATGCCGAGATCATCGTGGCAGTGGCTGGAGAAGATCACCTGGTCGGCGCCCTGCACATGCTGCTGCAACCAGGTAAATCGCTCGGCGATCTCGGCCGGTGTCATGTAACCCACCGTGTCCGGCGCGTTCAGCGTGGTGGCGCCGGCGGCCACCGCCGCGCTGAATACCTCGGCGAGGAAGTCGGGCTCGGTGCGCATGGCGTCCTCGGCGGAGAACTCCACTTCGTGACACAGCTTGCGTGCCCGTTCGATCGCAGCGACGGCGGTATCGATCACCTGGGCCTTGCTCATGTTGAGCTTGTGCTCGCGATGCAGCGGACTGGTGGAGAGGAACAGGTGGATGCGTGAATGACGGGCGCGTTCCAGCGCATGGCCTGCGCTGTCGATGTCGCCGGCCTGGCAGCGTGCCAGTGCGCAGATCGTGGGTGTTTTCAGCGACGTGGCGATTTCTGCGACGGCAGCGAAATCATCCGGCGAGGCCTGTGGAAAGCCGGCTTCGATGATGTCCACGCCGAGTGCTTCGAGCATGTGCGCCATGCGCAGCTTTGCGCGCCGATCCATCGAGAAGCCGGGCGCCTGTTCGCCATCGCGCAGGGTGGTGTCGAAGATGCGTACACGATCGGCGGCAGCATGGCTGCTGCCGGAGATAGTTGCGTTTGTTACTGATTCGGGGTTCATCGCTGGCTCCGCTGATGCGAGCCGAGGGCAACAAAAAACCCCGCGCCGTTGCCGGTGCGGGGTTCTTTGGGAGTCTTCAGGTTATTGCTTAGTTACCTGGACACATGCCCTCAGCCCGCACCTCCGTTGGTAATAAGGAGTACGAGTACGAGGGCAAGAAGGAGCGTGCCGCGAACCTGCAGCAAGCCGGCAACCGTCGCGAGACGGTTGTTTTCGGCGATGCGGCGGTGGCTGTTGCGCTGCGACATGTGATCGAACGTAAAGCAGGTCATTGGGGTGTGTCAACAACTATTTTCAAAAATAGTTCGAATTGGTGACGCGGCAATGGTTTGGACGTCCAGATGGCCAGATGCAAGCGCAGGTTGTTGCGCCGACATGCCCTACGCGGTGGTGAGCCACTCCTGTAACGCCATGTCGGTGGCGGGCAATGGTGATGCGCTGGCACTGCGCGCAAGCATCGCTGCCAGTGCTGGTGGTACCGCCAGGCGCTGGCCGATCAGAGGCTCCACCACGCTCTCGAACTTGGCTGGATGCGCGGTGGCGACCACGGCCCACGGCGAGGTATCACCTTCGTCGCGCAGACGATCAAGCCGGTGCATGGCGGTGGCGGTGTGCGGGCAGAACACTTCGCCATACTCGTGCGCATGGGTGGCGATCGTCTGGCGGATCGTGGCATCGGCGACACTGTCGGCGCGCAGCAAGTCGCGCAGGCGATTCTCGTCAGGGAACGTCCAGCGCAGCCGCTCGAAGTTGCTCGGAGCGCCCACGTCCATCGCATTGGCCAGCGTGGCGACCGCTTCGCGTGGGGTGTAGGCGGCGCCGGCAAAATAGTCGGGGAGGGTGGCGTTGGCGTTGCAGGCCAGCCGTACGGCACCGACGGGCAGGCCCAGCTCGCGTACCCACAGGCATGCCAGCGCGTTGCCGAGGTTGCCGGTGGGCACGATGAAGTTCAGTGGCGTGCCGTGTTCGCGCCACCAGCCCACTGCGGCGTGCGCGTAGTAGCTCATCTGCGGCAGCAGGCGGCCGAGGCTGATGCTGTTGGCCGAGGACAACGGCAGCTGCGCCTGTAGTGCCGTATCGTTGAGTGCGGTTTTCACCATGCGCTGGCAGTCGTCGAAGCGGCCGGCCACGCGCAGTGCCGTGACGTTGTCGCCGAAGCAACCCAGTTGATGTGCCTGGCGTGGCGACACCAGCCCGTCGGGATACAGGATCACCACGCGGATCCCAGGCTGGCGATGAAACGCGGCAGCGACTGCCGCACCCGTATCGCCCGAGGTGGCAACCAGAATCGTCAACGGTCGTGCATCGTTGCGCGGCAGCCGGCGCAGGCAGGCGGCGAGGAAGCGTGCGCCGAAATCCTTGAAGGCCGATGTGGGGCCATGGAACAGCTCCAGCATCATGGTATTCGGGTGGGCCGGCAACGCGCGCAGCGGCGCGTCGAACGTGAATGCCTCGGTGCAGATCGCGGCCAGCTCGTCAGTCAGCGGGTCATCGGCGAAGAACGGCGCCAGCAGGGTGGCGGCGGTGTCGGCCAGCGAACCGTGCGGATCGAACGCGGCCGGGTCGATCGACGGCAACCTCTCCGGGACATACAGCCCGCCATCGGGTGCGAGCCCGGCGGCGATCGCCTGACTGATCGGCACGGCCGGCTCGGCATGGCGGGTGCTGTGATAGCGCAGTGGCTCCTTCATGCATGCCTCGAAGCGATTTCGTCGTAGGAGCGCACCCTGTGCGCGATCAACTTCGCGGCAAACCTTTCGCGCACAGGGTGCGCTCCTACCAGGGAGGCGTTCATGCAGAAGCCGCCTCGTCGAGGGAAGTGATCAACGCGGCCGCCGGCCCATCGATCGGCGATATCCAGGCATCGCTGTCCAGGGCAGCCTCGGCAAAGGCGACCTGCATCGCGGCGGCGGCCGCTTCGGCGTCGCCGCGGTTGTCATACCAGCCGAACACGCTGGGACCGGCGCCGGAAATGCTGGCGCCGAGTGCGTGATGATCCAGCGCAGCCTGCTTCACCCGCGCGAAGTTCGGGATCAGCGGGGCGCGGCGTGGTTCCACCAACACGTCCTTCAGCCCTTCGCGCACCAGCGCCGCATCGCTGCGGTAGCAACCGGCCAGTACCAGCGCGAGGTTCGTGCTCTGCGCGACGAACTCGCCGAGCTCGTAATGGCCGGCCAGCGCGGCGCGTGCCTTGCGGGTCTCCAGCACCACATGGGGATGCACCAGCGCGCAATGCCACGCGGCTGGCACTTCGATGCGCAACAGGCGCTCGTGGGTAGCCAGTACCAGACCACCGAGCAGCATTGAGCCGAGGTTGTCGCCATGCCGGCTGCCGCTGGCCACCGCCTCGCCGTCCAGCGCGAAGCCATACAGCGATTCGCGTGGCAACGGCTGCGCCAGCAATGCATTCGCGGCGACCAGTGCAGCCACGCAGGACGCAGCCGAACCGCCCATGCCCGAACCCAGCGCAATGCCCTTGTGCAGCACCAGTTCGAAACCGTGCTGCAGGCCGAGCGCCTTGCGCAACGCAAGCAGGGCGACACCGGCGGTGTTCTGGCGCGGGTCGGTCGGCAGTTCGGTGACGCAGCCGCGGATCGCCGCGATGCGCACCACCGGCTCGTCGATGCGACGCACCTCGGCGCGATCGCCGGCGCCGGCCACGCTATGGCCGAGCAGGTCGAAACCCACGCCGACGTTGCCGACACTGGCGGGCGCGAAGGCGCAGGCGATCTGCGGAGGTTTGGGGCGACGCGGTGAAGCCATGACGGGTTCCAGCAATGAGGAGTTCATGCGCGCACCTCCAGCGAGTCGGCAATGCGCAGCAGATCGGTGAACACGCCGGCAGCGGTCACTTCGGGACCGGCGCCGGGGCCTTGCACCGATAGCGGATTGTCGCAGTAACGGCGTGTTGTGAACTGCACGATGTTGTCGGTCAGCCGGGTATGCGCGAACGGATGCTTCGCCGGCAGCACGACCAGCTTTACGCGGGCGCGGCCGTGGCGGTCGAGGCTGGCGACATGGCGCAGCACGCCGCCGGTGGCCCGCGCCTCAGCCAGTCGTGCGGACATCAGCGGATCCAGTTCGTGCAATCGTTGCATGCAGGCGTCAGGCGGCAACGCTGCGAGCGCGGGCGGCACCAGACCCTCCACCGCGACTTCCTCCAGCGACAGCGGCCAACCCGCCTCGCGCGCGAGGATCACCAGTTTGCGCGCCACGTCGAGGCCAGACAGGTCATCGCGTGGATCGGGTTCGGTATAGCCCAGCGCATGCGCCTCGCGCACCAGCGCCGAGAACGGTTGCCGACCATCGTGGCGGTTGCACAGCCACGCCAGCGTGCCGGAGAACATGCCTTCCACCGCGAAGAGTTCGTCGCCGGTATCGAGCAGGTCGCGCAGCGTCTGCACCACCGGCAGGCCTGCGCATACGGTGGCCTCATAACGGAAGCGCATGCCATCGACACAGGCAGCCCGGATCGCCTGCCAGCGCGCCAGCTCTCCGCTGCCGGCCAGCTTGTTCGGTGTCACCACATGCAGGCCGTCAGCGAGCCAGCCGGCATAGTGACTGGCGACTTCCTCGCTGGCGCTGCAGTCGATCAACAGCGCGTGGCGACCGTCGGTGCCACGTACGTGTGCGGCGAATTCATCGAGATTGCACGGTCGCCAGATCTGCGCTCGTTCGTCGTGGCGGTCGCGGCCGGCATGGTTGAGCCCGACATGATTAAGTTCAGGATCGTCGCAGTCCAGCCACATTCGCCGGCTGGCGGCGACGCCGCACAGCTGCAGCTCCAGTCCGGTCTCGCGCATCAACCGTGGCTGGGCGGCACGAAGTTGCGCGAGCAGCGCACTGCCGACACGGCCCGGCCCGATCAGGCCGACCGCCAGCATGCGCCGCCGCCGCGCAGTCGGCACGGCGAAGCCGAACGAAGGTTTCGGGGCGGCAAGTTGGGGTGCACAGACATTCACGATGACCTCCTATGAGGCCCGTGCTCGCTGGCGGATCGGCTTGTGCTGTGGGAGTGCACCGGCCCGCCTCATCGAGGGCGGGGCCGTTGCGTAGTGAAGAACCTATTCGCGCACGGACACCCACCCCGACCGAGTCGTGGTGGTAGTCGTAATCGTGGTGGCGATGGAACGAGCGTTGACGCCCGCCGGCAACGGCAGCTGCCCGGTGGAGACCGGGGCGGCGTGCATGCGTGCTGGCGTGGAAAGCGGCGACATGGCACCGACCTTAGAGCGATTGCTGCAGTGCGGTCAACAGATTCATTTGCAACTTTTGCTTATATCCGAAACCGCGCCGATCAATCCGTCACCTGCGCGATGAAGATCACCGATGCGGGCTTTTGCGTCTGCGGGTGCAGCGGCTCGCGCAGTTCCAGCAGTCGTAATCCATGCCCAGCGAAAAGCCCGACCCAGCTTTCCAGCGTCCGGAAATACCAGGGCGCCGGGTCGCTGAAGTCGGTGTTGAAGCCGGTCCAGGAACCTGCGCGCCAGCCATCCTGGTAGGGGGCGTCGCCACACGCGGCAAGCGGATGCAGGGTCTGGATCAGCAAATTGCCGCGCGGGTTGAGCAGGGAGCGAACCGCACCGAACAGGCCAGCGACGGATTCATTGCCGAGCAGCGCGAAATTGCACACCACGGCATCGACCGACGTGTCGAACTTGCCGGCAGCCACATCCTCGTAGGTCATCACACGGAAGTCGCCGCCGCCGGCCTGGCGGGCCTGTTCGACCAGTGCGGGAATCGCATCGATGCCGATTGCCTCGATGCCAGCTGCAGTCAGTTCGCGGACGAGCCAACCCTCGCCGCAGCCGAGGTCGAGCACCGAGCGCGGCGAGCGACTGAGCGTGGCCTCGACGATCGCCCGATCGGTGACCAGTCGGCGGCTCTCGATCTGCCGCCGGCGCACGGCGGCGGCCCACGGCGCCGCGTTCCTGCCCCATGAATCGACGATCTTCGCATCGCTGAGTGGGTCGATGCTCATGCAATCTCTCAGGTGGGCAACTCGTGGCGTGGCATGTTCAGGCAGGCCGTTTGTGCGGCCTGCCTGCGGTGGGCTCAGCGCATGATCCCGGTATGGCCCAGCGAATAGCGCCCGGGCTGCGGCCAGACGGCCAGGCCGTGCGGTTCTGCGCCGACCTTGATCGACCTGACCGCACCGGTGGTGGTGTTGAACGCGTAGACGACATCGTCGAAGCGGCCCGACAGCCACAGCGTCTTGCCGTCGGCGCTGACGTTGCCCATGTCCGGGCTGCCACCGCCGGGGATCGGCCAGGTGGTGACGACCTTGCGCGTGGCGAAGTCGATCACCGACACGCTGCCCTTGCCGTGGCGCGGGCCGTGCACCTTGTTCGAGCCGCGGTTGGCGACGTACAGCTTGGTGCCGTCGCGGCTGGGGTACTCGCCGTGCGTGCCGATGCCGGTCTTGATGAAGCCGATCCGGGTGAAGCTGTCGCCGTCGATCAGGTAGACGCCGTCGGCCATCATGTCGGCGACGTAGAACACCTTGCCGTCGGGCGAGACGCGGATGTCCTGCGGCATGCCGTTCTTCGCCAGCTCGAGATAGCCGAGCACCTTGTGGTTGATCATGTCGATCTTGGTCAGCTTGCCGCCGAACTCACAGGTGAAGATCGCGTAGCGGCCGTCGATGGAGAAATCGGCGTGGTTGATGCCCTTGCACTCCGGGGCATCAACGCTGAACTTCAGCGCCATCGTATGCGGATCGCGGAAATCCAGCCGTGCATGTGCCTCGGCCACCACGATGGCGTACTTGCCATCGGGCGTGAAGTACATGTTGTATGGGTCGTCCACGGGGATCGACGCGCCGGGTTTGCCGGTCTTCGGATCGATCGGAGTGAGGCTGCCGGTGTTGCGGCCTTCCGAGTTGTTGGTGACCCACAGCGTCTGCAAATCCCAAGCGGGCACTACATGCTGCGGGCTGCGGCCGACAGGGAAGGTGTCGATCACCTTGTAGGTGGCGGGGTCGATCACCGAGACACTGGCGCCGCGCAGGTTCGGCACATAGATGCGTGGCAGCGCACCGGCCACCGCCGGGCTGAAATGGTTGGTGCCGGCTTCGCTGTACATGTTGGCTGCATTCACCACCCGTGGCATGCCGGGAATGGTGGCGACCGGCTGTGCTGCCAGGGCAACGGAGGCGCCGCAGGCACTGGCCAAGGCGACGCCGACACGCGCGGCAATCCGGGAAAGACGAGGGAGACGTGGAGTCATGGTGATCTTCGTTTCACATGATGGGGGTAGGGAGAAGTCGGATAACGGCTGTTGCATTATCGCCCAGCCGTGTCCTTCCTGAGGGCAGCGACCGTACGCGACACGATTGCGTCAATGCCCAGGCGGCCGAGCTCGGCACTGGAACGGCGCGGGTCGCCGCCGTAGACGCCGTCTGCCAGACCGAGTTTCGGGCTGCTGTGCAGCCGGTCCAGTCGGACCATCTGCGGTGCGACGGCAAGCTGCAGGGACGTATCGGCGAGTCCCGCATGCGTGCCGATTTCGTCATCGCGGAAGCCATGCTGGCGCAGGATCTGTGCGTAACCATCCGAGCTGGCGTCGTAGTATTCCGGCGGCACGAAGGCACGTGCCTTGGTGGCCGCCCATGTCTTGTTGAGGTGGGCGACTACCCGCTGGATGTCCTTCTGGTAGCCGCCGTGGTCACCCAGGAACACGATATTCGTGAAGCCGTGCACCGCAAAACTGTTCGCTGCGGACTCCAGCATCTTCTCGAACACGTCGTCAGGGATGGTGATGGTGCCTGGAAAACGCATGTGCGAGGTTGGCGGCGCGTAGCTGCCTTCGGGTACATACGCGATCACCGGCGCCACGAGGGCGTTGCCGAGTTCTTCCGCAATCTTCTGTGACAGCCATTGCGCGCGCACGTTGTGTTTGCCCACCGCCACATCGGGGCCGCTCTGCTCGGTGCCCCCGATCGGAATGATGATGGTGGTGGTGCCTGCCCTGACCTGGTCGCGAATTTCGGTCCAGGTGAGATCCTGCAGCAGCACGGTCTTCGGCATCTGCGCGTGGGAGATCTGCGCGGCGATCAGCAGGATCGCCACCGCGAGTGTTTGCCACAATGGATGACGCATGATGAAAAGTCCTTGCAGGTGCCAGTCTCGTGCTTGCGTGCAGGCGCTGGCAGCGCGCGCAGCGTAACCGAGGATGGAACAGGGTACCTGCATCCGGCGATGCAATTCGAACTGTCGGCTGACTGGATGCGTGCCGCGTCTGCACGCCGCAGTCTTGCCATGAGGGCTGATCGCGCGCCACCCGCATACCGCGCCGCATCGTGACCGCATGGGACAGGGGAGATAGCCTGCCACTTCACAACGATTTCCTGAGGGATACGAACGATGGCCGACACAGTGGACTATGTCGTTGTGGGTGCGGGTCCTGCCGGTTGCGCAGTCGCGGCGCGACTGGCCGCGGCCAGGCCTGACCTGACCGTCGCCATCGTCGAGACCGGACCGGAGCGCACGCCGCTGCGTTCGAAAGTGCCGCTGGGCATCGCTGCCCTGGTGGGCTTGAAAGGCTCGGCCAACTACGCCTACACCACGACACCGCAGGCAGGGCTGCAAGGGCGCCAGGGTTTTCAGCCACGCGGGCGCGGCATCGGTGGCTCCAGCCTGATCAACGCAATGATCTACATGCGCGGCCAGCCGCAGGATTACGACGGCTGGGCGGCGCTGGGCTGCCGCGGTTGGGGCTGGAACGACGTGCTGCCGTATTTCAAGCGCAGCGAGGACAACATCCGCGGCGCCTCGGCGCTGCATGGCGTCGGTGGTCCGTTACGGGTCGAGGATCTGCGCGAGCGCAATCCGGCGACCCAGGCCTTGATCAAGGCTGCCGTGCAAGCGGGTTTCCCGCGCAATGATGATTTCAATGGCGCCGCGCAGGAAGGCATCGGTACCTATCAGGTCTTCCAGAAAGCCGGTCGCCGTTTCCACGCCGCCGAAGCCTACCTCGGTGCGGTCGGTGCACGACCAGCCAATCTGCAAGTAATCGCCGATGCGCAGGTCCGGCGTGTTCGCTTCGATGGCAAGCGCGCCACCGGCGTGGTCTATCGCAAGGGCGGGGTCGAACATTCGCTGAGTGCACGCGGCGAGGTCATCCTGTCGGCCGGTGCGTTCGGCTCGCCGCAATTATTGATGGCCTCGGGCGTGGGTCCGGCCGAACACCTGCGCGAGCACGGCATCGATGTCGTGGCGGATCGTGCCCAGGTCGGACAGAACCTGCAGGACCATGTCGACTACACCTTGAACGTGCGCGCCAAGGCACCGGGCCTGTTCGGCATCACCTTGCCGGTGCTGTATCAAGGAATGATGAGCATGCGCGCGTGGAGTCGCGATGGGCGCGGCATGCTGACCACAAACGTGGCCGAGGCCGGTGGCTTCCTGAAAAGCGATCCTTCGCTCGACCGGCCGGACCTGCAACTGCACTTCTGCATCGGCATCGTCGACGACCACAATCGCAAGCTGCACCTTGGCTCGGGCTATTCGATCCACGTCTGCGTACTGCGTCCGCACAGCCGTGGCCAGGTTCGCCTGGCCAGTGCCGACATGGGCAAGGCACCACTGATCGACCCGAATTTCCTCAGCGATCCGCGTGATCTCGACACGCTGGTCGCCGGCACCAGGATCAGCCAGCGCATCATGGCCGCGCCCATACTGGCCAGCTGGAACGGACGCACGATCTACGGCACGGGGCGCGATGACGACGAAGCCCTGCGCCAGCTCATCCGCGCCCACGCCGACACGATCTACCACCCGGTCGGCACTTGTCGCATGGGCGACGATGCGGAATCCGTGGTCGATCCCGAGTTGCGCGTACGCGGCGTCGAAGGCCTGCGCGTGGTCGATGCCTCGATCATGCCGCGTTTGATCAGCGGCAACACCCAGGCGCCTTGCGCGATGATCGGTGAGAAGGCTGCCGATATGATTCTTGCGAGGGGAGCCGTCTAGCTGCGTATTCCAGTCGAAACTGCCCACCCCTAATGATCCAAATCGGCCACCCATAACGATCTGAAACCGGCCACGATTTCGGAGGGTGGCCAGTCGATCAGCTGTCAATAAATAGACTAACCACGAAACTGGTCGCGAGGGTCGAGACTGCCAAGCAGGCGATGGACAGCAGGTAAGCCTTCCATTTCACGATGTACTTGTCCCTTGCGCCCAGAACGAGCCCGACTACAACTGCGCAGAACCAAAGCTGGAAGAGAACGACAATAGTGAGGCCGAGCCAAAGGTAGTCGTAGAAGACCCAGCCCGCGACAAGGGCAAGGAGGGCTGATGCGACTATCGGCACCCAAGCGATATCGAAGGAAGCCTTGAGCGGTAGGGAAATCCCAAATAGCCGCAACCCATAGTGAATAACTGGCGTACACAGCACAATGGCCAAGATGAATCCAATCGTTCCTTCGCAGAATAGGCCAACCATGTAGACCCCCCTGGGTTCACTACCATCCTACGTGGGTACGCCTTGGGAGCGCGAGCCCTTGGAGTGATAGCTGTCGCCCCTCGTGGTCGCACTCTATTCAAGGAGATCTGCTTCAGTTCTTTTCGACATTAGCTTCGTCGAAAGCGAACATCTCCACTCATGCATTTACTATCATCAATGCGACAGATCGATCGCATAAGTCGCGGTGCCGTCACCGTGATCCTTGAGCTGGCGGATATCGTCGAGGCGGGCTTCATGCGCCAGCGCCTGCCGGTCGCTGGCGCCCTTGAACACCACCGGACCATGTGTCTTCAGCGCTGCGAACTTCCATGAAGTCGGTTCGAGATCCTTCGTGCTGATCGTCTGATGCTGCTCCAGCCATTTCGCCAGGATCTCGCGGGTGCCGTCGGGTGCGGACAGCACGATGTTCTTGCCGTCGAGGCCGGGGAAGTTGCCGCCGCCGCTGGCGCGGTAGTTGTTGGTGACGACGATGAACGGCTGGTTCGGGGTGACACGCTTGCCGTGATAGGTCAGCGAGGTGATGCGCTGGCCGACCGGCTTCGACACATCGATGACGTAATGGACGCCGCCCTGAATCTGGTCGAAGTTGAAGCCGGGGTAGTGGTCGTTGATCAAGTCCTGTTCGTCGGCCTTGTTAGGGTCGATGCGGTTGAAGCGTTCGGCGGATTTCTCCAGCCAGGCCTTGAGGCCGGCGCCGTCGATCTTCACCGCAGCCAGCGTGTTCGGATAGAAGTACAGGTCGGCGGCGCTGCGCAGGGTGAGCGGGCCGGGCGCGACATCGGTGTAGTCGTCGGGGCCGCCGAAGCCGCTGCGGAAGGCGGCGGCAGAGGACAACACCGGCACGTTCGCCAGTTCCGGATGTAGCCGCGGCAATTCGCTGCGCATGTAGTCGGCCTGCGCCGCGTTGACCGCGGCCAGCGCGGTCATGTTGCCCTCGTCGGCGAAATAGCTGCTCATGCGCAGCGTGTTGTTGCCGATCGGCGTGTTGACATAGGCGATCGCCGCTTCATGCGCCTGCTGCACCAGCGGCGCGATCTCCGGATCGACCGGCACGCACTGGTTCTTCTGCGGACAGATCGGCCGCACTTCGCTGTGCGTATTGTCGAGGTCGACTACCCAGCGTCCGTTCTGACGATTCAGCACCAGCTGGATCACACCCAGGTCCTTGCCGAAGAAGCCACCCATCACCGCCGGCACATTGCGGACGAAACCGAGTCTGGCATCGACGTCCTTCATGCCGGCGTAGTGCGGGCCCGGGAATTCGGTATGCGAGTGACCAAGCAGCAGTACGTCGATGCCTTTCACGCCGGCCAGGTACCAGCCGCCGTTTTCCATCTCTGGCGTGTACGGCGAAGTATCGAGGCCGCCGTGCAGGATCGCCACGATCAGGTCGGGATGCTGCGCTTCGAGCTGAGGAAGGTATTTCTGCGCGGCCTCGACTACGCCAGTGACGCTGACCTTGCCGGCCAGGTTCTGCTTGTCCCACTGCATGATGGGCGGCGGCGTGAAGCCGATGATGCCGATCTTCAGCGGCACGCTGACCTTGCTGCCGTCCGCGGTATACGCCTCGATGCTTTTGGTGACCACCGCCCACGGTTTGAAGATCGGCTGGCCGTCGCGCGCGCTGTCGACGTTGGACAGCACCAGCGGGAAGTGGGGTCCGTCGCAGCGATCGCTATGGCCGCCATCGACATTCATCGGCGTGCCGGTGACCTGCGACAGGAAGCCCAGGCCATAGTTGAATTCGTGGTTGCCGGCGGTGCCGCCGTCATAGCCGAGCGCATCCATCGCCTTATAGATCGCCAGCTCCTGGTCGCAGCCGACCGGCTTCACCAGCGCCTGGTAGTCGGCCAGCACGCTGCCCTGGATGGTGTCGCCGCTGTCGAACAGGAAGGTGTTGGGAAACTCGGTGCGGGCGCGGCGGATCAGCGTGGCCGTGCGCTCGTAGCCAAGCGAATCGTCCGGCTTGAGCTTGTAGTAGTCGTAGCTCAGCACGTTGGCATGGATATCGGTGGTCTCCAGGATCGCCACGTTCGCGCGCGCGCCGTCCTGCAGCAGCGGGTTCGGCTTGGCGGCATGGCCGGCGCAACCGGCGAGCAGGGCGGTTGCAAGGATGGCGGGAGCAAGGTGACGTAAAGACATGGCGGTTCCGTGGGGCGCGTGCGGGTTCAGACCGTGAAAACTAACAGATCGGGGTGACCCTTTGCCTTGCATCGAAGGCGGCAAAACCCAACGCCGGTGGAACGGTGTGCCGGGCAAACCGCCGGTTGCCGGTGCAAGACCGTAAGATGGCGCATCTCATGGCATACCGGGTCCTTACAGGGGGACTTTCCACTGATGCGTCGAATCTCCTTGCATTTCACACGTGGTCGTGTGGTGTCGCTGTGCGCGCTGGTGTTTTTCGCCGGCTGCCTCGCGCTCACCGCGCTGCGCGAACCGGAGCCCGTGCAGCAGGTCTTCGTTGCGGGCCTGATGCTGTCCACGGTCGTCGTGCTGCTGTCCGTGTTCGGGCGCTTTGCCAGTGCGTTGGTGATAGGTGGCGGATTATTCGTCGCGCTGCGTTTCATTTCCGAGTTGAAGGAGCGCTATCTCGAATCGCAGCTGCTGCCGTCGGACTTCATCTATTACGCCAGTACCAGCCTGGTGGATACGCTGCGTCATTACCCGCATCTGTATGGGCTGGGGATCGGCATCTGCGTGGTGGTGCCACCGCTGCTTTACCTGGTATGGCGCTGGGACTGGCGCATGCTGGCTGGTCTGCGACGCTGGCCGGCACTGGGCCTGCGCGCCGGCGGCATCGCGCTCGGCGTGTTCGCGTTCTGGCTGTGCATGTTGCCTGCCGGGCCGTTTGCACGGGTGCATTCGCGCAATGTGTGGGAGAAGATGTCCGACGACGCGCAACTGACCAACTTCTTCATCAATTTCCGCGATTCAGCCGTGACGCTGCCGGCGATGGCGAGCGATGCCGTCGCCGAGCAGCAGTGGGGCTCGACCGCGGCAGGCGAGCCGGGCACCGCGCAGCCACCGTATCCGGACATCGTGCAGGTGCTGGAGGAGAGCACCTTCGATCCGTCCAACTACACCGTATGCACCGTGCCGGCCTGTCACCTGACGATGTTCCAGACCGATGCACGCACCCGCGGCACCGGCGTGCTGCGCACGCATACCTTCGGCGGTGGCACCTGGGTCAGCGAATTCGCCACGCTCACCGGCATGCCGCAGGACATCTTCGGCGCGGGCGGCATGTATGCGCCGTTTGTGCTGGCACCGCACGTGCACGATGCACTGGCGCTGCAGCTGCGTCGGCTCGGCTATCTCACCATCGCGATCTATCCCACCGATGGCGGCTTCATCAATGGCCGCAACGCGTATACGGCGTACGGCTTCGATCACATGTACGACGTCAACGAACTCGGCCTGGACGAATGGGACGAGACCGACAAGCAGATGTTCGATGCGGCCAAGCGCATCTACGACAAGGTGAAGAAGCCGGGCCAGCCGGTGTTCGTGATGATCCTGACGATCAACCAGCACGGGCCGCACGACGATCCGATGTCGACCCTGCCGGTGCCGTTCCAGAACCTGCTGCACGGCCTGAAGCCGACGCCGGCGCTCAACTTCGATACCTACCTGTCGCGCCTGCACGATTCCGATGTGGCGATGAGCGGTCTGGAGCACGACTTCCTCGACCGTGAACAGCCGACCTTGCTGGTGCATTTCGGCGACCACCAGCCATCGTTCGATGGGCTGATCCGCGGCCTGGATCGCACATTGCCCCAGCCACTGCAGCCGTACCGTGACTACCTCACCTACTACATGATCAAGAGCAACTTCGCCGGTCCGGCGCTGCCGAGCTATCCGATGCTCGATATCGCGTTCCTGCCGAGCATGGTGCTGCAGGCTGCTGGCCTGCCGAAGGATCCGTACTTCTCCGCGGAGACGGTGTTGCGCGCGCGCTGCAACGGGCTGTACGACGACTGCCGCATACCCGGTCTGATCGAGTCCTATCACGCATGGACCTTCGGGCGGCTGCATGTGTATCAGTAACGGATAGTTTGGCGCCCCGCGACCGGGCACGCATGCAGTGCCCTTGTTGACCCTGGGTGTCACGCCGGACAGTTTGCGTCGTACTCCGGCACGGGATCGGCCCGGGCGATTGCGCAGTAACTGTTTCGCCTGATGCACGTGCAGCGTGTCGAACCCGTTGATATGACCATATTTCCCGGCATGCGGGAACAATGGCCATGCAGTCCGGCATGTTGGCGGTCATGCCGGGGCGCTGGCAGGTGTCTTGCTTGGTGACTGTCATGAACGACACCACCTCCGGCACGCCCATGCTCACCGAAACTCCGTCGCAAAATCAGCTCGCAAGGACGGCCGGTGATGAAACAGGTCTTGAACAACAGATGGCCAAACTCGGTCTCTCGGACGAGACCAGGCGATTCCTGCGCAACTTGCATCAGGCCGAAAAGCAGATCAACGACGCCTTCAGCAAGTCCCGTCAGGGCGGCGAGCTGGAGGAGTGCGTGAGCCAGGTGTATCGCGACCTGTACGGGGCAGGTTGCAGCGTGCGTGGTTCGCGCTAGCGAGCTGTACGGTCAGCGCACTGCGACCCTTACATCCGCATGCACGCCCTGGCCCGCGCCGCAGGCAAAGCCCGGCGCAATACCGAGCACGGAGCGCGTGGGAATGTGGCTGCCGGTGACTTCGGCAGCCGGGCTCAGTACATCGAGCTGATAACGCAGCCCGCTGCTGTCTGCAGGCAAGTCGGCGAACGCGAATGCAGCACTCGCATCGGTCTCTTGATAAGCGGTCTGCCGCGTTTGCCGGTCGATCAGGCGGATCACGGCGCTGGGTAGCGGGACCCCTGCATAATCGTAGGCGGTGCCGGTGACGCGGCACGTATCGGGTGCCGCTTGTGCGTCGAGTGCCAGGGTTACAAGCAGGGTGGCAAGAATCAGGCGGATCATGACGGTACCCCCATTGGCGAGGAGTGCATCCCTGCGAGGTGGATCCGTAGCCGATCTTACGCGCTTTTCATGCAGGCGGATGTAGTTCCTGCGGTTGCCTCAGCGCTTCCTTGTCCGGGGTGCCCTGGTTTCGTTCGCGACAATGAGTTGCTGCAGGTAGGCGATGCCTTCTTCTTCGGGAAAGAAGGCAATCACATCGGCGACGGTCAGTCCGTAGCGTTTGCGCAAGGCAAGGAAGTCGGCCCGGGCATGGTCGAGTCGGGTGAGGCTGGGTGTCTTCGATGACGGTGGCTCGTTGTTGCTGTCGAGCGCGGCGAGTTCTTCCTGAAAACGTCGAAATGCGTCTTTGGGAGCGGTCATGGGCTGGGCGGGTGGCTTGCTTGAGGCCGCATTGTCGCACAGGCCCAGGGTTCACGATGATGGTTGGTCGGCCGTCCGGTACGCGGAACATGAGCAGCCAAGTTGGAATGTCCGCCTGCGATGCCTTCGGGCGATTGTCGGCATCGCACGGCGGGCACACCTGTCACTGGCGCTCGGGGCCGGCCTGGTCGAAGTAGGTCCAGCTCTTGCCATCGCTGTTGAGCTGTTTGAGTTGCACGGTGAAATCGAAACGGGTGGCCTGCAGTGCACTGCCGTCGACGCGCTGCATGTGCAGATCGGTCGCCGGCTGTTTCGGTTGCAACATGGTCGGCATTACGTGGTAATCGGTCAGCGGTCGCGCCAGTGTGCCGGCCAGGGCCTCGTGCAGCACGCGGCCTTGTGCCTTCGGTAGCGATAGTCCAAGCAGGGCGGCGATGGTGGGAGCAACGTCGACGTTGCCGCTCGGCAGCGGATCGTTGAAGCCTTGCTGGAAGCCGGGGCCGACGGCGAGCAAGGTGTTGTGCACGTCGATCGGACTGAAGCTGCCGTGCTCGCCGCGTTCGTTTGCCTGACTGGCGTATTCGGTGCCACGGAAGCCCTGGATCACCGCGTCGGCGTCCCAGGCGTAGCTGATGATGATGTCCGGTCCGCGCGCGGCGTTCTCCAGATGCACGCTTTCCGCCGGCAGGGTGCCGGGGATGTCGCCGTAGCGTTTCGCCACGAAGATCGCGCCGATGTACTCGCGTGACTGCAGGAAGCGCACCGTGCGTCTGATCAGGGCTGCATCGTGCTCGGGCTGGTAGAAATATTCGGTGCCACCATTCGGCGCGAGCACCAGCGCACCTTTCGGCAACTGTTCGGGCAGCACATAATTCGGCGTGGTGTACGGGCCGGGCTTGCCGCACAGATGGCCATCATCGTCGTAGCGGGTTGGTTGCAGCGGGCTGCCGTCGGCACGCAGCCCGCTCATCACCGGTACGTACATGCAGCCGAAACCGTCGAACGCGGTGAAGCCGGCTTGGCTGAGCTGATCGGCCAGACGGATGCCGCCGGAGACCGAGTAGCCCCAGTCATTGTCGATGCCGGCTACGCGGCCGTCATTGATCTGGCGCAGCGGGAACAGGTCACGTGGGCCGGCGATATTGCTGTGACCGTGGTCGGAGACCACGATGATGTCGGTGTCCTGCGCCATGCCGAGTTGCTGCAGACGCGCTTCGAACTGACCGAGCAATTCATCCTGCGCCTTCAGCGCGAGATGGAATTCCGGCGAGCCGACGCCATAAAGATGCTGGGTGGTGTCCGGGTTGCGCAGCCACACCACGCTGAGATCGGGCCGGTGCCTCGGCAGGATCACGTCCAGATACACCTTCATCATCCAGGCGTTGGCCGGCGCTGGCGTGGTCTCGGCAGCGGCGGTGGCATCCGCCGTCACGCCATCCTTCAGCGTCACCATCTTGCCCTGCTCGGTGGGCGAGTCGTTGTCCTCGCGCAGGCTGAGCTGGTCGGATGGATAGGTGTTGGCGGCATGCGCAGGCAATGGATAGCCGGCCTGTTGCAGTTCCCTGGCGAACGCCAGCGGCAGCGCGGTGTTCTCGTCGAGGATCACGCCGCCTTGCTTGTAGTCCTGCAGGAACGCGGGGCCGGATTTGCCGACCGCGGCCGTGGTCAAACCGGCCTTCTGCGCAGCGGCGAACAAGGTGGGCAGTTCGAGCAGTTCATGATCGAAGTGCGCGTCGAGATCGCGCAGCACGGCATAGTCTTCGGTGTAGATCGGGTCGTGGAAATCCGCGGCCATGCCCTTGGCATTGGGGCCGCTGGCGCCCGGTGCCCAGAAGCGGTTGCCATAGAAGCCGAGTGGGCCAAGGAATGCACCGGTGGCGAAGCTCGACGCGTTCGCCATGGTGAAGGTCGGATAGGTCGAGTGGTTGTCCGCGAAGCGGCTGCCATGCTGCGCCAACGCCAGCAGGTTCGGCGTGTCCTCGGCGCTGATCGCATCCGGCCGCATGCCATCCCACACGAACAGGATCACCCGGTGCGGTTGGTGCCCCGCGTCAGTGGCTGCCGCGGGCGTGCGCGGCGATGCGGCCAGCAGGGCGATGGTGAGCAGGAGCAGTGACGTGCGGTGGAACGCGGTGGTCATGGATCAGTCCGACTGACAGTGAACACGACATGTTGCATGTCGGATATTTCAGTTTGCAGTCGCTGGCGACCATGATCACACGCGCGCAATTGTCCAGGCAGCTCGCCAGATACGGCCCGGTCGCCTCATGCTGCCATGCGACATACGACTGTCATGGACACGGGGCAGCGTGGCGGGTCAAACTTCGATTCGCCATTCCATGCGGCATCAAGGGGAAAACATGTCGATCCAGACCGCCGGCAAGACGCTGTGGACGCCGCGTCCCCGCAATCTCGCTCTGTGCATTGCATCCGTCCTGCTGGGGATTCCGTTGCTGGTGCATGCGCAGCCGGGCAGCCCCGATGCGCCGGCGGCGGCATCCAGCACGGCATCGCCGCCGGCCAGTGCCGTCAGCCTGAACACGATCGTGGTGACCGCGCAGAAGCGTGAACAGCAGGAAAAGGACGTGCCGATCTCGATCTCGGCCTATTCGGGGGCGTTTCTCAAGACGCTTGGTGTCACCCACATGGATGACCTCGGCCGTTATGCGCCGGGCGTGCAGGTGCAGGTGCAGAGCCCGAACACGCCGAGCATCGCGATACGCGGCATTACCTCCGACGACACCTCGGCCAACACGCCCGGGCGGGTGTCGATCTTCCAGGACGGCGTGGACATCAGCCGTGCGGTCGGTTCGGTGGTGGCGCTGTACGACATGGACCGCATCGAGGTGCTGCGTGGCCCGCAGGGCACGCTGTTCGGCCGGGGCGCTGAGAGCGGTGCGCTGTCGCTGATCGACAACAAGGCCAACGACACCACCTCAGGCGGTTTCACCACCGAGTTCGGCAATTACAGCAGCCGCATGCTCACCGGCTTCTTCAATACACCGCTCAGCGCCGATGTGGATGCACGCGTGGCGGTGTACGACAGCCAGCATGATGGCTACATCAAGAACCTTGCCGGCGGCACGCTCGATGGCGAGGACACCAAGGCGCTGCGTGCCAGCCTGCACATCAAGACCGGCCAGCAGAGCGCCATCGACCTGGTTGCCAATTACCAGCGCGATGCGCAGCCGGGCACGGATTTCCGCAGCCTGCTGCCCGACAGCCAGGGCTCGACCAATGTGTTCGGTCCGGCCGACCTCAACGAAGGCACCGCGCTCGGCATCCGCCGCAAGATCTACAGTCTCGCCGCACTGGGCAGTTTCCAGCTCAGCGACGACTGGACGCTGTCCACCACCACTGGCCTGCGCAAATTCAATTCCACCGAATCGTTCGACGCCGACGGTTCGCAGCTCGACATGCTCAACTTCGGCAATCACTCGCGCAGCCACCAGGCCAGCCAGGAGGTGCGCTTCAACTTCGATAACGGCGGCCGTTTCACCGGCTTCATGGGTGCCAACTTCTTCTACGAGAACGGCAGCCAGGCGGTGCCTTTCCACACCGACGAGCGCAGCCTGCTGATGGCGATTCTGCCGATCGCACGCGGCCTCGATCCAGGCCTGGTCGACCTGCTGTTCGGCCCGAACAATCCGCCCTTGCTGACGTCGAACTTCCAGCCCAACCAGCCGTACAGTGCGATCCCGCTGCTCAACACGCCGCTGAATCCTAACGAGAGCGAAGGTTTCGAGAACTACGGAAGCACGCGTTCGTACGAAATCTTCGCGGACGGCACCTTCCACGTCACCGACAGCTTCGACATCACCGCCGGCCTGCGCGCGTCGCGCGAAAACATCACCGCCGGGTATCAGGTGTTCAACGCCACCGGACCCAACGCCGCCAGCATCGGTCCGGCACTGGCGCTGTTCGGCGCTGGCGTCAACGGCATCACAGCGCCCAATGACCTGTTCGCGCCGACCAACGGCATGCTCACCAACGCGAAGAGCACCAATTCATTGGTGGGCCGCCTGATCGGCAGCTGGCGCGTCAACGACGACATCAATGCCTATGCCAGCGTGTCGCGCGGCCGCCGGCCGGATGCGCTGACCTTCAACGTCAATCCCGATGGCAGCTACATCAAGGCGGTGCTGCCGGCAGAGACGCTGTGGAACTACGAGATCGGCGTCAAGGGTTCGGCGGCCGCCGGCAAGTTCGCCTATGACCTGTCCGCGTTCTACTACAACTACACCAACTTCCAGAGTCAGGTGTACCAGAACGGGCAGTACATCGCGGTGAACTCCGGCCGTGCCCATGCGCCGGGCTTCGAGGCCTCGTTGCAGCAGGCCTTCACCGACGATGTCAGCGCCTTCCTCAATTACAGCTACCTGCACGCCCGCTTCGACAAGACCGACCAGGACGGCGACCCGCAGCAGTACGCCGGCAACCATTTGCGCCTGGCGCCGGACAACTCGGTCGCGTTGGGCCTGCTGGTGAATGTCCCGCTCGACAACGACAAGGCGTTCTACTTCCGCCCGAATTTCACCTGGCGCTCGAAGGTGTACTTCGAGGACGACAACAATCCGGATTACGTGCAGGCCGGCTACGGGCTGCTCAACCTGCGCACGGGCGTGACGTTCGACAAGGGGCGCTGGGATGTGGGTATCTGGGCCAGCAATCTCGCCAACAAGAAATACCTGATCGACGGCGGCAACACCGGCGAGGATTTCGGCGTGCCAACGTATATTCCGGGTACGCCGCGCACCTTCGGCATCAGCATCTCCGGCAAGTTCTGAGATCACCCGTGACCGGCTCCGCCTCGCGGCGGGTTGCCCATGCGGGCAACCCGCCGCCGACCGGTCGCAGGTGTCAACATGGTTTCATCTGCATCGTGCAGCATGACGGCATGTTCCGCACGCATGCCGGGTGAATCCATGAAGCATCTATGCTTGGCCGTCGCCCTTGTCACCGGGATGTCGGCCATGTCTCCCAGCACTGCGTTCGCCCATGAAAAGCCGCTCGCCGCGAAGGTGCTGGTGATCGGCCATCGCGGTGCGCCAGCGTTGCGGCCGGAACACACGCTGGCCTCCTACGGCAAGGCGATCGCCGATGGCGCAGACTTCGTCGAGCCGGACCTGGTGATGACCAAGGACGGCGTGATGGTCGCGCGCCACGAGAACGAGATCGGCGGCACCACCGATGTGGCCGATCATCCGGAGTTCGCCGCGCGCAAGACCACCAAGACAATCGATGGCCATGCCGAGACCGGCTGGTTCACCGAGGATTTCACCCTGGCCGAGCTGAAGACGCTGCGTACCCGCGAACGTCTGCCGCAGTTGCGCAGCACGCAGTACGACGGCGAGTTCCAGGTTCCCACGCTGGACGAGATCATCGACTTCGTCGCCGCGGAGTCGGCGGTGGTAGGCCACCCGGTCGGGATCATTCCGGAGATCAAGCACGGCAGCTATTTCCAGCGGCTGGGCCTGCCGATGGAAGACCAGCTGCTGGCCACGCTGGCGGCGCACAGCTACACGCGCACGGCACCGGTGGAGATCCAGTCGTTCGAGATCGCCAACCTCAAATATCTGCGCGGCAAGCTGGGCAAGGCTCATCCGAACATCCGCCTGCTGCAGCTGATCGATGATGCCGATCAGCGGCCCTACGACGTCGTCATCGCGGGCGACAAGCTCAGCTATGGCCAGATGCTGAAGCCAGCCGGCCTGCACGAGATCGCGCGTTACGCGGACGCGATCGGCCCGAATATCGAGGCGATCATCCCGCGCACCGCTGACGGCCATCTGGGTACGCCGACCGCGCTGGTGCACGATGCGCATGCGGCAGGGCTGGAGCTGCATCCGTACACCTTCCGTCCGGAGAATCAGTTCCTGGCGAAGGATTTCTGGCAGGGCAGCGATCCGAAGACGTTCAACGAGGCCGGACTGATCGCGCAGATCCGCGTCTATCTCGATGCCGGCATCGATGCGTTCTTTGTCGACGATCCGGCGATCGGCCGCAAGGCGCTCGCTACACGCTGAGCGGAGGTCGTCGCACGTCTGTCACGCGAATGCAGCGTGGTTATCCGAGCATGCGCACACCTTTGTCATCTGGTGGAATCGGCATGCGTCGTCTACTGCTCGCGTTGTCCTTCGGCGTACTCGCCGTATTCTCGTGTGCCCAAGCGATCGCCACGCCGGTCCTGCTGATCTCGATCGACGGCTTGCGTCCGGCCGACGTGCTGCAGGCGAAGCAGCGTGGCCTGAAGCTGCCGAATCTCGAAGCGTTCCTGCAGTACGGCGCCTACGCGCATGACGTGCGCGGCGTGCTGCCCACGCTCACCTATCCCAGCCATACCACCCTGATCACCGGCGTGTCGCCGAACCTGCACGGCATCGGCGGCAACCTCACCTTCGATCCTTACAACAAGAACCAGCAGGGCTGGGACTGGTACGCCAGCGATATCAAGGTGCCGACACTGTGGGACGCGGCGCATGCAGCCGGCCTGAGCACGGCGAACGTGCACTGGCCGGTCAGCGTAGGTGCGCAGGTGGACTGGAACCTGCCGCAGATCTGGCGCACCGGCACCGCGGATGACCGCAAGCTGCTTGCCGCACTGGCTACGCCAGGCCTGCTGCCGTCGCTGGAACAGGAGCTCGGTCCGTATGCCGACGGCATCGCCGAGGATCTGCCCGGCGACCGGAACCGCACGCGCTTCGCGGTGAAGCTGCTGGAAACCCGCAAGCCGTATTTCATGACGGCCTACCTCACTGCGCTGGATACCGAGCAGCATTCGAGCGGGCCGGATACACCGGCCTCACGCAAGACGCTGGAAGGTATCGACCAGCTGATCGGCGACTTGGTGGCCGTCGCGCAGCGCGTGCATCCGGATGGCATCGTGGCGATCGTGTCCGATCACGGCTTCGCGCCGGTGCAGCAGGACGTCAATCTTTATCTGCCATTCCTCCAGGCTGGCCTGATCACGCTCAAGGACGGTGAGGTGAGCGACTGGCAGGCGATGCCGTGGAACGACGGCGGCAGCGCGGCGATCGTGCTGCGTGACCCGACGAATGCTGCGGTCAAGGCGAAAGTCGCCGACTTGCTCAAACAGCTGCAGGCTGATTCACAGTATGGCATTGCACATGTGCTGGATCACGATGAGCTGGTGGCGAAGGGCGGCACGGCGCAGGCCAGCTGGTTCGTGCAGTTCAAGCTTGGCTATGAAATGGGCCTCAAGCCGGGTGCGCCGATCCTGTCGCCTGGCCATTACCGCGGAATGCATGGCTACGATGCGGCACTGCCCGAGATGCGTTCGACCTTCCTGATCGCCGGACCGGGCGTACCTGCCGGCAAGGATCTCGGCTCGATCGACATGCGCGACATTGCGCCGACTCTGGCGGTGCTGCTCGGTGCGAAGTTGCCGCAGGCGCAGGGCAGGCCCTTGCTGGGCGCAACGACGAAATAGGATTCATGGGGGAGACATATCCGCCGGCATGCCGGCGATTCCCTCGACCGCCGCAGCTCCAGGCGAAACTTCAACCGCAGGCATCCTCCGCCAGGATCGACAGTGTTTGCTCGCACCGTTGCCATAGCGCCATTATCCCGCACGCCTTCAGCCCACCAGGCCGCGCGCTGCACTTGCCATGAGCCAGGCTAGGCCAGGTGCAGCGTGCGGCTTGGTGTGTGCAATTGACTATCCAGCTTCCCCATCCCATCTAACTATCGCAACCGCGCTGTAACCCGCGACGCACATGCTGCCGGCATGCCTGTCGAGGATTGCCTGCGTGCGTGTCGTTTCCTGGTTGTCTGATTGCCGCCGCCATCCGCTGGCCACCCATCTGCTGGCCGGCGGCGCGGCGTTTCTGGCCTATGCGTCGATGTATGCGTTCCGCAAGCCGTTTACGGCGGCCTCGTTCGACGGCATGCACTTTGCGGGGGTGGACTACAAGGTGTGGCTGGTGATCGCCCAGGTGTTCGGCTACATGCTGAGCAAGTTCCGTGGCATCACCTGGATCGCCGAAATGCAGCGACAGAGCCGCGCCCGCGCGCTGGCCGGGCTGATCGGCTTTGCCTGGCTGGCGCTGCTCGGCTTCGCGCTGCTGCCGGCACCTTGGAACATCGCCTTCCTGTTTCTCAACGGCTTGCCGCTGGGCATGGTCTGGGGGGTGATCTTCGGCTACCTGGAAGGTCGTCGCGGCACCGAGTTGATGGCGGCCTGCATGTGCGCCAGCTTCATCGTCGCCTCCGGCGTGGTGAAGTCGATCGGCATGTGGCTGATGCTGAGCCACGGCGTCAGCGAATTCTGGATGCCGTTCGTCACCGGCATGCTGTTCGTGCCGCCACTGTGCCTGTCGGTATTCCTGCTCGAACGGCTGCCGGCGCCAAGCGCAACGGATATCGCCGAACGCCATGTGCGTGTGCCGATGGATGCGCGCACACGTCGCGCCTTCCTGGCGCGCTTCCTGCCCGGCATGGCGATGATCGTGGTGGCTTATGTGGCGCTCACGGTCGTGCGCGATTTCCGCGACAATTTCGCCGCGGAGATCTGGGCCGATCTGGGCCTTGGTGGCAACGCCGCGATATTCAGCGAGACCGAGGTGCCGATCGCCGTGGCGGTGCTGCTGATCACCGCCTGCACGATGATCGTGCGCGACAACCTGAAGGCACTGATGCTCAACCACGTGCTTATCTTCGCCGGTTTCGCCATCGCCGTGTTCACCACATGGCTGCACAGTCGCGGACTGATCAATCCGCTGTACTGGATCGGCGGCAGCGGCTTCGGTCTGTACCTGGCCTATGTGCCCTACAACGCCACCTTCTTCGAACGCATGCTTGCAACCTTCCGGGTGACGGGCAACGTCGGCTTCGTGATGTACATCTCCGACGCCAGCGGTTACATGGGCAGCGTGGCGGTGGTCTTGGTGAAGGAGTTCGGAGGCATGCATGTGTCGTGGGCGACGTTCTATGCCGATACCGTACTGACTCTGTCGAGCCTCGGCATGCTGATCACCCTGGTTTCGGCGTTCTACTTCAAGGCCAAGGCAAGGTACGCCAGCACACCTCTCGCGCTGCCGGCAATGGCCTGATCCGCGACATCATGCCCACCCGGACATGACGCGCAGGCACCATCAATACCGCTGCTGGATAGCCTCCAGTAACCTGGCACCCGCGTCGGCAACGCTGCCATCGTTGTGGATGACCAGCGCCTCTATAGGCATATCGTAGGCCGGATGGCGCGCAAGCCGGGCGGCGATATCCACTTCGGTTTCTCGCCCCCGCGCCGCCAGCCGTCTGGACATGGACTCGTGGCTTGCGGTGATCAACACCGCCTGTAGTGCGGGGAAGTGTTTATCGGCCAAAGCATAGGCACTGCGCGAACCGTTCACCAGCACATCGGCGCCGCGGGCCAGCCAGTGTTCAACCTCGCGGCCGATGCCGTAATGCAGTCCGTGCGCCTGCCAGGTCAGCGCGAATAGCCCTCGCTGGGCGCGTGACTGGAATTCCGCCTCGCTCAGCGACACGTGATTCTCGCCACCGGCATTCGCCGGCCGGGTGATGTAGCGGTGCGCGCAGAGCATCCCGTGCGGGATGCCGTGCTCACGCACCCAGCCCAGCACGCTGTCCTTGCCGGCACCGGACGGGCCCATCACATAATAAAGACGCCCGGCCTTCATGCGGCACGCTCTGCACGCAGGGGAATCCGTTCGATCTGTTTGAAGTCTGCTCCCGGCACAGCCTCCTGGCATATCGACAAGGCATCAACCCACGCGGTCGACCATGTCGACGCATGTTGTGTCAGCTCATCGCGCAAGATCTGTTCCTCCGGCTCCGTGGCCGGTGCCGATAAGCTCATGTGAAAACGGTAGCGATCGAGCACGTAGGGATATCCGTATTGTTCCATCAGGCCGAGTTCGACGGCATCAAAGCCATCGACGTGCCGGCAAAAGGCTGCTTCCGCAAGCGGTGCGCGCAGTGGCTCCAGCGCATGCAGGCATGCGGCAGCCAACTGGTCGATCGCGGCGCTGTCGCTACCTGGGCGCAGTGCCAGAAAACCAGCCAGACGATCAAGTTGTAGTGGCAGGGTGACCGCTGGAAAGCGCTGCGCTGTTGCCATCACGACACCACGAAGATCCTCGTAGGCGACGCCCGTATCGAGTGCGAACGGGGCACGGATCGTGGCGTGCCAGCCGTAACGCCGCACATTCGCCAGCAACGCCTGCATTCGCCCGGATTGGATGCCGGGCAGATCGATTGCGTGCGGCGCCTGGGCCAGCCAGGCGCGACCAAACTCAGCCAGGGAACTGCCCGCGGCGGGGCAGTAATAAATCGCGTAGCGCATCAATCATCCGCCATCAGCACAAGCTGGATCCAGTCACCCGAAAAGCGCGTCACGCCATATTGCACCGGCATGCCGCGCGGATCGGCGTTGATCGATTGCACGTGCAGTATCGGCCGGTTCGCCGGCTGTTTCATCAAACGTGCGGTGGCTGCCTCCGGCAGGCGTGCGGAGACGCGGGTGTGTTTGCGTACGTAGTCGCTGACACCAAACTCGCTCAGCGTCCGAGTGACGGATTGCGTGCGCCGGTACACCGCCGGCAGGCCGACAAATCGGGCAGCCGGGAAATACACCGTGCTGTGGTCCAGGATATGTCCATCGGCGTGGCTCAGTGTCTCGATCCGATAGACGTATTCCTTGCACCCTAGGCCCAGCGCCTCGGCGACCGCAACAGGAGGAATCTCGCGCACATCTTCCAGGATCTCGGTATCGGCCTCGATATTCAGATTGCGCATGTTCTGCGTGAAGCGCGTGCGCCGGCTGATCGGGTAATCCAGTATCTGCTCCTGCACAAAGGTGCCGCGCCCCTGCTCGGTGCGTACCAGATTGCGCTGCTCCAGCGTGGCGATCGCCCGGCGCACAGTATGCCGGTTGACGTCGAAGCGAGTCGCCAGCTCCTGCGCCGATGGCAACTGCTCACCCTGACGCAGACGCCCCTTGAGCACATCATCAGCCAGGATGTTGCTGATCTGGCTCCACAGCGAGACTCCGCGTCCACGCACTATCTCGTTCATACCACTGACCTCGCCTGTCTATTCACCGTCATGGCAGCGGCACGCTGAGCTGCTGGAATGCACTGCACCGGGGCGCGGCGCCCCGGTCTGTCTAGATAACTAGACATTTGTTACAGGCCTAGGACTTTGCATGGACACTTCCTCTCACATGGCGCGTGCGCAATGGATGTCGTTGCTCGCACAAGCCGAAGCGGCCGAACTGGCCGCGGCGATGGATGCGTTTGCGCCTCCCGCCGATGCAACCTGGCTGCGCCCCGCACAGACCGGCCTCTACATGCTGCGTGGCCGTATAGGCGGCACCGGCCCGCAATTCAATGTCGGCGAAGTGACGGTGACCCGTTGCAGCGTGCAGATCGGCGAGCGCATTGGCCATGCCTGGGTGCGTGGCGGCAATGCACGGCACGCCGAGCTTGCCGCCTGCGCCGACGCCTTGCTGCAGGACGCTGACCAGCACCCGAAGCTGCACGAACAGGTACTCGAGCCGCTGCGCCATTCCCAGCAGGCACGGCGCGAGGCGGCCAGCCGCAAGGCAGCCGCCAGCAAGGTGGAATTCTTCACCGTCGTGCGGGGCGAATGATGCTGGCCGCCTTTGCCGATCCTGTGTTCGACAGCCAGCGCAACTTCCGAGAGTTGCTGCAGGCGATGGCCCGCCCGGCCGTGCCACGCGAACTGCCGAACCTGCCGCCCGCCCCGGTGCCGATCATCCCGGCAGCGATGGCGATACTGATGACCCTGTGCGATGCCACCACGGCGGTGTGGCTGCAGCAACCGAACGATGAGACCACGTGCCATCTTCGCTTTCACGCCGGCACCCGGCTGGTCGATGATCCGCGTGACGCCGACTTCGCGCTGATCACCGATCCCGAGTCGATGCCGCCGCTGGACACCTTCGCGCAGGGTGAGATGCGCTATCCGGACCGTTCGGCGAGCCTGATCGTGCAGGTTCCCGACCTGCGCGCGCATGCGGGGGCGTACTTTGCCGGCCCTGGTATCCGCCAGACCGCACAACTGGCGATCGACGGCTTGCCGCAGCGCTTCTGGCAGCAGCGTGCCGCAATCGCGACGCGGTTGCCGCTGGGCATCGACCTTTTCTTCGTCGCCGCACAGCGCATGGTCGCGCTGCCGCGTACGACCCGTCTGCTGGAGAGTTGAATGTACGTAGCCGTGAAAGGCGGCGAGCAGGCGATTGCCCGTTCGCTGGAACTGCTGGCCGAAGCACGCCGGGGCGATCCCGCCACAGCGGAACTCGAGCTGGCCCAGATCCGCCAGCAACTGCGTCTGGGCGTGGCGCGGGTGATGCAGGAAGGTTCGCTGTATGACGAGGAGCTGGCCGCACTGGCGATCCGTCAGGCGGCTGGCGACATGCTGGAGGCGATCTTCCTGCTGCGTGCCTATCGCACCACGCTGCCGCGCTTCGGTTATACGGAAGCGCTGGATACGACCCGCATGCGCGTGCGTCGCCGCATATCGGGCACGTTCAAGGATGTTCCTGGTGGCCAGGTGCTCGGCCCTACCTATGACTACACCCAGCGTCTGCTCGAATTCGGGCCGACTGTGCCCATCGCAACGGTCGAAGCCGAGGTGCCGCTGGCGGAGGCGATGCCGCGTGTACTCGATCTGCTGGATGCCGAGGCACTGATCGAGCGCATCGACGCCGGTGCCGATCCCGAGCCGGTCGATCTCACCCGTAAGCCGCTTATGTTTCCGGCCAACCGCGCCACGCGCCTGCAGAATTTGTCCCGTGGCGACGAGGGTTTCCTGCTCGGGATGGCGTACTCCACTCAGCGCGGCTACGCCGAAAGCCATCCCTTCGCCGGCGAGATCCGCATGGGTGAGGTGGATGTGCTGGTGTGTCCGGAAGAACTCGGCTTCGCCATCGAGATCGGTTCGATCACGCTTACCGAATGCCAGATGATCAACCAATTCCACGGTGGTAACGGTGTGCCGCCGCAGTTCACCCGTGGCTACGGCCTGGGTATGGGCGAGAGCGAGCGCAAAGCGATGTCGATGGCGCTGGTCGACCGCGCGCTGCGCTGCGACGAGCTGGGTGAACCGGCGTACGCCCCTGCCCAGAACCAGGAATTCGTGCTGTCGCATTCGGACAACGTCGAGGCTTCCGGCTTCGTGCAGCACCTGAAACTGCCGCATTACGTGGATTTCCAGGCCGAGCTGTCGCTGCTGCGCACCTTGAGCGCACAACACGTGCGCCATGCCAGCGACCGGCATCAAGCCGTGCCGGAACAGGCGCTTGAGGAGAGCCAGGCATGACGCCGACCTACAACTTCGCGTTTCTCGACGAGAACACCAAGCGCATGCTGCGCCGCGCCCTGCTGAAGGCGGTGGCGATTCCCGGCTACCAGGTGCCGTTCGGCAGCCGCGAGATGCCGCTGCCGTATGGCTGGGGCACCGGCGGCATCCAGGTTACCGCGGCCCTGCTCGGGCCTGACGATGTGTTGAAGGTGATCGACCAGGGCGCCGACGACACCACCAACGCGGTCAACATCCGCCGTTTCTTTGCCCGCACGGCTGGAGTGGCGACCACCGAGCGCACGGCCGAGGCGAGCGTCATCCAGACCCGTCACCGTATTCCTGAAACACCACTGCGGGAAGATCAGATCCTGGTGTTCCAGGTGCCGGAGCCCGAGCCGCTGCGCACGCTGGAACCGCGCGAGGCCGAGACCCGCACCATGCATGCCCTGGCCGACTACGGATTGATGCACGTGAAGTTGTACGAAGACATCGCCCAGTATGGGCATATCGCCACCAGCTACGACTACCCCGTCCTCGTCGATGGCCGCTTTCTCACTTCGCCGTCGCCGATTCCGAAATTCGACAATCCCAAGCTGGATCACTCACCCGCACTGATGCTGTTCGGCGCCGGTCGCGAAAAGCGACTTTACGCGATTCCACCCTATACGCAGGTCGAAAGCCTGGCCTTCGATGATCATCCGTTCGAGATCCAGCGCTGGGAGCACCAGTGCGCTCTGTGCGGTTCCGGCGAAAGTTATCTGGACGAGGTGGTGGTGGACGATTGCGGTACGCGCATGTTCGTCTGCTCGGACACCGACTACTGCGGCGAGCACCTAGCGGAGGCAGTGGCATGAACGCGCTGCTGCAGGTACGCAAGTTGAGTCGTCATTACGGCCAGCGGATTGGTTGCCAGGATGTGAGCTTCGATCTGCATCCAGGCGAACTGCTGTGCATTGTCGGCGAATCGGGCTCGGGCAAATCGACCCTGCTCAATACGATGGCGGCACAACTTGCGCCCAGCGCGGGTTCGATCCGTTATCGACAGAAAAACGATGCGTGGCTGGAGCTCGACGCACTGAGCGAAGCCGATCGGCGCCGCCTGGCGCGCGAGGAATGGGGCTTTGTCACGCAGAATCCGCGTGATGGCCTGCGCCTCAACGTCAGCGCCGGCGCCAATGTGGCGGAGCGGCTGATGGCGCTTGGCATGCGCGACTACGGCCGCCTGCGCGAGATCGCCAGCAGCTGGCTGGCGCGCGTGGAGATCGATCCGTTGCGGATCGACGATGCGCCAACCAGCTTTTCCGGCGGCATGCAGCAGCGCCTGCAGATTGCACGCACCCTGGTCACCCAGCCGCGGCTGGTGTTCATGGACGAGCCCACCGCCGGACTCGACGTGTCGGTGCAGGCCCGCATCCTCGACCTGCTGCGTCGACTGGTGAACGAACTGGGACTGGCTGCGGTGATGGTCACCCATGACCTGGCAGTCGCACGCCTGCTCGCCGCACGCACGATGGTGATGCAGGGCGGTTGCGTGGTGGAAACCGGGCTCACCGACCAGATCCTCGACGATCCGCAGCACCCCTACACCCAACTGCTCGTTTCCTCGGTGCTGACCACATGACCGCTGCCCTTCCCATGCTCGAACTTCGCGGCCTGAGCAAATCCTTCGAACTGCATCATCAGCACGACGCACGCCTGAAGGTGCTCGACAGCATCGACCTCAGCCTGCATGCCGGCGAATGCGTGGTGCTGGCCGGGCCATCCGGCGCCGGCAAGAGCACCCTGCTGCGGGTGATCTATGCCAACTACCGGATCAGCCGTGGCGCGGTGTGTGTGCGCCACGACGGCGGCTGGCTTGATCTGGCTGAGGCTACGCCGCATCAGGTACTCGATGTGCGGCGACGCACGCTGGGCTACGTCAGCCAGTTCCTGCGGGTCATCCCCCGCGTGCCGGCGCTGGACATCGTGGCCGAACCACTGATCGAAGCCGGCACGGCAACTACCGAGGCACTGCAGCATGCCGGCGCTCTGCTGCATCGACTCAACGTGCCGGAGCGGTTGTGGCGTCTGCCGCCTGGCACCTTCTCCGGCGGCGAACAGCAGCGCGTGAACATCGCGCGCGGCTTGATCGTGCCGCGTCCGCTGCTGCTGCTGGACGAACCAACCGCCTCGCTCGATGCCGCCAATCGCGCCGTGGTCGCCGAGCTGCTGGAAGAGGCTCGCAACGCCGGTTCTGCCGTGCTAGGCATCTTCCATGACGAAGACATGCGCCAGCGCGTCGCCACCCGTCTGTTTCCGATGCGTCCTCTCGAAACCTCCTGATCCCTATCGGTCGATATCCCCATGAATGATTTTGTTCTTACCAACGCCCGCATCGTGCTCGACGACAGTGTCGTGCATGGCACTCTGATCGCGCGCAAAGGCTGCATCCGGCTGGTGGATGAAGGGTCGACCCAGGCACCCGGTGCCATCGACTGCCATGGCGATTACGTGATTCCCGGCCTGATCGAGCTGCACACCGACAATCTCGAGAAGCACCTGATGCCACGCGCCGGCGTGATCTGGCCGTCGTTGCCAGCGGTGTTCACGCACGATGCTCAGGTGGTCGCGGCTGGCATCACCACGGTATTCGATGCACTCTCGGTGGGCGACCTGGAAGAAGAGAGCGTGCGCATCGAAACGCTGCGCAGTACCTATGACGCCATTCTCGCTGGCCAGGCCAGCGGTACCTTGCGGGCCGATCACTGGCTGCACCTGCGTTGCGAACTGGCTTACCCACAGCTGCTCGAGGCGCTGGAGCCGCTGATGCATCACAGCAGTGTGCGTCTGCTGTCGCTGATGGATCACACGCCCGGCCAGCGTCAGTACCGCGACTTGCAGCAATATCGCAAGTATTACAGCAAGAACCATATGAGCTGGACCGAGGACGAGTTCGCCGAGGTGGTGAAAAAACGCCTCGCACAGCAGGCCACCTACAGCGCCAGGCACGAGCAGGCCGTGCTGGATATGGCGCAGGGTCGCAACATAGTGCTGGCCAGTCACGATGATACGGATACCGAACAGGTCGAGCACGCGCATCGTATCGGCGTGACGATTTCGGAATTTCCAACGACGCAGGAAGCCGCTGCTGCCGCGCGCACGCGCGGCCTCACGACCGTCATGGGCGCGCCGAATATCGTGCGCGGTGGCTCCCACTCCGGCAATGTCGCGGCGCTCGATCTGGCGCATACCAACCGTCTCGACATGCTGTCGTCCGACTATGTGCCGGCCAGCCTGCTGCACGGTGCCTTCATGCTGCACACACAGGCCGGCTGGTCGATGCCGCGTGCGATGGCCACGGTGAGCCGCAACCCGGCCAAGGCGCTGGGCTTCGACGATCGTGGACGGCTCAGGCCGGGCATGCGCGCCGATGTGGTGCGCGTGCGTACCGTGGATGGCCTGCCCATCGTGCGCAACGTATGGGTGAACGGCCAGCTCTCGTTCTGATGCCGGCGTCATGATGCGTGTGTGCACCTGCACGTGTATCGCGTCAGCTTGATCGGGCTGGGGCGCAGCCGAACCCCTGCCAAGGTGACAGCACCGATCAGATTGCCGTTCCTCCTGATCAAGTCCGGGATCAGCTCGGGCCGCCGGACTGATCGCAAGATTGTGCAGGCCGGCTCAACTCTCCATCCCGATCACGTCCGAAACAGGTTTGCACGAGCAAGGGCGGACATCACAGGGCGTGAGCTTCGCCAAGTCGACCTGTCCATGCGGACATGCCGTTAGACAAGTTCGTCTAGACAACCAGCCATGGATGTCGCTTCCACGAAGGCATCGCGCAATCCAAGCACAACGTGCATGCAATCAGACTCGGATGAAATGGTACGTGCCGTTCTTTGCAAGGCGCGTCGAGGGGAGCGCCTGCACGTGTTTCTACTCACCATTGGGGCCTTGTTTATGACTGTGCTCAGCACCCCGCTATGCCTTGCGCTGCCTGCTGTTTTTCCGTTGCTCGCGCGAGCGAATAACTCCACAACCGCCAACGCCGTCACCGACGCCTGTGGCTGACGCCGCATCGGCGTGACACCCGGCTACAGCCCATCTGGAGAGACCTTTGAAAATCAATAAGATTGCCTTCGCGGTGCTGACTGCGCTCGTTGCGGCCCGCGCTGCTCATGCCGTTGACGACAACAGCATAGCCACCAATAACGCGCCTTCGGTGCCCACGCTCACCGCAACGGCACCCACGTCGACCACGTCCACCGCTACCTCGCCTGCTGATCCCTCGAGCCCGGCGTCCGCATCCACGCTCGCTACGGTGACTGTTACGGCGCAGCACACCACCCAAGACATCCAGGCCGTGCCGATCACGATCCAGGCCTTCACCGGCACGACGTTGCAGCAGTTGAACATCGCGTCGTTCAATGACCTGATCAAATACCTGCCCAACGTGACCTTCGCTGCGAACGGTCCAGGCCAGGGCAACATCTACATGCGCGGCCTGAGCACCGGCTTCCTCGGCAACCAGTCCAGCGCGACCATCGCGCCGTTCCCGAACGTGGCTGTCTATCTTGACGACCAGTCCATGCAGTTCCCGGCGCGCAACCTCGACATCTACATGGCCGACATGGAGCGCGTCGAAGTCCTCGAAGGCCCGCAGGGCACCTTGTTCGGCGGTGGCGCCGAAGCCGGCGCGGTGCGCTACATCACCAACAAGCCGAATCTCGACAAGGTCAGCGGCAGCGTCGAAGCCAGCACTGGCATCACCGCTGGCGGCGCCCCGAACAATGCGGCCAACGCGGTGCTGAACCTGCCGATCATTCCCGGTACGTTCGCTGTGCGTGCCGTGATCTACAACGATCATCAGGGCGGTTACATCGACAACGTGGCGAGTACATTCACGCGTCAGCCCACCGACGGTGGCGGTGCGATGGCTCCTTACGTGGCTGCTGGCGGCACCCCGGTTGCCAACAACTACAGCGTTGCGCAGAACAACTGGAATCCGGTCGATTATCAAGGCGCCCGCGTGTCCGGGCTGTGGAAAATCAACGACAACTGGAACTTTCTGATCGCCGAGAGCTACCAGAATATGGATGCCAACGGTCAGTCCTCGACGTATCCGGTCGGTGCGGATGGCCAGAAGCTCGGCACCAACCAGATCACCGACTTCGTGCCGGCCTGGAACAATGACCATTACACCAACACGGCCTGGACGTTGAACGGCCAGATCAGCGACGACCTGTCGCTGGTTTACACCGGCGGCTACACCAATCGCCGCATCAGCGAGCAGCAGGACTACACCAATTACGCGCGCAGCGCCGGCGGCATGTATTACCAATGCACCGGCACCTCGGCGGGCCTCTCCAGCGCCGGCAAGCCGACCTGCTATTCGCCGGCAGGTTACTGGAACGACCACGTGAAAAGCACGCACCAGAGCCACGAGTTGCGCCTGAGCACGCCGGAAGACGATCGCCTGCGTTTCATCGGTGGCCTGTACTACGAAGATTTCAACATCGACGACCACATGGCCTTCGATTACCTGACCATTCCGTCGTGCACGCCGGGAAATCTCGCGGCCGCTCAAGCCGGTGGTGCGCCATGCGTCGCCAACGCGCAGGCCTCGCCGGGCGTCAACATGCCCGTCGGCACGGCTTTCGGCGAAAACGCACAGCGTGGCTACAAGCAGGAAGCGGCGTTCGGTTCGGTGTCGTATGACATTCTTCCGGATGTCCTCGCCGCGACGGTCGGCACGCGTTACTACCATTACTCCGAGTGGCAGACCGGCACCGAGTTCTATACCACCGCCGCCCAGGTGAACGTGCCCAATGGCACCTACGTGGGCAATGACACGGTGATGAACTACCACACCACTTATCATGGCTTTAAGAGCAATGCGAACCTGACGTGGCACATCACGCCGGACACGATGGTGTATTACACCTACTCGCAAGGCTTCCGTCCGGGTGGTTTCAACCGCACGTCTTCGGACGTGGCGAAGCTCGATGGCGAGCCGCAGTACAAGAAGCCGCTCAACTACGCCCCCGACACGCTGATCAACAACGAAATCGGCTTCAAGACCGAATTCTTCGATGACCGCCTGCAGTTCAATGGCTCACTGTATGACATGCGGTGGGACAACGTGCAGATGCAGTTCTTCAACCCGTTGGTGCTGGGTAACACCACCTTCGCGGTCAACGGACCGAACTACAAGGTGCAAGGTCTTGAACTGCAATTCCAGGCGCGCATTACCGATGGCCTGTCCATCATGGGTGCGGGTTCGCTCAACCATTCCAAGCAGACCAACTCGCCGTGCCTGGTCAACAATATTCCCGGGTCGGCTGGCTACAACACGTGCATCGTCGAAACCGGTGCTGTCGGTGACGTGGCGTCGTTCGCCAATCCGTTCGGCGAAGTGGGCAGCACGCCGGCTTTCTCGCCCCGTTCGCAGTTCAATCTGCGCCTGCGTTACGACTGGATGTTCGGCGACGGCATGAAGGCCTTCTGGCAGGTTGGCGCAAACCGCACCGGTTCGATGTATAACCAGCCGGCAACCTATCCGAGCGGCACGGGCGTGACGAATGTCACCACGGTGGAGCTGCGCTATCTGCAGGCCGCCTATACCACCGTCGACGCGTCGCTGGGCGTGGCCAAGGACAACTGGAACGTGTCGCTTTACGGCACCAATCTGAACAACAGTCACGCCAGCGTGTTTACGTCCTCGGCCGAGTTCATCGAATCGCAGGTGCCGATCCGCCCGCGCGTGATCGGCGTGAAAGTGGGCTTCAAGTTCTAAGCGCTCACCTCGCGCGAAGTCAATGCAAATAAAATGGGGGTGGGCTGGAAGGCCGCCCCCACTATCAATGGTTATCCCTTGTCCTCATGAACGTTATGGCAACCGATCCAACTCTGGAGCTTCACCTGCGGCGCATCCGTCAGCTGCAGGCGGACGGGCAGCATGCACACGCGTTGCCGGCGGCGCAGACGTTGCTGGCCGAGGCACCCGACGATTATGAGGTGCTTTATCTAGTAGCCCGCAGCCAGCGCTACCTGGGACAGATCGACGCCGCGTTGCAGACGCTGGTGCACATGGAACTGCAACATCCTCATTACAGCCGTCTGCACGAGGAGCGCGGTCACTGCTACGTGGTGCTGCGCGATGCGCCGCATGCGATCGACGCGCTGCTGCAGGCAGTCAACATCAACCCGGCGCTGCCTTCGAGCTGGAGCCTGCTCGAAGGCCTTTACCGCATGACAGGCGATAGCGCCAACGCGGCGACCGCCGCCGCACACGTCGCCACGCTCAAGCGTCTGGCACCCGAGGTCGTGCGCGCGACCGGCCATTTCTCCGATGGCGAACTGGAGTCTGCCGAACAGATCATTCGTGCCTATCTGCTCAAGGCCGGCAACGATGTCGAGGCAATGCGCCTGCTCGCGCGCATCGGACTGAAACGCGATGTGCTCGGCGATGCCGAAATCCTGCTCGGCGCTGTGCTGAAAATCGCCCCGGATTATCGTGCGGCACGCTACGACTATGCATCCGTATTGCTCGAGCGACACCTGTATCAGCGTGCCTGCGAGGAGGCCGAGAAGCTTCTTGCGATCGAGCCCGATCATCTCGACTACCGGGCGCTCTACGCCAGCGCGAGCGTCGGCGTGGGCGAACACGATCGTGCCATCACGCTGTACCAGAAGCTTGTGCAAGAACTTCCCGGCGCGGCCAACCTCCATCTGTCGCTCGCGCATTCACTGAAGACGCAGGGGCAGCAGGCGGAGTCGATCGAGGCCTATCGTGCCGCCGCTGCCGCCCGCCCGGATTTTGGTGATGCTTACTGGAGCCTGGCGAACCTGAAAACGTATCGCTTCTCCGATGAGGAGATCGCCCGCATGCGCATTGCGGAGGAAGCTCCGGCTACGCAGCCCGTCGATCGTCTGCATCTGTGCTTCGCGCTCGGCAAGGCATTCGAGGACCGTGACGATTACGCCGAATCATGGCGTTATTACAGCCAGGGCAATGCGCTCAAGCGGTCCGAGAGCCGCTACCGTGCCGAGATCATCGAAACCAACACGCGCCAGCAGATCGAAGTCTGCACGCGCGAGTTCTTCGTCAATCGCGAAGGCGTTGGCGATCAACGCCCGGACCCGATCTTCATCGTCGGGTTGCCGCGTGCCGGTTCCACCTTGATCGAGCAGATACTGGCATCCCATTCGCTCGTCGAAGGGACCCATGAGCTGGGCGAGATTCCACGCATGGTGCTCGACCTGCAGGGACGGGACCTCGACCTCGACAACCCGCGTTATCCAGGCGTGCTGGCCGATCTCGCGTCCGCGGATTTTCTACGGCTTGGCGAAAGGTACCTGGACGATACCCGCATCTATCGCGGAAAAAAGCCGTACTTCATCGACAAGATGCCGAACAACTTTCGGCATATCGGGTTGATCCATCTGATCTTGCCAAACGCGAAGATCATCGATGTCCGACGTGAACCAATAGCCTGCTGCTTCAGCAATCTGAAACAGCTCTTTGCGACGGGCCAGGAATTCACCTACAGCACCAAGGACATCGCGCGGTACTACCGAACGTATCTCGATGTGATGCAACACTGGGACGAGGTGCTGCCGGGCCGCGTGCTGCGTATTCATCATGAGGACGTCGTCGACGATCTCGAGAGCAATGTTCGGCGGATTCTCGATTTCTGCGAACTGGGATTCGAACCGTCCTGCCTCGAGTTCCACAAGACAGCGCGCAGCGTGCGCACAGCCAGCTCGGAGCAGGTCCGACAGCCGATCTTCCGCGACGGTGTCGACCAGTGGACGAACTATGAGCCCTGGTTAGATCCACTCAAGGAGGCGCTCGGCGGCGTACTGGCACGCTATCGCTAGACCAGCGCAATATCACAATCGTCGGGAGCACCGGCTCCACGATGGTGATCCAAAAACAGCTTCGTTAGCGATAAGTGGGTGCGCCATGCAAGCTGTTCTTCAACATCAACACGAAACTCGAAGCTGATCGTCTGCACATGACGGCGTGGCCTTTGCGGGCCATGCCGTATGCGTTTCAGAACGGTCACCGATGGACGTAGTTGTGAATTGCAGTCATGTAGTGACTATGATCGACAGGCGATCCGGTTTCGCAGGGGCACGCATGTCTGTTTTGTCATCGGTTGTCAGCTCCGCGGCGGGACGTCGAAGACTTGCTGCGTTCACAGGAGTTGGGGCGGCTGCGGCGATCCTTGGCGCTCTTCTGGCTGGCCCCGCGGCGGTTGATGGCTGGCGGATGTTGCACTGGCTGTGCAAGCCGCTGGCTACGGCGCTGATCCTGCTGCTGGCATGGAGCGCACAGCCGGTGCTGTCGACGCGCTACCGGCGCTGGATTTCGGCCGGCATCGTCTGTTCGCTGTTCGGCGACGTGTTGTTGATGTTGCCGCAGGATCTGTTCGTGCCAGGGCTGGTGGCCTTCCTGTGCGGTCACCTGTGCTTTCTTGCCGCGTTCCTCGGCGACAGCCGCTTTGCCGTGCGACCGCTGTGGCTGCTCGCCAGCTGGGGCTACGCTGCGATCAATCTGTGGCTGTTGTGGGATTCCATCGGTGCAGCATTGCGGCTGCCGGTGATCGTCTATGTCGTGGTGCTGTCCAGCATGGGTGGCCAGGCACTGGCGCGTGCCGGAATGTTCGCGCGGCGTGGCGATGCACAGGCCGGCTGCGCTCGTCGGGCCGCGGTCGGCGCCGTGCTGTTCATGCTCAGCGACAGCCTGCTGGCGTGGAACCGCTTCCATGCCGCGATCCCGTTATCGAGCCTGTGGGTGTTATCGACGTATTATCTGGCCATGTGGTGGATCGCACGCTCGGTGCAGCGTAGCGACATGACGGTCGAGGCAGGCGCAGCGCAGTGAATACACAGGAACTCATCATCACCTGGGCTACCCCGGTGTTCTTTCTGCTGATCGCGATCGAGCTGCTGGTGGCCAAGCTGCGCGGTCGCCGCGCCTATGCCAGTGGCGATACGGTCAACAGCATCGGCCTTGGCGTGATCTCGCAGATCGTCGGTGTGTTCAGCAAACTCCTGACGTTCGGCATCTATGCCTGGTGCGTGCAGCATCTGGCGCTGTTCACGCTGCCGGCGGACAGCTTGTGGGTGTGGGCTGGTGCATTGCTGCTGTACGACTTCTGCTACTACTGGCTGCACCGCATGGGGCACGAGGTGAACATCCTGTGGGCCGCGCACGTGGTGCATCACCAGAGCGAGCACTACAACCTGTCCACCGCGCTGCGCCAGACCGGCAGCGGCGCCTTGCTGGGCTGGCTGTTCTATCTGCCGCTGGCGTTGCTCGGCGTGCCGCTCAAGGTGTTCGTGATCGTGGCGCTGATCGACCTGCTGTACCAGTTCTGGGTGCACACCGAGCAGATCGGTCGGCTTGGCTGGTTCGACCGGGTGTTCTGCTCGCCGTCCAACCATCGTGCGCATCACGCGGTGAACGACCGTTACCTCGACCGCAACTACGGCGGCATCCTGATCCTGTGGGACCGCCTGTTCGGCAGTTTCGTCGAGGAAGACGACAACGATCCGCCGGTGTACGGCACACGCTCGCCGCTGCGCAGCTGGAACCCGCTATGGGCGAACGCCGAGGTGTACTGGAAGACGGCGGTGGACATGTGGCATGCGCGGCGCTGGCGCGACAAGCTGCTGTTGTGGCTGAAGCCGCCGGGCTGGCGGCCGGCCGAACTCACCGCGCGCTACCCGAAGCCGGCCTTCACGATGATCGCCGAGCGTTTCAACCCGCCGCTGTCCCGGGCGCTGACGATTTACGCGTTGCTGCAGTTTGCCCTGCTGCTGGGCATGACCACGCAGTTTCTCGGCATGGCCGGCGCAGCGAGTTTGTCCGCCCTGCTGGCTTATGCGGCGTATCTGGTGATCAGCCTGTGGGTGCTTGGCGCGCTGATGGAAGGGCGGCGCTGGGCGTTGTGGGTGGAGGGCGTGCGCGTGCTGGCGACGGCGCTGGTGCCGGTACTCAGTGGTCGCTGGTTCGGCATCGGCCATCTGGACGGCCATATCGCGCTGGCGTTTGCCGCAGTGTTCGGGCTCAGCGCCCTGGTGTTGCCGTGGCTGGGTGGTGCGCAGCGGCCCATCGCGCTGCACCGCGACGCCACCGCAAGCTGAGGGCTGCTCCGGCGAGCTGAACGACTCGACCGGATGAGCGCGGCGGATCAGCCAACCGTTACAAGCCGTCCCGGAACTTCACCTCGTCTGCGGCATGGCTTCCATCGCAGAACGGCTTGTTGCGCGAGGCGCCGCAGCGACACAGGGTCACCCGGTTGCGCACTTCGTAGGCGTGGCCATTGGCGCCCACGAGTCGGATCATCCCGCGCACCCACAGCGGGCCGCTGACCTGCTGCTGTGGATCTTCGATCAAGCCGATGGACGGCGGCAGTTCGGCTTCCAGCGGCTCGTTGTCGCCGCGCTGCCACGCGCGCAGACGCCCGCCCGGACAGTCGTTGACCTGGCGCACGAACTGTTCGGCGATGGCGGGGTCGTCGCTGCGCCGTACCTGGTTCCACACCTGGCCGTTCGGATCGCAGAAGCGGGCGAAGGCACACAAGGGCTCGGCATCGGTGAGCGACAATGCCGGCCCCTCGGTCAAGGTCGCCTGCTGCAGATAGGGTTTGCGACTGGCGGTTTCACGGCCATCGAATCCCGTCTTCGCGTGGCTGCCATCGCAGAACGGCTTGCGCCTGGACTGCCCACAGCGGCACAGCGCATACGTCGCGGCAGCCGGGATTGGCGGGCCGGGCAGCCATTCGGCCGAGCCTCCCTGCTGATCGACACCGATGGTGAACCTGGAAAGCGGAATCGAGCCAGCCACCAGGTAGGGGCCGTTTTCGCTCACCGTGATCTGCATGTCGTCGTGTCCGGGCATCACATACTCCTGACTTCGCCGCATCGAGAGGTTCCGATGAGCGATGGTAGTCCGCTTTGTTGCGAAAAGTGGGTCGATTCGACGACTGCCGATTTCAGCCAGTCGGTTCGGGGAGCTGCATTGCCGCATGGCGCTCCAGCGATCATTCGCTATCATCGGCCACTGTTTGCCCAACCGACCAGGGTCACCGTCAATGAGCTTTCTCAGCAAATTGCTGCGCCACAAATCCGTCGAACAGCTGCAGGCGGAGGTCGGCTCGCGTGCCGATTTCCGCCGTGTGCTGGGCCTCTGGCAGCTCACCGCGATCGGTATCGGCGGCATCATTGGCGTCGGCATCTTCGTGCTGGCCGGCCAGCAGGCGGCCAGCAATGCGGGCCCGGCAGTGGCGCTCAGCTTCATTATTGCGGGTCTCGGCAGTGCCTGCGCCGCACTCTGCTACGCCGAGTTCGCCGGGCTGATCCCGGTTACCGGCAGCGCCTACACCTATGGTTACGCGGTGCTCGGCGAGTTCGTCGCCTGGATCATTGGCTGGGACCTGCTGCTGGAGTACGCGCTGGTGGTCGCGGTGGTGGCGATCGGCTGGTCCGGCTATGTGCAGGTGCTGCTGAACTCCGCCGGCGTGCATCTGCCGGAGTGGGCGCAGCAGAGCATGAGCGCGCAGACTATGCAGTATTATTTGCAGCAGGTCTTCGGCGTGCATGGTACGACCGCGATCGCCGCACCGAGCGACGGCCACCGTTTCAACGTGATTGCCGCTGGTGTCTCGGTGGCGGTGGCGGTGCTGCTGACCGTGCGCACCGAGTGGGGCGCGCGCTTCAACACGGCGGTGGTGACGATCAAGGTGATCGGCGTGCTGCTGGTAGTGCTGGTGGGTGTGTTCTACATCAACACCGCGAACTGGCATCCGTTCATCCCCGCGCGCATCGTCGATGCCACCACCGGACTCGGCCACTTCGGCTGGCAGGGCGTGCTGACCGGCGCCAGCGTGGTGTTCTTCGCGGTGTTCGGCTACGACACGCTGACCACGGCGGCGGAGGAGGCGAAGCATCCGCAGCGCGACCTGCCGCGCGCGGTGCTGCTGTCGCTGGCGATCGCGATGGTGCTGTACATCGCGGTGTCGCTGGTGCTCACCGGCATCACGCCGTACAGCCACCTCGGCGGCGATGCGTCGGTGTCCGATGCGTTCGAATCGATCGGGCTGCACTGGCTCAGCATCATCATCGCGATCGCCGCGGTGATCGGCGTCACCAGCGTGCTGTTCGCCTTCATGCTGGGTGCGGCACGGATCTGGTTTGCGCTGGCGCGCGATGGTCTGCTGCCGGGCTGGTTCGCCAAGGTCAGTCCGCGCTTCGGCACGCCGGCACGGCCGACCATCCTCCTCGGCCTGTTCACGGCACTCGTCGCCGGCCTGCTGCCGATCGGCGAGGTGGCTGAACTGGTGAACATCGGCACGCTGAGCGCGTTCATCATCATCTGCGGCTCGATCATGCTGCTGCGCGCGCGCCGCCCGGAACTGCAGCGCAACTTCCGCACGCCGGCGGTATGGTTCACGGCGCCGCTGGGTATCGTGTTCTCCGCGGTGCTGATCTATGGCCTGCCGTGGATCACCTACGAACGTTTCGTGATCTGGATGGCGCTGGGCTGCCTGATCTATTTCGGCTACGGCGTCCGGCACAGCAAGCTGGCGGACGCCAGCGGATCGCGAGGCACGTGAACGGTTCGATCAGCCACTGACGACGCGGTCGCGCCCACCGTTCTTGGCGCGGCGCATGGCCTGATCGGCACGTGCCAGCAGGCTCTCGATCGCCTCGTCGACATGATTGCATTCGGCAACGCCGATGCTGACGGTCAGCGCGCCGTCGGGGCGCTGGATCGAGTGCATGGCCAGCCGCAACTGCTCGGCACGCTCGCCGGCCTGGCGCAGGTTGAGTCCCGGCAGCAACAGCGCGAATTCCTCACCACCGATGCGGCCGATCAGGTCGGTCTGGCGCATCTGTGCACGGAGAGTCGCAGCCAGTGCAATCAGTGCGGCATCGCCTGCGGCGTGCCCATGATCGTCGTTGAGCTGCTTGAAATGGTCGGCATCCAGGAACAGCATGCATGCCGGTTTCTGCTGGCGGCTGATGTCGCACAAGGCGAGCCGCCCCAGCTCGAGGAAGCGGTTGCGCAGCAGCAGGCCGGTGAGGCCGTCGGTATTGACCTGCTCGCGCAGCTGGCGTTCCAGCCGGTACTGTTCGAACAGGGTGCGAGCCATGAAGCCACGCAACACGGTCGACAGCGCGATGGCGATCACCATGTAGACGAGGTACTGCACCATGTGCATGCCGCTGGTGGAGCTGGACAGCAGCATCGGCAACGGCCCGAATGCGCATAGCGCCATTGCGATCGCGAAGTCCCAGGTTTCCAGCCAGACCACCGACGACGCTACCGGCAGCAACAGGCCCGGCATGATCCATGGCTGGCCCGGCAGGTGACCGATGCCGTCGAGATTGACGCCGATCTCCAGCAGCGCCACACACAGCAAGGCGAGCAGGCTGAGCAGGCGCGGATGCTGCACGCGCCGGGCCACCGCAGCCACCAGCAGCAACGGAAGCACCGGGACCAACCGCAGTGACAACGGTAGTGGCGAAGCGTGAACGAGTGTGCCGGCAACCATCGCCACCAGATAGGCCAGCCCGGCCACCAGCATCAGCGCGTGGATCATCGGCCCCATCCGTTGCGCCAGATAGCGCGTGTAATCGCGGTGCTGGTCGGGGTTGTCGGTGGGCTGCCGGTTGGTGAACAAGGGGCGCATGCGGATAAGGGCGAACCGGACTGATGGGAACACCGAATGCCTGGAGCAAGATGGGTGCCATGACCCCCGAAAGTACGGTGACGGAGGGAGGGGCAGCCCGCATTCATGACCTTCGGCATGGGTTAAGCGCAGCAGGACCGGTCTAGCATCGACGGCTTGAGTCCCTGCCGCGACAGCTTTCACGGCAGGGATTCCCCACCGATCTGGCGACCTTGGCGGCCGGCGGATCACGGGCCTGATCGATACCCATCTTCGCCGGAGAATGCATTTGAAAGTCACCCGCCTCGCTTCCGCCCTTGCCGTTGCCGCCTTCGGGCTGGCCAGTTTCACCGCGCTGGCGGATGTCCCTGCACCGCAGAATGTGCCCTATCAGGGCACTCTGAAGATCAATGTGGATGCCACCGACCTGGCCCACCGCATCTTCCGCGTGCACGAGACGGTGCCGGCCGCCGCGGGCCCGCTCACCCTGCTGTATCCGCAGTGGATTCCCGGCAACCACTCTCCGACCGGTCCGATCGACAAGATGGCCGGCCTGGTGGTGAAGGCGAACGGGCAGGTGTTGCCGTGGACGCGTGATCCGCTCGATGTCTATGCCTTCCACGTCGATGTGCCGCAGGGTGCGACCAGTGTGGACGTGACCTTCCAGTTCCTGTCGCCGCAGGACCAGCGCCAGGGGCGCGTGGTGATGACGCCGGAGATGCTCAACCTGCAATGGAACGCGGTGACCGTGTATCCGGCCGGTTACTACGCCCGCCAGATCAATACCGAGCCCAGCGCGACCCTGCCCGCCGGCTGGCAGGCCGGCACCGCGCTGGAGGTCGCCTCGAAGGACGGCGACACGCTGAACTTCAAGCCGATCAATTACGATGACCTGGTCGATTCGCCGATCTACGCCGGCAAGTATTTCAAGCGTGTGGATCTGGATCCGGGTGCCTCGGCGCCGGTGCACATGGACATCGTCGCCGATGACGCAAAGTATCTGGATATCAAGCCGGAGCAGGTCAAGCTGTTCCAGAATCTGGTCCAGCAGATGTACAAGATGTATGGCGCACACCACTACGACCACTACGACTTCCTGGTCTCGCTCAGCGACAAGATGAGCGGCAATGGTCTGGAGCACCACCGCTCCAGCGAGGACGGCACCGGTGCCGACTTCTTCACCGAGTGGAAGAAGAACGCGATGAGTCGCGACCTGTTCTCGCACGAATTCAACCATTCATGGGACGGCAAGTACCGCCGCGGCGCGGACCTGGCCACACCCAACTACAACGTGCCGATGAGCGACACCCTGCTATGGGTATACGAGGGCCAGACCCAGTTCTGGGGCCAGGTGATGGCGGCGCGTTCTGGTTTGTGGGATGCCGACCAGACCCGCGACATGCTCGCCCTGGTCGCCGCCACCTACGACAAGGGTCGTCCGGGCTTGGCCAGTTTCCGCAACGTGCAGGACACCACCAATGATCCGATCATCGCCCAGCGCGCGCCGCTGCCGTACCGCAATTACCAGGGCAGCGAGGACTACTATTCGGCTGGCCAGATGATCTGGCTCGACGTCGACGGCAAGTTGCGTGAGCTTTCCGCTGGCAGGAAGAGCATCGACGATTTCGGTAAGGCATTCTTCGGCGTCAATCCCGGAAAGTGGGACGTCGACACCTACACCTTCGAGGATGTGGTGAAAACGCTCAACGACATCGCGCCGTACGACTGGGCGAAATACCTGCGCACGCGGCTGGACGGTCACGGCCCGCTGACCGGTGGTCTCGAGTCGCATGGCTGGACGCTGGTCTACAACGACAAGCCGTCCGACGCCGTGAAGGCGTTCGAGGCACGGCGCCACTTTGCCGATCTCACCTATTCACTTGGTCTCTCGATCGGCAAGGGCGGCAGCATCAACGACGTGCTGTGGGACGGTCCGGCGTTCAAGGCAGGCATCTCGCCGGGCATGACCGTGATCGCCGTCAACGGCCACGACTATGACGCCGACGGGCTCAAGGACGCCGTCACTGCCGCCGCAAAAGACCGGAGCCAGGCGGTCGAACTGCTGGTGAAGAATTTCGACGAGTACAAGACCGTGCGCATCGACTACCACGACGGCCTGAAGTATCCGCACCTGGTGCGCGATACCAGCAAGCCCGACACTCTGGCTGACCTGCTCAAGGCACGTTGAGGCAAGCTTCGAGACGCAAATTGCGGGAGTGGCTTCAGTCGCGACGCTTCATGACCTGCGGCGATTCGCAGGGAATGTGTATCCCGACCGAGGCCACTCTGTCTTGGCTGGCTGCGACCATTCTGCCGCCAGCAGCAGGCTCGGCGGCCCTCATTGCTCATCCACGCCCTACGGCAACTCGGCTATACTTTGCTCCCCCGTGGTGCAGGCCTCCAGCCATTTGTTGCCACGCGCGGCCATACATGCGCCCGTAGCTCAGCTGGATAGAGTACTGCCCTCCGAAGGCAGGGGTCGTGGGTTCGAATCCCGCCGGGCGCACCATTCTTCTTGTGACAGTTCTGTGCCCCTCCTAGCACAGAACACTCTCTTCGCATCCGCCTCGAACTTCGCTTCCGCCCCCGAACCTTCCCTGCCTGCTTCGGACAAACCGAAAGAATCCGCGGCGGTGACGGCCCGCTGGGCAAGCCAGCGGGCGATGGTCGCACCTCTGCAAGCGTTGAGAGACTGCTCGGCTTCAGTAGCTCGGTTGGTGGTTGAAACCCGGATGTCTGATGTCATCGGTACCATCAATCCTGCCGAGATGCGGGCACACCGAACAGTACTTTGACGGCCTGATTTCCATCGGGTTCCGAATTCAAGAGCAACCCGACGACCTCTCATGTCGCGTGTGCCGATTTGTGCGAAAGCGACACCCAGATACAGGGCGTCGTGCCCAATTCAGGCGAAAGGTGCCCAGAAACGACAGGTCAGGGATATCGCAAGTTCATGCGACGTGGCGCAGTCACGCTGATGTGATATACATCACATTATTGAGGTGCCGTGGCTACATGGCATGTCAATTGCTAAGTAGATCACAGATTCATCTGAGGTTTGTGTAGTGCGGGGGCAGCGATGGACTCGGAACTCCGGTCTTGACCCCACTCTGCCGAATTGTGGTCGCGCACAAGATGGTCATGGTTCTCCATTTGACCCACATCTGTCGCGATGTTGTTTGCATCAGGGGGCTGTAAGAGTGAACAAACTGGTAAGAGGCGGGGCTAACCTGCCCAAGCGATACCTTGTCCTGGGTGGGATGGGATTCATCGGTTCACATCTTGTGGATGGTCTGCTTGCAGCGGGTCACATAGTGCGCTGCTTTGATCACCCTCGTGCCTTGCCCATCGACTGGCCACACCGGTCTTCTCCCAATTTCGAATTGTTCGCCGGGGAATTCCTCAACGATGAAGACGTCAGGGCCGCCATGGCGGACTGCGATGTCTGTTTCCATTTGATCTCGACCACAACGCCGGCTCCTTCCAATGCCAATCCTGTTGCTGACATCGAAAGCAACCTGGCGGGCACGCTTCGCATGCTTGAACACGCGGTCAAAGCCGGCGTTCAAAAGGTCGTGTTTGCCTCATCGGGCGGGACCGTATACGGCATCCCGGGGGCAGCTACTCTCAGGGAAACGGATTCCACCGATCCCATATGCTCGTACGGCATCGGCAAGCTGGCCATAGAGAAGTACCTTCACCTCTTCCACCGATTGCACGGGCTCGATTACGCGATCCTGCGCCTCGCCAATCCGTTCGGCGAACGCCAGCGCACGCGCAGCAGCCAGGGTGCCGTGGCCGTGTTCCTGGACAAGGCCCTGAAAGGGGAGCCCATCGAGATCTGGGGTGACGGCACAACCGTTCGTGACTATATCTACGTCGAGGACGTGGTCAGTGCCCTGATCTCGGCGGCCGGCCACCAGGGTACGGAGCGTATCTTCAATATCGGCATGGGCTACGGATTGAGCTTGAATCAGGTGATCGATGCCATCGAACGGGTTTGCGGTGCGCCCGTTTCACGCAAATATCTGCCCGCCAGGGCATTCGATGTGCCGCGCAATGTGTTGGACATCGAACGGGCCAGCCGATCGCTGAACTGGAGTCCCCAGATCAGTTTCGAGCAGGGCCTTGCACGTTTCGCCGACTGGTTGCGTCAGACCATCGAGAGCCCGGCTGGCAATGGCAAGGTTTTCGCTTTCAATACTCCTGGCATACGTGAACAATTGCCGGTGATGGCTATCGCTGCAAGCGCCTGATGGCGGCATCCGCACTGTCAGGGAAATCCTGACGGACCGCCAACCGTCTGTCCCGGACAGGCGGAAGAACTTCCCGGAAAGCGGATTCCGTGGCCACCCTCGATGACACGTTCGTCCACGCAAACACCAAGCCGGTGCTGGCATGATCGCCCGCATTTCATAGCAATACGAATTCCCATGCCTTCCGATAGACACTCATTGAACGCCACCCCAGGCCAGCATGAGCATTCATGCTCATCATCGCTGTGGCGCCGCTGTTTCGTCGACCACCGATCGGGCGGCTCCCGGAACAACGCAAAGCAGATCGCCTGATGTCAAATTTCGCCGTATCCCCCAGAGATGTCGTCAGCAGCATCTGGGACAACCGCCGATTGCTCCGCGCCATGATCCGGCGCGAAGTGCTCGGCCGCTATCGCGGGTCGTTCATGGGCATCTTGTGGTCCTTCTTCAATCCGCTGCTGCTGCTGGTGACCTATACCTTCGTCTTCAGTGTGGTCTTCAAGGCGCGCTGGGACGCTGGCAACGAATCCAAGACACAGTTCGCCATCGTGCTGTTTGCCGGGCTCACCGTATTCAACCTGTTTGCCGAATGTATCAATCGCGCTCCGGGGCTGATCCTTCCCAACACCAACTACGTCAAGAAAGTGGTTTTCCCACTGGAAATACTGCCTTGTGTCATCGTCGGATCCGCTTTGTTCCACGCCATGATCGGCCTGGGCGTGTGGCTGTTGGCCTATCTGGTCCTGTTTGGCCTGCCGCCGCTGACCGCGCTGCTGCTGCCGCTGGTCATCGTACCCTTCATCCTGCTCATACTTGGATTGAGCTGGATGCTGGCGTCACTGGGGGTCTACCTGCGTGACGTTTCGCAGTTCATCGGCATCGCCACCACGGTGCTGATGTTCCTGTCCCCGATCTTCTACCCCGTCACGGCGCTGCCGGCGGCTTACCGGCATCTGCTGCAGTTCAATCCGGTCACCCTTCCTGTCGAGATGACGCGCGACCTGCTGATATGGGGAAGGCTGCCCGATCTTCTGCCGCTCGCGATCTACACGGTCCTGTCGGTTTTTGTTGCGTGGATCGGCTTTGCTTGGTTCCAGAAGACCAAGGGAGGATTCGCGGATGTCCTCTGAGGCTGATCGGGCATGCCGCTTGCTTGACGAATATGAAATCTGGCCGCGCTGCTCGAAGCCACGCAGTGGAACGATCCTCAACAACAAGATTATTCAGGTGAACGGCCTTCCGGCATGAATGACATAGCAATCCAGGTCAGCAATCTCAGCAAATGCTTTCAGATCTACGACAAGCCCAGCGACCGGCTCAAGCAATATGTCGTTCCGAAGCTCTACCGCCCCTTGCATCGGGTGAGCAAGGCGTTCCCCGCGATCAATGTTTCCACGCCGATGTTTTACCGGGAATTCTGGGCACTCAGGGACACCTCGTTCGAAGTAAGGAAAGGCGAGACCGTCGGCATCTTGGGTCGCAACGGATCCGGCAAGTCCACCTTGCTCCAGCTCATTTGCGGCACGCTCCAGGCTACCAGCGGCACAGTGGAAACGCATGGTCGCATCGCTGCCCTGCTCGAGCTTGGCAGCGGGTTCAATCCGGAGTTCACCGGCCGCGAAAATGTCCACATGAACGGCGCGATACTCGGGCTGAGCGAGGATGAGATCAATGCTCGCTTCGACGACATTGCGGCATTCGCCGATATCGGCCAGTTCATGGAGCAGCCGGTCAAGACCTACTCCAGCGGCATGTATTTGCGCCTTGCCTTTGCTGTGAACATCCTGTCGACACCGCAGATCATGGTGGTGGACGAGGCGCTCGCCGTAGGCGACATGGCCTTCCAGGCGAAGTGCATGACCGCGCTTTCCAGGCTGCAGGACAGCGGCACCACTGTGCTTTTCGTGAGTCATGACCTGGGGGCCCTGAAGGGACTGTGCTCGCGCGGGATCTATCTCGAGCATGGAGCCATCGTGGAGATCGGACCGGCCAGTGAGGTCGCCGAACACTACAACCGCCGCATGCGGGAAGAAATGAACGCCGCATGTGCGTCAGCCAGTTCATCGGCCAGCACCGAGATGGCCGTGGCGGCCTCTGCGGGCGAACCGGCGCTGGGCAGCATGGTCGAATTCAAGGCCGGCAAGGAATTCGAGAGCAGAGTGTCCTGTTTCCGCTACGGTGACGGTGGCGCGAAGATCAGATTCGCCGAGCTGCTTGATGAAGATGGCAACCCGATCGACGAGGTTGGGTTCAACCAGGCAATCCAGATAAGGATTCACTTCGAGGCATCCACTAACGAGAACCTCGTTTCCGTCAACTACTACGTCCTGGATGACAAGAAAATTTACATCCTCGGCGCCGATGTCGCGCTTGCCGATGCCGATGTCTTGAACATCAGGAGCGGCGACAGGTACATCGTCACCTACAAGACCCGCCTGCCTCTTCATGAAGGCAATTTCAGCATCCAGCTCGAGATCACCAGCCCGCTCATCAAGGATCAGTCAGCCCGATTCCTGGACGTGATCGATGATGCCATCGTATTCAGGATGTTGCGCCGCGAAGGCAGTCGTCTTTGGGCAAAGGCCTTCGTCGACAATGAAGTCGACATCAAATGCCTGCCGCATGGGCGGTGATCGACGATGACCGGAGATCCGATGAATCACGGCAAGCCCATCTATGTGACGCAGCCTGTCCTGCCACCATTGGAACAGTTCCTTCCGTATCTCGAGAAAATCTGGGCAAGCAAGATCCTGACTAACGCAGGACCTTTCCATGAACAGTTCGAAGATGCCCTGTGCCGGTACCTTGGCGTTGAACAGGTTTCGCTGTTCACCAATTGCACGATCGGGCTCATCACCGCGCTGCAGGCGCTGAACATCCAGGGGGAAGTCATCACTACCCCCTATTCGTTCGTGGCGACTGCGCACGCGTTGCTATGGAATCGGCTCACGCCCAAGTTCGTGGACATCGACCCCCAGACACTGAACATCGACCCGCGGCAGATCGAGGCCGCCATCACGCCATCGACGACAGCCATCCTGGCCGTCCACTGCTACGGCCATCCCTGCGACGTGCATGCCATCGAGCGCATCGCACGCAAGCACGGGCTACGGGTGATCTATGACGCGGCACATGCCTTCGGCGTGGAACTGGCCGGTCGCAGCGTGCTCGAACACGGAGACCTGTCCATCCTCAGTTTTCATGCGACGAAGGTGTTCAACACCTTCGAGGGTGGAGCGATCGTCTCGCCTGATGCAGGCATGAAGCGCCATCTCGACCATCTCAAGAACTTCGGGTTTGTTGACGAGGTCACCGTGGTGACGGCTGGCATCAACGGGAAGATGAGTGAGTTCAATGCCGCCCTGGGGCTGCTGCAGCTTCAGGGCGTGGATGCGGCCATCGAGCGCAGGCGGCAGATTGACCATCGATACCGCGAAGGGCTGCGCGGTATCGATGGTATCGACTGTGTGGGGCCGAGCGGCGAATCCCGGCCAAACCATGCGTACTTCCCGATCCTGGTGCGGCCGCATTTCCCGCGGGCGCGCGATGCACTCTACCAATCGCTGCTGGACAACGGAGTGATCGCGCGCCGCTACTTTTATCCCCTGATCAGCAGCTTCGGAATGTACTCGCAGATGGCATCGGCGCAGCCCGAGAACCTGCCACAGGCCACGCAGGTGGCCTCCCAGGTCATTTGCCTGCCCATCTATCCTGCGCTGGAAGACGATCAGGTGGATCGCGTCATCGAGCTGATCGCCATGGCAGGCCAGTCACGATGAAGCGTTTGGCGGGCATGCAGCCCTACTTTTTCCCCTACCTCGGCTACTGGCAGCTGATCGCCGCGGTGGACTATTTCGTGCTGTTCGACGAAGCGCAGTACATCAACCGGGGCTGGATCAACCGCAATCGCATCCTCAAGCAGGGCGGCAGCTGGCAGTACATCCAGGTCCCGGTCGCGAGACATCCACTCGATACGGCGATCCGCGACGTGAACATCGCGCCGCTGCCAGGCTGGAAAACAAAAATCGTCAATCAGCTCGCGCACTACAGGACCAAGGCGCCGCACTTCGGTGAAACGATGGAGCTCGTCGAATCCTTGCTCTTCGGCGGCCAGGAGCAGGGCATCAGTACGCTGAACTGCCGCATCGTGCGGGCGTTATGCGAGGCACTGTCGATTCGCAGCGAGATCGTTGTCTCGTCGGATTGCGAATTCGACTACAGCACAGTAACCGAATCCGGCGATTATGCGCTGGTACATGCGCTGCACATGGGGGCAACCGAAGTCATCAACCCGGCCAACGGCATCCACCTCCTGGATGAGGAGAAGCTCAAGCGCAACGGCATCGCGCTCAGCGCCTTGCTGCCACCGCGCCTGGCCTACCCGCAGGTCGCTGGGTCATTCGAGCCGTCGCTGTCGATCATCGATGTGATGATGTTCAACGGGCTAGCCGAGACGAGCAAATTGCTGTCGGCACGAACCATCGTGCCGGCGGGACAGTCGGTGGAGCCGGTTGGCCAGCTGGATCGCACATGAGCGACCGTGGCGCGATCCGTGCAACGTCCGTTCAGTCACGCAGCATGGCAGAACTGGCGTTGTCGGATTTCGGCGCTCGTTTCCCGCTCCACTCCACAAGTATCAATCGAGCCGTACCGCTCCGCCGCGCGGCGATGGCCAAGACCAAGGAAATCGTGCCATGAGCAACTACTGGAAAGATCTCTACGACACCAATGCGGACAAGTTCACCGACTCCCCGCTTAAGCAGGTGGGTCGGACGATCAACGGCGCCGAAGAGGGGGCGAGCCAGATCGAGTTGACGATCGAAACGGTGAGGCAGGTACTCCGCCTCGATGAAACGGATCGAGTCGTAGACCTATGCTGCGGCAACGGGTTGATTACAGAGGTCATTGCATCGGGAGTCGCAAGCGTGATCGGAGTCGACTTTTCGGAGAAGTTGATCGAACACGCAAGACGCCGTGGCGTTGCCAGCAACGTCCAATATCTCACCAGGGACGTCTCGGCACTGGAGCCTTCGTTCTTTGCTGAAGCAAACAAGGTCTGCATGCTCGTCTCGGTGCAGCATCTCAACTCCAGCGAAGTCTCTCGCCTGCTTCGGACTCTGGCGGAATCACCGAGTATCGAGGCAGTCTTCATTGCAAGCGTTCCCGATGCCGACAGGTTGAGTGCCTTCTACGACGATGAGAGGAAGATGGCGTATTACCTGGAACGTGAAGCCGAAGGGAGGCCGCACATGGGTACCTGGTGGTCACAACAACAGATACAAGCACTGGTCGAGGAAGTTGGATTGCGCGTGAGATTTTTGGCTCAGCACACCGGTCTCACGAGCGCCTATTACCGCTACGACTGTCTGATTGAGCGGCCGGGCTGAAAGATCAGTTGATGCTTAAGATCATTGCTATTCCGCCGAAATTATTTAATTGAACACATGCAATCAGTGATTGAAATTCGGGAGCGCATGGAAATGCCTCGGGTGTCGGTAATCCTTACATCTTACAATCACGCAAAATATCTGCGTGAAGCGATTGATAGTGTCTTGAACCAGAGCTACTCCGACTTCGAGTTGATTATCCTGGATGACATCTCCACGGATGATTCCTGGGAGTTGATCGATGGCTATTCGGACACAAGAATCAAAGCCATTCGCAGCCGGTCAAATGGAGAAATCAATCTCCTGACGAACCAAGTGGTGGCCGATATCGCAGAAGGGGAGTACATCGCCATCCATCATTCGGATGACGTCTGGGAGCTGGACAAGCTGAGCAAGCAAGTGGCTTGTCTTGATCGGAATCCCGGTGTTGGTGCGGTTTTTACCGATGCGTCAGCCATCGGCGAGAATGGGGTTCTGCTGAGCGATTCGTCCAATCCTTACTTCCACATATTCAATCAGTTTGACAGGCCGCGCCATGAATGGCTGCGATTCTATTTTCTCCGGAACTGGGCGCTGTGCGATCCGAGTGCCTTGATCCGAAAATCATGCTTTATGGAATGCGGCTCATATAAGGCATGGTTCTGGCAGATCAACGATTTCGATTTGTGGGTGAGGCTGTTGCTGAGGCACGACATCCGCGTGTTGCCGGAAAGGCTTGTCCGCTTTCGGGTTCGGGAAAATGAGGCCAACAGAAGCGGCAACCGCAGGGACAGTCGCGTACGCAGTACCTACGAATATTTCAAGCTTCTGGAAAATTATCGCGACATCCCAAGTTTCGTCGATGTGTGCGCCATCTTCCCGGAGGCGCAAAAGTACGATCGCGGTACGCAAACGGATCTGCTGTTCGCCCTTGGCCTTACGGCGCTTGAAGTGTTGACGCTGCCGTTTGCGAAGCTCTTTGCACTCGATCTACTGCGGGAGGCGATCAGCGATCCGATCAGAAGCGCCGCGATCAAGTCGGCTTACGGTTTTGGCATCAAGGACTTGGTTAGGTTGACCGGCGAGCACGACGTGTTCTCGCTCGAGGAAGTTGCGGAGTTGAGACATGGCGTAGTGGCACGGGACCAACGGATTCTCGAGATTCACGACGCCCTGACCGAATGCGAGGCCCAGATCGTCAACCTGACGAAGGGTGAGGCCGAACGTGACGAGCTGATTCTCAGCCTTGACAGCCAACTTTCGGAGTGCGCGGCCAGGGTTGAAATTCTCACGCAGGAACTATCCGAGCGGGATCGGTCGATTTTGGCCGTCCGGCGCGACATTGCCGCGCGCAACGATCCTGAACGGCAAAAAATTCCGGACAAGTCGTGAGGTCGCATTGAAATGCCTCGGGTATCCGTGATCCTCACATCGTTCAATCACGCAAAGTATTTGCGCGAAGCGATCGATAGCGTGCTGAACCAGAGTTATTCCGATTTGGAGTTGATCATCCTTGATGACGTGTCCATGGATGATTCCTGGGCGGTGATCAATGACTATTCGGATGCCAGAGTCAGGGCAATCCGCAGCCGGGCGAATGGAGAAATCAATCTTCTGGCAAAGCATGTCGTGACTGGCGTCGCTGCCGGTGAGTTCATTGCGATTCACCATTCAGATGACGTCTGGGAGCTCGACAAGCTTGCCAAGCAGGTAGCCCACCTTGACCAGCACCCCGAGGTCGGCGCGGTTTTCACCAGTGCCTGTGCCATAGGGGAGGATGGATTGCCATTCGGTGATTCATCCCATTTCTATTTCAGCGCCTTCGACCAGCCGAACAGGTCGCGCCAGGAATGGTTGCGCTATTTCTTCAATCATGACAACGCGTTGTGCAACCCAAGCGTGCTGATCAGAAAGTCATGCTATGGCGAATGTGGCTCTTACAACAAAGCGTGGCTCTGGCAGTTCGATGATTTCGACATGTGGTTACGACTGCTGATGAGGCATGACATCCACGTGATGCCGGAGAAACTTGTCCGCTTCCGTGTTCGTGACAATGAAGCCAACACAAGCGGCTATCGCAGGGACAGCCGGATACGCAGCGCCTACGAATATCTTGAGCTCCTCGAAAATTATCGTGACATTCTGAGCTTCGACGATCTGTGCGCAATCTTCCCCGAGGCGAAAGCATACGATCGCGGAGACGATAGCGATCTGCCGTTTACACTGGGCATGGTGGCGCTCGAGTTGGCGTTGCCGCCGTATGCAAAGCTCTTTGCGTTGCAGCTTCTGCAGGAGGCGATCAGCGATCCGGTCAGGAGCGTTGCGATCAAATCGGCTTACGGTTTTGGCATCAGGGATTTCGTGCGGTTGACCGGCGAGCACGACGTGTTCTCACTCGAGGATGTCGCAGAGTTGAGGCATGGCGTGGTGGCACGCGACCGACGGATTCTCGACATTGACGGTGCTGTTTCTGAGCGGAGGTCCCAGATTGCCAACCTGACCAGGGGCGCAGTCGAGCGTGACGAGCTGATCCTGAGCCTCGACAGTCGACTTTCGGAATGCAAGGCCAGGATTGCCTCTCTCACGCAGGAGCTGGCTGAGCGGGACAAATCAATCTCGATTGTCCAGAGCGACGTTGCTGCGCATGCTGATCGGATCATCGGGCTCGACCAGGAGTCGTCGAAGTGAGTCGCTCTGGCTGCCATTCTTCGTGCTTGCATCGCCGTACGCGATGGTCGGGGTGTACCCCGCGATGGCCCTGTGGCGTGCCGGCATCGGCGCGAAGAATCGCCAAGGCAGTCAACTTGTCGATCCGGCCTGTGTTGCGCGGCGGAGCGATCAGCCGCGGTGCGGAGTTGATCGTTCCAGTGGAGCGGGCATGATGAAGCGCGTAGCTGTCATGCAGCCCTATTTTTTCCCCTACCTCGGCTACTGGCAGCTGATTGCCGCGGTGGACTGCTTCGTGCTGTTCGATGAAGTGCAGTACATCAACCGGGGCTGGATCAATCGCAATCGCATCCTCAAGCCGGGCGGCGGGTGGCAATACATCCAGGTGCCGGTCGCCAGGCATCCGCAAACCGCGGCGATCCGTGACGTGAATATCGCGCCGCTGCCGGGTTGGAAGGCCAGGATCGTCAACCAGCTCGCGCACTACAGGGCCAAGGCGCCCCACTTCGATGAAACGACGGAGCTTGTAGAGTCCGCACTGTTTGGTGGGCAGGAGCAGGGCATTGGTGAGCTGAATCGCCGCATCGTGCGGATGCTGTGCGAGGCACTGTCGATCCGCTGCGAGATCGTCACCTCGTCGGACTTCGAATTTGACTACAGCGCGGTTACCGAATCCGGCGATCGCCTGCTGGCGATTGCCCTGCAGCTCAAGGCCGCGGAACTCATCAATCCCGTCAACGGCATCTCGCTCCTGGATCCGGACAAGTTTTCCCGCTGCGGCGTCAGCATCGGTGCGCTGCAGCCACCCGCCATCGCCTATCCGCAAGCCAGAGACCGATTCGAGCCTTCGCTGTCGATCATTGATGTAATGATGTTCAATGGAATAGCTGGGGCGAGCAAGTTGCTGTCGGAACGGGCCATCGTGACCGTGGCGCAATCAATGGAGTCGGCCGGTCGGAGCGCACATGAGTGACCGAGAGGCCATGGAGCGTCCGACCTTTCAGCCATTAGCTACCTTGGAAATGTCGTGCGACAACATCGCGACTGAACGATATCAGGTAACAAGATGCCCAGAGTTTCCGTCATTCTCACTTCCTACAATCACGCAAAGTTCATTTGCGAATCGATTGAGAGCGTACTCGCCCAGACGTTCTCCGATTTCGAGTTGCTCATTCTCGATGACGGCTCCATCGATAACTCATGGGAGCTGATAAACCAATACGATGATCCGAGGATCAAGGCTTTTCGCAGCGGCGGCGCAGGCGAAGTCATCCAGCGCATCAATGCGGCCATCGCGGAAATTGCGCATGGCGAATACATCGCCATCCATCATTCGGATGATGTCTGGGAGCACGACAAGCTTGCAAAGCAGGTGGCCTGTCTTGACCGAAATCCCGACGTGGGCGTGGTGTTTACCCGGGTGCTTGCGATCAACGAGAGCAGCATCCCACTCACGGACAGCGCACATTACTACTTCGGCATCTTCGACCAGCCCAATCGGTCGCGACATGAATGGTTGAGGTTTTTCTACGATCATGGCAATGCACTTTGCCATCCAAGCGCCCTGATTCGAACGAAATGTTTCCGGACTTGCGGGCTTTATCGCCTGTCGCTCAAGCAGGTCGATGACTTCGATATGTGGATGCGCATACTGATGCGCCATGACATCCGTGTGCTGAGTGAAAGGCTCACTCGCTTTCGCGTGCGCGACAACGACACCAATGTCAGCGGCAATAACCGTAGCAACCGGATTCGCGGTATCTACGAGCAACACAGGATTCTCGAAAACTACAGGGAAATTGCTGATTTCGAGGAGCTACGGGCCATATTTCCCGAGGCTGCAGAATATTACCGTGGGCCTGACACCGATCTGTTGTTTTCGCTGGGCCGATCCGCGCTTGATGCCGCAACGCACCCGTTTGCGCAGCTGTTCGCCCTGAACCTCATCCTCGAAGCCATGTCCGATCCGGTGCGATGCGCGCGCATCGAGAAAGTCCATGAGTTCGACATGAACGACTTCTTCGACCTGACGGGTCGATACGATGTGTTTTCGAGCGAAGAAGTCGCGCGTCTCGGCCACGCCCTGTCGGAATGCGAGAGCCAGGTCGCCAACCTTGAACGTGGCGCATCGGAACGGGATGCCGTGATCCTCGACATCCACAAGTCGCTTTCCCAGCGCGAAGAGCAGCTTGCCCGTCTCGAACACGATGTATCGGAGCGTGAGGCATCGCTCCTTGGCATCCGCCAAACTCTGGCCGAGCGTGAGCAGCGTATTGCCAACCTTGATCGTGGCGTGGTCGAGCGGGATGCGTTGATTCTGCACACGCATCAGGCCTTGTCCGAACGTGAAGCCCTGATTGGCAACCTCACGCAGGGCGTGGCCGAACGGGACGCGCTGATTCTCGGTATCCATCATGCCTTGTCCGAGCGTGACGGCCGGATTGCCCATCTCGAGCAGGGCGTAGTCGAGCGGGATGGGATGCTACTGCGTAATCATCAGGTGCTGTCCGAGCGCGACAGCCGGATTACCCATCTCGAACAAGGCACGGCCGAGCGTGATGCGTTGATCCTGGGCATTCACCGCGACGTGTCCGAACGCGATAGCCGGATCGCCAACCTCGAACAAGGCGCCGCCGAGCGTGATGCATTGATTCTCGGCATTCACCATGACTTGTCCGAACGCGATAGCCAGATCGCCAACCTCGAACAAGGCACGGCCGAGCGTGATGCATTGATTCTCGGCATTCACCATGACCTGTCCGAGCGTGACAGACGAATCGCCCATCTCGAACAAGGTATGGCCGAGCGTGACGCACAGATCCTCGGCATTCGCCATGAGCTGTCCGAGCGCGACAGCCGGGTGGCAAATCTTGAGCAGGCCGCCACTGAATACGTAGGGACGATCCATGCGCTGACTGCTTCCACCTCGTGGAAACTGACCAGGCCATGGAGATTCGCCGGGCGACTGGCACGTGGCGACTTCGCAGGGGCATTTGCAGCATTCAGGCGTTCAAGCGGGCCTCATACGACGCCGATGCTGCAATCGATCCAGTCAGGTGCAGCAAGCGGCATCGAACCCGCTGCCGTCGATCACTCCCGAAACTTTGCGAACCTGCCTGAGGCGGAGACGGTCTCGCTTGAAGCCTTGCACGAGGATTTGTCGTCGCCGATGCATGACGAAGTCGCGACATGCGCTGACGTCCTCCAAGGCCCAACGGGGCTCGATCCGGAAGCGCTGCACGTCGCTGGAAGGGAACATTCGTCCGACCCGGATTTTGACGAAGCGTTTTACCTGGAGACCTACCCGGATATTCGTGAAGCCGGGATGGATCCGTACCAGCATTTCGTCAACCATGGCAGGGCGGAGGGTCGTATTGGCAACAGGGCAAAACTGATACTTCAGCGCGGTGCGGTTCCGTTGGATGCGACGAGGAAGACGGTTCTTGTCGTGAGCCATGAAGCATCGCGGACCGGCGCTCCGATCCTGAGCCTCAACATAGCCGGAGAACTGCGGAAGAGGTTCAATGTCGTTGCCCTCATGCTTGGCGACGGTCCCCTGATACCCGCTTTCTGCGAAGCCGTTTCCGTGGTGGTTGGCCCGGTCTCCGTCAAGACTTCCCTGAAGGACGCCGATCGGGTGACCGCGGATCTGTGCGCACGCCACAAGTTCGAATTCGCCATCGTCAACAGCATCGAATCGCGCGTCGTGCTCAGGGGATTGACGAAATCGTCGGTCCCGGCTGTCAGCCTGATCCATGAGTTCGCAGCCTATACAAGGCCGAGGGATGCATTCCGCTTCGCCATGCACTGGTCGATGGATGTCGTGTTCTCCGCCCGCATAACGCACGAGAATGCCCTGTCCGAATATCCGGAGCTGGCAGACCACAGTTCCCACATTCTTCCGCAGGGGCGCTGCGCCACGCTGGCTACCGAGATCGGTCCAGAAGCCCGGGCGGCAGAAAGGGAACAAGTCTTGCGTCATCTTCGCCCGCGGGGCGAGGACGACAAAGACACTATCGTCATCATCGGCGCAGGGTTCGTGCACTACCGGAAAGGCGTGGACCTTTTCCTCGAAAGCGCTGCCCGGGTGATCAGATCCCCAGGCGGCGAGCATTGCAGATTCGTCTGGGTAGGCAATGGCTACGATCCGATGCATGACATGGGTTATTCCGTCTATCTGGCCGAGCAAGTACGCAGGGCCGGCCTGGAACGGCAATTCACGTTCATGCCCGAAACGGCCGTCATTGATGATGTCTACGCAGCGGCCGATATCCTGATGCTGAGCTCGCGACTGGACCCTTTGCCCAACGTGGCCATCGACGCCATGTCGCACGGACTCCCCGTGGTGTGTTTCGACCGGGCGACAGGCATCGTCGATGCGCTGGCCAAAAGCGGGCTTTCCGATGCGTGCGTGGCACCTTATCTCGACACCGCTGCCATGGCTGAGCTGGTCCTGGAGCTTGCCCGCTCGGAATCACGCAGGAGACAGATAGGTACCCGGTTGCGACAGGCGGTACAGGAGCAGTTCGACATGGGGCGGTATGTCGCCCGACTTGAAGAGCTCGCCGTGAATGCGAAACGTCGCCTGGCCAGCGAGAGCGAGTCTGCTGAAAGCATTCTGGAGTCAAACCTGCTGCGGCAGGACTTCTTCCTGCGCACGCTGGATGAGCACGCTTCGGCGGACGAAGTCATCCGGTACGGCTACGTCCGATCCTGGGCCAGCGGCATCGACAAGAGAAAGCCCTTCCCGGGATTCCATCCGGAAATCTATCTGGAACACATGGATGGAGAAGGGACGCGCCTGGATCCCTTGGCCCATTACCTGTGCGCCGGGCAGCCGGACGGCCCCTGGAAGTTCGAGGTGATCAGCTCGCGGGACGCGGTGGCTGAAGTTCAATCGAAGACTCGCATCGGGCTTCATCTGCATGCCTACTATCCGGATCTGCTCGACAAGATATTTGCCCGCCTGGGCGCGAATGAAGTCCACCCGGACCTGTTCATCAGTGTTTGCGATGAGGCCGCCGCCGCCGTCGCTCGCTCGAGCGCATCGGGTTACGCGGGATCACTGGTCGACGTCCGGGTGGTGCCGAATGCAGGGCGTGACCTTGGACCTTTCCTGACTGCCTTCGGCAGCACATTCGCGGAGCACTACGACATCATCGGGCACCTGCACACCAAGAAATCGACTGATATCGCAGATGAGGCGACAGGACGAATCTGGTTCGATTTCCTGCTCGAAAATCTGTTGGGCGGCAGCGTGCCGATGGCTGACATCATCCTCGGCCGGATGGCTGCCGACCCTGCGATCGGCATCGTGTTTCCCGAGGATCCCCACGTGGTCGGCTGGGGTGCGAACAGGCCTCATGCCGAGCTCCTGGCTGCGCGACTGGATTTGCCCGCGCTGCCGGAAAATCCGGTATTCCCGGTGGGGTCGATGTTCTGGGCTAGGACGAAAGCCATCCGCCCTCTCTTCGATCTTGGCCTTGGCTGGCAGGACTATCCGATCGAACCGCTTCCCTACGATGGTTCGATGTTGCATGCCATGGAGAGGATGTTGCCATTGGTTGCCGCGAAGCAATCGGGCCGGGTGGTAGTGACAAACGTGGCGGGCGTAACCCGATAAACCTTGGTCTTTACGCCATTCAATGGGGAAAACGATGCAGACGGATTCGACAAGCGCGATGACCAACTACGGCCTGGGTTGCAGGCTACCAGCAGAAGATTGGGCGAAACTCAACCGCCATGGCGCATTCCAGGATCCATCGCTGGGCATCCATACTGGCCCATTTCCTCCGATGGAGTTGATGTACAACACGACAGGCTTGCGAAGCCAGGCTGATTTCGCATCTCACGGTGCGGACTTCTGGCTCGCACTTTCGGGTGCCTCGCCCAAGCCACTGAGCGATTTTGCCAGTGTCCTGGATTTTGGCTGTGGCTGTGGACGCCTGGCGCGCATGTTCAAGGGGCATCAGGGCTATATCGCCGGCTGTGACATCGACCACCGGCATGTGGAATGGTGCGCTTCGGCGATTGATTACTTTGATGCAAAACTATCCAGGGTCAAGCCGCCCATCCCGTTCGCAACGGATGAGTTCGAGGCTGTCATTTCCATCTCGATCTTCAGCCATCTGAATGAGTCAGGGCAGGATGAATTTCTGCAGGAGCTTGCCCGCGTCTGCAAGCCTGAAGGGTTGTTGTTCCTGACCATCCACGGTCAGCGGGCCATGACCCGAGCGCTCTCCGAGCAAAGAATCAGGGACCTGCTGGAGATGTCCAACGAGCTGTTTGAAGAAGCAAGGCGGAAATTCGAACGCGATGAGTTGGCTTTTGTCTTGCAGCAGGGGCACCTGACGACAATGAACAACGGGGCGACGGCGACGGGCAAGGCGATTTCGGATCCGTATGAATACGGGATCACCTTCATGTCCGAGGCCTATGTCCGCAAACATTGGGCTCAGTGGTTCGAGATCATCGATTACCGTGCCGGTGGAATCCATGATTTCCAGGACATCGTGGTTCTGCGTCCACGGAAATGAATGGAAGGTCGATGTAGCGAATAGTTGCATCCATTAGGGTTGCCAGTCGTGTCGCAGCAGACTCGAAAGTCAGCCCGCAGATGGAAGAATTCATCTACTCAGAGCAGGTATAACAATGTCCAACCCAAAAAATACAGCGCTGCTAGCTACTCTCGCCATTCTGATCAGCGGATGCGGGCCATCAGGCAAGCCTGCGGATCAATCGGATGCAAAACAGCCCGTTTCATCTGCTTCGTCTGGTGCCCATACAGCGATTTCGGAGACGAGGCCGCAACCGATGGCGACCGGCGAATTGAGCGTTCCGCTGATCGCCACGGCAGTCAGTTGCAACATAGAAGGCTTGGGCAATGCACCCTTTGCCATTGCGCCACTTAACCCGACAACTCCGGTTACAACCATCAGCGGCTGGGTGCTCTCCGAGGTGTCCAGGAAATCTGGAGTGCCCGCACAACTGCGATTTGTAAATGAAGCCGGGAATGATGGCTGGAAGATGCCGGTCGACGGCTGGATTCCTCGACCGGATGTCATCACCACCATGCATGGCGTCGACTCCGGGAATGTCGGTTTCATGCAGAAGGTGGATCTGGGAACATTGCCGCGTGGCCAGTACCACGTCATCGTGACATTCCAGGACGCAGGGAAGAGCTATTCGTGCGATAAGCAGCGCTTGATAAATATCTTGTGATTCACATGCCACATGTGGCTCAAGCGGATTTGATCAAAGACATGGGCATGGGGGCATTGTGTCAAAGCATATCGGCAGATTTCTGATTCTGTCACAGGTCATCATCGTTGCCGGGTGCAACAGGAATCCATATGTTCCGTTGCCGCCACTTCCCATTCCGTCTTCGCTCGACGCCATGTCACCACAAGATATCCGCGAATCGTCGAAACCTGTTTCGGCGAGTTGCAGCATTGACATGATCGACCAGACTTTCTTCAAGGGTCACCCGATCAGGCTGATGGACAAGGATTTTGTTGTGAGTGGATGGGTGCTTCCCGAAACTACGCACGAAGTAGTCAAAAGTGCAGAGCTTCGCTTCACGAGAGAGGATCAAACCGCGGGCTGGCAAGTCGAAATCAATCACTGGATATCCCGAGAGGATGTACTTAAGGCAATGAAAGCCGAGGGGGCTGGTGATGTCGGCTTTGCGAAATATGTGGACGTCAGCCATCTCTCCAGCGGCAACTATCGTCTGTCGCTGGCTTTCGCGAGTGGCGGCGTCAATTACACATGTGACCACCATGAAATGGTGGCTCTGCCATGAATCGAAAAATCTCCGGGAGCGCTGAACCCTACGAAATTTCCCGGATGCTTCCCGGGTTGCTGCTGTTGATCTACGGCCTTGGCATGCTCGGGTATCTGACAGTGATCAGCTGGTCGGCACCCATCCTGGACATGTTTGCATTCCGGCAGACCCAGACAGCGCTATCGATCTACTGGATACAGAAGGGCGGTCCGTTGATCGCCTATCAAACCCCGGTCGCTGGATTCCCGTGGTCCATTCCATTCGAATTTCCGATCTATCAGTGGTTGGCTGCACTTCTTGCCGGCCTCAGTCGGCTGTCCATCGATCAATCTGGACGCATCATTGGAATCGCCTTCTTTCTTGGCGCAGTAGCGACCCTTTACAGGATCGTTGCAAGGCTTAGCTCTGGACGCGCACTTCCCCTGGCATGTGCCGGAGCATTTGTTGCCTGTCCTCTGGCCATTTTCTGGGCCCGTTCGGTGATGATCGAGTCCACCGTCTTGTTTTTTTCACTTGCATTCATCTTGGGAATTACGCAATACCATGCAACCGGAAAAAAGAGATTTGTCTTCACAAGTACCATTTTTGCAATTTGTGCTGCACTGGTAAAAATAACAACATTTTATTGCTTTGCAATCATTCTTGCGATGGGATTACTTGCTGTCTTGGTGAGGAATTTATCGACACCAAGCCGGAAACAAGCTCTGCGCACCATTCTGGCAGCTGGCTTTGCGGTTGTAGTTTCCTTGGTCATACTAATGGCTTGGGTTAAATATGCAGATGGCTTGAAGCAACAGTCATTAATTGGCAGTCAACTGACATCATCAGCCATTTCGGGGTTTAATTTTGGAACGCTGGCACAGCGTTTCGATATCCAATCTTGGTTATCAATCATGTTTGGCAGAGCCATATATCAAATACTAGGCTCGGTATGGATGCTGCTTGCGGCCGTATGCATCCTCGCCATGAACGCCAGATATCGAGTGGCATGCGTACTTTTGCTGCTTGGCTACGTTGCCCCATTTCTTACATTTACGAATCTTCACTATATACATAGCTATTATCAGTTTGCGAATTTTGCATTCCTGACGACACTGGTCGGGCTTGCCATTGGCTCACTGACAAACAAGGGATCTGCGGGAACAGTTGTCGCCAGCTTTGCGGCGGTTGCCGTTGCGCTCATGTCTTGGCATGTGCTTAAGACGTATTTCGTGCCAACCATTAGGGCAGATCAGAGTCGTAGCCGCACGATCGAACTTGCCCGCTTTATCCGCAAGCATACAAAGGAAGATCAGGACCTGCTTATTTTCGGCATGGACTGGTCGTCGGAGCTGCCCTATTACGCAACTCGCAAAGCGGTTGCGGTTCCCGATTGGCTAGCAGACGAGAATCTGGAGCGCGTGCTCAATGCTCAACAATCCTTCGGATCAGATGGCGTGGGGGCGTTAATCGTGTGCCCCAACTCATTCGAATTGAAGGAAGCTTCAATTCGAAGCCTGTACGACGCGATCATCACGAAATACTCATACGGTCGGTCGGTTCAGGCTGTTGGTGGTTGCCTGGTCCACTTCTGAAGAAGAAACTCCGTGGATTGTTTGGATCGGCGAGCGATCCACACCGTACCTTTCACAGCAAAAAGGCGCCCTGTGTGGCGCCTCTTGTTTCAATGGCTCGTAGCGATCAGGGCTTGCCGATTTCAAAGTCCTGCGTGGCTACCGGCTTGCCGTCGAGCGAGATCTCGAGCTTGTACTTGCCTTCCGGCCACAGGTCCGGGTTCTGCACCATGAAGGTGGTGACGGCGGGGCCATCGGTGGCGATCGCCTGGCTGATGCTGCTGATCAGCTGGCCTTGGCCTTCCAGGTAACTCCATTTTGCGTTGATAGTGGCGCCGCTACTGCGGCCGGCGGTGGCGACGCTGGCGTAGATGGTCTTGTCGTTGGTGGCGAAGCGACGGCTTGCCTGAGTCACCTGGTGCTCGGCATTGACCGCATTGCCGAGTGTCACGCTGGCCACGCTGAGAGCGGCGTCTGCAGTTGCGGCTGGCGGGGCAGCTGAAGTGGCCGGTACAGCGACATGGGTCGTCGTGCTGACGGTGGCTGGCGTGGTCGCCGCGGTGACGGCCTTGGTGATGCTGGCCGTGGCGGGTTTGGCCACCGTCGCTGCGGTTTTTGTCGCGGCTGGCTGGCTGACTGGCGCCGGCGCCGGCGCCGGGTGTTTGCTGCAGGCGCCGAGCAGCAAGGCGGCAAGACACGTGCCATGCAGTGCGGCTGAGCGTGCGGAACGTGTCATGCGGAAACTCCACTGGCGAGTACTGCAGCGTTTTTCGGGCGCCTTGGTCAGGATACCGAGGCTAGCCCCGTGGATATGAAGCGCCGATTACCGGGACGGTCGCCTTGCTGCCGGGGTCGCGGCCATCTACTGGCGCACCAGGCGCGGATTGCCGGGTGTGGCCGGCGTGCTGCTGCGGAACGGATTGATGTCGAGGCCGCCACGGCGGGTGTAGCGCGCATACACGCTCAGCTGCTGCGGGGCGCAGCGCTGCATCAGGTCGATGTAGATGCGCTCCACGCATTGCTCGTGGAATTCATTGTGGTCGCGGAACGAGACCAGGTAGCGCAACAGGCCGGCATGGTCGATCGGTGCGCCGCGGTAGGCGATCTGCACGCTGCCCCAGTCCGGCTGGCCGGTGACCGGGCAGTTCGAGCGCAGCAGGTGCGAGACTACGGTTTCCTCGATCGGGTTGGCGTTGTCATCGGCATGCAGGAAATCCGCCTGCGGTGGGCCGTATTGGTCGATGGCGATGTCCTGGCCATCAAGCAGATGGCCGTCCAGGCTGGTGACGTCGTAAGCCGGCGCATTCGTGTCACGTAGTTGCACATCAACTACCGCGCCTGCAGCAGCGGACAGGTCGCGTGCCAGCGTGGCGGCGAGCGTTGCGATGTCGGCGATTCGCTCCTGCGCGAAGCCGTTGAGGTAAAGCTTGAACGATTTCGACTCGATGATGTTCGGCGAAGCTGCCGGTACATGGAACTCGGCCAACGCCACGATGGGCTTGCCGCGCAGGTTGAGCCACGACAGCTCGTAAGCGTTCCAGATGTCCATGCCGTGGAACGGCAACGGTTCGGCCACGCCGATCTCCGCGCGCTTGCCGGCGCGCGGGATCGGGAACAGCAGGCTGGGGTCGTAGCGGTCGGCGTAGACGGTGCTTTTGCCGAGCGGGGAATGTTCGGGAGTGCTCATGCCGCCCATTCTAGCGGCTCGCATCGCCGGACCCGTGCGAAGGGCGACGATACGCGACGGATCAGCGGTTGATATGCGTCATGCTGGCATCCGCATAGCGTTGACCGGCCACGGCCTCAGGCGGAAAGATCCGGTCGATCGTCGCCAGTTCGCCGCTGCCCAGCTGCACATCCAGCGCACCGAGATTCTCATCCAGCCGCGAACGTCGCTTGGTGCCGGGGATCGCCAATACTTCCTGACCCTGCGCCAACACCCAGGCCAGCGCAAGCTGTGCCGGCGAGCATCCCTTGTCCGCCGCCAGCTGCTTCACCTTGTCCACCAGCTGCAGGTTGCGGTCGAAGTTGCCGCCGATGAAGCGTGGGTTGCTGCGTCGATAGTCATCGGCGTCGAAATCGTCAGGCGTGCGGATCGCACCGGTGAGGAAGCCTCGACCCAGCGGCGAATAGGCGACCAGCGAAATGCCGAGCCGGCGGCAGGTATCGAGCACGCCGTTGTGTTCCGGATCGCGTGTCCACAGCGAGTACTCGCTTTCCAGCGCGGCGATCGGGTGCACCTTGCTGGCCCGCTCCAGCGTCGCCGCGGAGGCTTCGGACAGGCCCAGATGACGCACCTTGCCCGCCTGCACCAGCTCGGCCATCGCGCCCACGGTTTCCTCGATCGGTACCTGTGGATCGACCCGGTGCTGGTAATACAGGTCGATCGTGTCGATGCCCAATCGCTTCAGGCTCCCCTCGCAGGAGGCGCGCACGTACTCGGGACGACCGTTGACGCCGCGTGCCTGCGGGTTGGCCAGGTCGCGCACGATGCCGAACTTGGTGGCGATGAACGCCTGCTCGCGGCGCCCCTTGATTGCCTTGCCGATCAGTTCCTCGTTGATGTACGGGCCGTACATGTCGGCGGTGTCGAGCATGGTGATGCCGCGATCGAGCGCGTGCTGGATGGTGGCGATCGATTCGGCGTCGTCGCGCTGGCCGTAGAAATCACTCATGCCCATGCAGCCGAGGCCGAGGGTGGAGACCTGGGGACCATTCTTGCCTAAGGTGCGGGTCTGCATGGGGTGGCTCCGGTGGGTGATGGTGGACGCATGGTGCGTCATGGCGGGAATCGGATAAATACTCAATAATTGTCATTACTATTCAATAATTGACAACAATTGCGATGGATCGACTCCAGTCCATGCGGCTGTATACGCGGATCGTCGAGCTGGGCAGCTTCACTGCCGCGGCAGATGACCTGAACCTGCCGCGCGCCACCGTTACCCACGCGATCAAGCAGCTGGAAGTGCGGTTGGGCGCGCAACTGCTGCAGCGAACCACTCGCCGCGTGCGCGCCACCCGCGACGGCGAAACCTATTACGGCCATTGCGTGCGCCTGCTGGCCGACATGGACGAGGTGGAGACCGATTTTCGCGAGGCCGTGGTGCAGCCAAAGGGGCGCCTGCGGGTCGACCTGCCGGTCTCGCTGGCGCGCCGGCTGGTGATTCCCGCGTTGCCGGAGTTCTTCGCGCGTTTCCCGCAGATCGAACTGGATATCGGTACCGGCGATCGCTTCGTCGACCTGGTGCGTGAGGGCGTGGACTGCGTGCTGCGCATCGGCGAGCTGGGCGACTCCGGCATGGTCGGCCGCCGCGTCGCCATGCTGGAGCAGGTGACCGTGGCCAGTGCCGCTTACTTGCGCCGGCACGGCATGCCGGATTCACTGGCCGCCTTGCACGATGGCCATCTTGCGGTTAACTGGGCTTCGCCAACCACGCGTCGCTGCGAGCCGCTGGAGTTCGTGGTGGGCCGTCGCCGACGTGAAGTGGCGTTGCCGGGGCGCGTCACGGTCAGCGGCGTGGATGCTTATCTCGGCTGTTGCGAGGCGGGCCTGGGTATTGCGCAGATGCCGCGTTACCGCATCAGCGAGGCACTGGCGAATGGGAGCTTGCGCGAGATCCTGCCGGCTCATCCGCCACCGTCGCTGCCGATGACCGTGTTGTATCCGCAGCAACGCCAGATACCGGCACGCCTGCGCGTCTTCGTCGACTGGCTGGTCGAGCTGACGGCTGGCCGAAATTGAAGCAGGTTGGGCCGGGACAGGGGCCTAGAGTTCGCGCGGCGAACCATGCCGCGGCGTGCTGGTGCCGTAGGTGTCGGTACTCAACGGAGCGCCAAGGGTGTTCAGGGCGCCGCGTTGCTCGGCCAGCGGCAGGCGCAGCATGCATTCCTCGAGACGAGCGAGTTTCTGGAATGCGGGCAGCGCCTGCACCAGGGCGACGAGCGCGGCGCAGCGTGGCCAGCGCGTCTCGTCGATCGTGTAGCGGACGAACGAGGCAGTGCGGAAGAAGCTGGCGATGCTGATGTCGGCGATCGACAGCGGGCCAAACAGGAAGCCATCGTCAGGCAGCTGGCTTTCCAGATAGTCCAGTGCGACGGGAATCTCGACCTCGCGCGCCTGCGTCACCACGGCTTCGTCGGTGGTTTCGCCAAAGATGTGGCGCTTGATCGCAAGCTGATAGAACAGCCGCCAGATCAGCCCACTGGCCAGCCGGGTATCGGCATATTCCTCCAGCCAGCGTGCTTGCGCGCGGTCGGCAATATCGGCCGGATACAGCGCGGGAGCGGGATGACGATCCTCCAGATACTGGCAGATCACCGAGGAGTCATTCAGCACGAAACCGTCGTCGACCAACACCGGTATGCGCCGCAGCGGGCTTAGTCGCGAGAACTGGTCGTTGCCGACGAACGGTGCGATCGGATCGATCTCGTAGTCGAGTCCCTTCAGCTCCAGGCACACCAGTACCTTGCGCACATAGGGCGAGATGTAATTGCCGATGATCTTCAGGCGGGCAGGCATCGAGCGACCTCCGGACGATACATGCGGATGAGCGTGTGCGAAGCCATGATTGCGCGTCAAGCCGGCGTCCCGGCCTTCAAGTTCTTGCGTTCAGATCGGCGACAGGCAGCGCCGGAATGGGTGTGGGGGAGCCGTTGGAATCAAGCGCGATCATCACGAAGCGGCCGGTGGTGCACACGCGGCGATCGCCGGTCAGCGGATCCTCGGCGGTCATCTCCACCTCGACTTGCATCGAGCTGCGGCCAACCTTGACCACGCTGGCCACCAGTTCCACCAGCTGGCCGGTGCGCACCGGTACGCGGAAATTCACTTCCTCCGAGCGCGCGGTGACCACGGTGCGCCGTGCATAACGCGAGGCGACGATGAAGGCAGCCTTGTCCATCCACGCCAGTGCCTGGCCACCGAACAGGGTGCCTAGATGATTGGTGTGATCGGGGAAAACCATTTCGAGCAGGCGTGCTTCGATCGGAGCAGTCATGGGAACTCTTGTCTGGTGGATGGTGGCTGCACGACTGCTGCAAGCCGGGACGGGGCGCCAGTGTAGTTCGTTGCAGTGGCACGGTTGCGTGGCCACATGAACCTTTGGCATAGGGCGACGGTGCGATATCGGGTTAGCATCGGTCGATTGGACATCGACGGGGCAGGGTCGCCGCCATGTCATTCCGGTTTTCGTGGAGAAAAGCATGCACGTGATGAGCGGCAAGTCGCGCCTGTTCGGCGCAATGGTGATGGGGTTGCTGTCGGCCGGCGTCGCCGCGCAGGGGCGGACGCTGGTCGCGAATGACTACGCGCAGGCCGAGCGTTTCATGAGCTACAACGTCGTGCCGCTGGTCGATCATGCGGTGCAGAAGGTCGAATGGCTGGATAACGCGCACTTCTGGTACCGCGACCACGACAGCCATGGCGATCACTTCATGCAGATGGATGCAGTCAATGGCAACGCTGCACCATTGTTCGACCAGGCCACGCTCGCCACCGCGATCGGCAAGCTCACCGGCAAACCGGTCGATGCGAACAAGCTTCCGCTCACCGGCTATAACGTGAAGCTGGACGGCCGTCTCGGGATCACGCTCCGCGACAAGCAGTATCTGTGCGACATGCGGGCGGCTGCATGCGTTGCCGACAAGGGTGTGCAGGGCGCGAACAACGAATCGGCCGTGCTGTCGCCGGACAAGAAGTACGCGGCCTTCATCCGCCACTGGAACCTGTGGCTGCGTGACGTTTCGACGGGCAAGGAGACCCAGCTCACCACCGACGGCGTGGAGGACTTCGGTTACGCCACCGACAACGCCGGCTGGATCCATACCGATCGCGCCGTGCTGAACTGGTCGCCGGACTCGAAGAAGATCGCCACCTACCAGCAGGACCAGCGCGGCGTGGGCGAGATGTACACCGTGCGCACCAAGGTCGGCCACCCCGAGCTGGACGCGTGGAAATACCCGCTGCCCGGCGACGACAAGGTGTTCATGATCGAGCCGGTGGTGATCGACGTGGCCAGCCACAAGGTGGTGCGCCTGAAGATCGATCCGCAACAGCGCCTGTCCAGCCTGTGCGACGACATCAGCTGCAGCAGCGACGGTCACTGGGACGACCTGCAGTGGGCGCCGGACAGCAAGACCTTCGCCATGGTCAACAGTTCGCGTGACCGCAAGCAGGTGTGGTTCCGCGTGGCCGATGCCGACAGCGGCGCCGTGCGCACCGCCTTCGACGAGAAGGCGGCCACCTACTACGAAAGCGGCATGGAACACGTCAACTGGCGCTACCTGACCGATTCGCATGAAGCCATCTGGCCGTCCGAACGCAACGACTGGCAGAACCTCTACCTGTACGACACCAACACCGGCAAGGAGCTGCACCCCATCACCACCGGCGACGGCAACGTCATCGATGTGCTGCACCTCGACCGCAAATCGCGTGAGTTGTGGTTCATCGGCACCGGCCGCATGGCGGGCGTGGATCCGTATTTCAAGCAGCTCTGGAAAGTGGGTGTGGACGGCGGCAGGCCCGTGCTGCTCACGCCGGAAAACGCCGACCACACCATCAGCATGTCGCCCGACGGCAAGACCTTCGTGGACAGCTACTCCACGGTCACCACCGCGCCGGTCACCGTGCTGTGTTCCAGCGACGATGGCCATGTCATCGCCACCATTGCCAAGGCCGACATCTCCCGCCTCAAGGCCGCCGGTTGGGTGGCGCCGGTTCCGTTCACGGTGAAGGCGCGCGACGGCAAAACGGTTCTCTACGGCCAGATGTTCAAGCCAAGCCACTTCGATCCCAACAAGAAGTATCCGATCATCGACTACGTCTATCCCGGCCCGCAGACCGGCTCGGTGCGTACCCGCAGCTTCATGCCGGCGCAGGGCGACAACCAGGCGCTGGCCGAACTCGGTTTCATCGTGGTGGCGCTCGACGGCATGGGCACGCCGTGGCGCAGTGCCAGCTTCCACCACACCTGGTACGGCGAGATGGGCGACAACACGCTGCCCGACCAGGTCGCCGGCATCAAGGAACTGGCGCAGCGCTATTCGTGGATCGACATCAATCGTGTCGGCATCTGGGGTCATTCCGGTGGAGGCAATACCACCGCCGACGCGATGTTCCGCTACCCCGACTTCTTCAAGGTAGGTTGGGCCGAGAGCGGCAACCACGACAACCGCAACTACGAGAACGACTGGGGCGAGAAGTACCAGGGCCTGCTGGTGACCAACAAGAACGGCAGCACCAGCTACGACAACCAGGCCAACCAGGACATGGCGAAGCACCTCAAGGGCCGCCTGATGCTGGTGCACGGCACGATCGACGACAACGTGCCGCTGGGCGAGACCATGCTGGTGGCCGATGCGCTGATCAAGGCCAACAAGGATTTCGACATGCTGATCATCCCCAACGTCCACCATGGTTATGCGGCCGCCACGCCGTACGCCACGCGCCGGCGCTGGGATTACTTCGTGCGCAACCTGGCCGGCGACACCCCGCCGAAAGAATATGAATTGAAGGCGTGGCCCTGGATGTGAGTTCGCCAGCGAGGCCGGCAGTATCAGCGGAAGCCTGAGCGGCTCCGCTGATGCCTCACCAGGTTGACCGGTCAGTCCGCCCGGGTAGCCATCACCGGCGGCACCGCCGCCGCGCGCAGCGCCGGGCCAAGCACCGCGCACTGACCGAGCAACCACAGCAGTGCCGCGCCGATGGGCAGGTAGAGAAACGGCAGCCGCGGCAGTTCGTAATGCGTCATCAACCACAGGTTGAGCGCATAGGCCAGCAACATGCCCGGCACGATGCCGCCGCCGACGATCAGGAAATTCTCGGCCTGGAAATAACACAGGATGTCGTTGCGGGTGGCACCGATGGCGCGGCGAATGCCGATCGAGCGTCGTCGTTGCTGCACCCAGAAACTGGCGAGGCCGGCGATGCCCAGCGCGGTGACGAACAGCAACCCGGCCGCCGCGGCCAGCAGCAGGCCGATCATGGTGCGATTGCGCCGGAAGAAGTCGGCACGCAATTGGCTGAAGGTCTGTGCCTGCCGCAGGATGCGATTGCCATCGAGCTGGTTCAGCACATCGGCTATCTGCTTCAGCACGCGCTCGCGTTCCTGCGGTGCCGTGCGCAACACGTAGGTGACATCGTTGCTGTCCGGCAGCATCGGAAACAGGGTGCTGTAATCGTTGCTGGCGGCTTCGCGCAGATGTGGTCGCAGCAGATGATCGACCACGCCGACGATGCGCACCGGGTTGTCGCCGGGATAGATGACCTTGCCCAGCGCGCTCTGGCCGGGGAACAGGCGTTCGGCCAGTGCCTGGGTGATGATGGTGACCGGCACATGGTTGATGCCGGCCCAGTCGTGCGCACTGTCCATCGGCAGGTATTCGTCCGGCAGGAAATCACGTCCTTCGAGCAGGTGCAGGCCCAGCGTGCCGAGTTCGCCGTGGGTGCCGTTGCAGGCGGTGGCGGTAAGGTCGGTATCGGCGTTCGGCGTGGTGGCGATGCCATTGCTCCAGTCGTTGCCGTTGAACGGCAACGCGTCGACGGCGGCCACCGCGGTCACGCCGGGGATGTTGCGCAGCGCCGCCAGGTCCGCTGCGTGTCGGGCCAGCGGGTTTTCGCCTTCGTCCAGGCCGATGCTGTCGATCGTCACCAGCTCGTCTTCGGCCACTCCGCTGGGCTGACGCATCTGTGCGGTCCGGTTGACGATCATGAACACCACGTTGCAGACGATGGCGCAGGTCAGGCCGACCTGCAGCGCCAGCAACAGCACGGTGAGCTTGTGACGCGTGAGACTGGCGAGCAGTGGTCGCAGTGGCATGGGATTACCTCACTGGGTCTTGAGCTGCAGGGCAGGAGTGACGCGGCAGGCGCGCCAGGCGGGCAGCAGTCCGGCCAGTACGCTGGCGAACACCGCCAGCATGAAGGTGCCCAGCAGCATGGCGGCATCCATCTGGGCCAGTTGCGCGTAGCCGTCGGGGCGCTGCCGCACGCTCCACAGGCCAAGCTCGGCAATCACCAGGCCCAGTACGCCGCCAGCCACGCCGATCACCGCCGACTCGATGCCGAATTGCAGGAAGATGTCGCGCCGCTGCGCACCCAGTGCCCGGCGCACGCTGACCTCGCCACTGCGGCGCAGGAATTTCGCCAGCAACAGGCCGACGATGTTGACCATGCAGACGCCGAGAAAACCCAGGGCCAGCCACAGCTGCAGGCGCAGGTCGGAGGGGATGACCTGCTGCTTCGTGAGCCAGTCCATCAATCCATAGAGTTGTGCATTCACCGGGCGCGGAAAGCGGCCATGCGTCTGCTGCTCGCGCCAGTAATCGCCGAGGAAGTCCTGGTAAGCATGCGCCTTGGCCGGGTTGTCCAGCTGCACCCAGAACTGCAACCAGGTGCAGTGATCGCTGGTGCGGCCGCCGGCGCCGTTGCCCCAGCACATGAAATTGCCGCTGAAATCGAACTGAAGCTCCAGCGCGGTCTGCAGCGGCAGGAAAAACTGGTCGGTCTTGCCGAAGGAGCGATCGTTGACCTGGGCATAGAAGGTGGGCTGTGGATACCACTCATCGAGTACGCCGACCACGCGGAAATCGGTGTTCTTCAATCGCACCGTGCGGCCGATGCCGGGCGTGTCGCCGAACAGCTTGCGGTTGAGTTCGGCGTTGAGCACGATCACGCGCGCACGTTGCTCGTCGTCCTCGGCAGTCCAGCCGCCGCCGGCGCGGAATGGTGCGTCGAACATCGAAAAGAAGTCCGCCGTGACGTAATGTCCAGGCTGGAAGAATGGTCGCAGCGAAGCCTGCGCGGGACGGATCGGTACCGAGCCCGCCACCATCGCCGCCTGCCGGTCCGCGCGATGGGTGCGCAGCAGGTTCATCGCATCCGGCCAGGTCAGGTTGCCGTTGGGCGCACTGTCCTTGGTGGTCTTGCTGCGCTCCAGCGGGCGGGCGTCGAGCTGTGGCACAAACAACTGCGCGCTATGCCCGGGCAGCGGATCGCCCGACATCACGTGCAGCACGGTGATCATGGTCATGCTGGCGCCGATGCCCAGGCCGATGGCGAGGATCATCAACGCGGTAAGCACCTTGCTGCGCTTCAGGCTGCGCAGCGCAAGTGCGAAGTAGTAGCCAAACATCGTGGGCCTCCTGATAGCCATGCCTGGGCGTTGGCGGACGCAGCCGTCCCCGCCGCCTGCGAAAGCAGGCGATATGTGTGCTTTCAAACGATCGGCAGCGGGTGCCGGTTCTTCAGCGGCGGCTGACTTCCTGCGCCGCGCCCTTGCCGAGGGCCTCGTCGATCAACTGCGACGCCTGCAGATTGGCTTGCGCGACGACCTGCTGCTGGCGCTGTTTCATCGCGGCCAGCTGCGGCTGCAGCGCGGCCAGTTGCCGGTCGAGATCGGCCATCTGTGCGGTGATCTCGTGTTGCTGTGCGTCCAGACTTGCCAGCCGCTGTGCGGCGGCGGGTGCCTGCGGATCGGCAAGCAGGTCGCGACGCTGCTCCTCGACACTGCGTTGCCGGCTGGCCAGACCTTCCAGCGGCCCCTTGAATTTCCACTGCTCACCTTCGAGCTTGCCTGCATCGCGCCAGTACGCACTCACCGCAGCGTAGGTGGCGTTGGCGCGGTCGACATAGGCGGGATCGCGGATCAGGTACGCCTGGTCGCCGCGGCGGAACCAGAACATCGGTGCCGACTCCGTGGTGTGCAAGCGCTTGGCCATCGCGACATCGGCACGGTCACCATTGATCAGCACGGTTTCGCCGTGGGCGTTGTTGTTGTACAGGGCATAGGCATACCGGCTGCCGGGTTCCACCGTGGTGATGTCGCTGTCGCGGCGCCTGGTCTGATTGGCGGATGTCGTTGTCGTGGCGGTCGGCGGCGGCGGTGCAATCGGTGTCGGTGGTGTGGGTGGCAGCGCCGGCATTTTCGACAGCGGCGACATCGCTGGTGTCGACGGCAGGCCGGGAAGTTGGCGTGTCTGCGTGGTGGTGGGTTGCGGCATCGGGTTCATGCCGAGCTTTTGCGCGGCGCCATGGGCAATTGCCTCGTCCAGCAGTTTCCCGATCTGCTGATCCGCTTGCTCCGTCGCCTGTTGTTGGCGCTTGCCCAGCGCTTCCTGCTGCGCGCCGAGTGCTTGCTGTTGCTTGCCCAGGACTTCCTGCTCGCGGCCAAGTGCATCCTGCTGGCGACCGAGCTCGCTCTGGCTGGCTTCAAGCCGGGCCCGCTGCGCTTCGAGCTCGGCCGAGGGCTGATGCTGGCTGGATTGCACGGCCAGCCTGGCCTCCTCACCAGCCAGCTGCCCTTGCCTGCTGCCGAGCGCACCTTGGCGTGCGCCGAGTGCGCCCTGCTTGCTGCCAAGCTGGCCCTGCTGACGGCCGAGCTGGCTCTGTTGCCTGCTCAGCGCCTGGACAGGCGCGTAGGCGGTCCTGGCACGCTGGATGTAGCCCGCATCACGGATCAGGTAGGCCTGGTCGCCGCGACGGAACCACAGCATCGGCTCGTTGCCTTGCTGCAGCCGCTGCGCGGTGGCCAGATCATTGTCCGTGCCGTTGACGGTGATCGAATCGCCATCGAACAGTGCGAAGCCATCGCGGGCATCGGTACGGGTAGTAATGTTGACATGATGGGCTGAGAAGCCAGTGGCGAGGTGCGCTGGAACCGGCGGTGCGGGTGGCGATGGCGGAGTTGGCGGGGCGGGTGGCGGAGGTGGCACTTGTGCCAGTTCACTGGTCTGGATAGCGGGCTGCACTGCGGTCGCAGCAGTGGCCGTCACGCGATAGGGCAGCACGCCGACGAGCGCAATCAGCACGACGAGCCACCAGCCGCGCGTGCGCAACTGCGAAGGGTTCACGCTTTGCTGCAACATGGTCAGTCGCCTTTTCAGGTTCTGGAAGGTGGGAGATGCGCCGGCGAGGCCGGAGTGCATGGGCTGGGCCACGCCGAGGCGCAGCAGCAGGCGGCCGTAGTCCTGCGGCGCCGTGCAATGTTGTTGCAGCACCTGCGCATCGCAGGCGGCTTCGCGATGGAGCGCGTACTCGCGCATCGCCCATGCCACCAGCGGGTGGAAAAAGAACAGCCGTTGCGCAATCGCCGGTGCCCAACCGAGCCAGAGATCGCCGCGGCGCAGATGGGCCAGCTCGTGGGCGAGTGCCATCGATGATTCTTCCGGCGTCAGTACCTCGTTGGCTGGCAGCAGGACGGTGGGGCGCCACAGACCGGTCACTTGGGGCGACGTGATCGCATGTGACACACGCAACTGTGGACAGTGGCGCAAGCCGAGCATGCGGACCTGCTGTACACACGCTGCCTGCAGCGTTGCATCGTGCAGTGGCGTGGATTCGCGTAGCACCCGGCGCGTTTTCCGCCATTGCCGCGCGACCAGCAGCAACTGCGCAAGCAGGCCGGCGAGCCACATGGTCACCATGAACGAGCGCCAGGGGAACGAGCGTGTTGGCGTCGACATAGGCGTTGTCGACTGCGCAGTCGTGATCGCTGGAGTAGTTGGCAAAGACGGCCCGGCAACCTCCGGGGACACGGTGGATTCGGCCATGGGCGCGATCGCAGTGGTCTGCTGGTTGGCCGTTGCCGTGAAGGAGGCGGACGGCGATGCCGGCGACAGCAAGGGCAATTTCACCGGCGTGCTGACGACCAGGCCGACGATCAACTGCACGCTGAGTACCCACCACAGCATGCAACGGATTGCCGGTGACAACCGTGGTATCAAGCGACCCAGCAGCCATAGCGCGCCGATCAGCAGCACGGCTTGCGCGGAGGTCCAGGCGAGGCGTGTCAGCAAGGTATCGGTGAGGGTGTGAATCGTGTCCATCTCACGACTCCTTCCGCTTGGATTGCAGCTGCGCCACCAGCGCTTCCAGCTGCGCCAACTCGGTGTCGGAGACTTCGGCGTGCTCGGACAGCCACGCCACGAACGGTGATACCGAACCGCTCAGCGTCTTCTCGACGAAGCTGCCGACCGCGCTGCGCATCGCCTCGCCGGGCCCGGTGGCGGTGCTGTAGCGGTACATGCCCTTGACCTGCCTGCGCTTGAGATAGCCCTTGCCGCGCAGGCGTTCCATCATGGTCAGCACGGTGGAGCGCGCCAGCCCGCGTGGCTCGCCGTAGCCAACGGCCACTTCACCTACCGAGGCGTGGCCGCATTCGTCGATGTAATGCAGCAGCGCCAGTTCCTGGTCGCCGATGGTGGATTTGAGCATGGCTCGGGGTTCCGCTTGACTACAGATGTAGTCAAGCTACGCCATGCCTACACGTGTAGTCAATAGGCCGGACGATACCCCCAACGTCCGCTGCGCGACAGAACGGGCCGATCAACGAAGGGGGCGCGTCAGAACGCCATATCGAATGCCACTTCACCCTGCACGCCAACCTGATACGCGGACACGCGGCGCTCGAAGAAATTGGTCACTTCCTGCACGTCCTGCAGATCCATGAAGTCGAACGGGTTCTTCGCGCCGTACTTCTTCGGCATGTCGAGCTGGGCGAGGCGCTGGTCGGCGCAGTATTCGAGGTACTGGCGCATGTCCTTCACCGAGAGGCCAACCACGCCGCCGGAGAGCACGTCCTCGGCGAACAGGGTTTCGCAGGCGATCGCGTCTTCCATCATCTGTTCGACCTGCGCGCGCATGGCGTCGTCGAACAGCTCGGGCTCCTGTTCGCGCACGGTGCGCACGACATCGAATGCGAACGCCATGTGGCCGCTCTCGTCGCGGAACACCCAGTTGGTGCCTGCGGCGAGGCCGTGCAGCAGGCCTCGCGAGCGCAGGTAGTAGACGTAGGCGAACGCCGCATAGAAGAACAGGCCTTCGATGCAGGCGGCGAAGCAGATCAGGTTGAGCAGGAACTGCCGCCGCTGCTCGCGTGTTTCCAGTCGGCGCAGGTCCTGCACCGAGTCGATCCACTTGAAGCAGAACTCGCCCTTGGCGCGGATCGAGGGAATGTTCTCGATCGCCGCGAACGCCTTGTTGCGCTCGGCCGGATCAGGAATGTAGGTATCGAGGAGGGTGAGGTAGAACTGCACATGCAGCGCTTCCTCGTACAGCTGGCGCGACAAATACATGCGCGCTTCGGGCGAATTGATGTGTTGGTACAGATTCAGCACCAGGTTGTTCGACACGATGGCGTCGCCGGTGGCGAAGAACGCCACCAGACGATGGATCAGGTGGCGATCGGCGGCGGACATCTTCGACGAGAGGTCGGCCGTGTCCATCGAGAAATCCACTTCCTCGACCGTCCAGGTGTTCTTGATCGCGTTGCGGTACATCTCGTAGAAGCCGGGATAACGCATCGGACGAAGAGTGAGCTCGAAGCCTGGGTCGAGGATGTGGGTGTTGCGGACAGGTTGAGCGGACATGGATTACCTCAAGAAGATTTGTAGGAGCGCACCCTGTGCGCGATGGGTGTCACGGCAATACGATTCGCGCACAGGGTGCGCTCCTACAGACAGGGTTACTGGCAGGCTTCGCAGTACTCGGGATTTTCCAGCGAGCAGAACACCGCGGCATTGGCCTGCGCCTGATCCACGACCAGCACGGTCTTGTCCGTCGACACGGTGGTCTTGGTGATCTTGGTGGCTGGGCGCGAGCGCAGGTAATAGGTGGTCTTGATGCCGGCCTTCCATGCGTACATGTACATCGAGCTGAGCTGGCCGATGTTCGGGTTTTCCATGAACAGGTTCAGCGACTGGCTCTGGTCGATGTAGGCGCCACGCGCGGCACCGAGTTCGATCAGTGCCTTCTGCGGCAGCTCCCACACCGTGCGATAGATCGCGCGCAGGCGTTCCGGAATCGCCGTTATGCCCTGGATCGAGCCTTCCGCCAGCTTGATCGCGTCGCGGATTTCGGATGTCCACAGCCCGAGTGTCTTCAGTTCATCGGCGAGGTAACGATTGACCTGCAGGAAATCGCCCGACAGCGTCTCACGCTTGAACAGGTTGCTGACTTGCGGCTCGATGCACTCGTAGCAGCCGGCGATCGAGGCGATTGTGGCGGTCGGGGCAATCGCGATCAACAGCGAGTTGCGCAGGCCGTGCTGCTTGATGCGTCCGCGCAGTGCATCCCAGCGCGCGCTGTCTTGCGGCGTGGCATTCGGCCAGTAGTCGAACTGCAGTTCGCCGTTCGCGGCGCGGCTCTCGGCGAAGCCCGGGTGCGCGCCTTCGACCGCGGCCAGTTCGGCCGACATCGACAGCGCGTGGAAATAGATCTCCTCGGCGATGCGGGTCGACAGTGCCAGCGCTTCGGTTGAATCGAACGGCAGCCGCAGTTTGAAGAACACGTCCTGCAGGCCCATCACGCCGAGACCGACCGGACGCCACTTCATGTTGGCGGTGCGCGCGGTGTCGATCGGATAGAAGTTGAGATCGATCACCCGGTTGAGCTGGCGCACGGCGGTACGCACGGTCGAGGCGAGCTGTTCGAAATCGAAGACGCCATCACTGACATGACGTGCAAGGTTGATCGAGCCCAGATTGCACACGGCCGTTTCGGTGGCCGAGCTCACTTCGAGGATCTCGGTGCACAGGTTGGACAGGTGGATCACATTGTCTGGATGGGCGGTCTGGTTGCTGGTGGCGTTGCAGCGATCCTTGAACGTCATCCAGCCGTTGCCGGTCTGCGCCAGCGTGCGCATCATGCGGGCATACAACTCGCGTGCCTTCACCGTCTTCACGGCGAGGCCGTTCGCTTCGGCTTCGCGATAGGAGTGATCGAAGGTTTCGCCCCAGCTGTCGACCAGATGCGGCATGACCTTCGGATCAAACAGCGACCAGTCGCCATCGCTTTCGACGCGGCGCATGAATTCGTCGGGAATCCAGTTCGCGATGTTGAGGTTGTGCGCGCGACGCGCGTCGTCGCCGGTGTTGTCGCGCAGCGCGAGAAAATCCTCGATGTCGGCATGCCACGATTCCAGGTACACGCAGGCCGCGCCCTTGCGCTTGCCGCCCTGGTTCACCGCGGCGACCGAGGCATCCAGCGTCTTCAGCCATGGCAGCAGGCCATTGGAATGGCCGTTGGTACCCTTGATCAGCGAGCCGCGCGAACGCACCCGCGAATAAGCCAGACCGATGCCGCCGGCGAACTTGCTGAGCTTGGCGACGTCGGCGTACTTGTCGTAGATCGACTCCAGCGAGTCGATCGGCGAGTCGAGCAGGTAGCACGAGCTGAGCTGCTCATGTGCGGTGCCGGCGTTGAACAGGGTTGGCGAGCTGGCGATGTATTCCAGCGAGGACAGCAGCCGGTAGAGTTCCAGCGTCTCGCCGATCTCGTTGCCACCAAGCGCGCAGGCGATGCGCATGAAGAAATGCTGCGGCGTCTCGATCACGAAACGCAGCTGCGGATGGCGCAGCAGGTAACGGTCATACACCGTGCGCAGGCCGAAGTATTCGAAACGGCGGGTGGCGAGCGGATCGATCGCATCGTTCAACTTGCGTGCGTTGATGGCGACGAAGTCGCGCAGGCGCGCATTGAGGATGCCCAGTTCCGCGCCGCGCGCGATCGACTGCGAGAAACTCTGGATTTCCTGGCCGCTCACTTCCTTGTCGATGTAGGCACCGAGCAGGCGCGCGGCGAGCTGACCGTATTCCGGTTCTTCAGCCGTCAGTGCGGCGGCGGTGCGGATGGAAAGCTGATCCAGCTCCTGCGTGGTGGCGCCGTCGTACAGGCCGCCGATGGTCTTCAGCGCCACGCGCAGCGGGTCGACGCCATGCAGACCTTCGCTGCTGCGGGTCACCGCGCGCACGATCTTGTTGACGTCGACGGTTTCCTGGCCGCCGTTGCGCTTGGTGACACGCATCTGGCCGGGATTATGCGGTGGGGTCAGGGCAAAGGCGTCGTTGGGGGACGCCGCCGCCTCGGTCACGGCATCGGCGGGTGAATCGACGCGCGCGGCGGTGCGCTCGCGGGTAGCGGTATTCTGAGGTTGCATGGCTGTGGGCTCCCGGCATGGACATCAAACACCTGCTCCCGCGCGCAGGGCCTGAAGCGATGGATTCCGGGAACGGGTCACAATGCAGGCGCCATGCGGCCTACTGCACTGCGACGTGCCTCCCCGCGGAAGCCGTCACTACGCACCGGGACACGTTCGTCCCGATGTGCCGGCAGGTCTTCGGACTTGCGGACATGGATCTTGCGATCCGCCTACTTGTCCCCGCTTCCCAGTCGTGGACGACCAGTGCATGTGGCGACGTTCGTTTCCGCTTTACCGCTGCGGGGCAGTTCCGGAATTACACCGGATTCCCTTTTAAACCCGACCGACGATCGCGTCTGGACGGGCACCGACGGACACAACATATCGGGTGCGTCGGGCAGGGTCAACCCAACAAGTTGTGCACAAGTCGGGGGATAAGCCGCGCGCGGCAAGGCGTGGTGCGGGTTGCCGCGGGGTCACCTTTTTTTGTGCCTCGGGGTTGCTGCGGGGCCGGAGCAAATGCGGCGCGTCAGGGTGCGCTGACAGCGATCAGAGCGCGTCGTGATCCAGTTCGCCGGTGCGGATGCGGATTACCTGTTCCAGCGTGCTGACGAAGATCTTGCCGTCGCCGATCTTGCCGGTGCGGGCGGAGTGCTGGATCGCTTCCAGCACGCGATCGAGCTGATCGTCGGCGATCGCCACCTCCAGCTTGATCTTGGGCAGGAAGTCGACCACGTATTCGGCGCCGCGGTACAGTTCCGTGTGACCTTTCTGGCGGCCGAAACCTTTCACCTCGGTCACCGTCACGCCCTGCACGCCGACCTCGGCCAGCGCTTCGCGTACATCGTCCAGCTTGAATGGCTTGATGATCGCCACGACCAGCTTCATGGGCTTTTCCTTGAATCGACACAGGTCGACACGATAAACCGGCATTCTGCCTGCCCGGCGCAGGCTTGTCGCCTGAGTGCCGCCTGTGTAGGACAATCCTTACAGTTTTTGACGGAGCGTACCGATGGCAGCCTCGACTTCCATTCACCTAATATTTATCTCGACGAGCTTGAGGCGCTGTTCACGATGAACAGGCAGGATATCGACCAGATTGCCCTGCGACTTGTGTCGTTGGTACCGCCAGGACTGGCACAGGCGCAACAGGATTTGCGCGCCAACTTCCAGGATGTTCTGGCGCAGGGACTGCGCCGCCTCGACCTGGTCACCCGCGAAGAATTCGAAGTCCAGACACAGGTGCTGGCGCGTACCCGCGCCAAGGTCGACGAATTGGAGCGACGTGTGGCCGAACTCGAGGCCGCCGTACCTGCCCGCGGGGGCTAGCAACAACCAACCTCCCGGGAGCCGCCCCCGATCCGTCACCCTCACCCCGAGAACGATCGGGGGCGGTTATTTATCCAGCACTGTCGATGGAGTCGCATGATGTCCTTGAATATCAGCGACTCCTCCACGCGTCAGCGGCCTGCGGCCGCATGAGTCTTGCCGTCACCCTCAGCCGTGCCCAGGAAGGGATCGCCGCGCCGCAGGTGATGGTGGAAGTGCACCTGTCCGGCGGCTTGCCGGCGACCAATATTGTCGGCCTGCCTGAGGCCGCGGTGCGCGAGGCGCGTGATCGCGTGCGTGTGGCGATCCAGAACACCGCGTTCGAATATCCCAACCGCCGGGTCACCGTGAATCTGGCGCCGGCTGAGCTGCCCAAGGATGGTGGGCGTTTCGACCTGTCGATCGCACTGGGCATCCTCGCGGCCAGCGGTCAGGTGCCGCGCGAAAAACTGGATGACTGCGAATTTCTGGGTGAGCTGGCGCTGACCGGTTCGTTGCGCAGCGTCTCCGGTGTGCTGCCGGCGCTGTTGCGCGCACGTGCGCGCGGTCGTCGCGTGGTGGTGCCGCGCGAAAATGCCGCTGAAGCAGCGCTGGTGCCGGATGTGGATGTGCGAGTGGCCGATACGCTGGCCGAGGTATGTGGCTGGCTGCGCGGGGCGCAGGAATTGTCCGCGCCGATCGGCATTCCCAGCGATGGCGGTGTCGACAGTGGGCCGGATCTGCGTGATGTGCGCGGCCAGCTGCAGGCGCGGCGTGCACTGGAAATCACCGCCGTCGGTGGCCATCACCTGCTGCTGATGGGGCCGCCCGGCACCGGCAAGACCATGCTGGCTGAACGCTTGCCGGGCATCTTGCCTCCGCTGTCCGAATCGGAAGCGCTGGAAACTTGCGCGGTGCTGTCGGTGGCTGGGCAGAGTGCCGATCTGGCGCAATGGCGGCGGCGGCCGTTCCGGGCGCCACACCACACCGCGTCAGCGGTTGCGCTGGTCGGTGGTGGTTCGTATCCGCGACCAGGCGAGATCTCGCTCGCGCACAACGGCGTACTGTTTCTGGACGAGCTGCCGGAGTTCAGCCGGCACGTGCTGGAAGTGTTGCGTGAGCCGATGGAGTCCGGCCACATCGTGATTTCGCGGGCAGCGCGGCAGTCGACGTTTCCCGCACAATTTCAACTAGTCGCGGCGATGAATCCGTGTCCCTGCGGCTATGCCGGCGATCCGCGCCAGCGTTGCCAGTGCACGCCCGATCAGATCCAGCGTTATCGATCGCGCATTTCCGGGCCGCTGCTCGATCGCATCGATCTCTGCGTGGAGGTCCCGCAAGTGCCGTTGGCCGATCTCGGATTGCCGCGCAGCGAGCGCGATGAGGATTCCGCCACTGTACGTACGCGCGTGCTCGAGGCGCGGCGACAATCGCTGATGCGGGCCGGTCGCCCCAATGCCGAAATCAGCGTGCGCGAACTGGAGCGCGATTGCGCACTGGGTCCGGCTGAACGGCGCTGGTTTGAAAGTGCGCTGGAGCGGCTGGGCTTGTCTGCACGTGCCTACCATCGCGTGCTGCGGGTTGCCCGCACGATTGCCGATCTCGATGGCGGTGCGGCCTTGCTGGAGCGTGAGCATCTGGCCGAGGCGCTGCAGTATCGGCGGCTCTGAGTCGAGCCGCTGGACGTGCGCCCATGGCACATGCTCCGATAGTGGCCTGAAGTTCACCCAGGGACTGCGATGACGATCGAGCTCGGCCTGATGCTCGCCGGCATGTTGATGATCGGCTTTCTGGCGCAGTGGGTGGCTTGGCGCGTGAAGCTGCCGGCGATCCTGTTCCTGTTGCTGGCCGGCATCCTGCTCGGACCTGTCAGTGGTCTGCTCGATCCGGACAAATTGCTCGGCGGCCTGCTGTTCCCGATCGTGTCACTGGCGGTGGCACTGATCCTGTTCGAAGGCAGTCTCACTCTGCGCTTTCACGAGTTGCCGGGCATCGGCCATGTGGTGCGCGGCTTGGTCAGCTACGGCGCGGTGACCGCGCTGCTGCTGCTGGCGCTGGCGGCGCACATCGTGGCTGGGCTCAGCTGGTCGATCGCCTTGCTGTTCGGCGCGCTGGCCTGTGTCACCGGGCCTACGGTGATCGCGCCGATGCTGCGCACGCTACGGCCGAACGCGCGCATCGCCAACACGCTGCGCTGGGAAGGCATCGTGATCGATCCGCTCGGCGCACTGTTCGCGGTGCTGATTTTCGAGGCGATCGTGTCACGGCAGGAAGGCCACACCATCGGCATCTTCATCGCCACGATCGGTTGCGGCACGGTGATCGGCGCGCTGAGCGCGTGGCTGACAGGCCACCTGCTGCGCCGACAGTTGATCCCCGAATACCTGCAGAACTATGCCGTTCTCGCCGCAGTGTTGTTCGCCTTCAGCGTTTCCAACGTGATCACGCATGAATCGGGATTGCTGGCGGTGACCATCATGGGCATCGCGCTGGGCAACATGCGCGGCGTGCACGTCGACGACATCCTCGACTTCAAGGAAAGCCTCACTACGGTGTTGGTGTCGGTACTGTTCATTCTGCTGGCCGCGCGGCTGCACTGGCCACTGCCGGACGGCATGCTGGGCGCCGGCATCGCGCTGTTCGTGATTGCCCAGTTGGTGGTGCGGCCGCTGACCGTGCTGCTGTCGAGTCTGGGTAGCGCGCTGACTTGGCGTGAGCGTGCCCTGGTCGGCTGGGTAGCGCCACGTGGCATCGTGGCGGCGTCGGTGTCGGCACTGTTTGCCCTGCGCCTCGATGCGCTGGGCGTGGCGGGTGGCGGAGCACTCGTGCCGCTGGTTTTTATCCTGATCATTGGCACCGTGGTGCTGCAGAGTGCCACCGCGCGACCGTTGGCGATCTGGCTGAAAGTGGCCGAGCCGGAGCCACGCGGCCTGCTGATCTTCGGTTCCGACGAGGTGGCACGGGCGATCGGCAAGGTACTGGACGAGGCTGGTTTTCGCGTGATGCTGGCTGATGATGACTGGGAGGGCATCCGCCGGGCGCGCATGGACGGCTTGCCCACGTTCTTCGGCAACCCGGCCTCGCCGCATGCCGAGCGTCATCTGGATCTCACCGGCATCGGCCGGTTGCTGGCGGTGTCCACCCATCGTGAGCGCAATTCGCTGGCCTGCGTGCATTACCGGCAGGAGTTCGGGCGCGACAAGGTGTATCGGCTGCGCAACCTGACGCCACAGGAAAGCACGGATCGCGCGGCCTTGTCCGGCACGCTGCTGGCGCCGCCGCTGTTCGATGAGGAGATGACCCACGGCCGCTTTGCTGAAATGCTTGGACACGGTTGGCGGATCAAGTCGACCCGGCTCAGCACCACCTTCGACTGGTCGCACTTCATCGAGCAATACGGTTCGAATACCGTGCTGATGTTCGGAGTGGAGGAGAAGGGTGCATTGCGCGTGGCCTCGACCAAGCGCGAGTTGGAGCCGAAGCCAGGCTGGACGGTGATTGCCTTGGTGCCGCCGGCAGAGTTGTAGGAGCGCACCCTGTGCGCGAATGCACTTCATGACGAAGAGCTATCGCGCACAGGGTGCGCTCCTACAGGTGTTGTGCGGTTACGCGGCTGAGGCTTGCTTGAACTGGGCCTCCTCGGTCGAGCCGGTCAGCGCCGTGGTCGAGGACTTGCCCTGCTGGATCGCCTGGGTCACCTGGTCGAAATAGCCGGTACCCACTTCGCGCTGATGCTTCACTGCGGTAAAGCCACGCTCGGCAGCCGCGAATTCCTTCTCCTGCAGTTCGACGAACGCACTCATCTGGCGACGCGCGTAGCCGTGTGCCAGATCGAACATGCCGTAGTTGAGGCTGTGGAAGCCGGCCAGGGTGATGAACTGGAACTTGTAACCCATCGCACCCAGCTCCTTCTGGAACGTCGCGATGGTGGCGTCGTCCAGGTTCTTCTTCCAGTTGAAGCTGGGCGAGCAGTTGTAGGCCAGCAGCTTGCCGGGGAACTTCGCGTGGATCGCTTCGGCGAACTTGCGCGCGTCTTCCAGGTTCGGCTTGCTGGTCTCGCACCAGATCAGGTCAGCATATGGCGCGTAGGCGAGGCCGCGACTGATCGCCTGATCCAGGCCCGGGCGTACGCGGTAGAAACCTTCGACGGTGCGCTCGCCGGTGATGAAGGCCTTGTCGTTGTCGTCGATGTCCGAGGTGAGCAGGTCAGCGGCATCGGCATCGGTGCGTGCTACCAGCAGGGTCGGCACGCCGGCAACGTCGGCAGCGAGGCGCGCGGCGTTCAACTTGTCGACGGCCTCGCGGGTCGGCACCAATACCTTGCCGCCCATGTGGCCGCACTTCTTCACCGAGGCCAGCTGATCCTCGAAATGCACGCCTGCAGCGCCGGCCTCGATCATCGCCTTCATCAGTTCGAACGCATTCAGCACGCCACCGAAGCCGGCCTCGGCATCGGCCACGATCGGCACGAGCCAGTCGGTGTCGTCCTTGCCCTCCGCATGATGCAGCTGGTCGGCACGCAGCAGGGTGTTGTTGATCTTCTTGACCACCAGCGGCACCGAGTTGGCCGGATACAGCGACTGGTCGGGATACATTTCGCCGGCGACGTTGGCATCGGCGGCGACCTGCCAGCCGCTGAGGTAGATTGCCTGCAGTCCGGCCTTCACCTGTTGCATCGCCTGGTTGCCGGTGAGCGCACCGAGTGCATTGACGAAATCCTCCTTGTGCAGCGACTTCCATAGCCGCTCGGCACCACGGCGGGCCAGCGAGTGCTCGACCGCGACGGTGCCACGCAGGCGGACCACATCTTCGGCGCTGTAGTTGCGCTCGATACCGGACCAGCGAGTGTTGTTCTTCCAGTCCAGCGAAATCTGTTCGGCGGTAGGCAGGGTGTTCTTCATGGGGTGGCTCCGTGAAATCGAAAGTTTGCAGGAGCGGCTTCAGCCGCGAATGCAAGGGTGTCGCGGCTGAAGCCGCTCCTATGGGGATCAGGTAGATCAGCCGAGCTGGTCGTAGGCGGGCAGGGTGAGAAAGTCGCCGAGCTGGTCGGCATGGGCCAGCGCCGACAGCAGGGCGGCGGCGGCATCGACGCGCCGGGCGCCAAGTGCGTCGCTGTGGCGCAGGCGGTGGCTGTGCGTGGCCAGGGCGTGGTCGAACAGCGCCAGATCGATCGGCGCGTGGTCCGGAAATTCCACTTCGCCATGGTGCAGCCATTGCCACAGCTGCGCGCGTGCGATCTCGGCGGTGGCGGCGTCCTCCATCAGGTGATGGATCGGCACGCAGCCCTGGCCGTCCAGCCAAGCGGCGGTATAACGCAGGCAGACCTCCACGTTGTTGTCGAAACCGGTGCGGCTGATCGTGCCGTTCGGCGTGGCCAGCAGCTGTTCGCGGGTGACCAGGACGTCCTCGCGCAGCACGCCAAGCTGATTCGGTGTGGGCATGTACTCGTCGAAGATCTGCTGCGCGACCGGCACCAGCGCCGGGTGTGCGACCCAGGTGCCGTCGTGGCCAGCCTGTACTTCACGCAGCTTGTCGGCGCGCACCTTGGCCAGTGCGGCCTCGTTGGCCGCCTCGTCGCCCTTGATCGGAATCTGCGCCGCCATGCCGCCCATCGCGAACGCGCCGCGGCGATGGCAGGTCTGGATCAGCAGCTCCGAATACGCCTTCAGAAATGGCACTGTCATCAGCACCTGGGCACGTTCCGGCAGCAACCGGTCGCGGTGACCTCTCAGCGTTTTCAGATAGGAGAAGATGTAGTCCCAGCGGCCGCAGTTGAGGCCGACAACACGATTGCGCAGCGCGTGCAGGATCTCGTGCATCTGGAATGCCGCTGGCAGCGTCTCGATCAACACGGTGGCTTTCATCGTGCCAATCGGCAGTTGCAGTTCGTCTTCGGCGGTGGCCATCACCTCGTTCCACAGCGCGGCTTCCTCCATTGCCTCGAGCTTGGGCAGGTAGAAGTACGGACCGCGGTCGCGGCGGTGCAGTGCGCGGGCGTTGTGGAACACGAACAAGCCGAAGTCGACCAGCGCACCCGCCATCGGCTCGCCGTCCACGCTGATGTGCTTGTCGATCAGATGCCAGCCGCGCGGGCGCACCACCAGGACAGCCGGGTTGTCGTTGACGCGGTAGGCCTTGCCTTCGGGTGAGCGGAATTCGATCGTGCCGTTCACCGCGTCGCGCAGGTTGATCTGGCCATCGAGCTGATTGGCGAAGGTCGGTGCGGACGAATCCTCGAAGTCGGCCATGAACACCTTCGCGCCGGAGTTCAGCGCGTTGATGATCATCTTGCGCTCGACCGGGCCGGTGATCTCGACGCGGCGATCCTGCAGCGCGGCCGGAATCGGCGCCACAGTCCAGTCGGACTGGCGGATCACGGCGGTATCGGCACGGAAGTTCGGCAGCGCGCCGGCGTCATATTCCACCTGACGCTTGTGCCGGGCATGCAGCAGGCGCTGCCGCGAGGCTTCGAAGCGACGATGCAGGCGGACCAGGAAACCCTGGGCCTCGGAGGTCAGGATGCTTTCGTAACCGGCCTCGTCCGCATGGATTTCGATGGCGCTGGTATCAAGTCGTTCCCGGGGTACTGCCATGAGCTTGCTCCGTTCTCGTTGGAGACTCGAAGCTAGGGCAGAAATCATCTATTTGACAAAGTGAATGTTTCAATCAATATTATGAGCAATAGCAATGGTACATATAACATGTTGAAAAAAAGCACGAATAATCCAGACAATTCGCTGAATAAACCTGAAAAATTGCGCCGCGGCGCAGCAAAAAAGCGGGCAAAGGGCAAGGCCGCGGACGAGACGGGTGGGCGTTACTATTACAAGGGCAACCGCCACAAGCAGTTGCGCGCCTTCGTCAGCGTGGTGAAGCTGGGTACGCTGACCCGCGCGGCGGAAGCGCTATATTTGTCGCAACCCACGATCAGCTTGCAGTTGCAGGCGCTGGAACGCGAGTTGGGCGTAACCCTGGTGGAGCGTCGGCGGCGCCGCATCAACCTCACCGATGCCGGCGAGGCGCTGTACGAGCTGGCGCGACCGCTGATCGAGGGCTGGGAGACCCTGGACCGTGACTTCCAGGCGCGGGTGCAGGGGCTGCAGGGCGGCCGGCTGACCATCGCCGCGGGCACCTCGACCATCCAGTACCTGCTGCCGGATCTGGTGCGTCGTTATCGCGAACGCTTTCCTGCGGTGCAACTGCAGTTGGCCAATGTCACCGGCAAGGACGGCATGGCGCTGCTGCGCGCCGATGATGCCGACTTCGCGGTCGGCTCGATGCTCGATGTGCCGAACGACATCGCCTGGGCGCCGGTGCATCACTACGACCCGATGCTGATCATGCCGCCGGATCATCCGCTGGCGGCGAAGGACAAGATCACGCTGGAGGATCTGTCACCGTATGGCCTGATCCTGCCGCCGCAGCGGTTGTCCACCTATCGGCTGGTCGATCTGGTGTTCCAGCAGCGCCAGGTGCCGTACCACGTGGCGATCGAGGTGGGCGGCTGGGACGTGATCAAGGAATACGTGGCGATGGGCATGGGCATCTCGATCGTCACAGGGATCTGCATCACCGAGGCCGATCACAAGCGGCTGGCCGTGCGCAACATGAAGCAGTATTTTCCGCAGCGAAGCTATGGCGTGGTGATGCGCAAGGGCAAGTTCCTCAGCGCCGAGGCGCGCGCGTTCATCGACCTGATCCGTCCCGGGCTGCTGACCCATCGCGATTACGACGAGTCAGGGCATTCGCAGCGCTGAGACAGCCAAGGGAAACCGGACTCGCCGGCAGCCGACGGCCTCCGTGAAATGCGACGCGCGCCGACATCGCGGCAAACCGAAATCCGGTACAACGTCTCGACGCGCCCCACCAAGGAAGGAGCCTGCCATGCGTGCGTATCGTTGCCCTCGACGTTCGCTACTTGCCGTCGCCGCCGCCGTGGGCTTGTTGCCTGCCCAGACAGCCGCGGCATCCGCGTCGGCGGATGCCGAGCGCCAGACTTTCGGGAATCAAAAATGAAGCGCCTTTTTGCAATTGCATGTCTGTTCGTATCGGCGTCTTGTGCCATGGCGGCGATGCGGCCTCCGCAATCCAAGGTCGTCAGTCTCGAACAGCTTCACGGCCGGGCGGCGCTGATCGGGCAAGAGGTCGAGGTTGTCAGCTGTGCAGGCATTCCCTTGAGCGACGCGCCAAATCAGGAAAATCTGATAATCATCTATCCGTGCGGTACAGAGCTGTCGGATGAAGTCAGCAAGAAGGCTGTGGCGGGGCGACTTTCCGCGCAGACGGTTCTGAAGCCATCCAAGGAATGGGCGATCGACTCTGACGATGAGGAGAAAGGGCTGGTTATCGAGCTGGATGAGGTGGAATTCCATTCGGCGGTCGATCTATGACTTTCGTGTATGGGCTCTCCGCGCAAGTGAACGAATGGTTGCGCCGGGTGAGGGGCGCCATGTCCAGCCGATCAAGGTTCTTCTGCGCCGTCGTGCATGCCGTCGTTTTCCTTTTGCTGACCACAGGATGCCAACCCGCCATGTCTACTCAGTCCGATGCCAAAAATACGCACCAAATGGCTCCCAACGAATTCCCTCTGAAATTCGTAGATCACAGCTTTGAGCCCTATTGCTACAACACGCTGGCCTGCACAGTGGTCTACAACAATTACGACTTCAACTTGCGCGACGCCAATAAACCTCACGGACCGCCACGTTCGCCTGATTACCGGGATGACTGGTGGCCGGCTTCCCACGGCGGTATCAGCAATTTCCCTTTTCCTGCCGAGGTGCGTTGGGTATCGCTGGATGGCGTGGCGCATGAGGCCAAGGTGGATATCGGCGCGATCTTCAAGAACGAGCTTGTCTTGTACAAGGTATCCAACTCTGAAATTCGGGAAGGCATGTTTCCTCAGGGCATGGTCGCTGACCCCAGCATTTTCCTCGAAGTCAACAACCGCACCATCAACGTCTATATGGCTGCGATGATTCCAACCAAAACCGAGCAGATCGCGGGTAACAAATATAGCGATGCTCGAATCGACCTGGTTCTTGCCTGGACACATATTTACTGAGCACGGAAGCGACCATGAGCCAGCACGACAAATTGGATCCGGACGGCATCCTCAGCGATGGAGTGCGGCATGATCCCGCCGCTCGGCTTTTGCCGATCTATACAGACGACCGCCGGCAACTCATGCCTTTTCAGGAGCCGGTGTTGCTGCATGCAAACAATCCGCATGAGCGCTTGTATATCGCCGCCCTGGATGGCACTGGCAACGACAAGATCCATGATCCCGAACATGAAACCAACGTCGGCCTGATCTCGGATCAAGTCAAAGCTCTGAATGAAGCTGGCAACCACCAGGTCGGCTACGGCTATGTCGAAGGCCCCGGTACGCAGCAGCATGAGCCATTCACCCATATGTCTGATGGGATCCGTGGGTATACCGTGGATGAGCGTGCCGAAGAGATGTACAAGAAGTTCATTGATCAAGCCTGGAAATGGAAACACGAGGATCCCGACGCGCAGATCCGCGTCGCCAGCGTGAGTTTCAGCCGTGGTTGCGAGGAAAGTGCTCTGTTCGCCCGGTTGATCGACGAGCGTGGTATCCAGGATCCCGTCGGCGCTCGCTACACCTACGACTCCCATCACCGGATAACCTTTGTCGAATACACCAGGCCTGCGCTGGTCGGGCCGCATCAGGTGGCGCAGGCGGTGGCGCTGTTCGATCCGGTGGGAACGGGTCACGCGATGCATGAAGACCGTCGGTTACCGCCATCGGTGATCTCCGGCATCCAGTTCATCGCGATGGATGAGCATCGAGATCTGTTCAAATCCGACCGCATCATCGATCCGGGCATCACGCCGGACGGACGCTTCGCCGGAATCTACGTGCCAGGCGCGCATTCGGATGTCGGTGGGGGTTATCACCGCAACGGCGCGGCGATGCGCTCCGGCAATTTCGCGATCGACTACATCAACGGGCTGAGCGATGTGCCGATTCTGGCGAAGAACCCGGAGCCCGAAGATCCACGACTCAACGTGATTCATCATTCGGAAGATGGCATGTGGCTGTTTCGCTTGATGCCAAAAATCAACCGGCTTGAGCCGGGTGGCTACAACGAGCTGGAAGTGTCCAGACATGCGATCGGGCACGTGCCCGATCCATACAATGCCGAGCCGCGCGATGAAGTGTTGAACGGTCAGTTCGAGCGTCAGCCGATGCCGAACGGGCCAGTGCCGGGCGCGCTGGAGCAGTCGCAAACTGCTCCGAAGAGTGAGCTGGATGAGTGGATCGACCGCATGTACCTGGCTTCGCAGAACCCGGACAACGCGCTCTGGGACAAGGCGCAACACGAATCAGCGCAGCAGTATCTGCGCACGCCCGATGGCCGGCAGTTTCAGCAGCAGGCCAACAGCTTGAACGAGATGTGGGATATGCAGTTGCAGGCGCAACAGCAGGCCGCACAGCAAGCCATGCAGCAGACGCAGCAACGGGCGCAGCAGGGACTCAGTCGATAAACCAGCAAGGATGTGGCCATGGATATCTCTCGTACCGATGATGTCGAGGCGGTTCGGCAGGCATTGACCAAGCTGATGGCGATTGCCGATCGCCTTGAATCACGCAACGCACAAACCGTGCAGAGGGTCGAAGCAGCCAGCACTGCCCTGGATCAGGGTGTGAACCGGCTGGATGGCGCCGGTGAGCGGTTCGCACAAAGCGCATTGCAGGTGATTGGCAACAATGCGCAGCAAGCCGTAACCCTGGGCGCCGGGCAGGCGATGGAGGAGTTCCGGCAACAACTGCAGCAAAGTGCAGATAGTGCCAAGTCCGTGGCACACGTGATGAATGAACAATGCCGGAGATTGAACACGGCACGGCGTACCTTGGTCTGGAATGGGCTGATCGCGTTGTTGATCGGTTCATTCCTGGCCGCTGGCGGGGCCGCATGGGTGGTCCATCGGAGCGTGCAGGAGATGGCGCAGGCTCATTTCGGTCAGGATATTTTGCAGGCGACACAGCGTGGCGCCATCACCCGCTGCGGTGACTTGCTTTGCGCAAAGGTGGGCAAAAAACCGCAGCGTTACGACAGGGATGGCCAATACCTGTTGCTGCAGGAGTAAGCGACCGCCACTCGTGAAACCATCGGCACCGCAATTTTCTCAGACGTCGCGGTGCTTGCCCTTGAACGGAGCATAGAACGCGCGCAGACGGGCGATATCGGCATCCATGTTGTCACTGGTGTCGACCAACGGACCGAGCTGGATGGTCTTGTCGGGATAGTGAAACGCCACCGGGAACACCGGCACACCAGCATCGTGGGCGATGTGCCAGAAACCACTCTTCCAGCGCATCACCGGCTTGCGCGTGCCCTCCGGCGCGATGCCGAGCCAGAAGGCATCGCGTTGGCGAAACTGGTCGGCCATCTGCTCGACCACGCCCTTCGCCGCGCCACGGTCGATCGCCATGCCGCCAAGCCGGCGCAACAGGCCACCCATCGGCCCGCGAAACAGTTCCTGCTTGGCCATGAAGTGCACATCGGCACCGATCGCGACCTTGATCAGCAGCCCCCACACGCCGTCCCACCAGGACGAGTGCGGTGCTGCGATCAGCACCAGTTTTGAGGTGTCAGGAAACTCGCCGGCCAGGCTCCAGCCGCACAGGAGCAGCACGCCACGACAGGTGCGGCGCTGCCAGCCGTCGCGCAGATGGGGCATCCGCGCGGGCAACTGGGCGGGAGTGAACAGGCGTCCCTTCATTCGAGGTCCGGTTTGCGTGAGCGGTTTTGCTTGATCTTGCCACGTTGCTGCTTGCCGACCAGGCGACGCTCCTTCGAGGCGCGAGTAGGCTTGGTGGCCACGCGTTTCTTCGGCGGTAGCAGCACGCCCTGGATCAGTTCAGCCAGTCGCTCGCGCACGTCGTCGCGGTTGCGCGCCTGATCGCGGAAGCGGCGACCCTGGATCACCAGTACGCCCTCAGCAGTAAGTCGGCGGTCGCGTCGTGCCAGCAGCCGAGTGCGGATTTCCTCCGGCAGCGAGGGTGAGTTGGTCACGTCGAAGCGCAGCTCCACCGCACTCTCGGTGCGGTTCACATGCTGGCCTCCGGGGCCGTCCGCGCGCAGGAAGCGCTCGACCAGTTCGGACTCGGGCAGGGTGATGCTGGGGCTGACGATCAACATGCAGGGAGTTTAGCCGGCGTCCGGGTGGCTGGTGGAAGCGAATACGCCATCGTCGAACGGTGGCCGCGGCCAGTCGAAGCGCTCAAGCAACGCGGCGAACTCGCGATCGAGTGGTGCGTCGATCAGCATTGGCGTGCCGCTGAGCGGATGCGCAAAGCGCAACCGCCATGCGTGCAGCAGCATCCGGTGACAACCGAAGTGCTGCTTGTATAACCGGTTGTGGTCGCCGCGGCCGTGCTGGCAATCGCCGATCACCGGGTGATGGATGTGTGCCAGGTGCTTGCGGATCTGCCGGAAGCGGCCGCTTTCCGGCTCGGCCAACAGCAGCGCGTAACGCTGCTGCGGGTAGCGACCCAGCTCGATTGGTACTTCGATCGTGGCCAGTCGCTGGTACTGCGTGCGTGCCTCGCGGCGCGGGCCGGTCTCGCGCGAGCCAGGCAGCGGATAGTCGATTACGCCTTCCAGCGGGTCGGGCCAGCCGCGCACGACCACCAGGTACTGCTTGTGCACCGAGCGGCCCATGAACTGCTCGCCGAGCGCGGCGGCGACGTCCTTGCTGCGCGCGATCAGCAGCACGCCGCTGGTGGCGCGATCCAGGCGATGTGCCAGATACACGCTGTCGCCGATCTGCTCGCGCAACTGGTCGATCAGGAACTCTTCGGCGTTGCCGACCATCTTCGAGCGATGCACGGCGAGGTTCGCCGGCTTGTTCACCGCGATCAGCGCGTCGTCCTGGTAGAGAATTTCAAGCATGATTTCGTTCTGGTAGGAGCGCACCCTGTGCGCGATGAGCCTTGCGGCAACGTCGATCGCGCACAGGGTGCGCTCCTACCAGGTCAGCGCGAACGTGGCCAGCCGATGGCGAAGGTCACCAGGCCGGCGACGCCGGCAAGCAGTGGCGGCCAGCTGCCGTATTGCGGTGCCATCGTCCCCAGCAGTGCGGAGGCGATCAGCAATGCCATCCCAAGCAGACTGCAGGCGAGCAGCCTGTGCAGACGCTGGGCATTCTCGCGCAGCAACTGCAGTGCTTGCGGATCGCTCACGCTGCGTTGTTCACCGCTGCCGATCTGACGCAACGCATCGCGAACGAGTTCCGGGAGTTGCGGCGCGATATGCAACCACTCAGGTAGCTGCTTGCGCACGTCGCGCAGGGTGCGCAGCGGACTGTAGCGCTCGCGCAGGATGCGTTTGAGCACCGGATGCGCCACCGCCCAGATGTCGATCTCCGGATCGAGCATGCGGCCGACGCCTTCGATGTTCAGCAAGGTCTTCTGCAGCAGGATCAGCTGCGGCTGCAGAGTCAGCTCGAAGCGTCGCGCGGTCTGGAACAGTTTCATCACCAGTTCGGCCAGCGAGATCTGCGACAGCGGACGGGTGAAATACGGCTCGCATACGGTACGCACCGCGGCCTCGAGTTCGTCCAGTCGCACATCGGCCGGCATCCAGCCCGCGGCCACATGCAACTGTGCAATGCGCGCGTAGTCACGCTCGAACAGGGCGATGAAGTTCTGCGCCAGCCAGTACTGGTCGGCCTCCGGCAGCGAACCCATGATGCCGAAATCGAGCGCAATGAAACGCGGCTCACCGGTGCGTGTCGGATCGACCCAGATGTTGCCGGGGTGCGCATCGGCGTGGAAGAAGTTGTCGCGGAACACCTGTTCGTAGAACACCCGCACGCCTTTCGCGGCGAGCGCCTTGCGGTCGAGGCCGGCGGCGTCGATCGCGGCGATGTCGTCGCTGCTGATGCCGTGCACGCGCTCCAGTGTCAGCACGCGCTGTGCGGTCAGCTCCCAGTGCACGGCCGGTACGTACAGGTCCACGCCGCTGTCGAAGTTGCGCTTGAGCAGGCTTGCGCTGGCGCCTTCGCGTTGCAGGTCCAGCTCGTTCTCCAGCATCTTCTCGACTTCGGCGACCACGTCGAGCGGGCGAATCTTGTCGGCGTTCGGATGCCATCGCTGGGCCAGCTCGCCGAGCGAGCGCAGCAGCTTCACGTCGCGCGCGATCTGCGCGTCGATGCCGGGTCGCAGCACCTTTACCACCACCTCGTGGCCGTCGTTCAGCGTGGCGGCGTGGACCTGGGCGATCGAGGCCGAGGCTAGCGGCGTTTCGTCGAACGACGCGTACAGCGAGCCTATCGACGATTTCAGTTCACGCTCGACGATCGTGCGCGCTTCGCTGCCGGGGAATGGCGCAACCTGATCCTGCAGCAGAGCGAGTTCGTCGGCGATGTCGGCCGGGACCAGGTCGCGGCGGGTCGACAGTACCTGGCCAGCCTTGACGAAGATCGGTCCCAGTTCGGTCAGTGCCAGCCGCAAGCGTTCGCCGCGCGGCAGCTGCGCCACGTTCGCGCGCGGACGCGCCAGCAGCGGGCGCAGCAGTTTCAGTGGGCGGTACAGATGCGCGGCGTCGACCAGCTCGTCGAGCCGGTAGGCGAGCAGGACCGAGGCGACCCTCAGCAGTCGCGGCACCACCTTCAGCGGCGTCACGCGGCGTTGCCTTGCAGGCGTTGAATCAATCGCTGCACGCGTGACTCCAGCCGCTCGCTGCGTTCGCGCAGATGGTCGACGCCATCAAGGAAACCCTCGACTTCGCCCGGCGCCAGCGCGACACGTGCTTCGTCGCGCAGCCAGTCGGCGCTGTCTTCGGTGAGATGTGTCGCGGTTTCGCGGGCGTGAGCGAGGCCTTTGCGCACCGCCTTCGCCAGTGGCACGCCGAGTACGTCGCCGAACGTGCGGGCGAACGCTTCCTCGAAATCCGGGGCGAACTTGCTGGCGAGTTTTTCCAGTCGGCGCGCCAGCTCGGCGTCACCGGCGATCTCCACCTTACCCGGTGCGATACCGTCGTCGTCGCGGCGGAACATCATCGCCAGCAGGCTGCCCGGGGTGGCGGCGACGCGCAGCTGGCTGTCGTCTTGTGGCGGCCCGACTTTCAGGCGTGCGTCTTCGACGGTCACCGCCAGGGCGATTTCCGGGCCGCGCAGATGCAGCTGCACGCTACGGCCGTTCAGCGCGGCGAGCCGCTGCTGCGTGTCCGGATCCAGCGACAAGGTATGGTTCAGCGCGGTTTCCAGCGCGCGGCCGGCGAGCTTGCGCAGCGGCTGCGGCAACCAGGAGTTGGGAGTGGCGGCATTCATCCGGCGATTGTAGCCGGCCGCCGGGGTCAGACGTTCGCGGCGCCCGGGAAATCGAGCTGGCGCCAAGCCTCGTACACCGCCACGGCGACCGTATTCGACAGATTCAGGCTGCGGCTGTCCACACGCATCGGGAGTCGCAGTCGCTGCTCGGCGGGGATCGTCTCCAGCACTTCCGCTGGCAATCCCGCAGTTTCGCAGCCGAACAGCAGTGCATCACCGTCGACAAATTGCGCATCGACATGGGCGACCCGACCACGGGTGGTGAAGGCGAATACGCGTGGCGTACCGATCGCACGAAGGCAGCTGGCCAGATCGTCATGCACGGTGACGCGGGTGTACTCGTGATAATCCAGTCCGGCGCGGCGCAATCGTGCATCGTCAAGCTCGAAACCGAGCGGTCGGATCAGGTGCAGCGCGGCGCCGGTGTTCGCACAAAGGCGAATCACGTTGCCGGTGTTCGGCGGGATCTCGGGGCGGAACAGGATGACATGGAGCATCCCGCCATTATCGCGTGTCCGGGCAGCCTGGCGATGGCTTGCGTTGCGTGTTCAACCATTCAGCCGTGGGCAGACCACGCCATCAGCCGGCAGGGCGCAGGTGGTTGGCGCGGACAGCAGGATGGAACCGACAGTGCGGCTGGCAACCAGCTGTGTCGAGGGTGATGCGGTGGTCGTCAGCATGGCGCCCATGATCAGCGAGCACACGGCGAGGCAGGCGACGAACAGCGTGCGCAACATCAAGGTTTCGAATTTCATGATCATTCTCCGATGAAGGGGTGGATCCCTGTAGCGGGAGAAGAGCAATCGCCGTGCCAAGGCAGCATGTCTACATAATATATGGATATATAAGTATTTATTCATCAATCAGGGCGTCGACTTGATTGTCCGCGGACAGTCAGCCGGGCATGACCGGACAGCCGTACGGACAGGATGCGGAATGCATCGCAAATTATTGCGGACAGTCGGCTGCGCCGTTAGGCTCGAGGATCACATTCATGAAACGGGAGGTTCATAGTGACTAGAAAGCCTTTGGCCCTGATTCTTGCAGGCCTCGTTGTTCTCGCGGCGGGCAGTCTGCCTGCTCTGGCTGCCCCGGTGGCTGCCCCGGTGGCTGCAACGCCCGCCACGACATCCGGCCAGATTCCGGATATCGCCTATACCCGTTTCACGCTGCCCAACGGCCTGACCGTGGTGGTGCATGAAGACCACAAGGCGCCGGTAGTGGCGGTGAGCATCTGGTACCACATCGGTTCGGCCGACGAGCCGAAGGGCAAGACAGGGTTTGCGCACCTGTTCGAGCACCTGATGTTCTCCGGTTCGGAGAATCACAAGGGCACGTATTTCCAGCCGTTCGAGCTGGCCGGCGCCACCGACATGAACGGCACCACCTGGTTCGACCGCACCAACTATTTCGAGACCGTGCCGACCACCGCACTGGACATGGCGCTGTGGATGGAGTCGGATCGCATGGGCCACCTGCTCGGCGCGATCGGTCAGAAGGAACTCGACACCCAGCGTGGCGTGGTGCAGAACGAAAAGCGCCAGGGTGAAAACCGCCCGTATGGCCGCGTCGACGAGAACATCCTGGCCAATACCTATCCGGCCAACCACCCATACCAGCACGACACGATCGGCTCGATGGCCGATCTCAACGCTGCTTCGCTGGACGACGTGAAGTCGTGGTTCCACAGCAATTACGGTGCGGCCAACACCACTTTGATCCTCGCCGGCGACATCACCTTGGCGGAAGCGAAGGAAAAGGCCGCGAAGTATTTCGGCGACATTCCGGCTGGCCCCGCGGTGGCGCGGCAGCAGGCGTGGATCACGCCGCTCGCCAGATCCACTCGTGGCGTGCAGCACGATCATGTGTCGCAGCCGCGCATCATCCGTACCTGGGTGGTGCCGCAGCTGGGCAGCGATGATGCGATCCAGCTCGATCTCGCCTCCACGGCGCTCGGCGGTGGCAAGACCTCGCGGCTGTACCAGCGTCTGGTCTACCAGGACAAGCTGGTCGACGACGTTTCCGCCGGTATTTCCACGTTTGCACTGGCCAGCCAGTTCCAGATCCAGGCCGATGTGAAGCAGGGCGTGGATCCGGCGAAGGTGGAAGCCGTGATCAACGAGGAGCTGAAGAAATTTCTCGCCGACGGCCCGACCCAGGATGAACTGGATCGCGCCAAGGTGGCCAACCGCGCCAGTTTCGTGCGTGGCCTGGAAAAGGTCGGTGGCTTCGGTGGCAAGGCGGTGATCCTGGCCGAGGGACAGGTCTATCGCAGCGATCCGGGAGCCTACAAGAAGGATCTCGCGCGCTCCGAAGCAGCCAGCATCGCCAGCGTCAAGGCCGCGTCCGACAAGTGGCTGAGCAAGGGCGATTACCTGCTCACCGTGCTGCCAGCGGACAAGGGTTTCGATCCGGCCGCCGAAGACGCGAAGGTCGTTGCCTTGGGTGCAGCCAGCGGTCGTCCGCAGCCGAAGCTTCCGGCGAAGCATGCCTACAGCGTGACGAAGAGCGATCTGGATCGCGCCGCCGGCGTGCCACAGGTCGATGAGTTCCCTGCGCTGAGCTTTCCCGCACTTGAGCGCGGCAAGCTGAAGAACGGCATCGAGGTGATCCTGGCTGAGCGTCACACCATTCCGGTGACCCAGGTGCAGTTGCTGTTCGATGCGGGTTATGCCGCCGATCAGGATCGCAAGCTCGGCACCGCCAGCTTCGCCTCCAGCCTGATGAACGAGAGCACCCAGGATCTCGATTCGGTGGAAGTGGCCAAGCGCAAGCAACGGCTGGGTGCGATCGCCAATGTCGGCTGCAGTCTGGATAGCTGCGTCGCTTCGCTCAATGCCTTGAACGATCAGCTACAGCCTTCACTGAGCCTGTTTGCCGATATCGTGCGCAACCCCGCATTCAAGGCGGAGGACATCGACCGCGTGCGCGGCCAGTGGCTGGCCGGTATTGCACAGGAGAAGACCGAGCCCACCGGACTGGCCCTGCGCACGTTGCCGCCGCTGCTGTATGGCGAGCATCACGCCTATGGCATCCCGTTCACCGGCTCGGGTACCGAAGGTGAGATCAAGGCGTTGACCGATGCGGATCTGGCCGCGTTCCAGCGCGACTGGCTGCGTCCGGACAACGTGAAGATCCTGGTCGCCGGCGATACCACGCTGGCGCAGATCATCCCGCAGCTCGATGCCGTGTTCGGCGACTGGAAGGCTCCCGCCACGGCGATGCCGAAGAAGAACATCGCCAAGGTGGCGGCACAGGCCAAGCCGCGGGTGTTCCTGATCAACCGCGCCGATGCGCCGCAGTCGCTGATCCTCGCCGGCCTGCTGGCGCCGTCCACCCGCGCCGACAACAACCTGGCGATCCAGGCAGCCAACGGTGCGTTCGGTGGCACCTTCACCTCGCGTCTGAACATGAACCTGCGCGAGGATAAGCGTTGGGCGTATGGCGCAAACAGCATGCTGATGGATGCGCAGGGTCAGCGGCCGTTCCTGTTCTTCGCGCCGGTGCAGACCGACAAGACCGCCGAGTCGGCGGCCGAGGTGCTTAAGGAAGCGCGCGCGGTGATCGGCGACAAACCACTGACTGCCGCCGAGGTCGCCAAGATCAAGGACCAGCGCGTGCGTGCATTGCCGGGCAGCTACGAGACCACCAGCGCTGTGCTCGGAGCGATCAACGGCATCGTGCAGTACCACCGGCCGGACGACTACGTGCAAACCTTGAAGTCGCAGCTGGAAGCGGTCACACCCGCGGCCGCGGAAGCGGCGATCAAGGAAATCGTCCAGCCCGAGGCGATGACCTGGGTAATCGTCGGCGATCTCAAGAAGATCGAGGCGCCGGTACGTGCGCTGAATCTCGGCGATGTGCAGGTGATCGACGCCGACGGCAAGCTGGTGAAGTGATGAAGTAAGCCGGCGTACAGCACGCCGGCACATCCCCGCGTTAGGATGGAGGCCGGGCCGGTCATGCCCGGCCTCTGTCATATCCAAGTTCCCTGCTGCGGAGTTACCCATGCGCAAGACCCTGTTGTTGCTCGTCCCCACGCTGTTGCTTGGTGCCTGCACGTGGGGCATCACCTTGGACGATGCCGCAAGGAATGTCCGTACCGCGTGGAGCGGTGATGTCTCCAGTTGCCGCGATCTGGGCAAGGTCACCGTCTCGGTGATGGACCACGTCGGCCCGGTCGACCGCAACAACATCACCGTGCGCGATGAGCTCGAGGTGATGGCGCGCAACGAGGCGGCCAAGATGCACGCCGACACGATCAAGCCGCTGGCCGAGCCGAGCGATGGCTCGCAGCCTTGGGGCGCCTACCAGTGTGGCGCGCACCAGATCAATCCGGTCCGCTCGCCGAGCGCGCCGGCCAACTCCGGCTCTGCCTCCGGCAACGCGCAGACCTTTCCGATACACAGCGGCTGAGATGCACGACTGGCGGCATCGAAAAGGCGCCTTGCGGCGCCTTTTTCGTGTCTGTCGGGGCGAGCTTGTACCGGCCGGGGGATCGGCATAACATACACATGTAGATATTACATATATGTAATATATTGCAATGGCAGGCAATCCCATGAGCAGTTTCCTCCCCACCGAACAGCGCCTGACGATTACCCGTCAGCGACATCCCGCGTTTCCACGTGAGCCGGCGGTGCTGGTACGACTGATCAAGCACATCCACAAGCGCGTGCACGATGATGCGAATGCGCTGCTGAAGCCGTGGGGCATCAATCATCCGGAATACAACCTGCTGATGATGCTGTACGGCACCGACGGGTATACGCTGAACCCCTCGCAGCTGGCGGAGGCGGCGGGCGAGAAATCCGCCAACATCACCCGGTTGACCAACGAGTTGTGCGACAAGGGGCTGCTCGAGCGGGCTGCCAGCGACGAAGATCGGCGCAAGATTGCACTCACCCTGAGCAAGGCAGGCATAGCGATGATCGAGAGCTTTCTGCCTGACATCTGCATCCTGCTGGAGAGGCAGACCGCCGGCTTGCAGCCGCGCGAGATGGCGCAGCTGGAAAAGCTGCTGAAGAAGTTCCTGGACCAGTTCGAGCAAGCCTGAGCGATGTCCAGCGTTCCCACCATCGAATCCGTCCCGCCGGCATCGCGCTGGCCCTGGCTGTCGGGGTTTCTTGCCGGCGAATGGCGCGCTTGGATCTTCGTGGGCAAGTCATTGCTGGCGATCTATCTGGCAGCGTGGCTGGCGATGTGGCTGCAGCTGGAGCAGCCATCGACCACCATGATCACGGTGTCGATCGTGATGCATCCGCACAGCGGCATGGTGCTGGCAAAGAGCTTCTACCGCGCGATCGGCACGCTGGCCGGCAGTCTGTTCGGGCTGGCCCTGATGTCGCTGTTTCCGCAGCAGCGCGAATTGTTCCTGCTGAGCCTGTCGCTGTGGGTGGCCTTGTGTGCCGGTGGCGCAACGCTGTACCGCAACTTCATGTCCTACGGTTTCGTGCTGGCTGGCTACACCGCTGCGATCGTCACGTTGCCGGCGATCAACAATCCGCTCGGCGTGTTCGATTCAGCAGTGATGCGCGTCAGCGAGGTATTGCTCGGCATCGTGGTGGCCGCGGTGGTCAGCGACCTGGTGTGGCCCGAGCGGCTGCGCCTGCTGCTGCGGCAAAGCGCGCAGGCGCAGTTCAACATGTTCATCGACTTCGTGCGCGACAGCACCGCCGGCCATCTGCCGCGAGCGCAGATGGAACATGCGAACCTCGCGCTGGCACGCGCTGCGGTGCGGCTGGAGGACATGCGCGCCTCGGTGATCTTCGAGGACCCGGAGGTGCACGCGCGCAGTACCCGCATGCGCCTGCTCAACCAGCGCTACATGGCTGCCGCGACCAGCTTCCAGTCGCTGCATCACCTGATCAACCGCTTGCAGCGTAGCGGCAGTCCCAGTGTTGCTGATGCCTTGATCCGGCTTTATCGGCCGCTTGCCGAAGCACTTTCCCCCGGGCTGGCGCAGCAGCACCAGTCCGCCGTACTGGCATCGCGGCTGGCCGAATGCGTGGCGCAGTTGCCGGCACGGGTCGCGGTCTTGCGCGCGCCACTGATGGCATCACTGGCGCAGCTGGAATTCGATACCGGCGCCGTGCTGTTGCAGCGCTTTGCGACCGAGCTGCGCGACTTCGCCGTGCTGGAAGGTTCGCTGCGCGAGGCGAAGGTGCGTGGCAGCGTGGAGAAGGTGCATTTTCTGCGCGGCAACGACATTCCCGGTGCACTGGTCGGCGTGCTGCGTACCTTCCTGACGATGGCGGCGCTGAGCGCCTTCTGGCTGGCCAGTGGCTGGCCATTCGGTGCGAGTGCGATGCTGCTGGCAACCATCTTCAGCGGTCTGCTGGCCGCTTCGCCGAGTCCACTCAGTGCCGCCACGCACACTTTGCTCGGCTATGCGGCCGGCATGCTGGCCGCGTTCGTGGTGGTGTACGGGCTGTTGCCGGGCAGCAATGATTTTGTTTCGCTGATCGGCGCCAGTGCGGGATTCATGCTGATCGGCCCATACCTGAGCACCCGCGATACCTTGCCCGGCGTCGGTGCCGGCTACACGCTGGGCTTCGTCTATATCCTCGCGCTGAAGAATCCGATGGTGTACGACCCGGCGCACTTCCTCAACGACGGCATTGCGCAGGTCGCCGGCCTCGCGCTGGCTGGGGCTGCCTTCATCCTGGTGCCGAGCGTGATCGGCACCAGCTGGCAACGCACGCGCCAGTTCCGTCGCTTGCGCGAGCAGGCCGTGCTGGCGGCGACCGCTCCGCTGGAAGGTCTGGCGTGGCGTTTCGAGAGCCTGGTCCGCGATCTGTTCCAGCAGGTGGTGACCTATACGCGACCGGGCAGCGACGAATCGCGCAACATGCTGGCGTGGGCACTCGCCGTGCTGGAGAGCGGTCGCACGATGATCGAGCTGCGCCAGCAACTGGCCACCGACAGCAGGATCGCACCGGCCGCGCGGAACGCGGCAACTGCCGCGACGCATGCGATCGCGCGGCTGTATCACGAACCGGATGCTGCGCATTGGCGCGAGGCGGACGCTGCGGTGCATGCGGCGATCGTCGCTGCTGCCGAGCAACCGCTGCGTCTGCATCTGTACCAGTTGCGCAGCGCGCTGCGCGATGACGAATCGCCATTCGCGGCGTATATCCAGTCACCTTCGCCGGAGTCCGTTCATGCCGCATGAAATCGCCATCTACGGCGTGCTGGTGCCGGGCTTGCTGCCGGTGTTCCTCCTTTGCCTGTTGTTAATGGTGCTGCTCGACATGCTGGTCGGCCGCCTTGGCCTGTATCGCCAGGTGTGGCACCCCTCACTGTTCCGGCTTGCCCTGTTCGTCTGTCTGTTCGGCGTTGCCGGACTTTTGCTGATCCGCTGAGTCATCCCATGAAAACCCAGTCACTGTTGCGCTTCCTGATTACCGCGGTTGTCGTCGTCATCGCGCTGCTGCTCGGCCATGCGCTGTGGAAGCACTACCTGTACGCGCCGTGGACCCGCGACGGCCGCGTGCGTGCGGACGTGGTGCGCATCGCGCCGGATGTGTCCGGACTGGTGACCCAGGTGGCGGTGCTCGACAACCAGACCGTGCACAAGGGCGACCTGCTGTTTGTGATCGATCCCGACCGCTACAAGTACGCGGTAGCGCAGGCCGAGGCGAACCTGGCTGCCGCCGAAGCCAGTGCGCGTGCCGCCGGTGCCAACATCAATGCTGCGTTGGCTGCTGCCAACGCACGCAAGACCGAGTTCGAGATGCGCCAGGAGCAGGCCAAACGGCGCCAGCAGCTCAGTGATGTAATCGCCAAGGAGACGCGCACCGACGCGACCTCCGCCGCCGAAGCCGCCCGTGCCAGCTGGCAGCAGGCGCAGGCCGGTGGCAGCCAGGCCAGTGCAGCGCGCGAGCAGGCACTGGCCGCGGTGGAGCAGGCGCAGGTCGCGCTGGAGACCGCCAGGCTCAACCTTGCCCGCACCGAAGTACGGGCGCCGACGGATGGCTACGTCACCAACCTCGACGTGCGCGTCGGCGACTACGCCGCCGTCGGTGTGCCGCGGCTGGCGCTGATCGACAGCCACAGCTACTACATCTACGGCTATTTCGAGGAAACCAAGCTGCCACAGGTGCGCATCGGCGATCCGGTCGACATCCGGCTGATGGCTGGCGGTGTGCATCTCAAGGGCACCATCAGTGGCATCGCCCGCGGCATCGGCGACCGCGACAATCCCACCGGCAGCGACCTGCTCTCCAACGTCAATCCCACCTTCAACTGGGTGCGGCTGGCGCAGCGTGTACCGGTGCGCATCACGATCGACAGCGACCATCTGCCGGCCGGCCTGGTGCTCGCCGCCGGCATGACCGCAACGATCGAGGTAACACCGCGCTAGGCCGGCTGCCGGAGGGTCGCAGTAGGCGCATCGGCGACGGTTTGCGATCATGGGCGCTGTTGCGGATGCCATGCCCCCATGAACAAGCTGATGACCACCCCCCGCCGCCTGGCGCGGCGCATCCTCTCGCCATTGCGCAAGCCGAAGGCGCGCGCGTGGCTGGAGGCATTGCCGGCGTTCGCCGTGCCGGCCACCGCGATCGAGGTATTGCCCGATCCCGCGGCATTCCGGCAGGCGTTGCTGCAGCAGATTGCGCAGGCCACGCAACGCATCGTGATCGCGACGCTGTACCTGCAGGATGACGAAGGTGGTCGCGAGGTGCTGGATGCGCTGTATGCGGCGAAGATGCGCCATCCGGCGCTGCAGGTTGCCGTCTTCGTGGACTGGCATCGCGCGCAGCGCGGCTTGATCGGCAAGCAGAAGAGCGAAGGCAATGCGGGCATGTACCGCGAGTACGCCACGCGCTTTGGCGATGGTGTGGCGATCTATGGTGTGCCGGTGCAGAACCGCGAGCTGTTTGGTGTGCTGCACCTGAAAGGCTTCGTGATCGATGACGCCGTGCTGTACAGCGGCGCGAGCATCAATGATGTGTATCTGCAGCGGCACGGGCGCTATCGGCTCGATCGCTACCATCTGCTGCGCCATGGTGGATTGGCCGATGCGCTGGCGGATTTCGTGCAGCGCCGTTTCGTCGAGAGCGCTGCGGTGCGCCGGCTGAATGTGCCGGACGTTCCAGCCACCCGGACGCTGCAGGGACCGATCCGCGAATTCCGTCAGGCCCTGCAGGATGCACGCTATGACGTGCCGGGTGATGTTCCGGGGCCGGCCGACTTGGCGGTGACGCCGCTGCTCGGGTTTGCCCGCAGCAACAACGAACTCAACGATGCCTTGCTGGCCCTGCTGCGCAGCGCACGCGAGCGGGTGATCCTGCTGACGCCATACTTCAACCTGCCCAGGCCTGTGCGTGTCGTGCTCGGCCAATTGCTGCGGCGTGGCTGCACGATCGACATCATGGTGGGTGACAAGACCGCCAACGATTTCTACATTCCACCGGGACAGCCGTTCAAGACCATCGGCCTGCTGCCGTATCTGTACGAGAACAACCTGCGGCGCTTCGCGCGGGCGCACCGCCGTCAGATCGCCAGCGGCCAGCTCAACCTGCACCTGTGGCGTGATGGCGACAACAGCTACCACCTGAAAGGCCTGTTCGTCGATGACGACATGGCCGTATTGACCGGCAACAACCTCAATCCGCGCGCGTGGGCACTGGACCTGGAAAACGGACTGCTGCTGCGCGATCCCGCGCGATTGCTGCATGCAAAGCATCAGGCCGAGTGGACAGCGCTGAAACGGCATGCCACCCGGCTGCCGGATCACCTGGCGCTGGAAAGTCCGCGACATTACCCCGCGGAAGTGCGCAAGCAGCTGAAGCGCCTGAACCGCACGCGCCTCGACCGCCTGGTCAACCGGCTGCTTTGACGGGAGATGGCCGTGCTTATGCCGGCGAGATGAGTCGGCTGAGCCGCATGTCGAGCCAGCGGTTCACGTCCGGCCATTCGCTGGCGATCACGCTGAAGCAGACCGTGTCACGCAATGTGCCGTCAGGTCGTCGCTTGTGGGCTCGCAGCACGCCTTCGCGGCGCGCACCGAGACGCTCGATGGCGCGTTGCGAGTCGAGGTTGCGGCTGTCGGTGTGGATTTCCACTGCCACGCAGTCCAGTGATTCGAACGCGTGCTGCAGCAGCAAGCGCTTGCATGCGGTGTTGACATGGCTTTTCTGCCAGCGCTTCGCATACCAGGTGTAGCCGATGGCCACGCGTGGCAGTTCCGGCACGAAGTCGTAATAGCGGGTCGTGCCGACGATGGTGTCACTGGATTTATCGCGCACGGCGAACGGCAGCATCAGGCCGCTGGCCTGTCCCTGCAGCGCCTTCTCGACATAGCCGCGTGTCTGGCCCGGCGGCGGGACGCTGGTGAACCACAGGTTCCACAATGCGCCATCGGCGGCGGCGGCTTCCAGGGCAGGTACGTGATCGAGACCAAGCGGTTCCAGCACGACGTGTTCGTCGTGCAGGCGGGTGGGTGCGAGTCGGCTCATCGGGTTTCCGGTGGGGCGGTCAATGCTCAGGCATCGAGGTCGGGAATCAGCTTGCTCTCGAGGCGGGCAATATGGTCCTTCAGCAGCAGCTTGCGTTTCTTCAGCCGGGTCAGCTGCAGTTCGTCACGGCCGATCGCTGAAGCCAGCTGCTCGATGGCCGCATCGAGATCGCGATGCTCCATCTTCAGCTCGGCGAGCAGATGGACGATTTCGGCGTGATCCTGAACCTGCATGGCCTGAACCTGTGTGGCATGTCGCGACGGCTAGGGAAACACTCCTAGTCTAGCGCCGTTTGGTGTCTCCGGAAGTCGCTCGGCCAGCCAGCTACAATGGCGGCTCCCGTTGCCCGATTGGCCGCCATGTCCGCCCACCCCGACCGCTACCGTACGCCAGCCGCCGAGGCCGACAAGCTGGCCGCGCGCCTGCGTCGCCAGGTGGGGCAGGCGATTGGCGACTTTGGCATGATCGAGGACGGCGACAAGGTGATGGTGTGCCTGTCCGGCGGCAAGGACTCCTATACCTTGCTGGACATCCTGCTGCAGCTGCAGGCGAAGGCGCCGGTGCGCTTCGAACTGATCGCGGTGAACCTGGACCAGAAGCAGCCGGACTTTCCCGAACACGTGCTGCCGGATTACCTGACGGCGCGCGGCGTGCCGTTCCACATCATCGAGCAGGACACCTACAGCACGGTGACGCGGGTGATCCCTGCCGGCAAGACCATGTGCAGCCTGTGCTCGCGGCTACGTCGTGGCGTGCTGTACAGCTGGGCCGCAGCCAACGGCATCACGAAGATCGCGCTCGGCCATCACCGCGACGACATCCTCGCCACGTTCTTCCTCAACATGTTCTACCAGGCACAGTTGAAGGCGATGCCGCCGAAGTTGCGCTCGGACGATGGGCGCCATGTGGTGATCCGGCCGCTGGCGTATTGCAAGGAAGCGGATATCGCCGAATACGCGGTGCAGCAGCAGTTTCCGATCATTCCGTGCAACCTGTGCGGCTCGCAGGACAACCTGCAGCGCAAGGCGGTGCAGCGCATGCTGGCCGAGTGGGAACAGCTGCAGCCCGGCCGCAGCGAGAACATTTTCCGCGCGCTGGCCCATGTGTCACCCTCGCATCTGGCCGATCGCACGCTGTTCGATTTTGCCGTGCCGGTCGTGCAGTCCAGCATGGCGTCTCCGTGGCCGGTCGACGCAGCGGATGAGACCGCCGCCACGCAAGCTTGAACCTTATCCATCTCCACATCACCTGCCGAGTAACCGCCGTGTCCTTCTTTGCATCCGTTGAAATGGCCCCGGGCGATCCGATCCTGGGTCTGACCGAGACCTATCTGGCCGATCCGCGTCCGGGCAAGATCAATCTGGGCGTGGGCATCTACATCGACGAGCAGGGCCGAATCCCGCTGCTGCCGACGGTGCACGAAGTGGAGCAGGCCCTGGTCGCGGCCGGCAAGCCGCGCGGCTACCTGCCGATCGACGGCCTGCCGGCGTACAACCAGCTCACCCAGCAACTGCTGTTCGGCGCCGAATCACCGCTGCTGGCAGCGGGTCGGGTGGCGACCGCGCAGACCATCGGCGGTAGCGCCGCGTTGCGTGTGGCGGCCGATCTGCTGAAGCAGGTGGCCGGCGCTGGCGCGAAGATCGCGATCAGCAACCCGAGCTGGGGCAACCATCATGTGGTGTTCCGCACCGCCGGCTTCGAGCTGCTCGAATACCGCTATTACGATCCGGCCAGCCACGGCCTGGACTTCGCCGGCATGCTGGAGGACCTGGGCAAGCTGGAGCCGGGTACCGTGGTGCTGCTGCATGCGTGTTGCCACAACCCCACCGGCGTGGACATGGATGCGGCGCAATGGCAGCGGGTGATCGCGCTGCTGCAGGAACGCCGGCTGCTGCCGTTCATCGACATGGCCTACCAGGGTTTCGATCAGGGCATCGAGCAGGATGCCACCGCCGTGCGTCTGCTCGCGGCGTCGGGCATCGAGGCGTTCGTGGTGGCCAACTCGTATTCCAAGTCGTTCTCGCTGTATGGCGAGCGCGTCGGCGCGCTGTCGATGGTCGGTGCCGATCGTGACGAGGCGGCGCGGCTGCTGTCGAAGATCAAGCAGACCATTCGCGCGAACTATTCCAGCCCGTCCACGCATGGCGCCAGCCTGGTCGCCGGCGTACTCGGCAGTGCCGAACTGCGCGCGCGCTGGGAGCAGGAGCTGGGCGAGATGCGCTCGCGCATCCATGCGATGCGTGCGGGTTTCGTCGACAAGCTGGCTGCGCTTGGCGCGCCGGATTTCAGCTTCATCAACAAGCAGGCCGGCATGTTCTCCTATTCGGGCCTGAGCAAGGCGCAGGTACACCGGTTGCGCGACGAGTACGCGATCTATGCGCTCGACAGCGGCCGCATCTGTGTGGCGGCGTTGAATCGTGCCAATCTCGATACGGTGGCCGCGGCAGTCGCTGCCGTTAGCCGCTGACATCCTCAGACCGTCATCCCGGCGTAAGCCGGAATCCAGCGTCTTTGATCTTCTTCAAGGCACTGGATTCCGGCTTACGCCGGAATGACGGCGAAACCACCTGCCTCCAGCCAGGCAGCACTGATCCGGATCTTGAATGTTCTTTCGCAATCTCACGCTGTTCCGTTTTTCCTCCGCCGTTGCCACCGATCTGAAACGCCTCGATGAAGCGCTGGCCGAACACCGGCTGCGCCCCTGCGGCCCGCTGGAAATGTTCACCAAGGGCTTCGTGCCGCCGGTTGGTCGCGGCGAAGGCGAGCCGCTCACGCACACGGTGAAGCACTGCACCCTGCTCACCGTGGGCGGTGAAGACAAGCTGCTGCCGGCCGCGGTGATCAACGACGAGCTGCACCGCAAGGTGCAGAAGATCGCCGAGGAAGAAGGCCGCAAGGTCGGCGGCCGCGAGCGCAAGCGGATCAAGGAGGATCTGCTGAATGAGCTGTTGCCGCGTGCGTTCGTGCGCAACTCGCGGATGTCCGCCTATGTCGACAAGAAGAACGGCTGGCTGGTGCTGGACACCTCCAGTCGCAAGTCGGCCGAGAACGCCTTGACCCAGGTCCGCGAGGCGCTGGGCAGTTTCCCGGCGGTGCCATTGGCGCCGGAGGAAGGTCCACGCGTGCTGATGACCGACTGGCTGGCCAACGGCAACCTGCCGGCAGGGTTGGCCCTGGGCGACGAGTGCGAGCTGCGCGATCCAGCCACCGCCACCGGCGCGATCGCCCGTTGCCGCCGGCAGGATCTGGACGCCGAAGAGGTCAAGGAGCACCTGCGCAACGGCAAGCAGGTCTTCCTGCTCGGTCTCACCTTCGATGAGCGGATCAGCTTCGTGCTGGGTGAGGATCTGATCATCCGCAAGCTGAAGTTCCTCGACGTGGTGATGGACGAGCTGGGCGACAGCCAGCAGGACGCCCAGGCCGAGCTGGACGCCAGTTTTGCCCTGCTGACGCTGGAATTGGAGCGGCTGCTGGGCAAGCTGAAGGAATGGTTCGGATTGCCGCGTCCGGCCGATAGCTGAACGAAAAAACCATTCCCGTTTGACCTGCCGCCGAGCCATACTGGTCGTCCGCCCGCTTGCGGGCGGCGCGGAATCCCCACTGATATCCGACAGGCCTTGGTACGAACGGGCAGGCTTATGGCGCAGCATCTGGAAGGCGATTGGCTGGAACTGGCGACGGTAGGCGGCAGCATCATCCGGGTGCTGAAGGCCGCCCATCCGCGCGCACGCCGGCTACGCCTCACGGTCACGCCGAAGGGTGCGCGGGTGACGTATCCGCTCGGCACGCATCCTGCCCAGGTCAATGCATTCCTCCGCAGCCACGCTGACTGGCTGGAACAGAAGCTCGACGAGCTGCACCTGATCGTGAAGCCGCTGCCACCGCTGCGGCTCGGTTATCCGTGCAGCTTTCCGCTGCGTGGCGAGATGGCGGAGCTGGACTGGGCCGAGGGCCCTTATCCGAAGATCGAACCCCATGCGACCGGGCTGACCCTGGTGATTCCGCGGCCGCATACGCGCGCGCTGCCGATCGCGCGCGGCCTGCTCGCCTCGCATCTGGAGGCGTTGATCCGCCGTGATGTATCGCGCTGGCTGGCCGGCTACGTACCGCAGTTGGGACTGGCGCCGACGTCGCTGAAGATCCGTCCGATGAAGAGCCTGTGGGGCAGCCTGGATACGCGCGACCGCATCAATCTCGACCTCGCGCTGGCGCTGGCGCCACCGGCCGCGTTGCGCTACGTGCTGGTGCACGAGCTATGTCATCTCAAGGTGCGCAACCACTCGCCGCGGTTCTGGGCACAGGTCAGTCAACTGTTCCCCGACTGGCGCGAGCAGCGTGACTGGCTGCGCCAGCATGGTGCCATCCTGAAGGCGGAACTCGACCGGCTGATCGACGACGTTGCCGACTGAGAAAGGCGAGAGGGATTCCGGTTGCAAGCGGTCGATCAGGGATAACCGTGCGTGGTGGAAGGCAAAGAGTACCGGCAAATCATTCGACATCGTCATCAGGGGTTGATCCATGCATATTTCGTTCACCACCATGGCCGTGGCGGCGTGGCTGTTCTTTCTGGCGTACTGGCTGTGGAGCGCACGCCGACTGAAGCAGCCCACGCGTGCGGAACCGGCGTTGCCGCGCTTTTTCAAGTACTGGCTGCCGATCATCGTGGCGATCCTGCTGATGTGGCCCACGCCGTGGCTTGACCGTACCGTGCTGGGCGATCGCCTGTTGCCAGATACCTATGCCATCGCCATGACCGGCCTGCTGCTGATCGTGGCGGGCGTGCTGTTTGCCTGCTGGGCGCGTTACATCCTCGGCAGCAACTGGAGCAGCGAAGTGCAGCTGAAGCAGGGGCACGAGCTGATCGAACGCGGGCCTTACCGGTACGTGCGCCACCCGATCTACACCGGCATCCTGCTCGCCCTGCTCGGTACTGTCGTGCTGATTGGCGAATGGCGAGCCCTGCTGGGCTTCGTCATCATGTTCGTGTCGTTCTGGCGCAAGCTGCGGCTGGAGGAGACCTGGCTGGGCGAGCACTTCGGTGCGGCCTACACCGACTACATGCAGCGGGTGAAAGCGCTGATTCCAGGTGTTCTCTGACGGACAATTGCGGGGGCGACTTCAGTCGCGACCCTCCCGCAGGGAAAACTGAGGCGCCTCAGATCTTGCGCGGCTGGCGCACGTAACGCGTGCCCAGCAACACGTCCCACAGCGGCGTGGTGACGCCGAAGTTGCTGTCCGGATGGTAGTGATGGACGTGATGGGCGGCAGCCCAGCGCCGCAACAGCGGCTGCTTGAAGCGCACGTGATGGATGGTGAAATGGCTCAACCCGTAAGCGATGTAGCCGAGCGTCATCGCGCCGGCCATCAGCAGGGCGAGACTCGTCGGCATGACCAGCGCAAGCAGGCCGGTCAGGCACAGCAGCACGGCCGCCGGCAGGAAGAACGGCAGCGAGTCGTAACCGAGCGGCTGCGCGTGATGCATGCGGTGGCCCTGCTCGAACAGCGGGATCCGTGTATGGAACATCCAGCGGTGGAAGAAGTATTCGATGAAGCTGAAGGCCAGCAGCCCGAGTCCGAACGCCAGCAACGCCGCCAGCGGGCTGCCGGCATGCAGGCGCCAGCCTTCCACCAGCAGCAGCAGGCACAGCGTGACGTCCAGGCCCACTTCGGTCCAGTAGTTGATGCGGGTGGCGGACATCCGCACGATGGCGTCCACCCCCGCACGCAGCAGGCTTTGCTTCACGGGTTGCTGCATGACTTTGTTTTCTTGCATGAAAGCGCGCCAACTCTCGAGTCCATGCCGTCATTCTCCCATGTTGTCATCGGCAATTCACAATGATGTGCGTGAGAATGCTGACTCCCATATGACCGAAGGGCGTCCCGATGGCCTGATTCCATGAGCCGGCTCAATGCGACAAGGCGAATCCGCTGAGGATCTGCGCGGTTTCCTCGGGCTTTTCCAGCATCGGCATGTGATTGCAGCCATTCAAGGTGCTGGTGCTGATGGCGGGGGCATGGGTCAGCCCGTTGCGCAGGCTGTCCAGCGCCGAGATATCGACGATCTTGTCGTTGTGGCACCACAGGCCCAACACCGGCATCTTCAGCTGGTCCAGCCGGTTCTGCAGCGCGAGGTATTGGGAGGGGTCCCGCAACTCATTGAAATTGCTTTCGATGAAGCTGCGGTCCTGCTGGTTGCGCTTGATCAGCACGTCGACGAAGCGGCCCGGGAGGTTGACCGGCTTCTCGAAGGCCAGTGCGGTGGCACGCTCGAAGCCTGCACGGTCGTCGAACAGGAACGGGTCCTTGCCGGCCATGGCCTCGCGGGCAAACGCGTTCTCCTTGAACTTCAGCCCGTACGCATCGACCAGCGCAAGTTCGCGGGCATGCTCCGGCTGTTCGATCGCGTACACGCCGGCTATGGCACCACCGAGCGAATGACCGACCAGCACGAAGCGCTGCAGTTCCAGCGCCTGCACGAAGGCCTGCAGGCGTGTGGCCTGGGCATCGACGTTGTAGCTGGCGCCAGCATTGCGCGAAGACTCGCCCCAGCCGGGCAGATCGGGGATGATCAGGTGGAAGTGCGGAGTCAGCAGTTTGGCCGTCTGCAGCCAGACCTCCTTGCTGGCCGCAAAGCCGTGCAGCAGCACGATGGTCGGGCCGTCGCCGCCTTCGTAGTACACCCAGCGCGTGTCGCCGGCCTGCACCGAATGTTTTTCCAGGTGCGCGGTCATCGCCTCGCGTGCGAAGTTGGCCTGCATCAGCCACTGCGGCGCGAACAGGTAGCTGCCCCCCAGCACAATGGCAAGGATTGCGGCCAGCCACGCCAGGAATTTCAACCGGCGAAGCAGCATGCGTTGCCACAGTGGGGTGGCGGTGTTCGTTGATGGCGGCATGATGGTTTCTTGATCCGAGCGTTGCGGGGAAATACTCCCGCTCCTGCAAGGCAGGGGCGGGAACGTCTTACTTTTTACTTTGCTTTCTTCGCCTTGGCGAAGATCGCCTCTACCGCCTGCTGGGTCAGCGGGTGGTAGCCAGATTTGGCCTTGCTGTAGACCTGTTCGGCATAGGTCAGGCCATCCGGGGTCTTGGCCAGAGCCTGGTACAGCGGCAGGGTGAGGTAGAGCCGGCCGATCCGCGTCATGTGCTCGGCGGCAGCTGGCCACACGGCCTTGTCGCCGGCGGCGATTGCGTGGCTGTACCAGCGCATGCCGATCTCCGCGTTCGGGGTGCCGGTGAGATGCCAGGCGGCATCGAGTTGCTGCATCTTCGCCAGCGGTGGCGCATCCGGCAGGCGGTCGAGGAAGTACATCCATTCCTGGGTGTTCCAGCCCTTTGCGTTGAGCTTGTCAGCGGCCAGCTGCCCGGACAGGAAGTCGGTGCGTTCCTGGTCGATGGTGTCGAAGCGTGGCGAATCGGGCAGCGGTGCATCCTTCGGGATGCCTTCGGCGTAGACCCACGCCTTCACCTCGTCCCAGCTCATCTTGCCGGGGTATTTCTGGATCAGGTTCGGCTTCATGTAGTCGAGCATCTGCTCGGTGGTGATGCTCTGGAACGCGAAGTGGTTGAAATAACCCTTGAGGTAGTCATCGAACGTGGTGCGACCGAAGCGCTGTTCCAGCGCGCGCAGAAACCACGAACCCTTGTCGTAGGCAACATCGGACAGTGAGTCGTCGGCGTCGATGCCGCGCGGATCCGGGGCCAGCTTCTGCGAGTTGGCCGGCATGTCGCCGATTTCCTTCTGCAGCGAGCGGGCAGACAGCAGGGCTTCCTCGTCGGCCAGTGACTTGCCGTACAACGCCTCGGTGATGCGGCCCTGCACGTAGGTGGTGACACCTTCGTTGAGCCAGATGTCGCGCCACGACGCGGCAGTGACCAGGTTGCCCGACCACGAATGCGCCAACTCATGCGCGACCAGCGAGACCAGGCTCTTGTCGCCGACCAGCACGGTCGGCGTGGCGAACGTCATGTCCGGGTTTTCCATGCCGCCGTACGGGAACGACGGCGGCAGCACCAGGATGTCGTAGCGGCCCCAGCGGTACGGGCCATACAACTTCTCCGCGGTGGCGATCATCTGCTCGGTGTCCTCGAACTCATGCGCCGCCTTGCCGACCACCGAGGGCTCGGCATACACGGCCGAACGCGGCCCGGTTTCCTTCACCGCGATATCGCCGGCGCCGATCGCCAGCAGATAGGACGGGATCGGATGCGGCTGGTCGAACGTGAAGTCACCGTTGAGCGGATGCTTCGCATCGTTCAGCGCGCTCATCACCACGCGCACATCCTTCGGAGCGGTGACGTGGGCGGTATAGGAGAAACGGATCGCCGGTGAATCCTGCAGTGGCACCCATGAACGCGCATGGATCGACTCGGATTGCGAGAACATGAAGGGCAGCTTCTTGTCCGCGGTCTGCGCCGGGGTCAGCCACTGCAGACCGGACGCGTCCGGTGAGGTGGTGTAGACGATTCGCACCTGGGCCGGATGCGTCGGCGTGGCGATGGTGAGCTTCTCGCCGAGCTGCTTGTCGCGCGGCGCCAGCGCATATTTCAGCGGCGTGGTCTTGCCGTCGGCGCCGAGTGCTTCGATCTTCGCGATCTTCAGATCGCGCGTATCCAGCACCAGCGACGGTGCCTGCGGATTCTTCCAGTCCAGTTTCAACGTGGCCTGACCATCGAGCTGCTTGTGCGGAAAGTCCAGCTTCAGGTCGAGGTCGAGATGGGTGACGACGACCTGGTCAGGCTGTGCGTAGGAATGCGGTTCGACGGCATGGGCGGCCAGTGGCAAGAGCAGCGTGCCAAGGGCGAGGGATGGCAGGAAGCGCATGGGGGAATCTCGAGCCGGAAAACCCCGAGTATGCCATTGCGCTTGCTCCGCTCGCCCGTGACGGAAGCCGGGGTTACGGCAATTCGTTCACCGAATGTGGGTCGATCGCATACGGATGCATGGCGGCAAGGAAGTCCGGCTGTGCTTCAACACGCGCGATCCACGCACGAAAATGCGGATAGGCATCCAGCGACAATCCGGCTTCCCGGGCGCGGCTGGCATAGGCGAACACCGCCATGTCCGCGATGGTGTAGGTGTCGCCGGCGAGGAAGGGTCGCGCCGCCAGTTCGTGCTCGAGGATGCCCAGCGTGCGCGTGCCCCGGCGCGCTTGCTCTCGACCAGCTCGGGCGCACGACGCGACAGCTTGCCGGTCATCGCCCAGTGGTGTAGCGCGCCAATCACCGATTCCACCCGCTCCTGTTCGAAATGCAGCCACTGCTGCACCTTGGCGCGATCGAACGGATCGGCGGGTAAATACGGCGTGCCCTCGGCGAGATAGCTGAGGATCGCGTTTGATTCCGCCAGCACACGGCCATCATCCAGCTGGATCGCCGGTACGGTGCCGGTCGGATTGATGCGACGAAACGCCGCGGTCTGTCCTTCACCTTCGAAGATGCTGATCGGCACCGTGCGATACGGCCGGCCCAGATGATTCAGCAGCAGGCGCACCTTCCAGGCGTTCTGCGAGGGCAGGTAGTCGAACAAGGTCAGCATGGGCATCTCCGTGAATGGGCGATGCCGATACTGGATGCCGCAATCCTTGCGTGATATCCGTTTCTTGCGCGCGAAACTTCAGACGTAGCGATCGGCGAGCCTGTCGGTGGCCTGTACCAACTGATCGACGATCGCGGGCTCCGATGCGGCATGGCCGGCCAGCACGATGTGGAAATCGGCTTCCGGCCACGTCGCATGCAGGTCGCAGGCGCTTTTGGCGGGACAGATGATGTCGTAGCGGCCATGCACGATGGTGGCGGGGATGTGGCGGATCTTTGCCACGTCGCGTAGCAACTGATCGGGTTCGAACCAGCCGTGGTGGCGGAAGTAGTGAGCCTCGATCCGTGCCAGGCTCAGCGCGATGTCAGGCGCGGCGAAGCTCGCTTCGGTACCGGGGCTTTCCTCGAGTGTGATGCTGCCGCCCTCCCACGTGCCCCATGCCTGCGCGGCAGCGAGCCGCACCGTCTCGTCATCCGAGCTGAGCCGGCGCCAGTACGCCTCCATCATCTCGCCGTGTTCTTCCGGCGGGATCGCGGCGGCGTAACGCTGCCATTTCTCCGGCAGGATCCATGACGCACCGCCTTCCTCGTAGAACCAGCGGATCTCTTCCGGGCGGCACAGGAAGATGCCGCGCAGTACCAGGCCGAGCACGCGCTCGGGATGGGTTTGCGCATAGGCCAGTCCCAGGGTGGAACCCCACGAACCGCCGAAGACCACCCAACGCTCGATGTCGAGCTTCTCGCGGATCGTCTCGATGTCGGCGACCAGATGCCAGGTGGTGTTGTCGGTGAGGTTGGCGAACGGAGTGGACTTGCCGGCACCACGCTGGTCGAACAGCACGATGCGATAGCGCGCCGGGTCGAAGAAGCGCCGGTGATAGCTTGCCAGCCCGGCGCCCGGTCCACCATGCAGAAAGATCACCGGCAAGCCGGCGGGATTGCCGCACTCCTCCACATACAGCGTGTGGGTGGCATCGACCGCGAGGCGATGGGTCCGGTATGGCTCGATCTGGGGGTACATCTCGCGCATGACAGGGGTTCCTTTGATGCAGTGATCACACAGCGTCGAATTGCAGTGCCGCGGTGAGGTCGCCAGGTGGCGGACCGCCGGCGGCAATCATCGCCTCGTCGCGCAGCTTCAGGCCGGTCAGTTGCTTCAGGCCAAAGCGGCGGGTGATGAAGCGCAGGATCGATCCGGTGTCGTAGATGGTGTGATCGACGAAGCCCTTCTTCGCGTACGGCGATACGACCAGCGCCGGGATGCGCGAACCCGGCCCCCAGCGATCGCCCTTGGGTGGCGCCACGTGATCCCACCAGCCACCGTTCTCGTCCACCGTGACCACCACCAGCATGTGCGGCCACTGCGGACTTTTCTGCAAAGCCTCGGCCACCTTGGCAAGGTGACGGTCGCCGGCTTCCACGCTGGAGTAGCCGGCATGCATGTTGAGGTCGCCCTGCGGCTTGTAGAACGACACCGGTGGAAGCGTGCCCGCCTCGATCGCGGCGATGAAGTGATTGCTGTCGGCACTCTCGCCGATACCGGCATCGCGCAGGTGCTGCTGTCGTGCCGGTGTGCCGGGCGCGAAGCTGCGGAAGTAGTTGAACGGCTGATGATGGATCTGGAAGTTCGGGCTTTCCGGAAAGACGTGATGCTCGCCGTCGCCGTGTCCGTCCAGCGCGAGTTGCCAGCCGCCGGCGTACCAAGCCCAGTCGACCCCGGCATTCGACAGTGCATCGCCGATGGTCAGATGCACTTGCGGCGGCAGCGTGTTCGGGCTGTCGGCATCGGCCAGTTGCGGATCGTGCTTGTCATGGGTGAACGCCGGCGCGTAGGCCGGGCCGATCGTGTTCACTGCCCAGAAGTCGGGCGTCAGCGCATCGGGCGAGGCGAATTTGGCGCGACCTTGCATCGCGCTGGTTGGCGTATTGTCGGTCAGTATCGGGCGGAGTCCCGTGGGGTCGTCGCCTTCGACCTGGGCCAGCTGAAATTTTCCTGGCCGCTGGTCCGCGTTCGGGTAGAACGGCGGTTGCGCGGCAGCCAGGTATTGATGGTTGAGGAACGAACCGCCGAAGGCGCCCATGAAGAAGTTGTCGCACAAGGTGTACTGCTGCGCGAGCTGCCACAACTGCAGGTTGGTGGCGTTGTCGCCGTAGTGACCCATCACCATCGCGCCGGTATTGCCCCAGGCGACGAAACCATCATTCCTGCCGCCATTGATCTGCAGCTGGTTCTCGTAGAAACGGTGCACCAAGTCGCGTGTGACCACGCCGTGCGGCAATGCTTCGCCCGCTGGCGTATGCAGGGCAAAGGGACGATTGGGCAAGCCGGTGATGGCATCCTCACCGATCTGGTAGTGCCGCCCATCGACGACCTGTGCATGCGGCGCCAGACCACCCCAGATCGGCGGCAAGCTGGTGAGCAGGCTGCCGTCGCGGTCGCGCTGGCGGTATTCGGGCGAGTCGAGAGCTTTCAGCGGCTGCGCCAGCCCGGGGAAGTGCGCGAACAGGTTGTTGAAGCTGCGGTTCTCGGCGTACAGCACCACCACCTGCTGGATGTGTCGGCGCAGCAGGGCGTCGAGTGCATCGGCCGAGGGTTCGACGCTGCCGGATGCAGCAGGGCGGCTGCCATCCAGGCGGCAGCTGCCCAAGCTCAGCGCTGCACCGGCCAGTGCGATGCCGCCGAGCAGACGCCGGCGTTCGGGATTGGCCGGTGCCTCGTCGGGCGCTGGCGATTGCGGGTCAGCAGGCTTGTGGGTCATGTAATGAGTTTATGGAGAGAGTACTCAGGATTGTGGTGCCGTCTCATCGTAGAAGCGCGCCAGGTCCGCCTTGACCTGTTTCAGCGCATCCACGTCGAAATAGATCATGTGCCCGGATGGGTAGAAGCCGAACTCGATGTTCTTGCGGATCGCCGGGTCGAGGCCGAGATGGCCAAGGTCGAACTCGGTGGCATGGAACGGCGTGGCGAGGTCGTAATAGCCGTTGGCCGAGAACACCTTCAGATGCGGATTGCGACGCATCGCGTCGGCCAGGTCGGTGCCGACGTACGGTGCCTGGGTGAAGCCATGGCCGCCCTTGCGCTTCCAGTCCCAGCCGCGGTTGATCACACCGTAATTGTTCGGCAGATAGGCATGGTCACCGGTGTATTTCAGTTCGCTCTCGGCGTACTGGTTGAATGCGGCCAGATAGGCGCCGGTGGCGGCGTCGCTGGCGGCATCGCCGTCGGGGGTCTCGCCGGCGGCGTCCGGGTCGATACCCTCGAAACGGCCGTCCAGACGGCCGACCGTGCGGCGCTGGTCGCGCAGCAGCTCCTTGCGGAAGCGGCTCGGGTCGATGCGCAGGTTCGCTTCCTTGATGTAGGTCGGCGACAGGCCGATGTACTGGCTCAGCTGGTTGGCGATACGGTCGGCCTCGGCCGGTTCGATCGCGTCGCCCTTGGCCAGCGCCAGCGTGTAGTCGGTATCGGCGAAATGACGAACACCGGCGAGGAAGCTGGCGACATCGGCGGGCTTGTTCGGAATCTTGTTGTGATACCAGGCAATCGCCGCCTCGCTGGGCAGGTTGACGATGTAGGCGTGGTCGACGCCGGTGGCAGCCCAGACGTTGAAGTCGAGGATCGACGACATCAGTACGACACCGTTGAACTCCATGCCCTGGTCCTGCAGTACTTTCACCAGCACGGCAGAGCGAGTCGTGCCATAGCTTTCGCCGAACAGGAATTTCGGCGAGTTCCAGCGATGGTTGTCGCCGACGTAGCGGGTGATGAACTTGGCGAATGCATCGGCATCCTGGTCCACGCCGTAGAAGTCCTTGCCCTGTGCGGCGCCAACCAGCTGCGAGTAGCCGGTGCCGGGCGCGTCGATGAAGACCAGATCGGTCTTGTCGAGCAGGCTGTAGTCGTTCGGTACGGTCTCGTACGGCGGCGGCGGGATCGGCTGATCGCCGCGGTTGGCCACGCGCACCGGGCCAAATGAACCCATGTGCAGCCACATGCTGGATGAGCCCGGGCCACCGTTGTACATGAAGGTCACCGGTCGCTTGCCAGGCTTGCCGCTATCAGCGGTGTACGCGACATAGAACACGCTGACGGTGGGCTTGTCCTTGTCGTCCTTGATCAGCAAGGTGCCGGCGGTGGCCTTGTAGCTGATCGTGCGACCGCCGATGCGCACGCTGTGCTTGCTGGTCACGGCGTGCTCGCGCGGGATCGGCAGCTCGTCCTTCTTGCTGTCCTTGTCGGTCTGCGCGGTCTTGGCCGCATCCTTCGGCGTGTCGTCGTCGGCGTGTGCAGGAGCGCCCATGACCAGCAGCAGGGCGAGGGCGAGCGGGGCGAACAGAGATTTGTGCATGATGGCGATTCCGTATCAGCGCTGCGGAGCGGCATGGTCGTAGAAGGGCGCGAGGTCGGTCTTGAGCTGCTTCAGCGCGTCGGTGTTGAGATAGATCATGTGCCCCGAGGGGTAGTACAGGAACTGCAGGTTGCCACGCAGCGACGGGTCGAGATTCATGTGCGCGAGGTCGTACTCGGTGATGAAGAACGGCGTGGCAAAGTCGTAATAGCCGTTGACCGAGAGCACTTGGAGGTTCGGATTGGTGCGCATCGCATGGGCGAGATCGCCGGCCACGTAGGCCAGCGGCAGCGGCCGCCGCTCGCCGGCAGCCTGATGCTTCCAGTCCCAGTTCTTGCTGATCTCGCCGTAGGTCGGGCGGTAGTCGAGGTCGGTGTGGTAGTTGAGCTGCCCGTCGATGTAATCGTGGAACGCGCTGACGAACGCGCCGCTGATGCCGGTGTCGGAGGCGTCGTAATCCGGAGTCTCGCCGGCGGCATCGGGATCGGTACCGGTGAAGCGGCTGTCGTAGCGCCCCAGGGTCAGGCGCTGGTCGCGCAGCAGCTCCTTGCGGAAACGGCCGAGGTCGATGCGCAGGTTGGCTTCCTTGACGTACTGCACCGACAGGCCGGTATAGGCGGCGAGTTGCTGCGCCACGGCGTCGACCTGGGCGTCGGGGAGATTCTGCCCCTGCGCCAGCGCGGCGGCATACGGGCCCTGCGCCCAGGCGCGGACCTGATCAAGGAAAGCTTTCAGATCGGCTGGCTTGTTCGGACCGCTCTTGTAAGGCGTTTTGTTGTGGTACCAAGCCGCTGCCGCATAGCTAGGCAGGTAGCCGACATAGGTTTCGTCGTAACCCGGGATGCGGATGCCATAGTTGAGGATCGACGACATCAGGATCACGCCGTTGAACGCCATGCCCTTGTCCTGCAGCGCGTCGACCAGCGCAGCAGAGCGGGTGGTTCCATAGCTTTCGCCATAGAGGAACTTTGGCGAGTTCCAGCGCTTGTTCAAGCTGACGTAGCGCTGGATCGCGCGGGAAAATGCGGAGATGTCCTGATCCACACCCCAGAAGTCCTTGCCGGTGGCCTTGCCCAGCGGGCGCGAATAGCCGGTGCCGACCGCGTCGATGAAGACCAGGTCGGTCTTGTCGAGCAGGCTGTCGCTGTTCGGCACTAGATGATACGGCGGCGGTGCGGTGGCTTCGGGGCTGGCGGTCTCGATCCGTACCGGCGCGAACGAGCCCATGTGCAGCCACACGCTGGAGGAGCCGGGGCCACCGTTGTACAGGAACGTCACCGGCCGTTTTTCCGGCTTGCCGGTGTCGACGGTATAGGCCACGTAGAACACGCTGGCCTGCGGCTCATTCTTGTCGTCGCGGATGATCAGCGTGCCGGCGGTGGCGGTGTAACTGACCGAGTGGCCATGGATGCTGACGCTGTGCTTCGTGCGCGTGGCGGTTTCGGTGGCTGGTGCCTGCTTGCCGTCCTGGTTGGTTGCAGTCTTGGCATCCTTGCCGGCAGCGTGGTCCTGGGCATGAATGGCCGCCAGCGGCAGCAACGCCAGCGCGCTGCCCAGCAGCAAGGATTTCAGATGACGCATGCAACTCCCCTTGGTGGTCATTGGATCGAGTGAAACGCACCTTGGAGTATGCGTGCCGCGGTCGCGTCGTGACCGTGACAGAAGTACTAGGTGCCCCACGCCGCGCCGCTCGTGGGGAGACGGCTCGACATGGGGCGAAACCTCGCAGGCGAAGTCCCCTCAATCGCTCGCGTCGCTTTCTTTGGCAGCGATGGGCAAGTACAGGGCACTCGGATGCTCGCCATCGTGATAAAGCGTGACGGTGACAGTGCGCGCCTCTTTGCCGGATTCATCGGCCACGACGCCGCCGGAGTTGTAGTTCTTCTCGAAGAACTTCGAGTTCATCGGGCCGATGGCCAGTCGCAACCGGCTGCCCTTGCCGATGCGGCGTGCGATGAAATGCATGCTGTCGAAGTCATAGCGCTCGATGACGCCTGGCTTCGCCGGCATCGGCTCGCGCAGGCTCTTGCGGTAGCGGGCGCGCAATAGCTGCGAGTCCAGCTCGATGCTGCTGCCGTCTGGCTTGATCTCATACAGGTAGACCGCGATGTCCGTGTCCGGCTGGTCCAGCGAGAGCCAGAGATTCAGCTTCGGAAAGCCGGCAAGCTCGATCGCCTGCTGAAAGGCTGGCGTGTGGTAGACGAGGATTTTCCCCGACGCGCCGATCAAACCGCTCTGGTCGGTCAGGTCGGTATCGCTGCTTTCCGCAGGATCCCAGGCTGCAAACGACGTATCCAGCGGGTTGTAGACGTAATGATCGGGCTTCGCCGGCCCCCTGGGTACCGCAGCGGCCAACAGGCCTGACGCGAATACGCCATCATCGCTGCCACCTTGCGAGGTCAGGTACATGGGCCGCCACATGGTAGTGATCGCCTCGAGCGAGTCCGCGTAGCGCCAATCTTCGGCGCCCTTCCCGAGCATGTAGTAGGCCACCTTGTTCTTCAGCAGGGCAGGCTTGCTGCCACCCTTGAGCGTCCAGTCGTACCAGGCCTTGTTCAACCCGTTCATATCGATGACGCCGGCGGGGCCGAACTTGATGCCGGCGTATTCGGCTTTTGGCGTGCGCGTGCCAGCGTGGTCCCATGGGCCAATGACCAGGTAGTGCCGGTCCTTGGCCTTGGTCGAGGCATAACGGAAGTGATCCCGGTAGAACGAGAGGGCGCCCGGCTGGTCGTCGTCGTATTGGCCGGTGATGGTAAGGATCGGCAGATCGATCCTGGCGAACTGCGCCGCGCTTGGGCTGTAGCTGTCCCAGTACGTATCGGGCTGGGGATGTGCCAGCCAGGTCTGGAATATCGGCGAGGGGTTGCCGACGATGGTGTCGAGTTCCTTGAAGGGCCGCTGCGCCTTGTACCACTTGCCGAACTGGGCGGACCAGAAGGCTTGGTCGTCGAAGATGTTCTCCTGACTGGTGTGTCCGCTGGTCAGCGTCAGCCATTGGGTGTCATACGAGTAATAGACGTTTTGCACGAACGGGAAGTCGACGCCGGGTCGCGGGGACGCCACCGGGATGATGGTGGCCAGGTGCGGGGGGAATTCCTTGGCGGTGGCCCATTGGTCATAGCCCGCGTAGGAGCCGCCCCACATGGTGACTTTGCCGTTGCAGTAAGGCTGCGTGGCCAGCCATTCGACGATGTCGTAGCCGTCCTTGGCCTCTTGCAGCAGCGGCGTGAATTCGCCTTCGGAATTGCCGCGACCCCGCACGTCGATGGTCAGGAACACATAGCCGTGCTCCGCGAAATACATGCCGCGGTCGTGATAGGTCTCGGATATGTACGGCGTCAGCGTGAAGATGCACGGCAGGGGTGCGCGCTGATCCAGGGGGCGGTACAGGGTCGCGTTGAGCTTCGCGCCGTCCCGCAGGGGGATCTTCTGACCCCATTGAAAATCGACCGGATTGCCCGTGTCATCGGTCGCTGCGACGAACGTCGGCAAGGCGAGCCACAGCAACGAAGCGAGAACAACACGACGGCGCATCGACATCTCTGCACTCCTTCAACATGGGTGGCGCGGACACGGGGCGTATCTGCGGAGCTGGCCACCGAGCATCCGCAGCCGACCCGGCTCCGATGGGAGCAGACCGAGGGTGGCGTCTGCGTCCGAACGTGCCGGATCGGACGCTCAGGCAGTCGCTTCGCTTCCGAGATGGGCCAGGCGCCGGCATGCGCTGGGGGTGCGGCCGGTCATGCGCTTGAAAACGGCATTGAAGGTCGACTTGCTGCCGAAGCCGCAGGCAAGCGCGATCTCCAGGATCGTCCGGCGTTCGGTGGGATCGGTCAGGCAACGCTCCGCGGCGGCGATGCGAAAGCCGTTCACGAACTCGAAGAAATTTCGGCCAAGCCCCTGATTGAGCGCCTGCGAAATATAGTTGGGTGGCCAGCCACTCTGTTTGCTTAGAGCCTGCAGGTCAAATTCACTGTTGGTGTAGAGGTGCTGGTCGGCCATGAGCTTGGACAGCTCGTCGGCCATTTGGGCGCACTGCCCGGCATCCAGGGCGGAACGCGCGTATGGGGCGGAGCGATCCGGTTCGGCGGACGCGCACAGGTCCGCCAGGGGCGCCGGAACAAAGGTGCGTTGTCGAAGCCCGAACCAGGCCAAGATAAACAAGGCCACTGTGGTTAGGCAGCTCAGTACGATGCCGAGCCATGGACTTTCCTGCATGCCCATGATGCTGGGAATCCGGTCGATCGCCACCAGCGTCCAGATCACGCCGAACAACGAGAGCAACCGGCGCAGCCAGGTCAGTCGCAGCGCCACCTCGTCCGCGCTGGCCTGTTCAAGCCAGGGCCGGGCGCGGTAGGTGCGCTGCACCGCTGCGGCGAGGTACAGCACTCCTTGCAGGACCCACGCGTGGTAGACGATGTGCAGGGACAACAGGCCGGCCGGCGACTGGTCGAACGCAAACGTGGCATTGCCCAACGAAAGCAACAGTGCCAGCGCGTACGGCGCGATATGCCATGAACCGCGTCCCGCACGGAAAGACGTAGACGGCGAAGTCAACGCTACCGCGTAGGCGTACAGCGAGGGTCCGAGCAGGTAGGCCAGCGGCACGTTCACCGCATGGAGCCACCGCACTGCTTCGGCAGAGAGTGCATCGTGCCAGCCGACCTGGATCAGGCCGACCAGGCTGTCGATGGTCAGGCACGCAAAAAAAGCCGCCAGATAGCGCGAGGCACGCGCTTGTGCGGCACTGAATGTCAGCGCCGCCGCGAGTGCGCCCAAGCCGAGCATCACGGCCGTGCAGGCGAAATCCATTAAATCCGGCGAGTTCATGGGCGCCTTGGCCTGGGAATCTCAGCGTCCAGTGTCCATGAATCATTCGGTCTGTGTCATCCGGCAGTTCGCGGTTGCTTGTCATTCCTACGACAAGGCGCGCGCTGCGTCCCACATCGCGCGGGTCAGCGGACGGCTCGCATGAGAGTGCAGCACACGGTCAGCGTGGTACTGCCGGTGTGGATGGGTTTTCAGCGGGTGATCGGGCAGCGCTGGCTCTGGCGATGTTGTTGCGGACCTGGAGCGAACGCGAACCAAACGAGCGGGCCCGACATCGCCCATATACGAGGATAATGCGATTTCTCTTTTCGGCAACGCTGCGCGCTCATGATCGTTCGTCCGCATCTGCACTGGTTTCGCATGCTGCTCGCGTGGCGAGGTTCCGTCCTGCCGGAGCTACTGCCGCGCCTGCTCCTGATCCTGTGTATTTCATTGGTCGCCGTGGCGTGCCATGACCACATTTTCCATATCTCGATCAGCCTGAGTACGGCCCCGTTTTCGCTCGTCGGTATCGCGCTGGCGGTGTTTCTCGGCTTTCGCAACAACACGAGCTACGACCGCTACTGGGAGGCGCGCAAGCTATGGGGACAACTGCTGAACGAGACGCGCTCGCTGACGCGGCAAGCCCTCACTTTGCCGCGTGGCACGCTCGGCAGCGCCGACGCGCGCGAATTTGTCCAGGTGCTGACCGTGCTACCTCACGCGCTGCGGCATCAGTTGCGCGCGACGGATCCGCGCGACGATCTCGCGGCACGCCTGTCCTCGCCACTGTTCGAGCGGGTCATGGCATCGCGCTATCGCCCGGCGACGATCATGCTGTGGCTCGGCGAATGGGTGCAGCAACACGCACGCGAAGATGCGCTCGATCCGTGGGCGGTGCTTGCTTTCGATCGCAATCTCAATGGGCTGTCGGACGTGATCGGTGGGTGTGAGCGCATTGCCTCCACACCGCTGCCGTTTGCGTATTCAGTGATGATCCACCGCACGGTGTATTTCTTCTGCGCGCTGTTGCCGTTCGGGCTGGTCGATAGCATCGGGATCTTCACGCCGGTGTTCTCGGTTTTCGTCGCGTATACGTTCATGGCGCACGAGGCGATTGCCGCCCAGATCGAGGATCCCTTCGGCACCGAGGACAACGACCTGGCGCTCGGCGTGATGTCCTCGTTCATCGAAGACGCCGCGCACGATCTGCTGGGAGAGCCGGCGATTCCGGTGCGCGCGCCGACCAGGCAGGATTTCATCCTCGACTGAGGCCTTCTCGGCTCAGTCGCGTGACAGCGCACGGGCGGCGTCCCACATCGCGCGGGTCAGCGGGCGGTTGGTGTGTGGCGCCTGCAGCACGATCAAGGTGGTGGTGCTGATGCTGGCGTGGATTTTCAGCAGGCGGTCGAGTACGGCTTCCAGATGGCCGATCGACATCGCCACCACGCGCAGCAGCGCGGAATCCTCGCCGGCAAGACGACGACAGTCGATCACCTCGGGAATGTCCGCCACGATCTTGCCGATGCGTGCGCAGATGCCGCCGTCGCAGCGCAGGCGCACCATTGCGTCGATGCTGAAGCCCAGCCGCTTCGGTTCGATCACCGCGCGATAGCCGGCGATCACGCCCGCTTCCTCCAGTCGCTTCACGCGCTCGGCCACCGCTGGCGCGGACAGCCGCACCTTGCGGCCCAGCTCGGCGTAGCCGAGGCGCGCGTCCTGCTGCAGCGCCTCGAGCAGCTGCCAATCCTTGTTGTCCAATTCGGGTTTCGATTCAAAGGTCATATCGATAGTTCTCGATTCGTTCGATGGCGAAACATCAGGGGGACGATCCGATGCATTATTCATCAGCGCCATCGCCAAGACTAGGATGCGCACTTCCCAGCCTCGGAATCCGTTCCCCATGGACACCTCTGAGCGCCTTGACGGGCGCGCACTTTTCTACATCGGCATCGCGCTGCTGACCTGGTCATCGGCGTATGCCGCGATTGCCTATGCGCTGGCCTCGTTCACTCCGGGCGACGTGGCGTTCGCGCGGCTGGCGATCGGCTCGCTGTGCTTCGCCGTGTTGCTGCTGGTGAAACGTGTGCCGTTGCCGGCGCGGCGCGACTGGCCGCAGCTGGCGCTGCTCGGCGTGATCGGGCTGACCGCGTACCACCTGTGCCTCAACTACGCGGAAACGCGTATCGCCAGCGGTACCGCGGCGATCCTGATCTCGCTGGTTCCCGCGGCCACTGCCGCAGTGTCGGCGATCTGGGTGCACGAGCGTCTGTCCGCGCGTACGTTGATCGGGCTCGGCATTGCGCTGGTTGGCGTGGTGATGGTGGTGCTGGCCAGCGGCAAGCAGGTGAAGTTCGAGCCGATGGCAGCGCTGGTGTTGCTCAGTGTGCTCGCCTCGGCGATCTATTTCGTGGGGCAGAAGCCGCTGTTCACCCGCAGCAGCATGATCGGCGTCACCGCGTTCACGTTCTTCGCCGGGACACTCGGCACGCTGCCGTTTGGCTGGCATCTCCCGCAGGCGCTGCTGGGGGCGCCGGGATCGCATATCGCTGCGCTTCTATGGCTGGGCATCGCGCCCAGCTTCGTCGGCTATCTCGCGTGGAATGCCGCGCTTCGCCGTGCCTCCGCCTCGCAGGTGTCCAGCTTCATCTACTTCTCTCCACCGATCGCGGTGCTGATCGGCTGGGTGTGGCTGGGCGAGCGGCTCACCGCGTTGACCCTCATCGGCGGCGTGATTACGGTCGTTGGCGTGGTGCTGGCGAACGCGCGGCGACGACTGGTGCCGGCTGTGCCGGTGACCCACGAACCCTGCGAACAGAACTAGGCCATCCGGGAAGGACCTTGACATGTACGAGCTGCATATCGCCAATAAGAATTACTCGTCGTGGTCGTTGCGGCCGTGGCTGCTGCTGAGTGAACTCGGCATTCCGTTCGAGGAACGGCTGGTGTCATTCGCGCCCGGCACCGGATCGAGCTGGAGTGCCTTCCGCGCATTCTCGCCGAACGGCAAGGTGCCGTGTCTGCGCGACGGCGACACGGTGGTGTGGGATTCGCTCGCGATCACCGAATACCTGGCCGAGCGTCATCCCGGTGTGTGGCCAGCCGATCCGAAGGCGCGCGCATGGGCGCGCTGCGCGGTCGCCGAAATGCATTCGGGCTTCAGCGCCCTGCGCACGTATTGCGCATTGAGTTGCGGTTTGCGCATCCGCCTGCCGGACGATCTGCCCGTAGCGTTGCGCAGCGATATCGCGCGCATCGAGGAGCTGTGGAGCGAGGGTCTGGCACGCTACGGTGGGCCATTCCTGACGGGCAACGCGTTCGGTGCAGTCGATGCGTTCTTCGCACCGGTGGCTTTCCGCATCCAGACCTATGGCCTGACGCTGGGCGATGCGGCGACTGCCTACGCGCAGCGCCTGCGCGAACTGCCGCCGATGCGTCGCTGGTATGCCGACGCGCTGCAGGAGAGCTGGCGCGATGCGGAGCATGAAGAAGAGGTGAAGCGGTTTGGCACCGTGCTGGCGGACTTGCGCGTGCCGGCAGGGTGATGTCGTTTCAGGGCCGCTCTGCCAGTGGCGCGGCCTTGCTGGCGCGCCGCACCTGCCAGCGTCCCAGCGCGACCAGCAGCAACGCGACCGCGACGAACACCAGCAGCACCGCGCAGGCATCGACCAGCACGAGCAGGTAACCCAGCTTGGTGACGTCGAGGAACGGATACGGATACCAGTGATCCACCGCGCCGCGTATCAGCACGTAGGCGAAATAGGCGGCCGGATACAGCTGCCAGTGAATGACTTGCGGCCAGCGCAGCGTCGCCTTCGGCACCGCCAGCCACCAGTACAGCAGGAACAGCACAGGCATCATCACATGCAGGGTGTTGTCGGCGACGATCTGCCAGCCGTGTGGCTGCCATAGCTGGCGCAGCATCAGGTTGTAGATGGCCGCGACGATGACGATGCTCATCGCGATCGCGGTATGCACATCGGGTCGAACGAAGAAGCGGCTGACTGCACCATGCGGGCCATATGCGGCTGCCGTCAGCGCCATCGCCACCAGCACGTTCGTCAAAATGGTGAAGTAACCGAAATAGATCCACACTCCAGCCAGCGCACCTTGCCCGTTCGCGATCGTCAGCTGGATCGATAGCCACAATTGCAATGCAAGCGCGAGCCACCCCAACAGGGCGGCGGCAGCGACAAGCGGACTACGCGATGGCATCGGTGGCGGTGGCGACGGGTTCATGAGGTGGGACGCCTTGTGTGATGGGCGCTGCAGGATCGTCGCTGGTCGGTGCCATCCGTGATTTCTCCGCCCGGACGCGGGCGAGGTGCGCAAACAGCCGTGTCAACAGCGGAATACTCAGCAACACGATGTTGTTCAAGGCGGGAATGAACCACGCCAGTACGAGCGATAGCCCCGCTGCCACGGGCAGGCCCCATGCTCGTCCCAGCACGCCGGCGACATCCACGGGCCCTAGTTCTGGCTGCAGGTACGCAGCCTGCAATGCGCGACCGAACAGCCAGCGCTGGATCAATGCGACCAACAGCAATGTCGCTGCGTAGAACATTTCCGCCACGCGTGACAGTGGGTTCGCGCTCATCAATGCCGTGGCAAACGGCATGAATGCGATCACCATCAACTGCAGCATGTTTGGCACCATCACGCCGCGGCTGTAGCCGACCAGCATGCCGAATACCCGGTGATGCGCTGCCCATAGCGCGCCGATCACCAGGAAACTCAGGATGAACCCGAAAATGCTCGGGCGCAGAGCGGCGAGCTCGGCGAGAAATGTGCGGTCGTCGACCACGCCGAGATGCGGCACGTGAATCTCGATCACCAGCAGCGTGATCGCGATGGCGAACACGGCGTCGGAAAAAAAGGTCAGACGCTCGAGCTGTGTGGCGTTGTTGCTCATCGGGTCACTTCCTGTTGCTCGACGTTGTTGCTTGAATAGCTGGCGATGGATCGCGGGTCAGAATTTGTAGGCTCGGTGGATCGCCACCACGCCGTTGGTCAGGTTGCGCACTTCCACGCGGCCGAAGCCGGCGTGCTCCATCATGCTTTTCAGGGTTTCCTGGTCCGGATGCTTGCGGATCGACTCGGCGAGATATTGGTAGCTGTCGGCATCGCCGGCAAACAGCTGGCCCAGCTTCGGCAGGATCCTGAACGAGTGGAAATCGTAGAGCTTGCTGAAAACTTCGCTCTGCACCTTGGAGAACTCCAGCACCAGCAGGCGGCCGCCGGGCTTGAGCACGCGGCAGATGTCGGCCAGCGCCTTGTCCTTGTCGGTGACGTTGCGCAAGCCGAACGCCATGGTCACTGCATCGAACGAATTGTCCGGGAACGGCAGCACTTCGGCATTGAGCTGGGCCCAGCGCAGGCCCGATACCAGACCACGATCGGTCATGCGGTCGCGACCGACGCCGAGCATCGCCGCGTTGATGTCGCCGACCACCACTTCGCCCGCGTCGCCGACCACCGGTTTGAGCAGGGCGGCGATGTCGCCGGTGCCACCGGCCAGGTCCAGCACGCGGTCGCCGCGCCGTACGCCGCTGATCGCCACGAAGTGGCGCTTCCACAGCCGATGCACACCGAACGACATCAGATCGTTCATCAGGTCATAGCTGTGTGCGACCGAGGTGAATACCTGGCCGACCAGCTTCTGCTTGTCGCCGACCGGTACATCGCGGAAGCCGAAATGGGTGGTTTTGGGCTGCTCGTTCATGGGTGCGATGTTACAGGATCGGGCCGGTTCCTTCGGAAACCGGCCTCCAGTGGCTTACTGGGCGACCGGCTTGCCGGCTTCCTTGTAGACCACGCCGTCCTTCATCACGAAGCTGACGCGCTGCATCGCGGTGATGTCGTCCAGCGGGTTGCCCGGCACGGCGATCACGTCGGCGTGGCGGCCCACCGCGATCTGGCCGAATTCATCCTGCTTGTGCAGCAGTTCGGCGGCATGCGTGGTGGCGGCCTGCAGCACGAACATCGGCGGCATGCCGGCCTGCACCATGTACTCGAACTCCTTCGCGTTCTCGCCGTGCGGATAGACCCCTGCGTCGGTGCCGAAGGCGATCTTCACCCCGGCCTTGTAGGCCTTGCCGGCGGTGGCCTGGATGATCGGCCCGACCTGCTCCGCCTTGGCCTTGACCTGCGGTGGATACCAGCCTTCCCGTGCTTTTTCCTCGGCGAACTTGCCGGCGATGATGGTCGGCACGTACCAGGTGCCGTGTTCCTTCATCAGCTTCATGTCTTCGTCATTCATGAAGGTGCCGTGCTCGATCGAATCGACGCCCCCAATTACCGCACGGCGGATCGCCTCGGCGCCGTGCGCATGTGCGGCCACGGTGAAGCCGTAGTCGTGTGCGGCGGCGACCACGGCCTTGATCTCGTCCAGCGTCATCTGCGCGTTGTCGGCACTGCTGCTTTCATCGAGCACACCGCCGGACGGCATGATCTTGATCAGGTCGGCGCCGTCCTTGTAATGCTGGCGCACAGCCTTCCAGGCGTCCTCGGGCGAGTTGATGATGCCGTCCTTCGGATCCGGATCGCCCTGCAGATCCCAGCGATAACCGTCGGTTGGGTCGGCGTGGCCGCCGGTGGTGCCGATGAACTGGCCGGCACTGAAGATGCGCGGTCCCGGCACGAGCCCGGCATTGATCGCATTGCGCAGGGCGATAGATTCGTTGTGCTCGTCGCCGACGTTGCGCACCGTGGTGAAGCCGGCCAGCAGGGTGCGCCTGGCGTAGACCGTACCCAGGATCGCGTAGTCGGCGGGATTGAGGCGGAACTGGTCGCTGTAGGTGCTCTTGCTGAATTGCATGGTCAGGTGCACGTGCGAGTCGATCAGGCCGGGCATGCAGGTGGCATCGACCAGCTTGACGTACCGGAACGCATTGCCGGCGTCGCTCGCTGCCTTCCGGTACGGATCAGTGTCGATCGCCCCGGCATGCATTTCCTTGATGTGGCCGTCCTCCACCACCAGCGTGGTCTCGCCGAGCATCCTGCCGGCGGCAGGGTCGAGCAGACGCGCACAATCGAGCACGCTGACCTGGTGCGCGTCGGCGTCGGCGCGGGTCGGCGCATCGGCGCTGGCGGCGACAAGTGGCAGACACGACAGAATGGCGGCCATAAGCCGGCGGCGATGCGTAGTCATGGGTAAGCCCCTGAGTGGCGGTGCGGCCATCCTACCCGGCCGCGCCGTATCACGCTCGCTGCCAGTCACTTGCGCTTCCGGCGTCTGGCCTTCTAGGCGTCCGGTGTCCCGCGGCGATCGCTGCCGGTGCGTCGCTCGTGCTCGTGTTGTTCGGCATCGACATGACGCCGGTGCAGATCCGTTGCCGAGGCATCTTCAGGTAGCAGGCTCGTTTGCACCGCTACCGCTTTCGTTGCGTCGGCCTGATTTTCCGTAGCCTGATCCTTTTCTCCGCCAGGCGTGATCTTGAGGATCGAGTGGCGTACCTCGCGCGACAGGATCACCTTGGCGTCGCGCACGATGCCTTCCAGTGCGCTGGCGTAGTCGAGCTTGCCGGCGTCGTCGGTCCACACGATGCGGCGTTCGCGCAGCTTCTGGATGAAGCCGCGGAAGAGTGCCTTGTCGAAGAACTCCGGCGCCGACAATTCGTTGAGCAGGCTCAGCCGCTGGGCGGTGAGTGCGCAGGCGTTCTCGAGCTCGGCACCGGTCATCGTGTGCGGACCGTTCTTGGCCAGCGCAGCGATGGTGATGTAGTAGCGCTCGAATGCCTGGATCAGGCTGCGCGCGATCACCTTGAGCTGGAAGGCGCTGTCGTCCTGACCCGGAGCGCGTTCCAGCACGCGGCCATCACCGGTCGACTCAAGCATTCCGCGGCGCACGAAGAAGTCGATCGTCGCCTGCAGCTGTGCGCCAAAACCTTCCTCATCCCACGGCAGGAACAACTCGCCCTGGATGAACGGATAGATGATCTTGCCCAGCCGCAGCACCGAGGCGCGCGACATGCGGCGGTTGTTGAGGAAACAGCAGGCCACCCACGCGGCGGCGGCATTGAGGTGCAGCACGTTGTTGCGGAAATAGCTGAGCAGCACGGCCTGCTCGCCGGTGGCGGTGAGCACGTCACCCAGCGGGTGCTGCACGCGCTGGATCCAGCCCATCTGCTCGCCGTAGGCGATGATCCCGGCCGGGTTCATCGGGGTTAGCGTGATGCGATCGGAATACGGCAGCTCCTCCAGCATGGCCTTGCTCAGTTCAAGCTGGGCCAGCAGGTCGCTCTCGGCCATCGCATGCTTGGGGGTGGCGAGCAAGGCGAGCGCGAGCAGGTTGATCGGATTGACGTCGGCAGCGCGGTTGATGTTGATCTGGATCTGTTCGGCGAGCTTGTCGACCACGCTGTTGAGCCACTCCGGCTTGGCGTCCGGATCGGCGCTGGTCGCGCGCCAGTCGGCGCTGGCAGCATCCAGCAGCGGGGTCAACTCGATGGGCTCACCAAAGTTCAGCGCCACGTGACCATAGCGCTGGCGCAGCACCTTCAGCCCGCGCAACAGGCCGAGCAGGGATTCCTTCTCTTTCGGCTTGCCGCTGAGCTCGCCGGTATAGCTCTTGCCTTCCATCAGCTTCTCGTAGCCGATGTATACCGGCTGGAACAGTACCGGCCGGCGCGGCGCACGCAGGAAGGCACGCACGGTCATCGAGAGCAGGCCGCCGCGTGGTGCCAGCAGGCGACCGGTACGCGAGCGGGTACCCTCGGTGAAGTATTCGATCGGCACGCCGCGGTCTATCAGCTGTGCCATGTATTCCTTGAACACGACCGAGTACAGCGGATTGCCGGTGAAGCTGCGGCGCATGAAGAACGCGCCGCCGCGGCGCAGGATCGGCCCGATCGCCGGGAGGTTGAGGTTCACGCCGGCGGCGATATGTGGCACCACCACGCCGGACACGTGCAGCTGATAGCTCATCAACAGGTAATCGGCGTGGCTGCGATGGCTGGGAACGTAGACCACCTCGTAGCCGGGCGCGGCAGCGCGGGCCTTGTCGAAGTGGTGCATGGCGATGCCGTCGTACAGCTTGTTCCAGAAATTCGACAGCAGGAACGACACCGAACGCACCACCGGATGCGAGTAATCGGCAGCGATTTCCATGACCAGCTTGTGCGCCTTGCGCCAGGCCTTGGCGTGGCTGATCTTTTCCTTGGCGGCGCTGGCAGCGATCGCGGCACGCACCGGTTCGGCGTTCAGTACCGCATCGACGACAGTGCGTCGATGCGACAAGTCCGGGCCGATCACGGCGGCGCGGATGCGATGGAAATGGGTACGCAGCACCCGCGCGATCTTGCGCGTGAAGCGTTCCGGCGCGATCTCGCCGGATTCGGCCAGCACGCTGCGCAACGATACCGGCGCGGAGAAGTGCACGACGGTGTCACGCCCGTTCAGCAGCAACGCCAGCATGCGGCGGAAACGGCCGACCACCACCCAGTTTTCCGAGAACAGCACGCGGAACCAGCCGCTGTCGCGATTCGGCGCGCGGCCGACATAGATCGACACCGGCACGATCTGGATATCACGTTCCGGCATGCCTTCCAGCGAGCGCACCAGTTGACGCAGCGGTTCATTCGGCGCGCGTTTGCGGTTGCGCCCGAAGATCCAGCCGTCGCGCCGCGCCAGCGCAAACACCGAGCGTCGGCGGCGGGTACCGGCCAGCGCCTGCATCGGGTTGGGCAGGCCGGCCTCGCGGCACGCTCGCTGCAGGATCAGCGCATCGGAAAACCCATCGCGTTCGATCACATAGCAGACCGGCACACCGGCCTGCAGCAGGGCGGCCGGTTCGGCCGGGTCGCGGCGGATGCGCACCCAGGGCTGCAACAGCTGCCCGGCCAGGTTGAACCACCAGGGGGCACGCTGGCGTACAGGGGAGTCCGCGGTATGGATATTCGGCATCCGTCTATTCTAACGGGGCGATGTTCAGTCTTTTGTTGGCGCGGTGCCGGCAGCGGCCGGTGTGCTGGCGCTTCCGGCCGGCGGCTGGCTCACCTGCTGATGCGATTTGCGTACGTTGTTCAGCATGTCCTCGCTGTACCAGCGGCCGTTTTCCTCCACCAGGGTCGATTCGGTCGACAGCGGTTTGCCCAGCAGGGTGTAGTCGATCTTCACCACGGCGCGGCCGTTGCTGCTGGACAGCGGGGTGAGCTTGACCGAATTCAGCGTGTCGTCCACTGACAGGCCATAGATCGCCAGCAGCTGCTTGACGCCGCCGAAGCCGGTCGAGTACTTCGCCATCGTGGTGTCGAAATCCATGCTGCGCAGCTGGTCCGGGCTCTTCAGATCCAGCTTGCGGGCGGTGGCGACGGCCACGGCGATGGCCTGCTTCGCCCTGGACTGGTCGAACCACGGCGTCTGTTGTGCCCACGGCGTGAGCACGTCGAGCGCGCTGCCGGCCTGGGCCTTTTGTGCGTCGGTGAGGTTCTTGTTCTGGGCGACGCCGCTTTTCAGGAAGGCCTCACCGACACTGATCAGTACCGGGACCTGGTCCTTGTATTGCTGTTCCATCGCGGTCAGCTTCGGCTGCAGCTCGCTGTACAGCTTGTTTTCGGCATCGGGCGCGGTGAGTTGCTGCATCGATTCGGTGAACTTGGCACGATCCTGGGCAGTGACGGGCTGCGCGTTCTGCGCCTTGCTCCAGTCCGCGCGCAGGTTGGCGTAGTCGGCTGGCGGCAGGGCGTGTTTCCACAGGCCATCGAGATCATTGGTCTTGAGCAGGTCGATCGAGCCCTGCAGGGCCGCTTCCGGTGTGCTGCCGCCTGCTTGCGATGCATCGTCCTTGCCGTGGCAAGCGCTCAGCAGCAGCGCGGCAAATAGCGGCAACAGGACGTAACGAAAGGTGGGCAGACGCATGGGGCTCTCGCGATAGGGCGGGCAGGGGCACGCTGGTGCGGCGTGGTGAGCGGGCAGGGTAAGGGCCACGTCGGCAGGGAACAAGGCCAGACGCAAGATTTCGCGTCGCGAATGGCTGCGCCAGATAAAGAAAACCCCGCGGGCGCTGGGCCTCACGGGGAAATCCGGCTGAGCCGGAAGGGAAATGGCCTTGCCTGCAAAATTTTTGGTCAGCAGGTGTTGGCGGGTAAATATTACTTGTTCGTTAAAGTTAAGGCAACACTTTTGTTTGTCACTATAAATATTTGTTTTAACAACAAATTATCGTCTAATTACCGGTAGCGCAGTGCGTCGATCTTCTCCTGCCGCCGCTGCTGCACCGGTGCGCTCCAGTCGTTGTTGAACAGCGCCGGCTCCCACGAGCCGTAGGTGGGGTTCGGCAGCACGAACCAGCGGGTGCCGATCCACGGCAGGTAGTCGGCGACCGCCTTGCGGCGGCCATCGGCAGTGTTGGCGAGCACGTCGACGAAGTCGCCGATCTGATCGCCGAACTGCATCAGCACGCGGTAATGCCGGGCAATCAGCTGGCGCCGGCAACCCTTCTCGGTGCCGACCTGTTCGCAGCCGTCAAGCACCGTGCCGAGGCCGAGAAAGGCCTGCGGACCGCTCACTGGAAACCCCACCTTGTTCAGATTGGCCAGGGTAACCTGGTCCAGGTCCTTGGCGCGGTTGGAGATGTAGATCACCGCGATGCCATGGTCTGCCGCGAACCGGGTGAATTCGACCGCGCCAGGCAACGCCCGGGCCTGCTGCTCCTTGCACCAGGCGGCCCAGTCGGCCTCGTTGAACTCGCCGCCACTTCGGATCACGCGCGCCTGGTATGGCGAGTTGTCCAGTGCAGTCTCGTCGATGTCCAGTATCACGGCTGGCTTCAGCCCCTTGATCGGCGTGGTCCGGTCTGCCTTGTCCAGCGCATCCCACTGTTTGTCGTGCAGTGCGGCCAGCAGGCGCGATTCGGCGTCCCGGTAAGTCTGCAGATAGATCAGATCGTGCTCGATCGCCGTCTGGCTCCATGCCACCGCATTCAGGTTGTCATTGGCGGCGACCCCGGCAGCGACCGGCGGTGGCTGGGGTGCAGGCGTTGTGGCGACGGGATGCGATGGCGCGACGGCACAGCCCGCAAGCAGGGTGAACAGGGCCAGAGCCGAAGGCAGGCGAACAGACATGCAGTAATCCTTGGACGAAAAGTCGTGACAATGCGTGGAGTTTACGACAGCCGCATTTCAGAACCGGCTGGCCGGGGTTGGCAGCTTTCGTGGGCTGCTGACAGACTGCTTGTCCCGACACTCCTGGTGCGACCTGCATGAATTCTCCGAAGCCGGCACCACGCGAACCATCATCGGCGATCCGCCATGCGAGCTACCTGCTGGCGGCGCTGGCGTTGCTGTCCGTCCTCGAACTGCACCTGCTGTCGGCATTGCTGGCCGGCCTGCTGGTCTACGAGCTGGTGCAGGCGATGACGCCGTTGCTCGGCAAGCGCATCTCCGGCGACCGCGCGCGGGTCGTGGTGGTGGCTGTGCTGGGGGCGATCGTGGTGGGCCTGCTGATCGTGCTGATTCTTGGTGCGATCAGCTTTCTCCGCAGCGAGATCGGCAATCCCGAGCTGCTCTGGCAGCAGCAATTGATGCCGCTGGTGGAAAAGGCCCGTCAGCAATTGCCTGCGATGCTGGTCGATCACCTGCCGGACAGCGTCGATGACCTGCGCGAGGGTGCGGTCGATCTGGCACGCAAGCATGCGGTGGCCCTGCAACTGGCCGGCAAGGGCGCGGCGCGGTTGTTCGTGCACATCCTCATCGGTCTGGTGCTCGGCGCAATCATCGCACTCGGCCGTGCCCGTCCGGCGCACCAGGTCGGCCCGCTGGCCGCAACGCTGGGGCTGCGCTGCCAACGGCTGGCCGAGGCGTTCCACAACATCGTGTTCGCGCAGATCAAGATTTCGCTGATCAACACGGTGTTCACCGCGATCTTCCTGCTTGGCGTGCTGCCGCTGCTGGGCATCCATGTGCCGCTGGCAAAGACACTGGTGGTGGTGACCTTCATCGTCGGCCTGCTGCCCGTGGTCGGCAACCTGCTGTCCAACACCGCCGTCACCGTTGCCGCCTTGTCGGTGTCGCTCGGGGTGGCCATCGCCGCGCTCGGCTTCCTGATCCTGATCCACAAGCTGGAGTACTTCCTCAACGCGCGCATTGTCGGCACCCAGATCAACGCCAGTGCGTGGGAGTTGCTGATTGCCATGCTGTTGATGGAGGCCGCCTTCGGCCTGCCCGGCCTGATCGCCGCGCCAATCTATTACGCCTATCTGAAGAGTGAGCTGGTAGCAGAAAGGCTGATCTGAGTACCCCTCGAACCGTCGTTTCTTTCATGCCGCAAGATTCAGCAGAAATGCAGGATCATGAGGAATACGTGAAGAAATTGTTGCAAGTTCTTGCGTATGCGTGTTAGAACTTTACGGGTCATGAATCGACCGACCGGCAGGGATCGTGCTGGTTTGAGCATCCCGGATGCCGATTTGTGCCGATTGCCCATCCATTGGCGGACGGGTGCACCTACACGCTGAAAACTCTGAGGGGAGTTCTGAATACCCATGATTAAGTCGAAGATTACCGTCGCCATCGTGGCGGCCCTGGCACTTGGCTATACCTCTGCCTACGCGCAGTCGGCCCAGACCGATGCAACCCAGCAGAGTACTGCTCAGTCGCCGGACAGCAGCAAGGCCAAGAAGCTCGACGCGGTTACCGTGACCGGTTCGCTGATTCCGTCGTCGCAGATCGAGACGGCCACGCCGGTCATCACGATCACCGCGCAGGACATGAAGGTCCGCGGTTTTACCACCGTAGCCGAAGCACTGCAGCAGTCGTCCTTCGCCACCGGTAGCGTGCAGGGCGCGCAGACCTCGGCGTCGTTCACCCAGGGCGCGCAGACGCTGAGCATGTTCGGCCTGCCGGTCGGTTTCGTGAAGTACCTGATCGACGGTCGCCCGATGGGCAACTTCCCCGCACTGTATAACGGCAGCGATTCGTTCAACAGCCTCAGCGGCATCCCGATGGACATGGTCGATCATATCGACATCCTGCCGGGCGGCCAGTCCTCGCTGTACGGTTCCGACGCGATCGCCGGCGTGATCAACATCGTGCTGAAGAAGCATATCGACGCCCCGGCGATCGATGTGCGCTACGGCTGGCACAAGGACGGTGGCGGTGCCGATCGCCGCATCAGCCTGGCCGACAGCTTCAGCGCGGGCAAATTCAACATGCTGGTCGGTGCGCAGTTCGAGTCGACCCAGCCGATCTGGGGCTTCGACCGCAGCCTGACCAAGCAGTACTTCACCCAGGGCACCAGCGCGCCGGTGGCTGGGCGTGATTACCTGGTCAACAGCGGCACTGGTGCCGGCTACCTGTTCGAGGATCCGAACAACTGCTCCAATGTCACCAGCCAGTTCGGTGGCACCGAAGCCAAGCAGTTCCGCAAGGGCAGCGGGTATTACTGCGGCTCGATGTACAGCCCGGGCTACAAGACGATTGCCAACAGCGAAAAGACAGCCAACTTCTACACCCACACCACCTTTGACGTCAGCGACAACCTGCAGCTGTATGGCGACTTGCTGTACAACTACGACGAACAGAAATACACGCCGGGTTCCAGCTACACATGGTGGGGTACCTCGGTCGATTACGGCTACATCTACGACGAGAATCTGGACGATTTCGTCAACCTGCAGCGTGCGTTCTCGCCGGAGGATGTCGGCGGCTACAAGAACATCATGAACAAGCAGTACGAGAACTCGTACATGTTGAGCTTGGGCGGCAAGGGCACCTTCGGCCAATCGAACTGGGACTACGACGTCGGCTTCACGCATTCGGACGACAAGCTGCTGTCGCATGATTTCCAGCGCTTCGATGGTGCGATTGATGCCTACTTCCGTTCGCACGTGCTTGGACCGCAGCATGGTCTGGACCCCTACTACGGCGCCTACGCTGCCTTCTCGCCCGACTACAATGCGTTCTACCAGCCGATGTCGAAGGCGGATTTCGACAGCTTCACCGGCTATACCGATACCCGCGCCAAGACTTGGGACAACATGCTGCGCGCCCAGGTGACCAACGCCTCGCTGTTCTCGATGCCGGCCGGTGATGCAGGTATCGCGGTGGTGGTCGAAGGCGGCAACCAGGGCTGGTCCTATGTGCCGGACCCGCGCCTGCTCGACGGCGAGATCTGGGGCACCACCGATGTGCAGGGCGCCGGTCACCGCTCGCGCTATGCGGCCACCACCGAGGTGAAGATTCCGCTGCTGAGCCAGCTGACCCTGGATGTCTCCGGTCGTTACGACGACTACAAGGTCGCCGGGCAGAACGTCAACCACGGCACCTACAACCTCGGCCTCGAGTACCGCCCGTTCGAGACCCTGTTGTTGCGCGGACGCTATGGCACGGCGTTCAAGGTGCCAACCCTGTCCGACGAGTTCCAGGGCCTGAGCGGCTACTACAGCCAAGTGGTCGACTACGCCAACTGCGGCCGCCTGGGCTTCAGCGGCCCTAACGTGTCCGACTGTCCGAGCCGCTACGGCGATGTGCAGTACTTCGGTCAGCAGTCGGGCAGCACCAAACTGGAGCCAATCACCGCCAAGGTATGGAGCTACGGTTTCGTCTGGGCGCCGATGTCGAAGATGTCGGTCAGCGTGGACTACCTGCATTGGGACATCAGCAACGAAGTGAACCAGCAGAGCGCGGATGGCCTGTCGAACACCGAGTATCTGTGTGACACCGGCGCGATCGCCATGAGCTCGCAGACCTGCCAGATGGCCTTTGCCCAGATCACCCGCGGTACGCCGCTTACCCCGGGCCTGCTTGGACCGATCCTGGAAATCTATACGCCGAAGGTCAACGTATCCAATGAGCAGGTCAATGCCATCACGGCCAACTTCAGCTATCTGCAGGACGTCGGCGCCTTCGGTCGTCTGTCGTTCAATGCGTCCTACAGCGATCTGCTGAAGCACACCTATCAGGACTATCCGAGCGATCCGGCCATCGACCTGTTGCGCCATCCGAACTGGAGCACGGACTTCAAGAGCAAGGTCAACGCCTCGATCACCTGGAGCCTGGACGAGTGGAGCGCCACGGTCTACGGGAACCGCTTCGGCCGCACGCCGAACTACCTGGCCACCTTCTACGACGACTACACTCACACCGGCACCGGCAAGCTGCCGGCGTGGACTCTGTACAACCTCAGCGTGACCTACAACCCGATCAAGAACCTGGGCCTGTCATTCCTGGTCAACAACGTGTTCAACAAGATGCCCCCGATGGATCACAGTTATCCGGGCACCTCGACCACGCCTTACAACACATCCAATTACAACGTGTACGGTCGCGCCATGTACATCGAGGCAAACTACAAGTTCGGTGCCGGCGCGAAGTAAGCGTTTTTACTGCACTCGTGTCATCGACGGCCCCGCTTCGGCGGGGCCGTTTTTTTGTATGCCCGACAAGTAACACGTGCGCGTTCCTGGTCGATTTGCACTCGCGGGACCAGTAGGGCGAAGAGGGGGCATTCAGACAGATGCCGTTAACGCAAAATATTGCGTTAACGTAAGATATAGTCGAAATATAATGCTGTATATGCGCGCATTGTGAAGATAATGTTGCGCAATCTTTCTCGGGCATGTTAGAACCTGACTGCGCTATGAATCGATCCAGCCGGCAGGGAGAGTGCCGGTTTGCCTATTGCGATGCCGATTCATGTCGATCGCCTGTCAATCGAAGACGGGCTTATCCAGTTGCGAACAAGACTCTGAGGGGAGTTCCGAAGAATGATCAAGTCGAAAATTACCGTTGCTATCGTGGCGGCGCTGGCGCTTGGCTATACCTCTGCCTACGCACAGTCGACCCAGACCGATGCAACCCAGCAGAGTGCCGATCAGGCACCGGACAATACCAAGGCCAAGAAACTCGAAGCGGTCACGGTGACCGGTTCGCTGATTCCGCAAACGCAGATCGAAACGTCTACGCCGGTCATCACCATCACCGCACAGGACATGAAGGCGCGTGGCTTCGCCACGATCGCCGATGCGCTGCAGCAGTCGTCGTTCGCCACCGGTAGCGTGGAGGGTGCGCAGTTCACCAATTCATTCACGCCGGGTGCGCAGACGCTAAGCATGTTCGGTCTGCCGGTCGGTTTCGTGAAGTACCTGATCGACGGGCGCCCGATGGGCAACTTCCCGGGCCTGTACAACGGCAGCGATACGTTCAACAACCTCAGCGGTATTCCGATCGACATGGTCGACCATATCGACATTCTGCCGGGCGGCCAGTCCTCGCTGTATGGCTCGGACGCCATCGCGGGCGTGATCAACATCGTGCTGAAGAAGCATATCGACGCACCGGAGATCGACGTACGTTATGGCTGGGATTCCGACGGTGGCGGCGCCAATCGCCGCATCAGCCTGGCCGACAGTTTCAGCGCGGGGAAATTCAATTCACTGGTGGGTGTGCAGTTCGACAGCACGCAGCCGATCTGGAGGAAGGACCGCAGCCTGACCAGCCAGTACAACACCGACGGTACCTCGCCGCCGGTGGCCGAACGCGATTATCTCGTGCTGGGCTATTACGAAGGCTACCTGCTGGAGGATCCGAACAATTGCGCCAATGTCTCCAGCCAGTTCGGTGGCACGGAGGCCAAGCAGTACCGCCCAGGCAGCGGCTATTACTGCGGCTCCTTCAACAGCCCGGGCAACGGCACGCTGTCCACCGGCAGCAAGACGGTCAATCTCTACACGCACAATACGTATGACGTGAACGACAACCTGCAGTTGTACGGCGACCTGCTCTACAACTACCAGGAACAGAAGTACACGAATGGCACCAGCACCATGTTCTGGAACAGCGAAGTCGTGGACGCGGCGTCGGGTGGTGGCTACTTCTGGGATCCGCGAGCGAATGGCGGCGCGGGCGATTTGATGATCGTCCAGCATGTGTTCTCGCCGGAGGAGGTTGGCGGCTACCAGAACATCATGAACACGGAGACCGAGAACTCCTACATGCTGACCTTTGGCGGCAAGGGCACCTTCGGTGCCTCGAACTGGGATTACGACCTCGGCTTCACCCATTCCGACGACAAGCTGCTCGACCACGATTTCCAGCGGTTCACCATTCCGATGGAAACCTATTTCGCCAATCACGTGATGGGCCCACAGATGGGCTCTTATTACGGTTATCCCATCTACGAGCCCCAGTACGCGAATCTCTATAACCCGGTCTCGCAGGCCGACTTCAGGAGCTTTACCGGCTATACCGACAGCCGTTCCAAGACCTGGGACAACATGCTGCGGCTGCAAGTCACCAATGCCTCGCTGTTCAGCCTGCCCGGTGGCGATGCCGGCGTCGCTGCGGTGCTCGAAGGCGGCAACCAGGGCTGGAACTCCTCGCCCGATCCGCGCCTGCTGGAAACGGTCGACTGGAACGGTGAAGAGGTGCCGTACGTCTGGGGCACCAGCGCCACGCCGGGCGCGGGCCATCGCTCGCGTTACGCCGCCACGACCGAATTCAAGTTCCCGCTGTTCAGCATGCTGACGCTGGATGCGTCCGGTCGTTACGACAGTTACAACGTGGCCGGTCAGACAGTCAGCCACGCTACCTACAACCTCGGTGTCGAGTTCCGTCCGTTCGAATCCCTGCTGGTGCGCGGCAAGTACGGCACGGCGTTCAAGGTGCCTACTCTTTCGGATGAGTTCCAGCTGCCGAGCGGCTACTACGACAGCGTCTACGACTACGCGAATTGCGGCCGCCTGGGCTTCAGCGGAGCCAATGCCGCCGCCTGCCCGTCCCCGTACAACGGCGAGCAATACCATGGCCTGACCTACGGCAATCCTGCGTTGAAGCCGATCACGGCCAAGGTGTGGGACATGGGCGTGGTCTGGGCGCCGATGGAGCGGATGTCGGTCAGCGTGGACTACTTGCACTGGAACATCCAGAACGAGGTGTCGGAAGTCAGCGCCGACCAGCTGTCCAACACGCAGTACCTGTGCGAGATCGGCACCATTGCGATGAGCACGCAGACCTGCGCGCAGGCCTTCAGCCTGATCACCCGCGGCCCGGGCACGACGCTGAATGGCGTGCCGCTGCTGGGCCAGATCACGCAGATCGAGACGCCAAAGCTGAACATCGCGGACGAGCAGGTCAATGCGATCACCGCGAATTTCAGCTACATCCACGACATTGGCAGCCTTGGACAGCTGGCGCTCAACCTGTCCTACTCGGACGAGCTGAAGCATACCTACCAGGATTACCCGACGGATCCCTCCGTCAACTACCTGACCAATCCCAACTACAGCACCGACTTCAAGAGCAAGGGCAATGGTTCTCTCACCTGGACGCGGGACAAGTGGACCGCGACCTGGTACGTGAACCGTTACGGCCAGACGCCGAACTACCTGGCCCAGTCGCTCAACAACTACACCTCGCCGGGTACCGGCAAGCTGGGTGCTTGGGTGCTGAACAACCTCAGCGTGACCTACAACCCGATCAAGGCGCTGGGCTTGTCGCTGATGGTCGACAACGTGTTCAACAAGATGCCGCCGGTGGACAACAGCTATCCGGGCACCACGGCTACGCCGTATAACATTTTCAACTACAACCCCTACGGCCGTGCGATCTATGTGGAAGCGAACTATAAGTTCGGCCAAGGCGATAAGTAAGAGTACTGCGTGACCCACGACCCCGCTTCGGCGGGGTCGTTTTTTTGGCGACGACTACGCATGGTCGAGACGCTGGCAGTGGCTGGGAAGGTGCCCATCAGCACGCGTGAGAAGCATCGCTAATGTTGGATCGTGATGCCCGAGCTGATCAGCAGTTCGTGCAATGCATCCAGTTGCGGTCCGTACTTTTTCCAGCGCTTGAGCGAACTCCTGTAGATCGGTGCACGCACCTGCACGGCGCTGGCCGTGGCGACCGGACTCGGATTGTTCTCGAAACGCAGGCAGTCGTCATGCCAAGGCAGGCCGCAGAATTCCAGCAGCCGCCGGGAGCTGGCCTCCTGCGATTCCACCAATGTTTCGTAATCCACTTCGAGAATGCGGCCCGGCAGAACCTTCCGCCAGTGCGCCATCAGGTGATCGAACTGCACGAAGTATCTACCCGTGTCCAGCAGGTCGAATGAATAGTCGAAATAGGGCGATCTGGGCGCAAAGAGCTGCCGGAAATTGCTGAGGCAGGTGTCCATCGGGTCGCGCCGCAGGCAGATGATTTTTGCGTTCGGCAGGGCGTTGGCGATGAAGCCGGCGTAGAGAAAATTGTGCGGCAGCTTGTCGATGAAGCGCGGGCTGTGGCCGGTGGTTGGCCTCGTGCTGGCCAGGTAGGTGTCGCCCAGTTTTTTCCAGTCCGTGCCGCGTGCGCGGACGATGGTGTCGGCATCGATCAGGGTCGAGGTCCGGCTGCCGGAGGCCTGTTTCAGCGACATGCCGAAATTCAGCAGCTCGCCCGCGGACCGCACGTCGGGATGGCTGGAGATGATGCGCTCGACCAGGGTGGTGCCGCTGCGCGGCATGCCGATGATGAAGATGGGCTCGTCGCTCATGCACCCGGTCGATGCGGCCTGCGGCCCCGGGAAGCTTTCCGCGATGGCAGTGAACAAGGCTTCGTCGCGGGTGATCGTATAGCTGCGACCGGCGCCGCCTGCGGCCTTGCCGCGGACGAGGTGCCCGAATGCCGCGGGGTACTCGCCCAAGTCCTCATACTCCTTGGCCAGCGCCATGTTCAGGCAGATCAGGGCGGCGGTATCGCGGGAACCGTCACCCACCTCCGCAAGCAGGGCCTGCAGCCGTTCCACATGGTTGTCCTCTGGCGTCCAGCGGCGCAACTGGGCCAGCGTCAGGTGTGCGCGCCAGTAACGCGGGTCCAGCCCCAGGCACGCCTCGATCTCGGCTTCCGCTGCGGAGATCTGGCCGGTGGACACGTGCGAAGTCGCCAGGTTGTAGCGGTACGACGCCTGTGCCGGGGCGAGCGCCGTGGCTCCGCTGAACGCCTTCGTCGCGGAGAGATACTCGCCTACCTGCGTGTAGATCACGCCCAGCGTGTCCAGTGTGTTGGCATCGGCCGGGCCCAAGGCCAGTGCGCGATCGGCTGCCGTTCTCGCCTCGCGGTTCCGGTGCGAAACCGCCAGTGCCTTGGCGAAGTGCACGGCAAAATCGGCTCGACCCGGTTCGAGCACGCTCGCCCTGCGCAGATACTCCACGGCCGCCGGTAGTTGCTGCAGCTCCAGTTCGGCGATGCCGGCCATGTAGTAAACGCCTGCATGCCGCGGCGCGACTTGCAGCAGGCGTGCCGCGAATTCCCTGGCTTGCCGCCACTCGCGCCGGTTGAATGCCTCGCTGAGCTGTGTGTAGATCGCGGCGGGATCGGTCATCTCGGTTCCGGGTCGTGGCGGCTGGTTGGCGGTGTGCGGACGATGTGGCGCGGCATTCAAGGGGGAATGTCGACGCCCGCGCGAACCAGCAGCTCCCGCAACTCGGCAAGCTGAGTCTCGTATCTCTTCCAGCGTCCGATGGCAGATCGATAGACAGGTTCGCGCACTTGCAATGCACTGGCCGTGCCTACCGGCGCGCGATTCTTCTCGAAATGCAGGCACGCATCGTTCCACGGCAGGCCACAGAATTCCAGCACCTGTCGCGAAACGGATTCCTGATCATCGATGAGCGCCTCGTACCGCACTTCCAGGATCCGCCCCGGAAAGACGTGTTGCCAATGCGCCATCAGCCGATCGAAAAGCACGTAGTACCGGCCCGTGTCGAGCAGGTCGAAGGAATAGTTGTAGTAGGGCAGCCGCTCGGCGAAAAGCTGGCGGAAATTGCTGAGGCAGGCGTCCATCGGATCGCGCCTCAGACAGATCATTCTTGCATTGGGCAGAGCACTGGCAATGAAGCCGGCGTACAGGAAATTGTGCGGCAGCTTGTCGACGAAATGTGACGTGTGTCCCGTGGCCGGTCGCGTGCTGGAAATGTAATCCGCGCCCACGCGTTGCCAGTTGACATCGCGCGTGCGCGCGGCGATCTCGGAATCCAGCCACAGTGGCGTATGGCTGTTCCAGGCGCGCCGCAACGCCACGCCGAAATTCTGCAGCTCACCCGCGGCAGTCACGCTCGGGTGACTGGAGATGATGCGCTCCACCAGCGTGGTACCGGTACGCGGCAGGCCGAATACAAAGATGGGCTCACGGGATGGATGGCCTGACGCGCTGGCCAGGGGCTCGGGAAAGGCACGTGCAAGTGCCGCGAACAGTGCTTCATCGTGTTCGATCGAGTAGTCGAGACCCTCGCGGCTGGCGGCCTTGCCGCGCAGCAGATGTCCGAACGCCCTCGGGTAGTCGGCGAGATCCTCGTATTCCTTGGCCAGCGCCATGTTGAGGCAAATTCGGGCGAGGCTGTTGCCATGATCATGTGCAAGCATGGATTGCAATCGCGCGACATGATGGCTTGATGGTGTCTGCCGATGCAGATGGGCCAGGGTCAGGTGGGCTTTCCAGAACTTCGGATCCAGGGCCAGGCAGGTTTCGATCTCGCGTTCGGCGTCATCGATATCGCCATTCGCAATCAGGGAAGTGGCCAGATTGAAACGGAAGGCTGCATGTGCCGGCATGAGAGCCACGGCACGGCGAAACGCGGAAACGGCCTTTGCATGGGCTTCGTTTTGCGCATAGATACCACCCAAAAGGTCGAGCGTGGCTGGATCCTGTGGCGATAGCACGAGGGCTCGATCTGCCGCTGAAAGCGCCTCTTGCGACAGCCGGGCGAAGGAGAGTGCCCTGGCGAGCTGGGCGGCAAAGCCGGCATGCGCGGCATCCAGTTCCGTTGCACGGCGCAGATGCTGCAGTGCCGGCGCCAGCTGCCGCTGTTCCATGCATGCGATGCCGGCGAAGTAATGCGCAACGGCATGATCCGGCACCAGGGAAAGCAGCCTGGCGGTCAGTTCTCCCACGCGCTGCCAATCGTGCCGATTGAAGGCAGCAACAGCCTGCGCATGGAGATTGGCTGATTCGGTCATGCGGCTGTGGCCTGGGGCATGGGTGTGCGGTGATTGTCGTGCATGCGCATCAGACCATGACGAAGGCCATGCATGGTAGTTTTCGGCCGGCCTGTGCCGCGTGGCCAGGCGTGGCTAGTTGCCTGCCAGCATCGCCGCGATTTTCGCCATGTGCGACTCGGCGGTCTCGCGCACGGCTTCCTTGTCCGCTTCCGGATCCTTGCCTTGCCAGTGCAGGTCGGCCTGCGGCAGTTCGTGCAGGAAGCGGCTGGGCTGGTTGTTGTGGACGTCGCCGTAGCGTTTGGTTTTCGCCGACCACGACAGGGTGAGCAGTTCCTTGGCGCGGGTGATGCCTACGTACATCAGGCGGCGCTCCTCGTCGATGCGACCCTCGTCGATCGCGCCATCGTGCGGCAGCGTGCCGTCCTCGCAGCCGACGATGAAGACGAAGCGGAATTCCAGGCCCTTGGCGGAGTGCAGGGTCATCATGCGCACCGCATTGCCCGGTTCGTCGCGGTCGGCGTGGCTGAGCAGGGCGAGTTGCGAGGCGAGGTCGCCGGCGCTGTTGCCACCTTTCTGCATCGCGCGGAACCAGTCGGCGAGCTCACGCAGGTTGCCGAGCTTGCGCTCGCGCGTCGCAATGTCCGGCGTGCCGGCTGCGATCTGTGCGGCGTAGCCGGTACGTTTGAGGATCAGTTCGACCAGGTCGGCGGCGCTTTCATGCAGCGAGGCGCTGCGCAGCTCGTCGAGCAGGCCTGCGAACGAGGCCAGCGCCGCGGCGGGGCGCGGGGTCAGCTGGCGCAGCACGCTGTCGCTGCGGGTGGCGTCGAGCAGCGAGCTGTGCCGGCTTTGCGCGATCTGGCCGAGTTTCTCCAGCGTGGTCGAGCCGATCTCGCGTTTGGGTACGTTGACCACGCGCAGGAATGCGGCGTCGTCGCTGGGATTGGCAAGCAGGCGCAGATAGCAAAGCAGGTCCTTCACCTCGGCGCGGTCGAGGAAACTCAATGCGCCGGTGAGGTGGTAGGGAATCCGCGCCAGGCGCAGCGCCTTTTCCAGCGGGCGCGCCTGGAAGTTGCCGCGGTAGAGGATCGCGATGTCGTGCCAGCGCGCCTTGTGCTTTTCCGCCAGCGTGGTGGCGATCGCGGCGACACGTTCGGCCTCGTGCTCGGCTTCCTTGCATTCCAGCACGCGGATCGGTGCGCCTTCCGGATGCTCGCTCCACAGCTTCTTTTCGTGCAGATGTGGGTTGTTGGCGATCAGCTGATTTGCTGCGCGCAGGATGCGCTTGCCGCAGCGATAGTTCTGCTCCAGCTTGATCACGCGCAGGCTCGGCCAGTCGCGGCCGAGCTGGTCGATGTTCTCCGGATTCGCGCCGCGCCAGGCGTAGATCGACTGGTCGTCGTCGCCCACGCAGGTGATACCGCCGCGTTCGCCGGCCAGCACTTTAAGCAGGCGGTATTGCGCGTCGTTGGTGTCCTGGTATTCGTCGACCAGCAGGTAGCGCAACCGCTCACGCCAGGCATCACGGCATCCGGCGTCTGATTCGAGGATTCGCAGCGGCAGCCGGATCAGGTCGTCGAAATCGACGGCATTGAACGCGGCGAGGCGCTGCTGGTACAAGTCGTAGATCGTCGCCGCTTCCAGCTCGCGCGGACTGCGTGCGGCGGCCAGCGCTTCCTCCGGTGACAGGCCGCCGTTCTTGGCGCGGCTGAGCAGGTTGCGGATGCCGTACAGTACATCCGGCTTTGCGCCTTTCGGCGCCAGCTCCTTGACGATGCCCTCGCTGTCGTCCGCGTCCAGCACCGAGAAGCCGCGGCGCAGGCCAGCGCGCGCATGCTCGATCTGCAGAAACTTCAAGCCCAGAGCGTGGAAGGTGCAGACGGTGAGCGCGGCGGCGTCCTCGGCGCTGACCAGCTTGCCGACGCGTTCGCGCATCTCCTTCGCGGCCTTGTTGGTAAAGGTGATCGCGGCGATCTTCGCGGCGCTGAGTTTCTTGCGCGCGATCAGATACGCGATCTTCTGCGTGATCACCGAGGTCTTGCCGGAACCGGCGCCAGCAAGCACCAGCAGCGGGCTGTCGCAATGTTCGACGGCGGCCAGTTGTTGCGGATTGAGCATGGATGGGGCAAGGGCGTGTGGCGGCTGTCGATGGTAACAGAGGCCCGCGGGCTGGCCGATCGCTTGCGTCATAATTGAACGCGGGAGGCGCTGTCGTGGTGATGGCGCCAGGCGGAGCGAGCATGACGGATCAGACGGTCGAACAGTGCGATGTGGCGGTGATCGGCGGTGGCCCCGGCGGCAGCACGGCAGCCGCCCTGCTGGCAGGTCGCGGTTACAAGGTGATCGCGCTGGAGAAGGCGCATCACCCGCGTTTCCACATCGGCGAATCACTGCTGCCGATGAACCTGCCGGTATTCGAGCGGCTCGGCGTGCTGGACAAGGTGCGTGCGCTGGGCATGTTCAAACCCGGTGCGGACTTCGAGGCGGACAACGAACGCGGCTACAACACCTATGCATTCGCCCGCGCCATCGGGCAGAGCCCACCGCATGCCTACCAGGTGTGGCGGCAGGATTTCGACAAGATGCTGTACGACCACGCGCGCGAGTGCGGCGCGGATGCGCGCGAGGGGCACGAGGTGATACGGGTCGAGCAACGCGGCCCGCGCGAAACCTGGCTGGACGTGAAGACCGACGATGGCCGCAGCTATGGCATCGAGGCGCGTTACGTGGTCGACGCCAGCGGCCGCGATGCGCTGCTGTCGAGCAGACACAAGCTGCGGCGCAAGAACGACCAGCACCAGAGTGCGGCGATCTTCGGCCACTTCCGCGGTGCCGAATACCGGCCCGGCGAAGACGCCGGCAACATCAGCATCTACAGCTTTGAACATGGCTGGATGTGGATGATCCCGCTGCCGGACGGCGTGATGAGCGTCGGTGCAGTATGCCGGCCGGAGTACCTCAAGCAGCGCAAGGGTCGCACAGTGGAATTCCTGCTCGACACGCTGAAGCTGAGCCCGGCGTTGTGGCATCGCGTGCAGAACGCCGAGCTGATCGGCGATGAGGTGCGAGTCACCGGCAACTACTCCTACGACTCGACGCAGATGGGGGGGCGGGCTG